>NZ_JBNCMA010000006.1:4931-425621 GCF_049844955.1 Microbacterium sp. DT81.1
TCGGAGCACCGCCGTTCGTGATGTCCCAGTTCCCGTCGCCGCGCGCGAACGCCACCGGGATCGTCCCCCAGCCCGCCTGCTGACGCACCAGCGCGATATCGGTCAGACCGTTCCCGTTGAAGTCACCGGTCACCACCCGCACACCCGGAGTGTTCGCCCAGGCACCGATGAAGTTCGGAGCACCGCCGTTCGTGATGTCCCAGTTCCCGTCGCCGCGCGCGAACGCCACCGGGATCGTCCCCCAGCCCGCCAACTGACGCACCAGCGCGATATCGGTCAGACCGTTCCCGTTGAAGTCACCGGTCACCACCTGCACACCCGGAGTGTTCGCCCAGGACCCGATGAACGTCGCGGCAGCACCGTTGGTGATGTCCCAGTTCCCGTCGCCGCGGGCGAATGCCACCGGGATCGTCCCCCAGCCCGGCGTCTGACGCACCAGCGCGATGGCGTTGTCCTGGGCGTGAGCCACCACGGCGGGAGTGGCGAGGATCGCGGCATTGGCGTCGATCCGCCCGTGTCCCATTTCAGCATTCCAGGTGCCGTTGGCGTGGCCGGGTGTCTCGGCATACGGAACAGTCCCGACTCGTGCAGCCGTGGTCTCGATGATGGCGCGCACCTCGGTGTTGGTGAGAGAGGGGTTCCTGGACAGAATCAGGGCCGCCAGACCCGCCACATGAGGCGTGGCGGCTGATGTGCCGTTGAACGTCATGGTGTAGTCGTCGCCGGTGTAGCCATCGGAACCAGAGCGATCCGGAGCCGGGCACAGCACTCCCGGTGCCACGACGGACACCTCCGGCCCCCAGTTGGACCCCCACCCTTCCCCGTCGGGGCTCGACGGGGACTTTCGATTGTCCGCTTGATCGCTGGCTCCGATGGCCATGACGAGCGGGTTGGTCGCCGGATACGTCACGCCGTTCTCCGTGTTGTGGTTGTGCGTCGCGACGCACATGACCAATCCGGCGTCGTGGGCCTCGGTGATGGCGGGATCGATCACCGCATGGTCCCAGAGATCCCAGCCGAAGCTCATCGAGATCACGCGTGCGCCCTGACCTGTGGCGTGCCGGATTCCTGCTGCCACCTCTACGTCGGTCCAATTCTGGAAGGCGAGGGGGAGGATCAATGCTCCTCCGCCCACACCGGCCGTACCGGTGGAGTTGTTGAGAGGCGCGCTGGCGATGCCGGCACACGGCGTCCCATGGTTGCCTGTCGGAGCGCCGGTGCCCGACATGCTGCCGAGGTTGATGCCGTTATTGAGGAACGCGCCCACGAGGTCGGGGTGGCCGAGATCCACGCCCTCGTCCAGAACCGCCACTGTGATGGTGGCTGAACCCTGCTGCACATCCCACGCGGTGGTCCCTCCTCCACCGGCGCCGATCTGCACCATGTCCCACTGTTGCGCGAACAAGGGGTCATCAGGCTGGAACGCCACTGGTGTGACGAGGGGCACGAACTCCAGCCGGACTTCCGCGCCGAGCCGTGCGGACAGCTCGTCACGGATGTCGTAGGCCGCAGGATTCTCGGACGAGATCTCGTAGACGTCGAAGGGGCCCAGCAGGGCGCTGCGGGCGTCATTGCGGACGAGGCCGTACTCTTCGAGCACCGGCTTCGCGCTCTGATCCTCAGCGACAGCCGACGGAATGATGAGGCTGTTGGCCAAGGGAGCCAGCATCTCCTCGTGACCGCGGACCTCGGCGCGATAGACAGGGGCGGTCCACTCCACGCCGGAGCTCGCTGCGACCACATCGCGGTCGACACTCCTGCCGTCGCGAGCACTGGCGAAGCGGAGATCCGCGCTTTCGTTCACGACGGCATGAGGCAGGTCCGTGCCGGGAACCGACCGAGCAGAAGAATCTGCGGTCGGACCCGACTGAAGGGGAACAAGCCCCGCTTCGTCGAGGACGTCGCTCGTGGACGCCGCCCGTCCTGGGACGACCTTGACGAGCACCATCTCCGGAACGAGAGCGAGCTGAGCTCCTGAGGGGTGCGCGATGGAGTCGGGGTAGCTTGCCATTAGTGGTGCCTCCGGATTCTGACGGAATTTGCTGACCTAACAGTGAGCCGGGCGTCCGTCCGTGCTCAGTTCAAAAGTGGCCTCGTGCCCCGAAGAGGCAGGCGTTCTTGATCCCTTTTGGGCGACGCCGAACAGCCCTCGAGAATCCGGGACGCACTTGCCTTGTGGATGGCGAGCTAGCGAGGAGGGCTTTCCCCAGGCATCGGGCCGCGCACGCTCCTCGCCGGCGACTGCGCACTGGCAATGACGCCTCGAAGGCGTTCCCACTCGAGCCAGGTCATAGCCGTTCCTCTCGCCGACGAGATGCGAGCTCGGCTGCCCTGGAACCTGCATCAGAAACAGTCGAGCGACGTGCTATGAGGTCAGGCACACTCGCTTTCCGTCGATCCCCCAATCGAGCAGGGTCCGGCCTCGTGACGGATCATTCCATGAGCGATACGCCCTGTCAATATTGTGTGCCAAGGTGCCTGCTCGGACCCAGCAGCCCAAACCGCTCCCGCCCGAGGACTGCGACGAGACAGATGAGCGCACGAAGAGGTATTGCGATCATTTCGCTCGAGGAGTAGACCCAGAGCATCGGTAATCAGCTACCAAGGGCGGTTGACCATGCCTGATTTGCGGCGTCGCGACTGCCGGCTGCGGCAGCCCCTCGCGCCGGCCGTCACTACCCACGAAACAGCGGTGTACAAGAGGCATTCACGCGCAACCTGACCCAGGAGGCCATAGAGCCGCTCACTCCCGACGGGTACGAAAGTCGTCCCCGCATTCACTCCGGTCGGTGCACCCCTCGGGTGCGAGGGTTCATCAATGTGGTTGAGGCCCCATCAGCGTTGGTCGCTCTACGTGTAACGCCTCGTCATTCGCTGAGGAGGAATGTTGTGAACAGATCCAAGAGTCCCTGGTGTGTCAGTGGCTCGAGGAAGAGAAATTGGCCTTGTGGGTTGACCTCGAACCACACCAGTTCGCCGTCCGGGGTGATCTTGAGGTCCATGATGCCCATTGCCAGGCCCAGCGTTTCAAGCAGCAACAGGAGCTGCTTCTGCACATCAGGTCCTAAGTTGTAAGGCGTCACCGGGACGTTGATGTTCGGCCGCCAATCCAGCTCCTCTGTATCTATGGAAGCGGTGCGAATGTCTGTGCCGAAGCAATTCACCCGTAGATGACGTGTTCCCGGAATACGCTCCTGATACATGCTCGGAACGACAGCTAGTTGCTCGTTCGTGACGTCCTCAACATGGAACTCGCGAGTGGCAAGAAATCTGCGACCAGTGTTATGGGGCGCTTTGACGATGACGTTCCGATCGTGAAAGTCGTAGAAACGCTGAACGGCGACTGGATCGCAGGAAATGAGAGTGTCCGGGACACGCAAACCGCATTGCGATGCGCATCTGAGCTGGAACAATTTGTCTGATGCGCGTTCGGTAGCGTCAGGCGCGGATATCCATCTGCCGTTGAAATGGTTGACAAGCGTCGAGCGCAGAGTCACCTTCGAGTTGGAGTTGATGTAGTCATCCTGCACGTCACCGTGGCGCTCTTGAAGAACTGTTTGCGCCAGGGACGGCCGACGCCACCAAATGGTTGATATCTCGTCTACAACGACTCGCTCGTCACCGATGCAGAAGTGCGCGTCTCCAGAAAGAAGGCTCGTCAGTCGCGTGTTCGAGATTTCATCGGACGGCAGCAAGTATGCACGCTGCCCCCGTTTCTCGACCTCGCGCTGCACTGCTCGCCCGTGAAGGTCGCTTGAGCCCGTAACGATGAGTACTGGCGATGCAGACATCACTGAATAGAGCGCGAGAAACTGCCGAGGGCTCAGGCGCCTCTAGTCTTCGCCGCTATCGCCGTCCTTCGTTGTTGTCCCGGCCGTGCGGAGTTGCACATCGCCGAGTTCGATACCGAACTGCGCCGCGAGGTCCGCTTCGTAAGCGTCAACTTTGGGATTTGACTCGCCGCTCTCTGTGACTGGTTGGAGCGCGAACAGGGCCGGCGCAACAGTTGTTGATGATTGCATGATCAGTCTCCTTCTATTGGCGGGTCACGACAGTCGCGAGACCCGCGGGTGATGCACACGGAGCCGCAGCCACCTCACTGCGCATGACCCCTGGGTACGTATTAGCCTCTGCCGGTCGCCATGTCAATACCGCAACGAGCTTCGGCACAGCGCTCGCCGTCAACGTGGCGACTCATCCGATTGGCGGTCGCGGACCCTACGCCTTTCCCTCACCGTCGAGGGCGGGCATTGCCGTGAATCGCCCAGCACCGGTCTAGGGTTCCCTTCGGCGCATCCCGGGCCGCAATCCGCGTGTCACTCCTGATGGCGTGGATGCACGACGGCTGCGTCGCGGAAAGCCTGCCAGGACGCGCGCGAGAAGAGGTTGTCACATCGGGTCGCTGCGTCCCCGCCCGGACGGTTGGGCGGCGTCGAGCAGCTCGGCGGCGAGCGTCTCGGTGAGCCAGTCGCACCACGTCGAGACAGTGCGCCAGTGGTCAGCGATGACGTCGTACGCGTCGGGCGTCCACATCCAATCGGCTGGAGGCTCTCGCCTGCCGACCGCCAGCCGTTTGAGCTGCAGCAGCGGCAGGCGCGGGTGGTCGGCGCGGTACCCGCGAGGCGCAGTCTTGAGTACATCGTCGCGGAGGAGCTCAAAGCCGGCGCTGCCGAGCTCCGCGAGCAGCTCGTCCAGGTCCTCGGCCCTGCGCGGATCGTCGACAGCTTCGCGGAAGCGCGCCAGCGCCGCGGGCGGCAGCTCATACATCCCGCCACCCAACATCAGACCGTCCTCGCTCAGCTGTAGATAGTGCTTCACGGTGGTCTGCGTGACCATGCCGATGTGCAGCTTGTAGGGCGTCTTGTCGGCGCTGAAGCGGACGTCGCGATACGGGCGGAAGATCTTGACCGCGCCGAACTCGGGCTCCAGTTCCGCACCGAGCGCCTCGAACGGTTCGCGAACGGCCGAGTTGTAGCGAGCCTTGTTGGCCGTCCACCACGTCTTCGTGTTGGCGGCGCGGACCTCGGCGTAGAACGAGACGGCGTCGCGATCGAGTCCTTGGAATCCCCCCACGACATCCATGCTGGCAGGTCGACCATCGAGCCGCACGCTGCGGGATCTCTAACCGCGACAGCCCGAGACGCACAAGCGGATGGGTCTCCCGCACTCACTGGCGGATCTCGGCCCGGCTTCTAGTCGCCGAACCCGGCCTCGGTTTCAAGCGGCGTGGGTTCGAACGCCCCCCTCGATGTCGCGAGCTCGCCTTCCTCGAAATAGAGCTCACGTATCTGGCCGAACTCGAGGGTGAGGAACTGGTGCGCGCCCGTGACGTGCCCACGGGCCGTTGCCCTCTCCCCGGTCCTCAGTCTCGCCTCCGCCGTGTTGGCACGACCCATGAACGCGACCTGGATACCGGCCTCCAGGTCTTCATCGTCCGGGTGCGGACCTGCCAGCTCGACCGACAGGATCTGGTCGAAGTCAGGAGGCTCGCTGATCACGTGAGCGAGGAACATTTCGCGGTTTCGTCCGACCAGCAGATATGTGAGGTCATCCGGCCTGCCACGCTTGTCGAATTTGCGGGCATAGACAATGTCGGTGATGCGGACGTTCACATCAGACAGCTCCGGGATGGGTACGCCACCCCGCTCGAGGTGGCCGCGGAAAAATCTCGCACGAAAGGAGTCCCGCTCTGGCGGATCCGTCGCGTACAGAGTGGCCAGCGCGAACAGCTCAGGCATCACCGTGTAGAGGTGCTCGTCTGGGTGGTCCGCACGCTCCCTCGACCAGGCCTCGGTGAGACTGCTTCCGTCCCTTTCCAAGGTCACCTCGAGCAGGAGTTGCGCGTCGTGCGGCAGCATGAACATCGGAAGGTGGGAGAGGAATACCGTGTCCCGTCCGAACGCGAACATGTTGTGGCGACCGAAATCGGGCGGCGGTTCGGCGCTTGTATCGCTGCTCATCGCTTCAGGAGAACTCATCATCGATCTACTCCTCTTCTATTCCTCGTGCTGCAATCGCAAGCCGGTGGGTGGTGTCCCCGTTCTACAGACGTTGCCGGCGACGAGGAACCGCGACGCGACTCTCCTGCCGGTTCGGGCGCCGGCATCCGGTCGGACCGCTCCCCGACACGGACCTGCTGAGGATGGCGGACGCAGCCAGGTTGGCTGCACCGACTGCCGCCACTTCCGCCGAGTACACTGCTCAGCCTCCTGCGAGTCTCGGGAGGCTCGATTGGCCCCGTGGTATTCCGACTCGTCCCCTTGATGGTCCACCCGATCACTCCGCGAATCAAGTGGTCGGCGCCGCGCCGTCCCCGGGGAGGTGTATCAGCTTGGCCAGATTGCGTTCTTCTACGAGGAGGGCACTCTTGCCCTACCTGTCGGTGCACGGGGATTCGAGGAGGTAGTCATGGTGCAGCAGAGCATCCGGATTGCATCGTACAACGTGGAGAATCTGTTCTCCCGGCCACGCGCGATGAATCAGCCCGAGGACGTCGCCGGAAAGGTGTTGCGGGCCCATGCGCGTGTGAACGAGCTCTTCGAGCGAGAGGTATACACGCCCGATGTGAAGGCCGAGATCCTGGTGCTGCTGAAAGAGCTGAAGCTGCTCCGTGACGACGGCGACGTGACCCGAAGGTCAACGTTCGCGATCCTCCGACGCATCCGAGGGCGGCTGCTCCGACGGCCCCAGAACGATCCAGACGGGTCTGAGGTCACCGTGGTCGCGAGCGGGCGGGGCGCTTGGACCGGTTGGGTGGACCTGATCACAGACCGCATCGAGGAGAAGGCGATCAGCAATACAGCCCGTGTCATCCGCGAGGTGGGGGCGGACATCGTGGGAATCATCGAGGCTGAAGACCGCATCACCCTCGCGCGGTTCACCGACTCGCTCTTGTTGCATCCGGTCGAGTCAGAACCGCTCTACCCGAACGTCATGCTGATCGACGGGAACGATCCTCGTGGCATCGATGTCGGCATCCTCTCGGCCGGCGCCTACCCGCTCGGTGTGATGCGGTCGCACACCACCGACGGCCCGTTCGGTGATCGAGTGTTCAGCCGGGATTGCCCGGAATACTGGTTCACCTTCCCGGCCGGGTCCGCGCTGGCCGGGCAGCGGCTTGTCGTGCTCGTCAACCACTTCAAGAGCAAGTTCGGCGGCAATGATCCCGCGAGCATCGCAAGGCGCAAGCGACAGGCGAAACAGGTGGCCGACATCTACGACGATCTGCGCGCCGCGGGCGTCGACCATGTCGTCGTCCTCGGGGACCTCAACGACACGCCCGATAGCGAAGCACTGCAGCCGCTGCTCGCGGACACCGACCTGACCGACATCGCGTCCGTGCGACCGTTCGACGATGGCGATCCGGACGAGGACCGGCCCGGCACGTTCGGCAACGGCACCAAGTCCAGCAAGATCGACTATCTGCTGCTCTCACCCAGTCTGCTTGCCCGGGCCACCGGCGCCGGCATCTTCCGCAAGGGCGTGTGGGGCGGCGTCAACGGCACTCTCTTCCCCCACTTCGAAACCATCGAAGCCGACCATGAGGCCGCATCCGACCACGCCGCACTCTACGTCGACATCACCCTCGACTAGTACCGGGCACAAGAAGCCCGACATAGAACGGCGCCCGTACCAACGCTAGAGATCCGGCCGCGGACACCCTCAAGTGCCGATCGTCGAGACCAGCACGCCGCCCTCGGTCGGCACCACCCGCCAGACGCTGCCCTTGCCCTCGACCCTGAGCGCCCCATCGCCCACGATCAGGGCCGTGCGCTCGTCGACGCCGAGGCCGCCCGCGACCAGCCCCGACTCCACGGCGGCGACCAGTCGGGACAGCATGCCGCGCTCGGCCACGTGCACCTCGATGGCCACGTCGACGAGGCCAATGCCGGCCTCGATCTCCAGCTCGTCGCCCGCTTCGCCCGGGTCCTCAGGTGAGACGACCACGCCGCCGATGCGCGAGCCGCTTCCGAGCGAGCCCTCCGCCGCGATCATCGCGCCGGCCGAGACGCCGAGATAGGGCACACCGTCTGCAACCAGCCGGCGCAACTCGCCGAACACCGGCTCCAGCCCGGCGCGCACGTCCTCGACGACGCCGCCCCCCACCGCGATGCCGTCCACATCGGCGATCGCGCCGAGCCCGATCGGCTCGCCGGGCCGCCCCGCGGTCAGGTGTACCTCGATTCCGGGTCCCGATCCGGCCTCGGCCAGAAGCTCGCCAAGCGCCGCCGCCTTCTCCTCGGCCTCGGGGTGCAGTGAGATCACGGCGACGCGCGGCCGCGTGCGGCCTTCGAGGCGCGCTCGCAGCGCCGCTTCGGCGACGAACGGCGCGTAGAGGGGGGCATCCGCACCCGTGGTCGCCCCGCCGCCGATGAGGTGCACGCTCACGCGGCATCATCCCCAGCTGCGACGGCGGGCGATGGTGCCGCATCGCCGAACTGATCCCAAACGAGGATCTCGCGGCGGATTCCATCGATGCCGGTGTCCACGTGGTTCGCATCGAAGGCCATCCGACGAGCCTACGCGCGTTGGAATCCAGGCGGTGCCCGCGCCTTCCCAGGGTCGGTGCCTACGTGTAGAAGCCGCCGCAGTTCTGGCCGAGCTGGTCGGCCCACGGCACACGTGTGACGTCGGGGCCTTGATCGTGGCGCGTGGCCCTCAGGCCTGGCGCGGGGAGGAACTCTTCGCCGCACAGCCCAAGTAACCAGTCGGGCGGCTCGCGCTCGACACACTCCATGCACTCCAGCATTGCCCAGAATCAGGGTCCTCGGGATGCTCGGGGACCCTTGGGGGACCCTGGGGATCAGTGCACGAGCCGTGCGCCACCGGTCCGTCGACAAGGTGCGGCCGGCCGTTGACGACCTGCTCCACAGACGGTCGACGACTTGATCCCGCGCAGCATCGATCTCGGCCCGATCCGTCTCGGTGTCGCGGTCGACGCTGCGCCGAAGCTTGTGAGCCGCCTCCAGGCGCTCGTCCGCATCGAGCGACTGCCCGCCTCGATGTACCGCGCCAGCCCGGACCATATGCCGACACCCGTTAACCCGGCCGTGGTCGCTGTCGCCCGGTGTGTGCGAGTGGGAAGATACCTGCGTGACCGTTGCCTCTGGTTTTCGGGCGTCCTCCAGGACGACGGCTATCAGCGTCGGTATTCCGGTCGTGGGCGTCGCAGTGGGCCTTCCGACGACCTTGGCGAGCGCGACCGCCTCTTCGTATTTCTCGTGGTTCCCCGACTTCTTGGTTGGCTGGCTGTTCTTCGCCGCGGCCGGCTGGGCTTATCGATCCTTCAGAGTCGCCACGGCCTACGGCGTGCTCATCGGGTGTCTCTGGTTCGCAGGAAGTGTTCTGCCGGTCGCAAGCCTGTGGCATCGCGGTGCGATCGCCCAGCTCGTGCTCGCCTGGTCATTGGTTCGACCGAGACGGGCAGGAGCGATTGTTGCGGTCGTCAGCGCGTACGCGCTCAATCTGGTGCCGGGTATTGCAGGGAGGCCGGACGTCTCGATCGCGTTCGCAGCTGTGCTGATCGCTGTCGGAGCGGTTCGTTCGGTCACTCGCCGCGGCGGATCCCTCCCGCTCATGGTCTCCATCTCGTTCGGGGTGGGGGTCAGCGGTGCGCACGCGATACAGGCCGGCGCCCCGGGCGGGAGCGGTGTCTACTCCGGGCTTCTCGTCTACGAAGCGGGGGTGGCCGGGATCGCACTCACCTTGGCGATATTCGCGGGTCGACCGACGAGTCTGGACCCGACGGATGTACTGCTCGACCTCAGACGGCGTCGCCCGACACGAGAGGTAGGTGGGGCGATGCTGCAGCGAGCACTGAGGGACATCGATGACCCCGCGCTTTTGGAAGCGCTCACGACGGCGGATCGCCTCACGACGACCGGCGCCGAACTCGAGCGAGAGGCGAACAGTCGTCTCCGTGCACTCATCGAGTCGCGAGATCGACTTGCCGCGGCCGAGACTCAGGAGCGCGCGCGGATACTGAGGCTCCTTGGTGAGGAACTCGACCCTCTCTATGAGGATGTGCGTGCTGCACTTGCCGCGCTCCCACCTTCGGCCGGTGCGGAGCGCATGCGTCATCGAGTCGCCGAGTCCGCAGCCGAGATCGATTCGCTCCGCGCCGGCCTCCTCGCACCGACTGGCGATGCCCCGCTGGCGTCGGAGATCATCGAGCTGGGGTCGCGAAGTCCGATCCCTGTCAAAGTTCGCGGCCTTCCACGAAGCCTTCCGGCGGCCCTCGCGGAGGCGGTGCGATACATGTGCTCAGAGGCGATCCTCAACGCGGTGAAGCACTCGGGTGCGTCGTTGATCGAGATCCGTGGGCGCCGCACGATGGGGCGCTGGGTGATCGATATCGCGGATGACGGTCGAGGCCGGGGAGCAGCGCGCAGCGGGACTGGCCTTCGAGGCATCTCTGAGCGCGCGCAGCAGGTGGGAGCCCGCATCCAGGTCACCTCTCCACCGGGCGGGGGAACGCGCGTGTCGATCGAGCTCCCCGGGTTCAGTCGTCGGGTCGCGCGGAATCGCCGGTCGGCGGACGACAGGCGGCGGGGGGCTCGTACTCGGGAGCAGGATGCTCCGTGACCGCCTCCTTCATCGCCTGCACGACGGGGGCGTGCGCCGAGTCGGCGAGAAGGCTGCGAACGAGCGGCTCGGCCTTGCCTTCCAGCGCGTGTCGTGTTGCGCTGCCGGCGACGGCTAAGCGGTAGCCCAGCAGACAGGCACGAGTCGCAGCGTCCGCTGGGTCAATGGGTGCGGCCGCGACGCGCGCCGCAGCGACCTGGATCGCGTGTCGCTGGGTTTCGCTCAGGGAGTCCCACGCCTCGTGGTCGGCGACGAGAACGTCGAACTTCACCCACAGATCGAGGTCGCCGGTGATCGTGAGGTCCCCGGGCAGGGTCGGCAGCCACCCGAAGCTCGTCTCGGATGCATCGACGACGCCGAGGAGGACAGAGCCTGGTGGCGCGTCGCCGACTGCGGTCGCGCCGAGCGCCGCGAGGACATCTGCTTCGAAGGTCACGTCGGTCTGGGCGGTCCGGATGCGAAGACCCTGGAACTGCTCCGGTTCGAGGAGCGGCGTCAACGCGGCAGGGTGGCGGATCTCTTCGGGGATGACGGCGATCCCGACGAGTCCCAGTCCTTCCAGCCGCATCAAGTAGTCCAAAACGGCCGGATCGGTGGCGACCGCCGTCGCCTGTGCCATTGAGTGCAGTTGGAAAGGGGCCGACAGTGCGGGAAGCGACGCCTCGGGCCAACGATCGAATGCCCGGGCGGCGATCAGTCCGAACGCGAAGGAGCCATCGGCGACGGACGCTGCAAGGTCTGCCTCGCGCCTCGGATCAGGCCCCCGATCGTCCCATGCCGGCTCGAACGTCACTGCCGCGTTCCGGGCGTCCAACTCCTCGACGATCAGCTTGGCGAGCCGCCCCGTGGGGCTTCCCGCAGCCTCTGGCACTGCCAGCCTCTTGACGATGCCAAGCGGCGCGCTTCCCGCCTTGGTCCCGTCGTAGACGGCGTCCGAGGTGCATCCTGGGGCCAACACGAGGGTCGGCACGAGGACCGCCAGCAGACAGGCGGTTCTCGTGCCGACCATCGACCTGCTCATTCCACCTTCATCCATGGTGTCGTCGTCTCCGCCAGAACACTGATCTCCGGGAAGTCGCCGGACGGCGTCATTGTCAGGTTGCCGTCCGCATCCGGTTCGACCACCATCACCCGGGTCTGGTACCCGGGGTCCTCGATAGTCAGCTTCTCTTCGTCGAACGACCAGGTGCCATGGGCAGACCCGACTCTGCCGTTCGAAGCATCGTGACGGAACTGCCACGTGCCGTCCGGGGCCAGCGTCCAGGTGTATATACCGCAGATCTCGGGGCACCACTCCTCGGCGGAAGCTCCCGCTGACGTGATGACCTGCTCTGTGATCTCATAGCGGTAGGTGCCCGCGATCGACACGTCGGATTCCGATTCCGCGCCTACGGCGTCGCATGCGGTTACGGGGTCGGGAGCCTCTACTCTCTCGATGACGCTCGTGATCCCGGCGATCACATCGGCGTTCTCTCCTTCGGCGGCGATCATATCGACCACCGGCTGTGCGGCCAGCTTGAGGGACGCGAGCTGCTCTGCGCTCGCCGCCACGATCGATCCCCCGCCTTCGCACCACGTCTGCGCTGCGGTCGAATCCTTCGGCTGGTTCTCACCGACCCAGTCCTGTGTAGCCGAAGCGGCGGCCGCGATCGCGGCACGGGCTTCCTCGCTGAGCGCGGCCCAGGCGTCCGAGTTGGCGACGAGGACATTCACCTTCGGGTAGAACACGACATTTCCCGTGGCTGTGCCATACGGGCCGAGTAGGTAGGCCGAGTCAGTGCCGAGGTGTTTGTCGTAGTCGGGTGGGTCATCCGTCACCGAGGCCCCGAGCGCTCGGTAGAGCGCTCCATTCACCTCTGCTGTTGCCGTCCGGACAGTCCCCCCTGCGTAGTCGCTCGGCTGGAGGAGCGCTCCGTGGTAGCCGAAGGGCCGTCTCAGCCCTTCCGGCATCGCGGCGATGCCGACCACACCGATGTCGGTCAGCCCCTCGAGCATCGGGGCCATGAGGTTTTCGTCCGAGAGCACGGCGTCCAGTGCCTCATCACTCTGAATGAGGAACGGTGTCGTCAGCGGATCCAGGGTGCTCACGCCGAGACTTGCCCAGGCGCGGGACGGAACGACGGCGAGATCGAGCTCGCCGTCCACGACCATCTCGGCGATCGCCTGGTCCCAATCGGCAGCGTCTCCTGCCGCGTGCCACACCGGCTCGAGCAGGATTTCGCCTGACCTCTGCACTTCCTTCGCGAGCGCGCTGATCTGTTCGGCGGCCGGCACGCCCGGCGCGTCGTCGGTTCCGACGGAAAGCGTGACGGGTTCGGGCGGGGTGGCCGTCGCGGACGGATCTGCGGTGCACCCTGCGCACGCGATCGCGACGACAGCCAATGAACTCAAAGCGGTGACGGTCCGAGCGGCCATCGTGGGCTCCTTCCAGGATTGATTCTGTCCTATGGAGCGACGCTACGGTTGGGCACCTCCGGGATCCGCAGTGTAAGCACCCCTCTTAACGTGCTCCGCCTCCGTGCTGGCACGGAATCTCGCGCAGGGTCGTTGACGAACCCGTGGGGCGCTCCCAGAATCGGACCATGCGACGGCACTCACGGATGTGCGGCGCGATCGTGGTCTTCCTCGCGCTTCTCTCTGTCGCCGCGGGCGTGTGGGTCGGCGTGACCTCGGCCCCCCGTGCATCATCGACCGCCACCGAAGTTGTGTTCGCCATCCACGTCACGGCGAGCGTATCGCTCGTCGGAGCCGGAATACTTCTCACGGTGATCGGTATCCGGCCCACGTGGGTGGTACTCATCGCACTCACCGCTCTGATGCTCCAGGCGGAGCTCATCGGCAACGCACCGCAGTCGCTCTTGGGAGCGCGAGCAGGCTTCACCGTCCTCGGCCTCGCCGCTCCCGCTCTCGTTCTCCTCCTCGCAGCGGCCGTCTCAGATGAGCCGCCGGCGACCTCGGGGTCCGGTCGTGGCCGTACGCGTGAGACCGTCCGCGCCTTGGCGATGGCCGCCGCCGGCGCGATCGTATTGCTCGCCGTCATGATCACCCTGTTCAGGGTGCCCCTCCTTGATCTGTCCTGCAGATTCGACTGCGGACTGGAGACCTGGGTGGCGTTTCCTGCTCCTCGCGCCGCGGCTGCGCTCGAGACTTGGTACGTGGCAGCGGTCGCCGTCGGTGCCGGCCTCATGACGGTGCTGCTCCTGACGGCGTGTCGTCGTGTAAGCGTTGGTGCGCGCCGGGCATGGACCGGGCTGACCGTGCTCGCTGCCGCCCTTCTTGTACTGGTCGGGGAGGCGGTTCGCACCTTCTTGATGTACGGCCGCGCAACCATAGACCTTGCCGCATTCGACGCTCTGCGGCTTCTCGCATACGGCATCCTCGGGCTCGCGGTGCTCATCTCGGGTCTGGTCGCGGCGAAGCATCTGCTGGTCGTCCGCGAGCTGACCCGGCGCATCGGACACGAGACCGAGCCGGGCCAGCTCCAGGATCGGCTTGCGGCGATCCTGGACGATAAGTCCCTGTCGCTGGGATTCTGGATTCCTGAGACAGCAGCATTCGTCGATCGCGACGGCCAGACCGTGGAGCCGGCCGGGGACGCGACGCGCATTCGGATATCGCGCCGCGGCCGCCCGCTCGCGGTCATCGCGACGAGCCGGCGCGCAGACGAGGTGCGGGCCAGCGTGAGATCGATCGGCGCCACTGCACGCCTCGCAATCGACAATGAGCGACGGTTGGCAGAAACGGCGTTCCGGACCCGGGAGACCGCGAAGACACGGCGCGAGATCGTCGACAGGTCGTCAAATCAGCGTCACGCGATCGAGCGCGGTCTTCACGACGGTGCGCAGGCCGGCCTGGTCGCCGCAATCTTCGAGTTGGCTCGGTTGCGCGCCGCTCACGGGGGCTCGGCCGAGGCGGACCGTGTCGAACGAGCGCTCATCCGCGCCCATGCTCGTGCTCGGGAACTCGCCCATGGAGTGTATCCGGCCCTGCTCGACGGGGTTGGACTGACCGAGGCGCTCCGTGAGTTGGCGATGTCGCGCCCGCTCTCGGTGATCGGGGGGGATGAGCGGGCGCCGACTCCCGTCGAGCACGCGCTCTACCGCCTCGTCCGCGCTGCCGGTGACGACGGTACCCCGCTCAACATCGAGATCGTGGTCGACGGCGAGGCCAGAGTCGTCGTGTCTGGGATGCAATCGTCCACGCCAGCGGTCATCGCCGACGAGATCGCGGTGCTTGGTGGACACATCGACCGTGACGGCGACACCATCACGGCGGTGGTGCCGTGCGTGCAGTGATCGCCGACGACACGCTGATCACTCGGGAGGGTCTGGCGCTCCTTCTCACCGATGCGGGGGTGGACGTCCTCGGCGCGGCACCGGATGCGTCTGGCTTGATGCGACTGGTCGCCGCCCATCGTCCAGACGTCGCGATCGTCGACATCCGGATGCCGCCGACCTTCCGCGACGAAGGGATCGTCGCCGCACGAGACATCCGCCGCTACTACCCCGCTACGGCGGTCCTGATCCTCTCTCAGCACCTCGAACCGGCCTACGCGTTGAAGATGCTCAGAGACTACCCGGAGCGGTCTGGCTACCTGCTCAAGGAACGCGTGAATGACCTCAGCGTGCTGGTCGACGCATTGCGACGCCTCACCGATGGGGAAACCGTGGTCGATCCGACGATCGTGGCGCGGCTCATGCATCGGCCCCGCGTCAGCGGAGGGCTCGACGATCTGACGCAGCGCGAGAGAGATGTGCTTGCCGGGGTGGCCGAGGGGCTGACCAACGAAGGGATCGCCCGCAAGCTCTTCATCAGCGACAGAACAGTGGAGTCTCACGTCGCGAATGTCTTCGGCAAGCTGAAACTCACCGACGATGCGCATTCGCATCGCCGCGTGCTCGCTGCTCTCGCGTTCCTCCGCGAAGCATCTGACTCATGACCGCGGGCGCCGCTGCCTCGAATCGGACCTACTGCGCGCTGAGACGGGTGTAACCGCGATGTCGCGTCGCGGCACCAAGTCGATGCCCGCATGACCCGCCCGCTGATGCGCCCAGAACACGAGTCGTCCATGGCGGATCAGGCATCGGCCACTCGCCAGCGCTGAGTGGACGGTCAACGTGATCCACGCTGCGAGGTTGTAGGAAGGCCGAGTCGATCCGCACTCTCGCGGTGGATGACGTACGAGATGCCGTCGGCTTCGCGCGCTCGCCAAGACCACAGGGGCAGCGTCGGCATCCTGACGTGGCCGGTCGCTCCCGTCCGTGACCGGTCAGGTGGGGTCGGCGTTCATCTCCCATTGTTTGGGTGAGCGCCAGAGTGCGCTGGTGGTGAGAGAGCGAATCATCTCCATCTCTTTCGGCAGCCGGTTGTAGAGCTTCATGAAAAGCTCTTCGACGTCGAGGAGTTCGGACGTCCAATCACGACGGTTGATCGCCATGCAGGCAAAGAAGTCCTCCTCGGAGAAGTCGAGGCCGTCCCAGGTGAGATCTTCGTAGCGCGGCATCCAGCCCAACGGGCTCTCGATAGCGAGCGCGCGTCCCCGGGAACGTGCGACTATCCACTCCAGCACGCGCATGTTCTCGCCGAATCCGGGCCACAGGAAGTTCCCGTCCTGGTCACGCCGGAACCAGTTCACCTGGAAGATGCGGGGCGCATTGCGCACCCGCCGGCCGAGGGAGAGCCAGTGATTGATGTAGTCGCCCAAGTGGTAACCGGAGAACGGCAGCATCGCGAACGGGTCGCGGCGGACCACACCCTGCTCCCCGAATGCGGCGGCGGTGGTCTCCGAGCCCATGGTCGCAGCCATGTACACCCCGAACGCCCAGTTGAAGCTCTGGGCCACCAATGGAATGGTTCCCGCGCGGCGGCCGCCGAAGACGAATGCGCGGATCGGCACCCCTTGCGGGTCGTCCCATGACTCGTCGAGCGCCGGGTTCAAGGTCGCCGGCGACGTGAATCGCGAGTTCGGATGCGCCGCCTTCGTTCCGGACTCCGGAGTCCAGTCGTTGCCCTGCCAGTCGATCGCGTGCGCCGGCTTCGGGCCGTCCATCCCCTCCCACCACACATCCCCATCGTCAGTGAGGGCGACATTGGTGAAGATCGTGTCGGAACGGATCGATTCCATCCCGTTCGGGTTCGTGGCATACGACGTGCCCGGCGCGACCCCGAAGTAACCCGCCTCCGGGTTGATCGCGAACAGGGTGCCGTCCTCGCCGGGCTTGATCCAGGCGATGTCGTCGCCGACGGTGGTCACCTTCCACCCCTGGTCCGCGAACGCCGGCGGCGGGACAAGCATCGCGAAGTTGGTCTTGCCGCACGCTGACGGGAACGCCGCCGCCACGTACGTCTTCTCCCCGTGGGGATCCGTCACGCCCAGGATGAGCATGTGTTCGGCGAGCCACCCGTCGTCGCGTGCCATCGTGGACGCGATCCGCAGGGCGAGGCACTTCTTGCCCAGCAGGGCGTTGCCGCCGTATCCGGACCCGTACGACCAGATCTCCAGGGTCTCCGGGAAGTGCACGATGTACTTCTCAGTCGGATTGCACGGCCAGGCGGCATCCTCCTCACCTTCCCCCAGGGGGGCTCCGACGCTGTGCATGCACGGCACGAACTCGCCGTTCGCACCGAGCACCTCAGCGGCAGCACGACCCATCCGGGTCATGATCTTCATGCTCACGACCGCGTATGGCGAGTCCGTGATCTGCACCCCCAGTTGGGCGATCGGTGAGCCTAACGGGCCCATGCTGAACGGCACCACGTACATCGTTCTGCCCACCATCGACCCGGCGAACAGGCCGCGCAGGATCCGCCTCATGTCCTTCGGCTCCATCCAGTTGTTGGTGGGGCCGGCATCCTCTTCGCTGCGCGCGCAGATGAACGTGCGCTCCTCCACCCGGGCGACATCGCTCGCATCACTGCGCGCAAGGAAGCTGCGCGGCCGCTTCACCGGATCGAGCCGGATGAAGGTGCCACCCTCCACGAGTTGCTCGCACAGCCCGTCGTATTCGGCGTCCGAGCCATCGCACCAGTGGACGTTGGCCGGGGTGCACAGTTCGGCCATCGCTTCCACCCAGGCGATAAGCCCGCGGTGCTCAACCCACTCGGGAACGCTCGTGGTCGTTGCTGCGGTGGTCATGGTCTCTTCTCCTCTGCTACTTGCATCAGCTTCAAGCTCCGGTGACCCCCTTGGCAAGATGCCCACGGCGACCGACCTACCGCTGAGCGTCGCCGCGATGACGGAATCACTGTCGCACTCTCCGCTGTCACAGCGTTGAGCGACCGCGCTTCCGAAGAGCCCTTGGGTGGTCTACCCGTTCAAAATGCGGTGAGCACGTTGGTGGTGTGTTCGACGGTGGGCGTTGATGCGATGTGATCGGCGATGAGTTCTCGCCAATGCGTGAAGGCTTCGGATCCGCGGAAACCGACGAGGTGGTCGTCGATGGTCTCCCAGGCGACCGTCAGTCGGTACCGCGTGGGGATCTCGTCGGATCTGTCCAGCGAAAATGTGCGGGCCCCTTTGGCGGCCTGGAACAGTGGAGCGGCGGTCGCGACCGCGGCTTCGAAGTCGGCCTCGTGGCCGGGCTTGACATCGATGACAGCGAGCTCTCTGACGATTCGAGGGGTATCGCCGGTCATCTCCGGCGTCCCTTCCCCATCGACGCGGCCGTGCTCCCCGCTCGCGAGCAGCGTTCGAGTCGCGTCGAGCGAGCCGTAGGTCCAGAAGATCCGCATCTCGTCCTCGTCGGAGGGGTTCTCGAAATGATGCGGGATGTTCGCGGGGACGAACGTGGTGTCGAAGGTGCGCAGCTCGGTGCGCGTGCCCTCGATGTCGACGATCGCGTGACCTTGGATCACCATCACCGACTCCGCCACGTTGTGGACGTGGTGGCCGATGGCGGCGCCCGGCTCGAAGATCGTGATGCCGTTGAGGTAGGTCGTTGCACCTCGCGCCGCCGTGACCAGCGGAATGGTGCGTGCACCTCCGCCGCGGCTCTTCGACGGCAGTTCGTCCGGGCGGAACACGGATGGCTGCTGCGCGATCGCGCGGGAGTGCCCGGTCATCGCGCGGGTCCGATCCACACGGTCTTGACATTCACGAACTCGCGAATGCCGAACTCTCCCAACTCGCGGCCATAGCCGGACTTCTTGATGCCGCCGAACGGCAGGCGCGCGTCCGAGGCGACCTGGCCGTTGACGAACACGGCGCCGGCGTCGATTCTTGCGGCGAGTTCGCGGGCGCGGCCGAGGTCGGATGTCCAAAGCGCGGCCCCGAGACCGAACTCGGTCTCATTGGCGAGCCGGACTGCCTCGTCGGCGTCCCTGACTCGGCTGACGCTGGCGACCGGCCCGAACGTCTCCTCGGTGAACGCGACTCCGTCGGGCGACACGTTGTCCAGAATCGTCGGCGGGTAGAAGAAGCCTGGCCCATCTGGCAGCTCCGCGCCGAGAGCCACTGTGGCTCCCCCGGCGATGGTGCGCCGCACCTGATCGTGGAGCGTGGCGCGGAGGTTGTCTCGCGCCAGCGGTCCGATCTGGGTGGCTTCGTCAAGCGGGTCGCCCTGCACCAGACGTGCGGTCTTCTCGACGAAGAGCCGCACGAACTCGTCCGCGACGGCTTCCTCGACGAGGAACCGTTTCGCGTTCACGCAGCTTTGACCGCCGGCGGTGTAGCGCGCGTTCACGGCGACCGTCGAGGCGGCTTCGAGATCGGCATCCGCGAGCACGATGAACGGGTCGGAGCCACCGAGTTCCAGCACCTGCTTCTTGAGCGCCGCGCCCGCCTGGGCCGCGACGATGGCACCGACCTCAGTGGATCCGGTCAGCGTGACGGCCGCGATCCGGTCGTCGGCGATCAGGCCGGCGACATCCTTCGCGTCGATGAGAAGCGATGCGAAAAGACCGGTCGGGCCTCCGGACTTACGGAAGATCTCCTCGACCATCCGTGCGCACTCGGGCACGTTGTTCGCGTGCTTGAGGATGGCGCCGTTTCCGGCCGCGAACGCGGGTGCGGCGAATCGGAAGAACTGCCAGAACGGGTAGTTCCACGGCATGATCGCGAGCACGACGCCAAGCGGATCGAATCGCACGCCGCTTTCGGACGCGTTCGAGGGGATGCTCTCGAACGTGAGGAACCGCTCGGCGTTGGCAGCGTAATAGTCGAGCGTGACGGCGCATTTCTCGATCTCGGCGCGCGACTCCTTGATGGGCTTGCCCATCTCCAAGGTGATGGCGCGCGCGTATCGGTCGCTGTCGGCGCGCAGCTCTGCAGCCATCGCGGTGAGCAGGCCGGCTCGTTCGGCGACGGGTCGGGTTCGCCATTCGCGTTGAGCGTCGACGGCCGCGGTGAGGGCTGCGTCGACCTGTTCCGGGGTGTGCAGCAAGAATTCGCCGAGGGTGTCGCCGGTCGCGGGGTTGATGGTCTGGGGCATCGTGTTGATCCTCTTCGTGTCAGGACGTGGTGCCGGCGGTCAGGTTCTGGCCGAGGTGGCTGAGCACGTGCGCGGCGAACTCCTCGGTGCCGAGGGTGCCGCCGATGTCGCGGGTGCGGGTCTCCGGGTTGTCGATGGCCTGTTCCACGGCTGCCTCGATCGCTGCCGCCGCATCGATCAACCGCTGGTCGCCGTCT
Source organism: Microbacterium sp. DT81.1 (assembly GCF_049844955.1). NCBI lineage: Bacteria > Bacillati > Actinomycetota > Actinomycetes > Micrococcales > Microbacteriaceae > Microbacterium > Microbacterium sp. DT81.1. Next base: position 25,141 of record NZ_JBNCMA010000006.1, read on the forward strand.
CGCCGACCACGCCAATCCACGAGCATCGCTGCCGAAAGGATGAGCGATGACGGGTTGGCTACGCCGCGTCCGGCGATGTCCGGCGCGGAGCCGTGCTGGGCCTGAGCGACGGCGATCTCCTCACCAAGGTTGAGCGAGCCGCCGAGGCCGAGGCTGCCGGAGAGTTCGGAGGCCTCGTCGGAGAGAATGTCGCCGAACATGTTCGTGGTCACGATCACGTCGAACTGCTCCGGCCGTTTGACGAGGAGTGCCGCAGTGGCGTCGACGATGAGTTCTTGCAGTTCGACGTCGGGGTATTCCGACGCGACCTTGCGAACCTCACGCAGGAACAGCCCGTCGGACAGTTTGACGACATTGGCTTTGTGGACAGCGGTCACCTTGTTGCGGCGGCCACGGGCAAGCTCGAAGGCGACGCGTGAGACACGCTCGGAGGCTCGAGCGGTGACCTTGCGGATGCTGAACGCACTGTTCTCATCAGGCATGAATTCGCCCGTGCCGGCGAACATGTTCCTATCGGAGTAAAAGCCTTCCGTGTTCTCACGGACGATGATGAGATCCATCGGGGTCCGCAGGATGCTGAGCCCGGCACGGGAGCGGCAGGGACGGACGTTCGCGAACAACTCGAACTGCACCCGCAGTTCCGCGGACGGATTGAACCCGCCCTCTTGCTTTGCGGGGTAGTCATAGTGCGAGACCGGTCCGAGGATCACGCCGTCGACCTCGGGGATGCGTGCGAGGACCGCGGTCGGCAAGGTGGTTCCCTGCTCCGCGAGACTCTTGAGGCCGATGTCGGCGAACTCGAACTCGAGCCCCAGTTGGAAGTCCCGGTCGGCGATCTCAAGCACGCGGAGGGTCGCGTCGGTGATCTCGGGTCCGATGCCGTCACCTGGCAAGACGAGGATCTTCATGATGGTCCTTTCGGAGCGTTCGAGTCGTGTGTGATGAGCAGTTCGGAAATCGTGTTGATCTGAGACCCCGCGACGACGAACGCATCGGCCGCTCGTCGCCATGTGGCGAAGTGGGGTGCTGCGCGGTGCGCGTCGAGCGCGGCGAGGTCGGCGTAGAGCTCGTAGAAGACGAAGCGCGTGGGGGTGTAGACGACCTGATTCACGTCGAAACGCACGCATCCGGGTTCGTCGGAGAAGCTGCGCAGCGCGTTCTCGGCGATGGCGGCGCGGAAGGCGTCGAGATGCTGCTCATGAACGTCGAGGGTAACGGTGAGCGAAATCATGCCGGTGCTTCGGCGGGCGCGGTGGACGCCCACCCCGGCGTCGTGACACCGGCCTCTTCAGCGAGTGAGACGAGATCGGCGATCGTGGCGGGCGGCAAGGACAATCCGCCCGCGGCGAGTGCGGCGGCCTCCGTCCTGTCCTCGATCTCGCCGGGGTGGTAGATGCGGTCGTGGCCCTGTGCGAGCGGGGTGGACTTCGCCTCCTCGACGATCGTGTCCACGCGCAGGTTGTACTCCGCGGTGCCGCCGAGAGTTGCCACGTCGATGGCGATGAAGAGGTGGCCGGCCCCGCTCGTCCCCTGGGGCTCGTAGGGACCCACGACCGAGGTGCCGACCGCGCTGCCGGTGAGCGCCCCGGAGAGGATGTCCATCATGAAGCTGATGGCGTATCCCTTGTGGCCTGCCATCGGCAGGATGGTGCCGGCGATCGCCGCCTCTGCGTCCGTAGTCGCTTCGCCTTCGTCGGTCAGAGCCCAGTAGTCCGGGATCGCCTCGCCGCGCTGCTTGGCCAGGTAAATCTTGCCGCGCGCCACGGCGGTGTTGGCGATGTCGAGCGCGATGACACGGTCGCGCCACGGCGCCGCGATAGACCAGGGGTTGGTGCCGAGCCGCTTTTCGCGACCGCCCCAGGGTGCCATGGCCGGTGAGGCATTCGTGGTCAGGATGGCGACGCATCCATCGGCGGCGGCACGTCGGGTGTAGAACATCGCGGTACCGAAGTGGTTCGAGTTGCGGACGCCGACGGCACCGATCCCGTGACGCTGGGCGCGCTCCACGGCCAGGGCGCGAGCGGCGTCGGTGGCGACCTGCCCGATACCGTCTTCGGCGTCGAGCAGCACGAGTGCTCCGGTGTCCACTAGAACCTTCGGTGCGGCATCCACTGTCATCGCACCGGTGCGGATGCGGGCGATGTACCATGGCAGCCGCATGACCCCATGAGACTGGTGACCCCAGAGGTCAGCCTGCACGAGGCTTGCCGCGGTGAGCTCTGCTGCTTCGTGGGCGGCGCCCGCTCGGCTGAGGATCTCCGTCGCGAACCGCTCGAGCTGGTCTCTCGGAATCGGGCCGGTCACTTGGTACCGCCTTTGCGGCCAGTGGTGACGTCATGGTCGGTGTCGGTCTTGGCCGCGTTCGCCGCTGCCTTCGCTTCCCGGCGCGCTGTGCGCTTGTCGACCGTGCGAAGGGTCGCCGTCGCGAACCCGGGGTCGAAGTCTTCCATTCCCACTTCCTCGGCGGTCCGCCGTTCCCAGCGCTTCAGGAATCGCGGCACGATCGCGACCAGGACGACCAGGATGTAGCAGGCGATGGTGAAGGGCGAGCTGATGAGCGCCAACGCATCTCCGTCGGAGATCGCCAGGGCTCGGCGCAGCTGCTGCTCTGCGACGGGGCCGAGGATGACGCCGATGATGAGCGGCGCGATCGGGAACCCGTATTGACGCATGAAGTAGCCGAGCACACCGACGACCAGCAGAACGTATACATCGAATGTCGAGCCGTTGATGCTGTACGCCCCGAGGAGGGCGAAAGTGATGATCCCCGCGTACAGGTAGGGAGTGGGGATCCGCAGCACCTTCGCCCAGACGCCCACCAAAGGCAGGTTGATGATCAGCAGCATGAAGTTGCCGATCAGCAACGCGGCGACCAGGCCCCAGACGAGTTCCGGCTGCGTCTCCAGGAGGCGCGGCCCGGGCTGGATACCGTACTGCTGGAAAGCGACGAGGATCACGGCGGCCGTCGCCGTCGTCGGCAGACCCAGGGCGAGGAGCGGCATCAGGGCACCGGCGGCATTCGCGTTGTTCGCGGCCTCAGGACCGGCGACGCCTTCGATGGCGCCGTGGCCGAACTCGTCCTTGTGCTTGCTCAGCTTCTTCTCCGCCGCATAGGAGAGGAAGGTGGGGACCTCGGAGCCGCCGACGGGAACGGCACCCAGCGGCCAGCCGATGAGCGTGCCGCGCAGCCACGCCGGCCACGACCGCTTCCAGTCCTCGCGGGTCATCCAGTGACGACCTTTATTGATCGCCATGATCTGCGGCTTGCCCTTGCGCATGCGGGCGGCCAGGTAGATGGCCTCCCCCATGGCGAAAAGCGCCACGATGATGACCACGGTGTTGACACCGTCAAGCAGGCGAGGGATCCCGAAGGTGAAGCGTGCGACACCGCTCTGCGCGTCGAACCCGATCAACCCGATCACCAGGCCCAGGCCGACGCTGACGAATCCCCGGGCAGGCGACGCGCCCAGCAGCGCACCGACGGTCATGAAGGCGACCACGATGAGCGCCAGGTAGTCGGCCGGCCCGAGCAGGATAGCCACGTTTACGACGTAGGGGGCGACGAAGGCGAGAAGGAGCGTCGCGATCGTGCCGGCGATGAATGATCCGATGGCTGCGGTGGCGAGCGCGGCAGCCGCTCGGCCGGCTCTCGCCATCTTGTTGCCTTCGACCGCGGTCATCATCGAGCCAGATTCGCCCGGCGTATTGAGCAGAATCGAGGTCGTGGACCCTCCGTACATGGCGCCGTAGTAGATGCCGGCGAACATGATGAATGCGGCTTCGGGCGCAACGGTGTACGTCAGTGGCAGGAGCAGTGCGATCGTCAGCGCGGGTCCGATGCCGGGTAGCACGCCGACGAAAGTGCCCGCGACAACGCCGATGAATGCGAAGAGCAGGTTCTCGGGTGTCAGCGCGACGGCGAACCCCTCGATGAGGCCTTGGATGCCTTCCATGGTTGAACCCTTAGAACAGGTCCTCGAAGGGACCGAGTGGGAGGTAGATGCCGAGCACTTGGGTGAACAGCAGGAAGATGAGAAGCGGGAGCACAACGGCCACGATGGCCATCACCCACCAGCGCCGGGCGCCGAACGTGATGAGCAGCCCGAAGACCGAGATCGGCGCCGCGATCAGATATCCGACGACGTCCAGCAGAGCGGCGAAAGCGATCACCGAGGCGACGAGGAGCCCGACGCGGCCCCAGTGGAACCGCTGCGTAGGGTCGGCAAGCTCGGAATCTTCGGGGGCGACCGTCCGGCCGCGGAGGATGTCGACGACAGTCCAGGCCGCGGCGCCGGTCAACAGGGCGCCGGCGAAGTACGGCATGAACCGCGGACCGACATTGCTCGAGGCGACGGGGATCGGGATTGCCGCTGTCTCGATGAGGACGAAGATGCCGAGGGCAAGGAGAAGCCCGGTGAATGCGAGCTCCCCCTTGCTCTGAATTGCGAGCTTCATACCAGGCCGAGATCCTCAAGAAGTTGCTGCGTCTGCGTCTCGGATTCCTCGAGTGCCGCCTTGAATCCCTCGCTGTCGAGGAACTCATCCGACCAGCCGTTCGTCTCGAGGATCTCCTTCCAGCTCGCCGATGCGACCATGTCGGCGAAAAGCTTCTCGAGCGTGGCGAGGTCTGCCTCGCTGATGCCCGGAGGCGCGAACACGCCGCGCCAGTTCACCATGGCCGACTCGGGGTATCCGGCGTCCGCGATGGTCGGAGCATCGGGGGCGACAGCAAGAGGCTCAGCCGAAGCTGTCGCCAGGACGCGGAGGTCGCCGTTCTCGATGGAATCCGCGAACTCGCCGTATCCGGAGATTCCGGCTGCAACCTGATTGCCGAGCAGGGCGATCAGCGCCTCGCCGCCCCCGTCGAAGGTGACGAAGTTCACATCCGTCGCTTCGAGGCCGGCGTCCTGAGCCAGCAGGCCGCCCCACATGTGGTCGTAGCCGCCCTGGTTGCCGATCGCGATCGGATTGCTGCCGGGATCCTCAGCCAGGGCATCGAGGAAGTCCTGCAGTGTCTCGTGCGGGCTCGACTCGGGGACCACGATCACGTCGTACTCCCCGATCAATCGGGCGACCGGAGTGAGCTCGCTCAGGGTGTTCGGAGCGTCGTTGGTGATGCTCGCGCCGACGAGTGACAGTCCGCCGATCATCCACTCGGACGGGTCGGTCTTCGTGACGAAGTCGGCGAGTGCGACCGTGCCACCTGCGCCTTCGACATTGGTGACCTGGACACGTGAGACAAGCTCTTCAGAGGTGAGTGTCTGCTCGATCGCCCGCGCTGTCTGGTCATACCCGCTGCCCGGCCCGGACGGCGCGTCGATGCTGGCTCCGCGACGGAGGATGTCCGAGGCAGCGTCGCCTGTAGAGCCACCACCGCCGGCACTTCCGGAGCATCCCGTGATCGCCAAGCCCACAACGAGCACCGAAGCCGCTGCAGCGACGAAGCCGCGTCGTCTGCGAATGTTCATTTTCATCGATCTCCACTCTTGGGGCACGGGGCGTGCCGCTACTTTGCGGCTGCTGCGCGATACCGTGACAATGGCAAGCTAGCACTCATGTGCACTTGTATACAAGTATGCTGGAATGAGGAGGACGGATGACGGACAGCAACATGCGGGGGTCGGGCAGCCAGTTCGCGTACACGGAAGTACGGCGACGAATCCTGGACATGGATTTGAAGCCCGGCACAAGGCTGTTCGAGGAGTCGCTCGCCGCCTCGCTCGGCGTCAGTCGGACTCCACTCCGAGAAGCGCTCCGACAGCTCGTCTCCGAGAGGCTGCTGGAGAGGCAACCCACCGGCGGTCTTGCGGTGCCGGTATTGGATTCCCGCGAGATTTGGGAGCTGTACGACTGCCGTGCAGCGCTCGAGGGACTCATGACCGGCGAAGCAGCATTGATCGCAACGGAGGATGACATCACTGAGCTCGACGGGATCGTCGCCCGCAACGCCGCATTGGTCGATTTCCCTGACGAAGCCATGCGCTTCGGCAAGGCGCTCCACACTGCTATCGCCGAGATCGCTGCGAACGCTTGGGCTCTTCGCCTGCACGATCAGGTGACGAGTCAGATGGAGCGGTACCGTCGATACACGAACAACAGTCCGGCCCGCCGGCATGTGGCTCTGGAGCAGCACCGGAGACTCGTGGAGTCGATCCGAGCCCGCGATTCCGCGGAAGCATCGCAACGGGCGTTCGACCACGTGATCGGTGCGCGGGATGAGGCGCTTCGGGCTATCGGGAGTGTCGACCTCCACAAATGAGTAGACCGTTCGGACGAGGATCAGTCACGGCGCTCCTGGCGCATTCCGCACTGATCCAGACGATTGTCTTCCTCGTCCGACCGTCCATGACCTACCAAGCAATCGCGCTGGACGTACCGATATTCGCGCTCGGCGCCTTGGCTGCGACGTTCGCCCTGGTCCCCCTCGCCCTCGCGGTGCCCGCCGGCGGCTGGGTCGACCGATTCGGTGAGCGCCTGCTCATGCTGGTCGGATCAGCCACCGTCATCCTCGCGACTGTGGTCCTCCTACTGGCGGGAACCACACTCGCGGGTCTCATCGCCGGTACCGCACTCCTCGGCGCAGGGCACCTCGGCTGCATCGTCGGCCAACAGACCGTGGTGGCCAACACCTCGCATGGCAGCCGCCTCGACACGATGTTCGGCTACTACACATTCAGCGCCTCGCTCGGCCAAGCGATCGGACCACTCCTCATCCCGCTGGCGGGCGGTGCCGTCGTCAACCCGAACACCACCATCCTGTTCGCCGTGGGAGCTGCATTGAGCCTCGTGCTGCTCATCACGACCTTCGGCATCGCTCGTGTTCCACGGCAACCCGCACCTGCGTCAGCCGCGCCAAAGGACTCAGCGCTCGCCATCCTCAAAGTGCCGGGTGTCGCGCGGGCGATCACGACCAGCGCCGTGATCGTCGCGGCGGTCGATCTGACGCTCGTCTACATCCCTGCTCTCGGCGCGGAGCGAGGGCTCACCGCGGCAACCGTGGGAATCGTGCTGGCGATCCGGGCAGTGTTCTCGATGATCTCGCGCCTGTTTCTCGGGCGCGTTTCGGCGAGGATCGGCCGCGGTCGCCTCATCAGCGTGAGCATCGCGCTCTCCGCGATCACACTGGTCGCACTAGCAATCCCGCTCCCGCCGTGGGCACTCTTCATCGTCGTGGCGCTGCTCGGCCTCGGTCTCGGCGTCGGCCAGCCACTGACCATGTCGTGGCTCATCGAGCAGACGCCGCGAGGTCGGCGGGGCAGGGCACTGTCGTTACGCTTGGCCGGCAATCGACTCGGCCAGGTTGCAATCCCTGCGGCCGTCGGTGCTGTCGCAGTGGGGCTCGGCGCAGGCGCGGTTCTCGTCACTATCGGCGTGCTGCTAGGAACGACTCTGCTCCTTTTACGAGGGGTCAAGTTGGACGGCGACGATCAGTGAACTGCCCGGACCGACGCGCCCCGCGGCCGGCGGATCGTCCCAAGGAGCAAGTCGGGTGAGTCGGCCTGAGGCGGTGCAAACAGCGAATCTTGCCCCTTCCAGAGCCCCAACGTCGGCAGACCCGAACGGCTGGGGTGACCTGGGGGTCACTTGGCCTGACGAAGCAGGCCTGGTCGCAGGGGTATTTCGAGCGCGGGTCACCACCTGAAAATGCCTGCGTGGGGTGATGCACCTCGGGGGTCACTTGGGGGACACTTGGCCCGCAGGTAGCAGCGTTTCGATCTGCATCGCCGGGTCCGCATTACGGAGGAAATTTCATCTCATCTGGGATTTATTCGGCGGAGACGGAGGGATTTGAACCCGGTCGCTGTGATGTTGTCCACCGCGCTTCGTGTTCAATCGAGTTGATTCGACGCGGTTGGGGGTCGCGGCGGATGACGTTCAGCGATGTTGAGAGTCATTCATCCGGACGCGATCGAGACGCAAGCCGACACCCTCCCGCGAAGGCACGACGGCGCCCCAGATCGAAGAACTCCGCTGAACCAGTATGCGCGCGTTCGTTTCGGATACGTCGAGCTGAGGCATCGAGTGACCCTTCAGCTCTGCCAGTTGCACGGTGGGGCACCACCGCATCCGGCGGGGCGAAACGTCAGCCTCACGGACGTGCTGAGGACGCAAGGGCACGGTGTGCCCCTGCGTCCTCAGTTCGTGAACGCGCTAGGTCTGCGCTGTCACTGGCGGCGGGCAGATGCGTACAAATCCCACGCGGCTAGGGCTCGCGCGTAGTAGGCCGCTCGGTACGTGGTGGGGTCGTAGCCGTTCCACGCCTCGGGGGTGTTGAAGGCGAAGGCGCCCCCGGCAGCCGCCTCGGGGCTGTAGATCTGATGCACCACACCCTTCGCGAGCTCGTTGCCATCAGCGACCAGGTCCGGTCGTCCGAGCCGTTTGCCTTCCCGGATGAGCGTTCCAGCGAACTCGAAGTTCGTGCCAGTCCACACCTCCGCGGCCTGGAAACCGAGCTCCCTGGGCCGGTTGGGCAGTACCGGGTAGGGCGTGCCCCCGTTCGGCACGAGGTTCGGCGCTCCCAGCATGTGCCCTGTCGGGTCCTTCAGCTGCGTGAGCTGGTCGAAGGTGTTCGTCAGGTGAGCGGCCACGCGCTCGCGGGGATTGATGTCGGCAAGCCCGAGCTGCTCGGCCACATGCTGAGGCCACAACACGTCGACGAAGACGTCAGTGGACCTCTCGCCTGCATCGGTGAACTTGTAGTAGCTCCCCGTCCAGAAGGCCGACTCGTAGGCAGCCCGCGAAGCGTCTGCTGTCTGCTTCAGGGCATCCACGTTCACCGTCAACGCTTCGGGAATCCCGAGCCGTCGGGCGTCCTCAGTAGCGGCTGCCATGATCTCTGCCCCCAGGATGTACAGGCCGGAGTTGTAAACCCCGTGCACCCCACCGGACTGCCCCATGATGTCGTAGGTGCTGGCAAAGACTGCCGCCTCCGTGGGAAGCGTGTCTCCCTGCGGTATCCGAGGGAGAACGTCCTGCTTCCAGAGGCGCAGCATGGCCGGGTACGCGTCGCGCAACAGCGCGTCGTCACCGGAGCTGTTGTACGCGCCGTAGGCGCGGATGAGGTACTTGATCGGACGGTCGAAGAACGTCGCCTCCGGCGATGCCGGGCCGGTGGAGGTCTCCCACAGCAGCCACGGCGCGACCAGTTGCCACCAGATGTAGCCGTCCACTGGGGGGTTGTAACCCGGGCTGCCGGGCACTCGCCCATTCGGATCTTGAGCGATCATCTCGGAGGTCGCCCGTACCCAATCAGCTTCGATGGAGGGGAACAGTTCACGCAGGGCGATCGCCATCTGTCCCTGAACGTCCGTCTCCCCTGCGTCGGCCCAGCCGCCCCCCGTGAGGGTGTGGAACAGGTGGGTTCCGGGAACCGCCGAGCCCGCTCGGGGCACATCGGTCTTGTAGGGAGAGGAGATAAGGCCCGATTCCCAGAACGAGCCGTTGAAAGAGAGCTGGCCGAGTTCGTTCAGGGCCGCCATCCGGATGGCGGGAGACACCGAGACATCGGACGCCACCGGAGCCCACCAGCGCGCCACTTGTACCGCTGCCTTGTTGGCGCGTGCGAGGTTTCGCGAAGCGATGGCGAAACCCTGGTTGCCGGGGTAGCTGCCTGCGATGTAGTTGTTCTGCGCGTCTTCGCGGGCTCCGTAGAAGGAGGTGTAGCGACGCATCCAGGACGTTTCACCCTCGGTACCGAAGGTGATCTGCGGGAAGTCCCAGGCCAGGACGAAGCGGACGATCTTCTTCTGATGGGCTCGCAGGTTCATGTCGACCGCGAGCGCGCCGGCGGAGTTGCTGCCGTCGAGGGCGGCGTTGGGGAGGCGACCGGTCTTAGTGAAGGGGGAGTAGATGTCAGACCCGTCACCGTCGGCGTTCCAGGATGTCGCGTATGTAACTCGCTGCCCGGGTTTGTCTTGCACAGCGGTGGTCCATTCGCTGTTCTGCGAGTCTGCGGTGTTGGTGGGGCTGTCGGCTCCCAGCGTGATACCGGTGATCTTGTTTCGTTTGTCCACCGACTTGTGACTGGTGTATCCCGTGCGCACGCTTGGCACGACGCTGGGGGTGTTCTGCACGGTGCTTCCCACGTGTGCTGGAGCGTTGGGGAAGGTGAACATGGTCGAGACCTTCGTCGGCTTGTCTGTCTTGTTCGTAAGTTCCACATCGAAGTAGGCCACGGGCTGCGAGGAGGACTCGTCGTTGCCCGCCACGATGGGTGTCCAGAATGTCGTGGACACGGACGTTGAGGGCACGGGGTCGGCGTAGTCGATACGACCGAATGGGTAAAGCGCGCTGTAAGTCCCGCTTCCCGCTTCCAAGGTCGACCAGGCAGGGAGAACGGATCCGAACTCGGAGGTGTTGACGGCGAGCGTCTTGGTCGTCGCTGACTGGCCCGGCTGCTGTTCGCGGACATGGATGGCGGCTTGCGAGAGGATGCGCTTCTCGTAGTTCGTGTTCAACGAGCCGCCCATGTTCCACGGGCCGAAGGTGCCGGCCTGGTTGATCATGAACGAGCCCGCTCCGAGCCCGCCGAGCGGAATGCCGAGGCCGGGCTGAGCCATGGGGTTGCCCAGCTGGTACGGCGAGGTGTTGGGTGCGGAGGTGTCGCCTGCGCAGAACTGCCAATCGTATGAGCTGCATGGAGTGCTTCCGATGACCCCGAGAGGCCGCTGGTATGCGGCTTCGAGCAAGGCAGCAAGGCGTGCCGGTGGTGCGGCGGAGGCCGCCGGCGGAGCAGCGAACGCCGGCAGGACCGCCGTAGCGGCGATGGTGATTGCGACAGCAGCGGCGGTGAAGCGCCTACGTCGCCTGTGGCTCTGGAACGGGATTGGCTTATTCATCGGTTGACGGCTCACTTTCGGTCGGCACTGACGCTGTTTCCCTTCAAGGTCAGCCGAAGCGCCTCGACGCCGGGGAAATCGTGCGCCTACGCGTCCGGTCCGAACACCCGCATCGCTGCAGTGCGTTACGCAGACCTAAAAGTAACCGATCGCTTCGGTTTAGCTAAATATAACCACTTGCTCATGATTTGGCAACGGAGAAATCGGGATTAGAGCGTCTGGGCGAAGGGGTCGAAGTCCTCGGGCAGGCTTGGCACGGCCGGGACGGAGCTGTCGATGGTCACGAATCGGTCGGTCTCGGCGGACTCTTCCGCCGAGAGCATGATGTCCAGGACGTGCCGCGATAGCTGGCCGGAGGCGATATGAGGACGGTCGTCCACGATGGCGCGGACCATCTCGAGTAACCCGAGGCCCCGGCCGACGACCACTCCTTTTTGCGGGATGTCGATCCACGGCTGCTCGATGTCTTCGCCGTCGCGGGTCTCGGTGAGGGGCTTCACGTAGGCGGTGCGGCCGGCGAACCTGTTCGGGTCGGGGATGACGATGGAGCCGTCGGTGCCGTGAATCTCCACGACACCGTGCCGCTCCAGCGCCGAGTCGAAGCTCACCAGGCTGTGGGCTTGCTGCCCTCCCTCGAACACCGTGAGCACCTGCAGGGTGGTGGGCACCTCCACGGGGAACCGGGTGCCGGCGCTCGGTCCGGTCCGTATCTCGCGCTCTGTCTGCGCCTTCATGCCTGTGGCCGCGACGCGGTCGACTGGACCGAGCAGACTGACCAGTGCGGTGAAGTAGTAGGGGCCCATGTCCAGGAGCGGACCGGCACCGCGGGCGAAGAGGAACTGCGGGTTGGGGTGCCACAGGTCAGGACCCTGGGTTTGGAACGAGGTGTGCGCGAACAGCGGGGCGCCGATCACGCCGCTCTCGATCGCGCGCTTCGCGGTCTGAAACCCCGGGCCGAGGACCGTGTCGGGAGCGGAACCGACCCGGAGGCCGGCGGCATCCGCCTTCCTCAGCAACGCGTCGACCCCGTCTCGTTCCAGGCCGATCGGTTTCTCCGTCCATACGTGTTTGCCCGCTGCGATCGCCGCGGTCGACACCTCTACGTGCGCGGCGGGAATGGTCAGGTTCACGACGACCTGCACATCCGGGTCCGCAAGCACATCCTTGGCGGTCCCCCACCTTGGAACGGCGTGCATCTCGGCTTTGGCGCGAGCCCGCTCGGGGTTCAGGTCGCCGATGACGACGACATCGACGTCCGGGAAGGAGCCGAGGTTCTCCAAGTACGTATCGCTGATGACACCGCTGCCGATCACTCCGACCCCGACCGCGCTCATCGGACGAACCCGCCTTCGCGGAGGAACGCGAGGCTCGCGGCCACATCGTCGAAGACGTTGCCGGGTGGGTTGTCGTACTCGACGACCGCGTAGCGGATGGCGCCGGCGCCCGCGCGGAGTGAATCGCCGAGGGGGACTTTCCCTTCGCCCGCGTGCCTTTGATCGAGCGAGCTCGAGGCGAAGGCGGGCGCGTCCGGCGCGAATGGGTTGCTCGGCGGCACCACGCCGTCCTTCACATGCACGGCGACGAGCCGTGACCCGAGCCGTGATACGAGCTTCGGGACGTCCTGGCCCCCCGCGAGAGCCCAGAACAGGTCGAGTTCGATCTCGACGGTTTGATCCGTTGACGCGACGAATCGCTCGAACGCGGTGTCCCCGTCGAAGGTGGCGATGAACTCCTGTGCGTGATTGTGGTATCCGACGCGAAGGCCGTATCCGTCTGCGACCTCGGCGGCGCGGTTGAGACGCTCTGCGATGTCGGCGACGCCGTCTTCGGTCAGCCAGCGGTCCACGGCGACGAAGGGGTCGATGACAGTTTTGATTCCGATGGTGGCTGCGGCCTCGAATACCGCCTCGGGCGCGGGAGTCGGGATGGAGCCGTCGGGGGTCCACAGCTCGTCCGAGAGGAGCGGCGCGTGACCGGTGGGCGATTCGAGCCCGGCTGCATCCAGGGCAGCACGGACCTCCTTCGGGCGGCGTACGAAGTCGAACGCTTCGACGTTCTGCAGCCCGAGTGCCGCCAGCTTGTCGAGTGAGCCGTGGGGATCGGCGGAGAATTCAGCGGCCAGCGAGTAGAGCTGGATCGAGGCGAGCGGCAGAGCCATGGGTTCTTCCTTCATTGGTCGCGGTCAGGCGGCGGTGCGGGTTCCGTCGGTGATCCGTTCCGGGTGGGGTTGGTGGCGACATCGGTTCCCGGGGCACGTGTGGGCGGAGCCAGCATCGCTTCTGCGATGATCCGTCTGGGGTCGTACTGACGCGGGTCCAGGGCCTTCCATTCGATGTCGTCGAATTCCGGACCGATCTCGTCGCGAGCACGCTGCTTGGCGGCATCCGTGAAGTCGCGAAGCTGACGGATAGCGCGACCCAGCCACGCCGCGGCAGCGGTCATCCGGGAGGGCCCGAGCAGGAACGCGGCCAGGATGGCGAGCAGGAACAGCTTCGTAGCGTCTATTCCGAACATCAAGTCACCATTCGGGTGAGCGGCAAGGCAGTGGTGTCGGATGCCGCGATCGCTTTTGCCCGTCGCTTGTCGTTTGCCCAGGCGAAGCCTGCGGCGGCGAAGTAGAGCAGGACCATCGGCACAGCCAGCAGGAACATCGACAGCACGTCCGCCGCCGGGGTGGCGAACGCGGTGAAAACCGTGATCGCGAGGATGACGTAGCGCCAGGAGCCGATGATGGCGGAGGCGCTCATCACGCCCACGACGTTGAGCAGCACCAGCAGGAGGGGCAGCACGAAGGCGATACCGACGATGAGCATGAGGCGGAGGATGAAATCGACGTAGCTTCGCGCGTTCAGGATCGAACTGGAGCCGCTGGGCGCGAAGCCGACGAGGAGGGAGATCATGTGCGGCAGCACCAGCCAGCCTGCTACGCATCCTGCGGCGAAGAGCGGCACGGCTGCGCCGACGAAACCGAGCGCGTATCCCTTCTCCCGACGCGTCAACGCCGGGACGATGAAGGCCCACAGCTGGTAGAGCCACACCGGTGACGACAAGACGACACCGACGGTGAAGGCCAACTGCAGCCGGAGGTCGAACGCAGCGGTGATCTCACCGAAGTTCAGTAACGCCATCCGTCCCTGCTCGTCTTCGATGGCGGTGATGAACGTCTGCACCGCCTCAAGCAACCACCCGGAGAGAGCAAATCCGACTACTGTTCCGACCACCAGTGCCAGCGCGGCGCGGGTGACCCGCTTCGCCAGTTCGTTGAGGTGGCCGCCGAGGCTCATGGCGCCGTGTGGGTCTCGACCGGCTCGCGCCTGTCGCGACATGCGGGCTTACACCCCGGTGGGCGAAGCGTGCGGCGCGACTGGAGTGCTCGCGCCGTCCACGCGCCCTGCTGTGGATGCGCCGGCTTCGGTTGCGGTCGGTGTGCTGTCGCTCTCCTCATTCAGGTGCTTGGTCTCGGAGCGGAAGATGCGGACGGACTGGCCGACGCTGCGCGAGAGGGCGGGCAGTCGGGTGGCGCCGAAGAGCAGCAGGACGACGGCGAGGATGATGAGCAGGTGCCAGCCAGACATATTGGCGAACATGGATAACCCCTTTGTTATGGGTGGTGGAGGCGCGGGGGTCAGCGACCGGCGAGGGAGCCGCCGATGCCGCCGACGCTGAAGTAGCGGTTGAGGACGGCGAAGACGAGTACGGGTGGGAGGAGCATGATCACGGCGACTGCCATGACGGATCCCCAATCCGTGATGTTCTGCTGGAAGAAGGACTGCAGACCGACGGGCATGGTGTAGCTTGTTTCGGTCCGCAGGAATACCACGGCGACCAGGTAGTCGTTCCAGGACAGCAGGAACGTGAAGATCGCCGTGGAGAGGATTCCGGGCAGGCTGTTGCGCAACACGATTCGCATGAAGCTTCCGAAGACGGATGCGCCGTCGATCCACGCGGCTTCCTCGAGCGTGACCGGAATGCTGTCCATGTAGGCGGCCATCATCCAGGTGGCAACGGACATGCTGGCGCCGACGTACACGATGATCAGGCCGGTCAGCGTGTCGACCAGTCCGAAGTTCGCGAACAGGATGAACAGGGGAATGACAGCGGTGATCACCGGCAGCGACTGGATGACGAACAGCAGGAGCGCGTAGCCGGAGACCATCCGGCTGCGGCCACGTGAGAGTACGTATCCCGCGGGCGCAGCGACGATCACAGACACCACGACTGTCGCGAGGGCGACCAGCAGGCTGTTCAGCAGCCACGTCGGGGTGAGGGTGCTCGTCAGCACGTAGACGATGTTGTCCAGCGTCAGCCCGGACTTTCCGCTGGCCGCGCTCGGCGTCAGCGCGAGCAGCACCACGGAGGCCACCGGGACCAACACGACGACGGTCAGTACGGTAATGAGGGAGAACCGTCCCCACTGCCCGCGCTTCTCCTGCTCGGTCACCGGTGGCTTGGATTGCTTGCGCCCGGGACGGGTCGTGATCGCGCGGGTCTCCGACTGAGGTTCGTCACCCTCGGCGTGGGTGTGCAGGACAGTGCTCATTCGATGCTCGACTTTCGGATCTGGCGGTACAGCACGACGGAGACCACGACAAGAGCCAGGGTCATGAGGAAGGCGATTGCCACGCCGGGCCCGAGTTGGAAGTTCTGGAATACGGTCCGGTAGGCCAGAACGGTCAGCGTCGTGGTGGCGTCGACCGGACCGCCCCCGGTGAGGAGATAGATGGTCGGGAAGTCGTTCACGCAGAAGATCGTCATGAGGATCCAGCTGATGTAGGTGGATCGGGCGATCAGCGGAAGGGTGATCATCCGGAACTGCTGCCACTTGCTCGCGCCGTCCATCTGGGACGCCTCATAGACGGTGGGATCGACCGCCGCCAGCGCGGCCCCGGTCATCATCATCATGAAGGGGAAGCTGATCCATACCTTGAAGACGCAGACCATGATCGCCGCGAGTGTCGGGTCGGCCAGGAACAGCACGTTCTCGATGCCGAACAGTCGCAACAAGCTCGGGATGGGACTCTGTGGCGTTGCGACCAACCAGTTCCAGGCCGTTGCCGACACCACAACGGGAACCACCCAGGGCAGCAACAACAGCACCTTGAACGCACCGTTGCCGGGGATTCGGGTGCGCAGCAGCAGCGCGAACACGAGACCCAGCGCCCACGACCCGAAGACACCGACAATCGTAAAGATGAGCGTGAAGCGGGTTGCCTTCCAGAACGCCTCCGATGTGAGGACGGTGACGTAGTTCTCGAGGCCGACGTACGCGCCCTCGGAGATCAGCGACCCATCGTGAACCGACTGGGACGCGGCGATGACCAGCGGATACGCGTTGATCAGTACGAGAAGGACGACGGACGGGATGATCAGGACGGAATAGGTCCGTCTGGTCTGCGTGGCGACGGGGTTGCGACCGCGGCGCGGGCGACCCGAACCGCCGACGCCGACGCCGGATCTCGCCCTTTGCAAGCTTGTGGCGGCATTCTGTGAGGTGGTCATGCTGTTGCTCCCTGAGTGGCGTCGCTACTACGACGTTTCGGACTCCAGCGAGGCCTGGAGCGTCTCCAGCGCGGACTTCGAATCGGTCTGCCCGCCAAGGATCGTCTGCGTGAACTGCTGGAGTCCCTGGCCGCCATCGACCGCTGCGAGATCGGCGAAGAGGGTGGGTGACCGCCAGGACAGCGGCTTGCCGACGGGCTGCCACTCGCCGATGATCTTGACCCACTCGGTGTCGGACTGGAACGCGTCGGATTCGACGATCGACTTCAGCACCGGCAGCGACTCGATCAGCTTGTCGTCCCAGTACACCTTCATGTCGTCGAGGTAGGCAGTCAGGAACGCCTGCGAGCCCTCCTGGCTAGGCGTGTTGGTGTACATCATCAGGTTGTTCACATACCCGAGCGTCCCCGTGTCGCCGCTGTAAGCGGTCACCGGCGAGGCCACCACGATGTCCTCATCAGCGATGACGTGCTGCAGGCCGGCGGTGTGCCAGCCCATCCCGACCTCTTTGCTCCTCCACTGCTCGAAGACGTTGTCGGCGGTGTAGCTCGCTGCGCCCGGGGCCACGGCGCCCAACGCGATCAGCTCTCGCACAAAGTCCATCGCTTCGATGTTCGCGTCGATGACGACGTCTGGTTTCTGTTCCTCGTCGAACAGGCCACCACCGTTGTTGATCATCAGGGAGATCAAGGTCTGCGATCCGACACTGTTACCCGCCCCGGCGCCGATGCCAAATCCGTAGACCCCGTTCTGCGCGAGAGCCTTCGAAGCCTCGATGTACGACGCCCAGTCGGTGGGCACCTCCACGCCCGCCTGCTCGAGCAGCGACTTCCGGTACCAGAGCACACGGTAATCCGCCTGCCACGGCACAGCGGCGTAGCCGTCCGGGGTCTTCATCGACTCGACCGTGCCGGGAAGGAAGTCGTCCAGCTTGCCGCTCTTGCGGAGCGACTCGATGAGGTCGTCGGCGTAAGCGATCGCACCCTGTTCGGCGAACTGGAACGCCTGGAAGCCCGCACCGCTGCTGACCGCCGGTCCGGTCTTCGACGCGATCGCCGAAGAGAAGGTCTGGTAGAAGTTGTTCCACTGGATCTGCTGGTAGCTCGCCTTCGGAAGGCCACTGGCGGGCGAGTAGCCGGTGACGACGGCCTTCGCCTGGTCAGCGTAAGTCTGCGGACCCCAGGGCATGTCCCAGAATTTCAGGGTGCCGTCGCCGCCTCCGGTGGCGCCGCCGCCGCCTCCGGGTGTGCATGCTGCGAGCAGCGGAACGGCGGCCGCCGCGGCGGCGATTCCGAGGAAGCCGCGACGGGTGAAGGTGGATGGTGTTGAGGTGTTCATCATTGGACTCCTACCCGACCTTGCGGTCGGCTCTCTGTGGTGTGTTTGGGTGCGGGTTGTGAGGTGAGGGAATGGGCTCGAGGTGCGGATCGGCGGGGATCGGTGTTGGCTATGACATGGAGGCTTGGCTCAGGAGCAGCTGGCTCGCCGCGTTAAACTCGTGCAGGTCCTCTGGGCGATCGCCGCGTTGGAAGGCGGCGATCACGCGCCGCCACGACGCACGGTGGGCGGACTCCCAGTTGTTGGGCAGCGTGGTCGACCCGTCGGCACTCAGGACAGTGACGATGGCGGGTGCCGCCGTTCCGGGATCCGGTACGGACAGGTGCACGGCGCCGGATGGAGCGAACACGCGGAGGTGGAAAGGACGCTCGATGGCGGGCCCGACGGCGATGCTGATGGTCAGCGGTGCACCACCTGCAACGCTCCCGCTCAGCAGCACAGTGCGCGACTGGCGGTGAAGCACTCGAAGATCCTGCACGGCGCCGACGACACGGTGCGCGATCTGGACGGATTCGTGCACGGCCCCGTCGACGTCCTGGAGCGACGACACGTTCGCGGAGATCTCGATGAAGGAGATGGGAGCATCGATGCTGCTGACCGCCTCGCGGGCATCGGTCAGGGCGGGGTTGGATCGCCAGCGTTGGTCGAGGATGACGAACGCGTTCTGTTCAGCGGCGGTGTTGCGGAGCTCATCGGTCGGCTCCGCCTCCGGTGCGACGACAACGACCCCGAGTGCGCCCTCGAGCAGTGCCTGATTCGCTCGGTCAGTCCAGCCTGCCGCGCCGCTGACTGCGCGCACGTCGGCGTTGTCCGCAACCAGTTCGAGGGTGGCGGGCAGTGATGCGGCCACCCATGTGAGAGCCCCACCCGCCCGGGTCTCCGCATCTGCAGCGATTCTGATGGCGTTCACGCGACGGACTTCCGGTTGTTGCGGACGTGGCTGGATGATTGGTCGGCGAGTGCGATCGCGAACCGAAGGTCGTCGATCAGCTCGACGGGCGGCGGCGGCGCCTCCTGACCTCGCGCGACTCGGGCGAGTGCCATCCACTCCGCCTCGTACCCGCTGAACGCGTACGGCCCGAACGTTTTGCTCGCGGCGCTCGAATAGAGCGTCGCGACGGCGGAGCCACCCTGTACATAGGAAGGGGTGAAGACCGCTCGCAGCGACAGTTCGTCGCCGATGACCTCGAGCGTCCAGTTCGGCGCCGACGTATCTGTGCTGCCGGCCTGCAGGTGGACGACTTTGCCGGACGCGGTACCCGAGATGACGTAACCCCACGGCGACGCGAGTTCGGCGCGCAGCACATCCAGGTCTGCGAACGTGGGCAGGAACTGACGGATCAGGGGCAGATCGTGGATCGCCAGCCCCATGATGCCGTCGGTGACGGCACGGACGGCGGCCTCCGGGTCGGTCTGGTTCGATGCCGGCGATAACGGCCGGGCGACGATGTCGGTGGCGAGATCCTCGAACTGGGAGTTGGGCGGGATGACGACGGTCGAGCGAATGGTGTGGGACGTTTCGATCAGCGAGCCCCATTCCGCCTCCGCGGCCAGCCACGCCGGATCGAACGTGTGCATCGCGCCGACAATGATCGGCACGCCCGTCTGCTCCGAGACCTTCGCGATCTCGTTCGCCTCGTCTGCCGTCATCGCGAAGGGCTTCTCACAAAGGATCGCCTTGGCGCCGGCTCGGCACGCGGCGATGACCTGAGCGGCGTGGAACTGCGACGGACTGCAGATGACGACGACGTCAACGCTCGGGTCACCGAAGACGTCTTCCGCTCGCGTCGTAGACGCCGCGCCAGTCCTCCCTGCCACCGCTTCGGCGGTGGCACCATCGACATCCATGACGACGCGGACCTCGAAGTCGTCGCTCAGCCGAGCAAGCGTCGGCAGGTGAATGGCCTGGGTGACCGGACCCGCGCCAAGAATTCCCACCCGCAGCCGGGGGGCGGTATGGCGGTCACTGGACTGGGTCATCCGGTCTCCCCTTCGAGATTCAATCATGACCGATTGATCATGTTTCAGCCGACTATAACCGATCGATCATCTTTCGGGCAAGTGGGGCGTAAAGTGTCACCTGGAGGACTGATGGGTTCAGAGACACAGGGCGGGCGCGGGGTGCGCGGCCCGTACCGCAACGGCGTAGTCCGTCGACGCCAGATCGTGATGGCCGCCGCCCTCGCCTTTGGGCAATACGGCTACCACGGCGCGTCCTTGCGCCAGATCGCGGACCAGGTCGGCACCACGAACGCGACATTGATCGCGTACTTCGGCAGCAAGGAGGGCCTCCTTGTCGCGGTGCTCGAGCATTGGCGAGAAGAGACCGCCCCGGAGACGGACATCTTCCACGGGCTGGATTACTTCAGATCTTTCGCGTTCTTGATGCGGTACCACGCGAAGCGGCGTGGACTCATCGAGCTCTTCCTGACCATGTCCATCGAGGCCGCGCAGCATGATCACCCCGCTCGCCCGTTCATCCTCGAGCGACAGCTCGCCGGCATCTCCGTGATGGTCGAGAATCTTCGCTTCGCCGTGGAGCAGCGCCAGATCGAGCCGATGAGCCCCGAAACCATGGATGCCGAGGCTCGCTTGATGATCGCGACCTTCGATGGCCTCGAGATTCAGTGGATGCAGACGGACGAGCTCGACCTCGAGGCCATGGTCCGGCGACACGTCGACTCCGCCATCGCACGGTGGACGGCACGCCCCATCGAAGACGTCCGCCGTGAGACCGACGAGTGGCTCGCGACGCATCAACGGGACGGTTCCGTGGAGCTCTCCAACTCCCCGTAGAGGAGGATCAAGGTTTCGACGGCACTCCCCAAGCCGCTGTCCCTCCTCTTGCGCCATGCCGTACCCGGGTTCGTGCCGAAGCCAGGTCCTATCGAGAGGTGTACCGACAGGGCCTCCCTGACTATCGCGGCGCGGCGTAACGTCGTCGTCGCCCGAGCACTGCGCGGACGAGGACTCCGCACCGCAGGGCAGGCATCGCGAAGACTGGAGACGTACATGACGGAGACCAAGGTCTGGCTCATCACCGGCGCGGGGCGCGGTATGGGTGTCGACATCGCACGAGCCGCGCTGGCCACCGGGGATCGAGTCGTGGCCACAGCACGTGACGCTGCGAACGTTGCTGCGGCAGTCGGCGACCATGCCGATCTGCTCGCCGCCTCGCTCGACATCACCGACGCGGACTCGATCGACGCGGCGGTGAAGGCGGCGATAGAGCGGTTCGGCCGCATCGACGTGCTCGTGAACAACGCGGGCAACTTCCAGGCCGGATACTTCGAGGAGATTAGCCCGGACCGGTTCCGAGCGCAGATCGAGACGAACTTCTTCGGGCCGCTCAACGTCACTCGCGCGGTGCTGCCCATCATGCGTCGACAGCGCTCGGCCCACATCATCACGATCACCTCGACCGCCGGCATCGTCTCGGGCGGGTTCGGCAGCGCGTACGGCGCCTCGAAGTTCGCCCTCGAGGGATGGACGGAGTCCCTGCGCGAAGAAGTGGAGCAGTTCGGTATCCGCGTTACGGCGGTCGAACCCGGGTTCTTCCGGACCGAACTGCTCGTGGAGGGTTCGTCCACGCTGTGGTCGGATCTGTCGATCGACGACTACGCAGACACGGCGACAACCATCGAGTCCTGGAAGTCGATGAATGGCAATCAGAGCGGGGATCCCGAGAAAGTGGCAGCGAACCTCCTCAAGGTCGTCGAGCTGGACGATGCGCCAGCACGATGGGTGGCCGGTGCCGACGCCGTGCAGGGCATCACACGAAAGGGTCAAACGCTCATCGACCAAGCAAACGCCCACCTCGATCTGTCCACGGGCCTCGACCACAGCGACGCGCCGGGCAGTGCTTGAGGCATCGGCAGTCGCCAGAAGTACGGAGGGACGACGCCCCTCCGTCTTACGGACGCAAACGGGACGCAGCTGAGCACTGTGCGCAGTCAAGACCGGCAGCCGAGAGCAGATCGGTCAGTGAGCAGGTCGACGGGATAGCCCAGGTCACCCCGCAAATGCAGCTCACCCTCGCTCAACGTACGCGAACGTCGCTGAATGTGGCTGAAAGTGCGGAGACGGAGGGATTTGAACCCTCGGACCCCTTACGGGGTCTCCACCTTAGCAGGGCCCCGCTTTGCCTTACAGGCGCGAATCCATGCACTCCTCGCACTCGTGCCACACACAGAACACAGCATCATCCGAGGGCTCGGTACGCACTGAGTACGCACGGATCGTTACCCCGATCTGCCATCCCATCCCGCACAGGACCTACTCTCTGGTCGTGGCTGACTCCCCCGGAAAAGCGATTGTGCGCATTGATCTCGACGTCCAGTCCGACTCCGCCGAGGCGCTCACCAAGGCAGCACTCGCCCGCACCCAGACCTGCGCGGGCGGCGCAGATTGCGGCGGTGACCACTGACGCGTGGTTTCGGATCAGCAGGTCACCTGCTTCCGGCGCGGGCTTGGCCATGTCCTCGACCTCCACTTTGTCGGGTCCGCCATAGCGGCGGGACACGAGGGCCCGCATGGTGTCGTGGCCGCGGACGCTGGGGGTGTTGAGCACGTGATCGATCATTGGTCTGCCCTTGTCTCGGCTGTTCAGTTGGCGGGGAGACGGCGGCCCTTGATGAGCAGCCAGAAGATGATCGCGACTTCGCCAACGAACATGAACTGAGCGAAAAGGGCGCTGAAGTCGGGGATGAAGAGCATGCCGCCGGCATCCGCCAGGTATCCGATGCCGGCGATGGCGAGCAGGATGCCGAAGACCTTCGGGACGAAACCAGACCGGAAGGCGAGGTACCCGACGAGTAGCAGCGAGAAACCGAAGAGGCCCAGGCTGATGACCCAGATTTTGTTGAACGACTCCAGCACGGGTAGTGCGGCCTCGGGATCGCCGAGCAGCGAGAACCCGATCACCAGCTGGCTGGTCGCAACCACCAACAGCACCGCGTACACGGTCCTTGTCCAGGCGGCTGCCGCGGAGATCCGACGGCTCACGGGCCGGAACAGTGTGTACAGCGCTCCCGCCACGACGACATCCAGGATGGCAACAATGAAGAAGCTGACGATACCGGCGAAGAGCAAGAACGGCGCGCCGGAGATGTCGTGGGCAGTCTGCACAGCGTCGCCCGGAGTGATCAGGGGCACGAACGCGCCGAAGTTACCGAAGCCGCCCAGCACGGCCATCACGGCGAGCGATACTCCGGCGACGATCGCCGCAGTGCGGGGCGACCAGGTTGTGAAGTTGATCGAACGTTGCGAGACATCCGGCTTAGCGGTGTCCAGTGCTGTAGGAGTCATTGGATTTCCTTACGTTGTATGCTTATGTTGTAAGCACCGTACGCCTACGTGGTAAGGTTGTCAATGGACCGAAGGGTGACGCCATGGCAAGGGCATCGAATAAGACCGGTGTTGCGGCACGCCGCCGCTTGAATCGGGACCAGGTGCTGAGCACGGCCATTGCACTTGCCGACGACGCCGGCATCGAAATGCTTACGATGCGCCGGCTCGGCGAAGAACTCGGGGTGGAAGCGATGTCGCTGTACACCCATGTCGCCAACAAAGAAGACCTGCTCACCGCGATGGTCGACGCCGTGTTCAACGAGATCGAGTTGCCCTCGCACAGTGACGACTGGAAGACGGCGATGCGGAAGCGATCGGTGTCATTCCGCGCCGCCCTCTCACGCCACCCCTGGGCCACGGGTTTGAAGGACTCCGGCACCAATCCTGGGCCGGCCACGCTGCGACATCACGACCGCGTGATCGGCACGCTCCGCAACGCGGGATTCTCCGTCGCCATGGCGGCCCATGCATTCTCGGCCGTGGACAGCTACATCTACGGCTTCGCCATGCAGGAGAAGAGTCTGCCGTTTCACACGGAAGAGGAAACGGCTGCGATGGCTCACATCATGCTCGCCCAGCTGCCAGCCAGCGAATACCCCTACCTCGCCGAGCTGACGGCGGACCACGTGCTGCAACCGGGCTACTCCTATGGCGACGAATTCCCGCTGGGCCTCGATCTCATCCTCGACGGACTCGAAGGGTGGCTCGGACGACACCCTGCCGGATCCACCGCCTGATCGCGGCGTGGAAGCCCGCCTCTGCCGATGATCGGTAGGCACCCATCGCAGCCGGTTCGAGACGTCGACCTCGGGATTACCATCGACTCCTCCCCGAGGAGGCGCTCGATGTTGGCGGGGACCCGCGCGGTGCCGGATCGGCTGATGGTCCGCGGGTTTATGCCGCAAGCGCGCAGGGCGTCGTAAGTGGCCGGGGCGATCGAGCCGGAGCCGAAGATGACGTGCTCGGTCGCTCTCACCGCCGCGCCGAAAGGCTCGGCTTGGAAGTCTTTGCGACCGGCTGCGGGAGCAGCACCTGCAGCATGAGGCCGGCGAGCAGGGTGTAGACGAACGCGCCACTGGCCCCGAAGACGATGATCTGCTCCTCTACTTTGATCCCGGCCAGGGTGGTGACCGTCCATCCCAGCGGCCACAGCGCGGCGGTGGCCGGCAGCCAGAGCCAACGGAACCGGATGGTCGCAGGCAGCGCTAAGGTCTGGGCCAGACCGACGATCACGCCGGTGATCAGTCCGGCGAGGGCGAGCGAGCCCAACGATGTCTGGTAGCCGACGGCGAGTGTGCCGGCGGCGAGCCCAAGGCTGGTTCCGATCGTGCTCGCGGTCACCCAGCGGAGCAGCGGGAGGCGTCGGCGGGAGACCAGCGCTTGGACCGCTCCGACGATCAGACCCACGACTGCTCCGCCCACCAGTGCGGAGACGAGGTTATCGACCCGGCCCACGATTGCTGTGCCGAGGAAACCGGCGATCGGGATTGTCAGGAAGCTCAGCATCCATATCAGGAGGTTGCGGAGGAACGGAGCGCGGGTGACGGTGTTGGTCCGGGACGTGGTCTTCAGGGCGACGGGTGTCGTATACATCTTCTGGTGCTCCAAGCGGCTAGTGTACTGTGTACGTGATGGATAACGTACGCCGTAAACGAACTGAGAGTCAAGCGATGTCACAAAACAGACCTTCCAGCCAGGACCGGCCGCGCCGGGTGCGCAGCTCTGTCACCTCCGATGAGATCCTGCTGGCCGCGGAGCACGTCGCCCGTGACGGGTTCGACGCGCTGACCATGCGCGCGGTTGCGACGCAAATGGGGGCGTCGCCGATGGCGCTGTACCGGTACTTCGCGACGAAGGACGAGCTCATCGACGCGATGCTGGATCGCGTGCTGGGTCGGATCAGCCTCGCGCCGGCGACGGATGACTGGCTGGCGGACTTGACCGCGTTCGCCGCCGCTCATCGCGCGGTGCTCTCCGATCACCCCTGGGCGATCGTCCCGCTGTTCACGCACTCCAACCCCGGCACCAACGCGACCGTGATCGGTGAGACAGCTCTGGAAATCCTGGCGCGTGGGGGTATCAGCGGCGCCGACGCAGTGGCCACCTTCTGCGGCATCCTCGCGCTCAACTACGGCTGGTTCGCCTTCAGCACCACCCGAGACGCGACCAGGACGTCCGTGGATCCGGAGGCAGCACTGGCCGCTTCCCTGTCGAGGCTGCCCGCCGACCGGTTCCCGCTCACTCTCTCCGTCGCGGACGAGCTCAGCAACTACGGAAGCGACGGGCACTACAGTGGCGCCCTCGGCCAGCTGATCGCAGGCGTGGGCGTGACCGCCACGAAGTAGCGGGTCGGGGAGCCCTCGGATCTGAGGACTCCCCTCACTCATTCGTGCGCAGCTGCCTGCAGGGGCGCTGGTCAGCCTCGCGCGCGTCGGCCGCTCAGCGACACCGCCATCGCGGGATCCACGACGGCCATGGCCACGGCGACCCGCCGGAGTACCGCGCCTCCGTTCGGGCGTCCTCTTCCATTTGTGTACGTTGTACGTTATAAATAGCGTACAACGTACATGACAGAGAGCCGGAACCGATGAATTTCTGGACCGACACCACCTCGACCGTGATCGCCGGCATCCTGCTGATCGCGGTGCCGATCGCCTTCAACGCCGCCTTCGCCGCGCTTGCGGCGAAGTTCGATTACCCGAACATCCTGCGCAAGCCCACCGCGGAGGTGCTGGCGAAATTCAGTGCCGGCGGTTCGGCCCTGGTGCTGCTCTGGTGGGGATTCGCGATGACGGCGGCGCTACTGACGCCACTCGCGATTCTGGTCTCCGCCTCCCTGCAGGGCGCAGCACCGGCGATCTTGTTCGCCGCAGGTGCGGTCGGAGTGGTCGCCAGCGTGGTGCAGTTCCTCGGTCTGATCCGATGGCCGTTCCTGGTGCCGTACCTGGCACGTGAGTCTGCGAAGTCCGACACCACCCCGGCGAGTCGAGAAGCGATCGACATCGTCTTCCAGTCCTTCAACCGCTACCTCGGCGTGGCGGTGGGTGAGCACCTAGGCTTCCTGTTCACCGGGACCTGGACGGCGCTGGTCGGTGTCGCCATCCTGCAGAGTTCCAACGTGAACGGGTGGGTCGGCGTGGCCGGGATCATCATCGGCATTGCCCTCGCGCTCTGTTCCCTCGAGTTCGTCGGCCACTTCGAGACCAAAGGATGGAGGCCCGCCGCCGTAGCCACCCCATTCGTCTACATCGTCTGGTCACTCTGGCTCGTTGGCACCGGCGTCGCGCTGCTGCTGTGACCCGGGCGATCGTACATTGGCTTCATCTGCGTGCCGTCGTGAGGACTTCACCGCCAAGTGCTTTCTTGGCCGTGAAGTCCGACGCGTGGGCGAGGCTACGGGTTGACGTGCACCGCCACGAACTCGGTGATGATGCGCGCCATCGCGGGCGATTGCGTCCAGTGAAGGTAGTGGGCGCCGTCGAGCACCTGGAGCTGGTGGGTCGTGACGCCCTCGAGTTCGGCCTCGTGGTTCGGCAGCCACTCAGGCATGGTGTCAACGCTTTCGGTGGCGAGCAGCTCGAGCACTGGAAGATCCGCGGCGAACGGCAAAGCGGCGGCCTTCGTCGAGTTGGCACCGATCTGGCTCCACTCATCCGAGATGGAGGGGTTGCCGTAGTTCCAGTTCGTCATCGCGGCTGCACGGCGACGTTCCTCAGCCGTATACGCGGTTCCCGGAGGCTGAATGAGGTCGGGGGCGATCGTGCTGATCACGCGGACCAGGCCGAGTGCGGCGACCACAGAGTCGGTGACCGACGGGGTGCCGACCTCGAGTGAGGAGGTCGTGGCTGCCATGGGGTCGATGCCAATGACTGCGGAGACCTCGTCAGGGTAGGTGTTGGCGTAGTACCGGGCGTAGAGCCCGCCGACCGAGTGCCCGACGAGGATGACGGGCTCGTCGACGCGCAGCTTGGCCAGTACTTCGTGCAACTCGGAGGTGATGTTCTCGATGGTGCGATTGGCGATGTCTAGGTCGCTGTATCCGTATCCGAAGCCTTCGACGACGATCACGTCGAATGCGTCGAGTTCGCGGATGAGCGGCGCGAAGTCGACCGCAGGGGCGGGGGTACCGTACCCGCTGAGCAGCACCATGGTCGGGCCGGATCCGCCGTTGCGGGAGACGTTGATGTCCCCCGCGCTGAGCGTGACTGTCTCGCCGTACGGTGTGAGCTCGGCCTTCTCGGCTGCGGTCGCGGCGGCGTTCGCGATGGTCGATACGAGGGTCAGGGTCACAACGACGCCCAGGCCGATTCCGGCTGCTCGCCCGATGCGCCGCCACCGGCGCCGGCGGGGCGCGGGGGCGGCGGTCGCAGCCGTGGCGGGGGTGTCGATGGGGGTGGCGGTGGTCATGATGTGCTCTTTCCCGTTGGTGTGATGGATGGGATAGCCCAGGCTGGAGTCGTGTTTGTGGGTTGACTTCACGGTAGGTTTCGCTCGCCGACCCACCTAGGACAGGTCGTTGACGATCTCGGCCACGACGACGCCGATCGGCGACCCAGGCAACGTGGTCGTCGGATCTCTCTTCGCGCGGTCGACAACGTGGCTTCGCACCTGCGGTTTATCTGACCAAGCGCACCGCACGCGGCCGGGCGGCGGCTGTCTCTAGGCAGTGCCGAAGTGGTGGCGGTGCTCGCCGGGGGTGGTGTTGAGTCGTCTTCTGAATGTCCGGTTCATCGTTTCCGGGACACCGAATCCGCAATCTGCGGCGATCTGTTCCATCGACTTGGAGGTGGTCTCCAGGAGCCGGCAGGCGGACTCCATCCGTACCGCTTCGACGTGCTCCGCCGGCGTGATGCCCACCTCGGCTTTGAACACTCGGCTGAACTGACGGTCGGAGAGATGGGCGTGCAACGCGAGTGCCGGGATCGAAAGGTCCGCGGTGAGATTGTCGTTGAGCCAGGTGAGCACGTCGCGCACCGGCTCGTGGTCGCTGGATTGGGCGGCGAGCACCGCGGAGAATTGCGCCTGCCCACCGGATCGCCGGAGGTAGACGACCAGTTGGCGCGCTACCTCCCCTGCTGCTCGTGGGCCGTGGTCGTCTGCGACCAGGGCGAGCGCGAGGTCGATCCCGGCCGTGACGCCAGCCGAGGTCCAGACGTCATCGTCGTGAACGTAGATGGCGTCGGGTTCGACGCTCACGAGCGGATAGTCGCCGGCAAGCAACGCGCAGTCAGCCCAGTGCGTTGTCGCGCGCCTGCCGTCCAGCAGCCCGGCAGCGGCGAGGAGGAACGCTCCGGAGCACACCGAGGTCACCCTGCGGGAGTCGGCGGCGAGCCGAGCTATTTGGTGCACGAGGTGTTCGTCTTCGCTGGCCTCGTGGATGTCGCGCCCGCCAGCGACCACGAGGGTGTCGATCGGGCCGGCCACATCGGCGATCGCGGTAGTCGAAAACTCCATGCCGCTGGTGGAGAGCACTGCTCCGCCCTGGGTGCTGACGAGTTGTGTGCGGTATGGGGGGATGGGGAGAAATCGGGACGCGGTGGAGAAGACCTCCATCGGGCCGCTGACGTCGAGGATCTGGCCCAGCGGGAAGGCGACGATGACGATGTGTGGTTCGGTCACGGCGCTCCCTTGGCAAGGCTGCTGGGGCGCGGGTGGCCGAGATCGTCAACGACGTGTCCTAGGGGGTGCGGAGGTCGAACCCTACCGTGAGGATAAGCCCTCCAGAGAGACGAGACCTCATGTCCACCAAGATTTCCGCAGCCGCACGGCTCCTGGCGGTGGTCGCTCTCGGCGCACTGTCGACGCCTGCTCTCGCCGACTTCGTGCGGTTCGACGCTCAATCAGACGGGCGCCCGGACCTGGCCGCTCTGTCTGATCGGCTCGATCGGGAGGAGCCGCTGATCATGGCCGCCTTGAACGTGCCCGGTGCAGCGGTTGCAGTGGTGCGCGACGGAGAGACCGTTTGGTCCACCGGCTATGGGCTCGCCTCGGTGCGAGAGGGGACGAAAGTGAGCGCGGACACCGTCTTCCAGGTGGGTTCCATCTCCAAGACCCTCACGGCGTGGGGTGTGATGCACCTGGTCGAGACGGGGCAGGTCTCACTGGATGCCCCGATCGAGTCGTATCTCACGAGGTGGGCGTTCCCGCCGTCCGCGTTCCATTCGAGCGGCGTGACGGTCTCCCGAGTGCTCAGCCACACCGCCGGACTCAACCGGGTCGACGGTTACCCCCTGCCCGGTGACCAGCCGCTGCCTTCACTCGAGGAGCACCTCGACGGAAACAACGGCGGAGGGCAGAGCCTCCGAATCGAAATGGAACCCGGCCAGCAGTTCAACTACGCCAACGCCGGCTACACCCTCCTCCAACTGATGATCGAAGAGGTGACCGGACAGCGATTCTCCGACTACATGCAGGAGGTCGTCCTCGACCCGCTCGGGATGACCGACAGCACGTTCGACCCCGAACAGGTGTCCACCCAGGCAACGGGGTATTACCCCAACGGTGTACCTCTGCCGCACTACCGGTTGACCGAGCAGGCAGCCGGTGGCCTCTACACGACAGCCAACGACCTCGCCCTCCTCCTGGCCGCCAGCATGCCCAGCTCCGATGGCGGCCTCGCCGGACGGGGTGTACTGACGAGCGAATCGGTGCAGACCATGATGGCGAGCCGAGACATGCCCGACGGCAGCGTCGTCAGCTTCGGCCACCTGCCCGAGCACCTCGACGGCGGGCTCGCCGGGACGGGCAACAACGGTCACACGGAGGGCTGGATCGCGAACATGGTCATGATTCCCGAACTGGGAGAAGGGATCGTGATTCTCACCAACAGCGACACGGAAAGCACCGGCCTGACGCTTCGAGCCTGGACGCAGTGGCTGGGTGTATCGGAAACATTCACCACGCAGGCCGCCGACGGTGACCTCGACGAGTCCCGCACGATCCTGCTCGGTGGCGCGGCCGTCGTCTTCATCGGCGTCCTGGTCCTCATCATCGTCACCGCCGTCCAGGCGCGGGGCGGTAACCGCCGCTGGCTCTGGCAGACAGGACGGACCACCTCCCGGCAGTTTGCTGTCCGCGGCATAATCACTGCACTCGCCATCGGCGGTCTGATCGCATTCCTCGCCTGGCCGGAACGACAGGTGTACGTAGCGCTGCTGCCGGCCGAAGCAGCCACCGTCCTGGTGACAGTCGTCCTCGCCGTTGCAGCCGTCATCCTGCGCGCGAGCACCAGACAGGCAAGCAAATGAACCGGCTGATCGTGATCCCGGCCCTCGCCGCGATGCTCGCACTCTCCGGATGTGCAACCGGCAACAACTACGCGGTCATGGGAGGCCAGGCACACCTCGAATGCCAAGGCGACGGGAGCACCACTGTCGTCCTCATGGCAGGCATGGGCGACGACTTCACCACCTGGCAGCCGTTCAGAAACACCCTCGGACCCGACGTGAGAACCTGCGCCTGGGATTACCCCGGAGTCGGCGAATCGACCGGGACCGCCCCCATGACAGCGGGCGTAGCGGCAGCGTCGCTGAACGCGACCCTCGCCGCCGCCGGAATCGACGAGCCGGTCGTCCTGGTCGGGCACAGCATTGCTGGCCTCACCGCGCGCCTCTTCGTCGGCCAGCATCCGGACGACGTCGCAGGAGTGGTGCTGTTCGATCCGACCGTCTCATCCTTCGCCTGGCGGTACCACTTCAGCCAGTTCTATCCCAGCTGGGACGGCGCCGTCAGCTCGCGCGAGGTCGATAAGATCACCGCCTGGCCCGACATTCCCTTCGAGATCCTCCGGCACGACCCTGCCGTCTATCGCGACCAGCAGATGTGGGACGCCGAAGTCGAGGACGCCTGGATCGCGGGGCAAGCCGACTTCGCCCGGCTGGCTCCCGCGGGAATCGTGTCCGAAGTGCAGGGCGCCGGCCACTACGTGCATCTCGACCAACCGCAGATCGCTGCAGACGCCGTCCTGCGCGTCCTCGGCGAGATCGATTAGGTGGGGCGATGGTCTCCCGCTTGGTGCTCTCCGTCGCCCTGCTCGCCGGGCTCACTGTATACGCCATCGTCGCCCGGCACCTTCGCCACAAAGAGGTGATCGCTCGAATCATCGCCTACGGAGCAACCCGCCGAGCGCTGGAGCAGAGCGCATTCCGCCTGCCCAACGCCGGCCGGTCCACGCGCCCGGATCCACTGGCATGGTGACGCTCAGCGTGCTCCCCACGATCCGCGGCCCGTCCCGTCGCCGCCTCGGCTTCGCATCCCATCGTCGCTGTACGGCGGCGGCGCCCTCTACCTCAGTCGGTGCACAGATGGGAAGCTGAGGGCAGGTAACCCGCCCCCGTGATGATCAGGTGTTCGCAACTGTCGGATGCGCACGAGCGTTCGGAGATAGTCGGAAGCGGGCCTTCGGGAGGGATCGGTCATCATGAATGCATCGATCGACGCAACGGGGCTCAATCGATGACGGTCGCACCGGGGATGGCGTTGGCTGACCGCTACGAGCTGTCGAGTCGGATCGCGGTCGGCGGCATGGGTGAGGTGTGGAAGGCATCGGACCGCGTGATCGGCCGCACCGTCGCGGTCAAGATCCTCAAGGCCGAGCTCGTCGACGCGCCCGGTTTCCTGGAGCGTTTCCGCGCGGAAGGCCGGCACGCGGCGCGGGTGGACCATGAGGGCATCGCACGCGTGTACGACTACGGCGAAGCGGGCGGGACGGCATTCCTGGTGATGGAGCTGGTCAAGGGTGAACCGCTCTCGGCCGTCCTACGGCGGGAGGCACGGCTGCCGCCGGATCGCGTACTGGACATCGTCGCGCAGACGGCGCACGCACTCTACGCCGCTCACTCAGCGGGCCTCGTGCACCGGGACATCAAGCCGGAGAACCTCATGCTCACTGCGGACGGACGGCTGAAGGTCACTGATTTCGGGATTGCACGCCTCGCCGATCAGGTCCCGTTCACCGTCGCCGGCCAAGTCATGGGGACCGTTCAGTACATCTCTCCGGAACAGGTAACTGGCAGACCGGTCACTGCGGCCAGTGACATCTACTCGCTGGGCGTGGTCGCCTACGAAGCATTGGTGGGACGGCGTCCGTTCACCGGCGACTCGCCAGTGGCCATCGCTCTGGCGCAGGTGAATGACGCGCCGCCGACGATGCCTCCCGACCTGCCGGACCGGGTGCGCGACCTAGTTCTTTCGTGCATGGCGAAGGACCCTGGCGGGCGGCCGCGCTCGGCCGCCGACCTCGCACGCTCGGCAGAGCAGCTCCGGGTCGCATTGGCGACGAAATCCGGAGGTGAACCGCGCGCGGAGGCGGTTTCCTCTGCGGGTGAGCCGGCCCTCACAGCGTCATCGCGTCCGTTGCTGAACACGAAACTCTACCGACCGAAGCCGCGGCAAGGGGCGGTGTCGCGCCCGCGACTGCTGGAGCTGCTTGATCGGGGACTTGCATCCAGCCTGACGATCGTCTCCGCGCCGGCGGGTTTCGGCAAGTCGACCCTGCTTGCCGTCTGGCTTGCGCAGGCTTCCGCAGATGGAGAGGGTGAGCCCGCCGCGTCCTGGCTGTCGCTCGATTCAGGTGACAATGATCCGGCGCTGTTCTGGACGTATGTCATCGCATCACTGCGGTCGATCGCGCCGGACGTGGGGGCGGAGGCGCTTGCGATGGTCCAGACGCCCGGCCCTGTCTCTCCGCAGGCACTGCTCACCGGCCTCCTCAACGACCTCGCCGGCGTCGGGCGTGAGCTCGTTCTCGTCATCGACGACTACCACGTCATCGAGACACGGGTGGTGCACGAGGGTCTCGGGTTCCTGATCGCCAACATGCCGCCGAACGTCCACCTGGTGCTGGCGAGCCGGGCCGACCCGCCGCTTCCCATCGCACGGCTCCGGGCGCGCGGTGATCTGGTCGAGGTTCGCGCTGCCGACCTGCGGTTCACCGCGGAGGAGGCGTCTGACTATCTCACCCGCGTGATGGACCTGCCGCTGACGTCGCAGCAGATCAGCACCCTCGACGATCGCACGGAGGGGTGGATCGCCGCACTTCAGCTTGCGGCGCTGTCGATGCGTGGTCGAGACGACCTCGGAGATTTCGTCGCGGGTTTCGCCGGGGACGACCGTTACATCGTCGACTACCTGGTCGAGGAGGTGCTGCAGAACCAGCCGCCGGAAGTGCGCTCCTTCCTGCTGCACACCTCGATTCTCGGCCGCATGAATGCGCCACTCGGCGATGGGGTCACGGGACGCGGGGACAGCAGAACCATGCTCGATGTGCTTGATCGGGCCAATCTGTTCCTGGTGCCTCTCGACGACCACCGTCGGTGGTATCGCTACCACCACCTGTTCGCAGAGGTGCTGCGGGCGCGGCTGATTGAAGAGCAGCCGGACGACGTGCCAGAGCTGCACCGCCGGGCGAGTGCGTGGCTTGAGCAGCACGGCGAACTCGACTCGGCGATCCAGCACGCCGTGGCTGCGTCGGACCACGGGCTGGCTGCGCGGCTCATCGAGGCTGCCATGCCGGCGATGGCGCGGGATCGACGGGAAGCGACGCTGCGCGGCTGGATGGAGGCGCTCCCAGACGAAATCTTCCGCACACGACCCGTCCTCAGTCTGGGCTTTGCCGGCGCCCTGCTGTCCACTGGTGAACTGGCGGGTGTGGAGGCTCGACTGCGCGACGCAGAGCGATGGACGGATGCGTCGGACGGCGGAGGACCCGATCCGGATCAGCTCGTGGTGGTCGATGCGGATGCGTTCCGGCGCCTGCCCGGCACCATAGCGATCTACCGTTCGGGGCAGGCGCTGGCCCGCGGAGATACGACAGCCACCGTGGCGTATGCCCGGCGGGCGCTCGACCTGCTCGACGAAGACGACCCGTATTTCCGGGGGGCGGCCGCGGCGCTTGAGGGCCTGGCGCTGTGGGGAAGCGGCGACTTAGAGGGCGCGTACAACGGCTACGCGGAGTCCATCTCGAGCTTCCTACGCTCGGGGCATGTCGCTGACGTGCTTGGCTGCACGGTCACCCTGGCCGACATCCGCTTGACACAGGGTCGCCTGGGCGACGCGATGACGAGCTACGAAACCGCACTGCAATTGGCGCTCGGTCAGACGCCGCGGGTCCGCCGCGGCATCCCGGACATGCATATCGGGATGAGCACGATCCTGTACGAGCGCGGTGATCTCGAGGGAGCAACCGAGCACCTGGAGCTCGGCGCCGCACTGGGCGACGCCGCCGGATTGCCGAAGTACCGGTATCGCTTGAGACTGGCCATGGCCCAGCTGCGAGAAGCCCAGGGAGACCTGTCCGGCGCGGTCGAACTCCTGGATCAGGCAGAGCACTTCTTCGTTGCAGACATGGGGCCTGTGGTCCGCCCCGTTCCCGCGACGAGGGCCCGCGTCTGGCTGCAGCAGGGAAGGGTCGCCGAAGCCCTGGCGTGGGCCCGCGGGGCGGGAGTGTCCGCGGAAGACGACCTCAACTATCTGCGGGAATACGAGCACATTACACTCGCGAGGACACTGCTCGCGCAGCATCGCCGACAGCGTGAAGAGCAACCGCTTCGGGACGCCTCGGCGCTCCTGGCGCGTCTTCTCCAGGCAGCCGATGCCGGGGGAAGAACCGGAAGCGTCATGGAGATCCTCGTGCTGCAGGCTCTCGCATACCGCCAGCACGGCAACGTTCCGGATGCCGCTGCCGCGCTGGAGCGGGCTCTGCTGCTCGCCGAGCCCGAGGGTTACGCCCGGCTGTTCGTGGACGAGGGCGCCCCGATGGCCGAACTCCTCGGGACGATCGCGGCGCGCGATCCTGTCCGGGCGTATGCCCGACGGCTGCTGACGCTGTTGGGCGCTCCAGAGGCTGCCATGCCGGGTGGCGATCGAGTGGCCGGTCTCGCGGAGCCGCTGAGCGAACGGGAGCGGGAGGTCCTCCGGCTCCTCGCCACCGAGATGAACGGGCCTGAGATCGCCCGTCTGCTCGTCGTGTCACTGAACACGGTGCGCACTCACACGCAGCGGATCTACACCAAGCTCGGTGTGAACAGCCGACGAGCGGCCGTTGTCCGCGCCCGGGAACTGGGTGAGCTCGGGCGGGGCGGGGGGACACCGCCCTCTTGAGTGGCCACGGTCAGTCGTCGATCGTACGCACCGCGAGGAGGACCATTCCGAGATCGCGGATCTTGATCAGGATGCCGTGCAAGGCGGCCTGGTCGGCGACGGGACCCCGCAGCGTCGTCGTCCCGTCCGGCTCTCGGGTCATCGTCAGGTCGCCGAACCACTCGCCCCAGCGAGCGTCGAGGTGCTGGCCGACGCGCACTTCATACCCGCCGGGTTCGTCCCGTCTCGTCCCGGAGCTCATGCTGGGACCCCGGTCTGGTCAGCGGCGGGGCGAACGACACGTCTGGGTGTCCGACGGATGATCCACTCGGCGACAGCGAGATTGATCGCCCAGCCCGCGCCGTTCAGCAGAGCGATGCTCAGCTCGCTCTCGCCGAAGATGCCCTCGCCGAAACCAAGGGTGAACACCTGGGTGGCGGCGCCGAGCCCGATGGCGAAGGCGCGGATCATCCATGCGCGGTGCCGTGGGAGTCGACGCTGTCGAATGGCACGGAATCCGAGGATGATGCACAGCGCCAGCCCGGCCGCGGCCAGAAGCCGGAAGACGAACAGCAGCGGAGAGTAGTCCGCCAGGGTGGCGAATGCCAGCCATATGCCCGAGCCGGCGGCGAGCAGAGCTGCCAGTGTCGCCAGTCGCCCGGCGATCCGGTGCCACGACGGCCGGCGTCGCCGAAAGCCTGCCGAGAACTGGAGAGCGCCGAGGACGACGAAGACGGTCGCCCCGACGACGTGCAGAATGACCGGGAGCGACATCCCGCCGCCCTCGCCGGAGGAAGGGGTAGCTGGGGCGACGGCCATGGCGACTCGTCGGAGCGCGTTGGCGAGGATGGGGACCAGCCCGAATGTGATCAGCCCGGCGGGGAGCAGCCAGCCGGCACCGCGTCGGCGCGCGGGCCGGACACCGGGCGCGGACTGGGAGGTCTTGAGGCTCATCGGTGCTCCTGATCGGTATGGCCCGCAGCATCTGGGGGGCGATGACTGCAAGCTACGCAGCGATGTGGTGATGGGGCATCAGCACTTCTGGTGATCCTCATGGTGATCACTCGTACCGGAGGGCGTCGATCGGGTTCTGGCGGGCTGCCCGCCGAGCCGGCAGGGTGCCGGCGAGGAAGGCGATGAGCATCACGGTGAGCAGGATGGACGCGACCGGCACGAGCTCGAAGCGCAGCACTTGCAGCCCCTCGAGGTCGGTGAGGAACCTGTCGACGATGAGGCCGTTGGCGGCGCTGCCTATCCCGATAGCAGCGGCCGCGCCGAGGACACTGCCGAGGAATCCGATGAAGACGGCCTCTGTGCTGAACAGGGCGTAGATGCTTCCGCCTCGCATCCCCATCGCCTTCATCAGCCCGATCTCGCGGGTGCGTTCCTGCACGCTCATGAGCAGCGTGTTGACGATGCCGAATCCGGCGGCGATCAGCGCGATGACGGCGAAGGAGTTCAGCACCGCGATGATGCCATCGACGACGGTCTGGATCACGCCGATCTGGTCCGACACCGTGGCCGCCTGGAACCCGGCGTCCGTGAGGGCGGTCTGGATCGTGTCGATCTGGGCTTCGGTTGCCTGGGGGTCGAAGTGCGCGATGGCGACGACGGACTGCTCGGATGTGGCCGACGGCTGCCCGATGCTCTGCACGGCGTGCAGCTGGTCGATCAGGGCCTCGTTCAGTGCGGCACCGGAAGCCATGATCGTCTCATTCTGCACGCCCGCGACCGTGGCGACGACCTCGTGCAACGCTCCGGTGTAATCGGCGACCCCGATCCGGACCGTCGCGCCCACCGCGCTGTCCGCATCCTCGAATCCCAGCGCGTCGACGTACGAGCTGACGAGCAGGATCAGGGGATCGGCGCCTGCGTTGTCGAGTTGAGCGCCGGCCGCCAGGTCGGGAGTGGTGAGATTCGCCGACACATTCACGTCGAGCATGTACTTCCCGCCATGGTCGGATTCGATATAGCGGGGATTGACCTGCCGCACGGCGCTCACATCGAGAATGCCTTCGACCCGGCGGATGGCTTCGAGATCGTCCTTGGTGAGGGGTTCGGTCTCGAACTGGGTGAGGTCGGCGCCGACGATCCCTGCATCCGGGTCGTACTCTGCCGGCCCTTCCTGTTGCGCTGTCTCCTCACTCGCCTTGGTGATGGTGAGGACGTCCTTGGCGCCGAAAGCACCGATCTGGTTGTCGATGTAGTCGGAGACGCCCGCGCCGATAGCGCTGGTGATCGTCAGAGTGAACGCGCCGATGAAGATCGCGAGCACCGTCAGACTGGTCCGCATCTTGCTGCGCAGTGTGTTGCCGACCGCGGTGGTCAGCACGTCGGTGATCTTCATGCGAATGCTCCGATCAGTTCGGGAAGTACTTCACGGCCATCGCTGATGTAGATCTGGCGGTCGCAGCGCGCCGCGAGTTCGGTGTCGTGCGTCACCACGACGAGGGTGATGCCGCTCTCCCTGTTCAACTGGAACAGGATGTCTTCGACCAAGCGACCAGTCACGGTGTCGAGGTTGCCGGTCGGCTCATCCGCGAAGATGAGCTTGGGGTTGTTCACGAGCGCGCGGGCGATCACCGCACGTTGCTTCTGGCCCCCCGAGAGGCTCACGGCCTTGCTCTTGGCCTTGTCGGCCATTTCCAGCTGGTCCAGCACCGCGAGCCCCCGCGCCCGCCGTTCGCGACGCCCTACACCGGCGATCTTCAACGGCAGGATGACGTTCTCTAGGACGCTGGCGTTCGGATTGAGGAAGAACTGCTGGAAGACGAACCCGAAGGTCTCGTTGCGGAGTCGGCTGAGCTGGCGGGAGGTGAGGGAGGCGGCATCCACTCCCCCGACCCGCAACGTGCCGTGGTCGGGCTGATCGAGGAGCGCCAGGAGGTGCATCAGCGTGGACTTGCCGGAGCCGCTCTTGCCGACAATCGCGACGGACTCCCCGCGATCAACCCGGAGGGACACGCCCTTCAGCGCATCGAACCGGCTGGCACCACGACCGTAGGAACGGTGGAGGTCATGAACGTCGAGGATCGCGGCGGGACCTTCGGCCCTCATCGGAGCACCTGTGCGGGGGTGCTGGCGAGCGCCGGGGCGGTCATACGGGTGGTGGACGGCTGCGAGCACAGCACGGCAAGCACGATGGCGCCGGCGACGGGAAGGAAGACCCAGAAGATGTGTCCCCAGCTCGAGCCGGCACCCCGGAGCCGACGCACGGTGACGGCGAGCGTGGGCAGGAGGACAGCGAGTTGCCAGACGGGGGTGAGCGTCGGCACGCTCAGCGCTGTTCCGTCAAGGGAAGCGAGTGTCGGACCAGAGAGGGCGGCGAGGGCGGCGCCGACCAGCACGGTGAAGAGGATCCACCACCAGAACTCCGACCGACTCGCGGTGCCAGAGAACTCGGCGTAACGGTGGAACCCGCCACGGATGGATTGCGGGAAGGTCATGAGGTGCCTTTCGAAAGAGGGTGAGGGAATGCGGAGGTCTGTTAGAGGATGCGGTGATCGGAAGCGGTGCTGGCGGGGACGGTCTGGTGTGCTTCGGCGACGTTGATCACGACGCTTCCGCGCTTGCGGCCGGTGTCCACGTACCGATGGGCTTGCGCGATCTCGTCGAAGGGGTACGAGCGGTCGATGACGGGCCGCAGGTCTCCGAGCTCGCCGAGGTACACGACATGCTGCAGGTCGGCGGCCCGATAGGGTCCCGGGCCTGTGATGACGGTGATCCCGTATCGCCGGGCGTCCCGCTTGGCGCTGATCAGGGAGCGGAGACCGGCGGCCACCAGGAGCACGGCGCCGCCCGGGTTCACGGTGTGGCGAACTCGGTCGACAGGGGCGTTGCCGACGCAGTCGACGATCACGTCGTAGGTGGTGTCGTTCGCCGTGAAGTCCTGCGTTTGGTAGTCGATTGTTCGCTGCGCGCCGAGATCTGTGACGAGCTCGTGGTTCGCGGCGCTGCACACGGCGGTCACGTGCGCACCCACCGCGCTGGCGATCTGCACGAACGCGGAGCCGACCGCCCCGGACGCCCCGTTGACAAGGACGGTGGTGCCGGCTTGAACGGTTGTCCGGTTGAGGTAGGCCTGTGCGGTGAGACCGCCGAAGATGAGGCTGGCTGCTTCGTCGAAGGCCAGGTTGCGCGGCTTGTGAACCACGGCGTCGGTGTCCTTGACGGTGACGTATTCGGCATGGCCCCCGAATCGGCTGCCAAGCATGGCCACCACCTCGTCTCCCGGCGCGAACCCCTGGACGTCGTCGCCGACCTTCTCCACGACTCCGGAAGCGTCCATGCCGAGCACCGGCCGCCGGGGGCGGAAGAATCCCAGCACGAGCGAGCTGGGGAGGATGAGACCGGCCGGGATGTCGCGGGACCGCGAGCGGTGGTCGGCTGCGCTCACCGTGGTCGCAAGAACCCGGATGAGGATCTCGTCGGTGTTCGGTTCCAGGGCGGGGACCTGCTCCACATGGACGACATCGGGGCCGCCGAATCGGCGGTAGACAGCAGCTTTCATGGTGGTTCTCCAACACTTGTCGATCGGGGCGGTGCTTCTTGTTGAGCAACGTACGAATCGAAGTGGTGAGCCGGCATCATCAGATGTGGTGATCTTGAGCGGGTCACCATGCGGGTGCGCGGAATGAACCCCATGTGCCTCAGACCGCCGAGCGGCGCACCCGGACGCCGCCGTAGAATGCGCACATGGGTGCCAGGGCCAAGCCCCGGGGGCACCTGCCCGCGGAGCTCAGCAGTTTCGTGGGGAGACGCCTCCAGATCCAGGAGATCAAGACCTGCCTCGCCGCCTCGCGCATGGTGACCCTCGTGGGACCGGGCGGAGTCGGCAAGACGCGTCTCGCGTTGCGGACCGCTGCGGACCTCGAGCGTGGTGTCACTGACGGGGCCTGGTTCGTCGAACTCGGAGGACTGACGGACGCGAGGCTGGTCCCTAAAGCGGTGATGACATCGGTAGGTCTTCGCGACGAGTCGGGATTGTGGCCGCTGTCTCGGCTGATCGACTACCTCTCCGAGAAGCGACTTCTCCTCGTCTTGGACAATTGTGAACACCTTCTGGACGCGTGCGCCGTGCTGGCCGACTCGTTGCTGCGCGCGGCGCCCGAGTTGAGAGTGCTCGCGACCAGCAGACAGGCCCTCGGGATCGCGGGGGAACGGGTTGTCCACATCGATCCCCTGTCACTCCCGGACTCAGTTACGCCGCTGGCGCTCGCGCGAGCCGGGCGCGCCGAAGCTGTCGCGCTCCTCGTAGAGCGTGCAAGCCAGGCGGGCGCGGACCTCACGTTGACTGAAGCCAATCTCGCGGACGCCGTCGAACTCGTCAGGCGCCTCGACGGCATCCCGCTCGCCATCGAGCTCGCCGCCGTGCGGCTCCGCACACTCGGCTTGCAACAGTTGGTCAAGCGACTGAACGACCGATTCCACCTCCTTGTCGGTGGCAGTACGGCCGCGCCCGCTCGTCAGCAGACTCTTGAGGCGACCATCGCCTGGAGCCATGATCTCCTCAGGTCCGACGAGAAGACGGTACTGCGGCGTCTGGCGGTGTTCCCCGCATCATTCACGTTGGAGGCGGCCGAGCGCGTATGCGAAGGCGCGCCCCCTCGCGCCGACGTTCTGACCGCGATCACCGCATTGGCGGAGCGATCCTTCGTCAACGTCGAACGCTCGACCGGCGAGTCTCGCTACCGCCTCCACGAGACAACCCGCGAGTTCGCCCTCATCCAACTCCGCACGGCGAAGGAGGAGCAACTCACACGACACCTGCATCTGACGTACTTCGCCGAGTTGTGTCGCCGCGCCGACTCCGACGGGCACGTGGCCGATGACGAAACCACGCTTGCCAACCTCGATGCGCTGGACGTGGAGGCCGACAACATCCGCGAAGCTCTCCGTTACTGCCTCGCTGACCCGGCCAGTGTCGAGATCGGACTGGAGATGGCGGCCGGCCTCGGAAGATTCTGGACGAACCGAGCTCTCAGCGAAGGGGTGCATTGGATTGACGCGCTGCTCGAGCGGGGCAGCAGCACCAGCGGTCCTCGCGCTCGGGCGCTCTTCGTTCGGAGCTACCTCGCTGTGGCGCAGGGCGACCAGTGCGCGGGCCTTGAGGCAGCAGCCGAAGCAACCCGGCTCGCACGCGGCGCCGACGACGTGCTGCTCGTCCGGATTCTCGCGTCAGAGGCGGCGCTGCACGTGGTGAACTCAGACCTCCCGGCAGCTCGACGCTCGTCGGAGGAAGCCACGTCCCTCGCCGGCAGTCTGGATGACGACATCGCACTGGCGGCGGCGGCACAGTCCGAGGCATTGATCGCCTCCTTGGACGGCGACTTCGCACGCATGCGCGACATCGGACTGGCCGCGGCAGAGCGCTGCCGACGTGTCCACGAGATCTACATGCTCAGCACGCACCTGACCAGCGCTGGAGTGGGGTCGATGATGCTCGGCGACCACCCCGCGGCCGAATCGTCCCTCGTCGAGGCGTTGAGAGCCACCCTGGCCATCGACGACCGACCCGGCCTGGTGATGCGACTGCAGGCTCTCGCCGCGAACGCAGCCATGGCCGGTCAGGCCGAACGCGCAGCCAGGCTCCTCGGCGCCACCGACATGCTGCGCGCTGAGGGCGGGTACGAGATCAGCCCCTTCATCCGGCCCCTTGTCGATCAGGCCGCATCCCTGGCGACCACCCGACTGGGCCGTGAGTGGTACGAACGAGAACGCGACCTCGGTGAAAGCCTTGACCATGATGCCGCCGTCGCGCTTGCACTCGGAACCGAACTTGTACGCAGCCCAGATCCGGAGCCGGTTAACCCCAACCCACTCAGCAAGCGAGAAAGGCAGGTCGCTGAATTGGCGGCGATCGGACTGAGCAACAAGGAGATCGCAAGCCGCCTTTTCGTCTCGGAGCGGACCGTCGAGACCCATATCTACAACATCCTCAACAAGCTAGGGCTGAGCTCGAGAACCAAGATCGCCGACTGGGTCCTGCCCGCGGGATAGGTCCACGCCAGAAATCTCGCGCAGCCGTTCCGCAGATAGAAAGGCCAGGGAAACGAGGTCTCGCACGTCTCCCATCGTCGGTGCTTCGATCAAGCACACCAGTCGACCATCCGCCGCCGTCAACCCAGCGAACCTGAGTCGCACAGGAATCGCACTCCTGGACATCCGCACTTGAGCCGCCCGAAGCGTCGAGATCGCGAGGGCGACTCGGACTCCGTCGCGCGCCGACAGCGGAATCTCTACTACGAACGAAGTCATGCCTTCCAGACTCGTCGATGCACCGTCTTACGGCATCGCGGTGAACACCGAGCAGGTACGTAGCGATCGAGTCGACGGCCGGTGTTTTCAGTACCGGCTACGTGCTGCCCCGGAATCGAACGGAGACCTCGGTCGCGCAGGCTACGAGTACAGCCTCACTGACAGGATTCGAGGGCGACTCATGGCTACTACAACTCTGCCCGACCCGGTGACATCCGACTCACGATCGGCGGCTCGGCCGCCGGACGGGCTTGCGAACTCTCGCATGCGGCAATCCCGGATCATGGGGACGTTATTCCTTGCCGGCTTCCTCGTATACGGCGGCGGCCTGTCCCTGGTGTCATCCCTCGTGGCCGCACCCGACTTCCTGGACACCATCCCCCCGCTCCGCCTGCTTCTCGCACTCGGAGCGTTCCTGATGCTGCTGAACACGGCAGTGGACATTGCGAAGGCGGTGCTGTTCTTCCCCATCCTGGAACGGCACAGCAAGCGCGCCGCCCTGACCTACTTCGCGACCATGATCGTCCAGGTCGTATTCCTCAGCATCGGCGTGCTCGCCATTCTGATGCTCGTGCCCCTGAGCCAGATCGCGGCCGATCCCGGGGCGGCGACCCTCGGAACCATCCTGGTCGAACTGAACGGCACGGCCTACCAGGTCGG
Source organism: Microbacterium sp. DT81.1 (assembly GCF_049844955.1). NCBI lineage: Bacteria > Bacillati > Actinomycetota > Actinomycetes > Micrococcales > Microbacteriaceae > Microbacterium > Microbacterium sp. DT81.1. Next base: position 68,160 of record NZ_JBNCMA010000006.1, read on the forward strand.
ACAGATGGCACTCGGCGTCGGCGCGACCGTCCTCTGTGTGATCCTGTTCCGTACTCGCCTGGTTCCCCGATGGATCGCCGTGGCGGGCCTTATCGGATACCCGTGCCACGTTCTCGGCACGATCGCCGAGCTCTTCGGGGTCGAGATCGGCCTGTACCTGACCATGCCCGGGTTCTTGTTCGAGCTCGCACTGCCCCTCTGGCTACTGATCAAGGGATTCCGCCCAGAGGCCTACGCCGGCCCCGCTTCGACCACCGCCTGATCCCGGCGACTGCACCAGCCTCGCCACCCCGACAGCATCCGCCATGAGAAGAGCAGAAGAAATGACAACTCACGCATCGGCCGCAACGCCGGCCACTTTGACTCGGGGCCGCCAGGTCGGCGTCCCCGCGACCATGAGGGCAATCGTCCAAGACGTATACGGCCCCGCCGGAGACGTGCTGAGACTGGACGAAGTTCCAGTACCGACGCCCGAGGCCAATCAGGCCGTGGTTCGGGTGCGCGCTGCATCCATTCACGTAGGAGACCTCGTCACCATCGAAGGCGAGCCAATCATCGCCCGCGTCGCTACCGGGCTCCGCAAGCCGACCAACCGGGTGCCCGGAACCGACGTCGCGGGCACCGTCGTCGCGGTCGGCGACGCCGCTACGAGTCTCCGCATCGGGGACCAGGTGTTCGGCTGGTGCACGGGTGCGTTCGCGGAGTACGTCTGCGCTGCGGAAGACCACTTCCTGCCCAAGCCCGCGAACCTCAGCTTCGAGCAAGCTGCCGCGGTGGGAGTCTCCGCCACGACCGCTCTTCAGCTCCTCCGAGATCGGGCAGTCTTCGGAGCGAAGGTGCTGATCAACGGGGCCTCCGGTGGCCTCGGCTCGTACGCCGTCCAGATCGCCGCAGCATTCGGCGCCGAGGTGACCGGAGTGTGCGGGCCCCGCAACGTCGACACCGTCCGGTCGCTGGGAGCGGCACACGTTATCGACTACAGCAAGGAAGACTTCACGCTTGGCGAGCAACGCTATGACTTCATCCTGGACAACGTCGCGAACCACTCGCTGGCCCGAAACCGCCGCGCGCTCACGGAGCGGGGTGTCCTGCAGTCCAACAACGGCACATCCGGTGGACGCTGGTTCGGCACGCTAGGAACCGTGATCAAGACAGCGGTAATCTCGATGTTCACTCGACGACAGGCCCCGCCCTCCATCAAGTTCACAACACGGGAGGACCTGCTCACTTTGAAGGCCATCATCGAAGACGGCAGGGTGACACCGCTCATCGAACGCACATACCCGTTGTCTCAGGCTGCGCACGCGCTCGAGCACATCAAGACGGGGCATGCCCGCGGCACGGTGGTCCTCACCGTCGAAGCGACACCGGAATCGAAGAGCTGAGCATGACCGCCCACACGCACGTACCGGACTGGACAGTCGACCGCATCCCTTCGCTGGCCGGCAAGACCGTCATCGTCACCGGCGCGAACAGTGGCATCGGCCTAGAGGCCGCCCGCGTGTTCGCTGCCAAAGAGGCCCACGTCGTCTTCGCAGTCCGCGATGAGAAGCGAGGCCGGGATGCCGCCGCCACCGTGATCGGCTCGACCGAGATCCGCCACCTCGACCTCGCCGACCTGCAATCCGTACGCGGATTCGCGGAGGCATGGAAGGACGACGTTCACATCCTGGTCAACAACGCGGGCGTCATGGTTCCCCCACTGGGTCGCACTGCCGACGGGTTCGAACTGCAGTTCGGCATCAACCACCTCGGCCACTTCGCACTCACCAATCTGCTGCTGCCGCACATCTCCGGGCGCGTCGTCACCATCGCCAGCAGCGCCCACCGCTCCGCCACGATCGACTTCGACGACCTCAACTGGCACACGCGCCGCTACGGCACAGGATCGGGCGGGTATGAGCAGTCCAAACTCGCCAACCTGCTATTCACCCTGGAGTTGCAGCGTCGACTCGAAGGGTCCGGGTCGCCGGTCATTGCGACCGCGTCTCACCCTGGGATGACTTCGACGAATCTCATGTCCAGTTCCGAGAGCCCGCTCATGACCGCCTTCGCCAAAGTGGCCGTGCGGCTTTTCGCTCAGAACGCCGTGATGGGCGCGACGCCCACACTTTACGCAGCCACCGAGGATGTGCCGGGCGGAAGCTACGCGGGACCGAGCAGACGCCGGGAGATGGCGGGACCGCCGGTTCTCGTGGGCCGCTCGATGCAGGCCTCGGATCCGCTCATGGCAGCGCGGCTGTGGGCGGCATCGGAAGAACTGACCGGAGTGCGGTATCCCGTGGCTAAGGTGCAGCGCCCTGCACGAAGCAGGGTGCAGATCAGATGTGCCGTGGGTGAGGAGGGTACACCACCTCGAAAAGTGCACCCCGATTAGAACAAGAATGTAACCTGACCACGGATTTATCTGGTCTGGCTCGCGCCGTTGCGTACCCAGTGCGTACCGAGTGCCGCTGCGGTTCGCACTCAGTACACTCCACGCACGCAATGCACACCCGCGGTCACCGGCCCCTAACGCAGAAAAACCCTGGTTTACCAGGGGTTTTCGCGGCGGAGACGGAGGGATTTGAACCCTCGGTCCCCGTAAGGGGACTCCACCTTAGCAGGGCCTCGGCCTGCCCATCAGGCGCGCCTTCACGCACTCCTCGCACGCATCTCACACGTAGAACACCGCATCATGCGGAGGCCGAGTACGCACTGAGTACGCACGCTCCTTGAGGACACGGCTGCCCGCGCAGCACCGTCAGTCGTGGAAGCGCTGGGTGATGCTACTACCGATCCCCTCGATTTCGGTCACGAGGGTCTCACCGGCGACGAGGAAACGCCTGGGCTCCATTCCTGTGCCAACGCCCGGAGGAGTTCCCGTGAAGATCAAGTCGCCGGCTGACGGTCTCCGAGAGCCGGCTGATCAATTCGGCGACGGAGAAGATCAATTGCGTCGAGCTGTCCTGCGCTCGCGTCTCGGTGCCGTCTTGGCCGACGATGGTGGCCGAGATCGCGAGCCGGTCACGGTTCGCGAAGTGGTCGAGCGAGACGATCGCGGGCCCGGTGGGGGCGAAGCCTTGGAACGACTTGCCCATGCTGACTGCGCGGGCTGTCCCTGCCACTGCACGGTTCGCTCCGAGAGATCCTGACCCACGGTGTAGCCGGCGATGCGATCCGCCGCTTCGGCGATCAAAATGTCACGCCCACCGCTGCCGATGACGAGGACGAGCTCGGAATCAGTCGACGGTGTCTCCGGGGAAGTGCCCGTCGGCGTCCGGCCCGACGACAGACGATGCGAACTTGGTGAAGACGACGGGCTGCTCGGGGATCGGCAGGCCTGCTTCCTTCGCGTGGTCCGCGTAGTGAGGCCCACTCTGATGACCTGTTGAGGGCGGGGGACGACGCGCCGCGGAGGTCGGTGGCCGAGAAGAGAGACGGATGCCGGGTGCAAGGCGACGTCGGTCAACTGCGCCCACTCGGCTAACTCCTCCCAGCGGTCAAACACTCTCCCGGGGTCTGACGAGAACCGTGCATCGCTTGCCCTTTCCAAAGCACTAATGCGAGTTAGTGATCGTCTACGATTGAGGGATGGCGGAACAGTCAATCCCCAGTCGGCGCGCGCCGACCAGTACCGACGTCGCGCGCCTCGCAGGAGTATCACGTTCGACAGTCAGCTTCGTACTCAACGGAGCGCCCCAAACCATTCCTGAGGTCACCAGGCAAGCGGTGTTTCGCGCCGCCCGCATGCTCGACTACCGACCCAATCTCGCCGCCAAATCCCTCGCCGAAGGATCCAGCCGCGTGATTCTTCTCGAGTTGCCGGCGGCACCGTATGGCGCCATGACGTTCCGCGTGATGGCCGAGTTAATCGCCGCCCTGGCAGCGCGCGGATACGCTGCATCGGTGCATCTGGACACGTCCACCCGTCACTCGCTCGTGGCGACCGCTTTGCAACTACGGCCCCGAGCAGTGCTGGTCAACCAACCGCTTGGCGCCGATGACCGGCAACGGCTGGTGGATGCCGGGATCGACACCGTGGTGGTGCCGACAGAGGCCCTGCGCGACCTGGAGATGCGAGGCAGCCAGTTAAGAATCGGTCATTTGCGGGACCGTGGGCACCGCCGCATCGCGATAGTCGAGCGCCCCATTGCGGAACTGGATGGCGCGATCGTCGGTCGGCGCCAGTCCGTCCTGGCTACTGCACGTGACGCTGGCATGGATGAACCGGCGGTGCTCAGCCTCACCGAGCTCGGTGTACCGGCCGCCGCCGCCGTCCGCCGCCTCTGGGAGGACGGTATCACCGCAATCTGCGCATTCAACGACGATATAGGACTGGCAGTTCTGCGCGCGATCGCCGACGCCGGATTGCGCTGCCCCGACGATCTCGCAGTAATCGGTGCGGACAATACGTTCGCCGGCGAGGTCGCATTCCCTCCCCTGACCACCACCGCGCCTGATGCAGAGCGAGTGGCCGAGATGATCGCTCCAGCGACACTCGCCGCCCTTGGCGTGGAGGGCGGTGAGGAGTCACCCGCCGCGTCGGACGTAGCGATCGAACTCGTCGTGCGCGGCTCCACGTAGAGTTCACTAGGACCGTCTCGGCTCTTCCCCGCTATCGCGAACTCGTGACGCCACTCCGCCAGAAAGTCGCTGATGCCTGACTGTCGGGGGTCACCTCGCCCGCCGAACTAAAGGCCTTACAGCCCTGGCTTTGCGTGCCCGCATGTCCCGTCCGAAGAGGTGCCCGGGCGGTATCGCCAGAGAACGCATCAGATGGTCTTGCGTAGTCCGCGCGGTTTGCCATTTCCGGCTCGAACACGGAAGCGGTCACATCCGACGAGATCATCGACGAAGACCTTCCCGCCCTGGTGCGGGATGAGGCCAGTCTGCTTCGCGACAACGCCGACGAGTTCTCTCACCGCAACCGAGTTCGGGTCAGATCGAGACTGGGAGTTCGACGCCTGAGCCAACCTGCCCGCCCGGATCTGAGGGCTCGGGGACAACGACCAGTCCAGTGTGCGAATTCGCGGACTTCATCAGCGCGTCTAACCATGCCCGATTCAGGACCGGTCGCCGAGAGTCGTGGAACCTGTACATCATCGAGCAATCCGGATGAACCCACACGCTGGAGCTGCCACCACCAATGCTGTTGTCGTCCTTCCACGAGAAGTGGAACGATTCGCCTCGCCGCATCTTGCTGCCGATCACCGCTTGCAGATGCCAGAGGGTCCGGTCATCGAAGTCCGCCCTCAGCACCGTGCCGTACGTGAGCTTTCCCATGGCGGGCCTCCCGAGATTCGTGTTCGCCCGACCTGCGGTAGTGCACCAGGGCTTGGTTCCGCTTGAGCCGACGAGCTGGATGCATCTAGGCTCGTCGCCATCTGCGCGTCTGGGCCCACGGTCGTGACCCTCGCCCGGAAGCTCGGCGCCCCGTTCCGCACATCGACGCTGCTCCGCGCCGCCGATCCACCTGGCACGACGCCGCACGAGCATCGCTTAGCGATCCTCAGCGAGACGAACATCACCAAGACCCGGTTGTAGAGATTCGCAATGCTTCTGCACTCAGCCCGTTCTCACGACTTGCGGTCGGAGCACCTTGAGCTTGCGATCGGGGGAGCTCAAGATAGCCATCGCCGCCTCAAATCCCGCCTTGAAGTCGATTTCTGCATTTTCGAGTGCTTCCTCGCCGATATCTTGCAGGGCGATAGATCGGGCGTACGCACGCCAGGCAGCTTCACGGGCGTCCATGGGCGAGTGGCTCCTTTCTTGCTGGCCTAAGTGGCCGCGCCGCTGCAGGCCGAGCCGGACCATCAGCGGAGAAGGCGTGGAGTATTGGTGGCCAGAGCACGCACACCCTCCGCCGGTGGGTCGCCACCGACGAGGCTGTGTGACCCGGTGGCGGCGCGACCCGGGCTAGATAACTGATACGAAGCCCTGCACCTGCGCGTGGGGATGCCCCGGGGTGGCCGAACCCCGGGGCATCCGTTTGGTTGGGTGTTTAGCCGCCGTATTGTGCGATCAGCCGTTCGATCAGCGCCTTGGTGCGCGGGGGGACCGGCTTGCCTTGCAGGTAGTCGTCGAACCTGGGACCGACGACGTCGCGGATCCTTTCGGCCACTGCGTCGGACACGGTGACGGTGTACTTGCCCGCCGTCAACATGTGCAGGTTGGCGGGGATGTCCGCCCAGCCGCCGAGTCCGTCGTTTCCGTAGGAGTAGTCCACGGCGGACGTGTCGCCTTGAAGGTCGATCTTCACGGTGGGGGCGAGGGTGCCGCCGCGCACGAAGTTGTCGTGCGTGCCGATCGTATCGATGAAGGACTGCACCAACCCGCCGGGCATGACGTAGTGCGAGTACGCCTGGAAGTGTCCGGGGTGCTGGTTGAAGTCCGGCGCGAAGGGCTCCCCACCGAGGAAGTTCAGGTTCGTCGGGTTGCCCAGGGCGAGACCGGATCCGTGGTTCAGCGGCTGGAAGTCGCTGCGGATGCCGTCGCCGACGAACGCGTAAACACCCTCAGGTCCGTCCAGGCCGGCCGCGTACGTGCTGCGGTGGCTGATCGTGAACAGGTAGTACTTCCCGTCCTTGAACACGAACTGCGGCCGCTCGGTCTGGTCGGTGACGCAGTTCGCGGAGAGGATCGGGGGCAGGAACTCCCACTCGGTCAGCTCCTTGTTCTTCGCCTTCGCCAAACCGATGTTGCCGATGTTCAGTGTCGCATCGGTGGCGTTGACCTCTTCGACGGTCTCCGCGTACGGGTCCCCGTCCCGGTAGCCGAGGTCTTCCGCGTCACAGGTGGCCGTCTCACGCTGCATGGCCGTGTTGCCCTCGAACACCATGTAGGTCTCGCCCGGGTGGGCGGGGTCCTCGAACGTGAACGGGTCGCGGAAGTTGAAGAACGGGTTCTGCGCACCGGTCTGGTAGTACGTGCCGTCGGCCTGGAGCAGGTCGATGACCTCATCGAACCCGGTGAACGACACACCGTTCGGGCCCGCGTGCACCTTGCCCAGGCTCAGCGCGATCCGCGGGTCGTACGGCTTGATGTTGCTGCCATCCGGGTTGCGGTAGAACGCGACGTCGGTGAAGAACAGCTTGATCTCCCCACCCTTGAACACCCGTGCCGAGCCGGACCACTGGGTCTGGTGGCTGTAGGACTGGTCCTCGAAGATCTGACCCGTGACGCCCTCCTCGAACACGAGTCCGCCGTAGGTCCAGCCGCCATCCTCGGGGCGCTGCTCGTCCGGGATCAACGCCGGACGGTAGAAGTACCCGATCTTCGCGAACACATGACGGTCATCGAACCCGAGGCTGCGGTCAGCGACAAGCGAGAAGATGATCTCCTGCCCGTTCACCGAGTACTGATCCCCGTTCTCATCCGTCAGCGGCCAGGAATCCCACACCCACACCGCCCCGTGTGACATGTCCGGGAAATCCTGCGGAACCGTCGGCATCGTCAACGACGCCGGCATCGAGTTCTCCCGAGACCCGGCGTTCGGGTCCGACAGCCGCGCGATCTGCCGGGCATCAGCACGCGTCCACTTCGCCGTGAAATCATCCTCCGGAGCGAACGCCTCCTGGGTGTGCACCGTAGGCTCCGGACCAGCCTGAAGCGGCAGACCATGACCGGCCACCACCACACCCGGAGCGGCCAAAGCCGCAGGCGTACCCGCGACCAACGCGGTAGCAACGAGCGCACCCGCCACCAACCCGCTCGTAGCACGGCGCGTCACACGCCGTCGTGATAGTTGCATACAACAACTCCTCTTCTAAAGGGCCATGCAAATGGTTTTGCAAAGCTGATTCATAGTTGCACAAATCGTTTTGATCCGCACGGGTGAATTTTGGGGCGGATGCGGCTCTTAGATCGGCACCGAACGGGAGACAGAACCGCCCCTCTCAAAGGCGCTGTCCGCGGCTGAGCGCGTGGCGACCAGGGCATTCTCGGGCGCGGTTCAACGACGGGACCGTGTTCGGCCTCCCACATATCTCAAGCCCGTCCCGCGACCCTCTTCGCTGGTGGCGCTTCGCGAGCGTGTAGGCGCGCGGTAGCGCGGCTATCGTGCCCAACAACCACAGTCCAGCGTCGGGGCGAGCGGTCAACGCTTGGCGGCGGCGGGGATCGGTGTCAGGAAGCTCAGCTGGCTCGCGTCCTCCCGAATGAGAGGTTCGAGCGCGGAGTTGAAGGGGCGCCCATGGTCGGCCGACAGGTGCGCCTCGAAGGCGGCTCGATCGCGGTAGATTTCGAAAACGAAGAACCGATCGGGGTCGTCGACTCTGCGATAGGGCTCGAAGGCCAGATTGCCCGGCTCCCCGCGTACCGCGGTGGTGAACGCTTTCAGAAGGCGCTGCACCTCCTCTGCCTCACCCGATCGGGCCGTGAACTCTGCGTACAAGACGACTCGCTCGTCATCCATCGTGCTGCTCCTTCAGTGAAGTGCTCGCTGTGCGCGCCCAGTGACCCCAAGGCGCGCACAGCGAGGGTCAGGCGGTTGCCGCTCCTGTCATGATGGCGACGGCGTCGGTCATCGTGTGCGACTGCGGTGTGATCGTCGCCGCTCTCTTGCCGAGGCGTTGGATGTGGATGCGGTCGGCGACCTGGAACACGTGCGGCATGTTGTGTGAGATGAGGATGACCGGGATCCCGTTCTCTCGCAGCCGTTGGATGAGCTCGAGAACCTGGTTGGACTCGCGAACGCCCAGCGCGGCTGTGGGCTCGTCGAGGACCACCACTTTGGACCCGAAAGCCGCGGCACGCGCGACGGCCACGGCCTGGCGCTGCCCGCCGGAGAGGTTTTCTACCGCCACGCTGACATCTTGCAGGGTTGAGATGCCAAGCTTCTGCACCTGCTCGCGGGCTTCCTTGCGCATTCCTGAGGTGTCCAGCGCACGGAAGAGGGAGCCCGCGATGCCGGGTTTGCGGCGCTCCCGGCCCAGGAACAGATTCGAGGCGACGTCCAGTGCTGGGGAGACTGCCAAGTTCTGGTAGACGGTTTCGATTCCGGCGGACCGTGCGTCTTGGGGACGTTTGAAGTGCACCTCTTGCCCGTCGAGCAGCAGTTGGCCGTCGTCGGGAATATAGGCACCGGTGAGGCACTTGACGAGGGTCGATTTGCCGGCCCCGTTGTCTCCGATGATGGCGAGCACCTCGCCGGCGTGCAGTTGAAGGCTGACCCCGTCCAGGCCGACGACCCGGCCGAACGTTTTGACGAGGCGTCGGGCCTCAAGTATGGGCGTCCCCGAGGGCGCCGCCGGTGCGGCCGCGGTGTTGTCGATGAGAGTCATTTGCGTACCTTTCGGATCCACTGGTCCACAGAGACCGCGACGATCACAAGGATGCCGATGGCGAGTGTTTGATAGAGGCCGTCCACGCCGGCGAGAAACAGTCCGTTTCTGAACACGCCGACGATGATGGCGCCAAGCAGGGTGCCCCAGATGATGCCCCGGCCCCCGAAGAGGGAGGTCCCGCCGATCACGACGGCGGTGATCGAGTCGAGGTTGAGATCGGCGCCGGCGTTCGGGCTGGCAGCTCCGGATCGGCCTATCTGGATCCAGGCTGCAACGGCGAGGACGGCACCTGCCGCGATGTAGACGCTCATCAGCACTCGTCCCGTGGAGATTCCCGCAAGCCGAGCCGCTTCTGCGTCATCTCCGACGGCGTAGACGTGTCGGCCCCAGGCGGTGCGCCCGAGCACATATGCCATCACGACGTACAGGGCCAGCATGATGATGACGCCAACGGTGAGGCGAACGTCTCCGATCGGGAACGCGGTGGCCGTCCAAGTCAGCAGTTCGGGCATCTCGGCTTTGCGGATGGTCTGGCCGCCACTATAAAGAAGCGTCAGCGCGACGAAGATATTCAAAGTGCCGAGGGTGGCGATGAACGGCGGAAGCTTCACCCGCGTGACGAGAAAACCGTTCAGCGCGCCCGCTGCCAGGGCCGCGAGAAGCCCGGCAAGGAGGGCAAGCGGCGCGGGTAGACCGTTGTGGACTGCGGTTTGGGCCATGACCATCGATGCGAGAATCATGGCCGCGCCGACGGAGAGGTCAATGCCGGCCGTCAGGATGATGAGCGTCTGCGCGACGGCGACCGTGCCGACGACGGAGACCTGGTCCAGGATCAGTGACAGGTTGGCGGCAGCGAAGAACCGCGGGTTGATGCTTCCGAAGACGAGAACGGCCAGCACGAGGACCACGGCCGGGCTGATCGCCGGGTAGCGATGCAGGATTCCGCGTACGCGGTCCAGGGGCGTGCGCCGGTCGAGGAATTCCGCGGCAAGGTCGAGCGTGGAGGTGGGAGGGGCTGATTGGGTCACGGGGTCACTTCCGTTGATTCAGGGGTGAGGGGATGCCGCGACGGGTGCGCCGCGGCATCCCGGGTCTATTACTCGCCGCCCCAGCAGATGCTGGCGGCTTCCGCGGTGTCGATTGAATCGACACCGTCGACGGGCTGATCGGTCACCAGTGCAACACCGGTGTTGAAGAAGTCCAGGCCTTCACTTGGCTCAGGGGCCTCACCGGTCTCGACGAGCTCGACAATCGCCTCGACGCCGAGTTCGGCCATCTTCACGGGGTACTGCTGGCTGGTGGCGTCGATGATGCCGTCAGCCACCTGACCGACACCGGCACACCCTCCATCGATCGAGACGATGAGAACATCATCCGGCCCCTTGCCTGCTGCCTCGAGTGCTTGGAAGGCTCCGTACGCGGCTGGCTCGTTGATCGTGTACACGACGTTGATGTCCGGATTCTTCGCGAGCAGGTTCTCCATCGCGGCACGCCCGCCGTCCTCGGCGCCCTGTGAGGCTTCGTTGCCGACGATGGTGTAGCTGCCGCCGCTGTATTCGCCGCTGGCCTCTTCGTCTCCGTTGGCCTGCTCATCGGCGAGGTCGATGCCCATCCCGTCGAGGAAGCCCTGATCGCGGTTGTAGTCGACACTCACGGCCTTGTCGTCGAACAAGTCGATGAGTCCGATCACCGCGTCGTCCCCGGCCAACGTGCCCGCCGTCCATTGGCCGACGAGCTGACCTGCGAGGTAGTTGTCCGTCGCGAAGGTGATGTCCACAGCGTCGGCCGGGTCGGGCACGGTGTCGAGCGCGATCACGAACAGACCTGCGTCGCGAGCCTTCTCGATCGCATCCAGAACGGCGGGGCCGTTCGGTGTGATCAAAATCCCCGCGTCACCCTTCGAGATCGCCGCCTCGATGGCCTGAATCTGTGTGTCCTCATCTCCGTCCTCCTTGCCGGCGGCCATTGTCAAGGCGACGCCGTTCTCGTCCGCGGCAGCTTCCGCACCCTCCTGCATCGCGATGAAGAAAGGGTTCGAGTTGGTCTTGACGATCAGGGATACGCCGATCTCGTCGCTGCTGCCGTCACTGGCCGCGGAGGGCGATGTGCCACCGCTGGCGGACGCGCAGCCGGTCAGGGCCAGTGCTGTTGCTGCGGCGAGAGCGCCGGCGGTGAACAGGGCCCGTGGCCCACGATGCATGTGATTCCCCATTGAAATTTCCTTCGGTAGCAAGTTCCGCTGTCGATTGACAACGATGTCAGATAAGTTCTTAGACGAGATAGTCGGTAGAGTCAAGCAAATCGACCCGATGGAGATATGAATGTGACACCGATGTCAAACGGCCACGCCAGCGAGGGCGCCGCGCGACCGCGTGCCACCATGAAGCACGTGGCCGCGCTTGCGGGCGTCGGCGTGAAGACCGTCTCGCGCGTGATCAATGGCGAGCCGAATGTGTCGGCGGCAACAACTGCCCGGGTGCGGGATGCGGCACGCAGCCTGGATTATCACCTCGACGTTCATGCCGGAAACCTACGGCGGGCGGACGGACGGACGCGCACATTGGGGTTGCTCGTGGGCAGTGTGGACAACCCGTTCGCGGGTGCCATTCACCGGGCGATCGAAGACGCCGCGATCGAGCGCGATGTCGCCGTGTTCGCGTCGAGCCTGGACGACGACCCGTCCCGCGAACAACGCGCGGTCGAGGCTTTTCTCCGCCGACGGGTGGACGGGCTGATTCTCACCACCGCCTCACGTAGCCACAACTATCTGCTGCCCACGCTTGAGCGCGGCACGCCCGTGGTTTTCGTCGACCGGGAACCATCGGGCCTCCAGGTCGACGTGGTCACCAGCGACAACGCCGACGGCGCTGCTCGCGCCACTGCGCACCTTCTCGCACACGGGCACCGCCGCATCGCATTTCTCGGTGACCGGCTCACGATTCAGACTGCGACGGAAAGGCGCCGCGGGTTCCTGGAAGAGCTCGGCAGGGCGGGCGTGTCGACGTTCAACGCACCGCAGCGTCCAGATCTGCACGACGCGGCATCCGCGGAGCGGGCCCTCGGCGAGCTCCTCGACGGTGAGGACCCGCCCACCGCGGTCTTCAGCGCCCAGAACCTGGTCACGCTTGGGGCGCTCCATGCCCTGCGTGCTCGAAACCTGCAACGCCGGGTCGCTCTGGTCGGTTTCGACGACCTGCCTCTCGCAGACTTGCTTGAGCCGGGAGTCACCGTGGTCGCTCAGGACGCCCACACCATCGGCTCCACCGCCGCCGAACAGATCTTCGCCCGTCTCGACGGGGCCGTCCACCCGCCGTCGACCGTCGTGATCCCGACCACGTTGATAGAGCGTGGGACAGGCGAAATCAGACCATAGACCGACCGGTCTGAGTTGGCGGCGGGAGCCGTCCAGAGGGGGCCTTGACTTCGACTACCACCGTGCCTACAGTGTAAAACACTGATTGACATCGTTGTCAGGAGCCCGACGCACCATGAATTCACACGATTCAACAGTCTCCGACGTGTGCCCGCATATGCTGGTCGCGAAGGAGACTACTTATGTCGGGATCATCAGCGAGACCCGACATCCGAGACATCGCCGCAGCGGCCGGCGTTTCACCGACCACCGTGTCGCACGCGATCAGCGGAGCACGTCCGGTGAAGGAGAGCACCCGAGAGCGGGTCTTGGATGTTGCGCGGGCTATGGGATACGTCCCTAACCGCGCAGCGATCGCGTTGCGGCGTAACCGCACAGGCGTGGTCGGATTCGTTGGGGATCGCATCTCGAGCACTCCGCACGCGGGACGCGTGCTACTTGGAGCGCAAGATCAGGCGCGGGAACGCGACACCGTTCTTATGGTCGTCGAGAGCGAGGCGGATCCGGAACTGGAGCGCCAGCAACTACAGATGCTGCTCGAGCGTGGCGGCGTCGATGGGGTCATCTACGCTCGAATGTCCCACGAGGTTGTAGCGGTCCCTGACCGGCTGTTGAATGTTCCAACGGTGCTGGTGCACGCCACCGACCCAGATCGCGGGTATTCCTCAGTTGTGCCAGACGAGCGGCAGATCGGACGTATCGCGCTGAAGCATCTGACGGCACTCGGGCACCGTGAGATCGCGATGGCATCGACGGTGGACGACACCCCGGCTCGCGCCGGTCGCGAACTCGAGTGGCGACGGGCCTTCGACGCGCCCGAAGCCCAGCTGGTGCGAGTTCCATCCACTGCGGTCGGAGGGCGCGAGGCTGCCGCAGCACTGTTCTCGGGCACAGAGATGCCGACCGCCGTGTTCTGCTTCAATGACCAAATTGCAATGGGTGTGTATCAGGGCGCGGCAGCTCGAGGGCTGCGCGTTCCCGACGATGTTTCGATCGTCGGGGTGGACGACCTGGAGATCATCGCGGCGGGCCTCGATCCAGGCCTCACAACCGTCGCGCTTCCACACTTCCAGATGGGCGCCTGGGCCATGTCTGCCTTAGCGGCTGAGATGGACGATGACAAGACCGGTCGCACGCACGCCGAGTTCCCCTGCGCGCTAGTAATCCGCGACTCCACCGCCCCTCCCCGGCGTTAGGCAACAACCATGTGTTCTCCGGGCCCCGATCTCTCCGCCGTCATGGCGATAAATCGGCCACCCGAAGCTCGGCAATTGTTGCTCGCCCGCCGGCGGCCGAAATGCTCAGGTCCATCGACCCGGGAAAGATCAGGGACGAAAGCGACTCCGCGCCATCCTCGACGAACACCTCCAGCGTCGAGCCGTCCACGAAAATGTCGACCTCGATCTCGCCCGACGAGGACCAGACCGCCGGTACTGCGCGGAGGTCTCGGTACAGCATCGGCATCTCCCCTGCCACCACGTCGGTATCGCGGACAAGGAATACCTCTTGCCGGACCGCGTTGAAACCCACCGTGACTGTTCGGCCATGGGAGCCGATCACAACCTGCAACTCATCGGCGTCGAAAGAGGCTTTGCTCAAGCTCAGCTGGATCCGGAATGCTTTACTGCCCGGTTGCGGCAACACTGATGGCCCCGCTTCAGAATCGATGGTCAGGCCTCTAGCCTGTTGCACGTCCCTCTCGATTTCCACGAGCTGATCAATGGGGGAACTGTGAAGGACCGGCGCGCCACCGGTTGCTGCGTCGAGGCGCAGAGTGCGGACGATCGACTGGGCACCACCGAACCAGCTGGTCGTAGGCAGTTCACCCGCGTAAGACCAGTTATTCATCCATCCCAGTGCGAAGCGCTGCGCCATTCGGTCCGCTGGGTTCAGGCGCGGGTCCTCCCACGTGACGGCGGCATAGAAGTCCGACCCGCCGTCCAGCCACTGAGGCTCAACTCGAGCGGCCGCGAACCTCTCCCCATCCCAGTGGCCTGTCCAGTAGGCATAGCCCGTCGTTCGCCCGTACGCGACGCCATTCGCGCTGGTACCGAGGACCCACGTGGTGCGACTCGGGTCGCCATCGATCGACATCTCGAAGAGGTCGGGGCATTCGAGCAGCCCTAGATCGTCGCGCTCGAATCCGGAGCGATAGGTCCATTCCTTCAGGTTGCGCGAGGTGTAGAAGCCAATCTTCTCGCCCTCGGCGAGGACCATCACCCACTGCCGAGAAGCGTCGTCCCACACCACTTTCGGATCCCGCCAGTGCGACGCACCAGGATTGTCCATGACTGGATTGCCTTCGTATGCCGTGAAGGTGTAGCCGTCGTCGGTAGACCAGAACAAGGACTGTCGCTGCACGCCTTGATCCTGCTGTGTTACTAGCGCGACGATGGCGCCGCGGCCGAAGCCGGCGGTATTTTCAGCGTCGACCACGGCGCTTCCAGATTGGATGTCTCCGAGCCCGTTCTGGTACTTCGGGATCGCGACCCCCCGGTTTTGCCACGTCACGAGGTCCGTTGATGTGGCGTGAAACCATTCGGTGCCGTTGCCGTCGGGATAGTCCGAGTTGTACAGGTAATACAGGTGCCACTCGTCACCCGCAAAGAACGGGCGCTGTGGGTCATTCATCCAGTTCTGGTCCGGAGTGAGGTGAATGTCCGGCCGGTAAGCCGCGTCCTCCGCGGGCCGGGCTGTACTCGGCGCTGGTGCCGGTGGAGACGGGTCCGGTTCGCTCGTCACCCCACAGCTCACCAGAGGCGCGAGCAGAAGCGCGGTGAGCCCGGCCACCAAAGTCCTTCGCCACCGCCCTCGACGCCGGGCCGCGGCCGAAGACCCCTGCGGGCTACCGGAAGCAAATCGGCTTGTCACCTGAACACCCTGCCCGGTCCCACACGCCGCCACGGCGTCGCCCTCGGCGTGAGACAGCGAAAGGAAGGATCGGTATTTGGCGACAGGACTGCTACGGCGTTTCCTGATGCGCTGACCGCCGCTGCAGCCGCGCAACCGATCGCCGCCGGGTTCTCGCTCCGAGACCCGACGAATGTGAAGTGCTTCACATTCCTCCTTGCGTGTGCCAGAAGGATCCCCCAAGGTCGGTGTACGGGCGTGACTTTCTTTGACAACGATGTCATTGTAGTGCTCATGAAAGTCACACCCAAGAGCGTTCGTCGTATCCGCAGGGCGGGGCTTGAGCTCGAACGTCCCCAAAGGGGCTCTCGCTTCAGCGGTAGTTCTGCCGGCCAGCCGGGCGCACCCGAAGGGTTCAGAGGTCGTCCGCTTCCATGTCGGGAGCGGCTGACACGGGCCGGGGTGGCTCCTCAACCCGCCGCAGAAAGGCCGCTCTTCATGGTGCGGAAAGAAGAGCTCGGGTCCGTCATGGTCGGCGTGCAGAACTTCGTCCGGCTTGACACTGCGCGGGCGAGCTGATGACCTGCCCCTCGCTGACCCGCTTCCTCTCCTCTCAACGCGCGATGGCTAGCAGTACCGGCGCCCGTGGGGGGAAGGAATGAGTTATGTTGCGGGCGCTCGGGTCGTAGTCGTCGGCGAAGCCCTAGTCGACATCGTCCATCGGGCCGACGGCTCGGTCGATGCGGCGCCGGGCGGAAGTCCGGCGAACGTCGCGCTGACCCTCGGACGCCTTGGCCGGACGCCGCACTTGGTGACACGGCTCGGGGATGACTCGCACGGCCGGTCTGTGCGCGACTGGCTGGAGCGTTCCAGCGTCACCGTCGATGCCACTCACGCACCGCGCACCGCAACTGCGACCGCCCATCTGGACGCAGCCGGCGCCGCGACGTACGAGTTCGACATCGACTGGGCCTTGGGGGGCGTGTCGGTCGCCGGCGCGGACGTGCTGCACGTCGGCTCGGTCGCCGCCCTACTCGGTCCTGGAGCCGACGACGTCTCGCGCCTCATCGACGAGGTCCGCCGGTCCGCCACGATCACGTACGACCCGAACATCCGCCCCTCGCTACTGCAAGATCCAGCGGAGGCTCGCGCTCGCGTGGCTTCGCTCGTGCGACGCGCCGACGTGGTGAAGGCAAGTGACGAGGACTTACGCTGGCTGCATCCGGATGCCGATCTCGTCGAGGTCGCGACGCGGTGGCAGCGCTCGGGACCAGCAGTGGTGGTCGTCACCACCGGTGCCGACGGGGCATTGGCGGTCACCGCTACCGGCGTTGTAGGCATTCACGCTGTGAAAACTGCTGTGGTGGACACGGTTGGCGCGGGCGACACCTTCATGGGCGCGCTCATCGACGGCCTGATCCACGCGGAGCTCACCGGCGCCAGTCAGCGCAACGCTCTCGGCGCCGTTCCCCCCTCGGACCTGGAAGCGATCCTGCGCATGAGCGCGGCCGCTGCGGCGATCACGGTGTCGCGCCCCGGGGCCGATCCACCGTCCCGGGCGGAACTCGCAACCCAGCTCTCTGCGCGCCTGCCGCGCGGACCCTTGCCTCCCGCCGCCGCGAAACGCTGATCGGGTTCGCTCCTCCCGGCTCCCGGGGTACGAGCGAGATTTGTGGTTCCTAGACGACGACGACCGCTACAACCTATCTCTCCAGGCGCCGCGCCCCCCAAAGATCAGCCCGTCGACGAATTCGGCCACCGATATGGCCGTGCACGGCCATATCGACTCGGGCATCCGTGTTCCGGCTTGTAATGTCCGCTCGACATTCCTTAGCATCTCCAGTTAGAAGTCATGACATCGATGTCATGGTGCCGAGGGTTCCCCTCGGCACCCGCGAAGGAGCGAGTGATCCACATGGTGATGCGAGAGATGCTTACAAACGGCGCACCGTATAGAAGAGGGGTGACCTCCATCGTGGCGACGGTGGTCGCTGCCGCCTTAGCAGTCAGCGCGGCTGCCGGGACGACGGCGGCCGCTGAGGGCAACGATCCGGCGGATGCCCCGTATCGGCCGCTGGTGCATTTCTCGCCCGAAGAGAACTGGATGAATGACCCCAACGGTATGGTTTACGTCGACGGGATCTACCACCTCTACTTCCAGCACAATCCGCAGGGAACTCGCTGGGGAAATATGAGCTGGGGACACGCAACATCTGACGACCTCCTGCACTGGGAGGAACAGCCACTTGCTATCCCGCAGACGTTCGATGCCGGAGGCCGCCCGATCGAGAGCATCTTCTCAGGCTCGGTCGTAGTAGACGAGGACAACACGTCGGGCTTCGGCGTCGACGGCGAAGCACCCATGGTCGCGATCTACACCAGCGCGTACGAGCCCGCTCACCCGACCCGCGCGGGTCAGCAGGCCCAGTCGCTGGCCTACAGCAACGACGGCGGGTACAGCTGGACCAAGTACGAGGGCAACCCCGTGCTCGACCGCGGGTCGAACAACTTCCGTGATCCGAAGGTGTTCTGGTACGACGGACCGGCGGGCGCGTACTGGGTGATGGTGGCCGTCGAGGCAGCGGATCACAAGGCGGTGCTGTACAAGAGCGCTGACCTGCGGACGTGGGAGCACTTGTCCGACTTCGGTCCTGCCAATTCGACCGGCGGGATCTGGGAGTGCCCGGACCTGTTCGAACTCCCCGTCGACGGCGACGCCGCAAACACGAAGTGGATCATGGTAGTCAACCTCAACCCCGGCGCCGTAGGCGGAGGGAGCGGAGGACAGTACTTCGTCGGCGAATTCGACGGCGTCACCTTCACGAGCGAGAGCACTGAGGCGGCCGACGCCGTTCCCTCCGGCGAGGCCTTCGCCGGCTTCGACGGCGGAGATTACGAGGGCTGGACGGTCGCGAACGAGCCCGGAAACTGGAAGGAAGGTCCGTTTGGCCCCGCCCCGGCGACCGGTTCCCTACCCGGCCAGCATCCGGTGACGGGTTTCGTCGGGGGCGGCCTCGTGAACGGTTTCAATGACGGCGACTGGCCGCTCGGCACCATGGAGTCGCCGACGTTCACGATCTCCGACGACTACATCAACCTTCTGGTCGGCGGCGGCCGGCACCCGCACGTGACCGGGTCGCAGCTGTCGAACGACCCGCCCGCAGGCAGGACGGTGTTCGACTTTGAACTGCCCGAGGGGCAGACCCTCGCCGACTCGGGCTGGGAGATCACGGGCGACTTCGCATCCGAGCCGCGGCGCAACCCGTCCACTGCGGGCGGCGACTACTTTCTGGGAGCCAAGCGTCTCAACACCTGGGAGGGCGGACCGCGCGGTGACGACAACGTCGGCCTCATGACGTCTCCCGTGTTCGCGCTCGACGGCGACTTTGTGTCGTTCTTAATCGGCGGCGGCAAGCGAGCGGATGGTTCGCTGCAGGCAGAGCTGGTCATCGACGGCGAGGTCGTGCGCGCACAGACCGGGCCCGAATCGGGGCAGCTGAATTGGAGGTCGTGGGACGTCTCTGAGTTCGCCGGCAGCCAGGCACAGCTGAGGGTCCGCGACGAGGCGACGGGAGGATTCGGGCACCTCACCTTCGATCACGTGGTCGTCGGGGACGAACCCGCGAAGGTGCGCTCCGACGAGACGTCCGTCAATCTCGTCGTCGACGGCGGGATCGTGCGCAGCGCGACCGGTGCCGACAGCGAGACCCTCGACTGGGCAAGCTGGAACGTGAAGGAGTTCGAGGGGCGCGAAGCCTCGATCCGCGTGATCGACAACAACCGGTTCGGATGGGGCCACATCCTCCTCGACCAGGTGGTGTTCGGCGATACCTCGGCGCCCACGCGGCTCGAGAACTACGACTGGCTGGACTGGGGCCGCGACTACTACGCGAGCGTGACCTATTTCGGCACCCCGAGCACGTCGAGAATCATGCAGGGATGGATGAACAACTGGGACTACGCCAACGACATCCCCACGTCGACATGGCGCAGTTCCATGGCGCTTCCCCGAGAGGTCACCCTCGTCACGACACAAAATGGTCCCCGGCTGCGGCAACAGATCGTCGACCAAATCGATGAGCAGCTCGACACCACCGCCGCGCAGACGCGCAGCGGTGTCCAGCTCGACGGCACAGCCGACCTCGCGCTGGCGGGCCAGCTAGTGAAGATCGACGCGGTGCTGCGACCGGGCGAAGCCGAGCAGGCAGGCATCGTCGTCTTCGGCGACGCCGACTCGGGCACCCGCATCGGCTACGACACCGCGAGCGAACGCATATTCGTCGACCGACGCGATTCTGGCAACGTGGAGTTCCATCCCGCCTTCACATCAATCGAGGATGCCCCCGTTCCGCTAGCAGACAACGGTACCGTGACAATAGAACTGTTCCTCGACCGCGCGTCGGTGGAACTGCTCGCGGCCGACGGACGAGTCACGATCACCGACCAGGTGTTCCCCAACGCCGGCGCGGACGCGATCACCGGGTGGTCTACCGGTGGCACGGCGGTGCTCGAGAGCATCACCGTGACGCCGATCTTCCCCACCATGTGGAAGGTGCCGAAGCCCGTCACGGTTCCCGGTGCTCCCCTTACCGTTGTCGCGACCGGGAGCACTGGCGGCGCCGACGTCACCTGGACCGCGCCGGCTGAGGAGGTCGGTGCAGAGGTCATCGAGTACCGCGTGTACCAGGAGAGCGTCGACGCTCCCGTGGCGACCACTTCGGACACGTCAGCGCGAATCGACGGGCTCACACCCGGATCGAATGCGAGGTTTGCCGTCAGCGCCGCGAACGCGGCAGGCGAAGGAGCACGATCCGCATGGTCGGCGACAATCACAGTCCCGGATGGGGCGACTGCGGCACCGGCGCGTGGAACCCTGTCACACGACAACGGATGGGACACCGGTCTTGCCGACGGCGACTACACCGTCACAATGGACCTGCGGCGGGGTCAGAACGGCTCTTCCTTCCGACTGTTCGAGAACGGCGTTCTCGTGAAATCAGTGCCGCTCACGTACGGGGGCTCCTCGCCGCAGCAGATGCGCATCCCGATCGAGGGCAGAGCGAACGGCACTTACATCTACACCGGCGAGCTGGTCAATACAAAGGGCGTGACCGCCACCACGTCGACCACGGTGAAGGTCACCCAAGCGAACCCGGCGACGCCCGTCCTCAGCCACGATAACCAGGACGGCGATGGCAACTTCACCGTGACCGCGAACCTGCGGTGGGGAACGAACGCCACCTCCTATCGCTTCTTCGACGGCGTCACCCTGGTGGCCGAAGGCCCGCTGGTTGCGGCGACGCCTGGGGCCCAATCGGCGACCCTGCTGGTAGCGGGAGCCGCGAAGGGCACTCACACCTACCGTGTCGCGTTCGCGAATACAGCCGGGTCCACATGGAGCGCCCCGCTCAAGGTCGCGGTAGTGAGATGACCGAAGGGGTGGGACGTCACCGCTCTGGCTCCCACTCCATCCCCTGCCGGACGTTCTTCGTCGCGTGATTCAACGTCCTTAACGGCGCTAGCAGGCTCACACCTTGTTCTCGGCACTGCAGCGTTCAGATCGCTGTAGCGAACTCCCGGATGGTGATGTTGGTGAACTGTGCCGCGCCGCCGTCCGTGTAGAGCGCGATACCGGTGTCGCCGTCGACGAAGTGCACCTGCTGGGACAGCACCGTGTGGCCGGCGTTCACGAAGACCTCGACGCTCTGCCTGTCGACGAAGATCCGCAGGTGAACCGAGCGTGCCGCGGGATCGATGGGCGCTGCCGCGCGGATGTACGGCGCGAGGGTGTATCCGCTCCGCTCTGATGGTGCGCGGTCGACGTACAGGTCGGCTCCGTACTTGCCGATGTTCGTGTGTCGTAATCCGTTGGCTGACCGGCCGACCGAGACACCGACGTTGGTGGCCGTGCTCCATGCGATGTCGAGTTCGAGTTCGTATGCGCGGCCGTTCCAGGGCAGCACGGTGTTGCCGTTGACGGTGCGATCGGGCAACGAGATCGTCGCCGTGGCGTGTGTCGCGAGCGCGGCAATGGGGCTACTTAGAAGGGTGTACCAGCCCCCGGTCTGACGTTCGAGGCGCAATTCGCGTACGAGCGAGTTCTGGCCGTTGTACCCGTCGGTGACGTCAGTGGGAACGTCGCGGGCCGCGTACTTCCAGTTGTTCATCCACCCGATCGCGAGCCGGCGAGTCTCGGGCGCTTCGATGGTGGGCCAGGTCACGGCGCCGTACCAGTCCCATCCCCAGTCGAGCCATTGAGGGGAGGGGTTGTCGGCGATGAATTGTTCGCCATTCCAGGTGCCCATCCAGTACGCGTACGTCATAGGCAGACCGACTCCGTAGGCGTCCATGCTGGCGCCGAGCACCCAGTGACGGCTCCCGTCATCGGCGGTCATCTGGAATAGGTCGGGGCATTCAATACCGCCCAGCTGCTGCGCGTTGGGGTAGTCGAAATTGCGGCGTAGCGTCCACGTGCGCAGGTTCCGGGAGGTGTAGAAAGCGGCGTAACGGGCGCGGCCGAGTGCAAGGACCCATTCGTTTCGGGCGGCGTCCCAGTGCACCTTGGGGTCTCGGAACCATTCGGCGTTGTCGACTTGGGCAGGAGACGTGGCGGTGCGCCCGTCGGTGTTGACGATGACCGCGTCCGGGAGCATCGAGAAGGTGAACCCACCGTCCGTCGACCAGTACAGGTACTGCTCCTGATACCTGCGGATGCCGTCGGTGGGGCGCGTGGCGAGAGCGATGACTGCGCCAGCGCCAAAGCCTGCGGTGTTCGCGTGGTCCACAACCAGGCATCCCGACCACACTGGCACGCCGTTCGTGAGCGGCATCACCGGGCCGTGGTGGGTGAAGCTCACACCATCGGCCGTGGTTGCGTGGTCCCATCCGCCGTCGCCGTTGTTCTGTGCTGAGTGAAGATAATAAAGTTGATAGGCACCCCTGGAAACGATAGGGCGTTGCGCGTCGCACAGCCACCCTGTGGGAGGGGTCATGTGGTACACAGCGCGCTGCGAGCCAGGACCGACCGCGGCAGCCGGACCGGTTCCGGCGACGAGGAGGCCCAGAGTTCCGAGGCCCGTACCCTGCAGCACGGCGCGACGGGAGAATTGGTGCGACGACATTGGCAGTTCCTTTTCTCTTGTGCGGACGCGACAGTGCGTCCACTTCTTCCGGGCCGTCGCTACGACGCGACTGCCTTCCTTACGTGGGTCAGGGCCGCTGGTTCAGGCGGCAGCTGATGCTGCACCCCCCTCGGCGTCTTCGACGTCGACCGCAATCGTTTGGACAACCGCGTGTGCGGCTGCTGTGTGCACTGTGGCGGTGACAGGCCCGATACCGAGTGTCACGAGGTTGGATACCGCTACTTCTCCCTCGCCGAGGAACACCTCGAGCAGCGGCCCATCCAAGCTCACCCGCAGGTGTCCGCCACCGGAACGGAGGAGCGGGGCGACGCTCGTCGAAGGAAAATCGGGATGCAGGGCCGTTGCTGCGGAGCCTGCACGAGTCACGGTCAGAACCCCCATGTCAGGGTCGTGGACGATCTCGGCGAAGTTGTCGCAGTCGCCCTGCAGACGAAGACCAAGGACTCCAGTGACCGACGGTTCCCACCGCAGCTCGAGTAGAGAGTGCCCGCTCAGCGCAAAGGAGCGGGCACTCGTCTCGGATGCAGCGGTGGCGAGGCGATCCTCGACGAAGGAGGCGGGTGATTGTACGAGGCGAGGAGCGCCGTCGATCGTGCGCAAAGACAGACTCCGAGGTAACGACATCGCGCCGCGCCACGGGGTTGAGGGCACAGCGTGCGCGTAACGCCAGTTGCTCATCCAGCCGAGCATTACCGCTTCGCCGCCCGGAGCGCTGTTGAAGGTCACACCTGCGTACATGTCCCGCCCATAGTCCGCGCGGGCGAGCCCGTCACGGTCCGCTGTGAACGTGTGACCGTCGAAATCGCCGACCACGTAGTGCATCGCTGATCCTGCCGGGTGGGCGTTATCGCCGACGGGGTTGGTGCTCAACAACAACACCCAACGCGCGCCGGCGTCGTCACCATCTAGTGGAAGGCGCACGAGGTCGGGGCACTCCCACACCACCGCCGGTTCACCGATGGGTCCGAACGAGCCGGCCTCCTCCCACTGGCGTAGGTCATCGGAGGTGTAGATCAGCACGCGGCGCTCGACCGCTTCGACGGCAACGAGAATCCACCGTGCATGGCCGTCGGCGGACGTGTACCGGACTAATTTTGGGTCGCGGAAATCGGTCGACCCGCGGTCGAGCATCGGATTGGCGGGGTCCATCATCCACGTGTACCCGCCGTCACGGCTGACGGCACGGGACTGGGCTTGTAGACCCGTTTCGTATGTGCTGGTGTAAACGGCAGTGAGGGATCCGTCGCGGTCTGCGACGACGGATCCTGAGTAGATCTGCTCACCGTCGCGGTGGCGGAGCGCGACGGGATGCTCGCGCCAGTGCTCGAGGTCGGTGCTGGTGGCGTGACCCCAGCTCATGTTGCCCCAATCGATGCCCTCGGGGTTGTGCTGGAAGAAGACATGCCACACCCCATCGACGTAAACGAGACCGTTGGGGTCGTTCATCCAGTGACGGCGCGGAGAGAGGTGAAAGACGGGCCGGCTCATACGTGCGGCAGACATGCGCGCTCCTACAAGGACTTTCGCGAAACTGACGGGCAAGCAATCAGCAGGCGATCCACGGGTGTGGGCTCGATGCCGAGCAGAGTTCGCACGCCGGCTGCACCGAGCTCGTAGTGAGGAAGGGCGACAGTCGAAAGTGGTGGGCGTAAGTGCGCGGCGATGACGTCCTGGTTGTCAAAGCCCATGACCGCGATGTCGTCGGGGATCCGGAGTCCGCGCTCGCGCAGTCCGTCATACAAGCCCATGGCGACGCGGTCGTTGTGGCAGAACACGCCCGTCGCACCGGAATCTACGACGGGGCCGGTGCTGGCGTACCCCCCTTCCTGCGCCGGCTCGGCGGAGAACACCAACGCGTCGTCGTATCCGATCCCGGCATCCTCGAGTGCCCGTCGGTAGCCGGCGAGGCGCCCCGACTGCGCCGGTGAGGGCGAGGTGGTGTTGACGAAGGCGATACGGCGATGTCCGGCGGCGAGCAGCTCTTCGGTGGCGGTGCGACCGCCCTGTTCCTCATCTGGAACGATGGCGGGGAACGCGTCATCGGCTGCGAAACAGTTCACCAACACGGTCGCGGTGTTTTGCAGCATGTGCGGCACCTCGATTTCCCGGTGGTACCAGGTGGAGTAAAGAATCCCTTGCACCTGGTGCTCGAGCATCATTGCGATTGCATCGTTTTCCACGGCGGGGTTGCCCTCAGTGTTAGCGACGAGCAGAACGTATCCGAGACGCCATGCCTCATCCTGTGCGCCGTGAATGATCTGGCCAGCGAAAGGGGTTGTGGCGATGGCATCCGCTACCAGTCCGATGAAGCGCGAATTGCCCTGCGACAACGTCTTAGCGAGCGCGTTCGGACGATACCCGAGATCCTCGATCGCTTGGTGAACCCGGCGGCGGGCATCATCGCCGATGCGCGCGCCCGGCTTATCGTTCACCACGTGGGACACCGTCGCGACCGAGACTCCTGCCGCCCTCGCCACGTCCCGCATGGTTGTGCTCATCCTTTGGTAGCCCCGCTCTCAAGTCCGTTGATCATGGCCTTGTTCAGTAGAAGGAAGACCAGCAGCAACGGGGTCACCGTGATGCAGACGGCGGCGAATGTCGCTGTCCAGTCGGTGTTTCCCATCGCTCCGATGTAATTCTGCAGGCCCAGCGGGATGGTCTTCAGTCCATCCGACAAAACGAATGTATTGGCGAAGATGAAGTCGTTCCAGATGAAGATGCTGTTGACGAGCACCACGGTGATGATCGTGTTCACCGACAGCGGGGAGGTGATCTGCAGGAATATGCGGTAAGGGCCTGCGCCGTCCAGGGAGGCCGCCTCGTACATTTCCCGGGGAATGTACTGATAGAAGGAGGAGAACAGGTACACGCTCATCGGCAGCGAAAACGCGGCGAGGGGAAGGATCATCGAGAGGTGCGTGTCGAGAAGCCCGACCTGCGAATAGTCGATGAACAGTGGCACGAGGGCGATTTGCACCGGCACGATGATGCCCAGCAGGAACAGGGCGCGCACGAGGTTGCTGAAGCGGAACCCAAGGACCTGGAGTGCGAACGCGGCCATCATCCCAGCTACGACGATGAGGGCGCTGGCCCCCAACGTGACGATGAGGCTGTTGGCCATGTTCAGCCACAGGTTGCCGGTCGCGAAGGCGCGCGCGTAGTTGTCGAGGGTGAATTCGCTGGGAAGAGCGAACGGGTCTCCGCCGGCGAAGTCGGATGCCGTCCGGAAGCTCGTCAGGAGCAGCCACGCAAGGGGGTACACCTGCA
Organism: Microbacterium sp. DT81.1; assembly: GCF_049844955.1. NCBI lineage: Bacteria > Bacillati > Actinomycetota > Actinomycetes > Micrococcales > Microbacteriaceae > Microbacterium > Microbacterium sp. DT81.1. The sequence goes on from NZ_JBNCMA010000006.1 coordinate 94,058, forward strand.
CGATCACGATAAGGACGACCGTGACGGCGAGGAGGGTGCGCTGCACACGCTGCCGTGGCGACCGGAGCCGGTGACGGTTGGCGGGCGGTGAGGGCGTCATGGGCGATGCGGCGGGGCGGATGAGAAGTGAAGAGGTCATACGTCGTCCCTCCGACGAAGCAGCAGGAAGATCAGGCCGACAGCGACGAGGCACTCCACCACGATGAAGACCGAGATGGCGCTGGCGTAGCCGTAGTCAGTGTGCACGAACGCCGTCTTGTACATGTACGTTGTGAGGAGCTCGGATGCTTGCCCTGGGCCGCCGTTGGTCAGCAGGTAGGGGATGTCGAACCCGCGCAGGGCGAAGGTGGTCGCCATGACGGTTGTAGTGATCCAGACGGGGCGGATATAGGGGAAACGGATGCGCCAGAATGTCTGCCACCAGGAAGCCCCGTCCAGGCGCGCGGCTTCTTCGAGCTCGTGGGGCACGGCGATGAGCGCGGCGTAGATGATGAGCATGTACAGCCCAGTGAAGCGCCATCCCTCGGGAATCGACACCGCCGCGAGCACCGTCTGCACGTTGGACAGCCATGCCGTTTGCAACCCGTCGAGTCCGACCCACGCCAGCAGCTGGTTGAGTAGCCCTACCGGTTCGAGCGAGTAGATGCGGATGAACAGGAACGCAATCGCAACGGTGGAGATGACAGCCGGCAGTAAGTAGAGGGTCTTGACGAGCTCCCGCGCCCGAGGGAGCGCGGTCAGCAGGCCAGCGACTGCGAGTGCGCCGCCGAGCTGCAGAACGAGGCAGATGGCAAGGTAGCCGAGCGCGTTTCCGAAGGCGGTCCAGAATACGTCGTCTCGAGTGAACATCTTCACGTAGTTGTCCAATCCGACGAACGCGATGTCGGTGATGCCGTCCCAGGAGAACAGGCTGAGGACCAGCGACTGCACGATGGGGAGCAAGACTGCGGCGCCATAGAGCAGCAGCGGCGGGATCAAAAAGATCGCCACCGACAGGCCTGTGCGCCGCGGAAGCATCGAGGACCGCATCGGCCGGCGCGCGGGGAGGGAGCGTCGGGGCGCGCGTGAACGAACCGCGCCCGCCCCGACCCTAGTGATCTCAGCCACTGATGTTCTCCGTCAATGCCGCATCCATCGTCGTAATGAACTCGTCGGGCGTGATGTCCCCCTGCACGAGGAGGGTGAGCTCCTGCTGCAAGCGCGTGTTGGTAGCCGGATCGAGCTGTGTGTCCCACGGCATCGCGATCGCAGAACCTACGTCACCGGCCTGCTCGACGGCCCGGGTGTAGAGCGGGGTCGCGCCCGGGGGGATGGTCGTCTCCACCCCGGTGGTCGGGGACAGCGCACCCGATGCGGCGTACGCCTCGGGGTAGCGCTCCAGGGCGAAAGCGAGGAAGTCGCGTACGAGCGGGTCGTACGTAGCGGAGTTCACTGCCATGCCGATGCCCGACGGGGTGACGTACTCGTTGTCGGCGGTTGCCGCGTCGTCGAGGGTGGGGAGGGTGAAGTAGTCCACCGCATCTCGGACGGCGGGGTCCAGCGCCTCGGTGGCGAGGTTGCTGAGCTCCCAGGTGCCGATGTTGTAGACGGCTGCCTTTCCGGAGGTGAACTGTGCCTGCGCGTCCGCGTACCCGGTGGAGGAGAAGCCCTCCTGGAAGCAACCTGCCTGGCCGAGTCCGTAGAGCCATTCGACGGCGGCGCGGCCGGGCTCGTCCGCGAAGGATGCCTCACCGTTCTTCAGCTGCTGCACGAACTCGGGGCCGGCCATCCGGAACGGGTAGTAGGCCATGTATCGCTCCAGCGGCCACCCGTCCTGCCCGTCCAGGGCGATCGGGGTGACGCCCTGCGCCCGCAGCTCCTCGCACATGGGTGCGAAGTCGTCGAGGGTGCCCGGGATTTCCACACCTGCCTGGCCGAGGAGGTCGGCGTTGTACCAGAACACTTCGAGCTGAAACTCGAAAGGGACCATGTACAGTGATCCGTCGTCGAAGCGTTGGTAGTTGAGCGCCGCTTCCCGGTAGTCGTCCTTCAGACCAAGATCGTCCAGGAGCAATTCGACATCGACCATGCGGCCCTGCTCTGCCAGCTTCTGCGCGAACGGGGTCGCGTCGGTGTCGAACAGCTCCGGAAGCTTGTTCGCCGCCGCCAGCGTCTCGTATTTCTGTATGTAGGAGGGCCGGTCCGGTGTGGTGATCAGGTTGAGGGCGAAGCCGGGGTGATCTTCGGCGTATTCGTCGGCGATCTGCTGCATAGCGGTGATGACGCCACCGTCGGCCGGACGTGAGAGGAGCCACGAGATCTCGCGGGGGGTGATCTCGCCGTCGGGATTCACGTCCGCGGGATCGCCTCCCCCACCGGTGGAGCCGGAGCAGCCGGCGAGGGCGAGGGTGACGGCGGCGGTGGCGGCGACGAGAGTCGCCGCGCGCTTGATGGTAGACATTGCAAGAATCTCCATTGATCGGTGTTCGGGTGGTTTGGGGTGAAACGGGTGTGAGCGGGTGTCATCCCGCGGTAAGAATGAGTTCGTCGGCGTCCAACGCCGGTGAAAGAGGGTCCGAGCGGGTGGCGACGGAGAACTCCGTGATCACAACCGCCCCCTCACCCACGAATGCGCCGACGTGGCCGGTGGTGCGGTCGTAGATCCTGGTGCTGAGGGTTGTGGCGCCATCGACCGTGGCGACGCAGATGTCACCGTCAACGTTCACCTCGAGACGGTGCTCGCCGGGTGCGAGGTCGACGGGGCGCTCCAACTCGATGGCGAATGGAACGTCGCCCGAGATCTGCCACTGCTCTCCGCCGGTTCTGTGCCGAGGCCACCGGTCGAAGACCAGACGCCCGCGCCGGGGCTCGAGACGCAGGACATAACCTTCGTCGCCGTCGCCGCTCGCACGCAGCAGCACACCGCACTCGGACGTGTGCGGGGCGATATCGAAGGTGACGTCGAGGCGGAAGGCGTTCGGTGTTGTCACCGGCACCATCGTGTCGGCGTACCCGTCGAGAGCCTGCAGCACCGTGCCGGCTACTAGGCCCGCTGCCGGCTCATCGAATGTGGCGTTCAGTTCGCGAGGCGGGTGGAATGCCAGGGTGCCGTCTGCGCACTGCTCTGCTTCGAGCACTGAGAGGGTCCCGGCCCATTGCCACGCACCGTCGTCATGTGCGCTCTCACGGGACGCGATCCATCCGAAGAAGAAGCGACGTCCGTCGCGAGCCGCCGACTTAGCCGCGTAGTAGGCGCGGCCGTCGATCGAGTCATGCTGGGGAACCAGCCACGGTCCCGAGAGCGAGCGGGCCATCCGGTAGCGGGTCGTGAACGACTCGCTGAACTCGGAGTACACGAGGTACCACCACCCGTTCCACTCGAACACCTCGGGGCACTCATGCGCTATATAGCGCCGCGGATTCCAGAAGGGCTCGGCGGGCTCCCATGTGTGCAGGTCGAGGGAGACGCACTGCGCGATGACCCCTCGCCGGCGGGCGGGCCCGTCTGCGTGCCGGGCGGTGATCAACATCCGCCATAGGCCAGCCTCGTCGTCGCGAAACACAAACGGGTCACGCCAATCGGCGGTCTCGTATCCTGTCGTGGCTCCGAACGTGTCGCCCGGATGCCGCTGCCACGATCGCATCCCGTCGAGGCTGGTGGCGTGCAGGACGACCTGCAACGGCAGGCCATCGTCGCCGCGGAGGTCGGGATTCTGCCCCGTGTAGAAGACGTGGTGCATACCGTCCGCGTCCTGGACGATGCTGCCGGTGTACACGTTGAAGTCGTCGGCGCGGCGGCCGCCCGAAGTGATCGCGGGGCCGGTCTCACGAAAATTGACGAGATCCTCGGTGATCGCTCGATGCCACGGCATGCCCGCCCTGGGCATCTGGCGCGATTCGTGCAGGTAGAAGAGGTGGAAGACCCCATCCTCCTGCCACGGGATGACGTCGCCGACCCACGCCGAGTCCGGCCGGAAGAAGCCTGGCTGATTCATGCATATCCTTCATCGTCGAGTCGACCGGGTAATCTCATGTCATGGTGGTTAACCGGTTACGCAGACCATAGCAACAGATTCGGCGGGTGGTCAAGCGGTTAACCACCTCGATTCCGTGACGCGATCGCGGCTTGGCGCGGGTGGTCCCGCGTCCACATCGGAATGCCCCGACCGGACGCAGGAAGGTCGGCTTAAACACTTCGCGGAGGTGCTCCAAATCGTTTTGTGGCGGGAGAACGGAGCCGCCTTCGGTTGCCCGCTTCGTCCGAGTCGAATGTTCGAGACCCGTACGTGACATCGGTTGACAACGATGTCATGATGCTTTTCATGAAGATACGATTCACGGCACGGGGGCGCGGCAGAGTGGACCAGTGCGGCGTCAGAGCACTAACGGCAACGGCTGTAGTGTTTCTGCTCGCCGTTCCGACGGCAGCGTACGCTAGCCCTTCCCACAGTGTGCTGCTAGCGGTGGAGGATACGGGTGCGGACGTCCTCCTAGATGCCGAAGATTTGGTGGGACCGGAGTGGACCGCCGAGGGATTCTACATGTCACCGGTTAGCCAAGCCGACTCCGGCAAGGACGTCACCGGCTATCAGGGCGATTACTACTTGGACAGCTGGAACTACTCAGACCGCCGCGTTGGTCATCTGACATCTCAGCCGATAACCGCGACCGCCGACTTCCTCAACGTTCTGATCGGAGGCGGCCAGCACCCGCACCGCCCCGGCGGCACCATCCCGGTACCCGACACTCACTTCTTCAACCTCCAACCCAACCCCGCCTTCGCCACCTTCGAAGCGGCCGACATCGGGCTGAGAATCGTCCCCTTGGCCTCACTGGACTGGACCGGGGCAGGAGACTTGTCCGACGCCAGCAACTCCACCAACTTCCTCACCGGCCAGGTCGGGCCAGCTGTACTCGACACCTGCGTCGGTAGTTGCGACGCAGAGACCGGCACCGTCACGTCGGGGACCTTCCGCATCACCGAGGACTGGATCAACCTGCTGGTCGGCGGCGGCGACCATCCGTGGGGATCCCCCGGCGCCACAGCCGTGCGATTGCTCGTCGACGGCCAGACCGTGCATACTGCGTCGGGCGACAACTCAGCCTCACTGGATTGGACCGCCTGGGACGTCCGCCCGTGGATCGGATACGACGCACAGATCCAAGTCGTCGACGAGCGCGCCACCAACGACTGGGGCCATCTGATGATCGACAACGTCATGTTCGAGGACCGACCCAGGAACCCCTGGTCGTACGAGACAGGTGTCGTTGTGCGCGCGGCGGTCGAGGACCCGTCCGCGCCGAATGGGGTCGTCCTCGGCGACGTCATCGGTTCGGTTACAGGAAACAACAGCTCCGCCATGGTTCCGGCAACGATCGACCTGCGCTCCGTCGCTGGCCAGACAATCGTCGTCCAGGTCCTGGACACGTACACCGGCTCGGACTGGGGACATCTACTGATCGATCAGATCGTTCTCAGCGACCAGGCGGCCGTCACCCCTTAAGACATCGGCATCCGAAGTTCGCCTCCCCGGACGAGGCATCCGGATCTGCGCGTGGGGCACCGCGATCATCGCGGTGTCCGAGAGGTTGCCGCCGGAAGGGAGCAGCTCCGGCTCCGCGGCGGACGCCAAATTCGACGCGTCCTCCCTCTCCCGCCGCACGAGCAGCCGACCCCATCACATCGCTACTGCAAGAACGACAGCGCCGACACGGCCGAAGCGCGCGCCCGCGACGGTGGACGCTTTGGAGCGACGTCTCGGCTTAGCGGCAACACCGCGGTCACCCCGCCGAGGAACGCGTGTGCTGATCGACAAAGTCGCTAGTCGGACGCCGGAATCTGTTTCCGTCGGGAAGCCGTGCACCTGCGCGTGGGGATGCCCCGGGGTGGTCGAACCCCGGGGCATCCGTTGGGTTTGGGTGTTTAGCCGCCGTATTGCGCGATCAGCCGTTCGATCAGCGCTTTGGTGCGCGGGGGGACCGGCTTGCCTTGCAGGTAGTCGTCGAGCCTGCTGCCGACGACGTCGCGGATCCTTTCGGCTGTGGCGTCGGAGACGGTCAGGTTGTATTTGCCCGTGGTGAACAGGTGCAGGTTGGCTGGGATGTCCGCCCAGCCGCCGAGTCCGTCGTTGCCGTAGGAGTAGTCCACGGTGGACGTGTCTCCTTGAAGGTCGACCTTCACGGTGGGGGCGAGGGTGCCGCCGCGCACGAAGTTGTCGTGCGTGCCGATCGTGTCGATGAAGGACTGCACCAACCCGCCGGGCATGACGTAGTGCGAGTACGCCTGGAAGTGTCCGGGGTGCTGGTTGAAGTCCGGGGCGAAGGGCTCCCCGCCGAGGAAGTTCAGGTTCGTCGGGTTGCCCAGGGCGAGACCGGAACCGTGGTTCAGCGGCTGGAAGTCGCTGCGGATGCCGTCGCCGACGAACGCGTAGACACCCTCAGGTCCGTCCAGGCCGGCCGCGTACGTGCTGCGGTGGCTGATCGTGAACAGGTAGTACTTCCCGTCCTTGAGCACGAACTGCGGCCGTTCGGTCTGGTCGGTGACGCAGTTCGCGGAGAGGATCGGGGGCAGGAACTCCCACTCGGTCAGCTCCTTGTTCTTCGCCTTCGCCAAACCGATGTTGCCGATGTTCAGCGTCGCATCGGTGGCGTTGACCTCTTCGACGGTCTCCGCGTACGGGTCGCCGTCCCGGTAGCCGAGGTCTTCCTCGTCACAGGTGGCCGTCTCACGCTGCATGGCCGTGTTGCCCTCGAACACCATGTAGGTCTCGCCCGGGTGGGCGGGGTCCTCGAACGTGAACGGGTCGCGGAAGTTGAAGAACGGGTTCTGCGCACCGGTCTGGTAGTACGTGCCGTCGGCCTGGAGCAGGTCGATGACCTCATCGAACCCGGTGAACGACACACCGTTCGGGCCCGCGTGCACCTTGCCGACGCTCAGCGCGATCCGCGGGTCGTACGGCTTGATGTTGCTGCCATCCGGGTTGCGGTAGAACGCGACATCGGTGAAGAACAGCTTGATCTCACCACCGGGGAAGATCCGTGCCGAGCCCGACCACTGCGTCTGGTGGCTGTAGGACTGGTCCTCGAAGATCTGCCCGGTCACGCCCTCCTCGAAGACGAGCCCGCCATAGGTCCAGCCGCCATCCTCGGGACGCTGCTCGTCCGTGAGGAAGGCGGGACGGTAGAAGTACCCGATCTTCGCGAACACATGACGATCATCGAACCCGAGGCTGCGGTCAGCGACCAGCGAGAAGATGATCTCCTGCCCGTTCACCGAGTACTGATCGCCGTTCTCATCCGTCAGCGGCCAGGTGTCCCACACCCACACCTGCCCATCGGACATATCCGGGAAATCCTGCGGAACCGTCGGCATCGTCAACGACGCCGGCATCGAATTCTCCCGAGACCCGGCGTTCGGGTCGGACAGCCGCGCGATCTGCCGGGCATCCGCACGCGTCCACTTCGCCGTGAAATCATCCTCCGGAGCGAACGCCTCCTGCGTGTGCACCGTGGGCTCCGGACCAGCCTGAAGCGGCAGACCATGACCGGCCACCACCACCTGACCCGGAGCGGCCAAAGCCGCAGGCGTACCCGCTACCAACGCGGTAGCAACGAGCGCACCCGCCACCAACCCGCTCGTAACACGGCGCGTCACACGCCGTCGTGATAGTTGCATACAACAACTCCTCTTCATTGAGTTCTACACAAATGGATTTGCGAGGTGCACTCATAGTTCCACGCCTCGCGAAGCGCGTATGTCCACCATCTGGGGGACATACGAGGGCCTGAAATTTGCCGTAAGGTGTTGAGTTTTCCCTCAACGAGCAGCTCTGTGAGCGCGGCGTGAAATGCGCCCATGTCTGGCGGATTGGTGTGGCTGCAGGTCGCTGATGCATCACGTTGGAGCGTCGCCGACACTACCTCGCTCTGAACGACGCGAATCCGGAGGGATACCACGCCAGTATGTCGGGCTACCGGACTTTCGCCGCAGCTCCGATCTGTACCGAAACAGGGTTCTCCGGCATTGTGACGCTAGACGCTCCCATGACGAACTCTCTCGACGATGGCGACGTCGCGAAACTCGACGGCTAACGACGGCATTTGCTGCGAATCGCTGCCCGGGCGGACCACGCTAGGCGGCATGAAGCTGGACCCAATCGTCGGAGAAGTGTTGTCACGCGGGTAGAACGGGAAGGAAGAAGCCCTCGAGTACCCGCTCGGTTCTGCGGATTTCGAGGGCTACCCGCGTGTAGGTGGATGATGCAAGATCGGTCGGTTCACAGCCGTGCGGACTCACATAGGACAGGTGAACCACTTCGTCAGTGCGGTTTGAAATCGTTCGGGGTCCACATTCGCTTCCCAGCCATGGGGAGCGGCGGCGGTCTCCACCACTGTGACGTTTGGATTAGTCGCGGCAAAGCACGGACGACGATCTCGGCGTGGACACCTCACTGGACGTGCGGTACTCGGCGGACGAGGGCCGCTACGTGATCGATGCGGTCACCAACCGATCTGTTCGCGCGAATGTCGAGATCAACTACCCGACAGTTGCAAAGGTGCGCATGCAGGGCATCGTTCAGGTCGCAGCACCGAACTGCATCTTTCTCACGCTGGACGACGAATCGGATCCGTTCGCCAACTGGATCAGCGTCGACGCGCTCACCAGCGCGAAGGGACGGATACTCCCTCCGGCGATTGCCCAGGTCGTCGTCCGCCGCGGATCCAGCGGGGCCCGCATGGAGGCGATCGAGCTCCTCTACGGCGCAGCCGCATTGTCCAGCATGCCGCCCGCTCGCCTCATCGAGCGCGAACTCGGAATTCCTCATCGAACTGCTTCTGCATGGATCATCGAGGCCCGCAAGGCGGGTCGCCTAGCGGGCATGAACTACAACGCCGGTCGACCGGCGAGTGACTGACCTCCGCGTCGATCCGGATGCGGCGGCCGAGCCGCACCAAGAGCACCTCGAGTGCTTCTTCTACTCGGAGGCGGAAGCGGCAGATCGACTCGGCATCCACCGGACGACGCTTCGCTCTCTAGCCCTCGCAGGCAAGGCACCGGTAGAGCCGATTCACCTGACTGAGCATCGGCGCGTCTACCGTCGCGTGGATATTCACCGTCTCGCCGGCATCGAAGCATGATTGAGACTCGGAAGACAGCAACCGGAAAGACGTACTACCTCGTGCGGGTGAAGTCCGGACGCCAGCAGGTGGCCACGAGAGCGTTCGACACGAAGCGCGAAGCTGAGACGTGGGAGCGGACGCAGAAGCATCTACTCGAGACGGGCCGACCGCTGCCGCCGAAAGCTTCGTTCAAGCTGCGCGATCTGGTCGCGATGTTTCTGGAGGCCCGGAAGGACGGGAATCCACACACGATCGACACGGACCGAAACAACCTCGCCGCCCTTCCGAAGGCACTGCTCGCTCGGCCCCTCGCGTCGATCCAGTCCGACGATATCCGGTCACATCTCCTCTCGGAGCTGCACAAGGGGAAGATGCCGTCGACAGTCGCGAGAGCGAAGACAACCCTCAGCGCACTTTTCACCTTCGCGTTCGAAAAAGGTCAGCTTCATCAACCGCATCCCGTTCGGACCATGAAGAAGATCCCCGAGTTGAGTACCGCTGCGCAACGCGCAGTGAGCCCAAAGGACATTCCTACTTCCCGCCGGCTGGCCGCCGAGATCAGCGCGATCCGAGCCAAGCGACCCGACATCGCCGACGTGTTCGAGTTCATGTCATTGACAGGTGTCCGGTGGGGCGAACTGAGAGCAGTCCGAGTCAACTGGCTCTCGGAACTCCCGCTACCGCAGTTGATCGTCGATCGCTCCCACTCAGACCGATACGACGAGAAGGACCCGAAGTCGTGGCGTGGCAACCGGCCGGTGCCGCTGTCGCCTCGTGCTCTCGCGATCTTCCGGCAGTACGCCTCCGGCAAGGAACCTCACGAGTACCTCTTCACGAATAAACAAGGTGGTCAGCTGCAAGTCGGCATCGTTCGAAAGTTCCCGCTCAGCTTCCAGCGTCACGCGCTTAGGCACTTCGCGGCGTCAACGTGGCTGCGGCTCGGGACGCCGGTGCACGAGGTCGCGGAGTACCTCGGCGACGAGCCTCGCACGGTCCTCGCCGTCTACGCGCATATCCTGGGCGAGGACCAGCGACGCGCCCACATGCAACGACTTGCGATGTCTGAGCGCACCGCTGAGGAGTAGCCCGAAACAGGCGGGGGTCACCTAGGGGTCACTTGGCGCCGATTCAGCTCGGGAAGCTGATATGGCGAAGGTTGACACAAGAGACGAAAACCCCCGCTTTACCGGGGGTTTTTCGGCGGAGACGGAGGGATTTGAACCCTCGGACCCCTTAAGGGGTCTCCACCTTAGCAGGGTGGTGCACTAGGCCGAACTATGCGACGTCTCCAGGCATCCCGCCCGCGAACGAGCGGATGCGCCCTGCAATACTAACCGCTCGACGCGGCAGGAGCGAACGGCCGCGGTCCCCCGCACCGCAGCGAAAGCCGCCGGTCAGCGCACGTTGCCGTTCGAGCAGGTCTCCTGCGCGGCGGTCGAGCCGGAGATCTCCGGGGGCAGCGCGATCGCCGTCTCGGTGGGCGCCGGCGCGACCGTTGCGCCCGGGGTCGGCTCGGTGGTCGGCTGCGTCGGTTCGACCGGAGGCGCGGTGGGCTCGACGACGGTCACGCCGGCGTTCACGCCCGCCTCGCCCGTCAGCTGCAGCGGCTGGTTCGCCGCGAGCGCGGCCCACAGCGCGTCCGCGGCCTCGTAGTTCGGCACGACGTGGTTTATGTTGTCCGGGTCGGTGAGCGTCGGATACTGCACGAACACGATCTCCTCGAACGGCACGTTCTTGAGGGCGAGCGCGATCTGCACGAGCGTCAGCGGATTGGTCAGGCTCGTGCTCGGGTCGACGTTCTCGATCGCCGTTCGCGCCAGCTTGAGCAGCATCGTCGGGTTGGTGAGCACCTCTTCGCTGACGAGCTTGCGCGCCAGGCGCGACATGTACTGCTGCTGGTTGCTGATGCGACCGAGGTCGCTGCCGTCGCCGACGCCCTTGCGCGTGCGCAGGAACTGCAGGGCCTCGATGCCTGCCACCGTGTGGATGCCGGGGTCGAGGTCCAGACCGGTGTTCGGGTCGTAGATGCCGTTGGCGACACACACATCGACGCCGCCGATGGCGTTGGTGATCTCGATCACACCGCCCCACGTGACGGACGCCGCGTATTGGATGTTCTGCCCGCTGAGCTCGGAGACCGCCTTTGCGGCGCACGACAGACCGCCGTAGTTGAACGTCGAGTTCAGCGGCTGCTTCGACATCGCCCCGGTCGTGCTGCCGTCCTCGGCTGTGCACGAGGGGATCGGCATCATCAGGTCGCGCGGGAAGCTGATGACCGTGACCCGCCGAGGCTCGTCCGAGATGTGCACGAGCATGTTGACGTCGTTGAGCTCGCTCTCGGCATCCGGACCCTCACACCGATCGCCGAAGAGGTAGGCGTAATCGGGCTCGCAGGCGTCGGTCCCCGCGACGAACAGGTTCACGCCGCCCTCGATCTCGCCGATGTTCGGCGGCGGCGCCTCCTGACCCTCGAGCTCCACGGCATCCGCCGAGAACGTCGCGGTGAGGTCGTACGCGAGGTAGGTGGCGACGCCGAGGCCGCTCACCAGCACCACCGAAAGGCAGATGGCGATGATCTTGGCGAGCTGGCCGAGCGGATGCGGCGACTTCAGCGCCCCGTGGCGCGCCACCGTCTGGCGGCCGCGGCGGGGTGCCTTGGACGTGTCACTCACTCGGATCTCCTCGGGGGCGCACTGCGGAGGGTGTGGGATTCGAACCCACGGGACATTGCTGCCCACTGGTTTTCAAGACCAGGTCCATCGGCCGCTCGGACAACCCTCCCGGCGGATGCTGTGCATCCGTCGAACAGGCGTCGAGTCTAGCCGACGCGGTCAGAGGTCATTCTTGCAGGAACGGCTGGACAGGCGCTGAGTACCAGGTCAGCGCTGAGAAAGCGCACGCAGCGCCGCGGCCACGCCGCCCTCCTGCACAGACGCGGTGGTCTCGCTCGCGGCATCCAGAACCTCCTGCGGACCCTGCGCCATCGCGATCGCGCGCCCGCCGTTGCGCCGAGCCCACGCGAACATGCCGAGGTCGTTGCGGCCGTCGCCGATCACGAGCACGTCGGCGGGTGGCATGTCGAGCCACTCCCGCACGAGTTCCAGCGCGGTGCCCTTGTCGACTCCCTGCGGGGCGATGTCGAGCCAAGCGGTCCAGCCGATGGCGTACGACACGTGGTTCAGGCCGATGTCCTCCACCAGCCGCGAGAAGTCCTCTTCGTCGTGACCCGGAGAGACGACCACGACGCGGGAAACGGGCAGCCCGATCAGATCCTCGAACGGCACGCGATGCGCCGCGGACAGGTTCCAGTCGTCGATGAAGTCGGTGTAAAGCCGCTCGCCGTCCTCCCGCTCGACCATGTACTTGGCGTTCGGCAGATGCTCGCGCAGCAGGTTGAGCACCTGAGTGGCATCGAAGGTCTCCGTATGCGCCCGCACGTATGCGTCGCCCTCGCGCTTCATCACGACGGCGCCGTTCGAGCACACGACGTACTCGGGCCGGATGTCGAGCGCCTGGAGCGTCTTCTCCGTGCCGGCCCAGCTGCGGCCGGTGGCGATCATGACCTCATGACCAGCGTCGCCGGCATCCTGCACCGCCTCGACGACACCGGGGCTGAGGGTCTCGTCCTCGAGCAGCACGGTCCCATCGATGTCGAGCACGATCAGCAGCCGGTCGCCGCCCTCCTCCGCGATCTCCTCGACGACCTCTTCGACGACTTCGGCGGCATCCGCCGGCGTGGTGACCTCGACCTCGCCCGTCTCGGGCAGGCTCACGCGGCCGGCTCCAGGACCTCGAGCCCGCCGAGATACGGGCGCAGCACCTCGGGCACGACGACGGAGCCGTCGGCGCGCTGGTGGGTCTCGAGGATCGCGACGATCCAGCGCGTGGTGGCGAGCGTTCCGTTCAGGGTCGCCACGGGGGTGGTCCTTCCGACGCCGCCTTCTTCGAGCGGGGGGCGGTGGCGGATGTCGAGCCGGCGTGACTGGAAGGTCGTGCAGTTCGACGTGGAGGTGAGCTCGCGGAAGGCCTGCTGCGTCGGCACCCATGCCTCGACGTCGTACTTGCGGGCCGCGCTGGATCCGAGGTCTCCGGCCGCGATGTCGATGACGCGGTACGCCAGGCCCAGCGACTGGAGCATGCCCTCCTGCAGCCCGAGCAGGCGCTCGTGCTCGGCCTCGGCGTCTTCGGGCGTCGTGTAGACGAACATCTCGAGCTTGTTGAACTGGTGCACCCGGATGATGCCGCGCGTGTCCTTGCCGTGCGAGCCGGCCTCCCGGCGATAGCACGTCGACCAGCCGGCGTAGCGGAGCGGGCCGTCCGACAGGTCGAGGATCTCGTCCTTGTGGTACCCGGCGAGCGCCACCTCGCTCGTGCCCACGAGATAGAGGTCGTCGGCGGGAAGGTGGTAGACCTCTTCTGCATGCTCGCCGAGGAATCCGGTGCCCTGCATGATCTCCGGACGAACGAGCGTCGGGGTGATCAGCGGCACGAAGCCGGCCTCGAGCGCCCGGTCGAGGGCGAGGTTCATCAGCGCGATCTCGAGCCGCGCCCCGATCCCCCGCAGGAAGTAGAACCGGGCACCGGACACCTTCGCGCCGCGCTCCATGTCGATCGCCTTGAGCTTCTCGCCGAGGGCCAGGTGGTCGAGGGGCTCGAAGTCGAACGTGGGGATCTCGCCGACCCGGCGCAGCTCCACGAAGTCGTCCTCGCCGCCGGCCGGGACACCGTCGATCACGATGTTCTCGATGCGGACGAATGCGGCGCGTGCCGCCTCTTCCGCTTCGGATGCCGCCTGCTGCGCGGCCTTCACGCGCTCGGCGAGGCCCTTCACCTCGGCCACCAGGGCGGCCTTCTCCTCCTTGGGCGCGGCGGCGACCGTCTTGCCGAACGCGTTCTGCTCCGCACGCAGCTCTTCATAGGCCGAGATGGCAGATCGCCGCTCGCGATCCGCCGCGAGCGCGGCATCCACGGTCTCGGGTGAGTGTCCGCGCGCCACCTGGGAGCGCTTGACGAGCTCGGGGTCATCGCGGAGCACAACGGGGTCGATCACCCCTCAAGTCTAGTCAGCGGGTCAGCGCCCCAGAGGCGGCCTAGAGTGTGTGCATGACTGCCCCGGCATCCCCGTCCGATCCCCGCGACGGGCAACCAGACCCGGCCGAGGCGGCACATCCCGACGGCGTGATCCGGGAACCGGGTGACATCGCACCCGACACCGCCGACGACGAAGACGGCCACGCGCGCCAGGTCGGACCGGTCGGCGAAACCCGGCCGATGGAGCCGCCGCCGGACGACGCGCCACGCCGCGCGGCGATGGTCTACAACCCCATCAAGGTCGATGCTGCCGCGCTGCGCGCGCTGGTCTCCCGGCTCTCGGCCGCGGCCGGCTGGGGGGAACCGGCCTTCTTCGAGACGACCGTGGATGACCTCGGCGACGATGTCACGCGCCAGGCGCTGAAGGAGGGTGCGGATGCGGTGCTCGTCGCCGGCGGCGATGGCACCGTGCGCGCGGTCTCCGAGGCGATGAACGGATCGGGCGTCCCCCTGACGATCGTCCCGAGCGGGACGGGCAACCTGCTCGCCCGCAACCTGAACCTGCCGCTGGATGACGCGGCGGCCATGGTGCAGGCCACGTTCGACGGCGACGTGCACCCGGTGGATGTCGGCATCGCGCGCATCACCCGCACCAACGGGCAGACCGAGGAGCACGCGTTCGTGGTGATGTCCGGCATCGGACTCGACGCGGCGATGATCGCGAACACCAGTCCTCAGCTCAAGAAGACGGTCGGCTGGGTCGCCTACGTCGACGGCGCGGCGAGGTCGCTGCCCTTCGCCCAGCCCTTCCGGGTGATGTACCAGCTCGACGGGCACCGCCTGCACGCCACGAGGGCGCAGAGCGTGCTCTTCGCGAACTGCGGCTGGCTGCCGGCCGGCATCGCACTCGTGCCGGAGGCATCCATCTCGGACGGCGAGCTGGATGTCTGCATCATCAAGCCGGCCGGCTTCTTCGGCTGGGCGCGGGTCTGGCGGCGCATCTGGTGGGAGAACAGCGTGATGCGACGCTCGAGGGCGGGTCAGCGGGTTCTCGCCCGGCGCCCCGAAGACGCCTCCGTGCGCTACCTCCGTGGCGTTTCCATCGAGACCGCCACCAGCCCCGCCCAGGCGGTCCAGCTCGACGGCGACGAGTTCGGCGAGGCGACCCGCGTGCGGTGCCGCATCGTCCCGGGCGGCCTTCAGACGGCCTTCCCCGCCGGGCACGACGTCTCGAGGCTCTGAGGGCGGGGCACTCAAGGCGGGGACTGACGCCGCGCAACGTATCTACTGGAGGGCGCTCGTCAGGCGGGCGATGTTGTCGAGCACCGTCGACCGCAGCGGCTGCTTCTCCCACTCCTCCAGGGTCAGTTCGCGGCTCAGCTCCCGGTACTTCGCCTCCACACTGCGCATCTCGCGCACGAACTCCTCGCCGCGCACGAGCAGCGAGATCTCCATGTTGAGGCCGAACGAGCGCATGTCCATGTTGCTCGACCCGATCACCGCGACCTCGTCGTCGATGGTGAAGCACTTGCTGTGCAGGATGTAGGGCTTGGGGTACATCCAGATCTTCACGCCCGCTCGCAGGAGGGTCTCGTAGTAGCTGCGCTGCGCGTGGTAGACCATCGCCTGGTCGCCCTCTTCGGAGACGAACAGCTCGACCTGAAGCCCCCGCTGGCACGCGGTCGTGATGGCGAGCAGCAGCCCCTCGTCCGGCACGAAGTAGGGGCTGACCATGATGATCTTGCGCTGCGCGTAGTACAGGAGGCCGGCGAACAGGCGCAGGCTGTTCTCCATCTCGAACCCCGGTCCCGACGGCACCACCTGGCAGTCCAGGTCGCCCGGCCCCGTCGAGACGTCGAACAGATCGATCTCGTCGGTCAGCACCTCGTCGGTCTCGCTGTACCAGTCGGAGAGGAACACCGCGTTGATGCTGGCCACGATCGGACCCTCGAGCCGCACCATGAGATCGACCCAGTGCAGGCCGCGGCGGATGTTCTTCTTCAGGTTGTACGTCGAATCGGTGACGTTCTGCGAGCCCATGTACGCCACCGCGCCGTCGATGACCAGCAGCTTGCGGTGATTGCGCAGGTCGGGGCGCTGGTACTTGCCCTTGAACGGCTGCACCGGCAGCATCAGATGCCACTGCGCACCCATCGCATTGAGGCGCTTGACGGTCTTCTTGTACATCGGCTTGCGCCGGTTCGCCCAGTGATCGAGCAGCACGCGCACCGTGATGCCCCGGGCGCACGCTTCCTCCATGGCGGAGAAGAAATTGTCGGTCGCGGCATCCGATTGCAGGATGTAGAACTCGATGTGCACATATTCCTGTGCCTGCCGGATGCTCTCGGCCATCGCGTCCAGGCTCTGCTGGTAGTCGGGGATGAGGTGGGCCCCGTTGTCGCCGGCCAGCGGCATCGCGCCGAGCCGGCGATTCAGGGTGACCAGCGACGTGAACCACTGCGGGGCGTGCGGCCGGAGCGTTCCGAAGTCGAGGTGCTCGCTGGTGTCGTGAATGTACTCGTTGATGCGCTCCTGCTTGCGGCGGCGCTTTCGGGGCAGTCGGGGCGTTCCGATGAGCAGGAACAGGAACACGCCGATGATCGGGATGAAGTAGATCGCGAGCAGCCACGCCATCGCCGCCGTCGGGCGTCGGTTGCGCGGAACGATGATGATCGCGGCGATGCGGACGGCGACGTCGAAGACGAAGACGAGGATGAGCCACCAGGACGCATCGAAGGTGATCGCCACCATCAGCACTCCCCGGTCATCTGACCCAGCGTAACGGCACCCACGGACGGCGCCAGGCCGAGCACGGGGGTGCGCTCACGCCGCGGAGTCGTCTGCGATCGGCGCGGTGGCGCGCTTCGCCCGCTCTTCGGCCTCGATCTGCGAGTACACGCGGCGCTCGGTGCGGTCCATGCGAAGGATGCCGCGCAGCACGAAGAAGAACAGCGCGCTGACCACGAGGGTCGGCAGCAGCGACCACACGACCGCGCTCCAGTAGCTGTCCATCCCTCCATCGTACGCGGCGTTCTCCCCCTCCTCCCCTGAACTCCCGCGCTGCACGCGGCGGACCGGAATTGTGGATGACTCCGCTCGCTCAGCCCTCCCCAGGCCCCCTCCGCGCACCTCGCCGGCGGGCGCGCTGTGGAGGGCGGGCTCAGGCACCCGACGGCCAGCGAGGCTCGGGGGATGACAACGATCATCAAGGCCGCCACCGCCGCCGACTTCCTCGCCCTCGTCCCGCACCTCGCCGGCTACACGCCCACCAACAGCATCGCGCTCATCCCCTTCCGAGGCAGCCGCACGATCGGCGTCATGCGCTTCGACCTGCCTCCGGCCGATGCCGGGGACGAGCTCGACCGCATCGCCGCGACCTTCATCGGCATGGTCTGCAAGCTCGCGGATGCCGACGGCGTGACCCCCGTCGTGTTCACCGACGAGCGGTTCCGCGCCGAAGACGACATCGTGCATGGCGAGCTGGTGCGCGCGATCATCCGCCGCGCCGATGCCTGCGGCCTGCACGTCGGCGACGCGCTCTGCCTCGCGGCCGACGGCTGGGGTTCGTACCTCGATCCGGAGTGCCCGCCCGACGGGCGTTCACGCTCCGAGCTGCCGGCAGAACTCGCAGTGCCCGAGCCGCGGGACGTGTCGGGCGACCAGGCGGCCGGGGTCGAACTGCCGCACGCCGATCTCGCCGAGAAGGAACGCGTCGGCGGGGCCCTCCTCGCCATCGACGCCGCCGTGCGGATCGTCTGCGGCGAGTCCGCGGGCAGCGCCGGCATGGCCGACCTCGACCCGCGCGCCATCGCCGCGGTCTGCTCGCTCGATGACATCCCGATGCTGTTCGAGGATGCGCTGCGGTGGGACGTCGAAGACCTCGCGCCATTCGACGCCGGGACGCTCATGTGGTGCCTCGCGCGACCCTCCCTGCGCGACGTCGCCCTCTCGCAGTGGGCGGGCGACATCGTTGCGGGCGATGATGCGCTGGAGGCGCAGCGCCGATGGGAGGACGGCGAGGACTACCCCGACGACCTGGCGCTGGTGATGTTCGGCGAGGGACCGCGACCCGAACCGGAGCGGCTGCAGAAGGCGCTCGCGCTCACCCGGCGCCTCGCGGCCGCGGCCCCCCGCGATGCGGCGGCGGCGATGCTGGCAACGGCCGCCTGGCTGGCCTGGGCGCTCGGGCGTTCGACGTATGCGCACTGGCACACGGCCCGCGCCCTGGAGATCGACCCGGACCACGGGCTGGCCGGCATCGTCGACTCGTTCATCGGCGCAGGGCACCTGCCCGAGTGGGCGTTCGAGCGACCGCTGCCCTGACTACTTGACGAGCGGAAAGAGGATCGTCTCCCGGATGCCGAGGCCGGTGATCGCCATCAGCAGGCGATCGATGCCCATCCCGAGACCGCCGGACGGCGGCATCCCGTACTCGAGCGCCCTCATGAACTCCTCGTCGATGCGCATCGCCTCGACGTCGCCGCGGGCGACCAGCTTCGCCTGCTCCGTGAAGCGCTCGCGCTGCACGACGGGGTCCACCAGCTCGGAGTATCCGGTGGCCAGCTCGAAGCCACGCACGTACAGGTCCCACTTCTCGACCACGCCCGGGATCGAACGGTGCTCCCGCACGAGCGGGCTGGTGTCGAGCGGGAAGTCCATCACGAACGTCGGGCGCACCAGGGATCCCTTGACGAAGTGCTCCCACAGCTCCTCGACGAGCTTGCCGTGCGTCGCGAGCGGCGGCTCCTCGATCCCCTCGCGGGCCGCGAGGGCGCGCAGCTCCTCGAGGGTCGTCTGCGGAGTGATCTGCGCGCCGGCCGCCTCGGACAGAGAGCCGTACATCGAGAGCCGGTCCCAGTTTCCGCCAAGGTCGTACTCGGTGCCGTCCGCCCAGGTCACCGTGGTCGAGCCGGTGACCGCGCGGGCCGCGTTCTGGACCAGGTCCTGCGTGAGGTCGGCGATGCCGTTGTAGTCCGAGTACGCCTCGTACGACTCGAGCATCGCGAACTCGGGGCTGTGCGTGGAGTCGGCGCCCTCATTGCGGAAGTTGCGGTTGATCTCGAACACCCGGTCGAGGCCGCCGACCACGGCGCGCTTGAGGAAGAGCTCCGGCGCGATGCGGAGGTACAGGTCGGCATCGAACGCGTTCGACCTCGTGACGAACGGACGGGCGGATGCGCCGCCGTGCTGCACCTGCAGCATCGGGGTCTCCACCTCGATGTAGCCCCGGTCCGCGAAGGTCTGGCGAAGCGCGGCGTTCACCTTGGCGCGGGCGCGCACCGTCTCCCGGGCCCGCTCCCGCACGAGCAGGTCGAGGTAGCGGCTGCGCACCCGGCTCTCTTCGCTGAGCTCGGTGTACATGTTCGGCAGCGGCAGGATCGCCTTGGCGGCGATCCGCCACTCCTCGACCATGACCGAAAGCTCCCCCCGGCGGCTCGAGATCACCTGGCCTCGCACGAAGACGTGGTCTCCGAGGTCGACGAGCTCCTTCCAGTCCTGCAGGGACTCCTCGCCGGCGACCGCCAGCGACACCATGGCCTGGATGCGGCTTCCGTCTCCTGCCTGCAGCGTCGCGAAGCAGAGCTTGCCGGTGTTGCGGCTGAAGACGACGCGCCCGGCGACGGCCGCCGGAACTCCGGTCTCGGCGCCGGCCTCGAGGTCGGCGAAGCGCTCGCGAAGCGCGGGGATGGTGTCGGTGATGGGCACGCCGACGGGATAGGCGCCGCCCGCGGCATCCGCCCGCTCGGCCATCAAGCGCTCGCGCTTGGCGAGGCGGACCGTCTTCTGCTCCGAGACGTCCTCGAGCTCGGCAGTCTCGGCGGTGTCCGCGTTGCTGGTCTCGGTGCGGGGTGTCGGCGCGCCGGTCGCGGCGGTCACTTCGGTCATCGGTCGGGCTCCTCGAAAGTCGGGCCCAGTCTACCGGCGGCCTCCTGAACCCTCACCGAGGCCGCCCCGAGGCCGGAGGGCCAGACCCGAGCGCTATCCGATGTAGATCGTCGCGTTGTCGATGAAGCGGTGGCCGGCGACCGATGCGGCGATGAGCGCGAGCGCCGGGCCCTTGTGGTCGCTGTCGACGGGAAGGAAGGACGCGGGGTCCACGACCGACAGGTACTCGAGGTTGATGCGCGGCTCACCCATCAGCGAGGACTGCGCTGCAGCGATGCACGCATCGACCCCTCGATCGGCATTGGATGCCGCGGCATCGAGCGCCGCCGGCAGCTTCGACGCCGCAGCCAGGTCGCGCTCCTCCAGCATCCCGACCCGGGTCGAGATCGGCAGCCCGTCGTCGCCGCGCACCGTCTCGACCGTCTCGAGGGCGGCGTCGAAGTACAGGTCGCGGATCATCCGGCGCACGAGGAAGATCCGCTGGGGATCCCGCTCGCCGTAGATCACGATGTCGGGATTCACGAGGTTCATCAGCTTCGCCTCGACCGTGAGCAGCCCATCGAAGTACCCGGGACGCGAGCGCCCCTCGTACCGCAGACCGAGATCGCCGGCACCGATCTTCGTCGTCTGGTTCCCCTGAGGCAGGATCTCCGCAGCATCCGGAGCGAAGATCACATCCACGCCGAGCGAGTCGAGCAGCCGCTCGTCGTCCTCCGGGGTGCGCGGGTATGCCTCGAACTCCGCGGTGGTGCGGAACCGGAGCGGGTTCACGAAGATCGACACGACGACGATGTCGGCGCGCTCCTTCGCGAGGTGGATGAGGTCGAGGTGGCCCTCGTGGATGGCGCCCAGGGTGGAGACGAGGGCGACGGTCGGCGGGGGGCTGGCGTCGGAGATCTGGCGCGCATCCTCGATGGGGCTCCGCCCCAAACCCCCGGCTTGCTGGCGCGCGCCCTCGATGGGGCTCCGCCCCAAACCCCCGGCTTGCTGGCGCGCGCCCCGTGCCTCGGCCAGTCGGGTGCGCAGCCCCTCGATGGTGCTGATCATTGGTCGATCGTAGCGTTGCCCAGAGGCGGCACGTCGCCGGGCCGGGGCGGCGCGTCCACCAGCGCCTGGTCGACCGTCGAGCGCACGAGGGCCGACAGGTACCCGCCGGGGTTCTCCACACCGATGTCGCGCAGAAGCCCCGTCGCCTGCTGCACGATGGTGCGCGAGAATGCGGTGGCGATGCCGATCGCCTCGGCGTAGGCCGGGCGGTCCTCCTCGGCGATCACGATGGGCTCGCAGCCGAGCTCGACGGCGAGCGCCTGCGCGATGGGCAGCACGGCTGCGGGGGCCGTCACCGCGGCATAGCCGGCGGCGAGCTGTCGCAGGTCGATGCTGGTGCCGGTGAATGAGATCGCCGGATGCACGGCGAGGGGGATCGCGCCGCGCTCGGCGGCAGGGCGGAGAACCTCGATGCCGTACGCGGCATCCGTATGCATCACCAGCTGTCCCAGCTGCCAGGCACCGACGCCGGCGAGCCCCGCCACGAGCGGGCCGAGCTCGTCGTGCGGCACCGCGAGCACCACGAGCTCGCTGCGCCGCACCACCTCGAGCGCGTCGAGCACCGGCACTCCGGGAAGCACGGCCGACGCCCTGTCATCGTCGGAGCCCGACGTGATGCCCGTGATCGCGTGCCCGGCTCCGCCGAGCGCGGCCCCCAGAACCGGACCGACCCTGCCGGCGCCGATGATGCCGACACCCAGGCGTCCGTCCCGGTTCATCGCTCCTCGCCCCATCTGTGGCTCCGGTCCACCGACGCGGCGGCCACAGCCCCGTGTGCGGCGTCCTCGAACAGGGCCAGCGCCGCGTCGCGGTCGATCGCGGCGAGCGTGCCCCACACCGGGCCGGAGACCGTCTGCACCCGGCCGGTGGCCACGCGCAGCATCCGATCGAGGGGACCCTGATTGAGCGAGAAGCTCTGCAGCCGCGCCAACGGGAAGATGCCGAGCTTGCGCCAGATGACGCCCCGGCGCAGCAGCAGGGCGTGCGCAGAGACGAGGTAGCCGTTGCGGCGCCACGACAGCGGTCGCAGGATGCGGGCGCGTCCAGGGGTGTTCGTGTACGGGTCGCCCCCACCGGGACCGAGGATGCCGTGCTCGAAGACGAGGGGCCACTCCTCGTCGGGGATGCCCGGCATCAGCAGGCGCAGCACGCGTTCGACGTCGTCACGGGTGCCCACCGGCAGCACGGTCGTGAACTGGTCCGTCGTCGTGTCGGCCGAGCTCCGGCCCGTGAGCCGGTTGATGCGCACCGTCCACCACCCTGCCGGACGCCAGAGGATGTCCTGCGAGACCTCGACGGCGTGCACGCGACCGGGAGGCAGGGTCTCGGTGACCGTCGTGAAGAATCCGAACGTGATGCGGATGCCGTCCGGTGTCGGGGCGATCGAATAGCGCAGCGCCTTGATGATGCTCGAGATCCAGTACGCGCCGAGGCCGATCACCGCCGGCACGAGGCTGAACAGCGCCCACGTGGCACCGAGCGACGCCGCGACGACCACGCCGATCACGAGCAGTATGAGGAAGACGGTCCACCCGCTCAGCAGGTGCGAGAGCACGAGCCGCACAGGGGGGATGTTCACGACGCTCTCGGGCTCCTCCGAGGGCGACTCCGGCCCGGCGATGAGCCCATTGATGCCGTCGGTCACGGTGGCGGTGACGGCGTGCGTCCGACTGACGCTCGGCTGCGTCGTCCCCTCTGCCGGCGGGCCGGACCTCACGAGGCGCGCGCCGGAGGCGAGCCGCAGGATATCGGTTCGCACCTCCTCCGCGTTGGCCGTCGAGAGGTACTCGAGCTTCACGTTGGCATCGAGTCCGGCCCCGACCACCTCGAGCTTGGCCATCCCCACCAGGCGGGCGAAGAGCGGACGGGTGAGGTTGACGCCCTGCACGCGATCGAGCGGTGCCCGGCGCTGCGTGCGGAACAGGTTGCCGCTGCGCACCTCGACGCGGTCCTCGGTGATGCGGAAGGTGTGCCAGCGCCACGACAGGTAGAACCAGCCGATCAGCAGCAGTACGACCCCGAGCACGATGAGAGCAGCGAGGAGGATGAGGTTCTGCTCGAAGATCCAGTCCAGCGGATCGCCGTAGCTCCACTGTTCGGTCGACGGCGCATCCGGGAGGAACCAGGGAAGGAACGTGCCGATCAGGCGGTCGCGCAGGTTGGCGATGACGATGCCGGCCACGACGACGAGGAAGAACCCGCCGCGGAACAGCGGCGTCAGGGGATGCAGCCGGTGCCACTCGCCGTCGCTCAGGGGGGAGCGGACGGATGCCTGGGGCGGCGCCTTGTCTGGGCGGGCACTGCCTGAATGGGCACTGTCCGGGACGGTGCTCACAGCCCCGTCCGGCGGGTCTCGGCGACCTCGATTAGCAGGTCGCGAAGGTCCTCCGCCGTCTGCTGAGGCAGCCCGGGGATGACGACGCCCGTCGCGGCCGCGGCGGTGACGAGCTTGAGCTGCGCGATGCCGAAGCCGCGGTCGAGCGGACCGTGGGTGATGTCGACGAGCTGCATCCGCCCGTAGGGCACCGCCACCAGGCGCTGCCACAGGATGCCGCGGCGGAACACGAGGTCGTCTTCTCGGAGCTGGTACCCGTAGGCGCGCGCCTGTCGTGGAACGAGCGCCAGGGTCCACACGAGGATGGCGATGAAGATGCCGCCGGGGATCCAGGCCCACGTCCACTGCAGGACCTGGGTCAGGAAAAGCAGCACGGCCACGACCACCGCCAGGCCGATGCCCGAGGAGATGAGCTGCACCCACACGTACTTCGGCGAGATCTGGTGCCACTTCCCGTCCGCGAGGGCGAGCCGGGCCTCCGCCTTCGGCTCGCGCAGCTCGGTGAACGTGCCCTCGTCCAACCTGCGCCCGGCGACGGGTTCAGAGGCGCCGACGGGTTCGGTGGCGCCGACGGGTTCAGTGGTGCTGCGGCTCGACTCCGGGGTCGGCGTCAGATCCGGAGTGTTCGTCATCATCGTCCTTCGGGAGGGTGCAGAAGTGCTCGGCGACCAAGGAGGCCCCCACCAGCACGGCAGCGCACACGGCGGTCGCGATGATCGTCGCCAACGAGCCTAGTGGCGGGTCGATCGGGCGGGTGAGCAGGTACCCGGCCAGACCCACGGCGAAGCCGGCGACACCCGCGCCGACGAGGCTCGACGCCTTGGCGAGGATCGCCACGCGCAGCGCGCGGAAGGGGTTGACCGGCGTCGCCGCGGTGCTGCGGGTCGCCTGTCGGATCGGCCACGCCAGCGCGAGCGTGATGCCGCCGAGCAGGATCAGCATGATGGGAAGGCTGAGCGCCGGCACGAAGGTCGGTCGCCCCGAGACGGTGAGCGCGTGATCGAGCAGGAACCCGGCGGCGACGCCGATCAGCGCCGCGATGCTCAGGATGCCGGCACCGGTGCGCTTCACCGGTTCGGGCTTTCTCGGAGGTTCTCGAGCAGCGCGTCCACCCTGCCGCCGCCGGGCAGCACGGCGTCGGGATCGACCGCCAGCCACGGTCCGAGCACGAAGTCCCGCTCCGCGGCCCGTGGGTGAGGCAGCGTGAGCTCCGGGGTGTCGGCGATCACGTCGCCGTAGGCGATGAGGTCGAGGTCGAGGGTGCGATCGGCCCACGTGGGCTGCTGCCCCCGTCGAGGCGCGGGGCGCTCTCGACCGTGCGCGGCCTCGATGCGGTGCAGCAGGGCCAGCAGCACGGTCGGCGCCAGGCGGGTCGTGACCAGGGCGACGGCGTTGAGGTACGGCGGGGCCTGGTCATCCGGGCCCTCCGGCGTGAGGGCGACCGACTCGATGCTCTTCGACACCGTGATGGCGTCGACGAGGGGCAGGCGTGCGATGTCGCGGACGGCCTCCTCCAGCGTGCGCTCACGGTCGCCGAGGTTGGCGCCGAGGGCCACGACGGCGACGGACGCCGGGTGCGGGCGGCGCTCGGGGCCTCCGCTGACGGGCTGCGTCAGGCCGCGGCTCATGTCCTCCCCCGCCGGATGGTGACCGCGACATCGGTGAAGGGCACCGCGATGGGCGCCGACGGCTTGTGCACGGTGACGACGGCCAGCAATACGCGCTCGTCCGTCAGGAGGTCGGCGGCGATCCGCTCCGCCAGCGTCTCGACGAGGTTCACGGGCTCGCCGCCCACGATGGCCGCGACACGCTCCGAGACCTCGCCGTAGTGGATCGTGTCGGCCACGTCATCCGTCTCGGCCGCCCGCCGGGTCGACACGTGCATCGTGACGTCGACGAGAAAGTCCTGCCCCTGCTGCCGCTCGAAATCGAACACGCCGTGCCGGCCGAAGGCGCGCAGCCCGGTCACGGTGATCTCGTCAAGGAAGTCCACGGGCCCCACTCTTCCATGCGCCCGCGACGCCGAGCGCATCCCTCGTCGAGGCCACGTCGTGCACCCGCACCACCCACACTCCCGCCGCGTCGGCGAGCACGCTCGTCACCGCGGTGGCGAAGTCCCGGCGCTCGATGGATGCCTCAGGCCCGAGCACATCGCCAAGGAAGCGCTTGCGCGACGTGCCGAGCAGCACGCGGTGTCCGAGTGCGACGATGTCCCCGATGCTCTCGAGCAGGGCCCAGTTCTGTTCCGCGTTCTTCGCGAAGCCGATTCCGGGATCGACGACGATGCGCGACGGTGGGATGCCGGCGGCCTGGGCCGCCTGCACGCGTTCGAGCAGCTCGCCGGCGACCTCCCGGCCGATCTGAACGTACTCTGCCCGCGCGTACATGTCGGCGGACGGGCCGCGCCAGTGCCCCAGCACGATGTCGGCGCCGGTTTCGGCGACCGCGCCCAGCAGTTCCGGATCCGCGAGTCCCCCTGAGACGTCGTTGACGATCGAAGCGCCGGCTTCCACCGCCGCGAGCGCCGTGCGGGCGTTCATCGTGTCGATGCTCACGGTCACTTCGTCGGCGGCGAGCGCCGCGACGATCGGCAACACACGCTGCAGCTCGACCTCGACGGGAACGCGCTCCGCCCCCGGGCGGGTCGACTCGCCGCCGATGTCGATGATCGACGCGCCCTGTGACCGCAGCAGCCGCCCGTGGGCGATCGCATCGGCGGGACCGTCGAAGGAACCGCCGTCACTGAAGGAGTCGGGCGTCGCGTTGACGATTCCCATGATGAGTGCCGTCATTTCTCAGAGACCGACGCGCACCGTCATCACCGGTGCGCCCCCATCAGGGCGATCAGCTCGGCGCGTGCCGCGGCATCCGCCAGCTCTCCGCGCGCCGCGATCGTGACGGTTGATGCCTCCGGCTGCCGGTTGCCGCGCATCGTCACGCACTCGTGGGTGGCCTCCAGCACCACGAGCACACCGCGGGTGTCGAGCGAGTCGGCGATCGCGTCGGCGATCTGCTCGCCGAGGCGCTCCTGCACCTGCGGACGGGCGGCCAGCACGTCGACGACGCGGGGCAAGGCGCCGAGGCCCACCACCTGCTCGCCGGGGAGGTACGCGATGTGCGCCTTGCCGAGGAACGGCAGCAGGTGGTGCTCGCAGACCGATCGGAACGCGATATCACGCAGCATCACCGCACCCGACGGCAGCGTATCGGGGGCCGGGCCGCGCGAGACGCTGATCGTGCGGGCCAGCGGCGCCGCGGCATCCTGCCCGATGCCGGCGAAGAACTCCTCGTACGCGTCTGCGACGCGCTGGGGAGTGACCTTCAGCCCGGGCCTGTCCGGGTCCTCGCCGATGGCCACGAGCAGCTCGCGCACGAGCGCGGCGACGCGCTGCTTGTCGACTGTCACGGGGTATCGGAGGCCACGGGGTCTCAGGCGGTCGCGGGGCGCGCCTGCCCGGTGGGCCGGCGACGCGTCGCCTTCTCGGTCACCCCGGACTCCGCCTCGACGTCCGCCGCGATACCCGCGGGCTCGGCACGGCGCGGCACGTCGACGGGGGGCAGCAGCGACACGGGGCGCTCGTTGCTCGAGAGCCACTGCGGGCGCGGCGGCAGCTTGCGCACGTCCTTGAACAGCTCGGCGAGCTCGAGGTGGTCGAGCGTCTCCTTCTCGAGCAGCTCAAGGGCCAGCCGATCAAGCAGGTCGCGGTTCTCGTTGAGCACCTGGTACGCCTCGTTGTGCGCGAGCTCGATGAGCCCGCGCACCTGGGTGTCGATGCGCTCGGCGACCGCCTCGGAGAACTCGCGACCGTGGCCCATGTCGCGGCCCATGAAGACCTCGCCGCTGGCCGAGCCGAGCTTCACGGGACCGACGTCGTTCGTCATCCCGTACTCGGTGACCATCTTGCGGGCGATGCCCGTGGCCTTCTCGATGTCGTTGGAGGCACCGGTGGTGGGGTCGTGGAACACGATCTCCTCGGCGACGCGCCCGCCCATCGCGTAGGCGAGCTGGTCCTGCAGCTCGTTGCGCGTGACGGAGTACTTGTCATCCAGCGGCAGCACCATGGTGTAGCCCAGCGCCTTGCCGCGAGGGAGGATCGTGATCTTCGTCACGGGATCGGTGTGATTCATCGCCGCCGCCGTGAGCGCGTGCCCACCCTCGTGGTAGGCGGTGATGAGCTTCTCCTTGTCCTTCATGACACGCGTTCGGCGCTGGGGACCGCCGATGACGCGGTCGATGGCCTCGTCGAGGGCGCGGTTGTCGATGAGCTGGGCGTTGGAGCGGGCCGTCAGAAGCGCGGCCTCGTTGAGCACGTTCGCCAGGTCGGCACCCGTGAAGCCCGGCGTCTTGCGGGCGACCACCTCGAGGTCGACGCCGTCCGCGAGGGGCTTGCCGCGTCCGTGCACCTCAAGGATGCGCTTGCGGCCCTTGAGGTCGGGAGCGTCCACCCCGATCTGGCGGTCGAAACGGCCGGGACGCAGCAGAGCCGGGTCGAGGATGTCGGGGCGGTTGGTCGCCGCGATGACGATGACGTTGACCTTGGGGTCGAAGCCGTCCATCTCGACGAGCATCTGATTGAGCGTCTGCTCGCGCTCGTCATGACCGCCGCCCATGCCGGCGCCGCGGTGGCGGCCGACGGCGTCGATCTCGTCGATGAAGATGATGGCCGGGCTGGATTCCTTGGCCTGGTTGAAGAGGTCGCGCACGCGGCTCGCGCCGACGCCGACGAACATCTCCACGAAGTCCGAGCCGGAGATCGAGTAGAACGGGACACCGGCCTCACCGGCGACCGCGCGGGCGAGGAGCGTCTTGCCGGTCCCGGGAGGGCCGTACAGCAGCACGCCCTTCGGGATGCGGGCCCCGACCGCCTGGAACTTGGTCGGGTCCTTGAGGAAGTCCTTGATCTCCTGCATCTCCTCGATCGCCTCGTCGGCGCCGGCGACATCCTGGAACGTCACGGTGGGAGTCTCTTTGCTGACGAGCTTCGCGCGCGACTTGCCGAACTGCATCACCTTGCTGCCGCCGCCCTGGGCCGAGGAGAGCAGGAACCAGAAGAGCACGCCGAGCAGCAGCAGCGGAAGCATCAGCGAGAGCAGGCCGTCGAACCAGTTCGGCTGCGGCACCGCGTCGTTGAAGCCGTCGGACGGGTCGGCCGCGTTGATCGCGTTCACGACCTCGGGCGCACGCGCCGTGACGTAGTAGAACTGCACGTCGGTGGCGCCCTCGTACGGCTCGGAGAGCTTCATGTCGACGCGCTGGTCGCCGTCGGTGTTCAGCACCTCGGTGACGGTGCTGCCGTCGAGCAGCTCGAGACCCTCCTGCGTGGAGATCTGCTTCGCTCCGCCGAGGCTGGAGATGAGCGAGAAACCGACGATGAGGAACACGCCGATCAGCAGCACGTAGATCAGTGGGTTGCGAGTGATCTTCTTCAGGTCCATGATGTGGGGCCGAGCCCCCGAGC
This sequence comes from Microbacterium sp. DT81.1, assembly GCF_049844955.1. Lineage (NCBI taxonomy): Bacteria > Bacillati > Actinomycetota > Actinomycetes > Micrococcales > Microbacteriaceae > Microbacterium > Microbacterium sp. DT81.1. Next base: position 122,915 of record NZ_JBNCMA010000006.1, read on the forward strand.
CCTTCTTTCGGCATACCGGCGTACCGGCGTGAAATCAGGTTAGCGCGGCGAAGTTGTGCCCCGCCTGGGGATTCGCCCTCGGCGTACCCCTTGTCCCCTCTCGACGCCGGTCGCCGGCCTCCCGGCTAGGAGTAGATGTGCGGCGCGAGGATCGCCACGTCGCGGAGGTTCCGGTACCGCTCGGCGTAGTCGAGGCCGTAGCCGACGACGAACTCCGTCGGGATGTCGAAGCCGACGTAGCGCACGTCGACCTGGACCTTCGCGGCATCCGGCTTGCGAAGAAGCGCCAGCACCTCGACGGATGCCGCTCCCCGCGAGGCGAAGTTCTTCAGCAGCCAGCTGAGCGTCAGGCCCGAGTCGATGATGTCCTCCACGATCAGCACGTGCCGGTTGTGCAGGTCGGTGTCGAGGTCCTTGCGGATCTGAACGACGCCGCTCGAGGTGGTTCCCGTCCCGTACGAGGAGACGGCCATCCAGTCCATCGGAACCACCATCGGCAACGCTCGGGCGAAGTCCGCCATCACCATGACGGCGCCCTTCAGCACCCCCACGAGCAGCATGTCCTTGCCCTCGTAGTCGGTCGCGACCCGAGCCGCCAACTCCCGGAGCTTGTCCTGAATCTCCTCCTCGGTGACGAGGACGGTGGTCAGATCGTCCGGAATGTCCGCTGCGCGCATGGCACGAGTCTAGGGCGGGCGTCAGCGAGCCGGGGGCGTGGGGCGGAGCCCACAGAGGAGCGCCATGCACCAGGCACCAGGGCGCTCGCAAGGCCTGGCCGCGCATGCCCCGGCGGGCATAGCGTGGCCACCGAGCGGGGCGAACGCGCCCGCAGCATGGAGGGCATCATGGCCGGAACCGACGACATCCTGAAATCACTGCCGGTGGATCAGATCGCCGCGAAGCTCGGGGTCGAGCCGAGCGTGGCACGGCAGGCGATCGAGGAGGGCGGCGCCACGATCCTCGCGGGGTTGCAGCGCAATGCGGGGACGCCGGAAGGCTCGAAGGCCATCCTCAAGGCGGTCGGCAAGCACTCGAACACGCTGGGCGAGGGAAAGGTGGATGTCGACAGAGTCGACACCGCCGACGGACAGAAGATCCTGGGGCACATCTTCGGCGACCAGCAGCAGGCGGTCGCGCAGAAGCTGACGTCCGAGCCGAAGACCGCGGGCATCGACTTCGCCAAGCTGCTCCCGATCCTGGGGCCGATCGTGCTCGGGCTGCTCGCGAAGAAGCAGGGCGGGGCGGGCAAGGGCGGTGCCGGCTCTGCGGGCGGGGACGGCGGCATCGGCGACATCATCGGCGGACTGCTCGGCGGAGCGTCGGGCGGTGCGGGCAGCGGCGGGTCGCCGGGCGGCATCGATATCGGCGGACTTCTCGGCGGACTGCTCGGGGGCAAGAAGTAGACGACCCGTTCGCGGTGGACCGGTCGCCGAGCGGACCCTTCCCGGTCGCCGAGCTTGTCGAGGCGCCGACCCTTCGACAGGCTCAGGGACCGGGTAATTCGCCGGGCTGATTGAGGGGTCCGGTTCCGGTCGCCGAGCGGACCCTTCCCGGTCGCCGAGCTTGTCGAGGCGCCGACCCTTCGTTGAACCGGCGCCGACCGGCGCGGGTCAGGCGGCCTCGAAGACTATTCGCCCGCCCGCGCGGCGCGCGCGGCATCCCGGCAGATCGATCGGCCCCTGGCCCGACCAGTCCGTGACGAGCCGCGCGACCTGAAGCGTCTGGGCACGGGTCAGGCTGGTGCCGAACTCGCTGGCGACCACGTGCCGGATGATCCGGTTGCGCAGCGCCGCGGGGTTCGCCGCCAGCGCGGCCGCCGACACCGAGATGCCGGCCTCGGCGTGCTCGACGATGTCCTCGATCGTCTCATCGATCATCTCCGCGAAGGCTTCGGCGTCCTCCCTCAGCTGTTCGGCCGTGCGCGCCAGCGCCTCGGCGACGCCGGGGCCGAGCTCCGCCTCGAGCACGGGAAGCACGGACGTGCGGACGCGCACGCGCGCGAATCGCGGGTCGGCGTTGTGCGGGTCCTCCCATGGGTCGAGCCCGCTGTCGGCGCAGAAGGCGCGCGTGGTGGCGCGGCGAATGCCGAGCAGGGGACGGATGCGGCGGCCTGACACGCCGGCCATGCCCTGCAGGCTGGCGGCGCCGGAGCCCCGGGCGAGCCCCAACAGCACTGTCTCGGCCTGGTCGTCGAGGGTGTGGCCCAGCAGGATGCACGGGGCGCCGAGCTCGTCCGCGAGCTTCTCCAGCGCGGCGTAGCGCGTTTCGCGCGCGGCGGCCTCGGGGCCATCCGAGTGGTCGCGCTCGACGTCGACCCGCAGTACCCGTGCCTCGAGCCCGAGTCGCTCGGCGGCCGCGACCGCGCGGGCCGCGGCCTCCGCAGACCCAGACTGGAGGCCGTGATCGACGACGCCGGCGACGGCGCGGATGCCGAGCTTGGCCGCCTCGAACGCGGTCGCTGCCGCGAGTGCAAGGGAGTCGGCGCCGCCGCTCAGCGCCACGACGACGGTGGCCGCACCGGGCTCCACGAGGGGCGCGAGCGCGCGCCGAACCGCGAGTCGCACCTCGGCGACGGCGGGCGACAGCGGGCGATCGGGGCTCACCGCCCCCACGTTAGCCGCGTCACCCGTACCGCAGTCAGGCTGGTTGGTGCGGATGACGTCTCCAGCACCGCCGACGGACGGCCGTCGGCCACCGCAGCCTGAATCCGGCACGCCCCCGGCCGACGCCCCGATCATCGACCGCCCCCGAACCGGAATCCGGAACGGCGGGGCCCGCGCAGTAGGCTTATCCGCGGCATCCGTCCCCTTCCCAAGGAGCACACCCATGGCCGCACACGACGCCGTCATCGAGATCCCCCGCGGCAGCCGCGTGAAGTACGAGGTCGACCACGGCACCGGCCGCGTCTTCCTCGACCGCGTGCTGTTCACGCCGATGGGGTACCCGGCCGACTACGGCTTCTTCGAGAACACGCTCGGCGAGGACGGCGACCCGCTCGACGTGCTCGTGCTGCTCGATGTCACCCTCTTCCCCGGAGTGATGGTCAACGTGCGCCCGGTCGGCGTGCTCAAGATGCTCGACGAGGCCGGCGGCGACGACAAGCTCGTGGCCGTGCTGACCAAGGACCCTCGGTGGAGCCACATCCAGGACCTCGACGACGTCCCAGAGTTCACGAAGAAGGAGATCGAGCACTTCTTCGAGCACTACAAGGACCTCGAGCCCAACAAGTGGGTGAAGGTCGACACGTGGGGCGGCAAGGATGAGGCCGACCGCATTCTCGCCGAGGCGATCCTCCGCTTCGAGGAGCACGAGGGCCAGACCAAGACGCAGGGCGAGGGCGAAGCGCCCAAGACCCTCTGAGACGCGGACAGCAGGGGCCGGGTCCTTCGGGACCCGGCCTTTCGCGTGCCCCGGCCTTGTCCCGCGGTGGCGCGGACTCAGACCGAGATGCCCCGCGCGGCCATGAAGTCGATCGGGTTCACCGGGTAGCCGTTCTGGTACGTCTCGAAGTGCAGGTGGCATCCGAACGAGTTGCCCGTGTTGCCTTCGAGTGCGATCAGCTGGCCGGCGGCGACCCACTGGCCGCGTGAGACCCGGATGCCGCCCTGGATGATGTGCGCGTAGCCGGTGCCGGTCCCAGCGCCGTGGTCGATGCGGATGTAGTTGCCGTACCCGCCGTTGTACCCGGCGTAGTCCACGACGCCGGCGTTCGCCGCGTAGATCGCCGCCCCGCAGCCCGTGGCGAGGTCCACCCCGCGGTGGAATCCGCTCGAGCAGTAGCCCGTACCGCACTGCCTGGTGCGTGGCCCGTAGCCGGAGGTGCGGACGCCCGAGGACGGGCGCGCCCAGCCTCCGCCGACGATGACGCCGCCGACTCCCCCGCCGCCACCGCCGATGGCGAGCTGCTGGGCCCGAAGGTCGGCCTGCCGCTGGCGCTCGATGGCGGCGAGGCGTTCCGCCTCGACGCCCGCCTCGTACTCGGCGACGGTCTTCGCCGACGTGTTCATCAGCGCCTCGAGCTGGGCCTCCAGATCGGCGAGGTGCTGCTCCTGCTCCTCGAGGGCGGCCTGCGCGGCGTCCGCCGCCGCCTGCGACTCGATCATCTTCTGCTCGGCGACCTGCTGCAGGCGATCGCGCTCGGTGCGGGCGACGATGGCCTGGTCGCTCAGCGACTGGGCGGAGTCGCGTGCCTTGATGGCGTCGGAGTACACCGCCTGGTTGCGCTCGACCATCTTGTCCATCGTGCCGAGGCGGGCCAGCAGATCGTCGGCGTTCGCCGCGGAGCCCGCGAAGAACAGCTCGAGCGAGGTGTCATCGCCCCCGTTGCGGTAGAGCTGGGCGGCGACGCGGCCGGCCTTCTGCGCGGATTCGAGGGCGAGGGCGGCCTGCTCGTCGGCCTGGCTCTGCAGTTCGTCCGCGCGGTAAGCGGCGTCGTAGAACTCCTGCTGGGCGACGTAATACTCGTCGGCGCGGGCCTCGGCCTCGGTCCGCGTGCGCTCGACCTCCTCGGTCAGCGAGGCGATGAGCCCTTCGATGCGGGCGACCTCGCCGGCCTTGACCGCCTCGTTGGCGAGGGCGTTCTGCACGTCGTCCCACGACGGGTAGGTCGCGGCGAACGCGGCAGGGATCATGGGGCCGCCGATCGTGCCCAGTGCGACGGCGCCGAAGGCAGCGAGACCGAGCGCGGTGCGACGAGAGACGGGCACGAGGAAGGAGCGGCGCTCGCTCTCCGTGGGCGCGCATCCGCAGTCTTCGACAGTGCCGGCGAGTTCGCCCTTCACTCGGCTCCCCTCAGCGGTGCGTGAGTCACAGTGACCACAGTAGCAACATGCGTCACATCCGCAACGGATGGGACGCCCCCACGCAACGTACTTCCCCAGTCCGCGTCTTGCCATCGTCCCCCTTTCCGGCGCGCTTGGGAAGAGGAACGGGGCTCGGATTGGCGAAAACATCGGTTGGCACGTATGCTTGACCGTCGGTAAGCGTGAGCCCCCGGGTTCTGCTCGGCCCCATCGTTTAGCGGCCTAGGACGCCGCCCTTTCACGGCGGTAGCACGGGTTCGAATCCCGTTGGGGTCACCCGTATACAATTCAATATGCATGGCCCTGTAGCGCAGTTGGTTAGCGTGCCGCCCTGTCACGGCGGAGGTCGCGGGTTCAAGTCCCGTCAGGGTCGCTCTGAGCGACGGGCCCTTTTTTCGAAGAGGGCCTTTCGTTTAGGTCGCGGCGTTCATGGATGCCGCGAGGCTCTGTAGCTCAGTTGGTAGAGCGCACGACTGAAAATCGTGAGGTCACGGGATCGACGCCCGTCGGAGCCACTGGCCCTTTCTCGAGGCTTCTACTCGGGGGAGGGCCTTTACTTTGCCCGGCCACCCGCTTGGCGCTGCTGTTTCCTGCAGCCGCGGCGCCAATACGCGCAGCGCGCGCGAACAGATGCAGCGCGAGCCCCGCGCCGCGGACTCACTCCCCCAGCGTGACGTCCACCTGGATCTCCGCCGCGAGTCGCTCGATCGCGGACTGCACGGCATCCACATCGACGGATGCCGGCACCTTGGCCGTGATCGTCGCCTCGAAGAGCCGCCCTCCCGCCATCGCCGCATCCCGCGTCTCGGTCGTCATCCGCTCGATGCTGAGGCCGTGCGCACTGAGCGTCGCGGAGACCTCGCGCACGATTCCCGGATGGTCATTGCCGAGCACGCGGAAGGCGAACCGGCGATCGGCGCCGGCCTTCTCGGCGGTGACCGAGGGATCGCCGGGATGCGTCGTCACCGTGAGCAGCCCGTCGAGGCCGGCGAGCGCGGCCCTCAGTTCGTCGACGCGGTCGGCGGCGACCGAGACCTCGATGATCCCCGCGAACGCGCCGGAGAGTTCGGCGAGCTGGCTGTTCTGCCAGTTGCCCCCGTGGGCATCGACCACGTCGGCGACGGCCGCGACCAGGCCTTGGCGGTCGTCTCCGACGACGGTGAGCACGAGCGTTGTCATGACCCACAGCGTAGCCATCGGTCCCGCCCGAAGGCAGGGGCGGTCAGGCGAGCAGCCGCCGCAGGCGCACGGAATCCGGGGCCAGACGCTGCGCGACCGTGACCGCGGAGCGGATCGCGCTCTCGTGCGAATCCGCGTCGTGAGTGTACAGCCCCGCCAGCCAGACCCCCTCCCGGCCCTGCAGCTCGCACAGCCGGCGCTGCGCGTCGAAGTAGTCGGGGGTGACCTTTCCGTGCTCATAGCGCGCGAGCGCATAAATCGGCTGCGGCATCCGCTCGTCGAACGTCACCCAGCTCTTGAAGACCGGCAGTCCCCGCGCAGGATCCCAGATGGTCAGCGCGCTGTGCTCTCCGTCCCACCTCGCGTTCACGACCGACCAGTCCGACTCGTCCGGCGGCATCAGCCGTCTATCGCCGTGGACGGCGATCGCGGTGTCGAAGTACTCGAATCGGCCCAGCTGCCGGCGCATCGGCTCGAGTCCGGGGACCGCCTCGAGCAGGGGAAGAGCCTGCTGTGCATTCGTCGCCACGATCACCTGGTCGAAGCGATGACGGATGCCGCGGGCATCCTCTACCGCGTAACCGCCGCCCTCGCGCTCGACCCGTCGCACGGCCGTGCCGAGGTGAAGCTCCGTCGCACGCAGGTCGCGCACGAGCGCATCGACGTAGACCGCGAGCCCTCCTCGGATCTGGCTCTGCCGCGGCGGGGAGAGTCCCTTGGGCGCGTTCGCCCCCAGATAGTACAGCGCGTTGTACGCGGCGAACCGGCGGAACTCGGCCGGCTCCACGCACCAGAACGCGAGCAGCAGCGGGTTGACGACTTCCTCGGCGAACCGGCGCGACACTCGGTGGTCCTCGAGGTACTGCTCGATCGTGACCGTGGTGTCGTGCCGCTCGAGAAACGCGGGCACCCGAGCGAGGAAGATCCGGAACCGGATCAGGTCGCACAGCGCCCGCGGCGTGAACGAGGCCCAGACGGGCCGGCCCCCGCGAAAGGGCGGCATCGGGAGCGCCCGCCGGCGGCCCGGACGGCGGGGATCGCGGCCGAAGAGGGTGATCGTCGCGGGGTACGACTCGCGCTGCACCCCGAGGAGGTCGAGCAGCCGGTTGAACGTCGCGTACGCCGGCCCCCGGCCGAAGAACTGGAATCCGGCATCCACCGCCACCCGCTGCGCATCCACCTCGACCTCGACGGTGTGCGCGTGCCCGCCGGGCCGGTCGTCCTTCTCGAACAGCGTGATGTCGTGCTGCCCCTCGAGCAGCCATGCGCTCGCGAGACCGGCCGCGCCTCCGCCGACGATGGCTATCCTCACGCGAACCCCGTTCCCGACCTCTCCCTTGTACACCGTTCCGAGGGCTAGCGTGGCGGAATGGATGACGCCGCGTCCGATGTGCAGGTTCTCGCAATGCTCCCGTGCGGAGACGTGGAGCGGCCGTGACACCGCCCGCGCCGGCGCGCCTTCGCTGGAGGATCCCGCTCCCCGACCTCACGGGAAGCCTCGCCGTCGTCACCGGCGCCAGTGACGGCGTCGGCTTTGAGATCGCCCGCGCGCTCGCCGGCATCGGCGCCGAATTGGTGCTTCCCGTGCGGAACCGCGAGAAGGGCGAATCGGCGGCGGCCCGGATACGGCGGGACCACCCCCGAGCCGTGCTGACCCTCCGCGACCTCGATCTCGCCTCCCGGTCCTCGGCCGGGAACCTTGTGCGACAGTTCACGGACGAAGGGCGGCCCATCGACATCCTGGTGGCGAACGCCGGGATCATGCTGCTGCGCGACCCGGTGAGGCACGTCAGCGCCGACGGGCACGAGCTGCACTTCCAGACCAACTTCCTCGGTCACGCATCGCTCCTGCTCGGCATCCTGCCCCTCCTCCGGGCGAGCCGCGCGCGCATTGCGTTGCAGTGCAGTCTCGCCGCCGACCACTACGGCATCGCCTGGGACGACCTGGAGGTTCAGCGCCGCTACACCGCGATGCGCGCCTACGCGTCGTCGAAGATCGCCCTGGGCCTGCTCGGCATGGAGCTGCACCGGCGATACGGCCCCGAGGCATGCGGCGAAGGGGTCCGCGGAGGTGGCATCCGCGTCGTGCTCTGCCATCCGGGCGTCGCACTGACGAACATCGCACCAGCCGAGATGCGTGCCGGCCGGAATCTGCGGACCCGTGCGAGTCTCGCCGTGCTCGGCCGCGGGCCGTTCGGCCAGAGCGCCGCGGAGGCCGCGCTGCCCGCGTTGCATGCCGTCACGTCAGCGGATGCCGCGGGCGGAGGGTTCGTCGCCCCCTCGGGGCCTTTCCACCTCGGCGGACCTCCGAAGGCGCAGCGACCGTTCCGGAACGTGGCCGACCCCGTGGCGGGCACCCGTCTCTGGGCGGCGCTGGAGGCACTCCTGGCCAATCCGAAAGCCGCTCCGCCGCGAACAACCCTGTGACGTCGGGGCCGAACCTGCGCGTCAGGAGGCCGGACCATGGCGAAGAGCAGCCGCAGGGCACGTGTGAAGTTCCTCTCCCTCGCCGCACTGGCCGGCATCGTGAGCGCCGCCGTGTTCCTCGCGGTCGCCGAGCTCGTCGCCCTGCTCGTCGCGAGGGAAGGCAGCCCGATCCTCGCGATCGGTTCGTTCATCATCGACATCGTGCCCCAGCCGTTCAAGGAGTTCGCGATCGCGACCTTCGGCGAGTACGACAAGATCGCGCTGCTCGCCGGCCTGGGACTTGGAGTGCTGGTCGCGGCCGTCGTCACGGGCATCGCCCAGTTCCTCAGGCCTCCGCTGGGTGTGATCGCACTCCTCATCGCCGGCGCGCTCTCGGTCGCCGCCATCGTGACGCGGGCGGGTGCGACGCCGCTCGCCGCGCTGCCCCCGATCGCCGGTACGCTCGCCGGCTGCATTCTGCTGACCTTCCTCGTCTCTCGGCTGCGCCGGTGGGCGGCACTGCCGGCGACCGAGGTGAGCGGGGAGGCCACCGACGCCACCGGGCAGGCCACCGACCAGGCGTCGCGCGATTCAGCGGCAGCAGGCGGCTCGACCCGGGTCGATCGCCGCATGTTCATCCGCGTCACGAGCATCGCCGGAGCATCCGCGGTGCTTGTCGGCATCGGTGCGCGCGTGCTGAACACCACCACATCCTCGATCGCAGGCGTTCGCAGAGCGCTCAAGCTGCCGGCTCCCCGTTCGAGCGTCGCGGTACCAGAGGGCGCCGAGCTCGACATCGAGGGGATCTCCCCGCTGTTCACGCCGAACAGCGACTTCTACCGGGTCGACACCGCGTTGACGGTCCCGTCCATCAACCCGGAGACCTGGCGGCTCGTCGTCGACGGGATGGTCGACCAGCGCGTCGAGCTGACGTTCGACGACCTCGTCGGCATGGGGCTCGACGAGTACTCGATCACCCTCACATGCGTGTCGAACGAGGTGGGCGGCAAGCTGCTCGGCAACGCCAAGTGGCTCGGCGTTCCCGTGCGTGAGGTGCTGAAGATGGCGGGCGTGCAGTCCGGCGCCGACATGGTGCTCTCACGCAGCGTCGACGGGTTCACGGCCAGCACCCCGCTCACCTCGCTGACCGACGACGCGACCGACGCGATCCTTGCGGTCGCCATGAACGGCGAGCCGCTGCCCCTCGAGCACGGCTTCCCGGTGCGCATGGTCGTTCCCGGGCTCTATGGCTACGTCTCGGCGACCAAGTGGCTCACCGAGCTGAAGGTCACGACCTTCGACGCCGATGAGGCGTATTGGACCCCGCGCGGGTACAGCGCCGAGGCGCCGATCAAGTTCTCGTCCCGCCTGGACACCCCGCGCACGGGCACCGCCGTCGCCGCGGGGCCCACCCCGGTCGCCGGGGTCGCGTGGGCGCAGACCGTCGGGATCGAGCGCGTCGAGGTGAGCATCGACGACGGCGAGTGGCGGCCTGCCACGCTGTCGACACCCGTCAACGACGACACGTGGGTGCAGTGGTTCGTCGACTGGGATGCCACCCCCGGGAGTCACTTCATCACGGTGCGGGCGGTCAACAAGAACGGCGACCTGCAGATCCAGGAGCGAGCCCCGATAGCACCCGACGGCTCATCCGGATGGCAGCGCACCCTCGTCCAAGTGACGTAGGGAGCCGTCACAGAGCGCGCGCGGTCACTCCTCCGCGTACGCGCCGTCTTCTTCGGCCTCGAGCCGCGCGGCGTTCTCCCTGATCGCATCGTCCGACAACTGCGCCGGGGCGACGTCGGGGCGTTCCCGGTCGGGGTTCCCGGTCCCCAGATCGGCGGTGGGCGATTCCGCGGCCGTTCCCTCTTCGATCCCGCCGCCGTCGCGGGATTCGCTTTCGGTGCTCATGCGTTCGTCTCCTCTTCGTGGTCGTGCGGAAGCCCGGGGCGCACGGGCGCGTCGGGGGCGATGTCGACGCGGGTCACGTCGCCGTGCTTGGTGACCTGGATGCGCGGAGCGGCATCCGCCTCTACCGCCTCCGGCGCCCGCAGCAGCTGATCGCGCCGCTTCTCCTCGTCGGTCATGTCGTTCACGGAGCCCGATGTCGTGTCGTCCATGCAATGAAGCTATCGCCGTGTTCCGACGCCCAGGAGGCCCTGGCCGACGGCCCGGATGCGTGCTACGCGCCCCTCGATCAGAGAATTCGCGGACGATCCTCCCCCATTGGCGCCGCGCGGCGTACATTGAACACAACGGATGTCCGAGACCCCGACATGCGGCATGAGGCCGTCTTCATCGTCAGGGGTTCGACATGACCGACATCCGCACCTCGCCCACTGCTGAGGCATCCGAGCCGGTACGCCGGCAGAGTGCTCGCGTGCCCAAGGCGAACGACTTCACGGCACTCGCCCATGTGATCGCGGAGAGCGGTCTGATGCGGCGGCGCTACGGCTACTACTGGACGAAGCTCCTCGCGGTCCCGGTGGTCTTCGGCGCCTCCATCGCAGCCTTCATCCTGGTGGGAGACACGTGGTGGCAGCTCTTCACTGCCGCAGCCATGGCGGTCATCTTCACGCAGATCGCGATGCTCGGACACGATGCGGCCCACCGCCAGATCTTCCGATCAGGGCGGTGGAACGACTGGACCACGCTGGTGATCGGCAACCTGTTCGTGGGGATGAGCTATGGATGGTGGCAGCACAAGCACACGCGCCACCACGCGAATCCGAACAAGATCGGCACCGACCCCGACATCGAACTGCCGGTGATCTCCTTCACGCCCGATCAGGCCAGTCGCCGATCCACCAAGGTCTGGCCCCTCGGGTGGCTCATGGCGCACCAGGGGCTCTTCTTCTTCCCGATCCTCCTGCTCGAAGGGCTCTCGCTCCACGCGTCCAGCGTTCGTCGCGTGTTCTCGCGCGAGCCGCTGCACCGGAGGCCGGTCGAAATCACGTTCATCGCCGTGCGGATCATCGGCTTTCTCACCCTGGTGTTCCTGGTGCTCTCTCCCGGGATCGCCTTCGCGTTCCTCGGGGTGCAGCTCGGCCTCTTCGGTGTCTACATGGGCATGGCGTTCGCGCCGAATCACAAGGGGATGCCGCTGGTGCCCGCCGACGCCAAGATCGACTTCCTTCGTCGCCAGGTGCTGATGAGCCGCAACATACGGGGCACCCGGGTGCTCGACACGGTGATGGGCGGACTCAACTACCAGATCGAGCACCACCTGTTCCCCTCGATGCCCCGCCCGCACCTGCGGGCGGCATCCGGCATCATCGCCGATTACTGCCGGGAGCGAGGCGTGACGTACACGCAGACGGGACTGTTCGAGTCGTACGGAATCGTGGTCCGCTACATCAATCGCGTCGGCCTCGGGGAGCGGGACCCCTTCGAGTGCCCGCTCCTGCAGGTGCGCCAGACGGTCTGATCCGCGCGAGCCGCTTCTGATCCGCGGCGAGCGCTAGATGATGTCGTCCCAGTTCAGGTCGGCGGAGCGCAGCTGTTCGACGTCGTCGTCCGCGAACGCCAGGCCACGACGACCCTCGAGGTAATTGATCTTCGAGAGGATCATCAGGATCGTGTCCACCTCGACGAGCTCGTCGTCGGCCCCGTCGCTGAGCACCGCGGCCATGTCGCTCAGCCACCCGATCCGCAGATCCACGCGGCTGACAGATCCATCGGACGCGACGAACGGGATGTCGACCACGTCGACACCGTGCACCCTGGCGAGTGCGAGACCATACCCCGTGACGGCGTCGGCGATCTCAGTCCCGGTGAGGAAGGACCCGTACGTGGTGACTATCGTCTTCATGTCATGCGCAACGCCCGCAAGGCCGACGATCCCGCCGCAGGCCGGTAGCACCTCCTGTGCAACAAAGGATGCCCTACCTTCAGCCGCCCACATCATCCCCTTGACAGGTCGTGCGCCGGCACGTAGTCGCCCGACGCGGCGGCTACTGTGGTTGCGTGGGAACTGTGTACTACGGGGGGTCGGCGACCCCCATTCACATCGAAGACCGAGCTCTGGCGCACCTGAAGGTCGTGATCGCGACGAAGCTGCGCCGTGGCGAGAGCTTCACCGTCTCGTGGCAGCATCCGGAAGACCAGCCGAGGGGCCGCAGCACGATCTGGCTGCACCCCTCCATTCCGCTGCGGTTCGTCTTCGACGATCCTGAGCCCGCGATCCTGAGTCGCGAATGGGTGGAGGAGCTGGCGAACTCCGCCAACTCCTCCGGCGGCATCATGCTGGTCGCCGAGCACTTCGACACCGGATCCCTCCCCGCGGTCGCCGACGGGTCCGCCTCCGCAGAAGCCGCCGACCAGTCCCCGGCAGACCAGTTCCCGTCGGCAGCCTCCGCGGAATAGCGTCCGGCCCTCAGCTCGAGGTCACCTCGGGCCGCTGCACTTCCGTCGGCTCCGGAGTGACGGTGAGCCCGTTCGGCCCGCTGGCCGACAGCATCAGCTCCTCGACCCACGTGCGGTTGATCTGCGGGTTCCTGCCTCCGAAGAAGTGGAACTGCAGCGGCACGGATGCGTGCATCCAGAAGCTGCGGCGACCGCTTCCGTCACCCATCTCCACATCGAACATGAACGACTCCGACCGGCGGAGCTTGTTCATGATCACGATGCGCAGATGGGCGAGAGTCCGGTCGTCGATGTCCACGGCGTTGCCGAGGGTGTCGTAGATGAATCTCCCCACGGGAGAACCTTAACGGAGACTGCGAGCGAAACGCACGACGAGGGTCGTTCCGAGCGCCAGCGCGGCACCGGCCGCGATCCACGGCCCTCCGACGATGATGGGGTCCATCCATGCGTGCTTCATGTCGACGCGTCCCCGCCCAATTCGCGAGCTCACCGGGCGGCGGCGGATTTCCGACAGCACGCCGGTCTGCGTGATCGGGTTGTCCGGTCGCAGGCTGGCGAACGACACGACGTGCGACCCGATGGCCTCGACGCGGTCTCCGACGATGAGCAGCAGCCAGTGGGCGGTCTGGCCCTCGCTGAACCTGTCGTACGCCAGACGCCGGATGACGCCCGACACGCCTTTCAGCGGCTGCGCGGTGCCGTACACGGGCGTCAGGAACTTGTGCTCGATCGAGCGCTCGCGGTCGTTTGTCTCGGGCTGCCGCTCTGGGAAGTCCCAGTGCGCGCCCGACACGAGGTCCGTCCTCTCCTGGGGGTACGCCGGGCGGTCGGCGTGGTCGAGGTCGGCGCCCCATCCGGGGATGCGCGCGCGCAGCTCCTCGGAGCTCGGGGCGAGGGCGGGCTTGTCTGCGGTGTAGGTCATCGTCGCTCCTAGGCGGTGGCGGGCACGACGACCGTCTTCACGCAGTCATCGAGCTTGGCGGAGAACATGTGGTATCCCTCGGCGATGTCATCGAGGGGGATGCGGTGCGTCACCAGGTCGCTCGGACGGATGTGTCCGGCCTGGATGTGCTCGAGCAGGCGCGGCCACTGGCGCTTGACCGGTGCCTGGTTGGTACGGATGGTCAGACCCTTGTTCATCGCGTCGCCGAACTTGACGGCGCTGAACAGCGGGCCGTACGCACCCATCACCGAGATGTTGCCGCCCTTGCGCACCGAGTCGATCGCCCAGTTCAGCGCCACGGGTGAGCCGCCCTGCAGCTTGAACTTGGCGGAGGTGATGTGCTGGGTGAGGTTGCCGTCGGCCTCTGCTCCGACGGCGTCGATGGCGACGTCGGCCCCCAGGTAGTCGGTGATCTTCTTCATGTGCAGCACGATGTCGTCGTACTCCGAGATGTTATACGTCTCGGCGAACGCGAAGTCGCGGGCCTTCTGCAGGCGGTAGTCGAGGTGGTCGATCACGATGACCCGGCCGGCGCCCATCAGCCACGACGAGCGGGCGGCGGCCAGCCCCACCGGGCCGGCGCCGAACACGACGACCGTATCGCCTTCCACGATGTCGCCGAGCTGTGCGCCGAAGTAGCCCGTCGAGAAGGCATCCGTCAGCAGCAGGGCGTCTTCGTCGGGAAGCCAATCCGGGATGACGGAGGGTCCGACGTCCGCGAACGGCACGCGAACACGCTCCGCCTGTCCGCCGTCATAGCCGCCGGTCGTGTGGGAGTACCCGTAGATGCCGCCGACCGCGGAGGCGTTGGGGTTGACGTTGTGGCAGTTCGAATACAGGCCGCGGGCGCAGAAGAAGCACGAGCCGCAGTAGATGTTGAACGGAACCATCACCTTGTCGCCGACCTTGAGGTTCTGGACGGACGACCCGATCTGCTCGACCACGCCGATGAACTCGTGGCCGAAGGTGTGGCCGATGCGCGTGTCCGGCATCATGCCGTGATACAGATGCAGGTCCGATCCGCAGATCGCAGCCAGCGTGACGCGCACGATCGCGTCGTTCGGGTGCTCGATCTTCGGATCGGGCTTCTCCTCCACGCGGACTTTGTAGGGCCCGCGATATGTCATGGCTTTCATGACACCTCCTTCTGTGTCGGTTTCCCAGGCTCCGACAGAGCGGCGTATCCGGCGAGGGGGTTGCGCAACGCGAACCGTCCGTACTCAAGACGCCTGCGCTGGAGGTGGCCCTGACAGCGGCTAGCTGTGTGCAGATCCCCCGTCAACCCTGTTCTTGCGGCCGGCGAGCATGTCTAGCGTGGGCGGCATGAAGCACATCACGTATGCGCAGAAGAGCTTGCTCGTCGGTGATGCCGCGGCCGACGCCCTCGTGGAGTATGCGGTCGCCCTCGCCAAGAACGCGTCCGCGGACACCGTCACCCTCAAGGCGTTCGGCGTGGACGGCGCGGATGTCGAGGCGACATTCGTGCTGGATGCGGGAACCATCGTCATGGCGGAGACGACGAAGTCCTCGATCCCCGAGCCCGATGATTCAGAGGCCGTCGAGTACATGCGCGAACAGACGCGCCTGCTGACCTCGCCGCCGAGCGCGGTCAGCAGCGACGGCGACGGCAGCGTGGACGGCGAGGCCCTGTCGTACCTCGAGGAGCTCTGAACGCGGTCGCCTACGGCGTCGCATCGGCGCGATGACGGTGGCGAGCGGTGATTTGCCGTCAGGCGCCGCCCGTGAGGGAATGGCACCATGATCCGCACTCCTTTCATGGACGGCTGGGCCGTCGGACCGAAGCTCGGCGCGTTCGAGGGGCTGGACGGAGCGTCGCCCCCGCGGCCCGTGGCGCTGCCGCACGACGCGATCCGTGACCTCCCTCGCTCGGCCGACAGCGACCAGGGCGTGCACGCCGGCTACCACCCCGGCGGAGTGTTCGAGTATGTGAAGGTCTTCGAGGCTCCCGAGGAGTGGCGGCACAAGACGGTGATCGTCGAGTTCGAGGGCGTGTACCGCGACGCCACGGTCTTCCTCAACGGCGACTTCATCGCGCATGAGCCCAACGGCTACGCCGCGTTCGCCGTGACGCTCGACGCCTTCCTGGTCTTCGGGCAGGAGAACAGGCTCACGGTCGAGGCCCGGGCGCACAAGGACAGCCGCTGGTACACGGGGGCGGGAATCTACCGGCCCGTGCACCTCTCGATCGTCGACCCCGTGCACATCGCTCTCGACGGGGTGCGCGCGACCACCCCCGACATCGACGAGGACCGCGCGGTCATCGAGGTCGAGACCGCCGTCGAGAACGGCACCCGCCACACGCGCACGACGCGACTGAGCTGGTCGATCATCGACGACTCCGGGGCCGAGGTCGCGACCAACTCGGCGCCGGTGACCGTGCTCCCCGGCGAACGCGCCACGGCGCGTGCGCGGCTGGCCGTCGACGATCCGCGCCTCTGGCACCCCGACAGCCCCGCGCTCTACGAGGTCAGGACGGAACTCGCCGCGACCGACGGGAGCCTGCTCGACGAGGACACCACGCGTTTCGGCATCCGTCGTCTTCAGCTCGACCCGAAACGCGGACTGCGCATCAACGGCCGGACGGTCAAGCTGCGGGGAGCCTGCGTGCACCACGACAACGGTCCCCTCGGCGCAGCGACGCTCGGCGCCGCAGAGGACCGCAGGGTGCGGCTGCTCAAGGCCGCCGGGTTCAATGCGCTGCGCAGCGCCCACAACCCCATGAGCCGCGCGATGCTCGACGCGTGCGACCGACACGGCGTGCTGGTCATGGATGAGCTCACCGACGTGTGGACGCGCTCGAAGACGGCGTTCGACTCCTCGCTGGTCTTTCCGGAGCGGTGGCGGGCCGACATCGCGGCTTTGGTGCGGAAGGACTTCAACCACCCGAGCGTCCTCATGTACTCGATCGGCAACGAGATCCTCGAGCTGGCGTCGCCCATCGGATCGTCGTGGAGCCGCCGGCTCGCTGAGGAGGTGCGCGCGCTGGATGGCACCCGATTCGTGACGAACGGCATCAACGGGATCATCGCGAACATCGACAAGATGGCCGCCGCGATGGCAGGTGATGCTCCCGATGGAGAGCATGCTCCCGCGTCCGACCCGAACACGATGATGGCGAACATGGGCGAGCGGATGGCGCTGATGAACGCCTCCGAGCTCGTGACCGAGTCGACCGAGGAGTCTGCGTCGGTGCTCGACGTCGTCGGCTTCAACTACGCCGACTCGCGGTACGAACTCGATCTCGGCGCCTTCCCGCATCGCGTGATCGTCGGTTCCGAGACGTTCCCCGAGCGGATCGATGTGATGTGGGGACTCGTCGAGCGCCTGCCGCACGTGATCGGCGACTTCACGTGGACGGGCTGGGACTATCTGGGCGAGGCCGGCATCGGGCGGGTCGACTACACAGATGTCGATGGCTACGAGGCGACGGGGACGTCGGGCCCGTACCCCTACCTGCTGGCGGAGTCCGGCGACATCGACGTCACCGGGTACCGGCGGACGATCTCCTACTACCGCGAGATCGTCTACGGCCTGCGCACCGACCCGTACATCGCGGTGCACCGCCCGCAGCACCACGGGCGGCCCTCGGCGCGGACGCCATGGTCATGGGACGACGCCGTCTCGACCTGGTCGTGGGCGGTGGCGCCGGGCTCGCCGGTGACCGTCGACGTCTACAGCGACGCGGAAGAGGTCGAGCTGCTGCTCGACGGGGAATCCATCGCGACCGCCCGCGTGGGGGACGCGAAGGCGTTCCTCGCACGCTTCGAGACGGAGTTCCACCCGGGCGAGCTGATCGCGGTGTCACGCCGGAACGGGGCGGAGACGGGCCGCCACGCGCTGCGCTCCGCCACGGGCGAGCCGAGGCTGGTCGCCGCCACCGCGCGCGCGGCACTGGCCGTCACGCCCGACGACGCGGCCTTCATCGACATCGGGCTGCAGGACGCCGACGGCACGACGGTGATCGACGCCGACCGCTCCGTCACGGCGACGGTCGACGGCCCTGGGGTTCTCGCGGGCATCGGAACGGGCCGCGCCCGCACCGAGGAGCCGTTCGGCGGCGAAGCGGTCACGACGTACGACGGCCGAGCCTTGGCCGTCGTACGACCGACGGGGAGCGGCACGATCACGGTGACCGTTGCGGCCGAAGGGCTCGCTCCGGCGCACGTCGTCCTGGAAGCACGTTCCTGAGAAGGCGGAAGCGCTCACCCCATCGGCATGATGCGTCGCACCGCCACGCGGAATAGCTTCGATCCTGGGCCCCCAGGGCGGCGGCCGTGCGCAGCGCGCCAGTGGGAGGAAGACGATGCCGAACTACCAGGAGCGCCTGCGGCGGATCTCCCTCAACGACCCGCGCGTGCTCGATGACGGTGCCGCGGGCGCCGGCTCGGCGCTCGACCCGAAGACGCTCGCGATCGCGCGGCTCGCGTCGCTCATAGCGGTGGGTGGCTCGGAGCCGTCGTTCGGCGAGCAGACGGATGCCGCGCTCAGCGCCGGCGCCACGACGGATGAGATCGTGGACGTGCTGATCGGCGTCAGTTCGATCGTCGGCGAGCCACGCGTCGTCTCGGCGGCGCCCCTGCTGGCTCTGGCCCTCGGTCTCGACGTCGACGCAATCCTGGACTGAGGCAGGCGGTCCGCTATCCGCCCAGCAGGCCGATGGCTGTAGCGCGATCAACGGCCTCGCTGCGGGACGAGACCCCGAGCTTTCGGTAGATCGACCCGACCTCGGTGCTCACGGTGTTGCGCGACACGAAGAGCCTCGCCCCGATCTCGGGGAGGGTCAGGTGGGTCTGCAGGTATGGCAGCAGGCGCAGCTCGGCGGGCGTGAGCGGCGGTCCGCCCTGCGCCCCCGCCATCGTCGTGGTGACAAGACTCTTCAGCACCTCGAACTGCTCGACGAGCACCCCGAGGTGGGGACGGCGGAGCAGGATGTCATCGATCTCGCGCACCAGATGGCGAGCGGTGGCATAGTCGCCGAGCGCCCAGTATGCCGTCGCGAGATGGATGCGAACGGGCACGGACACGGTGGGCAGCGACGACGTGCAGACCGGGCGCGTGCGCATGGCTTCGGTCAGCTCGCGCTCGGCAGCCTTGAGATCTCCCCGGTGCAGCTCCCATCGCGCCAGAGCAACGAACGTGAGTACAGAGGTGCTGTAGTCCTGCACTCGCTTGTGCTCGATGATCGACCGTGCCCTGTCCAGCAGCTCTCCGACCTCGTCCCATCGCCCCGCGGCCATGTGGATCATGGCCAGCTGGGTGTGGCTGAGCACGCGGACTCCGTTGTTTCCGCTGTCATCGAGCCGGTTCGCGACCTCCCTGAAGTGCTCGGCTGCCTTTTCGCGGCGACCCAGCGTGAGCTGCGCGTCCCCGGCGAGGTAGACGGCGACATCCCGCCACGGGCTCCACGAGGGCTCCGCGGCGACGGCGAGCTCGGCATCCGCGAGCATCCGATCGGGCCCGCCGGCGCACATGACCGCTTGCAGCATCGCCCGTGCGGACTGGAACGATGCGCTCCCATCGCCGGGCTCGCCGGTGAAGCTCGCGGTATCGAGCATGGCCGACCACTTCTCCGCCGCCACCACGTCGCCCGAGAGCACGGCGAGCCACCCGGTCAGCACCTGCATCGACGGGGTGGAGACGATCACCGCGTCGCCGAGCGCGCCCAGCCATCGCTGCACCGTCGCCATCCCGCCCGCCTGATACGTCGTGAGGCCCACCGCCCCGATCAGCCCCACCGCTCGCGAGCGGTCCGGGGTCTGCAGCAGGTGATCGATCGCCATCGCCGGCAGCTGGCGATTCTCGTACCAGTCCGCCGCGCGAACGTGCAGCTCCGGGACCATCTCGAGCTCGTCACGACGAAGTTCGGCGAGGAGGAACTCGCGGTACAGCGGGTGGTAGCGGTACCACTCCCCGGTGCGGTCGGTGGGGATGAGGAAGACGTTCGAGCTCTCCAGGGCGCGAAGCCCGCCGGCCACCGCGCTGCCCGCCACCACGCGGCACAGGTCGTCGGTGAGGTGCTCGAGCACCGCGGTTCGCCGGAGAAACGTCTGAGTATCGGCCGGCAGGGCGGAGAACGACTCTCGGTACAGGTAGTCCGCGACGAAACGGTCTTCGCCGACGATGACATCGGCGGCATTCGGACTCTCACGAACGATGAGGGCCGCAAGGTGCAGGCCCGCCGGCCAGCCCTCCGTCCGCACGGTCACCGTATCCAGCAGCTCCGCGGTGACGGGTACACGGGCCTGGCGGAAGATCTGTCGCGCACCCTCCGCGTCGAGTGCCAGGTCTGCCGCCCCGATCTCGAAGACGTCGCCGGATGCGCGGCTGCGCGCCACGTGGGGCTGCGTCGAGCGAGAGGCGGCGACCAGCTGGGAGCCCGCAGGGATGCCCCCGACCACGACGCTCAGCACGTCGTGGCAGGCGGCGGACGTCAGCACGTGCAGGTCGTCCACGATCAGAACGAACGGCCGAGCGCTGCGGCGAAGCGCCGAAGCGAGCCGAGGGGCCGCGCGAGAGAGGGCCGCCACGGAGTGCACCTGCATGTCGTCGACGAGCCCATCGTCGGCGTTGGTCGCGGATGCGAAGGCGGAAGCGAGGGTTTTCAGCAACGCGACGGGATCGTCATCGAAACGGTCGAGCGACGCCCAGCCGACGGCCCGTTGTTCGCCCTCGGCCCACTCGGCGAGCAGGCTGGTCTTGCCGTATCCCGCAGGCGCCGTGATCGCGACCACCCGCTGTGCGCTGTTCCGCCCGGCCGCCACGAGTGGGCTCCGGCTGACGAAGCCGGGCCTGAACGCGGGCACGGCGAGCTTGGCGTCGAGAAGCAGCGCGTCGAGCTGCGGCGACGTGGGGGTCGAGACTTCGGAGAGCCCGGTCACATCTGAATGATAGAGCCGCCCAGTGAACGGAACAACGAATGAGTCGTTCGTCAAGCCATTGTCAACGGTTTCGCTGTTTGCTACCGCGGCACGCACATCATCCGATCCGCATGATGCCGCCCTCTGGGGCGTTGGATAGATTTTCTCCGACTCGTCGGGTGTCGACGTGCTTCCGCTGAACAAAGGGCTGATCGATGCTTAACAGTTTTTGGGATTTCCTCGTCTGGATCTTCTGGTTCTACATCCTGATCGCGTGCATCTGGATCTTCATCTCGATCTTCATCGACATCTTTCGCGATCGCACGCTGGGCGGCTTCGCCAAGGCGCTGTGGATCATCTTCCTGGTCTTCGTGCCCTTCCTCGGCGCACTGGTGTACCTCATCGCTCGCGGGCGCAGCATGACCGAGCGTCAGATGGCGGAGGCGGCGGCAGCCCAGTCGAAGCAGAACGAGTACATCCGCCAGGTCGCGGGCTCGTCCTCCGCTTCATCGCCCTCGGCCGAGATCGAGTCGGCCAAGAAGCTGCTGGACTCCGGTGCCATCACGCAAGCCGAGTATGACGCGCTGAAGACGAAGGCCCTCGCCGCCACCTGATCCAACGCAAGGACACGCAGCACTCGGCCCGCGGCCCGGAGTGGCGAACGTCACGGGCCGCGAGATCGCGAGACTGACGTGGACCCCACCCCGGCCTTCGAACCGGCTGACGCAACGGCGCTCGCGTCGACCCCTGCACCTCCCCCGGAGGCGGGGTCGGCGCGAGCGCCGTTCCACGCGCCGCCGAGGATCAGGGCTGCGCTGGATCACCCGATCCGCACCCCGTTCGTGGCGACCCTCGCGGTCATGGCGGCCATCGTGCTGGGCCTGGCCGTCGGCTCGCTGGCGACGATCGTCGTGTCGATCGTTCTCGCGATGTTTCTGGCCCTGGGCCTGAATCCGGTGGTGCTCGCGCTGCAGCGCGCCGGGCTGAAGCGCGGAACGGGCATCGGAATCGTGTTCGCCGCCTTCCTGATCCTGGTCGTCGTCGGCGTCGTCTTCCTCCTGCCGGCGGTGATCAGCCAGTTCGCCGCGTTCGCGGAGAACCTGCCCTCCAGCCTCGACGAGCTCACGCAGACGGCATGGTTCGTCTCCCTCGATCCTGCGGCTGCCGCCGTCGTGACCGACGGGCTCACTCAGGTGGCGGCGTTCTTCGCGGATCCGGGGAACATCATCGTCATGTTCGGCGGTCTGCTGGCCTTCGGGGTCGGGGTCGTCGAGGCGATCTCATCCAGCATCATCGTGGTCGTACTGACCCTGTACTTTCTGGGTTCGCTGGATGCCATGAAGAGCACGCTGTATCGGCTGACGGCGTCGCACTCGCGCACCACCGTGGAGACACTCACCGAGCGGACCACCGACTCCGTCGGGGCGTACGTGCTGGGCGAGGTCATCCTTGCGGCGTGCAACGCGGCGGTCGTGGTCGTGCTGTACCTCGTGCTGGGACTGCCCTATGTGGCGCTCATGGGGGCGGTCGCCTTCGTCGTCACTCTGGTGCCCGTGATCGGATCGGTGGCCTTCCTCGTCATCGGCACCGTCGTGGCGCTCTTTGCGAATCCGACTGACGCGCTGCTCTTCGCGGTGCTCTACCTGATCTACATCCAGGTAGAGGCATACGTCGTCACGCCGAGGGTCATGTCGCGCGCGGCGGAGATTCCCGGCGTGCTGGTGATCCTCGGTGCCCTCATCGGCGGAGCGCTGATGGGTTTCCTCGGCGCGCTCGTGGCGATTCCGATCACCGCCGCCATCCTGCTGATCATCAAGCACGTCGTGATCCCGTTGCAGGATTCGAAGACGCTGCCCGACCGGTAGAGCGCGGGCACCGGAGGCCGCCCGCGCAATTCAGATGTCGAGGCTGCGGTCCACGAGGCGTGCCGCCACCTGACTCAGCCCGAGACGGTGCGACCGGGCGTATTCGCGGATCAGGGTGAACGCCTCGTCGATGGGCACGCCTCGCGTGTGCGAGACGACGCCCTTCGCCTGCTCGATGACGATGCGGCTGTTCAGCGCCGTCTGCAGCTGCTCCGTGAGTACCGCGCTCTCGCGGATCGATCGTTCGTGCAGGATGCCGATGGTCGCCACGTCGGCGAAAGCCTGGGCGGCGCTGAGGTCGTCATCCGGCGGGCGACCAGGCTCGGACCGCAGCAGATTGAGCGTTCCGATGGTCGCGTCGCGGAGCCGCAGCGGGAGGGCCTCCACGGAGTGGTATCCCTGCTCGAGGGCGCTCCGCCGGAATGCGGCCCATGCGTCGGGCGCATCCTCGATCTCGGAAAGCGACACCGCGCGCCCGGTGCGAAAACTCTCGATGCAGGGGCCGGCCTCGGCGCTCAGCTGCATCATCTCGACGAGGCGACTGGACTCGCTCGTCGATGCGATGACCTCCAGCTCGCCCCGTCCGTCGGCGAGGAGGATGGCGGCCGCCGTCATTTCGAGCACATCCCTGCACGTGTCGACGAGGAGCTGCAGCAGCTCCACGACGTCGTAATCGTCGACCAGGGTGTCTGCGAGTTTGGCGAACGTCTGCAGCAGCTGTCGCTCGCGCGTGAGGGTCATTCGGCGACCTCGATCCGGGTGCCGTTTCGCGTGAATCGCAGTCGGCCGTCGAGGATGTCCTGTGCGACGTCCATCATCGACCGGCCGGCCGAGAAGGCCTGGCCCTGGATGACGAGGCGAGCGTCGTCGGCCGACACATCGAGCTGGGCGAGGACCATGCCCGACGCCTGGTGGATGAGCCGGCGCGAGAAGGCGTTCCCCACGTCGTCGTAGCCGTCGCCGATCGATGCGAGCGCCCGGCGGAGCACATGGCGTCCGACGACGGTCGCCATCGCACCGGCCTGCTGCGTCTGCGTCCCGCTCAGCCGGAACGGCGCGGCCGTATACAGGTCGATTGCCCCGAACCGCAGCGGGCCGACGGCGAGAGGAAATGCGAACACCGAACTGATGTCCTCGGACTCCAACGACTTCGACAACGCCGGCCAGCGACCGCGGCCCGATTCGCGGATGTCCGGGGCGAGCACCGCCTGCGCCGAGCGCATCGCGTCCCAGCACGGTCCTTCTCCGAGGTCGAACTGCAGCTCGTCGAGGCGCGCGGCCTGACCGTTGCTGGCCGCGAGCGTCTCCGACCCCAGCACCTCGCCGATCGTCGACACCGAGGCGCCGGTGATCGGAAAGACCTCGAGGAGCACGTCGCAGTAGGTCTCCGGATCATCCGGAGTGCGCTCCAGCGTGTCCATCGCATCAGTGAACGAATCGCTCATACCGCACCGCCTCCTCTGGAGAAAACGCTACCGCCGTCGGCGTTATGTGTCAGCGACCGACGTCCCCCGCGGCCTCCTCCTCGGGGCTGGGGATGGGGATGAGGGAGATGGGGACTCCGGGCGTGATCAGCAGCTGGGCGTCCCGTCGCATTCCCTCGCCGTCGTTGACGATGAGCCAGTACTTGCCACTGTCGAGTCCGGTCAGGATCTCCTGCCGAAGCTCCTCCAGGTCGCGCCCGCCGACGCTGTAGGTGTCACCCCCGTATCGAATGTCGATCCGCTTCATCTCGCTCTCTCCCGTCCGCGTCGTATTCCGCAGGCTCCGGCACTGCATACAATCCCGTCGGCGAGTTGGCGGTATAGACGAGAGCATCCACCCACGCTCGATTGATGGCGGGCCGCTTGCTCCCGTAGAACTTGTACACGACCGAGCACCGCGGGTGGATCCACACGGTGGTCCGGCCGTCGCCGATGCTCGGATCGTCCTTCCACGTGAAGTGGAAGGATTCGCCTCGGCGCATCTTCGCGCCGATGACCAGCTGCAGATGGGCGAGCAGCCGATCCTCGAAATCGACCTTGACGATCGCGTCGTAGATGAACTTGCCCATGGCGCCTCCGTATGCCGAGAGTGTTCGGACACGCCCCCAAGGGTACTGATCGTGCGACGGCGGAGAGCGACGCGCTGACGCGGGGCGCTGGATTCGATTCCCGTGCCGGATCTACTCGGTCCGACACGAGGCATGCGAACGTGCGCACCACCATTCTGCCCGATCGCCCGCATTCTGGGCCCGGGTTGACATGGGCTCCGGGGGGGTTAACTCCGGGGCTCACGCGGGATGGTGGTGAACGCCTTCCGCCCAGTCCATGTCGTCCCGTGTGAAAGGCGTGCTCGAGAACGGATGAAGGTCGCGGATGCGATCCTCGACGCGAGCCAGCGCCGCCGGATCGATCAGCTCCGGCTTCGCGGATTCGATGGCCCCGACCTCGATGCGGTACGGCGGGCCCACGAGGATCTTCACCCAGCGCAGCCCCCCGCCATCGTTCACGAAGGGAACGCTGATGCAGTCGATCTCGCGGGTGGCCGTCACAGCGTCGTGGCAGCGCAGAACCGCGTCAGCGAGCTCTGAGCCCGTCACGTAGGACCCCTGAACGGTGGTGAGCACTTTCATGATCCGGACCTCGCTCTGCTCTATGCGGAGCCGGGGTCCAGGGCTTCTCGAAAGCTACCACTCGCCGCCGCCAGATGCCACCGGGAGCGGCCAGTGGGGCGAGCATTTTGCACGTTGTCCCCGTGGCTCGTCAAGCCCCTGCAGCCATGGCCCGCGGTGGACATACCGTGGCCTCGGTACGGTGGCGCCCATCGACCTTCGCTGCGCGACCGGTCGAGAAGGGCACGCAAGTCCGGCAAGGGTCCGACTGGGGATTCGGACCCTTGCCGGAAACGCCGGGCGGAGAACACGCCGCAGGGGACGGCGGGGCGGCTGCTGCGGGATTCGCGGCGTCCGCAATAGAATTCGGCACAAGAGTTCGCACCTCCCCCCGGTGCGGCCCCGTCGCCGAGGACCGTGTCATGCCGCGCACACGCGCATCCGCTGTACAGGAGAGCGAACGCTCCCGGCCCTCTCGCGCGTTCCTGCGCGTGCTCTACATCGTGCTGGTCGCGCAGACCATCGCGCTGGCGATCGCCATCGTGCTGCTCGTCCAACGGCCCGCGGGCGCCGACTCCGCAGGGGCCGGCACTCCCGCTCCGGCCAGCTCGACGCCCACCGGCTCGAAGCCGACCCCGACGCCCGAGCCGCTGACGCCCGGGCAGCAGCTGCTGGCCGATGCGGCCGACCCCGCCGCGTGCGCGGTGACATTCGCCGGGGAAGGAATCGCTGATCCGCCGGTGCTCGAGCACCTCGGCATCCTGTACGCCCACCTCCCCATCCCTCAGCGAGACGGAGCCGTCTTCGCCGGGTGGTATCCCACACCGGAGGACGCCGCCGCGTACACGGATGCCGCCCGCATCAACGGCGCCGACATGGTCGCGTGCACAGATCAGCAGATCACGCTGCATGGATCGTGGAAGACCCCCGAGCAGGTCGCGGCCGAGGATGTCGGCGTCCCCATCCTCATGTACCACCAGTTCACGGCCCGCCCCGAGGGGGAGGATGGCTGGCTGCGGGGCAACTACGCATATATCGGCGACTTCGACACGCACATGGCGTACCTCGCCGAGCGGCAGTTCTACCTTCCGACGTGGGATGAGCTGAGCGCCTTCATCGACGGCCGGCTCTCCCTGCCCCACCGGTCGGCCATCGTCACGGATGACGACGCCGACCAGACATGGTTCGACCTGGCCGTGCCGGTGATCGACAAGCACAAGGTGCTCGCGACGTCCTTCATGATCACCGCCTATCGCCAGGACCCGGCGCCCTCCCCGTACGTGCTGAGGCGCTCGCACACCCACGACATGCACCAGGCCGGCGACAACGGCGACGGACGGATGGTGAACTGGAGCGCGGATGAGATCGCCGCAGATCTGCAGGCATCCGCCGCCGTACTGGGTGTCGGACAGGTCCTCGCCTACCCCTTCGGCCACTACAACGACACCGCGAAGCAGGGCGTCGCGAAGGCGGGCTTCGAGATGGCGCGCACGATCGAGCCGGGGTACGTACGGGCGGGCACCGACAAGCTGGCGATGCCGACCGTCCGCATCAACTACGGGATGGGGCTCGACGCCTTCATCGACCTCGTCGGCTGAGGCCCACGTTCGGTCGGGCCCACGTTCGTTCAGGCCTACGTTCGGTTGGCTGCCGGGGAGCGGTTCTCGGCGCTCACCATCCACGCGAACTGTTCGAGCTTCTCGATGATCGCGTGCAGGATGTCTGCGCTGGTCGGATCCTCTTCGTCCACCTGATCGTGAACGCCGCGCATGGTCGAGACCGTCGCGTCGAGGCGCGCGGTGATCAGGTCTACGGTCTCGCTGGTGTCGACCTCGCCCTGCGGATACTCCGGGAGCGTGGTGGTCTCGGCGACCGTGTCGCTGCGGCCGTCCGGCACGGCGTGCAGCGCCCGCATCCGCTCGGCGACGGTGTCGCTGAACTCGCGGGCGGCCTCGATGATCTCGTCGAGGATGCGGTGGGTGTCGCGGAAGTTGCGGCCCACGACATTCCAATGCGCCTGCTTGCCCTGCATCTGCAGCTCCAGCAGATCGACCAGACACGCCTGGAGAGCCTCGTCGAGTTCCCTGGACGCGACGAATCCCTTCTCCGCGTTCTGCCGGCGGGTGCTTTTGACTCCCTTGCCGCCCGGGGCGGTGCGCTTGGCGCCGGTGGATGAGGGGGTCGTCTTGGTCTGCGTGTCCGTCTTGGCCATGGTGGATGAACCTCCTATCCCCTCACCGTAGGGCTGTGGGATCTCGCGGGGGATCCCCTTGACACGTCGGAGCGGTCGCCCTAAGCCCGGGGAGATGGCGCGCGGGACGGTGTACATTTCGGTTCGCCTAGAAGTCGGGAAAGTGAAACTTCCGGAAACTGGTCCCGGCATGTAGAGTCGGTTCCGCGTCATCTATGCATGTGGGATGCATTGATGTTCGGGCGGCTGGGGCTCTCCGATTGCGCGATGGGGATAGAGACGTACCTGGGGTGCGTTTCGTCATTGTGTTGGGGTACACATGCTTGGGGACGATTCTTCGTGCGCGCTTTTCGCCGCTGATATGCGGTGACGGCGGTCGACGCGACGACAGCGGGGGTGGGTGCTGACCCGATCAGCATCTTCGGCCCGGTGGCCGCTCCGCGCGCCGTCTGGGAGAACGTCGGCACCACCGTCGCGCCGCGCGTCCTGCCCGCGCTGGAGCGCCGCCGGCTCTGGGAACGGCGCTACAGCCGGCTGCTCGCGCTGACCGACTCCGTGATCGTTCTGCTCGTGAGCGCTCTGCCGGGCGCCCTCGATCTGCTGCTCACGCCGGTCGTCGCGGGCGACGTCCTGAACGTGGCGCGCGTGACGGCTCTCACCACACCGGTGTGGCTCGTGATGCTCGCGGCTTTCCACACACGCAGCACGCAGATCGTCGGATCCGGGTCGACGGAGTACAAGCGCGTCGCGCACGCCACGGGATTCGCCTTCGGCATCCTCGCAATCCTCTTCATCGTCTTCCAGTGGCAGGGCGTGCGGGAACAGCTGATCGTGGCCCTTCCGATCGGCCTCGTGGGCCTTCTCGTCGGGCGCTGGTCGTGGCGCAAGTGGCTCATCCGCCAGCGCCGATTCGGCCACTACGCCACGCGCACACTGATCGCGGGCAAGCCGAAGGACGTGGAGTACGTCATCCGCAGTCTCACGCGGGACGGCAACCTCGGGTACACCGTGCTCGGTGCGGCGACCACCCAGCCGACACCGGATGAGCTGACGGTCGACGGACGGGCCTACCGGGTCGTCGGCACGATGGACACGGTCGCGGTCCACGCGCGCGAGCTCGGAGCCGACAGCATCGTCGTCGCCAGCCGCCCCGACGACGATCCCGACTTCATCCGGCGCCTGAGCTGGGATCTGGAGGGCACCGCCGCCGAGCTCATCCTCTCCAGCCCGCTGACCGACGTCGCGGGTCCCCGCATCTCGCTGCGACCCATCGACGGACTGCCGCTCATCCATGTGCGGATCCCGACCTTCGAGGGCGGCATCCACATGCTCAAGCGCGCCATGGACGTGTTCGTCGCCGTCCTCGCGCTGATCCCCGTGGCGATGGTGACGCCCCTGATCGCGCTGCTCATCAAGCTGGATGACGGCGGACCCACGTTCTTCCACCAGGTGCGCATCGGCCGCGATGGCCGCGAGTTCCGCATCCTCAAGTTCCGCACGATGCGCACGACGGCCGAGCAGGAGCTGGCGGCGCTGCGAGACGCGAACGAGGGATCGGGGCCGCTCTTCAAGCTGAAGAGGGATCCCCGCATCACCCGGGTCGGCGCTGTGCTGCGCAAGTTCTCGCTCGACGAGCTGCCGCAGTTCTGGAACGTGCTGCGCGGAGAGATGAGCGTGGTCGGCCCTCGGCCGCCCCTGCCCAGCGAGATCACCGCGTACGACGGCACCGTCTACCGGCGGCTGTACATCAAGCCGGGCATCACTGGCCTGTGGCAGGTGAGCGGGCGCAGCGATCTCTCGTGGGACGAGAGCGTGCGCCTGGACCTCCGATATGTCGAGAACTGGTCCGTGATGAGCGACCTGATGATCATGTGGCGAACCGCACAGGCGATGGTTCGTCCGAAGGGAGCGTACTGACCGATGGTAATCGAGCGTATCGAGCGGGCAGCGCCCTCACGGACAAGCACGAGGCAGCTCTCGATCGCGATGATCGGCACCCGTGGCGTCCCCGCGGCGTACGGCGGCTTCGAAACCGCGGTCGAAGAGGTGGGACGGCGCCTGGTCGAACACGGCCATCGGGTGGTCGTCTACACCCGAGGCTCCGAGAGCCGTGAGACGGAGTACCTCGGCATGCAGGTCGTGCACCTCCCCGCGCTCGCGCAGAAGCAGCTCGAGACCCTGTCGCACACGGGACTCTCCACGCTGCACGCCGTCGCGAACCGTCGCCCCGATGCCGCCTTCGTGTTCAACGCCGCGAATGCCCCGTTCCTGCCGCTGCTGCGGGCGAGGGGCATCCCCACCGCGCTGCACATGGACGGGCTCGAGTGGCGACGCTCCAAGTGGGGTGCACGCGGCAAGGCGTACTACCGGTGGGCCGAGCAGTTCGGTGTGCGGTCGGCCGACGCCCTCATCGCCGATGCTCCCGGCATTTCCGATTACTACGCCGACCAGTTCGGCGTCCCGACCGAGCTCATCCGCTACGGCGCGCCGATCATCGAGGCGGCGCCCACGGACGGCCTCCAGGAGCTCGGACTCGAGCCGGGTGGCTTCCACCTCGTCGTCGCCCGGTTCGAGCCGGAGAACCACGTGCTGGAGATCGTCGACGGCTACCGCCGCAGCGACGCGCAGCTGCCTCTGGTGGTGGTCGGCTCAGCGCCCTACAGCGCGGATTACACGCGCGCGATCGAGGCGGCGGCCGGAGAGGACCCGCGCATCCGGTTCCTCGGCGGCGTCTATGACCAGAACCTGCTCGACGCGCTGTACTCGCACGCCCACACCTACGTCCACGGGCACTCCGTCGGTGGCACCAACCCCTCGCTTCTGCGAGCGATGGGCGCCGGCACCGCGGTGATCGGATACGACGTGCCCTTCAACCGTGAGGTGCTCGCCGACAACGCCTGGTTCTTCCAGACGGCGCGCGACCTCGCCATGCATTTCGCTTCGGTCGAAGCAGACGCCGAGCTTGCGGTGCAGCTCGGCTTCGAGGCCAGGGAACGCGCCCGCGAAGAGTTCCGCTGGGACGACGTCGCGGACGCATACGAGGATCTGGCCCTTCGCCTCGCAGACGGCGAGTCGATGCACGACGTCGGACGCCGCGCCGTCCGCGCGGCGCACGAGTGGGATTTCGGGGGACTTCCGGCGATCACCGCCGGTTGACGGGGCGTCTGGGCGAGGATGGGGATCGCTCGCTCAGAACGTCCGTCGCGGCACAGACCCGAACTGTGCCGCGATCTCCCCCCACTGCCGACCGAAGTGATTCGTGTGGGCGCGCAGGGCCCTCAGTTGGGATTGATGCCTGTGCCAGCCGGCACCGTGCACGTCGGGAATATCCATTGGATTGGCCGGCGGGTGCCACGGCAGCCTCATCCCGGTTTCTCTGGGTGGAAGCACGCGGCCCCGCCTCCCGTTGAGCAGATCCGCGTAGACCGCAGCGACGGAGACCCCGGCGGCTGCGGCCCTCTCGAACTGCTTGCGTTCCGGCGCGGTCATATCGGCTTCTCCGAGCGCGATGGCTTCCCTCAGCGTGAAGGTCTTCGCACGGGCAGAAGGGTCGATCTTGGCGATCTGGGAGCGCTCCAGCCTTGCGGCGGTGATGATGAGGTCCTGGGATGCGATGACCTCTCCGGTCACGGCGCGCGGTGTATGCAATTCCGCAGCTTCACGAGCGGCTGGATTATTGGGAATCAGCCGTGCAGCAATGTCGCACATATGGCTCGCGCGCCCCACCTCCGTGCCGGCGCTCGTCACCGCGACGTCGCTCCGATCGGCATCGACCTGGGTGGAGAGGACGATCTCCATCAGGGGCGATCGACACACGTTCGCCACGCAGACGAACAGAAGATCACTTGTCACGCCGCCCCCGAGGAACTCAAGATATGACAGCCGATCTCGATGCACACCATGTCAGACTTGCATGGATGCCACCGACTCCGCGAACGATCCTAGTTGTTCATCCTGGGGCCGAACTGTACGGGTCCGACAGGGTCCTCCTGGATTCGGTGCTCGGCCTGGTGGACTCGGGTTTCTCCGTGCGCGTGATGCTCCCGGAGGAGGGCCCGCTCGCAGATGAGTTGAGAACCGCTGGCGCCTCCGTCTTCACAAGCGATCTCTTCGTGCTGCGTAAGCGCCTTCTCCGGCCCTCGGGTTGGATGGAACTGGCGTCGACCGCCTTCAGGGGGATGCGGGCGACCCTTCGGACGCTCAGGAGTACCCGTCCGGACATGGTGTTCGTCAACACCATCACCTTGCCGATGTGGCCCATGCTGGCTCGCGCGAAGGGGGTGCCGGTCCTCCTCCACATCCACGAGGGCGAGTCGGGGGCGAGGTCCCTGGTGAAGCGTGTGCTGTACCTTCCAGCGCTCTTCGCTCACAGGATCCTGATCAACAGCCAGTTCAGCCTGGATGTGATGACCTCCGTATATCCCCGCCTCTCGAGTCGGACGGAGATCGTCCCCAACTCCGTGCCGGCCGCCCTCGCGCCGCCGCCCGCGCGCCCGGACCTCGTCGGCGGTCTGCGGGTGCTCTACGTGGGGAGGCTCTCTCCACGCAAGGGTGTCGATCTTGTGGTGGATGCGGTGGGAAAACTGCGCGAGGCCGGCGAACAGGTGTCGCTGGACATCGTCGGCTCGGCGTTCTCCGGATACGAGTGGTTCGAAGAGCGGCTTCGCGCCGCGGCACAGGATGTCGCGCCCGACCATGTGCGGTTCCACGGGTTCCAGCCGGAGATCTGGAGCTTCCTCTCGCACTCCGACGTCCTGGTGGTGCCTTCGCGCTTCGACGAGCCATTCGGCAACACTGCCGTCGAGGGCATACTGGCCGGTCGTCCGGTCGTCGTGAGCGAGACGTCCGGCCTGATCGAAGCCACGCGAGGCATATCGACTGCGTACCGGATCACACCCGGTGATGCTGCGGCGATCGCCCGAGCTCTGCGCGAGATCGCCGCGGCATGGCCCGAGGTGATCGTCCGACTGGATGACTCCCGGTCGTTGGCGCAAGAGCGGCACGCGCCTTCGGTCTACCGAGAGCGGATCGCTGAGGCGGCGCGCGATGTGGTGCGCCGGCGTAGCTGAGCATGCGCGGCGGGTCGCAGAGCGCGCCGCGTGAGGCAGGCGGGCCCGAGGGGATCAACGCGGAGCGAGTTCTCCTGCAGGAGTCAGGGTCTTGCCGCGTCCCCGCCCGCGCAAAGAGGCGGTCACCCGCGCTTCCGACGAGTAGTCGTAGTACGAGTCGGAGCGACGACGCCGGGCATGCGTGAAGATGATGCCGGCG
The DNA here is from genome assembly GCF_049844955.1 of Microbacterium sp. DT81.1. Classification (NCBI taxonomy): domain Bacteria; kingdom Bacillati; phylum Actinomycetota; class Actinomycetes; order Micrococcales; family Microbacteriaceae; genus Microbacterium; species Microbacterium sp. DT81.1. The sequence continues at coordinate 155,405 of NZ_JBNCMA010000006.1, forward strand.
ACCTCGACTCCCGCGCTGCGCAGAGCCGTCAACGCTCTCGACAGCTGAGCGAGGCGCGTCTTGCTCACGTCGACCACGACAACGGTGGAATCGACATGCTGAGCGATGACCGCGGCATCCACCACCGACAGAAGGGGCGCGGTATCGACCACCATCATGTCGAATCGCCCTCGTATCTCCGTCAGGATCTCCGCCATCCGCGCCGATGCCAGGAGCTCGGCAGGGTTGGGCGGGATCTCACCCGCGGGCAGCACGGTCAGAGACGTGTCTCCCCACCGCAGCTTCGCCTCGTCGAACGTGACCGAGCCGACCAGCATCGTCGTGAGTCCGATGGCGTTCTCCAGCCCCAGCGTCGCCGCGATCTGCGGCCGGCGAAGATCGGCATCCACCAGAATGACGCGCAGGCCCGCCTCGGCATAGCTGAGCGCGAGGTTCACGGCGGTCGTCGTCTTGCCCTCGCCCGGGATCGAAGAGGTGACCGCCAGGGAGTTGATGGAATGCTCCACCGCCGCGAACCGCAGGCTTGCCCGGACCCCACGGTAGGCCTCTGCGCTGGGCCCGTTGGGTTCCTGGATGAGAACCGGTGCGCGAGGCGCGCCCTTTCGCTCGGGAACCGCGCCCAGGAGAGGCAGGTCGGTCAACCGCCGGAGGACGTCGGTCGACCGCACCCGTGTGTCCAGGAGCGCCCACAAGGCGATGCCGAGCCCGGCGAGCAGCGCCCCCGCGAAGGCGCCGAGCACCGCATCCCGTTGCTTGTTCGGCGAGGCCTGCACCGTCGCGGGCACCGCAGGCTCGATGACCCGCGCGACGATGGTGGCGTTGCCGCCCTCCTCCACGGGGGCGAGCTCCGCCACGGCCTCCGACAGCTCGGTCGCCATCGCGTTGGCGACCTCCGCCGCGAACGCCGGATCGCTCGAACCAGCGGTGATCTCGAGGATGACCGTGTTCTGCGGTATGGACACCGATGTCATGTTGCGGAGCTCGGCGTTCGTGACGTCTTGACTGAGACCAGCTCGAACCTCGTCCAGCACGATCGATGACGTAGCGAGCTGGGCGAAGGAGAGCATCTGGTTCTGGGTGTAGGCGGAACCCTGGTTGATGTCGGAGCCGCTGGTCGCCGACCGCATCGAGAAGTAGATCGAGGACGACGACAAGTAGATCGGCGTGAGCGTGCTGGAATATCCGAAGGCCGCAATGCCGCCGATGATGGCGGCCAGCAGGATGATCCACCATTTGCGCACCAGCACCGCCAGCACTCTGCCAGGCGTCTGCTGCGGCTTGGCGTCCGTCACGTCGCACCCACCACATCTCGCGCCGAATCGACGCGCTCCTCGATGCGACCCCCCGCCGCACTGCCCCTGCTAAGGGTATACGAGGCAACCGCAAGGCCCGCTGTGAACCAGACGAACACCGCGTACTGCGTGATGAGGGCCACCGTCGCGAACGCGGGGATCTGCGCGACGAGCGCAACGCTCGCGGGAGACGCGCGCCGAAGGACGCCGACCAGGAGAATCGCGAGCAGCAGCACCACGATCACCAGACACAGCAGCCCGAAACGCAGGCCGATGAGAATCAGGGCACTGTCGATCGAGCGGAACCCGCCCCAGTAGTCCTGTCCGGTCGCCAGCACCTCGCGCGACGGCGAAACCCCCACCACGACCATGGAATTGATCAACGGGATGAGGTCGAACCGGTACGCCGCGCTTCCCTCGGCCTCGGCGCCGGCCTCGCCGAACACCTCCAGGAGAATGGGCAGCGCCACCGCAGAACCGACACCGAGGATCACGAGCAGACCGATCCGGAAGGCCCTGTCCATGTACCGGCCGAGGAACGCCACGGCGAGCAGCACCGTCAGGGCGAACCCGATGAGTCCGAGCCTGCTGAAGGTGAGCACGGCCGCGACACCGACGACGACCAGGATCGCCCCGCGGACCCAGGTCGGCCAGCGCACGGACAGGACGAACGCCGCCGACATGGCGAGGCTGCCGCCCAGAGCGATCGAGTGCCCGAAGGCGCCCTCAACGCGAAGCTGGCCGCCACGGATCTGCTGTACGCCCCACACCCCGGCATCACCGGGGACGGCGAGGAAGAAGCTCTGGCCTGTCACGAACTCCGCTATCGCCAGCACCGACGCGATCAGTGCTGCGACGGCGATGCACGCCGCCACCCAGTGCTCGGATACGCGGCCGAGCACGAGGCGCCCCCAGAGGTATGGGAGGAACCAGGTCAGCAGCGAATTCTGCACGTGGCCGGCGACCGCTCCGCCCATGATCTGCGCGAGAAGCACGACCGCAAGAAGGACGAGCATGACGGTGTCGACGGAGGACCAGGTCAACCGGTCCGTGTACCCGCTCGCGATGCAGAGGACGGTCATCCCGGTGAGCGCGGAGATGAACATCCCCGGGGCGTTCACGCCGAGCCAGATCGGAGTGAAGAAAAGGGTGGTGGCCCACAGGGCCATCGCCCACTTCGGCTGCCTGCGAATGAGCAGGAACAGGCCCAGAACGGCGCACAGCCCGGCAGCGCCGACAGCGACGAGCTGTATCGGATCAGATCCCACGCCCGGCCCCCTGTGTTCCGTTGCCCGATTCTACGTGCCGTTCCCGTGTCCCCGCCGAACGTCCGCGCGTCATCACCGCCGTAGGATGTGACAGGGGAAAATCGGGGCCTTGTCGAGGTCCTGGCGGTAAGGGGGACGGCGCGTGCGGATACTCGTTGCGTGGGCGGGGGATGTCTCGCCCAACCTCGGCGTCCGCGCCCTCGGTCGCGGGTCGTCCGATCTGCTGCACGGCGTGTGGCCGGATGCGCGGATCGAGTTCATGGACTTCGGCAATCGGCCGGCTGCTATCCCGTGGGGCACGCCGCGTTCTCTCCTGCGGGAGCGGGTCACCGGCAAGGCCGGGATGATCGAGTGGCTCCGCGGCTTCGACCTCCTGTGGGACACGCGCTCCGGCGACAGCTTCGCCGACATCTACGGCTCCAGCCGGCACGCGAAGATGTCGCTCATCCACGAGTTCGCCGTCCAGGCCGGGGTGCCGGCTGTGCTCGCCCCGCAGACCGTCGGACCGTTCGGCTCAACCATCGGCCGCGGACTCGCGCGGCGCAACCTGCGCCGCTCGAAGCTGGCGTTCGCACGCGATCCGGTCAGCGCCGCCGCGGCTGACCGCCTCGGCCGTCCCGTCGACGCGAGCACAACCGACCTCGTCTTCGGCATCGCGCAGCCGGTTCCCTCGGGTGAGCGCGATGTGCTGCTGAATGTCTCCGGGCTGCTCTGGAACGCGAGCGACCACGTCGACCACGACTCCTATCGACGCGCCGTTCGAAGCCTCATCACCCGCATGCTCGATGACGGACGCACCATCACTCTGCTCCCCCACGTGCTCGACTCCCACGACCCCGACAACGACGTTCCCGTGTCGAAGCTTCTCCAGGACGAGTTCGACGGACGCGTTCAACTGCACGTACCCGCAGACCTGGAGGATGCCCGCTCGGCCATCGCGGGCGCCCAGCTGGTGATCGGGGCACGGATGCACGCGTGCTTGAACGCGCTGTCGACCGGCACGCCTGCGATCGCGATGGCGTACTCCCGCAAGTTCAAGCCCCTCATGGCGGAGCTCGACTGGCCGCACGTGGTTCCGCTGGCCGAATCGGCCGACCCCGCCGCGGAGGTGCTGCGAGCGCTCGAGACGCCTGGACTCGACGAGCGTGCCCGCTCCGCCATGTCGCGCGGGCAGCGGCTGCTCGCGCCGGTGTCGGAGAGTCTCCGGGCGATCGTATGAGTGCTCTGCGCGAGAAGGTGCGCGACGTCGTCGCCCGGGACGCCTGCTCCGGCTGTGGAATGTGCACGCGGCTCGACAGCGGGCTGGAGATGCGGCTGGATGCCGGTGGCCACCTGCGCCCTGTCGAGGCTCGACCCGCCTCCGAGTCGCCGGGCGCCGAGGCCGCCTTCGACGCATCCTGCCCCGGCGTCCGCGTCTCGGCGCAGAAGCCCCGCGGAGCGGAGCGGCATCCGCTGCTCGGTTCCGCCTTCGGCGTCTGGGAGGCATGGGCGACCGACTCGGAGATCCGCTACGCCGGCAGCAGCGGCGGCGCGCTGACAGCGCTGCACGCGTGGCTCGTGACGAGCGGCCGCGCCGCTCGGGTCACCGGCGCTGCCGCCGACCCGCTCAATCCGCGCAGAAGCGTTCCGGTCACGATCACCACCCGCGCGGAGGCGCTCGAGGCCGCGGGGTCCCGGTACGCCCCGGTCGCCGCACTGTCGAATCCCGACGTGCTGGCCCCCGGTTCGGCGGTAAGCGGCAAGCCGTGCGAGATCTCGGCGATGCGCGCCGCGGTCGGCGCGCTGGGTGGCGAGCCGCCGCTGCTGCTGTCGTTCTTCTGCGCGGGCACGCCGAGCCAGGGCGCCACCGACCGGCTGCTGGACCGGCTCGGGATCGGTCCTGACGAGAAGGTGGATGCGATGCGCTATCGCGGGAACGGCTGGCCGGGCCGCTTCGCGGCACGCGCCGGCGAGACCGAGGTGGACGCCGACTACGAGGAATCGTGGGGCTCGACGCTCGGACCGACCACCCAGTGGCGCTGCAAGGTGTGCCCGGACGGCGTCGGCGAGTCCGCCGACATCGTCTCGGCGGATTCGTGGGCCACCGACGAACGCGGCTATCCGGTCTTCGTTGAAGGGGCGGGGGTGAGCGCGCTGATCGCCCGCACCACGCGCGGTCTCGCCGTGATCGAGGAGGCCATCGCCGAAGGGGTTCTCGAGGTGCGCCCCCTCGCGATGCCGCACCTGGCGGATGCGCAGCCGCTGCAGACGGCGCGCCGGCGCTACCTGCTTGCTCGGCTGTGGGGATCGCGTTTCGCCGGCCGCGTTCCGCCGCGGTACACCGGCTTCGAGCTGGCGCGGCTCGGGCTGCCGCATCCTCGGCAGTTCGTGAGGGTGCTGAGGGGGACATACCGGCGCGTTCGCACGGCGCGCGGGACACGCACATGAGCTCGGCCCTGGCGCACTCCGCGGCCCGAGGGGCGTTCTTCACTCTCGCCGCGCAGGTCGCGAAGATCGTGCTGCAGTTCCTCTCGGTGATCGTCCTCGCGCGGCTGCTCTCGCCCCACGACTACGGCCTGCTCGCGATCGTGCTGGTCGTCGTCGGAGTCGGTGAGATCTTCCGGGACTTCGGCCTCACCACGGCATCCATTCAGGCGCCCGTGCTCACCCGCGGCCAGCGCGACAACCTGTTCTGGATCAACACGGCCATCGGCGTCGTACTCACGATCGCGATGTTCTTCCTGGCGTGGCCCATCGAGGCTGTGACAGGTGAGCCCGAGATCGTCGGCATGGTGCACTGGCTTGCGGTGCTCTTCCTCCTGAACGGCCTCGCCACCCAGCACCGCGCGAACCTGGCACGTGACCTCAAGTTCAAGGCGATGGCGGTGATCGAAGTGTCCGCCGCCGCGATCGCCCTCACCGTCGCGGTGGTCTCGGCTCTGCTCGGCGCGGAGTACTGGGCGCTCGTGGCCCAGCAGCTGACGAGCGGCGTCGTGGTGCTGGCGGGGTCCGTGATCGCGGGACGGTGGCTGCCTCGGTGGTACTCCCGACAGGACTCGGTCCGCGACCTCATCAGTTTCGGGTGGAACATCGTCGCCACCAACCTGCTCGTGTACACCGGTTCGCAGATCGACACGATCATCGTCGGGCTGAAGTTCGGCACCAGCCCCCTCGGTCTCTACAACCGAGCGTTCCAGCTCGTCATGACTCCGCTGAGCCAGGTGCGCTCCCCCACGAAGAATGTGGCGCTGCCGGTGCTGTCGCGGGTACAGGAGGATGCGCCGCGCTTCGACAACTACGTGACGGCGGCGCAACTGCTCCTCGGCTACGGCCTCGGCATCCCGCTCATCCTGGTGACAGCACTCGCCGACCCGATCGTGCGCGTCATGCTCGGTCCGCAGTGGCTCGGGGCGATCCCGATCGTGGCCCTCTTCGCCGTCGCGGGTCTGCTGACGACCCTCTCCTTCGTCGGATACTGGGTCTACCTCTCGCGGGGCCTCGGCAAGCAGCTCTTCCGATACACGATCGTCACGACGATCATCAAGATCATCTGCATCGTCGTCGGCTCGTCCTTCGGCGTGCTGGGGGTTGCCGTCGGCTTCGCTGTCGCGCCGGCGATATCGTGGCCGCTGTCGCTGTTCTGGCTGTCCCGGGTGACCCCCATGCCCACCGCACGGCTGTACGCCGGCGCCGCCCGGATTCTCATCGTGGCCGCGCTGACCGGGTCGGCGGCGTGGGGTGCCGCCCAACTCGTCAGTCCGGCCGGATCCGTGCTCATGATCCTCGCCGGCATATTCGCTGGACTCGTCGCCGCCGCGGCACCGCTGATCCTGCCGATCTACCGGCGGGATGCCCGCAACCTCACCGGCTTCCTGCGCCTGATGCTGAAGCGCCAGCCGCGTCCCTGAGCCCCGTCCGTCAGCGCACCTCGAGGTTGTCGACCGTGACGCCCACCGGGGCGTTCGTCGCCGTTCCGGACAGGTAGGACAGCACCCCGATCTGGCCGGCACCCTGCAGTTCAGCCTGGGCATCCGTCGCCGTCAGGAACCAGCTGGCGGGTTCCTGAGAACCGTCCGCCCAGACGTTCGCGTTCAGCGTGGTCGAGCCGCCCGCCGTCGTGCTCTGCAGGCGCAGCTGGAGCTTCCCTCCCGCGGTGTACGTGTACCCGGTCAGCACCTTGTTGGCGACGAGCGTCTCGGTGGTGCCGACCAGCTTCGCGATCGATACGGTCACGACGCCGGTCGCGCTGATCCGCAGCTTGAGCCGGTACTCACCGGCCGTGGTCTTGTGCACCTGATAGTTGAAGTGGAGCCCTCCTCCGTCCGCGACCTTGTCGGTCGAGAGCAGCAGGCGGGCATCCTGGTTCTGCACCGAGAGGCCCGACAGTGCGGCCGACCGCGTCTGCCCCGCACTCATCGACATACGTCCGACACCGCCCGACACCGAGAAGAGCGCGTTGTTGTTCGTCGTCCACGCACCGCCGACCGTCGCGGTTCCCCAGCCGCTGGCCACGGACCGCTCGAAGTCATCGCGCGCCACGAACGCCTGCGCTGTGACGGTCACCGATCGCGTCGCGGGCGCGCTGGTGGCTCCCATGCTGTCGGTCACGGTCAGGGTGACCGTGTAGGTGCCCGCCGCGGCGTACGTCTTGGTGGGGGACGCCTGGGTCGATGTCGTCCCGTCGCCGAAGTTCCAGGAGTAGCCGGTGATCGTCGCGCCGCCGGAGGCCGTGGAGCCGGTGCCGGAGAAGCTGGCGGTGAGACCCGAGACGGTCGCATTGATGACGGCCACGGGTGCCTGATGGGTCGCCGTGGCGTTCACCGTACGGGTGGTCGACGCAGTCATCCCGGCACTGTCGGTCACCGTGAGCGTGACCGTATAGGTTCCGGGGTTGGCGTACGTGCGGCTCGCGTTCACTCCACTGCCCGTGGAGCCGTCACCGAAGTTCCAGGAGTACGAGGTGATCGTGCGACCGCTCGGTGCGCTGGAGCCGCTGCCGTTGAACGACCACGCGAGGTTCGATCCGGATGTCGTGAACGACGCCGTCGGCGCGCTCTGGCCTCGCCCGATCGCATAGTGCGCCGCGATCTGCGAAGCCGTCAGCGCCTTCGGGTACACCGCGAACTCGTCGAGCTGACCGTTGAAGTAGTCCGACGACGGCCGGTTCGGCCAGCTGGCGAGGTTGTCACCTCCGAGCCGCCACATCCCGGTGTAGAGCTGGGCGGCCGTCGCGGACGGTTCCGAAGCAACGAGCGTGCCGTCCACGTAGAGCTGGATGCCGGCCCACGGATCGAGCTGTGCGACGGCGTGATGCCACTGGTTGTCGCGATACGCGGCCGGAGTCGAGATCGTCCGCTGCACCTGCGGGTTGACGCCGAACACGAGCGTCCCGTCGTTGCGCATGTACAGGTGACGGTCGTAGTTGGTCGATGCGCCCGACCCGGCGTTGCCGTATCCGACCAGCTTGCCGCCGGACGAGGTCGACGTCTTGAACCACAGTTCGACGGCGAACGACTCCTCGAGCGGCTGGCCGGCGCTCGAGCGAGCAAGTCCCGTCGAGGTGCCGTTGAAGGTTGCCGAACCGTTCGCCTCGCTCGCGAGCGCGTCATCGCTGGTGGTGCCGACGCCGCCGAAAGGCGTCGCATTGACGCCGCCGGCCTGGTCGGTGAGGCCGCTCGCCCCACCGAGTCGCCAGTACGTGGTGGCCCCGTCATCCAGCACGACATCCGCATAGGAGGACGTCGAAGTGCCGTTGACCGACACCGTCACGTCCGCGCTCGTCGCGGCATTCCCGTCGCCGTCCCGTGCGACCACGCGATATGTGCGACTCGAGCCGGCCGGGATGCCGTCGGCGGCGAACGTGATCGTCGGCGTGTACCAGTAGGTGGACTTCACCGACTTCGTCGCGAGAGGAGCGGCGCCCCCCTGAGCCCACAGCTCGTACGTCAGATTGAGGTCGTCGCGGTCCCAGTTGGCCGGGATCTGCACGCGGGCGGTGCCGGCGGTCGCGGAGCGCGCCGTGGGGGTCCAGGTCGCGCCCGACAGGCGCGGACCCTGTCTCTTGCCCGTGGAAGGGCTGCGAGCGAAGCGCACGAGACCTTGGAAGCGCTGGTTGTTGACGGCGGGGAATTCGCCGCCGACGACGACATAGGCTCCGTTGCCGGTCACCGTCCAGCCCGCCTGCCCCTGGCCTGTGAAGCTGCCCGTCGACCAGTCCGGATACCAGTTGACCGCGGCGGGAGCGGGGTAGCCGCTCCAATTCGTGTAAGTTCCGCCGACGTACGGACTCCGCGTGAGCGTGCCCTTCGTCGCGGCGGTGTAGACCGTCGCGTTCTTCATGTTGCCCGGTTTGCCGGAGAGCTGGGGCATGCCGCCCGCGGTCTGGCAGTCGTGCTCGTGGCCCGTGCTGTAGACGTTCGTGCCGTCGGAGTACACCCCGTAGTGGTCTCCGTGGCAGTCCGCGATCCAACGCACAGCCCCCGAACCACCGTCGGCGGAGAAGATGCCCTCCAGATTGCCGAGAGAAACGCCGCCGTAGACCCAGCCGGTGCCGTAGACCGCGCCGTTGCTGTCGGTCGTGAGTGCCCAGATGCCGGCGCCACGACCCGCGGACGCGCCGATGGAGGTGTTCTTCACCACGGAGGTGACGGCCCACGGGAGGAGAGCGCCGTCGGTGAGGCTCAGCGCGGCGAGGCCGCGCGCGGAGGCGCCGTTCACCGAGCCGAAGCGACCGCCGATGATGACCTTGTCGCCTGCCGGCGCCAGCACCATCGCATCGACGTGGTGGTCGGCGACCGGAGCCCAACCGAGGATCGCGCCGTTCGTCGGGGATGCGGCCGCGAGGTTCCTGCGGGTTGCTCCTCCCGCCGCTCCGATGGAACCGCCGAAGTAGACGGCCGAGTTGGTGGCGACGATGGCGTTGACGAAGGAGCCGCCGATCGCCGGCCGGAAGGTGTCCAGCAGGGCACCGGTCGACGTGCTGAACGCCGCCACGTTGAATCGGCTCTGGCCGTTCACCTGGGTGAATTGGCCACCCACGTAAAGTCTGCTGCCGTCAGGCGAGAGGGCGAGCGATTTCACGGTGCCGTTGATGTTCGGGGCGAAGGACGTCGCGACACCGGTGGTGATGTTGTAGGCCAGGATGTTGTTCCGCGCGAACAGGTTCGTCCCGGGGGCCGCTCCGGCCGGACGCGCGTTGGAGAAGCTGCCGCCCGCGTACACGGTGGTGCCGTTGATCACCTGCGCCCACACGACTCCGGAGTCGATCTGCACCGTCGGAAGCGGATCCGCCGTCACGGTCTGGGCATTGCGCTGCTCGATCGGCGCAGGCCCCGGCGCTGCGGCCGCAGGCTCGGCGCTCGAGACCACGAGCCCCGCCGCGAGAAGAGCGGCGATGGCCAGCATGCCCGCCGCACGGCCGCGACGACGAGTCGATCCCACAAGTACGTCCTGCATCAGAACCCCCCCGGTTCCGGCGCCGCACAGAGCGGCTCACCCCAGATGCTCCCCAGCAGAGCCCCCGCGTATCGAACCCCAAGCGGCGACTCAAGCCCGAGGGTAGCACCCCGGTTCCGGGGAGGCTAGGGATGCGTCCGAGAGGGTACTGCCGGCTCATGTGAGACACCCGCCCCCGGCGGACCGGGGGCGGGTGTCGTGGCGCTCTCTGCGAGCGAGAGGTCCGATCAGCGCACCGCCAGGTTGTCGACGCTCACGGTCACCGGGCCGTTCGTCGATGAGCCGGACAGGTAGGCGACGACGCCGACCTGGCCCGCCGCCTGCAGTTCGGCTTGAGCATCCGTCGTCGACACGAACCAGTCCGCGGGCTCGGGAGTACCGTCCGCCCATGCCTTGGCGTTGAGCGCGGTGGACCCGCCGGCCGTCGCGGCCTGCAAGCGGAGCTGCAGCTTCGCCCCCGCGGTATGGGTGTACCCGGTCAGTGTGCGATTCACCAGGATGGTCTCGGTGGCGCCGACGACCTTCGCGATCGACACCTGGACCGCTCCGGCAGACGAGATCCGCAGCTTCATACGGTAGTCACCGCCGGTGCTCTTGTGCACGAGGTAGCTGAAGTGCTGGCCGCCCCCGTTCGCGACCTTGTCCGAGCTGAACAGAAGGCGCGCGTCGACGTTCTGCGCCGAGACGCCGGTCAGGAGGTTGGTGCGCGTCTGACCAGCCGCGAGCGACGCCTTGCCGACGCCATCCGCGACCGAGAACCCTGCCGCTGTCCCCCACGCGCCGCCGGTGACCGCGGATCCCCAGCCGGTGGCGAGCACGCGCTCGAAGTCGTCCTTGGCGACGAACGCCTCCGCACTCATCGAGACCGGCTGCGACGTGGTGGCCGTCGCACCCATGCTGTCGGTGACCGTGAGAGTCACGGTGTAGTTTCCGGCAGCACCGTAGGTGTGCGACGCGGTCGTCCCAGACCCCGCCGGCGTGCCGTCCCCCCAGTTCCAGGCGTGGGTCAGCGTCGCGCCATCCGAAGCCTGGGAGGCGGCCCCGTTGACCGCGAGCGCCAGACCGGTGGCCGAGGCACCGAAGGCAGCGACCGGGTTCGCGTGCGACACAGAGACCGTGGTGGTCTTCTGGGTCGACGTCGCGCCCGTGCTGTCGGTGACCGCGAGCTTCACGGTGTAGGTGCCGCCGGTGGCGTACTTGTGCGTCGGGGCGGCCTCGGTCGAGGTCGCTCCGTCACCGAAGTCCCACGCGTATCCCGTGACGGTGGCGCCGCCGGAAGCCGTCGAGCCGGTGCCGTCGAAGGCAGCGGTGAGACCGGACGCGTTGGCCCCGATCACCGCGACCGGAGCCTGGTGAGGCTGGCCGGCACCGAGGGACGTGACGCGGATGTCGTCGACCGACACCGTCACGGGGACGTTTGTCACCGTGCCGGTCGCGTAGGCGACCACACCGATCTGGCCCGCGCCCTGCAGCGAGCTGACGGAGTCGGACCCGGTGACCGTCCAGGCGGCCGGCTCGGTCGTGCCGTCGGGCCAGACCTTGCCGCGCAGTGTGGTGGAAGTACCAGCACCCTGCGTCTCGAGCCGCACCTGCAGCTTGGCACCCGCCGTGTAGGTGTACCCGGTGAGCGTCTGCGAGGCGAAGGTCGTCTCGGTCGTGCCGACCAGCTTCGTCATGCTGACCTGCACAGCGCCGGTCGCGAGCGTCCGCACCTTCAGGCGGTACTCGCCGGCCGAGGACTTGTGCACCACGTAACTGAAGTGCAGTCCCCCACCATTGGCCACCTTGTCGGCGGAGAAGACCAGGCTCGCCGCCAGGTCGTCGACCGCGGTCGAGGACAGCGCGGGCGCACGGGTCTGACCGGCGGCGAGGCTGATCCTGCCGACGCCACCCGCGACCGACATCGAGCTCAGCGACGTCCAGTTGCCGCCGACGGCCGCGCTGCCCCACCCGGACGCGACGGTCCGCGAGAAGTCATCGCTCGCCACGACAGTCTGCGAAGCGACGGTGACGTTCTTCGTCGTCACGGCGGACGCCCCGAGGCTGTCGGTGACCGTCAGTGTGATGACGTACGAGCCGCTCGCACCGTAGGTGTGGGTCGCTGTCGCACCGGATCCGGCCGGTGTCCCGTCTCCCCAGTTCCACGCGTACGACAGAGTCGCCTCGTCGGAGGCGGCCGATGTGGACGCATCCGCCGTCACCGTGAGCATGTTCGACTGCGCCGAGAACGATGCCGTCGGGTCGGCGTGCGTGACCGCGACGGTCGCCGTGGTCGTCTTGGTCGCACCGAGGCTGTCGGTGACCGTGAGGGTCACCGTGTAGTCGCCGGCGGCGCCATAGCGGTGGCTCGCCGTCTTGCCGGTGCCGGCGGGCGTGCCGTCGCCCCAGTTCCACGAGTACGACAGGGTGGCCCCGTCCGAGGCTGCCGAGCCGGAAGCGTCGACCGACACGGTGAGCCCTGCGGCGTCATGCGTGAACGACGCCGTCGGGTTCGCGTGCGCCACCGTCACGTCGGCGGTTGCCGCCGAGCTCACCGCGCCGAGCGAATCGGTCACCGTCAGCGTCACCGTGTAGGTGCCGGACGCGGCGTACTTGTGGGTCGGATCGGCCTGCGTCGAGGTCTCTCCGTCGCCGAAGCTCCACGCGTAGCCCGTGATCGTCGCGCCACCCGAGGTCGTCGAGTCATCCGAGTCGAACGAAACGGAGAGCCCGTTCTTGGCGGACCCGATCTTGGCGACCGGCGCCGCATGGGCGGCGGCGATCACGACGCTGGACGTCGCGACCCCTGTGCGCCCTGCGGAATCGGTGACCGTGAGCGTCGCCGTGTAGGTGCCGGGCTCGTCGTAGGTGTGTGAAGCCGTCGCCGTCGAGGCGGTGCCACCGTCGCCGAAGCTCCAGGCGTAATCCGTGATCGTGCGACCCGGAGTCGGCGTGGACGCCGTGCCGTCGAACGTGCGGGACGAGCCCGTTCCGCTCACCGACATCTTCGCCTGCGTCGTCGCGAATCCCTTGGCGATGAGGTAGTGGTCTTCCGCTTCGGTCACCGACAGCGTGCGGCTGTAGGCCGCGAAGTCGTCGAGCTGGCCGGCGAAGTAGTTCGACGAGGGCTGCGAGGGCCACCCGCCGATGTTGTCCCCGCCGATGCGCCAATACCCGTCGTACTCCTGAGCGCCCCTGATGCCGTTGTCGGATGCCACGACCTCGCCGTCGACGATCAGCTGCTCGCCGCCGGCGCCGACCTGGGCGATGACGTGGTGCCACTGTCCGTCGTTGTACGACTCGCTGCTCTGCACCACCGCCGCCCAGCCCAGCCACACACCGAAGACGAGGCGTCCGTCGTTCGCCATGTACAGGTGCCGGTCGTAGTTGTTCGAATTGCCCTCGGACGATGAGCCGTAGCCGAAGATCTTGCCGCCCGAGCTCGTCGTCGTCTTGAACCACACCTCGGCGGCGAAGGGATCGCTCGCCGGGATCGTGCGGGAGGTGCGACCGAACGCCGCGTCGCCGTCGAAGGTCGCCGAGCCGTTGGTGGCGCCCGTGTAGACGTCATCCGCCGACGAGCCGACACCTGCCGTGAGCACCGCATCGCGGTCGCTCACCCAGTCGATGTCGCCCATCGTGCCCCCGAGACCCCAGTAGACCTGCGCACCGTCATCGAGCACACGCTGCGTGTACGTCGCGGGGGGAGTGGACGGCGCACCGACCGTGTGCGGCTTCGCGACGGTCTGGCTCGTCGAGCCGACCGAGTCGGTCACCGAGAGGGTCACGGTGTAGTCCCCCGCCGTGGAGTACCTGTGAGTCGGCGTGGCCTCGCTGGAGGTCGCACCGTCACCGAAGTTCCATGCGAAGCTCGCCAACTCGGCATCGCCGAAGGTGGTCGACCCCTTGCCGGAGAAGGTGACGGTCTGGCCGGCGGACTGCTGGTCGATCACCGCGACGGGCGGCTGATGCGGACCCTTGCCGATCTCATAGTGGTTCGCGACCTGTCCCGCACTGAGCGCCGCGCCGTACACGGCGAACTCGTCGATCGCGCCGCGGAAGTACGACGTCGAGGGCTGATTCGGCCATGAGCCGAGGTTGTCGCCGCCCACGCGCCAGTAGCCGCTGTACGCCTGGGCACCGGTGACGCCCGCGTCGGACGCGACCAGCTGCCCATCCACGTAGAGCTGCATGCCGGTCGTAGGGCTCTGCTGCGCGACGACGTGGTGCCATTTGCTGTCGTTGTACGCCTTCGGGCTCTGCACGGTGGCAGTCCAGCCGGGGTACACGCCGAACATCAGCTGCCCGTTGTTCCTCATGTAGACGTGGCGGTCGTAGCTGCCCGAGTCGCCGGTGTTCGCGTTGCCGTAGCCGACGAGCTTGCCGCCCGTCGTGGTGTCGGTCTTGAACCACAGCTCGGTCGCGAACGAAGAACCGACGGGCGCCGCGCTCGTCGTGCTGGCGAAGCCGTTGTTCCCGGGCGTCGTAGCGGACCCGTTCTCCTCACCGGCCAGAGCGTCGTCGGCGGTCGTCGCGACGCCGTTGTTGAACACGGCGTCGTTGGTCCCGGCCCAGTCCGCGCCGCCGTCCGTGCCGCCGAGGCGCCACAAGAGCGATGCGCCGTCATCGAGGACGGCGTTGGCGTACGGGGATGCGTCGGCCGAGCTGACCGTGACGGCCACGGAGGCGCTGTTCGCGGTGTTGCCGTCGCCGTCACGGGCGACGACCCGGTAGGTCCTGGTCGCTCCGGCGGGCAGACCCGTCGCGGTGAGGATGACGCTGGGCGTGTCCCAGTACGTCGACTTCTTCGTCGTCGTCGCGACGGGCGCTGTCTTGCCCTGCTCGTACAGCTCGTACGTGAGGTTCAGGTCATCGCGATCCCAGTTGGCGGGGATCGCCACGCGGGCCGTGCCGGCGCTCACCGAGCGCGCGGTCGGCGTCCAGTTCACCCCGGAAAGACGCGGGCCCTGCTTTGCGCCCGTCGAGGGGGTCTTGGCGAAGCGAGCGAGGCCCTGGCTGCGCTGCCCGTTCACGTAGGGGAACTCCCCGCCGACGAGCAGGTACTGGCTGTTGCCGGTGGCCGTCCAGCCGGCCTGGCCCTGGCCGGACGCCGTGCCCGTCACCCAGTCCGGGAACCAGTTCACCGCGGCGGGCGCGGGATAGCCGCCCCAGTCCGCGTAGATGTCGTTCACAGACGGGCTGGTCGTGAGCGTCCCCTTCGCCGCGGCGGTGTAGGCCGTTGCGTGACGCACGTTGCCCGGAGCCGGGTACGCCTGCGGCATGCCGCCGGCGGTCTGGCAGTCGTGCTCGTGGTTGGTCGTGTAGACGGTGTTGCCGTCGGAGAAGATGCCGTAGTGGTCGCCGTGGCAGTCCGCGATCCAGCGGATCGCTCCTGAGCCTGCCTCGGCGGCGAACATGCCCTCCAGGTTTCCGACGTACTTGTTCGCGAACACCCAACCCGTGCCGTAGACGGCGTTCGCGTCGGCGGTGAGGGCCCAGATGCCGGCCTTGCCAGCGCTCCCGTCTGTCGCGGCAACGCCGTTCTTCACGGTCGCGGGCGCCGACCACGGCAGGATGCTGCCGTCGGACAGATCGAGGGCGACGAGACCACGCTGGGGAGCGTTGTTGACGGTGCCGAAGCGGCCGCCGACGATGAGCTTCCCGCCGCCCGGCTCCAGCACCATGGTGTCGACCTGCAGGTCTGTGGTCGGTGCCCAGCCGAGGGTGGCGCCGTTCGAGGCCGAGACCGCGGCGAGGTTCTTGCGGGCGACGCCGCCCGCCGCCCCGATGAGACCACCGAAGTAGACGGTCGAGTTCGTCGCGACGATCGCGTTCACGTACGAGCCGCCGATGGCGGGCCTGAACGTGGTCGAGAGCGCACCTGTGGCGACGTCGAACGCCGCGACGTTGAAGCGGGTCTGTCCGTTCACCTTCTGGAACGTTCCCCCGACGTAGAGGATTTTGCCGTCTGGCGAGACGGCGAGCGACTTGACCGTGCCCTCGATCACCGGGGCGAAGGAGGTCGCCACACCGGTGTTGATGTTATAGGCCAGGATATTGCTGCGCGGCATCAGGCTCTGCCCGGGGTTCGCGCCCGCCGGCCGGGCATTGGAGAAGCTGCCGCCGGCGAAGACGGTGTCGCCGGCGATCGCCTGCGCCCACACGATCCCCGAGTCGATTTGCACCGTCGGCAGGGCGTCGGCGGTGACCGTCGTCGCCGGATCCCGCTGCTCGATCGGCGCGATGCCCGGAATCGGCTCCGCAGCGGATGCCGGCGCGGCAACCCCCACGACGATTCCCGTCGCAACCACCGCGGACACGGTGATCCCGACGATGGCCGTGCGCAGCCGCGGCCGCCAGGCCGATGTGAAGGTCCTGACACTCATGTATTGCTCCCCAATTTCGGGCCGTCATCGGCGACGGCCGTCCTTCCCCAGAATTCGTGCAGTTGTATCCGGCTTCACGGTCACCGGGCTCTCGCTCGGCGGCAGAGTGGCAGCGCCCGACCCCTCGGGCGCTGCCACTCAGGCGGCTACCTCACATCGACGTTGTCGATGCTGACAGTCACCGGCGCGTTGGTCGCCGATCCGGACAGATACGTCTGCACGCCCACCTGGCCCGCACTCTGCAGCTCAGGCGTCGCGTCGGTCGTCGACACGAACCAGTCGGTCGGCTCCACCGCGCCGTCGGCCCACACCTTGCCGGTCAGGGCCGTCGATCCCCCCGCGGTGACCGCCTGCAGCCGCAGTTGCAGCTTGCCGCCCGAGGTATGGGTATAGCCGGTCAAGGTCCGGCTCACGATGAGCGTCTCGGTGGTGCCGACGACCTTCGCCAGCGAAACGATGACGACTCCCGTCGCCGAGATCCGCAGCTTCAGGCGGTAGTCGCCGGCGGCACTCTTGTGTACGAGGTAGTTCATGTGGAGACCGCCGCCGTTGGCTAGGACATCCGAGCTGAACTGGAGGCGCGCGTCGACGTTCTGCGCCGATACGGAGGTGAGCAGGTTCGTACGTGTCTGAGCCGGGCTGAGCGTGGCCTTCCCGACTCCGTCCGAGACCGAGAACCCGGTGGACGTGCCCCACGCGCCGCCGGTGATGGCGCTGCCCCAGCCAGTGGGGACCGAGCGCTCGAAGTCGTCTCTTGCCACGAAGACGACCGGAGGCGCGGTCACCGTCACCGGCTGAGACGTCGCCGCGGAGCCGCCCATGTTGTCTGTGAGCGTCAGCGTGACGGTGTATGTGCCGGGAGCCGCGTAGTTGTGCGACGCCGTTGCGCCGGCGCCGGCCGGTGTGCCGTCCCCCCAGTTCCACGCATAGGAGAGGGTCGCGCCGTCGGAGGAGGTCGAACCGGCCGCGTCCACCGACAGGCCGAGGTCTGTCACGGCCGCCGTGAACGCCGCGACGGGATCGGGGTGTACGTGCGCGGTGACGGTCGCGTTCTGCGTCGTGGTCGCCGACCCGCCCAGGCTGTCGGTCAGCGTCAGCGTCACCGGATAAGTGCCCGCCGCCGCATACGTGTGCGACGCCGTTGCACCGGAGCCCGCCGGGGTGCCGTCGCCCCAGTTCCAGGCGTAGGCGAGTGTCGCGCCGTTCGAAGCCGTCGAACCGGAGCCGTCCACCGATAGGACGAGATCGGACGCGGAGGTGGTGAAGGACGCTGCCGGGTCGGCGTGGACGGGCGGTGCAGACGCGGCGGTGTCCAGCACCTTGAGATCGTCCACGGATACGCTCACCGGAGTGTTGGTGGCCGAGCCGGACAGGAAGGTGATCACGCCCACCTGACCCGCCCCCTGCAGCTCGGACTGGCCATCCGTGGCGGACAGCAGCCAGCCGGTCTGCTCCGCGGTGCCGTCGGCCCACACATTGGCCTTCAGGACCGTCGAGCCGCTGGCGGTCGAGGTCAGCAGGTGCACCCGGAGCTTCGCGTCGGCCGCGTAGGTGTAGCCGGTGATCGTCTTCGTGGCCAGCGTGGACTCCGTCGTGCCGACCAGCTTGGTCAGACTCGCCGAAACCGCTCCCGTCGCCAGCGTGCGCACCTTCAGGCGGTACTCCCCGGCGGTGCTCTTGTGCACAGCGAGGTTCACGTGCAGACCGCCGCCGTTCGCGAGCTTGTCCGCCGAAAGGACGGCCGTCGCGTCGACATCCTGCGCCGAGACGGCGGTGAGCGTCGTCGTGCGTGTCTGGCCCGCATTCAACGACACCCTGCCGACACCATCGGAGACCGAGAACGCCGCCGTGCCCGACCAGGCGCCACCGGTCACTGCCGAGCCCCAGCCGGTCGCGAGAGTGCGCTGGAAGTCGTCACGAGCCGCGAAGACCTGTGCGGCCACCGACACGTTCGCGTTCTTGGTCGCCGATGCGCCGAGGCTGTCGGTGACCGTGAGGGTCACGGGGTAGACCCCCGACGTCGCGTAGGTGTGCGACGCGGTCACGCCGGAACCCGCCGGCGATCCGTCTCCCCAGTTCCACGAGTACGACATGGTCGCGCTGTCGGACGCGCTGGAGGTGGAGGCATCGACGGATGCGTCGAGACCCACCGTGGAGGAGGTGAACGCAGCCACCGGATTCGCGTGGCTGACGGTGACTTCGGACGTCGCCACCGTGCTGGAGAAGCCGAGGTTGTCGGTCACCGTCAGCGTCGTCGTGTACGTGCCCGCAGCGGCATACGTGTGGGACGGAGCGGCCTCCGCGGAAGTCCCGCCGTCGCCGAAGTCCCACGAGTGGCCGGTGATGGACGCCGCACCCGAAGCCGTGGATGCCGAGGCGTCGAACGCGGCGGTCAGGCCGGCCACGGTCGGGGTGAAGGCCGCAATGGGCGCCTGATGCGGTGGCGTGGCGGTGACGGTCTGGGTAGACGAGGCCGTGAAGTTCGCGCTGTCCTTGACCGTCAGTGTCACCGAGTAGGTGCCCGGTTCGGCGTAGACGTGGCCCGCCGTCGCCCCTGTCGCTGTGGCCCCGTCGCCGAAGGCCCACTGGTAGGAGACGATGGTGCGTCCGGCAGGAGCCGTCGTCGCGCTGCCGTCGAACGACTTGGCGAGTTCCGGTCCGGTCACCGCGAACGACGGGGCCGGCAGGGCGAGGCCCGCGCCGAGCGCGTAGTGCTTGGAAACCTGCGCCGCCGTGAGGGTCGCCGGGTACACGGCGAATTCGTCGATCCGACCGTTGAAATAGCTCGAGCTCGGCGCGCCGGGCCATCCGCTGACCGTGTCGCCGCCGACCCGCCAGTATCCCGTGATGGGCCGTGCGGACGCGGTCGCGGTGGCATCGGATGCGACGAGGGCGCCGTCGACGTAGAGCTGCATGCCGGCCGTCGGGCTCAGCTGCGCCACCGCGTGGTGCCACAGGTTGTCACGATAGGTGCCCGGTGACTCGATCGTCTTGTTCATGCCCTGCCAGATTCCGAACACCAGTGCGCCGTTGTTGCGCATGTAGAGGTGACGGTCCGGGTTGGACGAGCTTCCTGAGGTCGCGCTGCCATAGCCCACCAGCTTGCCGCCGGACAGGGTGGACGTCTTGAACCACAATTCCGTCGCGAAGGACAATCCGACAGCCGCCGGCTGTGTCGTGCGCGCAAGCCCGCTGGAGGTGCCGCCGAAAGTCGCCGAGCCGTTGGCCTCGTTCACGAGCGCGTCATCGGACGTGGTGCCGACTCCGGTGCCCGTGACGGCGTTGTTCGCGCCGGCGACGTCGGCGCCGCCGACCGCGTTGCTGGTGCCGAAGCGCCAGTACAGGCTCGCGCTGTCATCGAGCACGCTGGTTGCGTAGGTGGAACCCACCGCGCCGCTGATCGTGACGGTGACGTCGGCGCTCTTCGCCGAGTTGCCGTCCCCGTCCTTGGCCATCACATAGAAGGTCTGCGACGAACCGGGCTCGAAGCCGGAGGCGGAAAGAACCTGCGTCGGTCGGTTCCAGAACGTGGAGGACGCGGTACGGGTCGCAAGCGGCTGGGTGCCGCCCTGCGCCCACAGCTGATACGTGATGTCGAGGTCGTCGCGGTCCCAGTTGGCGGGGATCTGCACGCGGGCCGAGCCGGACTCCACCGACTTCGCCGTCGGTGTCCAGTCAGCGGCCGCGAGGCGTGGACCCTGCTTCGCTCCGCCGACCGGGTTCACGGCGAATCGCGCGATGCCCTGACTGCGGATGTTGTTGACCAGCGGGAACTCCCCCCCGATGAGGAGGTACTGTCCGTTGCCGGTCGCGGTCCATCCCGCCTGACCCTGGCCGGTCGCGGTACCGACCAACCAGTCCGCGTACCAGTTCACGGCCGCGGGAGCCGGGTAGCCGCTCCAGTCGGCGTAGGTGGCGTTCACCGACGGGGAGCGCGACAGCGTCCCCTTGACCGCCGCGGTGTACACCGTCGCATTCTTCATGTTGCCGGGGTTGCCCGAGCCCTGCGGAAGACCTCCGGCGGTCTGACAGTCGTGCTCGTGGCCGGTGCTGTAGACGTTGGTGCCGTCGGAGTAGACCCCGTAGTGGTCGCCGTGGCAGTCGGCGATCCAGCGGACCGCGCCGGTGTCGCCCTCCGCGGCGAAGATGCCCTCGAGGTTTCCGGTCGCTGCGTTGGCGAACACCCAGCCGGTGCCGTAGACGGCGCCTGTGCTGTCGGTGTTCAGCTGCGAGATTCCCGCCTTGCCGGCGGTGGTGCCTGTCGCCAGGCCGTTCTTCACCGTCGCGGTGACGGCCCAGGGCAGCAGCGACCCGTTGGTGAGATCCAGAGCCGCGAGACCGCGCGACGTGATGTCGTTGACCTTCTCGAATCGGCCACCGGCGATGATCTTGTCGCCGGCCGGTGCGAGCACCATGGTGTCCACCTGCAGGTCCGTTGTCGGTGCCCAGGTCAGGACAGCCCCGTCGGACGCGGCCGCCGCCGCGAAGTTCTTACGGGTGACGCCACCGGCCGCAGAGATGAGGCCGCCGAAGTAGACGGTGGAGTCCGTCGCGACGATTCCGTTGACGTACGAACCGCCGATCGCCGGTTTGAAGGTGGTGAGAAGCGCGCCGGTGACAGTGCTGAACGCGGCGACGTTGAAGCGCGACTGACCGTCGACCTGCGTGAACGATCCACCGACGTAGAGCGTGCCACCGTCGGGCGAGACCGCCATGGCCTTGACCGTGCCGTTGATCACGGGGGCGAAGGAAGTCGCGACCCCCGTGTTGATGTTGTACGCGAGGATGTTGCTGCGAGGCATCAGGCTGGTGCCCTGTCCTGCGCCGGCGGGACGCGCATTGGAGAAGCTCCCGCCCGCGTATACCGTGTCGCCCGCGATGACCTGCGCCCACACGACGCCCGAGTCGATCTGCACCGTCGGCAGCGGGTCGTTCGTGACCGTCGCCGCATTGCGCTGCTCGATCGGTGCGGGACCCGTCGTCGAGACGGCGGACGCCGGCGCGCCGACTCCCACCACCAGTCCCGCGGCCGCCAGCGCGGCGACCGTCATCCCGACGACAACCTTGCGCAGATTCAACGCCCCAGCGTTCACTCTGTCTCCTTCGACCGACTACTCGACAGAGCCGACGAAGAGGGCGATCGGTGCACCCGCGACGTACTCGACGCTTACCTGAAGTGCATCCCGCTCTTGGGCGGGAAGCCTGAACACATACACGCCGGATGCGGCGGCACCCGGCTCGACCGAGCCCATGAACGGGCTGAAGGGCTCCGAGGTGGTGGCCTGACCGTAGGAGCCGCCCGACCCGGTCACGGACACCATGGCCGTGCTCAGGTCGATGGTCTCGTCGGAGGCGTTGTCGACGTTGATGGTCAACGCCACCGCCGGGCCCGCGATCTCGCCCGGCGTGTTCGCCTCGACCTCGAGGGGCTCGACCTCGCTCACCGTGATGGAGACGCCGTCGTCGAGGTCGGCGCTCTCACCGAGCTCCGCGTCCTGCGTCGGACCGGGATCGACCGGTGCGACGGTCTCCTCGACGGAGCCGCCGTTCGGCGCGGGGACGGTGGCGGTCGGCACCGGATCGTCGTTCTGCGTTCCGGGCTGCGCCTGCGGCTCTGCCGAGCACGCCGTGAACGCCGTTGCGCACAGGGCGGCTCCGGCCGCCACCGCGCTGAATCGAATAGCCAGACGCCTCAGCGTCGATCGCTTCCCCACTGCTCATCCCCCAGATGATGTTCAGTCGCCGCGCATCCATGCGCGATCGGCTGTTCCCCGATGTGATGCAGACGCCAGTTCCCGCTGGCGTCCGCCATTCCCCGGGACCGACTATAGCAGGGGGTTGAGACGCGAAACTCAGGATCTCCCGAGGACGGGGCCCGCTCAGTCGGGAGTCCGACTCCATGGCCGCAGGGGATCCGCGGCGATGGGGAGAGTCTCGCGGCCCTCGAGTCGCGTCTCCGGCCCGGTCATCGACGTCTCGAGGAGAAGGCCGGGACCTGCGAGCTTCTGGGCGACGTGCGGGAAGCTCGAATAGTGGGGGGCGATCAGGTGCCCCGCCCCCGCCAGGAGGTAGAGGTCGACCACCGACGACACCAGCGCTGCCTTGGTGTTGTACCCGCCTTTGTCATCGAGCGCCACCGTCCCCGGGATCGCGGCGATCACCTCGGCCTGCGCAGGCTCGGCGTCGGCCGACAGGAAGAAGCGGACACCCGGTCGTTCGGCCCGCAGCTCGCGCATCCGGTCGATGTACCAGTGCAGCGGTGAGTGCTCGAGCGTCTGCACGTTCGACACGGGGTGAGCCCGCACCATCACCCCGATGTACGGCTCCCCCGCCAGGTGCCGGTCGCGGAACGCGCGCACGCGGTCCGCGATGACGTCCACCGGCTCGAGGGACTGCAGCTCCTCGCCCCACGGCGTTGCGCCGTCGGGCAGGTGAAGGGCGTGCGCGGTGCGGATCTGCCACGTGCGATCGGATCCCGCGTCGTCGAGCCAATCGAGGTCGGCCTTTCGATAAGGGTGCCGCAGTGAGAGCATCCGGGACCATGTCGGCGAGATGCGGCGCTCGCCGAACTTCCACAGCTCGTCGAACCGCGCGCCGAACCTTCGGCCGGTCGGCCACGTGTAGGCGAAGTCGCGGCCCGCCCACCGGGCGAGCGAGCGGGCCCCGAGGGTCACCCGCAGCCGGTTGCCGAGGCCGTGGTACTTGCCGGTGAACGCGATCACGCGGCCGTTGCTCACGAGATCACCCCGCTCGCCGACCGAGCGCGCCGTCGCATGTACGCGAGTCCGGATGCCGTGCCCCGCCACGCCGGCACGATCGTGCGCCGGGGGTGCAGCAGCTGGCGGCGTCCACCTCGCAGGAGGATCGCCCAGGCCGCGGGGATGGAGCCGCGCCGCCACCGTCGCTGTGCGTCGGGCTCCAGGTGCTGGGCGGCGAAGACCAGCCGATTGCGCACGTTGTAGAAGTAGTACACCGAGGACTTCCCGCCTTCCGCGACCGATTGGGTGCCGCCCGCGCTGTGCACCGCTTTCACGTCGGTCGCGACCTCCAGCCGGGCCCCTGCGGCAACCGCACGCACCGAGAGGTCGATGTCCTCCCAGTAGAGGAAGTAGTCCTCGTCGAATCCGCCGATCCGCTCCCACATCTCCCGGCTGACCGCCAGGCACGCACCGCTGAGCCAGAGCGCCGAGCGGTCGAACCGGCGCCCCTTGCGCACGCGCCGGACCGCCCCGGTGTCGAGATCCAATTCCATCGCGGAGGCGAAATGGGTGCCGTCGGGACGCACGACCAGGGGCGAGATGACGGCCGACGGGTCGGCGGCGACCCGATCCGCCAGCGTCGCGACGCCGTCTCCGACGACGTACGCGTCGGGATTGAGCAGGATGTAGGAGGTTGCACCGAGCTCGGCCGCGCGCGCAGCCGCGGCGTTCATCCCGGACCCGAAGCCGAGATTGCGGTCGGGGCCGACGAGGTGCCAGCCCTCCCGATCCGCCAGCTCGACCATCGCCGCGCGCTCTTGGTCGGTCGTGTAGTTGTCGACGACCGCGATCAGCGCGCCGCCCGGAAGGACGGTGCGCGCGAGGTTCTCGGCGACCAGCTGGTGCGAGCCGTAGCTCACGACGAGGACCGCCGGCACACCGGCCGTCATCTCACTGCGGTCTCGCGGTCGATGCGGACCATCTCGCGGAACCACTTGACGGCTGCCAGCAGAAGGAAGAGCGTAGCAGCGGTCAGGAGCAGCGTGTAAAGCACCAGGAACGCGGGCGGCCATCCCCAGGCGAGGAAGGCGAGCATGACGACCCCATAGTCGGTGGGCAGCAGCAGGAGCGAGCGGAGCGTGCTCGCGCCCCCCTCGGTGTGAGCCGATGCGAGCCCCCGCTTCCCCTTGAGCAGGTCGTTCAGGATCATCGCGAAGAAGGTGGTGCTGGCCACGACCGTGAAGGCGATCGGCACGAGCAGCCACGCCGATCCGACGCCGACGACGCGACTGAGCCCGATGAGCACCGCCAGGTGCAGCGAGGAGATCTTCATCGCGTCGACGAAGTGATCGAGCCACTCGCCCGCGAGGGACCCACCGCCCCGAAGGCGGGCGACCTGTCCGTCCGCGGAATCGCACGCGTAGCCGAGTGCGAGGAGTAACCACACGATGATCCCGAGCGCAGGCGTCGGGGGAAGGACGGCGAGCAGGCCGATGCCCGCGAATGTGAATGCCGCGCTGATCACCGTCACTTGATTGGGTGTCAGCCCCACACGGTAGGCGATCGCGGCGAGCAGTCTCCCGACGGGACGGTTCACGAAGACCGAATATGCCGGCGCGCCGCGCGCGCGACCCTTCTGCGCCGCGCGCAGCCGCCCGTACGTCTCCGAGATGGTTTCCACCCGGACCCTCCCAAGATGACCGGTGCTTTCGTGCAAGTATGCCGGTCCACCGACGGTCCGGCGCACCATTACAGTTTGTTGGGGGGGTGCGGGATGCGTCGGATCAGGGTGATGCAGTCTTTCGGCGCCCCCCGTGCCACGACCAACCCCTACATCGTGATGCTGAAGAACGCGCTGCAGCGCACCCCCGAGCTGGAGCACGTGCCCTTCTCATGGCGCACCGCGCTCCTGGGGTCATACGACGTGTTCCATGTGCACTGGGGAGACACGCTCCTGGCGGGTCGCCGATGGTACACGCGCGGAGGCAAGCGCGTCGCGCTGCTCGCGCTCGTCGTGCGGCTCAAACTCGCGCGCACCGCCGTCGTACAGACCGTGCACAACGTGTCGCCGCGGGAAGACCGAGGCGCTGACGCACTTCTCCTCCGGGCGCTCGACCGCCGCACCACGCTGCGGGTGCGGCTGTCGGAGACGACGCCCGAGGTGTCCGGCATCCCGTCCGCGCTCGTCCCGCTCGGGCATTACCGGGATTGGTTCGCGCTCATACCCAAGGCCGATGTCGAGCCGCACCACCTCGCGTATGTCGGCCTCATCAAGCCGTACAAGGGAGTGGAGGAGCTGATCGCTGCGTTCGAGGAGTGCGCGGCGACCGCTCCGGAACTGCGACTCACGGTCGCCGGCAAGCCGAGTGATCCCGCCATCGCGCGCCTGGCCCGAAGCGCGGCCCAGCGGGTGCCGGCCCTGCGCGTGGAACTGCGTTACATCTCCGAGGAGGAGCTGGTCGAAACGGTGACCTCGTCGTCTCTCGTCGTGCTGCCCTACCGGCACATGCACAACTCCAGTGCGGCGCTGGCGGCGCTGTCGCTGGACCGGCCGGTCCTCGTGCCCGACAATGACACGACGCGGTCGCTCGCGAAAGAGGTCGGTGAGGGCTGGGTGCACTTCTTCGACGGCGAAATCACCGCGGAGGTGCTGCTCGAGGCCGCCGCGCGAACCGCGGAACCTCGCCAGGGGCGCCCGGATCTGTCGCGACGCGATTGGGATGACGCGGGTGCCGCTCATGCCGCCGCCTACCGGGCTGCCCTCGCCGCCCGCGGCCGCGGCCGCACCGCCGATCGGCGACCGGCATCGTGATCGTCGTCGCCGTCCCGACCTTCAAACGTCCTGCGGCCCTCGAGGGCGCGCTGGCCATCGTGTCGCAGCAGGTCGACCAGTTGAACGCCGCGGGCGATGACCGGTACAGGGTGCTGGTGGTGGACAACGATGCGGCGGGGTCCGGGCGGGAGGCGGCGGCCCGCTTCGGGGTGTCGTACGTGATCGAGCGCACGCCCGGGATAGCCGCGGTCCGCAACCGTGCGCTGGACGATTCCACTGACGCGGACGCGGTCGTGTTTCTGGATGACGATGAGCTGCCGGAGCCCGACTGGCTGCGCAACCTCGTCGAAATGCACAGAGCGACGAACGCGCACGCGGTCGCCGGGCGCGTGATCACCCGCTTCCCGGACGACGTCGAACCCTGGGTGGCGGCAAGCGGCGCGTTCATCCGGCCGGTGCGCGAACACGGTCAGTCGATGCGCGAGGCCGCCACGAACAACCTGCTCCTCGATCTCACCCGCATCCGCCCGCTCGCGCTCCGGTTCGACGAGCGCTTCGGCCTCACGGGAGGGAGCGACAGCATGTTCACCCGCGCCCTGACCGCGCGGGGCGGGACGATCCGGTGGGCGGAGGATGCGGTCGTCCTCGAGCAGGAGGAAGCGGCGCGTTTCACCCGTGCGTGGGTACTCATGCGCGCGTTCCGGTTCGGAAACACCGCCGCCCGCGTCGATCTCGCGCTCGCGGGGTCGGTTGGCGCCCGCGCCGGAGAACGAGTCAAGACGAGCGTCCGAGGAGCGGCCCGGGTAGTGGGCGGATCGGGCCGTTGCGTGTGGGGCGTCCTCACGCGATCGCTGCAGCACCGCGCGCGGGGCCTCCGCACCGCCTATCGCGGGGCGGGGATGATCGCCGCATCCATCGGTTACGCGCACGACGAGTACGGCCGCCGGCGACGCCGGCCGGAATGAGAACGGCCCCCTCCTCATGCGAGGAAGGGGCCGTTCTTCGAGAAAAGGCTACGGGAGCACCGTGTAGGCGTTCATCGGCTGGCCGGTCGCCTCCCAGACGTTGCCCGACAGCGACGGGGCGTTGGAGGTCGGCGCGATCACCGCGCAGTGCCCGTACTCTCGCTCGGGCCCGAACACGTTGCTGAGGATGGATGTCTGCACGAAAGCGGGTGTGCGCGCGATGTTCACCGTGCACGCTCCGCCCTGCAGGTAGTTGTCAGCGATCCTGATCGTGCCCAATCGGGTCCGCGAGGTGTCCTGGGTGATCTGGACGGCCGCGTTGTGCGCGCCCTCGATGCGGTTGCCCTCGATCACGATGTTGGTGCCGGCCTGGATCTGGATCGAGTCGGTGTGGGAAGGACCACCATTCCAGAGCGGGTCGTTGACATAGTGGGAGTTGTCGTGCAGCCAGGAATCGCGCACCGTGACGTTGCTGCCCAGCACTCGGACAGGGTCGACGACGCGGTGGATGTCGACGCGCGCCGCGGTGAAGTTGCTGCCCATGATGCCGTTCCAATAGGGCGACGTGACGGTCGGGACGAGTTCGGAGTCCACGATCGTGAAGGGCTGACCCGACGCGACGTTGTTCACGAGGCCTGCTCGGCCCGGAACAGCACCGCCGACGACACGGGTGTTGCGGATCACGACGCCCGGGGCCTCGATCACGATGACACCGCGGACCTCGAGGCCCTCGATCACCGCGTTCGCCTGCTTCACCACGATGTCGCCCTGGTGAACAGTGAGGGTGACGCCGGTGGGCACGCCTGTGTTCGAAGGGCCGGCCAGGGAATCCGACGGTGGAGCGGGCGCAGGCGCTGGAGCCGGCGCCGGTGCAGGCGCGGGGGCGGCGGTCGAAGACAGCGTCTGAGCCGTGTAGCTGACCACCGCTGACATCGCCGGAGTCGAGGTCGAGACGTAGAACGTCGAGTCGGCGGTGCCGGCAGCGGTGAGGGGCGCGCTCGAATCGGTCGCCTTCACTTCTGCGACCTGTCCCGCCACCCGCGCGTAGCCGGTGAGGGTTGTCGTCGTGGTGCCTTCGGCGACCAGACGGAGGTCGATCGCCGCACCGGCAGTGGCCTTGGAGGGAAGGAACTGGTCATCGCTGATCGTCTGGAGCGTCTCCACACCGCCGTTGCGCGTCGACTTCTTGAGAGCCACTTTCACGGTGCCATCAGGACTGATACGCGACTGGAGAAGGTATGCGCCGGCGCTGTTCGATCGCAGGCGAACGCTCGTGTAGAGCCCGCTGCCCGACGCCGGCAGCTGTGGCACGTTGAACGTGAGAGTCGCGGAGCCGACAATGCCGCTTCCGCCGATCGCCACCGAGTCGGTGGAGCCGGGCTCGAGCGAGAGCACCTGGAGCTCGGCCGCAGTGGCGGTTGAGGGGACGCCGACTGCGCCGGCCACCGCGAGCGAGAGAGCCGCGATCATCGCGGCGAACCGCTTTCTGCCGAGGGGTTTCTGTTTGATTTCGGGAATGGACGATCGAGTATGCACAAGCCACCAATGGGGGTTTCGGTGCGCGGGCGGGTGTTTGCGTTGGCAAGCCGCGCAGGGACGAGGGGGATTGTTGCAAGCGTAATCAAATCGTGATCGTCAACAAAATTGCTGATAGAAGTCTAATTTTCGACCAGGGCTCGGCTCATAATCGACCGATCGATCAGTCTTTTCGGGAGACCTCGCCGCCCTCATCCGCGGTCATGATGGCGCTCGCTCACATGACGACGGGCCGGATCCCTCAGAGGAGGATCCGGCCCGTCGTTCTCTGCTCGGAGCGTTACGGCGCGACGATGTACGTGTTCATCGGCTTTCCCGTCGCCTCCCAGATGTTTCCGGAGAAGACCGGGGCGTTCGCGTGCGGGGCGATCACCGCACACGGCGCGCTCTTGCGCTTGGGACCGAACACGTTGTCCACCAACGACGGCTTGACCACGGCCGGCGTCTGGTCGATGTTGACCGTGCACGCGCCACCCTGCAGGTAATTGTCGCGGATCACGATGTTGCTCATCCGAGTGCGATTCCTGTCCTGACCGATCATGATCGCCGCGTTGTGGGCGTCCTCCATGCGGTTGCCCTCGAGGAGGATGCTGTCACCCGCCTGGATCTGAACCGAGTCGTCGTGAGTCGGGGTCCCGTCACGGTACGGGTCTTTCTCGGTGTAGGTGGAGTCGTGGAGCCAGGAGTCCTTCACGGTGACGTTGCTGCCATAGATGCGGATCGGATCCACGACACGGTGAACGTTCACCCGGATCGCGGTGAAGTTGCTGCCATAGATGCCGTTCCAGAGCGGGTCTTCAACGGCGGCGGCGATCTCGGAATCGATGACCGTGAACGACGCGCCCGAGACGATGTTGTTCACAAGCCCCACTGAGCGCGGGGTGGAGGTGCCGACGATCTTCGAATTCTTGATCACGGCGCCGGGCGCGTTGACGGTGATGATCCCTCGCACCTCGAGCCCCTCGATCACCGTGTTCGGCTCGTTGATCGTGATATCGCCGTTGTACACCTGCAGGCCCACGCCGCGCGGTACGCCCGTGGTCGAGCCGTTCGGCCGCTGAGAGGGCGGCGCCGGTGCCGGCGCAGGAGAGGGGGCCGGTGCAGGAGCGGGGGCCGGTGCAGGAGCGGGGGCCGGTGCAGGAGCGGGAGCCGGTGCAGGAGCGGGGGCCGGTGCCGGAGCGGGCGCCGGTGCCGCCGGGTTGGACAGTGTTTGGGCCTTGTAGCTGACCACTGCCGACATGGCGGGCGTCGACGAGGAGACGTAGAAGGTCGAGTCGGCACGGCCGGCTGCGGTGAGAGGAGCCTTCGAATCGATCGCGCTCACCTTGACGATCTTTCCTGCAAGCCTGGCGTAGCCCGTGAGAACAGTCGTCGCGCTGCCGTCCGCGATCAGACGGAGGTCGATCGTCGCGCCGGGCGTCGCCTTCTTCCGCAGGACCTGTGCGTTGCCGATCGGGGTGAGCGTTTCGGCGCCACCGCTGCGCGTGGACTTCTTGATAGAGAGATTGACGGTGCCGTCCGGGAACACTCGGGACTGCAGCACGTACGCGCCGGCGCTGTTCGAGCGAACGCGAACGCTGGTGTAGAGGCCGCCACCGGATTTCGGCAGCTGCGGAACGTTGAAGCTCAGCGTCGCTGAGCCGACCGTGCCGCTTCCACCGATGGCGACCACACTGGTCGATCCGGGCTTCAGCGAGAGGGTCTGGGACTCCGCGGCGGTCGCCGCGGTCGGAGCCGCGACCGCGCCCGCGAGCGCCAGGGAGAGGATCGCGACTGCTGCCGAGATCCGCTTTCGGCGAATCGGTTTTGTGTTGGTTCTGGGTAGGGACGATCGAGTATGCACAAGCCACCATTGGGGGATCGGTACGCGTAAAGGGGGGTGCCTGGTTGCAGGCCGCGCACGGGCGAGGGGGATGTGGTAAGAGTAACCAAATCGTGACCCGGAATCTATTGCCTGAGAGCAATCTCATCCCCCTGACACACCGTCGACACAAACGGCGGACGCGGGTTTCCCTATGCCACCGGCCCTCGCGGTGTTACGTTGAGGCATTCATTCGATCTCCTGGGGAGGTGGATCGATGCGCTCGCACCCGACGTCGCGTGCTCGATATCTCGGCCTTTTTCTCATCGTCGCGCTTGCGATGTCCGTTCCCGCTCCGGCGAGCGCGGCGGGGGCGCCACCTCCTCCGCCGACGTTGGTGGGACCCGCGAACGGGAGTACGGCGGCGCCCGGCACGTCGTTATCGGTGACCGCCACCGACCCGGATGACGCGCAGGTCGAGGTCTCGTTCCACGGCGCGCCACGTGGCCCGGGCAGCCCCTCAGGCTCCGACTTCACCCTCATGGTGCTGCCGGACACGCAGAACTACATCCTGACCACGGCGAACATGCCCGTGCTGAACAGTCAGCTGCAGTGGATCGTGGCGGAGCGCGACCGTCTGTCGTTGGCGTACGTCGCAGGCGTCGGCGACATCGTCGACAACCAGACGTCGGCCGCTCAGTGGTCGCGGGCGAACAACGCGTACAAGATCCTCGACGACGGCGGGGTTCCCAGTGCCGTCGTCCCCGGCAACCACGACTTCGACCTGGCAACGGGCGCCTTCGCGGGATACGACGCGAACTTCCCGGTCTCGCGCTACAGCGCGGCCTCATGGAACTCGCCGACCGCCAGATACGGCGGGTACTACGGGCAGAGCCAGTTCGGGCCCGACCCGGTCGACCGGCGGAACATGAACAGCTACTCACTCTTCACCGCGGGCGGGATGGACTTCCTGCTGCTCAGCCTCGAACTGAACGCGCCCGACGATGTGGTGGCGTGGGCCCAGCGCGTCCTCTCGGCCCACCCCGATCGCCGGGCGATCCTGGCCACCCACAGCTTCGTGAATGTGGCGGGTGCGTTCAGCACGCAGGTCGTGCGGACGGACGTTCCTGGCAATAGCGGCGCGGCGCTCTGGCAGAAGCTGGTGTACCCGAACTGCCAGATCTTCCTCGTCGTGAACGGTCACTTCACCGACGGCTTGGACGGCGAGGCGAACCGGAGCGACGCGAACGCCTGCGGCCGCCAGGTGCAGTCCGCGTTGTCGGACTATCAGGGCCGCCCCAACGGCGGAGACGGCTGGCTCCGTTACTACACCTTCAGCCCCGCACGCGACGAGGTCACCGCGACGACCTACTCGCCGTGGCTGGGTACGCGCGAGACGGATGCCGACAGCGCGTTCGCCTGGAGCTATGACATGACCGCACCGCCGGTCGAATCGCCGCTTCTGGGCACCGTGACCGTCCCGAGCGGTGGCACCGCGCGGCTCGCCGCCCCAACGCTCTCCGCGGGTACCGTGTTCGACTGGTACGCGACCGTGGACGACGGCACATCCGTGACGCGCGGACCGACCTGGTCGTTCACCGCCGGCTCGAGTGCCCCGCCGGTGCTTGCCCAGGACACGTTCACGCGCACGACGGCGTCGGGCTGGGGGACCGCCGAGATGGGCGGGGCGTGGACCGTGAACTCGACCACGAAGTTCTCGGTCTCGGGAGGGATGGGCCGCGTCATGGCGACCGCCGGCTCCACGCTCAACGCCACGCTGGGCGCGATCTCGTCGACGGACACGTCGGTCGCCGCGACCGTGTCGGTGGACAAGCTCGCCGACCAGGTGCTCACGAGCACCGTCATGGGGCGAGTGGTCGGCACCGCTTCGTACGGAGCCCGGCTCCGGCTGAACTCGAACGGGACCGTCGCCGTTCAGCTCATGCGCGACGCCACCGTGCTCGGCGGAGGCTCCGTCGCGGGCTCCATCGGTCCGTCATCGCCGATCTCCGTCCGCGTCGACACCCTCGGCACCTCTCCGACCACTCTCCGCGTGCGCGTGTGGCCCGCGGGCGCCCCGGAGCCGACGTCGTGGAACTACACCGTGACCGACGCGACACCCGCCCTCCAGTCCGCCGGGTCGGTGCGGCTCAGCACGTATCTCTGGGCAACGGCCACGAACGGCCCGGTGAATGTCGGGTACGACAACCTCTCGGCGGTCGGGGTGGGCTCCACTCCGCCGCCGGCGAACGTACCGCCCGTCGCAGCCTTCACCGCGACGACATCCGGACTGACCGTGTCGACGGACTCCGGGGGCTCGACCGATTCCGACGGCGTGATCGTGTCCCGCTCCTGGAGCTTCGGCGGCGTGGTGAAGGCCGGGCAGACCGCTTCTCACACCTTCGGCACAGCGGGACAGTATCCGGTCACGCTCACGGTGACGGACGACGACGGGGCGTCGGCATCGTCGACGCAGACCGTCACGGTGTCCGCGCCGCCGACATCCGCGATCGCCGCCGATGCCTTCTCGCGCACCGTCGCGACCGGCTGGGGCACGGCGGATGCGGGGGGTCCGTGGACGGTGAATTCCGCTGCGAAGACTTCCGTGTCCTCCGGAGCCGGGAGATTCTCTGCGACGGCGGGATCCACGCTGACCGCCACCCTCGCGCAGGTCGCGTCATCCGACGTCGACGTGCAGGCCGTGGTGTCGTTCGACAAGCTCCCCAACCAGTACCTGAACTTCCTGGTCAACACACGAGTCATCGGCTCTGCTGTCTACGGCGCCAGGGTGCGCCTGAACGCCAACGGCTCCGCCGTGCTGCAGCTCATGAGAGACGGAACGGCTCTGGCGGGTGGCGCCCTCGCAGGGCTCACGGTTCCGGCGCAACAGGCGAAACTCCACATCAGGACGCAGGCGACGGCCACTTCGCCGACGACACTGCGGGCGAAGGTGTGGCTCGACGGATCGCCGGAGCCTGCCGCCTGGCAGGCTGTCGCGACGGACAGCACGAGCGCCCTGCAGGGGACCGGTGCACTCGGACTGGGGGCGTATGTCAGCTCGTCCACGACCAACGGCCCGGTGACGGTGAGCGTCGAGGACATCGTGGTCAACGCGGTGCCCTGAAACCGGGATTGCGTCGGTTCCGAATCTGGGATGCTGCGCCAGGGTTGAGGCGGTATAGTGCGGAATGCGTCCCGTTGATCTGTCACGGGGCGCCACTGGGGAATCAGCGATGGGGATCGCTTCACGAGTTCTGGGGGCTCACAAACAATGGCTCAGCGCATTGGCTATGCCGCGGGTGCTTTCGACCTTTTCCACGTCGGGCACCTCAACATCCTTCGTCACGCGAAGGAGAACTGCGACTTCCTGATCGCGGGTGTCGTCAGCGATGAGATGCTGCGGGCGGTGAAGGGCGTCGAGCCCGTGATCCCCACAGCGGAGCGGGCCGAGATCGTGCGGCATATCCGCTACGTCGACGACGTCCACATCGAGACGGTCCCCGACAAGCTCGACGTCTGGAAAGAGGTCGGCTTCACCCACTTCTTCAAGGGTGACGACTGGCGTGGGACCGCGAAGGGCGACCGCCTGGAACGGGAGTTCTCCGCCGTCGGGGTCGAGATCGTCTACTTCCCGTACACGGTGCACACCTCGAGCACCGCGCTGCGGCGGGCGCTCGATGTCATGTCGAACCTCGACCGCAGCAAGGACCTCGCCGACGGCGCCCTCGCCGTTCGGCACTGATCTTCCGCCTCCGGCGGAAGCCGGCGGAAGCTCGCCGTCTGGGGCGACGAGCTTCCGCTTCAACGGCCCCACCCCGCGATCGCCCTCTGCACTCCCCCGGTGCAGGCGGGTGTCATCACCCCGGTCGGGGTGGGGCCGTCTCACACCGGAGACCACGGCGGTCTCCTGGGCATCTCATAGCCGGCGCTCGGCTGGCGCCCGAGGCCGCACGATACGCTGAGAGCCCGGCAATGTGGCGCGCGCTCCGGCTTCAGCGCCACACCGCCACCGCCGACATCCGGAGCACGGTCCTGGAAATCTCCGTCATCATCCCGACCCTTAACGAGGGTCCGAACGTCACGGAGTTGCTGCGCAGGCTCGAGGCGAGTACCGGGAACCACACGCTCGACGTGATCTTCGTCGACGACTCCACCGACGACACCCCGGACATCATCGCGACGGCGGCAGCGGCATCCACTCTGCCCGTGCGGCTCATTCATCGCGACGTGCCCACCGGCGGGCTCGGCGGCGCCGTCATCGACGGCGTGCTGGTCGCGCGCTACCGCTGGTGCCTCGTCATGGACGGCGACCTGCAGCATCCACCGGAGAAGATCGGCGAACTCGCCGCGCGCGCCGGCCAGGGCGACGTCGACATCGTCGTGGCCTCGCGGTATGCCAGCGGAGGCACATCGCTCGGGCTGGCCGGCTGGCTGCGCACGGCCGTCTCGCGCCTCACCAGGATGGTCACGCGGGCCATGTTCCCCCGCAAGCTGCATGACTGCAGCGACCCGATGACCGGATTCTTCCTCCTCGACCGCGATGCGGTCGACGTCGAGGAACTCGAACCGCGCGGGTTCAAGATCCTGCTCGAGATCCTCGCCCGTCGCCAGCTGCGCATCGCCGAGGTGCCGTTCGACTTCGGGGCGCGGTACGCGGGAGCGTCCAAGGCCTCCGTGGCGCAGGGACTGCGGTTCCTGACACAGCTCACGGTGCTGCGCTTCGGGCGGATGTCGGCCTTCGCGCTCGTCGGCGGGTTCGGCGCCGTGGCGAACCTGGCGATCATGTGGTTCCTCGTTCAGCTGGGCGTCGAGTACATCTGGGCTGCGGTCGTCGCGAGCGAGTTCACCATCATCGGCAACTTCCTGCTGCTCGAGTACCTCGTCTTCCACGACCTCCGCTCATCGAGCGGTCGCATGCGGCATAGGTTCCTCAAGTCCTTCGCGTTCAACAACGCCGAGGCACTCATCCGCATCCCGTTCATCTACGTGCTGGTCGAGGCCGCGCACGTTCCCAGCGTGCTGGCGGCGGCGGTGACCCTCGTTCTCGCGTTCGCGGTGCGATTCGTGTTCCATGCGCTCGTGGTCTACGCCCCCAGTAAGCACGTCGACACGGACGAAGAGGTGCCGATCGAGTACCGACTTGCGGAGGACTCGGCGACCGCTCAGCAACACGCGCCTAGGCTTGAGGGATGACTTCTCCCACCCCCGAGACGATCACGATGTTCGGCGCCGAGTGGTGCGGCGACTGCCGCCGGACCAAGAAGCAGCTCGATGGACTCGGTGTCGACTACACCTACATCGACCTCGAGACGGACCCCGCGGCGGCCGACGTGGCCCGCGAGATCTCCGGGCGCACCCGCATCCCCGTCGTCGTCTACCCCGACGCTTCGCACCACGTGGAGCCGAGCAACGCCGACGTGGAGTCGAAGCTGCGCGAGCTGGCCGTGCTGTAACGCCTCGCCGCACTCACTAGGCTGACGTGGTGAGCGAGGGCGTCGAACGCAATACGCGGACGATCGAGGAATCGGTCGTCACCGAGTTCTCCGACCGCATGAGCTACAGCGGCTATCTCGATCTCGAGACGCTGCTGGCCTCCCAGCATCCCCTGAGCTCGCCCGAGCACCACGATGAGCTGCTGTTCATCATCCAGCATCAGACGACCGAGCTGTGGCTCAAGCTCGTGCTGCACGAGCTGTCGGGCGCGTGCCGCTACCTGCGCGAGGATCAGCTCGCACCGGCGCTGAAGTGCATCGCCCGGGTCAAGCACATCCAGCGAACGCTCACCGAGCAGTGGTCGGTGCTCGCGACGCTGACGCCTGCCGAGTACGGCCAATTCCGCGGAGTGCTGGGCAACGCGAGCGGATTCCAGTCGGCGCAGTACCGTGCGGTGGAGTTCACGCTGGGCAACAAGAACGTCGGCATGCTGAGGGTGTTCTCCGCCGAACCCGCCGCCCGCGAGCTCGTGCGGTCGAGCCTCGAGGCGCCGAGCCTGTACGACGAGTTCCTGCGCCTGCTGGCGCGCGAGGGCTACGCCATCCCCGACGAAGTGCTGGAGAGGGATGTCACCCTCGCCTGGACATATGTGCCGGAGCTCGTGTCGGTCTTCGCCGGCATCTACGCAGATCCCCAAAAGCACTGGGCCGCGTACGAGACGTGCGAGGAGCTCGTCGACCTGGAGGACAACTTCCAGCTCTGGCGGTTCAGGCACCTGAAGACCGTCGAGCGGATCATCGGGTTCAAGACGGGGACCGGCGGATCGAGCGGGGTGCCGTTCCTGCAGAAAGCGCTCGAACTCACCTTCTTCCCCGAGCTGTTCGCCGTCCGCACCGAGATTCCCGGTTGACCCATGCGGCGGCTCGATGCGTTCGCCCTTCGCGAGCTTCTCGGACCCCACGCCGACCTCTGCCGTCGGGCGATCAGCGGAGACCACGGCGTGGTGCTTCCGCCGTTCGTCGACCACCATGTCCACCTGCATCTGATCGACGAGCGCACGCTGCTCTCGCACGGGATCGCCGCGGTGCTCGACCTCGGCGGAGACCCCGTGGAGCTCGCACGTCGCCCCAAGAACCACATGCCCCGCGCGGCGTACGCGGGCGCGTTCCTCACCGCCGTGGGCGGATACCCCGTCGGACGCTCGTGGGCGCCGGATGCCATCGTGCGCGAGGTGTCCGACCCGTCGCTTGTTCCCGGTGTCGCCGGAGGGGCGGGAACGGCGGTCGACGAGCAGGCCTCGTTCGGGGCATCGGTCGTCAAGGTCACGCTGAACGCCTCGACCGGTCCGGTGCCGGAACCGGCCCTGCTGCGGGCGATCGTCGCCGCCGCGCGCAGCCACGGGCTTCCCGTCGTCGCGCACGTCGAAGGCGAAGGGATGACGGAGCGCGCCGTCGAGGCCGGCGTCGACGTGCTGGCGCACGCTCCCTTCAGCGAGCGGCTCGACGAGTCGCTCGTGCGCCGCGCCGCGTCGTCGCAGCGCTGGATCTCGACGCTGAGCATCCATGACGGGGATGCCGCGGCCGATGCCGTCGACAACGTCGCCCGATTCGTCTCCGACGGCGGCCGGCTGCTCTACGGCACCGACCTCGGCAACGGCGCGCAGCCGGTGGGTGTCAACGTGCGAGAGCTCGACGGGCTGCACGCGGCGGGCGTGCGCGGCGCCGCCCTGATCGCCGCGCTGAGCGACCCTTGGCCCTTTCCCGAGCGCTCGAACGCCGTCGCCACCTTCGTTCCGGGCCATCCGCCCACCGATCTCGACTCCGTCCCCGGCTGGCTCGCCGGTGCGACGGTCCTTCCCGCCGAGGAGCTGGTGCACGATGACCACTGACGACCTGACCACCGGCGACCTGACTGCAGATGACCTGACCACAGATGACCTGACCACAGCGGGCCAGATCCCATCCGCCTCCGAGCTCGCGGCCGAGGCATCGGCGCTCGATGCGGCCGACCCCCTCCGCTCCCTCCGCGACGAATTCGTGGGCTCCGAGACGTCACTCGTCTACTTCGACGGCAACTCGCTGGGCCGTCCGCCGCGCAGCGCCGCCGCGCGACTGGAGACGTTCGTGCGCGAAGAGTGGGGCGGCCGCCTGATCCGCGGCTGGGACGAGTCGTGGATGCAGCTGCCGTTCCTGATCGGCGACGCGATCGGGAGGACCGCGCTCGGCGCGGCCCCCGGGCAGACCGTGATCGGCGACTCGACCACCGTGCTGCTCTACAAGCTGCTGCGGGCGGCCTTCGACTCCTGCGCCGCGGAGGATCCCCGGCGGGTCGAGATCGTCATCGACCGGGACAACTTCCCCACGGATCGGTTCCTCGCCGAGGGCATCGCCGCGGAACGGGGCGGACGCGTGCGGTGGGTCGAGGTCGATCGCGCAGCCGGGGTGTCCCCCGAACTCCTGCGGGAGGCCGTCGGTCCCCAGACCGCCGTGGTGCTGCTGAGCCACGTCGCCTACCGGTCGGGGTTCCTCGCGGACG
Source organism: Microbacterium sp. DT81.1 (assembly GCF_049844955.1). Taxonomy (NCBI): domain Bacteria; kingdom Bacillati; phylum Actinomycetota; class Actinomycetes; order Micrococcales; family Microbacteriaceae; genus Microbacterium; species Microbacterium sp. DT81.1. The sequence goes on from NZ_JBNCMA010000006.1 coordinate 193,505, forward strand.
CGGCCGCGTTGACCCGGATCGCCCACGACGCAGGGGCACTCGTGCTCTGGGACCTCTGCCACTCGGCCGGCTCGGTGCCCATCGAGGCAGACGCGTGGGGCTTCGACCTCGCCGTCGGCTGCACCTACAAGTACCTCAACGGCGGCCCCGGCTCGCCCGCGTTCGCGTATGTCGCGCAGCGGCACCAGTCGGCGCTCGCCCAGCCGATCCACGGGTGGATGGGTGCGGCGGACGTCTTCGCGATGGGACCCTCGTATGCACCGGGCGAAGGCATGCGCCGGTTCCTCTCCGGCACGCCGCCCATCGTCGGGATGCTCGCCCTGCAGGACACGCTTCGGCTGATCGAGACGGTCGGGATCGAGGCACTCCGGAAGAAGTCGGTGGCGCTCACAGAGTTCGCGGTGCGCCTCGCCGATGCGCTCCTCGCGCCGCTCGGAGTGACGCTCGCGTCTCCGCGGGGTGCGGGCGAGCGCGGAGGCCACATCACCCTGTCCCACCCGCGGATGCGGGAGGTGACGGCGCGGCTGTGGGAGCAGGACGTGATCCCCGACTACCGCGACCCCGGCGGTCTGCGCATCGGCCTCTCGCCACTCTCCACGAGCTTCACCGAGACGTTGGAGGGCATGCGGGCCGTCCGCGGCGCGTTGGAATAGGGAGCCGGGCCCCGCGCGTACGCCGGTTCAGGCGATGTGCTCGAGATCAGGCCCATTCCTCGCCGAACGTCCTGAGGCCGCCCCCGTCACCTGATCCGGCGTACGCCCACCCGCCGCGATGAGGGATCCGACGGAGCGCCGGAGCCGCATCCAGGGCGAACGAGACGCTCCCGAGCCGGACGTATGCTGGTGCAACCGCCCGAAGGAGAGCGCCCATGACCCCCGCCGCGAAGGCCTCCGCCCCGCACGCTTCCGCGTCCGCCCCGCACGCATCCGAAGCATCCGACCCGGGGGTCGTCGCATCCGGCGGGAACCCGTCCGGCGCCCACCCCGAGGTCGATGCCGCCCTCGCCGCCCTCGGCGAGGGCGCGCGCATCTGGAGCCACCTGACCCTCGGGCAGCGGGGGCGGCTCCTCGAGCGACTGCACGCGACGGTGTCGGCTGTCGCAGAAGAATGGGCGGATGCCGCATCCGACCTCAAGGGCGTGCCGGCCGGTCACCCCCTGCGCGGCGAGGAGTGGCTCGGCGGACCGTACGCGGTCCTCGTTTCGCTGCGCGCCTATGAGCAGACGCTGAAGACTCTGCAGAAGGGCGGGAATCCGCTCGACGGCCTGCGCGTGGATGAAGCGCCGACCGGTGGCATCCGAGCGCATGTCTTCCCCGCGAAGCCGATGGACTCGCTTCTGCTGTCCGGCTTCTCCGGCGAGATCTGGATGGCGCCAGGCCTCACGCTCGACGAGGTCCGCGCGACGGCGGGGCTCGGACAGCGCCACCCCACAGCGTCGGGCGGCGTCGGCCTCGTACTCGGCGCCGGCAACGTCACCTCCATCCCCGTGCTCGACGTGCTCTACGAGCTGCTCGCGAACAACCGCGTCGCGCTCCTCAAGCTCAACCCCACGATGGACCCCCTGATCCCGGTGTTCGAGCGTGCCCTCGCTCCGCTGATCGAGCCCGGTCTCGTGCGCATCGTCTCCGGCGGGCCGGACGTCGGCGAGTACCTCACCGCCCACCCCGGCATCGATCACGTGCACATCACCGGCTCGGCGACGACCTTCGATGCCATCGTGTGGGGCACGGGTGAGGAGGCGGAGAGGCGCCGCGCCGAGGACAGCCCCCAGCTGAGCACCCCGATCACCAGCGAGCTCGGCGGGGTGTCGCCGATCATCGTGGTTCCCGGCGTCTGGACGGACGCCGACCTGCGCTTCCAGGCGGAGCACGTGGTGACGATGCGGCTGCAGAACAGCGGCCACAACTGCGTCGCCGCCCAGGTCGTCCTCCTCTCGTCGGAGTGGCCGCAGCGCGAGGCCTTCCTGGGGGCGCTCCGTGAGGCGTACGCGGCTGCGCCGGCACGCCCGGTCTGGTATCCCCGGGCCGACGAGAAGCTCCAGGCCGCGGCATCCGCCTACCCGGACGCCGAATGGTTCTCGGATCGCACCCGTGCGCTCGTCCACCTCGAGGGCGGCGCCGACGCCTCGGCACTCGAGGGGACGGAGTACTTCTCCCCTGTGCTCGGAGTGATGGAACTGCCGGGACTCGGACAGGAGTTCGTCGACGCGGCGGTGGCGCACGCCAACGATAAGCTCACCGGCAGCCTCGGCGCCAACGTCCTCATCGACCCCGCGACGCAGAAGGCGCTGGGTGACGGGTTCGAGCGCGCCATCGCCGACCTTCGGTACGGCGGTATCGCGATCAACACCTGGACCGCCTTCAACTACCTGACTCCGGTGCTGACATGGGGTGGATTCCCCGGCGGCACCCTGCACGATGTCGGCAGCGGCATCGGAGTCGTGCACAACGCTCTCCTCCTCGCCGGAGTGGAGCGGTCGGTGGCTCGCGGTCCCTTCCGTCCGTTCCCGCGTTCCCTGCCGACGATGATCCGGACGCGGAGCGTGTCGAAGGGCGGCCTGCTGCCCAAGCCACCGTGGTTCGTGACCTCGCGCACCGGCTCCGAGGTCAGTGAGGGCTTCGCGCGCTACCGCATGGACGGCAGCCTCGTGCGGCTTGCGGGGACACTCGCCAAGGCGTTCCGCGCGTGAGCCGCTCGCGGCGGCTCACCAATCCGCTCGCGGCCCGCACGACGAGACGGGATGCCGCTGCCCGGCCGTTCGGACGCGACGGGCTGACCGCCGACTACATCGTCGTCGGCGCAGGGTCTGCGGGCGCCGCCGTGGCCGCGCGCCTCACCGAGGATCCGACCGTCTCCGTGCTGCTGTTGGAGGCCGGAGGTCCGGACACGAAGCTCGAGCTGCACGTGCCGGCCGCGTTCTCGAAGCTCTTCCGAGGCATCTACGACTGGGGGTACGACACCGTCCCCCAGTCGCAGCTCGAAGGCCGCACCGTCTACTGGCCGCGGGGCAAGACACTCGGGGGCTCGTCGTCGCTGAACGCCATGATGTGGGTGCGCGGATTCGCGGCCGATTACGACGGATGGGCGCACACCGCGGGAGAGCGGTGGTCATGGAAGTCGCTGATCCCGTATTTCCAGCGAGTCGAGCGCACCCAGGGCCCGACGGATCCGACACAGGGCACAGACGGTCCTCAGTCGGTGGAGCACCAACGCGACCCACGGCCGGCCACGGCGACCTTCCTCGACGCGGCGCGGGAGGCGGGCTTTCCCGTCACGCCCGCGAACCTGCCCGAGGGTCAGGGCTTCTCGCAGACGATGGTGTCGCAAAGGCGTGGCGGCCGGGCATCCACCGCCGATGCGTACCTTCGTCCGGCGCGCCGCCGGCCGAACCTGCGCGTGCTCACCGGCGCGCACGTGCGACGCGTGACGTTCGAGGGGCGTGCAGGCACGTCGTCCCGTGGAGCGGTCCCTGAGCGAGGGAGCGAAGCGACCGAGACGAAGGGCGCCTCGCCCGATACGCACAGCCCCCGCGCCACCGGCGTCTACGTCGAGGTCGGCGGGGTCCGCAGGCACGCCGTCGCACGGCGCGAGGTGATCCTGTGCGGTGGAACCATCAACACCCCGCAGCTGCTGATGTTGAGCGGCATCGGACCGGCCCAGCACCTCGCCGAACACGGCATCCCGGTCATCGTCGACAGCCCCGAGGTCGGCGAGAACCTGCAGGACCACCTCGTCGCAGGACTCGCGCCGCAGGCGAAGGGCGGCACGCTCTTCGACGCCGGCCGCCCGACCGAACTCGCGCGGTACCTCGCGTCCCGTCGCGGGATGCTGACATCCAACGTGGCGGAGGCGATCGGCTTCGTGCGCACCGAGATGGCGGACCGCACGGGGATGCCGGCGGACCTCCCCGACATCGAGATCCTCTTCGCCCCCGTCCCCTACGTCGGAGAAGGCCTCGTGCCCGCACCCGAGCACGGGCTGACGGTGGCGGCGATCCTGCTGCAACCCCGCAGCCGGGGCACCATCCGGCTGGCTTCGAAGGATCCGGTGGCGAAGCCGCTCATCGACCCGCGCTACCTCAGCGATCCCGACGGCGTCGACGCCGAAACGCTGCTCGCCGGCCTCGCGATCTGCGAGCGCATCATCGCCACTGACGCGCTGGGCGCTCTCACCACGGGCCGCTGGGTGCTGCCCACCGACGGACACGAGCTCACGCCCGAGCAGCGGGCCGAACTCTCGATCCGGCGGTACTCGCACACTCTCTACCACCCCGTCGGCACGGCGCGAATGGGCTTGGACGACGCCTCCGTGGTGGACCCCGAGCTGCGCGTTCGCGGCGTGGAAGGACTGCGCGTGGCGGACGCGTCGGTCATGCCGACCGTCATCCGGGGCCACACGAACGCGCCCGCAATCGTCATCGGAGAGGCCGCCGCCGACCTGATCCGGGGCGTGCACGAATAGCACCACCTCCTACCTCACTCCGAGCACCGGGCAGCTAACACCGAGCCGCCGAGCCAAAAGCGCGCGGCGGGTCAGGCGGAGGCGAAGCGGTCCGTGGCCGCCACCAGCGCAGCGGCGATGCCCGGTTCCGTGACGGAGTGGCCCGCGTCATCCACCACGACCAGTTCCGCTTCCGGCCAGGCACGATGCAGGTCCCACGCGGTCATGATCGGCGTGCAGATGTCGTAACGTCCCTGCACGATCACGGCCGGGATGTGCCTCAGCCTCCCTGCATCCGCGATCAGCTGGCCCTCGCGGAACCAGCCGCCGTGCATGAAGTAGTGGTTCTCGATGCGCGCGAACGCCGTCGCGGCGTGCGGCTGGGCCATCTTCGACACCAGGTCGGGATCCGGCCGCAGGGTCAATGTGGAGGCTTCCCACGTGCTCCAGGCGACGGCCGCCGGCACGTGCACCGCCGGGTCGGGATCGCTCAGCCGCCGGTGGTACGCCTCGATCAGGCGGGACCGCTCCAATACCGGGATCGGAGCGACGAAGTCCTGCCAGAGGTCCGGGAAGATCGCCTCGGCGCCGCCCTCGTAGAACCACTCCAGCTCGTGGCGCCGCAGGGTGAAGATGCCCCGCAGCACGAGCTCGGTCACGTTCTCGGGGTGCGCCTGCGCGTAGGCGAGTGCCAGTGCGCTGCCCCACGAGCCGCCGAAGACCTGCCAGCGCGCGATGCCGAGGTTCTTGCGGAGCAGCTCGATGTCGGCCACCAGGTGCCACGTCGTGTTGTACCGGAGGTCGGCATCCGGCCCCGCCGCATGCGGCGTGCTGCGTCCGCATCCGCGCTGGTCGAACAGGACGATGCGGTACTTCGCCGGGTCGAACAGCCGGCGGTGCGAGGGCGAGGTCGCCGCACCGGGTCCCCCGTGCAGGAACACGACGGGCTTGCCGTGCGGATTCCCGCTGCACTCCCAGTAGACCCGGTGACCGTCGCCGACCAGCAGCATGCCGCTGTCGTAGGGCTCGATCGGGGGGTACAGCGCATCCGCCTCGGTCATAGGCTGCTTCCCTGAACGGCGAAGGTGTCGCACGCCTGGATGCCGTTGTCGTAGCCCTCGTCGAACCAGCGCTGACGCATTTCGCTCGACCCGTGCGTCCAGCCCTCCGGGTTGACGGCGCCGCTGGTCTCCGCCTGTATGTGGTCGTCGCCGACGCTCGCGGCGGCGTTGAGCGCATCGGCGATCTGCTGACGGGTCGGCGGCTCGAGGAAGCGCACGCCGGCCTCGTCCTCCTGCTCGGTCATCGCCCCGACCCAGGCGCCGGCGAAGCAGTCGGCCTGCAGCTCGGTGCGCACGCCGTTGCTGTCCGGCCCCGTGCCGTTGTCCGGGTGCTGCTGCATGATGCCGGTGATGTTCTGCACGTGGTGCCCGTACTCGTGGGCGAGCACATACAGCTGGGCGAGCGGGCCGGCGGTGGCGTCGAAGCGATCGCGCAGGAGGGCGAAGAACGTCGGGTCGACGTAGACGTTCTCCTCCGGGGGGCAGTAGAACGGGCCGGTGGCGTTGGATGCCGTGCCGCACTGGGTGCCCGTCTCGACGTCGACGATGATCAGCTCCGGCTCGCGATATCCCTCGACGTTCTCGGCCCAGAACTGGTCGATGGCGAGGGATGCCGCCGCCAGCCGGCAAGCGTCGTTGGCGTTGGCGTCGGCGCCCGTCTCGCAGTTCGCGATCTCGGAACCGCCGGTCTGCTCCTGCTGGGGTGCTCCGCCACCACCGACCAAGCCTGTGAGGTCCACACCCGTGAACATGCTGATCAGCAGGACGGCGATCCCCACGATTCCCACGCCGCCGCCGGCGACCGCAGCACCGCGCCCACGGCGCCGCGCTTTGTTTCCCCCGACATTGGCGTTCTCATTGAACGTCATGGCCCCACGGTAGTTGACGCCGGCTGTGATCGTCAGGCGGCTCCGCGACGGGCCGCGGATGTCTATACTCTGCACACGCGCCTAGGCTCGGGGCATGGCAGCGACTCCTCCGACCGCGGGGACCACCCCGACCACACGGTCGATACCGACCACCGTGACCATCACCGGAGCCGGCGGGCAGATCGGCTACGCCCTGCTGTTCCGCATAGCCGCGGGAGACATGCTCGGGCCTGACGTGCCGGTGCGGCTGCGCCTGCTCGAGGTCCCGCAGGGACTCCGCTCGGCAGAGGGTGCGGCGCTCGAGCTGCAGGACTGCGCCTTTTCGCTGCTCGCCGACGTCGAGATCACCGACGACCCCGCCGTTGCCTTCGACGGGTGCAACCTCGCGCTCCTCGTCGGCGCGCGGCCGCGTGGTCCGGGCATGGAGCGTGCCGACCTGCTGGCCGCGAACGCCGGGATCTTCGGGCCGCAGGGTGCCGCGCTCGGCGCGCACGCGGCGGACGATGTGCGCGTGGTCGTGGTGGGCAACCCGGCGAACACGAACGCACTGATCGCCGCTGCCTCTGCCCCCGACATCGATCCGAGCAGGTTCACGGCCCTGATTCGGCTGGACGAGAACCGCGCCAAGGGCCAGCTCGCCCAAGCGCTCGGCGCGCCGGTCGGCGACATCCGGAACGTCACCATCTGGGGCAACCACTCCGCCACGCAGTTCGCCGACGTCGCGCACGCCACGGTCGGCGGCAGAGCGGTGACGGACGCGCTCGCGGAGCGGCTCGACGTGGATGTCGCCGCCTGGCTCGACGACACCTTCCTGCCGCGCGTGGCGAAACGAGGTGCCGAGATCATCGAGGTTCGTGGCTCCTCGTCCGTCGCCTCGGCCGCGAACGCGACGATTGACCACGTGCGGGACTGGGTGCACGGCACGGGCGAGGGATGGACATCCGCCGGTCTGATTTCCCGCGGCGAGTACGACGTGCCGGAGGGCCTCGTCTCGTCGTTCCCCGTCCGCAGCGACGGAACCGGCTGGCAGATCGTCGAGGGGCTCGAGATCGACGACCGGGCGCGACGGCTCATCGACGCATCGGTGGCAGAACTCGCGGCCGAGCGCGACGCGGTGCGCGAACTCGGCGTCCTCTGAGTGGTCGTCCCGCTCGCAGCGGTCTCCCCGCCCCGGCTCGGTTACAGAGTGTCGCCACGCCAGGCACAATAGAGGGGACGAAGGAGCGCGGATGAGCGAGACAGCAGGCGTGACGGATGCCGCCACGCGGCACGCCCCGCACGATCACTCCTCCGAACCCGGGCTGCAGACGAGCCCGCTGCACCTGCCGCACACGGCGGCCGACTGCCCCAAGTGCTTCGTCGAGCTGCAGCGCGACCGCGACTGGTGGCAGGCCCGTCCCGCCGGGTCCCGTCTCGTGGGCCTCGTCGTGGCTCGGGACGGCATGCCGCCGGTCGTGGAGCAGCGCGACGACCTCACGCGCTTCGGCGTCCCGATCGAGGGGTTCCGGCATCCGGCGCCCGACATCCTGGAGACGTGGGAGGACCGACTGAGCCGCTTCTTCGGCACGGTCCGCTCCGGGGACGTTCTCGTCGTCACGAGCGTGCACGCGCTGGGACGCGACATCGACGAGGAGACGCGCACCGTCGCCGAACTGCACCGCCGCGGCATCGTGGTGAAGGTGCTCGGCCACGGCGGCCCGCACCTCTACGACACCGGGCGCTAGAGGAAAAGGGCCCGGACCCCCTGCCCTATGCCCCGACGTAGTGCCGCAGGTGCGTGGCGGTGAGGGTCTCGCCCTTCGCCACGAGGTCGGCCGGCGATCCCTCGAACACGACCGTGCCGCCGTCATGGCCCGCACCGGGTCCGAGGTCGATGATCCAGTCGGCGTGGGCCATCACGGCCTGGTGGTGCTCGATCACGATGACACTGTTGCCGGCGTCGACCAGCCTGTCGAGCATCGCGAGCAGGTTGTCGACGTCGGCCAGATGCAGGCCGGTCGTGGGCTCGTCGAGCACGTAGATCGCGCCCTTCTTGGCCATGCTGATGGCGAGCTTCAGTCGCTGGCGCTCACCGCCGGACAGCGTGTTCAGCGCCTGCCCGAGCGTGATGTAGCCGAGGCCCACGTCGCTCAGGCGCGCGAGCATCGTCTGCGCGGGGCCCTTCGCCGAGGATGCCGCGAAGAACTCGGTCGCCTCGGCCACCGACATCCCGAGCACTTCGGCGATGTTCTTGCCGTCCAGCAGGTAGCCGAGCGCCTCGTCGGAGAAGCCCGTGCCGCCGCACACCTCGCAGAGGGTCTCGACGGTGGAGGCGAACCCCAGCTCCGTGATGATGACCCCGAGCCCCCTGCACGCGGGGCAGGCGCCGTCCGAGTTGGCGCTGAAGAACGCGGGCTTCACACCGTTCTCCTTGGCGAACGCGGCCCGGATGCCATCGAGAAGGCCCGTGTAGGTCGCCGGGCTGCTGCGCCGAGACCCCTTGATCGCCGACTGGTCGACGACGACGACATCATCGAACGCGGGGACGTTGCCGTGGATCAGCGACGACTTGCCCGAGCCGGCGACGCCGGTGACGACGGTCAGGATGCCCAGCGGGATGTCGACGTCGACGCTCTTCAGGTTGTGCTGGGTCGCGCCGCGGATCTCGAGGTGTCCCTTCGGCGCGCGCAGCGACGATTTGAGCTGCGCTCGGTGATCGAAGTGCCGGCCCGTCAGGGTGCCCGAGGCGCGGAGCCCTTCGACATCCCCCGTGAACATGATCTCGCCGCCGTTCCGCCCCGCCCCCGGGCCGAGGTCCACGACGTGGTCGGCGATCGCGATGACCTCGGGCTTGTGCTCGACGACGAGCACCGTGTTGCCCTTGTCGCGGAGGAGCCGGAGCAGCTCGTTCATGCGCTGGATGTCATGAGGGTGCAGGCCCGCGGTCGGCTCGTCGAAGACGTAGGTGATGTCGGTGAGGCTCGACCCGAGGTGGCGGATCATCTTCGTGCGCTGCGCCTCGCCGCCCGAGAGCGTGCCCGACGCGCGATCGAGGGAGAGGTAGCCGAGGCCGATGTCGACGAAGGAGTCGACGGTGTCGCGCAGCCCGGCCATGAGCGGTGCGACCTCCGGGTCCTCGACAGTGCGCAGCCACGCCGCCAGATCGGTGATCTGCATCGCCGCGGCATCCGCGATGTTGACACCCTGGATCTTCGACGACCGCGCTCCGTCGTTGAGACGCGTGCCGCCGCAGGCGGGGCACGCCGTGAACTTGACGGCCCGCTCGACGAACGCGCGGATGTGCGGCTGGAGGCCGTCGCGGTCCTTCTGCAGGAAGCTCTTGGTGATCTTCGGGATGAGCCCCTCGTACGTCATGTTGAAGTCGCGCAGCTTGACCTTTGTCGGCTCCTTGTAGAGGAAGTCCTGGCGCTCCCTCTCCGTGAACTCCCTGATCGGCTTGTTGGGATCGAGGAAGCCCGATTCCGTGAAGCCCTTCACCATCCAGCCGTCGACGTTGTAGCCGGGGATCGTGATGGCGCCGTCGGCGAGCGACTTGCTGCTGTCGAACAGCTCGTCGAGGTCGACGTCGCTGACCTCGCCGAGACCCTCGCAGCGGGGGCACATGCCACCCGTGAGCTCGAAGGTGCGGTGCTCGCGCTGCGGCTTGCCCTCGCCGCGCTGCACGGTGATCGCCCCGCTGCCGCTCACGGAAGGGATGTTGAACGAGAACGCCTGCGGCGAGCCGACGTGCGGCTGCCCGAGCCGGCTGAAGAGGATGCGCAGCATGGCGTGCACGTCGGTCGCCGTGCCGACCGTCGAGCGGGCATTCGCCCCCATGCGCTCCTGGTCGACCAGGATCGCCGGACTGAGGTTCTCGAGCGCGTCGACCTCGGGACGGCCGAGGGTGCCCATGAACTGCTGCACGAACGTGGAGTAGGTCTCGTTGATGAGGCGCTGCGACTCGGCGGCGATCGTCCCGAACACCAGCGACGACTTGCCCGACCCACTCACCCCGGTGAACACCGTCAGCCGGCGCTTCGGGATCTCGACGCTGATGTTCTTGAGGTTGTTCTCGCGCGCCCCGACGACCCGGATCAGTTCATGGGAATCGGCGACGTGAGGGCTGGTGGCGGCGTTCTGCGTGGCAACGGACATCGTGTTCCTCCGACTGTTCAGACTAGTGAACACACTGCCGTGCATCACGGACAGATGGTGTCCGCATCCTCCGGAGCGCGAAGGGACCCGATCTGCTGCTTCTGGCGTGTTCGAGCAGCAGATCGGGTCCCTTCGGCATGGGTCAGCCCGCGAGGCGGTGTCCCGGTTAGTTCTTGATGTGCTTCTCCGGCGTCGGCAGCACGCCCGCCTCGCGCAGCGCGTCGTAGTGGGCGCGCGCCTCGTCCTGGCGCTCCTGCTCGGCACCCGATGCGATCGGGGCCCGGACGTGCTCCGGCGCGTAGCCGAAGGCGTCGACGAGGTCGAGGGCGTGGGGACGAAGTCGCAGGCACAGGCGGTCGATGTAGCTCGACACCGCCGCGGCGCGCTGGGTCGAGAGGCGCCCGTTGATCAGGTGCCACGCGAGGTGCTTCTCGATCAGCCCGAGGCCGAACAGGTCACGCATCCAGGTGAGCACCTGCTTGGTGCCGGCATCCTCGATCGCGTCGACGGCATCCGTGAACGCCTCCCACTGCAGCAGCTCGCCGTGCGCACGGGCCGCCTCGATGAGTTCGGACTGACTGGCGTTGAAGATCGCCGCCGCCTCTTCCTTCGAGAGCCTGGCGGCCGGGCGCAGGCGGGCCGCGATGTCGGCGACCATCTGCTGCACGCGTTCGGTCAGCAGCTCGTGCTGCTGCTCGGCGCGGAGACCCCGCTCGACCGACCGAGCGGTCGAGCCGAAGTCGCTGACGGCCTGGCCAAGCTGGCGCAGTCCGGAGCCGTGGAACACGTGCCCCGCGGTCTGGCCGGCCGCGTAGGCCACGAGCTTCTTGGCATCCACGCCCTTGAACTGCTTCGCGTAGTCGCTCAGCAGGCGCTTGCCGACGAGCTGCAGCAGCACGTTGTTGTCGCCCTCGAACGTGGCGTAGATGTCGAGGTCGGCCCGCAGCCCGACGAGCCGGTTCTCGAAGAGGAAACCCGCGCCGCCGCAGGCCTCGCGCGCCTCCTGCAGGGTGTCGAGCGCGTGCCACGTCGACAGCGGCTTGAGGGCCGCAGCCAGGGTCTCGAGGTCCTCACGGTCGGCATCCGAGGCTGCGTCCCCGCTGAAGACCGAGTCGAACTTCTGCAGGAACACGTCGTGCGAGAAGATGTGCGCGTAGGTGCTCGCGAGCCGCGTCAGCAGGCGGCGCTGGTGCTTGCCGTAGTCGAGCAGCACGACCTCGCTGGTGCCTGCTCCGGAGTCGAACTGCCGGCGCTGGGTGGCGTACGTGATGGCGATGTAGAGGGCGAGCGCCGACGCCCACGACGCGGCGCCGTCGAGCGACACCCTGCCCTGCACCAGGGTGCCGAGCATCGTGAAGAACCGTCGGCCGGCGCTCTTGATCTCGCTCGAGTAGGTGCCGTCCGGGGCCACGTCGCCGTAGCGATTGAGCAGGTTCGTGCGGGGAACGCGCACGTGGTCGAAGTGCAGGCGGCCGTTGTCGATGCCGTTCAGTCCGCCCTTGAGGCCGTCGTCCTCCCCGCCGATGCCCGGCAGGAATGCGCCGTTCTCGTCGCGGAGAGGCACGTAGAAGCAGTGCACGCCGTGGTTGACGCCGTTGGTGATGAGCTGCGCGAACACGGTCGCGGCGATGCCGTGCAGGGCGGCGTTGCCGAGGTAGTCCTTCCAGGCGCCGCGGAAGGGCGTGTGGAGCACGAACTCCTCGGTGTCAGGGTCGTAGGTGGCCGTCGTGCCGATCGCCGCGACATCCGAGCCGTGGCCCGTCTCGGTCATCGCGAACGCGCCGGGGATCTCGAGGTTCATGATGCCGGGGAGCCACTTGTCGTGGTGCTCCTTGGTGCCGAGCTGAAGCACCGCCGAGCCGAAGAGGCCCCACTGCACGCCGGATTTGATCTGCAGGCTCGGGTCGGCGACGACGAGCTCCTGGAAGCCGGCGATGTTGGCGCCGTTGTTCCCCTCGCCGCCGTACTCCTTCGGGAAGGCGCGGAGGACGCCGCCGTGCTCGACGAGCAGGTGCAGCTGAGTCAGCACGCGTTCGCGGTGCTCGTCCATGCTGAGCCCGTCCACCCGGTGGAAGGCCGGGTCCTTCAGCATCTCGCGGGCCTCGCGGCGGGTGTCGGCCCAGGTGCCGAGCAGCAGCTCGTTCACGCGGTCGACGTCGATGCGGGCGTCGGATGCCTCCTCCGGCGTCGCCGGGGCGGCCGGTGCGCCTCCCGCGGGGGTTCGCTTGCTTCTGGATGGCTTCTCGGGTCGCACAACGGTGTCGGTCATGGGGGTCCTCACATCGCAGGGGGGAAAGGGGATCTGCCTCGATGGTAGAAGTTCGACAACCCTTTCCCAACACGCATGGAGTTATCCGACAAGGGAATCGACCGACGTCACCCACGGGCGTTGTACAGCCCCCACACACGGGCGCCGTCGCGGGTCAGAACAGGCCGACGATGCGGCCGTCCTCGGTCACATCGATCTCCATCGCGGCAGGGTGCTCCGGCAGGCCGGGCATCGTCATGACATCGCCGCACACCATGACCACGAACTCGGCACCGGCGGCCAGGCGCACCTCCCGGATGTCGACCGAGTGCCCGGTCGGTGCTCCGCGCAGCTTCGAATCGGTGGAGAACGAGTACTGGGTCTTGGCGACGCAGACGGGGTAGTGCCCGTAGCCGGCGTCCTGCAGGCGGCGGATCTGGGTGCGGACCGCCGTCGAGGCCGTGATGTCGTGGGCCCCGTAGATGCGCCGGGCGATGGTGCGCATCTTCTCCCACAGCGTCGCCTCGGCGGGATAGACGAACCGCAGCTCGCTCGGCTCGTCGCACAGTCGCACGACCTCGCGCGCGAGGTCTTCGGCCCCGGCGCCGCCCTCGGCGAAGTGCGTGGCGAGGACCGCTTTCGCGCCGAGGCGTTCGACACCGGCGATCAGCGCCGCCACCTCGGCATCCGTGTCCTCGGCCCGGGAATTGATGGCGACGACGCACGGCAGGCCGAACACCTCCCGCACGGTGGCGATGTGACGCTCGAGGTTCACCAGACCGTGCTCCAGGGCCCCGACGTTCTCGGCAGGCAGACCCGCTACCTCGACTCCGCCGTGGTACTTCAGCGCCCGCACCGTGGCGACGATCACGGCGGCGGAAGGGCGCAGACCGGAGGTGCGGCAGAGGATGTCGACGAACTTCTCGGCCCCGAGATCGGCGCCGAAGCCGGCCTCGGTGACGACGTAGTCGGCGAGACGCAGGGCCGCGCCGGTGGCGATCGCGGAGTTGCAGCCGTGGGCGATGTTGGCGAACGGCCCGCCGTGGATGAAGGCCGGGGTGTGCTCCAGCGTCTGCACGAGATTGGGCGCCAGCGCATCGCGCAAGATCGCCGTCATCGCGCCGTGCGCGGCGAGGTCGCTCGCGAGCACGGGTGTCCTGTCGCGGGTGTACGCCACGACGATGCGGCCCAGGCGGTGCCTCAGGTCGGCGAGGCTCGTGGCCAGGCAGAAGATCGCCATGACCTCGGACGCCACGACGATGTCGAAGCCGGACTCCCGAGGGTAGCCGTTGCCCGCCCCACCGAGCCCCACGACCACATCCCGCAGGGCACGGTCGTTCACATCGAGCACCCGACGCCAGGTGATGCGCCGCACGTCGATGCCCAGCGCGTTGCCGTGGTGCACGTGATTGTCGATGAGCGACGCGAGCAGGTTCGTGGCCAGAGCGATGGCCGAGAAGTCTCCGGTGAAGTGCAGGTTGATGTCCTCCATCGGCACGACCTGGGCGCGGCCCCCGCCGGCCGCCCCGCCCTTCATGCCGAACACCGGCCCGAGCGCGGGTTCGCGCAGGCAGATCATCGCCCGTTCGCCGATGCGCGTGAGCGCGTCGCCGAGCCCGACCGTCGTGGTGGTCTTGCCTTCACCCGCCGGTGTCGGCGAGAGCGCGGTCACCAGCACGAGTTTGCCCTGCGGGCGACCCTCGATGCCCTGCAGAAAGGGCAGTGAGACCTTCGCCTTGTAGCGCCCGTACGGTTCCAGGGCATGATCCGGGATGCCGAGGCTCTCGGCGATCTGGCCGATCGGACGCAGAGTCGCCGCCTGGGCGATCTCGATATTGCTCGGGCTCATCGTGAATCCTCCCGCGGTCGCCGCTGACCGCTCGCCCAGCCTAGAGGGCCCCTTCAGCGGTCAGGCGGAGCGGATCGCCGGACGTGACCATGGTGGCCGGAGCGCTCCGCGGGACTATGGTCAACGCATGAAACGCACCCTCGCCGGCATCGTGGCCGCCCTCGCCGTGGCCCTCGGGTCGACTCTCGGACCTTCCGCGGCCCCCGTCGCTGCGGCGACCGCGGCCCCCACGGCTCTGGTCGCGGCCGCGGCGGCTCTCCCGGTCACAACCACCACCGTGACGGTGAAGATCGACGGTCGCTCCTTCTCGGCCCGGCTCGTCCAGCCGAGCGGAAGCGCTCCCAGGACGTACCCCGTGATCGCCTTCGGACACGGCTTCCTGCAGTCCACCGCACAATACGCAGGCACGCTCAACTCGATCGCCTCCCGCGGCTACGTGGTGATCGCTCCGAACAGCGAAGGCGGCTTCGCACCCGACCACGCGCGCTTCGCCGACGACCTCTGGCGGTCGCTGCGGTGGGTGCGGTCCACTCAGCCCAACGCGAGCCTGACCCTCGACGCTGTGGCGGGTCACTCCATGGGCGGCGGCGCCGCGGTGGTCGCCGCCGATCGATACCCGGACATCGACAGCATCGCAACTCTGGCGGCCGCCCAGACCACGCCGTCGGCCACGGCCGCGGCGGCCGGCATCGCGGTGGGTGCCCTCTTCGTCGTCGGTTCGGCCGACACGGTGGTGGCGCCGGCCACGACGCGCGGCATCTACAACGCCAAGCCCTCTCCTGCGACGTTCGCGACGATCACCGGCGGCTACCACTGCGGTTTCATCGAGTCGACCGCCTTCCTCGGCGTCGGCTGCGACCGGGGCTCGATATCGCGGTCGGCGCAGCTTTCGATCACCCGCGGGCTGCTCGGCGCCTGGTTCGACCGCGCGTTCAAGGGCGCGCCCGTCCCCCCCGTCCCCAGCGGAGTCGTCGTCGAGAGAAAGTAGCGACGCTAGAGCGGAAGGCCGTGCCCGAAGCGGAACAGCGGGTCCTCCGTGTCGAACGGCACGTCCGGCCGGTTCGCCTCGACGGCTGCCGTGCTGCGCGGAAGGTCGAACGGGAGACGGCCCTTCGGATGCGCCGCACCGGTCAGCACGTCCAGCAGAGCGTGCGCGCTGACACCCCAGTTCGCCACGACGGCGGATGCCGCTCCCACGAGAGGGGTCAGGATCGCCGGCCGATCGAGGAACACGTCGACGACGGTCGGCACCGCACGGGCGACCTCGAGGACATGCGCGATCGTCTCCGCATCGAAGTCGAGCGAACCGGCGTGGAAGAAGTTCTCGAACGTCGTCGCTCGGGTCTCGAACGGGGCCTTCAGGCGCAGGATCGCGACGTCGGCGTCCTTCGGTCCCTGCGCGAGGACCCCGTACTCGGCGACGATCTCGGCCGGGATGCCCTCGGCGTAGATGCGCAGACCGCGAGCCAGCGGGAGAGTCGGCTGCACGCTCCCGATCAGCTCGTTCGTGAGGACGGTGATCGAGGCGCGCTGTGCCTCGGCGCCCGCGGCGCGGAACTCAGGCGATCCCACGATGGCCCCTGCCGCCTCGGCGTCGACGTACGGGGCGTCGAAGAGGCCGAGGACGAACTTCTCGCGCAGCAGGCGCCTCGCGGAGGCATCCATCCGCTCTTCGGCGATGTCGCCGTCGACCACCAACTCGACCAGCAGCTCGGGGCAGGCCTCGCCGCCGAACTGGTCGGCACCGGCATCCAGCACCTTCTTCATGCGTTCGCGCGGCGAGAGGTGCTCCGCGCCCCACGCGCGAGCGGGGTGCCGGTCGCCGAAGATCTCGGCGTCGGTGAGAAGGCCCCAGTCGGTGCAGACGACGCCGTCGAAGCCGTAGCGCTCGCGCAGAAGGCCCGTGATCACGGACTTGTTGAAGCCGAAGCCCACCTCCTCGTACTGCGTGCCGACGGGCATCCCGTAGTACGGCATCACCTGGCGGGTGCCGGCGTCGAACGCGGCCTCGAAAGGCGTGAGGTGCAGCTCGAACGACTCGCCGGGGTAGACCTGCTCGCGGCCGTAGGCGAAGTGCGGGTCCTCGCCGTCCTTCTGGGGACCGCCACCCGGAAAGTGCTTGGTCATCGTGGACACCGAGCCGGCGCCGAAGGACGCGCCCTGGAATCCGCGGATGTAGGCGGCGCCGAGTCGCGCCGACAGATCGGCGTCTTCGCCGAACGTGGCCACCGCACGAGACCAGCGGGGCTCGGTGGCCAGGTCGACCTGGGGGTGCAGCGCGACGCGCAGCCCGACCGCCGTGTACTCCTGCCGGGCGATGTCGGCGAAGCGCTCGACGAGCTCTTCGTCGCCGATCGCAGCGAGACCCATCGTCTCCGGCCACTGCGAGAACGGACCCGCCATGATCGCGGCGCCCGGGTTGTCGCTGAAGGAGTGCCGGGGATCGCTCGAGAGCGAGACCGGAATGCCGAGACGAGTGGATGCGGCGAGGCGCTGCAGCGCGTTGTGCCACTCGGCGATCTCGCCGGCGCTCGGCGCAGTTCCCAGCAGGTTGAAGTGCGTCATGTGCCGCGACTCCACGAAGTCGACCGCCGACGGCGTGCCGAAGGCGGGGTTCGACTCGGCCAGGTCCCCGACCGCGATCATGGTGTGGAAGAAGAGTCCGGCCTTCTCTTCGAGCGTCATCTCGGCGAGAAGCAGCTCCACCCGCTCGTCGACGGGCAGGCCGGCATCGAGCCATGGACGGTCGGCGGCTGGTGCGTCGGTGCGTGTTGCGGTCAGATCTGTCATGTCGGGTTCCTCTCCCGGGAGTGCGCCGCGGCGCAGGGACGATCGTACACATTGATGCCGACCGCTTGGTAACCTTTAGCCGTGAGCAGCCTCGGAGTGGAGGAGACCAGATGAGCACGACGACGACGCGACGCCAGTACGTCAACGGCGTGCGCAGACGCGAGCAGATCGTGGATGCCGCGGCCGACCTGTTCGTCTCGCCGGGCTTCGGCGCCACATCGCTGCGCGACATCGCCGCACGAGCCGGCATCTCGCATCCGGGTCTGCTGCGGCACTTCACGGGCAAGGACGAGATCCTGGCCGCCGTCGTGGAGCGGCTCGAACGGCGCAATCGCGAGTGGATGCACACACAGGGGTCCGACAGCCCGCTCTCCATCCCGGGGCTGGCTCGCCGCAACGCGGAGGCGCCCGGGTACGTGCAGCTCTTCGCGATGCTCGCCGGCGAGGCGACCAGCATCCGCCATCCCGCCCATGAGCGCATGCGGGAGCGGTACCGCGAAGTGCGGGAGTACACGCGCCGCGATCTTGTCGCCATGGGCGCAACCGGGAATCCGCTCGACGACGCCACGGCCGTGGCAGCGGGGTGGGACGGGCTGCAGCTGATGTCGCTGTACGCGAACGACGGCATCGACATCCCGCGACACCTCGAGGAGCGGCTCGCGTGGATGCGCGGGGAGAGGTCGAAGGTCCTCCTTCCCCCGGCGCCGGATCCGATCCCGGTGTACACGGCGCTCGAGCCGGAGGCGACCGGGTATGCGAAGGGTCGCGAGCGGCGGGCGCGGATCGTCGCGGACGCCTCGCTGCTGTTCGCGCGGGACGGCTACCACCGCACCAGCCTCAAAGAGATCGCCGCAGCCGTCGGCATCCCGAAGGCCACGCTCATGCACCACTTCGGCACCAAGGAGGACCTGCTCACGGCAGTGCTCGTCCGCCGCGATCGCCTGCTCGTGCGCGCCGACCGCCCGCCGCTCAGCCCGGGGGACGAGCTGACCGGAATCGCCGAGGGGGCAGCCCGCAGCGCCCGGGAGGCACCCGGCCTGATCGAGGTCTATGCCGTGCTCTCGTGCGAGGCGGCGAGCGCCGACCACCCCGCGCACGGCTATTTCGCGCAACGCTTCGTCCGGACGCGGGCGTTCTTCACCAATCTGCTCGAGCGCCTCGGCGCCGAAGGACAGCTCGCCGAAGGGGTCGACCCCGAACGGGACGGGACATGGCTCGTCGCCCTGTGGGACGGGCTGCAATATCAGTGGCTCTACGAGCCGGACGCGGTCGACCTGCCGCGTCTGCTGGACGAGTACGCGCGGAGCCTGGTCAAGGCCTGACGCGGCGCTCGTCACCCAGCCCGTCGAGGGGTCACGGGCAGCGGCTTGGACGATTTGACGCGCTCAGCGACCGGCATCCGGAACCGGACCGACCGGCGGGGGTCGCTCAGGCCGCCGCGATCACCGCGATCACGGCCTCGCCGTACGCTTCGCGCTTCTTGGCGCCGATGCCCGAGATGCCGTCGAGGTCCCGGACGGACGACGGCCGCGCCTCCGCAAGCGCCCGGAGCGTGGCGTCACCGAACACGATGTAGGCGGGAACGCCCTGTTCCTTCGCGGCGCCGGCCCGCCACGCGCGAAGCGCCTCGAAGAGGCTCCGGTCGCCGGCATCGGTCAGTTCGGCGCCCGCGCCCGCGCGGGTTCGGCGGGAGCCGGCTCCCGTTCGTCCGATCACATCGCGCCGGAGCGACACGGTTCGGCGACCGCCCAGCACCTCTGCGGCCGCGTCGCCGAGGGCGAGCGTGCCGTACTCGCCCTTGGCCACGAGGAGGCGCTGCGCGAGAAGCTGGCGGACGACGCTGCGCCAGTCCTGGTCGGAGATGTCTGAGCCGATGCCGAAGGTCGCGAGCTTGTCGTGCCCCTGCTGGGCGACCCGGTCGGTGCGCGCGCCGCGCAGGATGTCGACCAGGTGGCCGGCGCCGAACGCCTGACCGCGCTCGCGCTGCAGGCGCACGATCGTCGACAGAAGCTTCTGCGCAGCGATCGTCCCGTCCCATGCCTCCGGAGGCTCCAGGCACGTGTCGCAGTTGCCGCACGGGCCCGACTGCTCGCCGAAGTATCCGAGCAGGTCGATGCGCCGGCATCCGGTCGTCTCGCAGAGTGCCAGCATGGCGTCGAGGTGCTGCCCCATCCTGCGCCGGTGGGCCGCATCGCCTGCGCCCTGGTCGATGAGCCGCCGCTGCTGCACCACGTCGCCCAGGCCGTACGCCATCCACGCGATCGACGGCTCGCCGTCGCGGCCCGCGCGCCCGGTCTCCTGGTAGTACCCCTCCACCGACTTCGGCAGATCGACGTGGGCGACGAAGCGCACATCCGGCTTGTCGATGCCCATACCGAACGCGATGGTCGCGACCATCACGACACCGTCCTCGCGGAGGAACCTCGACTGGTTCGCGCTGCGCGTCGCGGCATCGAGCCCCGCGTGGTAGGGGAGTGCGTCGATGCCCTTCGTCCGCAGGAACTCCGCCGTCTGCTCCACGGTCTTGCGGCTGAGGCAGTAGACGATGCCCGCGGGTGCCGGCTCACCGTGTCCCGGCGTCGGTCCCCCCGGTCCCTGAGCCTGTCCGCCCGGTCCCTGAGCCTGTCCCCCCGGTCCCTGAGCCTGTCCCCCCGGTCCCTGAGCCTGTCCGCCCGGTCCCCGAGCTTGTCCGCCCGGTCCCTGAGCCTGTCGAAGGGAATTGATGAACGCGATCAGCTGCTGGCGCGCCTCGGCCTTGGGCACGATGCGGTACTGGATGTTCGGCCGGTCGAAGCTCGCGACGAAGTGCCGGGCGTCGGGAAGGCGCAGGCGCTCGGTGATCTCCTTGTGCGTGGCCTCGGTCGCGGTCGCCGTGAGAGCCACGCGAGGGACCCCGGGGAACTGCTGGCCGAGCTCGCCGAGCGTCAGGTAGTCGGGGCGGAAGTCGTGGCCCCACTGCGACACGCAGTGCGCCTCGTCGATCGCGATGACCGACAGGCTGCCGCGCTGCAGCAGTGCACGCGTCGCCGCGTTCGAGAGGCGCTCAGGGGCGACGTAGATCAGGTCGAGCTCGCCCGAGAGGTAGGCCCGCTCGACGGCCGCACGCTGCTGCGGCGCCTGGGTCGAGTTCAGGTACGCGGCGCGCACGCCGTTGGCGACCAGGGCGTCGACCTGGTCGTGCATCAGGGCGATCAGCGGACTCACGACGAGCCCGGTGCCGGGACGCACGAGCGCCGGGATCTGGTAGACCAGGCTCTTGCCGCCACCCGTGGGCATGAGCACGACGGCGTCACCTCCGGCGACCAACTGGTCGATCGCCTCGGCCTGATTGCCTCGGAACGACTCGTACCCGAAGACCGTGTGCAGCGCCTCCAGCGGCGTCGCGTAGCGGGAGGGTGTGGCGCGCGGCTCCGCGGCTGCGCGGGGTGCGGTGCGGGCGGATGCGGTGGGGCCGAGCGTCGCCCAGTCGTTCTCGGGCGGCGGTGCCCAGTCTCCGTCGGCGGGCGGCGCCCAATCGTCGTCGGGCGGGGGCAACTCGTCGGGATCCCACGGGGCGTAGTCCTCGAGCGGCGGAGCGTCATCTGCCGGGAGGAATGTCACCCGTCGAGTGTAACCAGCGGCGGCGACACGGCCTGGTGCCGTGCCCTTGATGCGTGCAAGCGCACCGCTGCCGGCGCCGACTGTGGAGAAGCGCCCAACGACCGCCAGCCGGTCGCTGGGCGAGCGCAGCGAAGCGACGCGCCGGACGGCGGCATCCACCGTCACGGACTTCGGAGAATGGCGCCTCAATCGGAAACTGACCCGGAAATCCTCCGAACTCCGCGACATTTTCCGAAGTCCGTCCAACCGCACCATCGCCCTCGATCGGAACCGTGGACCGCACTACAGCCGCAGCACCTCGGTGATCCGGACGATGGCGGCGCCCGCCTCCTCCGACGCGGCCAGGTCTACCTCGCCGCGGATCCGCCAGTCGTGGTCCCCCGCCGGGTCGTCGATCGTCTGCTCGACGCTCCACACACCGGATGCCGCGGCATCCGATTCGTCGACCGTCACGAGCCGGGGCGACCGCGCGGGGCCGCCGGTCAGCATCTCGTCGTGCTCGTCGAAGTAGGCGTCCAGGGCGGCGGACCAGTCGACATCCGGATCGAGCGCCGCCAGGTCGTCGTCCTTCTGCAGAGCCGCGAGCTGCACCCGACGGAACAGCTCGTTGCGCACCAGCACGAGGAACGCGCGCCGGTTCGTCAGCACCGACGGGGGCGCTGGGGGCACGACCGGCGCGTTCGGGTCGCTGACCGGGTTCACAAGGCTCTCCCACTCATCGACCAGCGAGGAGTCGACCTGCCGGACGAGCTCGCCGAGCCATGCGATGAGATCCAGCAGCTCGGAGGTCTGCGCCTCCGATGGCACCGTCTGACGGATCGCCCGGTAGGCGTCGCTCAGGTAGCGCAGCACGAGCCCCTCGCTGCGCGCGAGCTGGTAGTACGAGATGTGCTCGGCGAACGACAGTGCCCGCTCGAACATGTCGCGCACGACCGACTTCGGCGACAGCTCGAAGTCGCGCACCCACGGCTGGCTGGTCGCGAAGACCTCGTACGACTGCAGCAGCAGCTCCTCGAGCGGCTTGGGGTACGTCACCTCCTCGAGGGCATCCATGCGCTGGTCGTAGTCCAGGCCCTCCCGTTTCATGGCCGCCACGGCATCACCTCGTGCGAGGAACTGCTGCTGCGAGAGCACGGGGCGCGGATCATCGAGGGTCGACTCGATCACACTGACGACATCGAGGGCGTAGTGCCCGGTGCCGGCGGCGTCCGGGGCGTCATCCGGGTCGAGCAGCTCGATCGCGGCGAGCGCGAAGGGCGAGAGCGGCTGGTTGAGCGCGAAGTTCGGCTGCAGATCGACGGTGAGGCGGATGACGGGGGCCGCGGTGATGGACCGGTCCACCACGACGACACCCGCCGCCACGAGCGTGCGGAAGATCCCGAGCGCCCGGCGAGCGAGCTCGAACCTGCGCGGCCGTGGTTCGTGGTTGTCGAACACCAGCGAACGCACGTTGGCGAACACGTCGCCACCTCGCGCGATGACGTTGATGAGCATCGCCGCGGTCAGCTGCAGGTGGGCCTCCAGCGGCTCGGGCTCGGCATCCACCAGCCTCTCGAAGCTCGCCTCGCCCCAGTTGACGAAACCCTGCGGGGCCTTCTTGCGCACGATCTTGCGCTGCTTCTTCGGGTCATCGCCTGCCTTGGCGACCGCACTCGCGTTCTCGATCTCGTGCTCGGGGGCCATCACCACGACGGTCCCCGCCGTGTCGAAACCGGCGCGCCCCGCGCGCCCCGCGACCTGGTGGAACTCGCGGGCGCTGAGCTGCCGCATCCGCTGCCCGTCGAACTTCGCGAGCGCCGTGATCATCACCGTCCGGATCGGGACGTTGATGCCGACGCCGAGCGTGTCCGTTCCGCAGATGACGCGCAGCAGCCCCCGCTGCGCGAGCGTCTCGACGAGGCGCCTGTAACGCGGCAGCATCCCTGCGTGGTGCACCCCGATGCCGGCCCGCACGTACCGTGAGAGCGTGCGCCCGAAGGCGGTGGTGAACCGGAATCCTCCGATGGCCTCGGCGATCGCATCGCGCTGCTCGCGTGAGACGATGCGCACACTCGACAGCGCCTGAGCGCGCTCCATCGCCGCTGCCTGCGAGAAGTGCACGATGTACACGGGAGCCTGCCCTGTCTCGAGCAGCTCCTCGACGGTCTCGTGCACCGGCGTGCGGGCGTATGAGAAGTGCAGGGGAACGGGCCGCTCGACGCCGGTGATGCGCGCTGTCGGCCGCCCGGTGCGGCGGGACAGGTCATCCGCGATGGCCGTGACATCCCCGAGCGTGGCGGACATGAGCACGAACTGCGCGCGGGACAGCAGCAGCAGCGGCACCTGCCACGCCCATCCGCGGTCCGGATCGCCGTAGTAGTGGAACTCGTCCATGACCACCTGGTCGACCCGGAGGTCCGCTCCCTGCCGCAGTGCGAGGTTCGCCAGGATCTCCGCGGTGCAGCAGATGATCGGCGCATCCGGATTCACGGATGAGTCGCCGGTCACCATCCCCACATTCGCCGCGCCGAAGATGTCGACCAACGAGAAGAACTTCTCACTCACGAGCGCCTTGATCGGAGCGGTGTAGTACGTGCGGCCGCCGCGCGCCAGGCAGGCAGCGTGGGCGGCGACGGCGACGAGCGACTTGCCTGTTCCGGTCGGCGTCGAAAGGATGACGTTCGCACCCGAGACCAGCTCGATCGCCGCTTCATCCTGCGCCGTATAGAGGCTGAGACCCTGGTCGGTCGCCCATGCGAGGAATCCCTCGTAGATCGCGTCGGCGTCGGCGCCGCGCGGAACGTGCTCGAGAAGGGATGTCGACACGTGTCGAGTCTGCCAGGCCGGGCGACGCTGGCCGGCCTGGCAGAGAAGGTCCTAGCCCGCGATCGCCGCCTCCAGAATGTCGGCGAGCGCCCGTTGCCCCGCCGCGTTCGGGTGGAAGCCGCGATCCGTCGTCCTTGCCTGAGGAGCGATGAGGCCGCTGATCCAGCGGTCCCCGGTGTCGCAGAGCCCGTGCCCATCGAAGCCCGCGACGACATCGACGTACATGACGTTCGCGTCTCCTGCGGCAGCCACGCCCTGCGCGATCAGATCGTTCGCCTGCAACACGGCGGCGTTGATGAGTCGCGCCTCTTCTTCGCCGAATGTGACGCCACCTCCGACACTGCACGTGCCGGTGAAGTCACCGAAGAGAAGCGGATATCCCGTGACGATGATCTGCGCGGATGGCGCCTCGGCGCGGATGGCGTCGATCAGCGCCTCGATCTTCTGGGGCAGTGTGGCCAGCAACTGCAGTGAGGCAGTGAGCAGGACCCCGCACATCTCGGGCGGAAGGGGGCTCTTGTTGCTGCACGCGCCCAGAACGTCGCCCCAGTCCGGAGCAGGATCCGCGTCCAGCTGGACGTCGTTCACGCCGACCGTGAGGGTCACCAGCTCAGTCTCGGGCCCGATGGCCCCCGCCACCACGAGATCCCCCAGCTGTTCGAGCACGTCGGCGGTGGACGCCTCGGTGCATGCCGTCGAGACGACGGCCAGCCCGAGTTCCCGCGCCAGCAGCAGGGGATAGGACCGATCAGACCGGAGGCACGCTTCATCGAGGTACGGGAGGTTTCCATTCCCTGACGCGACGGAATCGCCGAGCGCCACATACGCCACGCCGGGCGGCTCGTCGGCGATCGCGGCGGACGGAGCGGCGATGGCGAGCGCGCTGACGCTCAGAGCCAAGGTCGCGAGAATGGACGACAAACGTCGCTTCATGATTCCCCCTTGAATCAGTACGAGGCGTTTCGGGCACCTCGGATTGAGGCTGATGCTAGACCTGCCGCGGGTCCCTCACCAGAGGGTCGGCGTGCGGAGCGACCTGGCGGAATGCGAGCGCCCCACGTACGTTGATAGAGGGAGACGAAGGGACGTTCATGACCGACCAGACAGCGACTCCAGACACCGATGCGCCCGCCACCGCCGACGCGCAGAAGACGGTGACGCGCAACGAGGAGTCCGGCCGCTACGAGATCCGCGTCGAGGGCGCGATCGCCGGTTTCGCCGAGATCGAGCCCGACGGCAGCGGACGCGTCGTCTTCCCGCACACCGAGATCGACCCGGCGTACAAGGGGCTGGGGCTCGGGGCAATCCTGGTGCGGGAAGCGCTGTCGGATGCCGCCCGCCGGGGCGAGACGATCGTTCCGCTGTGCTCGTTCGTGCGCAAGTACCTGCGCGAGAACGACGTGCCGGGCGCCGTCATCGACTGGCCGCGCCGCGGGGACGCCCAGAACTCGGCCAGCCCCGGAGAGCCGCCGGAGTGACCAGGCTCGACTCGGGTCCGGATGCTTCGACGGGGCTCAGCACAGGGGCGTTCGAGGATGCGCCGGCGCTCTGCGACGGCCCGCGCGCGCTCGTGCTCGAGTCGCGCGAGGTGCCGCTCGGCGGCGTCCGCGGGATGGCGGTGCACCGGGCGCTTCCGCAGCGCGACCTGCCGATGGTGGGAGCCTGGTGCTTCCTCGACCGCTTCGGACCGCAGCGGGCCCGCATGCGGGTGGAGCCGCACCCGCACATCGGGCTGCAGACCGTGACCTGGCCGTTCACCGGGGATGTGCGTCACCGCGACAGCGTCGGCAGCGACGTCTTCGTGCGGCGTGGCGCGTTGAATCTGATGACGAGCGGTCGCGGGATCTCGCACTCGGAGTACTCCATCGGCGAGGACGAGGTGAAGCTCGATGCCCTGCAGCTGTGGGTCGCGCTCCCGGAGAGCCGCCGCCACGGCGGACCTGCGTTCGAGCAGCACGCGCAGCTGCCTCAACTGCACATCGCGGCGACCAGGACGGCCGAGGTGATCGGTGCGAGCGAGGACCGTGGCTCGAGTGAGGACTTCGCCGCGCACGCGGTCGTGGTGATGGGCGAGTTCGCCGGTGTCGTCTCCCCCGCCAGCGCGTACACCCCGATCGTCGGGGCGGAGGTGCGCGTGTCGCCGGGCACCCGGGTGCGCCTGCCGCTGAAGCCGGAGTGGGAGTACGCGCTGCTGGCCGTGGACGGCGACATCTCGGCCGATGCGGATGCCGCGGCATCCGCTCTCTCGTGGCAGATCGGCGACCTGCTCTACCTCGGCATCTCCCGGGACCACATCGACGTCACGAGCGCATCCGGCGCAACGGTCTTCGTGCTCGGCGGCGAGCCGTTCCCCGACGAGATCGTCATGTGGTGGAACTTCGTGGGCCGCGACCACGACGAGATCGTCGAGGCGCGCGAAGAGTGGGAAGGCTCGTCGGAGCGCTTCGGACAGGTGATCGACCACGGCGACGAGCGCATCCCGGCGCCGCCGCTGCCCGCAGTGCGCCTGACGCCTCGCCGCCGCCGGGCCTGACGGGCGGCCGGCCCGTCGTCGACGGCAAGTACGCTGTGCTGGTGCCAACGTCCTCCGCTCTCTCGACGCGCGTCCTGCTCACGTGCGCGGCGATCGGCGTGGCCACGGGCATCCTCTCCGCAACCGCCGGATATCTGAGCGTGCCCATCTCGGCCGCGATTCCGGTTCTCTACGGACTCATCCTCGGAGCGCAGGTGCTTCCGGGCGTGATCGCGCAGGCACTGCTGCGCCTGCCGTGGGTCGCCCTGATGACGCACCTGATGGGCGCGCTGGTGTCGAGTGCCCTCGCACCCCAGTGGACCGGGCGCTTCCTCGGCGCCGCCATCCTCATCGGGGGCATCCAGGAGGGCGTCGCCGCCATCACCCGCTATCGCCGATGGGAACCATGGCGCTTCGTCGTCTCGGCGCTCCTCATCGGGGCGGTGCTGGCGGCGACCATCGGGCTCGCCGCAGACGTCGGCCGGTTCGAGCCGTGGGCGCAGCTCGTCTACGTCGGATTCTTCCTGGTGTCCCCCGTCGCGTGGACGCTCGTGGGACTCGCCATCGGGGCCGCGCTGCGACGGGCGGGTGTGGCCCGGACGCGCACACCGCGCTGATCCTCCCGCTGCCTCTGAGCTGAGCCGCCCGCCCTACGCGCGGGAAGCAGAGAGTGGGGCCGCGTCTGCGCGGTGGCTCAAGCCCAGTGGAGAAGTGAGGTAAGGCTCGGCTAAGTTGGTCGAACCGACCGCTGACTCCGGAAGAACCGCCGTGACCCCGCCCGACCGCGCCGACCTGCCCGTGGCGGGCTCCCCGGAGGGCGACCCGCTTCTCCGGCTGCGAGGGGTCGCCATCCGCCACGAGGACGCCCCGGCCACGACGCCGTCCGATGTCTCGTTCGAGGTTCGCGCCGGCGAGGTCGTGCTCGTGCTGGGTCCGAGCGGCTCGGGCAAGTCAACACTCGCGCTGAGCCTGAACGGCCTCATCCCCCATGCGCTGCCCGCCGAGGTCCGGGGCACGATCGTGGTGGCCGGGATGCCGGCATCCGAGACGCCCGTCGCCGTGCTGAGCACGCGCGTCGCGATGGTCTTCCAGGACCCCGATGCCCAGCTGTTCACGGGATCCGTGCTCGACGAGGTCGCCTTCGGGCCGGAGAATCTGCGGATGCCGGTGGCCGAGGTGATGGCGCGCTCCGAGGCGGCGCTCCGCCGCGTCGGTCTCTGGGACCGGCGTGCAGAGAACCCGGACCGCCTTTCGGGCGGTGGGCGCCAACGGCTCGCGATCGCGTGTGCGCTGGCCATGGGCTCGCCGCTGCTCGTGCTCGACGAGCCGACGGCGAACCTCGATCCGGTGGGGATCGACGAGGTGTACGCCGCCCTGGCCCACGTCGTCGCGCAGGGCGACCGGGCCATCGTGCTCATCGAGCACAACCTGGATGCGGCCATCGGGCTCGTCGACAGGGTCGTCGCGCTCGATCAGTCGGGCCGCCTGGTATTCGACGGGCCGGCCCACGACGTGCTGCGCGAGAACGCCGACGCGCTCGTCGCCATGGGCGTGTGGCTCCCCACGGCGACGCTGGCGGCTCTGCGGCTGAGGGATGCCGGCCATCCGCTCGAGCCCCTGCCCCTGACTCCGGCCGAACTGCGGGCGGCACTGGAGGCTTCGCCCTTCGGCGAGGCGCAGCCGGCCGGTGCGGCCGCGCCCCCCGGCACGGGCCGGCGCACCGGCGCGGGCGGCGTGCGGGAGATCACGGGAAGTGCCCCAGGTCAGGCCGCTCCGGCGGCATCCGTCCTGAGTTCGCGCACATCTCCTGATCCGGCACCCGCGCCGCGGGCATCCGTCCCCACCCCCCTGATCTCGGTCCGCCGCCTCACCGTCATGCGGCGCCGGAGGGCACTCCTCCACGACATCGATCTCGACATCGCGGAAGGCTCCTTCGTCGCCGTCATCGGGTCCAACGGCGCGGGCAAGACCACCCTCGTCCAGGCCATCGCCGGGGTCGTTCCACCGCCGCGGGGTCGCATCCGCGTCGCGGACCTCGACCCCGGCTCCGCGTCCGCCCGGGAGCTCTCGTCGCGCATCGGCTTCGTGTTCCAGAATCCGGAGCACCAGTTCCTCGCCCACACGGTGTTCGACGAACTCGCGCACGGGCTGCGGCTCCTGCACACGCCGGACGACGAGGTGACCGCGCGGGTCGGCGACATGCTCGACCGCTTCGGGCTCGCCGACAAGGCGGAAACGCATCCCTTCCTGCTCTCGGGCGGCCAGAAGCGCCGGCTCTCGGTCGGCACCGCGCTCATCGCCGGTGCGCCGCTCCTCGCCCTCGACGAGCCGACGTTCGGGCAGGACCGAGCCCGGGCGGACGAGCTGCTCGGCCTTCTCCGCTCCCTCAATGCGCAGGGGACGACCGTGCTCGTCGTGACGCACGACATGCAGCTCGTCGCCGAGTACGCCACCCACACGGTGCTGCTCGCGGACGGGCGGGTGCGTGCCGCCGGAACGACGGCGGATGTCTTCGCCCGCCACTCGGACATCGAGGGCGCGGGCCTCCGGCCCCCGCCGCTCGCTCGGGCGCTTCGCGGGCTCCCGGGGCTGGATGGCACCATCCGCCTCTCCGATCTGCCCGCGGGGGTGACGGCGTGACCGCGGCGGTGTTCGACCCGTACGCGCCAGTGGCACCGACATCCCGCTTCCTGTACGGCCTCAACCCCCTCTCGAAGCTCGCCGGTCCGGCGCCCGCGATGCTCGCCCTCCTTTTCGTTCGTGACCTCGCGACGCCTCTGGCCTTCCTCGCACTGTCGTACGCTCTGCTGCTGATCGGCGCCCGGTTCTCGGGTCGCCTCGCCGCGCTGCTCTTCCTGGTGATCCCCGCCGGCGTCGTGCTGGTCGGCTGCGGGTTCGCCGTGTGGGTCGATGCGACCCAGGTCGAACAAACGGCCGAAGTGCTGCGCATCGGCGACTGGGTGCTCTACGCGGGGGCACTCGAGGTCGGATTCGCGACGGCGCTGCGGCTGTCCGCGATCGTGTCGCTCGCGCTCGTCGGAGGGCTGACCACCACAGGTCCTGACCTCGTCCGGGCCAGCGTGCAGCAGCTGCGGCTGCCCTATCGCATCGGCTACACCGCCCTTGCCGCGTATCGGTTCGTGCCCCGGTTCGGGCACGAACTCGAGGTGATCCGCGCCGCGCACCGCGTACGGGGGCACCACGGCGGCCGCGGACCGCTATCGCGTGTCGCGCGGGCGTGGGGCTACGTCGTGCCACTGCTGGCGGGGGCGATCCGGCACGCCGAGCGCGTGGCCCTGGCGATGGATGCCCGCGCCTTCGGCGCCCATCCGACCCGCACCGAGCGGTACCTCGTGCCGTTCCGTCCCCGCGACGCCGTGTTCATCGTGCTCTTCTGGGCGGCCTCGGGCGCCGTGCTCTGGTACCTGTTCCCCTGGCAGCCCGGCTGACGTCCCGGCATCTACCCGCTCGCGGCGGGCGCGGCCGAGGGTGATGGAGCGGGCCGCACGACCGGGGGTGCAGCCGGCGGCGTGAGGCGGCCGCCCGCCTCGAGCGACCTAGCGCTTGCCGGCGAGCTGGCGGCCGACGATCTCGCGCATGATCTCGTTCGTGCCGCCGTAGATGCGATGCACGCGGGCGTCGAGGAACGCGCGGGCGATCGGGTACTCGGTGATGTAACCGTAGCCCCCGTGCAGCTGCACGCAGGTGTCGAGCACCTCCCACTCGCGCTCGGTCGTCCAGAACTTGACCTTGGCCGCCTCTTCCGGCGTCAGATCGCCGTCCTTGTAGAGCAGCATCGCCCGGTCGATGTACGCCCACAGGGCGTCGACGGTGGCGGCGACCTCGGCGAGGCGGAACCGGGTGTTCTGGAAGTCGACGATCCGCTGGCCGAAGCTCTCGCGGTCCTTGGTGTAGGCGAGCGTCCACTCGAATCCGGCCTGTGCGGCGGCGGCGGCAGCGACGCCGATCGACAGGCGCTCGAGCGGCAGGTTCTTCATGAGCTGCACGAAGCCGTGGCCGGCCTCGCCGCCGATGAGGTTCTCCTCGGGCACGAAGACGTCGCTGAACGACAGCTCTGCGGTGTCGTGTCCCTGAAAGCCCATCTTGTGGAGCTTCTTGCCGTGGTCGAAGCCGTCCATCCCGTTCTCGATCAGGATGAGGCTGAAGGCGTCGGCCTTGTTCCCCTCGCCCGTCTTGACGAAGGTGACGATGACGTCCGCGGTCTTGCCGCTGGAGATGAACGTCTTCGCGCCGTTGACGACGTACCCGCCCTCGACCCTCTTGGCGGTGGTCTTGGCGCCGCGCAGGTCGCTCCCCGCGCCAGGTTCGCTCATGGCGAGGGCGCCGATGATCTCACCGGTCGCCATGCCGGGAAGCCATTTCTCCTTCTGCTCCTGCGTTCCCATGTGGACCAGGTAGGGGATGGCCAGGTCATCCTGGATGCCGAGGGCTCCGGCCAGCGAGCCGGCACCGGCGCGGATGACCTCTTCGTTCACGATCGCGCGGAAGCGGTAGTCCTGCAGCATGCCGGCGCCGCCGAACTCCTCGGGCACCGCGAGACCGAGGATGCCGGCCTGCCCCGCTGCGAGCAGGGTGTCACGGTCGACCTCGCCGGCGGCATCCCACCTCTCACGGGCCTCATTCGTGACGTAGCGCTTCACGAAGTCCTTGACCATGTCGCGGAATGCCTCGTGGTCTTCGTCGTAGATGTCGCGGTCCATGCCGGTGCCTCCTGTGTGCCCCTGGGGGATCTCGGACGGGCCTGTCGAGGCGCCGTCGCCGCATAGATCCTACCCGCGAGCGGCCGGCTCCCAGCGGAGCGCTGTGGGATCGCATCCCGCGATCGTGAAACTCAGTACCGCCGTTGTCGGATGCCGCTAACCGGCGTAGTCCGGCGCCGCCGGCAGGGCGAAGAACTCCTCGAGGGTGCGGAACCCGCCGTCGTGGTAGGCCCGGGCGAGGTCCGGGCCGAGGTAGCGCAGGTGCCACGGCTCGGGCTGGTAGCCGGTGATGGGCGTCTGGCCGTCGTGGTAGCGCACGACCCAGCCGTGCTCCCACGCGTGCTCGGCGACCCAGGCGCCCTGCGGAGTCGCTGCGAACTGCTCGATCGATCCGCAGCCCCCGTTCGCGCACGCCACGACGTCTGCGGCGAGGCCCGTCTGGTGCTCGCTGAATCCGGGGCGCGCGCTGATGAGCTCGGCGCCGGCCCTGCCGCGCGCACCCACCTGCGTCGCGTAGGTCGTGCGCTGCGTGGCGAACGAGCGGAACCCGCTGTCGAGGGCGACCTCACCGGCGCCCGCAGCCGCCGCGGCGGAGATCATCGCGGCCAGCGCGGCAGCGGCATCCCCGCGCAGCGCGGTATCGCCAAGGGTGCGCGTCGACGCGGGCACCGCTATCCCGGACGGCTGGAAGTCGATCGGATCGCACGGGCGCTGCTTGTTGATCACCACCCAGATGCGGCCGGGGTCGGCGAGCGAGATGCACGGCGCGGCGCCGCCCGCGATCGCCGACCGGTAGCGCATGGCGCCCCCGCTGGCGGCGATCACCGCGGCGTCATCCCCGGCCGCCAGCGCCGCCTGCACCGCCGGCAGGGCGCAGAGCGACTCCGCGGCAGGTACCGCCGACACCATCGGGCGCGGCAGCGAGCCCACCGTGGCCGGCGGCGGGGGTTGAACCACCTGGGTCGCCTCGGGGCGCTCCGGCGTCGTCATGGCGAGGCTCGCGGCGGTCGCCGAGCCGCCGATGAGCACGCCCCCGAGCGCGGCGGCGACCCAGAGCAGCGCCGTCGGGCGCGCTCGCGCAGCGTGCTGTGAACCCGGGACCGTCACTGGCCCATTCTCCCCCGCGCAGGGCTGATCGACGATTCGGAATTGTGTGCGCCCCATCGCTTGACCCAGATTCGTATCTATGTTCCAATGAAGCATGCGTTGGCAGGGGCAGCAGCTGGGTGTGGCGGATGCCGCCGCCCTGCCGGGGCTCGAGCACATCGACGGCCTGGT
Organism: Microbacterium sp. DT81.1; assembly: GCF_049844955.1. Lineage (NCBI taxonomy): Bacteria > Bacillati > Actinomycetota > Actinomycetes > Micrococcales > Microbacteriaceae > Microbacterium > Microbacterium sp. DT81.1. Next base: position 225,812 of record NZ_JBNCMA010000006.1, read on the forward strand.
GCGCTCAGTCACCACGCCCGAGTTCGCCGGCGTCACCTTCCACGAGGTGATGGCCAAGTCGGCCCTGAACCACGTGCCCGGCGCCTCGAAGATGCCGTTCGACTGGACGGTCAACCCTTACAGAGGCTGCAGTCATGCCTGTGTCTACTGCTTCGCTCGCGGCACCCATGAGTACCTCGACCTCGACGGCGGGCGGGACTTCGACACGCAGGTGATCGTGAAGGTCAACGTCGCCGAGGTGCTGACGCGGGAACTGCACCGCGGTTCCTGGACGAAGCAGCCCGTGATGCTCGGGACGAACACGGACCCCTACCAGCGCGCCGAGGGGCGCTACAAGCTGATGCCCGACATCATCACCGCGTTGACGGACTCCGGCACGCCGTTCTCGATCCTCACCAAGGGCACGCTGCTGCGCCGCGACCTTCCTCAGCTCACGGATGCCGCGCGTGAGGTGCACGTGACGCTCGCGATGTCGATCGCGGTCTTCGACGAGCAGCTGCAGAAGGCCATCGAGCCGGGAACACCGTCGACCCAAGCGCGGCTCGACACGGTTCGCGCCGCCACCGAGGCGGGGTTCCGGGTGACGGTGTTCCTCATGCCGATCCTCCCGCACCTCTCCGACTCGATAGCCGCTCTCGACGACGCGCTCCGGCGCATCAAGGCGGCCGGCGCCACGCGGGTGGTCTTCGGCGCGCTGCACTTGCGCCCGGGAGTGAAACCGTGGTTCATGCAGTGGCTCCGTCGCGAGCACCCGGACCTGGTGTCCTCCTACCTTGGCCTCTACCCGGGCGCCGCGGTCGAGGCTCCCAAGGCCTACCGCTCCTGGCTGACGAAACGGGTGCGTCCGCTGCTGCGGGTGCACGGGCTCGACGGGCGCACCGAGGAGGAGACGCCGCGGGGGGTGCCGGTCTCCGGGCTCGCCGCCCGATCTCGAGTGATCACGACCAGTCGGGGCGCGGCCGCCGCCGCTGTGACACAGGAGCCGGCGACGCTGTTCTGACGGCGCGGACGGGTCGAGGGGTGCACCGCCGCCGCATCCAGTGCCAAGGTTGTCCCGGGAGGCTCCGATGGCACGGTTCCTGATCTCGGTGATGCCGTTCACGGGCCACGTCGCGCCGCTCAGCGCCGTCGCGGCCGAGCTGGTGAGACGCGGTCACGACGTGCGCGTCTATACGGGGTCGGCGTTCCGCGGGCGGATCGAAGCAGTGGGCGGGACCCTGGTGCCCTGGCGCGCGGCGCCGGAATTCGACGAGAACAATGTGTCCGCGACCTTTCCCCGGCTCGTCGGAAAGAAGGGCCTCTCCCAGCTGCTCATCAACATGGAGGACCTCTTCATCAACACCGCCCCGAAGCAGAATGAGGATCTCGATGTGGAGTGGGCGCGTCAGCCGTGGGACGTGATGGTCTCCGATGAAGCGTCGATCGCCCCGGCCCTCTTCGCGGAGCGCACCGGATGCCCATGGGCGAACGTCGCGGTGCTCCCCCTGAACCTGCGCAGCGCGCAGGGACCGCCCACCGGGATTGGGCTGCAGCCGGGACGCAATCCGCTCACGAAAGCGCGGGATGCCCTCCTGCGCGCCGCGGTTCCGCTGGGTTCCCGTCCTCTGCGAGCACCCACCGAGCGCGCACGGGTGGCGTTGGATCTGCCGAAGGCGACACCCGCGTACGACGAGGCCGTCTTCTCACGCCAGCTCATCATCGCCAGCGGCATCCCGGCGCTCGATCACCACCGGACCGACCGTCCGGCATGGGTGCACTACGTCGGCGAGCTGACATCGGCTGCCAAGGTGCAGCCCCTCGCCGAACTCCCGCCATGGTGGGCCGAGCTCCACGGCCGGGTGATCGTCCACGTGACCCAAGGCACGCAGAACATCGATCCAGAGGACCTGATCCGCCCCACGACCGAAGCGCTCGCCGACCGAGACGACGTGCTGGTCGTCGTCACGACCGGAGTACACGGCCGCGACAGGCTTCCCTTTCCGGTGCCGGCGAACACCCGTGTGGCGGGCTTCCTTCCCTACGCCGAGCTTCTCCCGCGGGTGGACACCGTGATCTCCAACGGGGGCTGGGGCGGAGTTCTGGCCGTGCTCGCACGCGGCATTCCGCTGGTCATCGGGGGCGGCGACCTCGACAAACCGGAGGTGGCGGCCCGGGTCGCCGGCGCCGGCGCCGGCATCAATCTGCGCACCGGCACACCGAAGCCCAAGGCCATCGCGGCGGCGTTCGACCGAGTGAGGACGGATGCGTCCTTCCGAGCCTCGGCGCGGCGCGTCGCGGCCGAGCTCGCGGCGGCCGGTGGCGCACCGCGCGCGGTCGAACTGATCGAGACGCTGCTACCCTGATCCGCCCACGCAGAAACACCGCGAGCAACACGTTTCCGGGTCTTTCGCGGTGCTTCTGATCGTCGCGCGCGGGACCTACGCCGTGAGGTCCGCGTTCGTCATCAAACGACCGGCGAGCTCACTGATCGTGTCATCACCGGGGCGCACGTCGGTGAACGGAGCCTCGATCTCGGCGCGATCGAGCATCTCGTCCATGCGACGGCGACGCTGGCGCGTGATCAGCGTGACCACACGACCCGCCTTGCCCGCGCGGCCCGTGCGGCCGGAGCGGTGCAGGTAGGTCTTGTACTCGTCGGGAGCATCAGCCTGGATGACCAGATCGATGTCATCGACGTGGATGCCGCGGGCGGCGACATCGGTGGCGACGAGCACGTTGACGCGGCCCGAGGTGAGGCGCTCGAGGTTGCGCGTGCGCTTCTGCTGGTTGAGGTCGCCGTGCAGGGCGACCGCGGCGATGCCCGCGTCGTCGAACTGCTCCGCAAGCATCTCGGCATAGGCGCGCGTGCGGGCGAACACGAGGGTCTTCCCCTCGCGGTCCACGAGCTGGTCCAGGATCTCGGCCTTGTCGCGGTGCTCGATCACGAGCACGCGATGCTCGATGGTGCTGGAGGCCTGGTCTTCGCCGGCGACCTCGTGCACGGCGGGTTCGACCAGGAACTCGTCGACGAGCGCAGAGACCTCGCGGTCGAGCGTCGCCGAGAAGAGCAGCTTCTGGGAGCCCTCAGCGGTCTCGCGCAGGATCCGCTGCACAGGCTCGAGGAAGCCGAGCTCGCACATGTGGTCTGCCTCGTCGATGACGACGACGCTGATGTCGGACAGGTCGAGCTTGCCCTGGTTGATGAGGTCCTCGATGCGTCCGGGAGTGCCGATGATGATGTCGACGCCCTTCTTCAGCGCCCCGACCTGGCGGGCCTGCGGCACGCCACCGTAGATCTGCGTGGTGAAGAGGCCGACGCTCCGCGCGATCGGCTGGATGGTGCGGTCGATCTGCAGCGCCAGCTCACGCGTCGGCGCGAGGATGAGCGCCTTCGGGTTGCGGCCGAACTCACGGCGCACGCCTGCCTGTCCGCGCAGCACATTCTCGACGAGCGGCGCGCCGAAGGCGATGGTCTTGCCGGAGCCGGTGCGGCCGCGGGCCAGCACATCGCGACCGGCGATGATCTCGGGGATCGTCGCGGCCTGGATCGCGAACGGCGCCGCAGCGCCGAGGTCCGCCAGCGTGCGAACGATGTTGTCCCCGAGGCCGAGGTCGCCGAAGCTCACGCCTTCGACGTCCGTTGCCTGAACCGCCTCGCCCTGGAGGCGCTCGTGCACGACATCGACGTGCTGCTCGTGGGCGTGGCTGCGAGCAGGTGTGGCGTTCCAGTCGGAGCGGCCGGCCGTCGCCGGACGGGCGTCGCGACGGGGACGGTCGCTGTATTCCCGCTTGGGGCGGTCATCGTACGCACGGGCCGGGCGGTCGTTGGTGTACTCACGACGAGCCGGGCGGTCGTTGGTGTACTCACGGCGAGCCGGGCGGTCGTTGCCGTATTCACGGCGGGCCGGGCGGTCGTTCGTGTACTCACGACGGGCAGGGCGGTCATCGTTAGAACGGGCCGGGCGGTTGTCGTCGTAAGACCGTGCGGGCCGATCGGAGGTGTACTCGCGCTTCGGGCGGTCGTCGTAGGAGCGAGCGGGACGTTCGCTGCTGTACTGGCGACGAGCCGGACGGTCATCGTTCGAGCGCGCCGGCCGGTTGTCGTCGTACGAACGGGCCGGACGGTCGTTGCTGTACTCGCGACGAGCCGGACGGTCATCGTTCGAACGCGCCGGACGGTTGTTGTCGAACGAGCGAGCCGGACGGTCCGAGCCGTAGTCGCGCTTCGGTCGATCGTCGTACGAGCGCGCGGGGCGGTCGTCGTTCGAGCGCGGCGGGCGGTTGTCGTAGGAACGAGCGGGACGCTCGTCGTAGGAGCGCGCGGGGCGGTCGCCGTGGGCGTGCGTGCGGATCGAGCGCGACTCGTCGCGACCAGCGCGCTGCGCCGAGGTCCACCGGGCCTTCGGTGCACCGGAGGCGGAGGACTCCTCGGTGGCGGCGCGGAAGCCGCGGTGACCGGCACTGCGGCTGCCCGGCTTGGTCGCTGCGGGTGCACCGGCACCCCGGTTGCGGTCGTGGAACGAGGTCTTGTTCTCGCCGTAGCGCGGCTCGAAGTTCTTTGCCGGACGTCCGCCGGCGGGCTTCTTGTTCTTGGGCATGGGAGTGTCCTTCTGGGTTGTCTCAACTGAGAACAGCACTCCACTGATCGCGCGCAGCACTGCTGCGCCGACGCCGCACATGCGGCACGGAGTTGCCCGGACTATCGTCGGCCGGGGGCCATTCAACGTGATGGTCGCCGGGGCGGATTCGCCCCCACCATCGGCCCCTTGGACTCACAAACCCATCCGCACAGCGTGTGCGGTGTCCAGAGCCGACCCTTCATTCTAGCGGATGCCCCGCAGCTGACCCTGTGAGGACGCCCGGCGAGTGGACTGCCCGCAACCCACCCGCTGCGCGTTCGGCCACCATGGTGCTCAGGGTTCCGCGGGATGCGCGCTATCCCGGTCGAGAAGGTGGCACCGTCGGCGTCGTCCGCGAGATGTCCCACCGCCCGGCGGCAACATCGCGTGAGCGAGTGTGTACCCGAAGGGTCGCTGAACGCGATGATGGCTGAATGGCAGAAAGCGAGGCACACCCCATCACCGTGGCGATCGAACGGCGGATCGACCCGGCGCGCACCGCAGAGGCGACGGCGTGGATGCAGGCCGGCACGGATCTCGCCACGACCTTCGAGGGGTTCCTCGGGTCGGGCTGGGTGCGCGCGGGAGAGAAGAGCGACCTGTGGTTCATGCTCTACCGCTTCCGCGACATCCCGACCCTCGAGGCGTGGGAGGACTCCGGCGAGCGCACGTGGTGGCTCGAGTCGGGCAGGGGTTTCGCGAAGGAGGGCCGGGTCGAGCGCCGCACCGGGATCGAGGGATGGTTCGACGCACCGCTCGCGACGCACATCGAGACGCGGATGCCGGGGGCAGAGGACGCGGAACGCGCAGACGAGGACGCCTCGGCCGGAACGGGCGAGCATGCCCCGGCCGGAACGGATGCGGATGCCCCGGCCGGAACGGATGCGGATGCCCCGGGCGGAACGGGCGAGGATGCGTCGACCGAAGCCGCGGGGGACGCGCCGCGAGAGGCGACACCGGAGAGCGCACTCGCCCCCTTGCCGGCGACCGGGCCCATCCGGCGCCCGATTCCTGCGGCACCGCCTCGGTGGAAGCAGGCCGTCACCATCTGGCTCGGCTTCTTCCCGACCAACCTGCTGGCACTGTGGCTGCTCGGCTTCATCCCCGGTTTCGCCGAGCTGCCGCTCGTCGTCCGCGTGCTGTCCACGACGATCCTGCTGACACCCGTCATGACCTATGTGGTGCTCCCGTGGGTCACCCGGCGGCTGCGGCCATGGCTGCAGAAGCGTCCATGAGCGCCGCGATCGCCGGGCGCCGCCATGCGCCTACACTGGCGCCATGACCGACGATCGCCCGCGCCGCGACACCTCCCCCCTGATCCCCGACGAGGGGCGCGTGCCGACACTGCGGGTGGAGTCGGCCGCCATCTACATCGCGTTCCTCAGCGGCGCGGTCGGGGCGGTGTACGGCCTGATCGTCGCGCTCGTCGCCGCCGGTGAGCCTCTCTTCGACGGCGTGTGGTCGTTCGGCATGCTTGCCGCGATCGGGGCCGCAGTCGTGGCCGCCGCAGTCTCAGCGGTCGGATACTGGCGCGCACGGCTGCGTCCCGGTCAGGAGTGGCGCCTGTCGCTGCCGGCCTGGAAGTACACGGTCAACACCATCTCGGTCGTCATCGCCCATACGGCGCTGGCCTTCCTGGCGACATACGCGACCTACCGCGTGCTGAGCCTCGGCTTCATCGGGCTGCCCGTCATCACATTCTGGGCGGTCGTGCTCATGGCCGTGACGCTCGGGATGACGGCGTACCTGGTCTTCCTCTCCGCGTCGCGCATGACGACGCAGCGCATGTCGACGCTGCTCATGACGTTCGTGGTGCTCGGCACGCTGACGGCGATGGTGACAACGCCCGACAAGGAGTGGTGGGCTGTCCACTTCAGCCAGCTCGGCACGTTCGACGACCTCTCGAGCTGGGTGTTCAACGGCACCCTCATCGCGGGCGGGCTGCTGGTCACCTCCTTCGCCGTCTACATCGCGGTGGATATGGATGCGCTCATGGCGTCCGGGCGACTGACCAATCCGCGCTCGTCGCGCATCGTGTCGAGCCTCTTCGTCGTAATGGGCATCATGCTCGCGTTCGTCGGCATCGTGCCGGTCGATGTCAACCTGCTCATCCACAACCTCGCCGCGACGGGGATGGCGATCATGTTCCTGACGCTGCTGATCGGGGGACCGAAACTGCTCGCCGGGATGCCGCGCACCTACTTCGTCTCCTCGTGGGCGTTCCTCGGCGCCACCGTGGCGTCCGTCATCCTCTTCGTCGTCGGCTACTTCGGCCTGACGGCCTTCGAGATCATCGTGTTCGCGTTGATCTTCGGCTGGATCGCCGTCTTCATCCGTTTCCTGGGCGTGACCGGGCAAGAAGACCCGGCCTGATTCCCGTTTGTCAGGAATCGACGGTACATTCGAGGCAGAGATGCGCGCTGCTGTTGGGGAACACGGACCGGATCAGCGCTCTCCATCTGGGGGTGGGCGGCCGTAGCCTGGGGACTTCAGGGGCGAGAGCGATGATCAACCGACTCACGAAAGACTCCTGATTGTGGCACTAATCGCCGTAGCGCCGCCCTTTGCCCCCTCCCGAGACGCCCCGCTCGCGACCGTCGTCCGCCTGACGACTCCCACACAAGCCGTCCTCGCCGCCGCCGGCGTACTGGTCGCCGGCACTCTGCTGGCCATCTTCACCACCCCCGACGAGCACTGGTGGCACTTGCACTTCAGCCGGCTCGGCACCTTCCGGGAGTTCTCCGGCTACTCCTTCAACGCGACGATCGTCGCGGCCAGCGCGATGCTCGTGCTGTTCGCCGTGCGACTCCGCATCGAGATGCAGCGGCACGCCGGCTCCCCGTTGCTGACCAGCCGGCGCGCCGCGCATGTGGTGCCCGCCCTCGTGGCACTGATCGGCATCCACCTCTCGCTGGTCGGTTTCGCCCCCCTCAACGTCAACCTCTTCATTCACGAGCGCGGCTCCAGCGGTGCCGTCCTGTCCTTCGCGAGCCTGCTCGTCTCCAGCCGATGGATGCTGCGCGGCATGCACCGGCGGGTGGCCATCGCCACGCGACGGGTCGGTGTCTCGCTTGTGTTCTGGGGCGTCTTCTTCGGCTTCGGCGTCATCAATCTGGCCGCTTTCGAGTTCATCGTCTTCAGCCTCATGTTCGCGTGGCTCGTCGTCCTCACCCGCCAGCTGGGGGTGCCCTCCGATGCGCCCGATCCGACCATCGGACCGCCAGGGCAGGACGAGGCTCCGACGCGCGCGGAGATCACTCCGAACTGGACCGACGCGCACGTCGTGTCTGCTGCACGGGCGCTGCCGACGGAAGGGCGCTCACGCCTTCACCCGTCGTGGCGGCCGGCTGCGCGTCCGGACCGTCGGCGGCGCGCCGCCCATCACGACGCTGGCGTGCTCCCTCCACCAGGTTGTAGAGGGTCGGCAGCACCACGAGGGTCAACACGGTCGATGAGATCAGTCCGCCGATCACCACGATCGCGAGCGGCTGAGAGATGAAGCCGCCACTGCCTGTGATCCCGATCGCCATGGGGGTGAGCGCCAGGATCGTCGCCAGCGCCGTCATCAGGATCGGACGCAGGCGCCGGGCCGAGCCGGCCTCCACCGCCTCGCGCACGAGCAGCCCGTTCTCGCGGTACTGATTGACGAGGTCCACGAGCACGATGGCGTTCGTGACGACGATGCCGATCAGCAGCAGCACACCGATCAGCGACGACACGCCGAGCGGCACTCCGGTGATGATCTGCAGCAGGATGGCGCCCGTCGCCGCGAACGGCACCGAGATCAGCAGCAGCAGCGGCTGACGAAGCGACTTGAACGTCGCGACCATGACGATGTACACGATCAGGATGGCGGCGAGCAGCGCCAGCCCGAGCTGCGTGAACGCATCCTGCTGCTCTGTCAGCACACCCCCCACCTCGGCGCTCGCTCCGGTCGGCAGATCGACGGACTCGAGCGCCGCCGTCACCGTCGCCGACGCCGCTGTCAGGTTGTCGGTCGAGGGCGTGACGGTGACCGTCGACACCCGCTGACCGCGCTGGGTGGTGACGGATGTCGGACCCACGGTCTCTTCGACCGAGGCGACCTGCTCGAGCGGGATCGGTCCCGTGGGCGAGGGGATCGGCAGCCGGCGCAGCTCGTCGAGCGACGCGGGAACCTGAGATGCCGCCAGGTACACGGTGAGGGACGTCTCGTCGATCTCGACGGTTCCGATCGACTGGGGCTGCATCGAACTGGAGACGATCGCGCCGACCGCAACCTCACTCAGGCCGAGCTGCGAAGCGGCGTCGCTGTCGACGGTGACCGCGATGTACGGCAGGGCGTCGCTCAGGTTGCTGGACACCTGGCCCACACCGTCCCCCCCGTCGAGCGAGTCCACGACGTCCTGCGTGGCGACTTCGAGGCTTTCCCGGTCCGTCGCCGACACGTTGATCTCGACATCCGATGAGCCGGCGAAGCCGCCGCCGCCGGCGACCGTGAAGGTCCCGGCGTCCTCCAGTTCGGAGACCGCCTCCTGCACCTCTGCGCGCAGTGCGACCTGGTCGGCGTCTTCGGAGGTGGAGATGGAATAGGTGATCCCGCTGCCGCCGCCGGTGAAGGCGTCGCGCAGCGCCGAGCCGCTGGATCCGATGGAGAGCTGCACGGTCTGGATGCCCTCGACGTCCTGAAGCACCGCCTCCACCTCGGTCGCGGCGGCCTCCTCGGCCTCCAGGCTCGCCCCGGGGTCAAGGTTCTGAGTCATGGTGAAGGTGTTCTGCCCCGAGTCGCCGAGGAAGTTCGTCTTCATGAGCGGCGCGAGGGCGAACGTCGCCACGAGGACGAGGCCGGCGAGCACGAGAGTCACCACGGAGTGCCTGAGCGTCCAGCGGAGGATCGGCAGGTACGACCTCTGCAGGCGCGAGGGCGGGGCTGCCGGATCCTGCGGATCGATCGCCGCGCCGGCGGCATCCAGAACCGGCTTCCCGGGGCGGAGGAACCAGTACGCGAGCACCGGAACGATCGTGAGCGAGACGAACAGGGATGCCACCATGGCGATCGTGACGGTCAGGGCGAAGGGTCGGAACAGCTCGCCGGTCACGTCGCCCACGAACGCGATGGGCAGGAAGACGGCGACGGTCGTGACCGTGGAGGCCGAAACGGCGGTGGCCACCTCTTTGACCGAGAGCAGGATCGACTGCAGCTTGTCGGCCTCGCCGACGTAGTGCCGCTTGATGTTCTCGATGACGACGATCGAGTCATCGACGACGCGTCCGATGGCGATCGTGAGCGCGCCGAGGGTGAGGATGTTGAGCGAGTAGCCGAAGGCCTGGATGCCGATGAAGGTGATCAGCACGCTGGTCGGGATCGAGATCGCCGTGACGAGCGTCGCGCGCACCGACATGAGGAAGATCAGGATGACCAGCACGGCGAAGACCAGGCCGAGCATGCCCTCGACCGCCAGGGCGTTGATCGACTCCTGGATGTAGGGCGCCTGATCGAAGACGATCGTGAACGCCGCGCCGTCGAGAGAGTCCTCGAGCTCCGGCAGCACGGCCAGCACCCCGGTGGAGACCTCGACGGTGTTGGCCGATGGCAGCTTGGTGACCGCTACGGTGACCGCCGGCTCGCCGTTCACCCGAGAGATGGTGGTGATCGGGTCGGCTTCCTCAGCGACCGCCGCGACGTCGGCGATGGTGACGAGTCCCGATTCGGCCTGCTCCGCATCGGACGGCACGAGCGGCAGCGCCGCGATGGCCTCGACCGACTCGATCTTCTCGCCCGTCTGCACGGTGAGCGTGCTGCCGTCCTCGGTGATCTCGCCGCCGGGGAACAGCACGCCGTTCTGGTCGAGCGCGTCGCGGATCGCCTGCTGCGTGAAGCCCGCGGCGGCGAGCGCCGCCTGGTCGGGGGTGATCGTGACGCGCTGCCCGATGCCGCCGACGATCGCGGCGGCGTTGACCCCCTCGACGTCCTCGAGCTCGGGGATGACGGAGCGCTCGAGCTGCGCCTGGATCGTCTGCTGGTCGTCGTAGCCGGTGACGGCGAGCTGGATGACCGGGAAGTCGTCGATGGAGGCCGAGAACACTTGCGGATCCACACTCTCGGGAAGCTCGCCGGAGATGCGGTTGATGGCCTGGTTGAGCTTCTGCTCGGCGGTCGCGAGGTCCGTGCCGTAGGTGAAGGACACCTGGATGATCGAGGCGTTGGTCGTGCTGGTCGCGGTGGTCGACTCCAGCCCAGGCACGCCTTGGATGGCCGACTCGATCGGCGTGGACACGTCGTTGTTGACGACCTCCGGCGAAGCGCCGGGGTACGCCGACACGATCGCGAGCTGTGGGAATTCGATGGAGGGAATGAGCTCCTGCTTGAGGCTGGTGAGCGCCAGCCCCCCGAACACCGCCGCGGCGATCGTGATGAGGGCGATGAGCGCCCTGTTCCTCAGGCTCAGAACGGCAAGTTTCGACACGGGGGACTCTCGATGAAGATGTGAGGCGACGGCAGCGAGGCGCACCGTCGATACGGTGCTGTATCCAGTCGTTCTCAGTATTCCACGGCTGGCATGGCCCAAGCTGTGCGGATGCCGCCGGCCTCCGTCAGAACGCCGTGGTGAGAACCGCGCCGACGGCCAGGCCGAGCGCTGCCAGGATGACGGCGACGACCAGTTGCGCGCCGCCGCGAAGCGCCGCGCCGCGATAGTCCCGGCGCTCGAGGGCGAGAGCCGCCTCGACGGCGACGGCGCTGAATGTCGTGTACCCCCCGAGCAGCCCGACGCCGAGAATCGCGACCCACGGCGGGGAGACGGTCAGAGACTGCGTCGCCCCGGTGAGCGCGCCGAGAAGGAATGAGCCCGTGAGGTTCACGGTGGTGATTCCCCACGGGTAGGAGCCGCTCGTGCGGGCGAGAACCGCCCGATCGAGCAGGAAGCGGAGCGCGGCGCCGAACCCGCCGGCGACCGCGACGCCGATGAAGAGCAGGGGGCTCAAGAGCCGGCCCGCCTGGCCGCGCCGCGTGCTCCCAGGCGCAGCCCGACGGCGGCCGCCGCGATCCCGGCGACGACGCTCCCGCCGGCGTAGACCGCTGCGAGCACCGGCTGGCTCTGCCACAGCACGGCGGTGTCGCCGGCGAGCGCACTGTACGTCGTGAATCCACCCAGCACGCCGGCCCCGAGCACAGCCCGCACGGCGCGGAGGTCGTCACTGTCCGGCCTCCGAGCCAGCACGGCGTAGAGCACTCCGAGCAGCAGCGCGCCGAGCGCATTGACAGAGAACACCGCATAGGGGACCCCATCGGCCGCGGGCCACAAGAGGATGGCACCCTCGCGTGCCGCGGTTCCGACAGCGCCACCGACCGCTACCAGTCCCACATGGCGCCAGCGGAGCGGAGTCGCCCGGTTCATCTCTCCACGGTAGCGCGGCGGTCCAAGCGGCCGCCCGACGGGAAGCCGTCCGCCCGTTGCACATCACCCGGACGGGGTGATGCATGCCGGCGGCGCGCTCACGAAGATGGGAGGGGTCGCCGCGGAACACCGTCGGCCGAGAGAGGGCGCACCCATGACGGCGCAGACACCGACCGAGACGTTCAACGGCAGGCTTGCTCTGCTGCTGGCGATGGCGATGTTCGTGCTCGTCGTCGACACATCGATCATGAACGTGTCGATCTCCGCCGTTGTGCACGACATCGGCGCAAGTGTCAGCGACATCCAGTCGGCGATCGCACTCGAGGCCCTGGTCTCGGCCGCATTCATCCTGATCGGCAGCAAGGTCGGCGATCTGATCGGTCGCAAGCGCGCCTATGTCATCGGCCTGCTCTGCTATGCGGTCGGTGCCATCGCGATGACGCTGACGCAGTCCATCGTGCCCATCATCATCTTCTGGGCGGTGATCGGGGGGCTGGGCGCTTCACTGCTTCTTCCCTCCATGCAGTCCCTCATCCACGGCAACTTCGAGGGCGCGAACCAGAAGCGTGTCTACGCGCTGGTGGGCGGCTCGGCCGCCATCGCCGCCGCGGTGGGGCCCTTGATCGGTGGATTCATCACCACGTTCCTCTCCTGGAGGATCGCCTTCCTGCTGGAGGCGGTGGTGATCGGCATCGTGCTGCTGGGCATCAAGCTCGTGCACGATGTGCCCTACACCGGCAGCCGTGAGATCGACGCCGTGGGCTCCATCCTCTCCGTCGTCGGAATGGGCGGCGTAGTCATCGGGATCCTCGTCTGGCAGGAGGGGGAGGGTCCCGTCCTGCTCATCATCTCGGTCGGCCTGATCGGCCTGGTCAGCCTCGCCTTCTGGCTGCTGCGCCGCAAGCGCCGCGAGAAGGCGACGCTGCTCGACCCGGACCTCTTCCGCTCCAAGCCCTTCCGCCTCGGGGTGACACAGCAGATGTTCCAGCAGATCGCCCTCGGCGGCACGATGATCGTGCTGCCGATCTACCTGCAGATGGTGCTCGGCTACAACGCGCTGCAGGCGGGCCTGTCCATCGCGCCGCTGTCGCTCAGCATGTTCGCCGTCGCGATGTTCGTCGGAAAAATGAAGGCCGGCCCTCGGCCGGCCACACTCATCCTGTGGGGCTTCCTGCTTCTGATGGCCGGGCTGCTCATCCTGATCCCCATCGTTCCGCGCGCGGAATCGGGATGGCTGCTGCTGGGTCCGCTGCTGATCGCCGGCAGCGGTCTGGGGCTCCTGGTATCCCAGCTGAACAACTACACCCTCTCGCCGATCACGGACGAGCGGGTAAGCGAGGCGGCCGGGGTCAACTCGGCGGCCGGATCGTTCGGACTGTCGTTCGGTCTCGCCTTCGCCGGTGCCATCATGCTGGCATCCCTCGCGCTGATCTTCACCACGATGGCGGCATCCAGCACGGTCCTTCCCGACGACGAGAAGCAGCAGGTCGCGACGGTGCTGGAGGAGGATGCCGAGTTCATGAGCAACGCGGCGCTGGCCGAACTCCTCGTCGATCAGCCGGAGGACATCCAGGCGGAGATCATCCGGATCAACACCGAGGCGCGCCCGCTCGCCCTTCAGATCGCCCTCTTGATCCCCATCGTCGTGGCGATGCTCGGAGCCATCAATGCGCTCCGGATGCGCCGGCTGCCCGACCCGAAATCCGCCGGATCGGGCGCCGCCAGTCTGCTCGAGTGACGCGCGGGGTTCGCGCGCACGTCAGGAGAGCAGACGCCTGAGCGCGGCCTCCGGCGACCCCTTCAGGTCCATCGTCTCGCCCCGCTCGTACTTCGCGAAGACCCCCGGGTGGATGTAGCTGCGCCGCGCGACCGCCACCGTGTTGCCGAGCGCGTCGGCGGTCGCCTGCACGGCCAGTCGCTCCGCCTCCGCCCGCTCTCGCCCGCTCGACACCGGACCGATCTTCGCGAGCGCCTCGGCCGCCAATACAGTGCCGCGCAGGGTGCGGAAGTCCTTCGCGGTGAAGAGGCCGCCCGTGAGGGCACGCACGTGGTCGTTCACCTCGCCGGTGCTCACAGGGACGCGGCGCCGTCCGCGGCGGTACGACAGCAGGGGCGCACGGGGCTTGCCGACAGCCAGTTCTGCGATCGCCGCCGCCAGGTCCGCATCATCGACGGTGAGCAGCGCGCGCTTGCCGCTCTTCGCCGGAAAGGTGAGGGTCACCACCGAGTCCTCGACGGTGGCGTCGCCTCGGCGGAGCGTGGTGAGGCCCCGGCTGCCGTTCGCCTGCAGGTAGCGGGGAGACCCGACACGAGGAGCCGCCTGGTCGAGCAGCCGGAAGGCCGCGGCCAGCACGCGGCTGCGTGTGAGGCCCTCGCTTCTCAAGTCGGCCGTCACCCGGGCTCGGGCGCGGGGCAGGGCGTCAGCGAGCAGCAGCACCCGCGCGTACTTGCCCTTATCGCGCCGCGCCGCCCAGTCCGGATGGTAGATGTACTGCTTGCGGCCCTTCTGGTCGGTGCCGATCGCCTGGATGTGACCATCGGGACGCTCGGAGATCCAGACCTGCTCCCACGCAGGCGGGATGACCAGCGCACGGGCGCGCGCGACATCCTGCCTCTTGACCGGCTTGCCTTTCGCGGTGATGTACCGGAAGCCGGCGCCGGAGCGCACCCGGCGGAACCCTGGATCCTCGAACGGCGTGACCCTGACGAGCTTCGCCACGTCAGTGGCTGCGCAGCATGGAGATCAGTTCGCCCTTGCGCTTGCCGGAGTAGCCCGAGATGCCGAGCTCCTTCGCGCGCTTGCGCAGCCGGTCCACCGTCCAGTCGTCATAGTCGTCCGACCTGCCGCCGCGGTTGCCGACCGCCGAGCGACCGTCCCGCGAAGCGGCGTTCGCGATGCGCGCGGCCTTCTCCTTCGAGGCGCCCTCGTCGCGAAGCTCCGCATAGAGCTCCCTGTCCTTCACGCTGTTCGATCCTCGTCCTTGGGGCATCGCGCCCTTCCTTCCGCTGCGGGATCCGCCGGGTCGGCGGCTGGTCAGAGACCCTTGCCGCCCGTAACCGGCAGCACGGCGCCCGATACGTACGAAGCCGCCTCACTCGCAAGGTATACGTAGGCGCCCGCCAGCTCGGCCGGCTGGCCGGGGCGGCCGAGCGGCGTGTCGGATCCGAACGACGCGAGCTTCTCGTCCTCCCACCCCGTCGCGGGGATGAGCGGCGTCCAGATCGGACCGGGCGCAACGGCATTGACGCGGATGCCGCGGGGTCCCAGTTCCTCGGCCAGCGCCTTGACGAACGCGACCTGCGCGGCCTTGGTCATCGCGTAGTCGATCAGGGAATTCGATGGGTCCGAGGCCTGGATCGAAGACGTGACGATGATGGAGGCGCCGGGAGCGAGGTGGGGAACCGCCGCTCGCGCCGTGAAGATCTGCGCGTACAGGTTCGTCCGGAAGACCCGGTCGAACTCCTCCGTCTCGAGGTTCTCGATGCCCTTGCGATCCCGCTGATAGGCCGCGTTCAGGACGAGCAGGTCGAGTCCGCCGAACTCCTGCACGGTCTTCTCGACGATCTCCGCGCAGTAGGCCTCCTCGCGGAGGTCGCCCGGCAGATTCAGCGCCTTGACACCGGCCTCGGCGATCCGCTTGGCCGTATCCTCGGCATCCTCCTGCTCCTCCGGGAGGTAGCTGATCGCGACATCCGCCCCCTCGCGGGCGAAGGCGATGGCGACGGCCCTGCCGATCCCGGAGTCGCCGCCCGTGATCAGTGCGCGGCGCCCGCTCAGCCGAGACGAGCCGCGGTACGTCTGCTCGCCGTGGTCGGGCGTGGGCATGGTGTCACCCGTGGTGCCCGGCTGGCCCTGGTCCTGGGCGGGGGGCTGGGGCTGGGGGTACTTGGTCGTCGGGTCGGTGAGGGCGTCGTGGGACACGCTTTCTCCTTCATGGATGCTTGGCGAAGGCCTTCGCCGCTCGCTGCGGTCCTCTGACGCTATGAGACGCCACAGGCGCGGTCAGGGGGCTTGACAAGGCCCTGGTGCCCTCGCAGGCGAGAGAGCTATCACCGCGCCGGGGTGTCGTCAACCCCCTGAGCGATCCACTTCGACGCGCCTAGCGTTGGGGTTGTGCCCACCGGCACCGCCTCGCGACGCCCGAGCGAGACAGCATTGCAGAAGGAGAACCCCTTCATGAACATCCTCGCCCTTGTCATCATCGTCGTCGCGGTCGTCCTCCTCATCACCGGAGGCTTCGTCCAGTCCCTTCAATTCCTGCTGTGGATCGGGTTGATCCTGGCGGCGATCGCAGTCGTCCTATTCCTCGTTCGAGCCCTCAGCGGGCGCAACCGGGTATAGGCAGATCCCCCTGAGAGGCGCCGCCTGAGCGCGGGTCTCTCCTTCACGGGGATGCCGACGGATGCCACGGTCCGGGGGGCCCGCGGCATCCGTCGTTCTCTTTCCCTCGAGGGTTCGCCCTAGAGGTTCGCCTCCGCGTAGACGCGGAGCGCGTCGCGCACGAACGTCGCTCCCTCTTCGCCGCCGTAGTTGGCGCCGAAGCGCGGGTCGGCGACATACATCTCCCCGAGCCCGATCACATACGCCTTGACGTTGTCCGGGTCGGTCGCAGGGGTTCCGGGGATGCCGGTCAGCCATTCGACGTGACGCCCGGCCAGCGCCTGGGCCTCGGCGCTCTCGGGCGCGATGCCGCTTGCGGCGGCGGCGATCCAGTCGGTGCCCAGGTCGGCGGCGCGCTGCTTCCAGCCCGCCTTCTCTTCGGCGGTCATGCCTCGCCACCATCGGTCGCTGTCGGCGTAGGCCTGCGCGCCCCATCGCTGTTCGACTTCGTCCTTGTACTGCGTGTGATCGAAGCCGTCGAACACGTTCTCTGCCATCAGTTGTTCACCCCCTCTCAATGCGTGGATGGTCGATTCGACCGACGCGATCTGGCGCGTCAGCCGGTCCTGTTCCTGACGCAGCCACGCGAGGTGGCCGGTCAGGGCGTCTTCCTGGGTGTACTCGCGATCGAGCACCTCCCCGATCTGCGGCAGGCCGAGCCCGAGCTCCCGCAGCAGCAGGATCCGCTGCAGCCGCACGAGCGCCGCTTCGTCGTAGTGCCGGTAGCCGTTCGGCCCGACCGACGACGCCGGCAGCAAGCCGATATCGCCGTAGTGGCGCAACGTGCGACTGGTCGTTCCGGCGAGCTTGGCGATCTGCTGGATCGACCACTCCATGACTGTTCCCTTCTGCGTGAGTGCCTCGGCTCTTGGTCAGCGCACCGATCAACACGCTATGGGTTGACGCTGCGTCAATGTCAAACGCCGTTGGGCGCACTCCCAGCATCCAGCCTCGCAACTCGCGATATATCGTGTTAGTCTGCTTCAACGCGATATATCGCGATCCCAACAAATCAGGAGCAACAATGTCACTCGAGAAGTGGATCATCCACCCGGGCGAGACGCGCGTCATCGACATCGAGGCCGTCCGCAAGCTCAAGGTCGGCCTCATCGGCGGCCAGATCGACGTCATCGCGCACGACGAACCCGGCGCGCGCATCGAGGTGCACGGCGTCACGATCAAGGACCTTCGCATCGAGGTCACCGGCGACGTCGTCGAGATCGACCACCCGCAGCTGCGCTGGGACAACTTCCTCGAGGTGTTCCGCAACTTCGGCAGCAGCGGTCCCAAGGCCGAGATCAGCGTGGCTGTCCCGCGCAGCGTCGCCCTCACCCTCGGCGTGGTCAGCGCGAGCGCCCTCGTCGCCGGCCTCGAGCAGGACGCCCGCCTGAACACCGTCTCCGGCGACATCATCGTCGACGGACTCAAGGGCGACCTCACCGTCAACGCCGTGTCCGGCGACGTGCAGGTGCGGCAGCTGGAGGGCGCGCTGAGCGCCAACAGCGTCTCCGGCGACGTCGCCGTGACGGGCACCGTGCGCAAGGCGACCGTCGACACCGTCTCGGGGAACATCGTCGTCGACTCCGTAGGCGGGATCAGCGCCATCAGCATCAACTCGGTGAGCGGCAACGGCACGATCCGTCTGGATGACGGACACCCGGCGAACTTCGCCGTGCGCACGGTGAGCGGTCGGGTGCAGGTCGATGGCGTCGTCCGCTCGAGCGGTCGGCCCACCAACTACCAGGGTTCCGTCGGCGAGCTGAGCGGGTCGTTCGTCGATGTGCGGGCCAACGCCGTCTCCGGCGACCTGACCGTGCTTCGCCGCGCCGCCCTGACCTCGTCGACCGATACGGCACAGGATGCCCTGAGCGGCGACCAGAGCGGCAGAATCGGCACCGGCTTCGGCGACGGCTTCGGCCAGGATCTCGGAAGGGAATCGCAGTCATGACCCCGGTCTTCTCACACGGCGACCTGCGCCTCTACCTGCTCAGCCTGCTCGATGAGGGCCCGCGCCACGGCTATGACATCATGCAGGCGCTGTCCGATCGCACCGGCGGCACCTATACCGCCAGTGCCGGCACGATCTACCCCCGCCTCGCCAAGCTCGAGGAGGAGGGCCTGGTGACCAAGACGGTCGATGGACGCAAGACGGTCTATGAGATCACGGATGCGGGGCGCGCCGAGGTCGCGTCCCGGGCCGGCGACCTCGAGGGCATCGAAGCCGGCCTCGCCGACTCTGTGCGACTGATCGCCGACGAGGTGCGCGGCAGCGTGCGTGAGGCGATGAAGAGTCTGCGAGCGGACCTGGCCGCCGCCAGCAGGGAGGAGCGAGCAGAGGCTCCCTACTCGGCTCCGACGGGTACGTCACAGGATGACCCGCGGGTGTTCAGCCGCGAGCAGCTGCACCGGGCGGATGCTGCCATCAACGAGTTCCGCGCCGGTGTGCGCAGCGACCTTCGCTCGCACATTGCACGCGGCGGATCGCTCGAGGCATCCCTCGTCGACACCCTGGCCACCGCTCTGGAGTCGGCCGCCGCCGCGCTCCGCGGCAGCCTGCAGGGCGCTCAGACGGGGACTACTCCTCCCAGATGAGCTCCTGATCGTCCGGCACCGGCTCACCGAGTGGCACCACGAGGATGTTGTGGCGCTGCCGGTGGGCCAGCCGAGCGGCCACCGACCCGGTGAAGAACTCGCGGATCGATTCCCCGATGCCGCGCTTGCGCGTGCCCACCACGATCAGGCGCGCCTCCACCCGGTCGGCGAGCTGCTTGATGGCCAGAGCGGGGTCGCCGACGAGCTGCCGAGCCGTCCACCGCACGTCGGTGCCGGTCAGTGTCTCGGTCGCCATCTTCGTGACGGCCGTGAAGTCGCCCACGCCGGGGTCGATGTTCATGTCGATGGGCGCCGAGTGCACATACCCGTCGGGATCCTCGTACGTGACGAAGCGCGTCACGTCGACATACGTGACGATGAGGTAGGTCCCGTGCAGCCGCGCGTAGCGCGCCCCCTCCTTCAGCACCCGGAGGGACTGTCCGGGGACGACGCCGGCGATGACGGCGCCCCGCAGCGCGGCGTCATCGACCTCTTCACCGGCCGTCGGGGTGGGCTGTGCCTCGTCATTCGACGGCGATCCCGGAGAAACGTTCGACATGCCAGAAGACCCCTTTCGCGGCGCGCGAAACCACTCCGCACGGGCGCGCAGAGCGCTGAGCCGCATACCCCGCGTGCTATTCTGAATGCTACTCTTTCCGGCCCCGAGCCGGTTTCGTGAATGCGTCGGGCTCGCCAAATGCCCGCAGCTCAACTCGTGAGGGGGGTCTCGCATGGGGCGTGGCCGTCAGAAGGCGAAGCACACCAAGATCGCGCGTGAGCTCAAGTCGTACAGCCCGAGCGTGAACTACTCGGCGCTCGAGAAGGAGCTGCACCCGGAGGGTGAGGACCTGTACGTCGACAAGTGGGCCGACGACTACTCCGGAGAGTACGAGGACGAGAAGGCGTAGCGCCTCGATCGCTCCGACGACGCCCCTCCTGGAGGGGTCGTCTCGTCGCGCTTACGGCGTCTCCGCCTGACGGGCGTGCGCGTTCGCGGCGCGCTCCCACTCGGCCTGCGCCCGACGCTGGGCCCTGCGCGCCGTGAACCAGGTCCAGAACCGGTCGAGTGTGCGCTTCAGCCACGCGGCGACCCGCTTGGCCCAGTGGAACTCCGTGCCGAGGATCGCGAGGCCGAGGAACACGACGAGCCACCCCGGGCCCGGCAGCGGAACGAGCAGCAGGCCGATGATGGAAAGGCCCCCTCCCAGCACGCCGACCGCGACGCGATAGGTCTTCTCGAGGAACGGGTGCCTCGACATCCAGACCCGCAGGGAGCGCAGGCCACGCCGGATCGGCTGGTCGCGGCGCTCCCCCTGCACGATCTCCTCGCGGATGGTGCGCTCGAGCAAGGCGATCCGGTCGTCGTTCGTCATGGCGACACGCTAACACGATATATCGCGATTGGACTGGGAGTCCGCCGAATGGTTCACCGGCGCAGGTCCTGCTCGATCGCGCGCGGACGGGCGGCGACCAGGCCGGCCAGCGCGGCGATCGGTGCCGTGCACAGCAGCATCCACAGGGGCGCCGTCCAGCCGCCTGTCGCCTGCACCACCGCACCGATGCCGATCGGGAACGCGGCGGCGATGGCATACCCCACGCTCTGCACGAAACCGCTGAGGGCGACGGATGCCTCGTGCGAGCGCGTGCGCAGATTGACGAGCACCAGCGCCAGCGGGAACAGAGCCTGGCTCAGGGCGATGAGCAGGATCCAGAGCCATGGGGCGGCATCCGGCACGAAGATGAGTCCGAGGTAGCCGGCGGCGAGGCCTCCCGTGGCGACGCCGACGATCGTCTTGACGATGCCGAGGCGGGCGGTCAGCAGCGGCACGAAGAGCGACAGCGGAAGCCCGACGATCGCGAACAGCGACAGCCGCGCCCCCGCCTCGCGCGCCGGCACGCCCGCCACCTGCACCAGCATCGTCGGGGCCCAGGCGAACATCGTGTACGCCGTGATGCTCGACGTGGTGAAGAGCACGGCGATCGCCCACGCCATCGGCGAGGCCCACAGTCGCCGCACCGCCGGCCCGGCCGCTGCGGTGTGAACCTCGTCCGCGCGGCCGGCACGCGCCCGCAGCAGCAGGGCCACCCATGGCACGACGGCCACGGCCGCCACGACGCCCCACTGGGCGAGGGCCCAGCGCCAGCCCACGGCGTCGGCCACGGGCACCGCCACCAGCGGGGGGATGAAGGTGCTGAAGGCCATCGCGGTCATGTACATCGTGGTGACGAGCCCGATGCGATCCGGGAAGTACTTCTTCACCAGCGGAGGAAGCACCACATTGCCCACGGCCACGCCGGCGAAGATCGCGACCGTGGCAGTGAGCAGCAGACCGGCCGTCGTCGCCGTTCCCCGCAGGCACAGAGAGAGCGAGAGCACGATGATCGCGATCACGAGCAGCCGCTCGAGCCCGACCCGTCGCGCCAGCAGCGGCGTCAGCACGCCGAAGATCGCGAAGCACACCGGAGGCGCGCTGCCGAGCAGGCCGAGCGCCACCGGGGAGATGGGGATGTCGACCTGGATGCGCTCGACGAGAGGCGACAGCGAGGCGACCGCGCTCCGCAGGTTGAGCGCGACGAGCAGGATGCCGGTGAGCGCCAGGGCGCGGCCGCGCCAGAGCGGGCGCCGCGTATCGGGAACCGTCACCGCGGCACCGGAGTCACAGTGCCGCCGTCACGACTGCTGGTTGCCCTCGACCCAGGCGAGGTACTCCTCCGACACGGTGCCCGTGACATAGCGGCCGTCGAAACAGCTCATGTCGAGGTCGGTGATGTCGGAGCCCTCGAGGATCGCGTCGCGGAGGTCGTCGACCTCCTGGTACACCAGGTAGTCGGCTCCGAGCGCCTCGGCGATCTCGGGGATCGTGCGGTTGTGTGCGACCAGCTCGTGCCGGGAGGGCATGTTGATGCCGTAGACGTGCGGAAAGCGCACCGGCGGCGCGGCCGAGGCGAACGTGACGCTCTTGGCCCCGGCATCCCTCGCCATCTGGATGATCTGCTGGCTCGTGGTGCCGCGCACGATCGAGTCGTCGATCAGCAGGACGTTCTTGCCCTTGAACTCGCTCGACATCGCGTTCAGCTTCTGCCGAACGCTCGCCTTGCGCACCGCCTGCCCCGGCATGATGAAGGTGCGTCCGACGTAGCGGTTCTTGTAGAAGCCCTCCCGGTACTCGAGCCCCAGCTTGCGGGCGACCTGCATGGCGGCGGGGCGGGATGAGTCGGGGATCGGCATGACGACATCGATCGCACCGGGAGGGGTGTACTTCTCGATCGTGTCGGCGAGGCGCTCCCCCAGGCGCAGCCGCGCCTCGTAGACCGAGATGCCGTTCATCTCCGAGTCCGGCCGGGCCAGGTAAACGTACTCGAAGGAGCACGGCGACAGCTGCGGGTTCGCGGCGCACTGGCGCGTGTGCAGGGCGCCGTCGACCGTGATGAAGACGGCCTCCCCGGGCATCACGTCGCGGACGACGTCGTAATCGCCGTTCTCGAGCACGAGCGACTCGGAGGCCACCATCCAGTCGTAGCCGCCGGCCTCGTTCTTGCGGGTGCCCAGGATCAGGGGGCGGATGCCGAAGGGGTCGCGGAAGGCGAGCAGGCCGTAGCCCGAGATCAGGGCGATGGCGGCATAAGAGCCTTCGACGCGCTCGTGCACGCGGGTGACCGCCTCGAACACCGTCTCGGGTTCGAGGTCGAGGCCGGAGATCGAGGCCTGCAGCTCATTGGCCAGGACGTTCACGAGCAGCTCGGTGTCGGAGCTGGTGTTGAGGTGCCGGCGGTCCTTGTGGAAGAGCTCGTCGGTGAGCTCCCGCGTGTTCGTGAGGTTGCCGTTGTGCACCAGCACAATGCCGTACGGGGCGTTCACATAGAAGGGCTGCGCCTCTTCCTCGTTGCCTGCCGTGCCCTGCGTCGCGTATCGCACGTGACCGAGCCCGATGTTGCCGAGCAGCGCCCGCATGTCGCGGGTGCGGAATGCCTCGCGCACCATGCCCCGGGCCTTAGCCAGGTGGAAGATGCCGTGCCGCTCGGCCGTGGCGATGCCGGTCGAGTCCTGCCCGCGGTGCTGAAGGAGTAGGAGGGAGTCGTAGATCTCCTGGTTGACCGGGCCGTGTCCGACCATTCCGACGATGCCGCACATGGGTGTCTAGTTCGCTCCGTTGTGATCTGTGTCGTCTCGATACGTGCCCACCAGGCGCACCGCGCCGCCGTCGACACCCTTGGCGCCCTGCTCGAACTCTCCCTGCGGACGGGGGCCGCTGCGCACGATGCCGACCTGCCAGGCCGCGATGCCCTCCTGCGCGAGCGCGGATGCCGCGGCCTCTGCGCGGTCGGCGGCGACGACCGCGAGGAATCCGATGCCCAGATTCCAGGTGCCCTCGCTCGACTCGAGCGAGGTGCCGCCGACATCCGACAGCACACGGAAGACGGGGCTCGGCGACCAGGTGGACCGATCGACCTCGGCCCAGGTGTCCTTGGGCAGCACGCGGGCGAGGTTGGCGGCGATGCCGCCGCCCGTGACATGACTGAGCGCGTGCACGCCGTCGCCCGCGCCGGGATCGGAGAGGAGACGCAGCAGCGGCGCGGTGTAGAGCCTGGTCGGCTCGAGGAGCGCCTCGCCCCACGTCGTGCCGAAGTCCGCGGCGAAGTCGCCGTACTGGATGCGTGCGCGGGTCACGATGTGCCGCACGAGCGAGTAGCCGTTCGAGTGCAGGCCGCTCGATGCGAGGGCGAGGATTGCGTCGCCGGACTCGACACGATGCGAGCCGAGCAGGGCGTCGGCCTCCACGACGCCCGTCGCGGCGCCGGCCATGTCGTAGTCGTTCGGGCCGAGCAGACCCGGGTGCTCCGCCGTCTCGCCGCCGATCAGCGCCGTGCCGGTCTCGCGGCAGGCGTCGGCGATGCCGCGCACGATGTCGGCGATCCGCTCGGGCACCACCTTGCCGCATGCGATGTAGTCGGTCATGAACAGGGGCCGGGCGCCCACCACCACGATGTCATCGACCACCATGCCGACCAGGTCCTGACCCACGGTGTCGTGCTTGTCGATCGCCTGGGCGATCGCGACCTTGGTGCCGACCCCGTCGGTGGAGGTCGCCAGCAACGGGCGACGGTAGGCGCGCAGCGCACTGGCGTCGAACATGCCCGCGAATCCGCCGACCCCGCCCTGCACCTCGGGACCGTGCGTCGAACGGACCGCCGACTTCATCAGCTCGACGGCGAGATCCCCCGCCGCGGTGTCGACTCCGGCCTCGGAATACGTGGAACGGTGCGGGTTCGCCGCCGTCGACGAGAGGGCGACCGAAGATTCGGCCGGCGTGGAGAAGGAGGATGCGTGGGAGTCAGGTGCCACGCGCCCAGCCTACCCGTCGCTCGTGGGCACCGACCCGCGCTGGATGGGGGCGCGCAGTCGTAGAATCGAGGCATGACGGGCGGCGCGCCGGAGTGGCTGATTCGCGAGGACGCGAGCCAGCCCGTTCTGCTGGCCCTCTACCTGCGGCAGGTGCTCGGCATCCGCTCGCCCGACGAGCTCCCGCACCTGCGCGGCATCCCCTCGCGCGTCAACGACCGGACCGATGAGGCACAGGCCCTGCTCGAGCGCCAATGGCGGGAGTACTGGGCCATGACGGTCGAGCCGCAGGCGCATCCGTCATCCGTGCCGCTGGAGCTGGTGGAGGGCTTCGACACGCTCATCGCCCTTCCCCAGACCGGCTCCGAGGTGCTGCGCGAGGCCATCATCCCGCACGCGCCGGAGGGGCTGGCATACGCCCAGTCGGTGAACGCACGTTACACGAAGGATGCCGCGGCCAAGCCGGGTGTCTCGTACCGCGCCTACGCCAGCGCGATCGCCGTGCACGAGCGACAGGTCGGCCGGCGGGCGCACTCGTTCGAGCTGAACGTGCAGGTGCTTCCGCTCACTCAGCGGGGAGTGTGGTGGATCGGATCGCTCACGATCGCCGTCACAGACGGACTGCGGGGGGATGTGGTCGCGTTCGACGCCGCGATCCATCCGATCATCGCCGAGCTCGCGTAGCGGGCGCCGACGACCGGTAGCTGACGCCGAAGGGTTCTTGGCGGCCGTGCGGCTCTCGCGCTGGGCGTAGCTCGGGGATTCAGCGACCCGGCGCGTCCGGGGGTTTCAGCGACCCGGCGCGTCCGGGGGCGTCGTGGACGGCGCCGCGCTGGGCGCGCCGTCGTCGCGCCCGCCCAGCGGCGCGGGCTGGTCGACCTGGTTGAGCACCATCGGCTCCGGTTCGGGCTGGTCCTCGTACTGCACGGTCTCGTGGTCGACCACCACGGAGCGGGTGCGCCGGCGCAGGCTGCGGTCGAGCACCAGAGCGACGATCCCGCCGAGCAGCGCGCCGATGCTGCCCAGGATGAGGGCGAGGAAGCCGAACACCTGGCCCTCGGAGAAGACGACGTTAGTGAGGTCGCTCGGCGAGGACGTGCCGTCGTACGCGAACGTGAGGATCAGCGCGACCAGCACCCCCACGAGCGCTCCGAGCACCAGGAACGCCCCGTAGCGCGGGCTTCGGCGCACGCGACCGCCGATGATCTCATCGCTTGTGGTCGGGCGCTGGTCTGGGTTGGACATGGCTCCATTCTCCCACCGCCCGGGGCCACCGGACCGGCGGGTTCTGCGTCGTGGACAGCGGGTTTCCGGGGGCGCGGGCCGCTGCGTTCAGGGGCGCAGCGGCAGGAGCTCCGACACGTCGGCTCGCACACCGGATGCCACGATGCGGCCGGCAGCCGCGGCATCCACCCACCTCTCCCGCCCCGTCGCGAGGGCGATCCACGTCGCAGCGTCGGTCTCGACGACGTTCGGCGGGGTGCCCCGCGTGTGCCGGGGACCCTGCACGACCTGCACCGCGCCGAAGGGCGGCACGCGCACCTCGACGCTGTTGCCAGGCGCCTTCTCCACGAGCAGCTGCAGCAGGTAGCGCACCGCCGTCGCCAGCTCGGTGCGGCCCGGCTTCGCGTCCGCGGCGATGGCGGCCTCGACGGCGGCGAGCGCGGCGCGCCCCTCGTCGACGTCGATCTTCTTCGGCACTCCTCCACGCTACGCGCACGGTGTCGCCGCCGTGCGGACCACGGGTGCGCACCCCAGGGCGCCAGGAGCGCCGCCGGTAGGCTGGCGGGGTGAGAATCCTGGTCCTCGGTTCCGGTGCCCGCGAGCACGCCATCATCCTGGCCCTTCGCGGCGAGGACGCGCCGCACGAGATCTACGCGGCACCAGGCAACGCGGGCATCGCGGGCGACGCCGAGATCGTCGCCCTCGATCCGCTCGACCCCGTCGCCGTCACGAACTACGCCAATGACGCCAGCATCGACCTCGTCGTGATCGGACCGGAGGCCCCGCTCGTCGCCGGCGTCGCCGACGCGCTGCGAGAGCGAGGCATCCCGGTCTTCGGTCCGGGCCGGGCGGCCGCCCAGCTGGAGGGCTCGAAGGCCTTCGCGAAGCGGATCATGGATGCCGCCCGCGTCCCCACCGGCCGCGCCGCACACGCGTACACCCGCCAGCAGGTGGAGGCCGCGCTCGATGACCTCGGGGCCCCGCACGTCGTGAAGGCCGACGGCCTCGCGGCCGGCAAGGGCGTGATCGTCACGAGCGAGCGCGCCGCGGCCCTGGCACACGCCGAGGGCTACCTGTCCACCGGTCCGGTGCTGATCGAGGAGTTCCTCGAGGGGCCGGAGGTCTCCCTCTTCTTCGTCAGCGACGGCGACACCGTGCGCGCGCTCTCCCCCGCGCAGGACTTCAAGCGGGCGCTCGACGGCGACCAGGGCCCCAACACGGGCGGCATGGGCGCGTACTCACCACTCCCGTGGCTGACCGAGCGGTTCGGGGGCGAGGACGCCTTCGTCGAGCTCGTCACGAACGAGGTCGCCCTGCCGGTCGTGCGGCAGATGGATGCCGAGGGAACGCCGTTCATCGGCCTGCTCTACGCAGGACTCATCCTGACCGACGCCGGTATCAAGGTCATCGAGTTCAATGCGCGCTTCGGCGATCCAGAGACCCAGGTCGTGCTCCCGCGGCTCGTCTCGCCGCTCTCGGAGCTGCTGGCAGCCGCGGCATCCGGCCACCTCGAAGACGTCCCCCAGCCCGGCTTCGCCGAGGCCACCGCCGTGACCGTGGTGCTCGCGAGCGAGGGCTACCCTGAGGCGCCTGTCACCGGGCGCCCGATCCGCGGACTGGACGCCGCGGCCGCGGTCGAGGGTGTGCACATCGCACACGCCGCGACCGCAGCATCCGGCGACGAGCTGATCGCCACCGGCGGACGCGTGCTGAGCGTCGTCGGCCTCGGCACCACGTTCGCCGAGTCCCGCGCGCGCGCCTACCGCGCGATCGCGCAGGTCGAGCTCGAGGGTTCGCACTACCGCACCGACATCGCCGCGGGCGTCGCGGAATAGCGCGGGCTACCTCGCCGCTTCGGCCTCCGCCTCGGCGGCATGCCAATCGGCCGTCGCGGTCGAGGTGTTCGGCCGCTGAATGAACAGCACGGCCACCAGGCCGACGAGCAGCGCGGATGCCGGAAGCAGGATCGCCTGCGCCATCGCGGTCGAGAACCCCTCGACCACGAACGCCGGCAGCTGTCCCCCCGTCCCGAAGTCCCCGCCCGAGGATCCCGCACCAGGCAGGTTCGCCTCGAGGCGGCTCTGCATGAACGCCGCGATCGCCGCCGAGCCGATCACCGAGCCGACCGTGCGCGTCGTGTTGTAGATGCCCGCACCCGCACCGGCCTGGTGCATCGGAAGGTTGCGCGTCGCGGTCGTGGCGAGCGGACCCCACATGCCCGCGTTGCCGATGCCCATCATCGCGGAGGGCAGAAGGAACATCCAGATCGGTGCGTCGGTGGCCATCAGGCTCGAGTACCAGAAGAGCGAACCCGCGACGAACAGCAGACCAGGCACCAGCAGGAACCGCGGATCGGTGCGGTCGAGCAGCTTCCCCGCGAAGGGCGCGAGCACTCCTGAGAGCAGGGCCATGGGGATCAGCAGCAGAGCCGACTGGGTCGGCGTCAGCCCCCGCGCGAGCTGGATGTAGAACATGAGCGGCAGCGACATGCTGGTGACCGTGAAGCCGACGGCGGCGATCGCGATGTTGGCCACCCCGAAGTTGCGGTCCTTGAAGAGCGGGAGCGGGACGAGCGGCTCGTTCTTGGTGCGCGCCTGCGTCCAGATGAAGATGCCCATCACGATGACCCCGGCGATGATCACTCCCCAGACCGTGATCGGTCCCCAGATCACTCCCCAGTCGTAGTGCTCGCCCTCCTGCAGACCGAAGACGATGAGGAACAGGCCGATCGCGCTGAGGAAGACGCCCACGATGTCGAACCGATGCGGGCTGGTGGGAAGGTCGGGCACCAGCATCCATGCCAGAACGAAGGCGATCACGCCGACCGGGATGTTGATGAAGAAGATCCACGCCCATCCGAAGCCGTCGACCAGCAGGCCACCTGCGAGCGGGCCTACCAGCGTCGCGACGCCGGCGGTGGCTCCCCAGAGGCCCATGGCCGCACCGCGGCGGTTCGGGGGGAAGGTGCGCGTGATGACCGCCATGGTCTGCGGGGTCATCAGGGCGGCGCCGAGGCCCTGCACCGCGCGGGCGGCGATCAGCATCTCGAGCGAGCCGGAGAGTCCGCACCACAGCGACGCGAGCGTGAAGACCGTCAGGCCGATCAGGTAGATCCGCTTGGGCCCGAAGCGGTCGCCGAGGCGACCCGTGATGAGCAGCGGCACGGCGTAGGCGAGCAGATACGCGCTCGTCACCCACACGACGTTGTCGAGATTGTTCGTCTCCGGGTCGAGGGCCGCCTTGATGGCCGGGTTCGCCACCGAGACGATCGTCGTGTCGACGAGGATCATGAAGAACCCGATGACGAGGGCCCAGAGAGCGGGCCACGGGCTGCGGGCGGAGGTGGCGGATGCCGCCGGTGCTGAATTCTGTTCGGTCACTTGGTGTGCTCCCAGGAGCTGTGGATGCCGACCGCTGAGGGGTCGGGATGGATGTCTGGCCAGGCCGCCGAATCGGCGGTGAGGTGTTCGAGGGCGGACGCCGTCCAGGAGGCGTCGGCGCGGGTGAGGTCGGCGCGGCGATCGACCTCGAGGTGGAATGCGAAGGGGATCCCCTTGGCATGGGCGCGGTCGAGCAGGGCGCGCAGCTCGCTCTCATCGGCGCGGAGCCGCGCCAGTCGGGCCCGCAGGATGTCGACGGCCTCATCGAAGGCGAGGTTGTGCGCCTCGGCGAGGGCGATCGCGAACTCCTGCGGCGTGGAGGGCGCCGCGAGATGCGTCCGAACCCAGCGGACGATCGCCTCGTGGCCCTCCTGGGTCAGTGCGTAGAGCGTTCGCTCCGGGCGGTTGCCGTCCCGCCCCGTGGAGTGGACTTCCGCGAGCCCGAGCTCCGCGAGCCTCGCGACCGTGTGATAGAACGAGCCCGGCTTGATCGTGAGCACGGCGTCCTTGCCGCGGAGTCGCAGCAGCTGAAGCATCTCGTACGGATGCATCGGCCGCTCCTCGAGGAGCGCCAGCGCGGTCACCGCGAGCGGCGTGAGGGATCGCGCTCTCTTCGACATGCTTCACGCCCTCTCGTTCTTCGGATGCTCGCCGGCCAGTCCCGCTGGATTAGTCCAGATGGAATATACCACGCGGGTGTCGGAGCCGGGCGGGATCCGTCACTGGACCCGCACCCCGCCACCGCCCTACCGTGAGGACATGACCGCCGATGAAAGGGCCCGCGGGCGCGAGGTCTTCGATCCGCTCGCCGAGTCGTTCCTCGCAGAGCCCGGCGTCGACATCGGCCGCATGTTCGGCACCGACGGCCTGCGGGTGCGGGGCAAGATCTTCGCGTTCGTCAACTCGGACGGGGGGCTCACCGTCAAGGTGCCCGAGGCGCGGGCGTCGGAGCTAGTGACCGACGGCGCAGCCGTCCGCATGGTCATGCGCGAACGGGAGATGCGGGAGTGGGTCAGCCTGTCTCCGGACGCCGGGGAAGAGCGATGGGCAGCGCTCATGGGCGAGGCGTTCGCCTACCTCGACTCCATCACGCCGTGAGGCGCCCGGACGCGCCGGGATAATGGTGGGGTGAGCTCCCCCCTGAATCTGTCCGGCTGGCGGCACGTCTACTCCGGCAAGGTCCGCGATCTCTACAGGCCGGTCGACCTTTCGACGGGCTCAGGAACCGGTGCCGCCGGCGGCACGCAGATTCCCGAGGACCGGATGCTCGTCGTGGCGAGCGATCGCGTCAGCGCGTTCGACCACGTGCTCTCGCCCGGCATCCGGGGCAAGGGCGAGCTGCTCACGACCCTGAGCCTGTGGTGGTTCGACCGTCTGGCCGGCGGGGACGGCGGTCGCCGCATCCCGAACCACCTCGTCGCCGACCACACCCTGGGCGCCGACGACGAGCCGCACAGCCTGATCCCGGACGAGGTATCGGGGCGGGCGATGGTGGTGCGCAGCCTCGACATGCTCCCGATCGAGTGCGTCGTGCGCGGCTACCTGACCGGCAGCGGGTGGGCCGAGTACCGCGAGAGCGGCACGGTCTGCGGCATCCCGCTGCCCGGCGGGCTCGAGGACGGCGATCGGCTTCCCGAGCCCCTCTACACCCCGGCGTTCAAAGCGCCGATGGGTGAGCACGACGAGAACATCTCGTATGAGCGCACCGTCGAGCTGGTCGGCGAAGATGCCGCCGCCGCCCTGCGCGATCGGTCCCTCGAGATCTACGCACGGGCGGCCACGACCGCCGAGGCGCACGGCCTGATCCTCGCCGACACGAAGTTCGAGTTCGGGACGGATGCCGACGGCACGCTGACCCTCGCCGACGAGGTGCTCACGAGCGACTCCTCCCGGTATTGGGATGCCGCCGCCTGGGCGGGAGGCGAGACACCCAAGGCCCGCATGGCGAGCTTCGACAAGCAGATCGTGCGCGATTGGCTGGTCGCCCACTGGGACAAGCACGGGACCCCGCCCGACCTGCCTGCGGAGATCATCGAGCGCACAGCGGACCGCTATCGCGAGCTGCTCGAGCGCCTGACCGGCGGGTCGCACTAGGCGACCGGAGGAATTCGCTCAGCATCCCCGACGTTACCTATGCATATGCATGAGAACTCCGACGCGCATGCTGAGCGTCTTGCCGACGCCACCGCCATGGGTGCGGTGACGCTGCTCGTCGCCGACCTCGACGGCATGACGCGCTTTTACCGCGACGTCGTGACGCTGCGGGTGCTCGATGAGGGACCGGACGCCGTAACCCTCGGCCGTGCAGGTCGCCCGCTCGTCATCCTCCGGCACGAGCCCTCGCTCCGGCACGCGCCCGCGGGGAGCGCCGGGCTCTTCCACACGGCGATCCTCTTCCAGACGCAACAGGCGCTGGCCGCGGCCCTGTACTCCGTCGCGCGGCACGCGCCGCAGACTTTCACCGGCAGCGCCGACCATCTCGTCAGCCAGGCGTTCTATTTCACCGACCCCGAGGGCAACGGCATCGAGCTGTACTGGGATCGCGAACGCACCGCCTGGTCGTGGACGCACGGGCAGGTCGAGATGGCGACCCTCTACCTCGACCCGAGCATCTTCCTCGGTGAGCACCTCGGCGAGGCGGCGGCGAACGGCTCGACGGCGGCGGATGCGGCATCCATCGGTCACGTGCACCTCTCGGTCGGCGACGTGAAGACGGCATACGAGTTCTACGTCGACCGGCTGGGATTCGACAAGACGCTGGACTACGGCGGGCAGGCGCTGTTCGTCAGCGCGGGCGGATACCACCACCACATGGCGATGAACGTCTGGAACTCCCGCGGCGCCGGTCCACGGATGCCGGCCCTCGGCCTCGGGCGGGTCGACCTGGTGCTTCCGGATGCCGATTCCCTGGGCGCACTCGGAGAGCGCCTCGCACACTACGGCACACCCATTCGCGACGACGGCCACACCCTCAGCTTCGACGACCCCTGGAACAACGCGCTGCACGCAACGGTCGCTTGAGACCCTCCGCAGCAGGATGAGGGAAGGTCGCCGCAGCAGGATGAGGGAAGGTCGCTGAGCCCGTCGAAGCGTCGATCGCGGCGGACGCGACCCTTCGACAAGCTCGGGGACCGGAGCTCGGGGACCGGAGTCAGGCGCTGTCGCGAACGACCAGTTCGGCGCCCATCATCGTGACCCGAGGCGGGTCGCCGCCGCCGAGCAGAGACAGCAGCACGTCCGTCATTCTGGCGCCCTGCGACAGCGTCGGCTGGCGCATCGTCGTGAGCCGCGGCGCCACGGTCGTCGCGACGGGGGAGTCATCGAAGCCGATGATCGCCACGTCGTCCGGCACGCGCAGTCCCTCGACGGCGAGGGCGCTCATGGCACCGCGAGCCATCAGGTCGCTCGCCACGAAGATCGCGTCGGGCACGCGGCCGGTGGCGAGGATGCGCCTCATCGCGGCCAGACCCCCTTCGGCGGTGAAGTCGCCGTCCTCGACGGGGCCCTCGGCTACGCCGACGGCCCGGAGCGCCTCCCGCCAGCCGCGGAGCCGGTCGATTCCCGGGGGCATGTCGAGGGGTCCGGTGATCGTCGCGATGCGCCGATGCCCCTTGCCGATGAGATACTCCGTTGCGTCCCGAGCGCCCTGCACGTTGTCGATGTCCACGTAGTAGTCCCCCGCGTGCTCTCGCAGGGGCCGTCCGCCGTAGACGACCGGCATGGCCGTCGCGATGCTGTCGATGAACGTGTCGCTCGTGTGGTGCGACACCACGATGGCCCCGTCGACGTTGCCGCCCAGCAGATAGCCGGTCATCTTGGCGCCCGGGTCATCCGACGCGATGAAGAGGGTGAAGATGTAGTCGGACTCCTCGAGCCGCGAGCTGACCCCGGCCACGATCGACGCGAAGTACGGATCGCTGAAGAAGCGTGTGGTGTCCTCGGCTACAACCAGCGCGATCGTGTAGGTCTGCCTGCCGGCCAGCGAGCGCGCGGCCCGGTTGGGGACGAAGCCGAGTTCGCGGATCGCCGCCTTCACGGCGGCAGCCGCGGACGGGCTCACGGCGGTCGAGCCGTTCACGACACGCGATACCGTGGAGCGCGACACACCGGCGGCGACGGCGACGTCCTCGATCGTCGCGGCGGCGTGGACCGCCTCGGTCTTCATCGTCACCCCCCGTGTGCGAGATCGAGCGCGCTCATATCGACATCACCGAAGGCAACGGCACATCGATGGAGCGTTGCGCGATGCTGCGACCATACTCCAGGCTGCCGTCCTTTCTCGCGCGCTGCTGGTCTCAGATGCGCCCGAACCTGCCCACGACCTCGGCGCGCGACGGGTCCTCGCTGGAGAACACGCCCCCGTTCGCGACATGGTCTGCCTCGATCTCTGTGAACACGATCCGCACGTCCTGAGCCCGGGCGCCCAGCAGGTCGACGGCGTTGCGCGTCACCTCTTGGGCGAAGGCGCGACGCTGGTCGAGGGTGCGGCCGGTCAGCAGTTCGACGGTGATGTTCGGCATCGGCTCTCCTCAGGGGACGGATCCACAGGTCAGTGGATCAGGGGCCCACTCTAGCCAGCGCCGATGCTCAGGCGCTGTCGCGGACGACCAGCTCCGTGTCCATGATCGTGACGTGCGGCGGGTTGCCGCCGCCGAGCAGGCTCAGCAGCACGTCGGTCATGACCGCTCCCTGCGACAGGGACGGCTGGCGCATCGTCGTGAGCCGCGGCGTCAGAGTGGTGGCGACAGGGGAATCGTCGAACCCGATGATCGCCACGTCGTCGGGCACATGCATCCCCTCGGCCGCGAGCGCCGCGATGGCACCGCGTGCCATCAGGTCGCTCGCCACGAAGATCGCATCCGGAAGCTCGCCCTGCTGCAGGATGCGGCGCATGGCTTCTGCGCCTCCGTCGGCGGTGAAGTTGCCGTCGACCGCCTGCCCCTCTTCGAGCCCCGCCGCGGCGAGCGCGTCGCGCCACCCCTGGTGACGGTCGATGCCCGCCGGCATGTCGTGCGGACCGGTGATGGTCGCGATGCGGCGGTGGCCCTTGCGGATGAGGTAGTCGGTCGCGTCGCGGCCGCCCCTCACATTGTCGACATCGACGTAGTAGTCGCCTGGCCGCTCGTGCACGGGGCGGCCGCCGTAGACCACCGGCACGGCCGCTGCGATGCGCTCGATGAACGTGTCGCTCGTGTGGTGGGAGACGACCACCGCACCGTCGGCGTTCCCCCCGAGCAGGTAGCTCGTCGTCTTGTCGCCCGGGTCGTCCGAGGCGATGAACAGGCTGAGGATGTAGTCGGACCGGCTGAGGCGCGAGCTGATGCCGGTGACGATCGACGCGAAGAACGGGTCGCCGAAGAACCGCGTGGTGTCCTCGGGCACCACCAGCGCGATCGTGTGCGTCTGCCTGCTTGCGAGCGAGCGCGCGGCGCGGTTCGGCACGTAATTCAGCGCGCCGATCGCGGCCTTCACCGCCGCCACCGCAGAGGGGCTGACGGCCGTGGAGCCGTTGACGACGCGGGAGACCGTCGAACGCGACACACCGGCGGCGGCGGCGACCTCTTCGATCGTCGCCGGCCCATGTCGTGCCTCGGTTTTCATACGGTCCCCCCGCGCGTCAGACGTTCGCGGGAGACGGCGACGATACAGCGCTCTGGATGTCGATCGCCCGCTCCGCGATGATGCGACGATACTCCAGGCCGCTGTCCTTGAGGGTGCGCTCCTGCGTCGCGTAGTCGACGCGCACGATGCCGAACCGCTTCTCGTAGCCCCACGCCCACTCGAAATTGTCGAGGAGCGACCAGTAGAAGTAGCCGCGCACGTCGACGCCCTGTTCGATGGCGTCGAGGATGGCTGCCACGTGCACCCGCACGAACTCGGTGCGCTCGCGATCGTGCACGCGGAGCTCGCCGCCCTCCCGGACGAGCTCGTCGTCGTAGGCCGCGCCGTTCTCGGTGACGAAGAGCTTCACCCCGGCAGGGCCCGAGTACTCTTCCTGCACGCGCAGGAGCAGTTGGGTGAGGCCCGCGGGCTGCACCTCCCAGCCCATGCTGGTGCGTGCGAGTCCTCGCTCGTGCGGGTGGATGTCAGCCACGATCGGGTACGGCGACGCACCCGGCCGGTCAGTGGGCGCGTCCCCGCGCACCGGCGGGTTCTGCGGCGCGTGCCCGCTGACGAAGTCGCCGTGGTAGTAGTTCACGCCGAGGCTGTCGATGGGCGTCGAGATGGTGTCGAGGTCGCCAGGACGGATGGCGGCGCGGAGCGCGTCATCCGCCACCTCGTCGTAGATGTCGGCGGGATAGGCGCCCCGGAAGATCGGGTCGAGGAACCAGCGGTTGAACTGACCGTCGATCAGGCGCGCGGCGTTCACATCCGCCGGGTCGGCCGGGTCCGCCGGCTCGGCCACCGTGAGGTTCAGCGTGATGCCGAGGTCGAGCGACGCGTCGCGCTTGCGCAGCTCGCTCACCGTCATCCCGTGCCCGAGCAGCAGGTGATGCGATGCCCGGAGCCCGTCGCTGACGCTGTACCGTCCCGGCGCATGCAGCCCGGCGGTGTAGCTCAGGAACGACGAGCACCACGGCTCATTGAGCGTCGTCCAGACGTTGACGCGATCGCCGAGCGCGTCGTGCATCGTGAGCGCGTACTCCGTGAACAGCTCGGCCGACTCGCGCACGGCCCAGCCGCCTCGCTCCTCGAGCGCCTGCGGCATGTCCCAGTGATACAGCGTGAGCCACGGCATGATGTCGGCGTCGAGCAGCTCGTCGACCAGGCGCTTGTAGAAGTCCACACCCTTCGGGTTGACGGCTCCGGCGTCGGGACGCACGCGCGACCAGGAAGTCGAGAAGCGGTACGTCTGCAGTCCCATGCTCTTCATCAGGGCGACATCGTCGCGGTACCGGTGGTAGTGGTCGCAGGCCACATCGCCGTTGTCGGCGTTGATGACCGCACCGGGAACCCGGGAGAAGGCGTCCCAGATCGATGCGGTGCGGCCGTCCTCGAACGCGGCGCCTTCGATCTGGTACGCCGCCGTGGCGGCTCCGAACAGGAAGTTCTCGGGGAATGGGCGGGTGGGGGTCTCGGGCATGCGCGCGAGGTCCTCTCTCGTCAGGATCGTCATGCGTCAGCCCTTCACCGCGCCGGCCATGATGCCGCTCACGAGCTGCTTGCCGGCGAAGGCGAACAGGATGAGGAGCGGGATCGTTGCGAGCAGCACTCCGGCGAGCACGATGGAGTAGTCGATGAAGTAGTTGCCCTGCAGCAGCGACAGAGCCACCGGAAGCGTGGGGCTCTGACGGTCGAGCACGATGAAGGGCCAGAAGAACTGGTTCCACGCCCCGACGAAGGTGAACAGGAACAGCATGGCCGCTGCCGGGCGGGCGGCGACCACGCCGACCGTCCAGAACGTGCGGAGCATCGAGGCGCCGTCGACGCGTGCGGCCTCGATGAGCTCGTCCGGGACGGTCTGGCTGAGGTACTGCGTCATCCAGAACACTCCGAACGCGCTGGTGAGGGCGGGCACGATGATGGCACCGATCTGACCCGTCCAGCCGAGGTCGGAGAACAGGATGTAGAGGGGCACGACGCCGAGCTGCATGGGCACGGCCATGGTCGCCACCACGAACGCGAGCAGCCACTTGCCGCCCTTGAAGTGCAGCTTCGCGAAGGCCCATCCGGCGAGTGTGGAGAAGACGACGACGGATGCTGCGATGAGCGTCGAGCTGAAGATGGAGTTCCACAGGGCGACCCAGAAGTTGACCGCCGAATCGTTGACGACCGACAGGGCGTTGGCGATGAAGTTGCCGCCGGGGATCCAGGACATGTTCGGATCGTTGATCGTCGAGGCGGTGCCCGAGCCGATCAGGAACGACCAGTAGTAGGGGAAGATGGCGGATACCGCGACGACGCCGAGGCCGATGTAGACCCAGGTGCCCGCGCGGATGCCGCGGATCCTGGTCGTGCGCTCCGCGCGACGGCGACGACCGTCGTTCGGCAGGTTCTCTTCGATGATCGCGAGAGGGGGCGTGCTGACGGCACTCATGACTGGACTCCCTTCCGACGGCGGCGGTTGCGGACGACGCCGCGGCCGCCGTCATCACGCACCATGCGCCGAGTGATGAGCAGATTGATCAAGCCGATGACCAGGATGATGATGAACAGGATCCACGCGAGCGCGGCTGCTCGGCCGAAGTTGAACTGGCCCCAGCCGATGTTGTAGAGGTACAGCGTGATCGTGAGCCACTGCTGGGCGGCCCCCCCTTCACCGGTGTTGTCGAACATGCGGGGCTCGTCGAAGATCTGCAGGCCGCCGATCGTCGCGGTGATGACCACGAAGATCAAGGTGGGGCGCAGCGAGGGGAGCGTGATGCTCACGAACTGGCGGAAGGCGTTCGCGCCATCCACCGTCGCCGCCTCGTAGTACTCGCGCGGCACGGCCTGCATCGCGGCGAGGAGGATGAGGGCGTTGTACCCCGTCCAGCGGAAGTTGACCATCGTCGCGATCGCGATGTGGCTCCAGAACGGGTCCGTGTGCCAGGGGATGGGGGACAACCCGATGTCGGTCAGGACGTTGTTCACGAGACCGTGGTTGTCGCCGAACATGTTGCTGAAGATGAGGGAGACGGCGACCGGGGCCATCACGTACGGCAGGAGAACGCTCATGCGCCAGAACGTCTTGGCGCGGATGTTGCGATCGAGCATCGCGGCGATGAAGACCGCGAGCACCAGCTGCGGGATGGTCGAGAGCAGGAAGATGCTGAAGGTGTTGCGCAGGGCGGTCCAGAACTTGGGGTCGTTCAGGATCCAGATGTACTGCTCGAAGCCGACGAACGTGCCCGAATTGCGCACGAGGTCCCATTCCTGGAACGAGATGACGGCGGTGAACACGATCGGGAAGAGCCCGATGATCGCGAAGAGGACAAAGAAGGGGGCGATGTAGACGTAGGGGGAGTACTTGAAGTCCCACCTGCTCAGCTTGTTTCCGAACGACAGGCCGCTCTTCGGCTGCTTGTCCGGAAGGGTGCGCGGCTTCGGTGTCGTCCTCGCGCGGGTTTCGGTCGCGGTCACGTGAGTCTCCGTATCGTCGGGTCTCTGGGGCGAAAGCATCGGGGATGGGCGGGTGAGAACGATGCGGGCCGCGCCGCGTGGCGCGGCCCGCAAGGTTCGGATCGCTAGAAGGCCTCGACCTCGGCGACGTAGGTGTCCCACGAGGTCTGCTGGTCCTCGGTGCCGTCGAACACCCGGTTCACCGCGTTCTGGAGAGCGTCGTGGTACTTGTAGTAGTTCGCGCTCTTGTACGGCAGAACCGTCACGGCCTCGGCGCGGTCGGCACCGATGGCACCGGTGGGCGCGTCCTGGAAGTACGGGTTGGTGTAGTCCGTGAGCTTCGGGTTCTCGTACGCGTCGACCTGGCTCGGGAAGGTTCCGACGTTCAGGAAGGCCTCGACCTGCGTCTCCGGAGCGGAGAGCCAGTCAGCGAGCTCCTGCGCAGCGGCCACGTTCTTTCCGTTGGCCGGGACGGTCAGGTACGACCCACCCCAGTTGCCACCGCCGTTGGGGAAGACGTTGGCGATGTTCCAGCCCTCCACCTCGGGGGCGGTGCCGGAGATGATCCCCTGCATCCACGCGGGGCAGAGGAGCGTGGCGAACTCGCCGTTGGCCATGGAAGCGTTCCAGTCGTCGCCCCACTGCTTCGAGTACTTCGAGTTCGGCACGGCGCGTTCGATGACGGTGTTGTACGCCTCCTCGATCTCCGGGTTGGTCGTCGCGATGACCTTGCCGTCGGGCTCGTCGTAGGTGTACTCCATCTGGTTGACGATGCCCTGCAGCACGGAGTTCGCCGCGTCGATCATCGCCTTGCCGGTTGCGGCCTTGTACTGGTCGGCGACGTCGAAGTAGTTGTTCCAGTCGCCGGTGAACAGCGCCTCCACGTCTGCGGGGGCGCTCGGCAGACCGGCGGCCTCGAACAGATCCGCGCGGTAGCAGATCGCCTGAGGACCGATGTCGGTGCCGTAGCCGATCAGGTTGCCGTCGGGGTCGGTCGCCGCGGCCTCCTTCCAGTCCAGCCAGCGGCCCTTCAGCTCGTCGGGCACGGGAGCCAGCAGGTCGGAGTACTGCATAGCCTCGGCGAGCCAGTCGACCTCGACGGCCTCGATGTCGGCGAGGCCCTCCTTGCCGAGCTTCTGGAAGAAGTTCTTGCGGGCGTCGCTGGATTCGGCCGCCTTGTTGTGGACGATGGTCACGTTCGGGTGCTCGTCCATGTACTTCTGGAGGAACTCTTCGGTGTAGCCGAAGTTGTTGAACGTCGCGATCGTGAGGGTGATCTCCTCGTCGGGATCGGCGGATGCCTGGCCCCCGCCGCCGCTTCCGCCGGCGCAGCCGGCGAGGACGAGGGCGGTGGTGGATGCGGCGGCCAGAACGATGCCGGCCCTCCGCAGTGCGGGTGAATTCACTGTCACTCCTTTGTGGTGTCAGGGTGTTTTTTGCGCAGTGGTGCATGTGGCGGTGCTGCCGATGACGACGGACTGCCCGGCGCGATCCACTCCCCGAACTTCTTCCGTGGGAGCGCTCTCACGACCTTGTGGGGACTCTATGGGACCGCTCCCACGAAAGTCAAGGGAGCGCTCCCATCCGCATCGTCACGGTTATGTCACAGCGGTTGACCTGCTGCCGGAGCGAGGGAGATGACCGGGGCGCCGCGGCGCCCGGAGTGCGGCGGATAGACTGGGAGGAACGCCCGCCCGCGACATCCGGAGCCCTCCATGCCCACCATCGTCGTCGACGTCATGCCCAAGGCCGAACTGCTCGACCCCCAGGGGAAAGCCGTCTCCGGCGCGCTGACCCGGCTCGGAGTCGACACCTTCTCGGGGGTGCGCATCGGCAAGCGCTTCGAACTCACCGTCGAGGGGGAGGTCGGAGAAGAAGTGCTCGCGCAAGCACGCCGGATCGCCGATGACATCTTGTCGAACTCCGTGATCGAGGACGTGGTGAACATCGAGGTGGTCGAGTGAGCGCGCGCATCGGCGTCATCACCTTTCCCGGGTCGCTCGATGACCGCGACGCGCGGCGCGCGATCCGCGTCGCCGGGGCCGAGCCGGTCGCGCTGTGGCACGGCTCGCACGACCTCGAGGGCGTCGACGCGCTCGTGCTGCCCGGTGGCTTCAGCTACGGCGACTACCTGCGGGCGGGTGCGATCGCCGCGCACGCGCCGATCATGAGCGAGGTGTCGGATGCCGCGGCGAAGGGCATGCCGATCCTCGGGATCTGCAACGGCTTCCAGATGCTCGTCGAGGCGCACCTGCTGCCGGGCGGTCTCATCCGCAACGCGCACCAGCAGTTCATCCGACGTGACCAGCGCCTGCGCGTCGAGAACTCCTCGACCGCGTGGACATCGGACTTCGCGGACGGCCAGGAGATCGTCATCCCGTTGAAGAACGCCGATGGCGGGTATATCGCCGCGGAGTCGGAGCTCGACCGCCTCGAGGGCGAGGGGCTCGTCGCCTTCCGCTACCTCGGAGTCAACCCGAACGGATCGCTGCGCGACATCGCCGGCCTCTCCAACGAACGGGGCAACGTCGTGGGGCTCATGCCCCACCCTGAGCACGCCGTGGAGGAGGGCTTCGGCCCGAACACCCGCGAGGCGATGCGCTCGGGAACCGACGGCATCGGTTTCTTCACGTCGGCCGTCGCCGCGGTCGTCGGCGCCGCGGCCTGACCCGCAGAACCGCCGGGTGCGGCGCTAGACCGTTCCGGCCGGCGGCCAGACGCCGATGATCACCGCCATGAGAAGCACCGTGACGAGCTCGTGGGCGATGTTGAGGACCGTCAGCGATGACGGGCGGCCCTCGAACGCGTCGTGGGTGATGAAGCGGGCCGCAGTGAATCCCGCCCACAGCGCCACCGCCGTGGCGATGGCGGTCCACAGGTATCCGCCGCCGTAGAAGTGCCATGCGATCGCCGTCGCGCCGGCGAGCACCCACGCCGTCACGAAGCTGACGAACACGGTGACCACGATGGGCAGCACGGCGGATGCGCCCGGCCGATCCATGTCGACGTTCGCGAGCTTCGCCCAGCGAGTTCCGAACACTTTCGGCGTGTACCAGATCGTGCCGACGACCATGCTCGATGCGGTCGCGATCAGCACCGCCCAGTAGTTGATCTCGGGAACCATGACAGCCTCCTTCGGATGAGCCTGCCGGCTCGCGCCGAGGTTATCGCCGTCCGCCGGCCTCGCGTGCGAAGCGCGCCGGAAGCGGGGCCGTGTGACCGCGTGCTGGCAACAACGGGCAGAGCCCCGCACGAGGTGGGTAGCGTGGAACCGTGACCACCGACATCCGAAACGTGACCGCATCCGTGCCGAGCCAGGAGCTCGCCGACGACGTCGCCCGTGCCATCGGTCGCCCGGAGGGGGTCGAGCTGATCGTCTGGGAGATGGACGGGCCCGCGCCGAGGGCGACGATCGACATCGTCGTGCCGCCGTACATGAGTCAGGGACGCGGGCTCGCGCTGCTCGCCGACGTCGAGACGCGGCTCGTGCAGGGTCAGTCCATCGGCTATGAGGGCATCGACGAGAAGCTGCCGCCGGGCACGACGTTCGCCAACGCGTCGTCGGTGCACGAGACGTCCACGGCGGAGCTGGCCGTGGGGCTCGCGATCGCCGCGCAGCGGCACTTCGCCGACTTCGTGCGCGCCCAGGATGCCGGTCGCTGGGCGCCGGTCTTCGCCAACAGTCTCGCCGACCGGCGGGTGCTGCTGCTGGGCTACGGCGGCATCGGCAAGGCGATCGCGGCCCGGCTCGCCCCGTTCGAGGTGGACATCACGGCGGTTGCACGCCGCGCCCGCACCGAGGACGGCATCCCCGTGCACGGCATCGACGAGCTGCACGACCTGCTGCCCCACGCCGAGATCGTGATGCTCTCGCTGCCCGGCGGCGATGACACCCGGCACGTTCTCGATGCCGAGGCGCTGCGTGCGCTTCCCGATGGCGCCCTGCTGGTCAACGTCGGCCGCGGCCCGCTGATCGACACCGACGCCTTCGTCGCCGAAGGCGGACGCATCCGGGCCGCCCTCGATGTCACCGACCCCGAGCCGCTCCCCGAGGACCACCCGCTCTGGAGCATGCCCGGGGTGCTGATCGCGCCCCACGTCGGTGGGGCGACGAGCGCGATGCGGCCGCGCATGGCCCGGCTGATCGCGCGTCAGATCCTCCGGATGCAGCGCGGCGAGGAACCGCTGAACGTGGTGTTCGGGGGCTGAGTCAGCCCGGTTCGCGGACGTCGATGTCGGCGCCCGACCACAGATCGCCGCACTCGACGGCCACCGCACCGTGGGTCTCGAGGTAGCCTGCGGCTCCCCGATCGCCGCTCAGATCGCCGGCCAGTGCGCTCCAGTGGGCGCTGCCCACCAGCACCGGGTGCCCGGGGTGGCCTCGGTACACCGCACGGGCGAGCGCGTCCGGGGCGGATGCCGCGGCGAGGCCCACCTCCAGGACCCGCCGAGCTGCTTCTGCCGGGGCGTCAGGGGTGTCGACCGGCGTGATCAGCACGGCATCGAAGCCGGATGCCGCGGCGAGGGCGGCCCGAAGGGTGGCCGAGACGCCATCGGCCCACTCCTCGACCACGACGACACGGGCGCCCACCGGCACCAGCATCCGGGCGGCATCCGCGTCCGCTCCCACCGCGACGAGCACGTCGGCGCATCCTCCCGCGACCAGCATCCGCACGGCCCTCGTCACCCAAAGATCACCCGCGGCCGTGCGTGCGAGCGCCTTCGGGCCGCCGTAGCGGGTGCCTGCCCCGGCCGCCAGCACGAGGCCGCAGATGCGGGCATCCATGGTCACGACAGCGTAGCCCCGCGGTAACACACGGCGGGTAGCGTGGGTTCATGCTCGAGCTGGCCGCCGACCTGGTGCCGCGCCTCCGCGCGGGGGAGCGGCTGGCCGTCGTCACGGTGACCGCCGTGGCGCGCAGCGCTCCTCGAGGGACCGGCGCCTCGATGGCGGTGACCGGCGCCGGCGACGTGATCGGCTCGATCTCCGGCGGGTGCGTCGAGACGGATGCCGTGGCCCTGGCACACGAGGCGCGCCTCTCCGGAGCCGGACGCACCGCCCGGTTCGGCTTCTCCGATGCCACCGCCCACGCCGCCGGATTGGCGTGCGGCGGCGAGATCGAGGTCGTCGCCTATCCCCTGGACTCCGGCGATGCGATCGCCATGGCCGCACTCGACGGTGCGCTGAACGATGAGCAGGTCACGGTGTCGCTCGTCGTGCGCGGGCCTGATGCGGGAACATTCCGGGCGGCGTCGGATGCCGACCCCCGCGACGACGCGCTGCTGACGCTCTCGCACGCCCCGCGACCTCGCCTGCTCGTGCTGGGAGCGGGCGACTACGCCGCCGCCCTCTGCCGGACGGCCTCCACCGCCGGCTACGCCGTGACGGTCTGCGACGCGTGGGAGCTGCTCGTCACGCGCGCGCGATTTCCGGATGCAGCGGACCTGGTCGCAGCGATCCCTGCGGACTACCTCGTGGCGGAGGCCGCTGCCGGGAGGCTCGACTCCCGCTCGGTCGTGTGCGTGCTGACGCACGACGAGCGACTCGACGTGCCGGCGCTGGAGGTGGCGCTCCGGCTCCCCGTCGCCTTCGTCGGGGCTCTGGGAGCCCGCCGCACCGTCGCCCGCCGCGCCGATCTGCTGCTCCGACGGGGCCTCAACCACCTCGAACTCGAGCGCCTGCACTCCCCGCTCGGGCTGGACCTCGGGGCGACCACTCCGGAGGAGACCGCGATCTCCATCCTGGCCGAGGTGGTCGCCGCCCGCCGCGGCGGGCCGGGAACGCCGCTGCGCGACAGCCCGACGCCGATCCACCGGAACGAGCGCCGCGGCAACCACCCGGACAAGCTCCGCGAC
This sequence comes from Microbacterium sp. DT81.1, assembly GCF_049844955.1. NCBI lineage: Bacteria > Bacillati > Actinomycetota > Actinomycetes > Micrococcales > Microbacteriaceae > Microbacterium > Microbacterium sp. DT81.1. Next base: position 269,602 of record NZ_JBNCMA010000006.1, read on the forward strand.
GAGCAGCGGAGCGAGCGCCGCGGCGCGGCATCCGGAACCGCCGCCGGGTCGGCATGCGGCATCGCGGAGCCCGCTCGATGAGCGCCCAGGACGCTGACGGCTCCCGCCGCACCGTGATCGAGGGTGCGCACATCGCGACCGTCGACGCGGCGGGCACCGAGCATCTCGCGGGCCACATCGTGTTCGAGCGGGGGCTGATCGCGGCGGTCGGCGCCGGGCCCGCACCGGCCGAGTGGCGCGAGGACGCGGACGTTCTCGACGCCTCCGGGTGCCTGGTCACGCCGGGGCTCATCAACACGCATCACCACCTCTACCAATGGCTGACCCGGGGATATGCCCAGGACGACATACTCTTCGACTGGCTGACGTCGCTCTACCCGCTGTGGTCGAGGATCGACGCCCGTCTGACGGGGGTCGGCGCCGCAGGCGCGATGGCGGTGCTCGCCCGCTCGGGGTGCACGACCGTGGGCGATCACCACTACATCTTTCCGCGGGGGTCGGGCGACATCGTGGGTGCGATCGTCGAAGCGGCCGGCCGGATCGGCGTGCGGCTGCATGCGACCCGCGGGTCGATGGATCTCGGCGCGTCGGATGGTGGCCTGCCCCCGGACTTCGCGGTGGAGACGACCGACGCCGCGCTGGCGGCATCCGCCCAGGCGGTCGAGCGCTACCACGACCCGTCGTTCGCCTCGATGGTGCGCGTGGCGATCGCGCCGTGCTCGCCGTTCTCGGTGACGGCCGATCTGCTGCGCGAATCGGCGGTGCTCGCGCGCTCGCTGAACGTGCGGCTGCACACGCACGCCTCCGAGACGGTCGAGGAGGACGCCTACTGCCTCGAACGCCTCGGGATGTCTCCGACGGACTATCTCGATTCGCTCGGCTGGCTCGGGTCAGACGTGTGGATGGCGCACGGTGTGCACCTGGACGAATCGGCGATCGCGAGATATGCCGAAACCGGAACGGGTGTGGCGCACTGCCCCTCCTCGAACGCCCGGCTGGCCGCCGGCATCGCCCCGGTGCGCGATCTCCTGGCCGCCGGGGTGCCCGTCGGCCTCGGCGTGGACGGGGCGGCGTCGAACGAGTCCGGCCAGCTCGGCACGGAGATCCGCGAGGCCGTGCTGATGAATCGGCTGCGCACCGGCGCCGACTCGATGAGCGTGCGGGCCGCGCTGCGCATCGCGACGGTGGGCGGCGCACGCGTGCTCGGCCGGGAGGCGGAACTCGGGTCGCTGGACATCGGGAAGCTGGCGGATGTCGCCGTGTGGCGCATCGACGGCGTCGAGCACGCCGGAATCCTCGATCCGGTAGCCGCGCTCGGTCTTGGCGCACTGCCCCCGATCTCGCGGCTCTTCGTCGGCGGCCGCACGGTGGTCGAGGACGGTCGGCTCACCACCGCCGAAGAGGCGGTGCTCGCCGAAGAGGTCGCCGCCGCGTCGCGCGAGCTCGCCGGGCGGCGCTGATCCGTGGACATCAACACGATCGCGGAATTCCGTCGTCCCGGCTCGCGGGAGGAGGCCGTTCTGCGGCCGGGTGAGACCTACCTGGCCGGCGGAACCTGGCTGTACTCCGAGCCGCAACCGGGGGTGACCGGCTTCGTCGACGTCACCGCACTGGGGTGGCCCTCGTTGACCATCGAGGCCGGCGGCCTGCGCATCGCCGCGACCTGCACCATCGCGGAACTCGTCGCGCTTCCCCCGCAGCCCGGCTGGACGGCTCAGCGCCTCTTCTTCCACTGCGCCACCGCGCTGCTCGCGTCGCACAAGGTGTGGAACGCGGCGACGGTGGGTGGCAACGTCTGCCGGTCGTTCTCGGCGGGCGCGATGGTCTCGCTCGCCGCGACGCTCGACGGAACCGCCGAGATCTGGGCCGCGGACGGCACGACCTCCGTGGCCCCCGTCGCCGAGCTGATGACCGGCAACGGCACGAACCGCCTGGCCCGCGGTGATCTGCTGCGCTCCATACTCCTCCCGGAATATGCGTTGCGCGCCCGCACCGCCTATCGCAAGATCGCGCTCGCGGAGCTCGGCCGATCCGGTGCTGTGGTCACCGCCCGGGTGGACGACGACGGCGCCGCGACCTTCGTCGTGACGGCGGCGACGGAGGTGCCGACGGTGCGCCGGTTCGCGGAGATCCCGGATGCCGCGGGCATCGCCGACGCGTTCGCGGACGTGCCCTTCGGAGGCGGCGGCTGGTACACCGACCCGCTCGGCGAGGCCCGGTGGCGGCGCGGGGTCTCTTTGGTGTTCCTCGAGCAGGTGCGCGCGGAGCTGGCCGGCGGCGCGGCTCGGAAAGCCGGAGGTGCCGGCGCATGAGGTTCACGCTGAACGGCGAACCGATCGAAGCGGAGCCTCGACCCGGTCAGTGCCTGCGCACGCTCGTGCGTGAGCACGGCGGCCACGACGTCAAGAAGGGCTGCGACGCCGGTGACTGCGGCGCGTGCTCGGTGCTCGTGGATGGAACCCCCGTGCACTCCTGCATCTTTCCCGCGCCCCGTGCCGACGGCCGGCGGGTCACGACCGCCTCCGGCCTCGGGCCGGGGGACGAGCTGCATCCCGTGCAGGAGTCCTTCATCGAGCACTTCGGCTTCCAGTGCGGGTTCTGCACACCCGGGATGACGGTCAGCGCCTCGGTGCTCACCGAGCAGGACCTGCCGGATCTGGACCGGCTGATGAAGGGCAACCTCTGCCGATGCACTGGCTACCGAGCCGTGCGGGAATCGATCGAGGGCGCGGTGCGCGGGACCGGGTCCGCGTACCGACGGGACGACGCCTCGACCGGCTCGGCGACCGCGACCAGCCACGCCTCGACGGGCTCGGCGACCGCGACCAGCCACGACTCGACGGGCTCGGCGACCGGGACCAGCCACGCCTCGACGGGCTCGGCGACGGCCACCACCCGCTCGCCGGCGACCGGCGGAGGATCCCGCGTCGGGCAGAGCGCCCACCCGCCTGCCGCCCGCCGGGTGGTGCAGGGCCTCGAGCCGTTCACCTTCGACACCGTCGTGCCCGGCGCCCTCACTCTGCGGGTGCTGTCGAGCCCGCACGCGCACGCGCGCATCACGGCGATCGACACCGCCGACGCCGAGGCAGTCGAGGGGGTTGTGGCAGTCTTCACCCACCGCGATGCACCGCCGAAGCTGTACTCGAGCGCGCGGCACGAGCATCCGGGAGACGATCCGGCGGACACCCGCCTGCTCGATGACGTCGTGCGGCACCGCGGCCAGCGGGTCGCGGCCGTGGTCGCCGAGACCGCCGCCGCGGCGGAGGAGGCGTGCCGTCGCATCCGCGTTTCGTACGAGGTGCTGCCGGCGGTCTTCGATCCCGAGACGGCGCGCGCGCCCGGATCCCCGGTTCTGCACCCCGACCGCACCCCGGGAGACCGCGTCGATGACGCCGCCCGCAACGTCGTCGCGGCGATCCACGAGGACTACGGCGACGCGGATGCCGCGCTGGCGGCCAGCGCGGTGACCGTGAGCGGTGAGTGGCGCACCTCTCGCGTCAGCCACGCGCAGCTCGAGACCCACGGCTCGATCGGCTGGCTCGACGAACAGGGGAGACTCGTCGTGCGCACCAGCACGCAGGTGCCCTTCCTGACCCGCGACGCGCTCTGCGCGCTGTTCGACCTGCCCCAGGACCGCGTCCGCGTCTTCACCGCGCGCGTCGGGGGTGGCTTCGGCGGCAAGCAGGAGATGTTCACCGAGGACCTTGTGGCCCTGGCCGTGCTGCGAACAGGCCGTCCGGTCGCGTACGAGATGAGCCGCACCGACGAATACTGGCGCACCGCCGTGCGGCATCCGATGCGCGTGCGCCTCGAGCTCGGCGCCTCGGCCGAGGGCGTGCTGACGGCGATGAAGCTCGATGTGCTGAGCGACGCCGGCGCCTACGGCAACCATTCCCGCGGCGTGCTGTTCCACGGATGCGCCGAGTCCGTGAGCGTCTATCGCGCGCCCGTCAAACGCATCGACGCGGAGGCCGTCTATACGAACAACGTGCCATCGGGGGCGTTCCGCGGGTACGGCCTGGGACAGGTCATCCTCGGGGTCGAGTCGGCGATGGACGAGCTCGCCCTTCGGCTCGGCATCGACCCGTTCGAGCTGCGCCGTATCAACGCCGTCCGCGAGGGCGACCCGCTGGGCACCCACGAAGAGGCCGAGAGCGATGTGATCTGGGGTTCGTACGGCCTCGATCAGTGCCTGGACCTCGCCCAGCAGGCGCTCGCCCGCGGCAACGGCGTGCAGCCACCCGAAGGACCGCAGTGGCGAGTGGGCGAGGGGATGGCCGTCGCGATGATCGCCACCATGGCCCCGTTCGGGCACATCTCGGAGACATCGGTCACAGTCACGCCCGACGGTCGGTACCTGGCCGCGGTGGGAACCGTCGAGTTCGGCAACGGCACGACGACCGTGCACACGCAGATCGTCTCGACGGATCTTTCGACGACATCGGACCGGGTGGTGCTGCGCAATTCGGATACGGAGAACGCCCGCTATGACACCGGCGCCTTCGCATCCGCCGGCATCACGGTCGCCGGCAAGGCGCTGCACGCGGCATCCCTCGCCCTGCGCGACCGCCTGCTCGGCATCGCCGCACGACTCGCCGGCCCAGGCGGCTCGCTCGAGGTGGACGGCGTGCGCGTCGGAAGCCGGCTGCTGCCCTTCGCCGAGCTGATCGCCGCCGCACCCGCGGAGTGGCTCTCGCCGGAGGGGCTGGTCGCCGACGGCAGCGAGTACGGCGAGCACCGGTCGCTGGCGTTCAACGTGCACGCCGTGCGGGTGGCGGTCGATGTGGAGACCGGAACCGTGCGCATCCTGCAGTCGCTGCAGGCGGCGGATGCGGGCTTCGTGATGAACCCGCAGCAGTGCCGCGGCCAGGTCGAGGGCGGGGCGGCGCAGGGCATCGGCAGTGCGCTCTACGAAGAGGTCATGATCGACGACGAGGGATCGGTGCTGAACCCGGTGTTCCGCCTGTACCGGGTGCCGCAGATGGCCGACATCCCCGTCACGGAGGTCTACTTCGCCGACACGAGCGATGACCTGGGTCCCTTCGGCGCGAAGTCGATGAGCGAATCCCCCTACAACCCGGTCGCGCCCGCGATCGGCAACGCGATCGCCCGGGCGCTCGGCGCCAGGCCGTTCGAGCAGCCGTTCTCCCGAGACCGCGTCTGGCGCCTCGCGCAGGGACTCTGACGGGAGAGGTCGCCGCCGCCCTCAGTCCACGCGATCGCTGCTCACGCGTAGGGCTCGAATGGTGTGCCGGTACCCGACGAGCTCGTGCCCGACCACTTCGATGACCGCGCTGGCGGCGATGAGGGCGATCACCACGACGAGGGTGCTGATGTTCGATGAGACCGTCGCTTGCTCGACGGACCCCGCGGTGGACGCGGCGACGACGACGGCGGCGACCAGCGGCACCAGCGCGGCGACGAAGAGAGGAACGTGGGTGAGGTCGTACGTCTTCATGAGGACGCTCCACGTCAGGAAGACCGTGACGATGACCGCGGCCACCGGGATCGCGAGCGCGAGCGCGACCACCAGGACCGTCGTCTCGTCGTCTTCCACCGCTTCGGCTGCGATGTGCAGGCCAGCTCCGACCGCCGCCATCGAACCGAACATCGGCAGGTGCGCGTATCGCCATGCGAAGATCCGCTCCGGCCAGCGCTCGAGGATGGTACGGGAGGGAATCAAGAAGTATGCCCACCAGAGCGCGGCGGCAAGGACGAGTCCGGCCGTGATGACAGTGACGGCTCCCACCGACCAGCCTTCTTTCGCGGTCAGCGCACCCACGGCCGCGGTCGTGGCGGCGATCATCTCACCGATCGTGATGATCGTGAGGAGGGCGAAGCGCTCGGCGACGTGTCCGGCATTCCACGGCGCGAACCCCAGCTGTCGTTCCGCAATCACGGGCGCGGCCATCTCTGCAACGGCGAGCACGACGAGCGCGACGATGGTGGCGTCGACGGGAAGAGGAAGTACCGCGGTGAGTATCCAGCCGACCTGTGCGACGGCAATCATGATCGCATATGCCACGTCGATTCTTCGGTGCGCCTCATCCTCGCGGGCGGCGCGGAGCCAGAGTCCGATGAGCGGAACGCGCATGATGACGTAGCCGATGACCATGAGCGCATTGTTCGGGCTCTCACCGTGCGCGGCGGCGGAGAAGCTCACCGGCAATCCGAAGGTGAGCACGATGACACCGACCATCTGAACGATGGTCGCGACGCGGAACAGCGCATCGTCATTGCCGTAGGCAGAGGAGAACCACGTGAAGTTCATCCATGCCCAGCTGACCGCGAACACGGCGAAGATGTACGCCCCCAGAGCAGGGACCACTTCGCCGGCCACGACGCCGTGAGCGAGCTGGTCGGCGGCCGCGGCGAACGCGACGACGTAGGTGAGGTCGTAGAGGAGTTCGAGCGGTGTGGTCGCGCGGTCGCGCTCTGACGGGCCATGCCCCCCCAAGGGCCGCAGTCTGTGGCGGAGCTGTTCTTTCAGCTCCGCGCGCAGCTTGTCGTCTACGTCGGCCACCCTGCCCATTCTGGGCACGCTTGCCCGCCGCGTCCAGCATCCGCCGCCGTCGGAGCACGGCCTTCACACCGCGGAAACACGGCGGCGGTGCAACCGAAACCTCGCCGGTCTACGTTCAGGGCGACCACACTTCTTGGAGGACACCCGAATGTCATCACACCGCACCTTCTCGAGGCGCGCCCGCCTCGCCGCATTCGTCGCAGCGGCCTCGGCGACCGCGCTTCTGCTCGCCGGCTGCGCGGGCAACGGCGCCGCAGCGGGCGAGTCGTCCTCGGACGCGGAAGCGGGCTACGGCGAGATCAGCGTGCAGTACTCGTGGATCAAGAACGAGGAGTTCGCCGGTGAGTTCCACGCGTACGAGAACGGCTACTACGAGGAGGCAGGCTTCGACGAGGTCATCGGCATCTCCGGCCCCGACACCGGTGTCGCGAAGCTGCTCTCCGGCACGGTGCAGGTGGCGCTCAGCGACGCGGCATCCGTCGGCGCGGCGATCGCCGAGCAGGACGCCCCGCTGAAGATCATCGGCGCGACCTTCCAGAAGAACCCCTTCACGATCCTGTCGCTCGCGGACGGGGGCAACATCCTCACTCCCGAGGACCTCGTCGGCAAGACGATCGGCGTTCAGGACTCCAACGCGAGCGTGTTCGCCGCGCTGCTGAACGCCAACGGCATCGACCCGGCCGACGTCAATGTCGTGCCGGTCGACTTCGACCCGACCCCGCTGATGAACGGCGATGTCGACGGCTTCATGGCCTACCTCACCAACGAGGCGCTGACGGTCGAGCTGGCCGGGTACGAGGTGGCGAACCTCTCCTACGCCGAGAACGGGGTGCCGTACGTGGCCGAGACGTTCACCGTCACCGACCAGTACCTCGCCGAGAACGAAGACCTGCTGAAGGCCTTCCTGACCGCCGAGATCAAGGGCTGGACCGACGTGTTCACCGGGTCGACCGACGACGTGGTCGCGCTGATCGAGAAGTACTACAACCAGGCGGCCGATGAGTCCGAAGAGGGACTCGAGTCGGTCTTCGGTGCTCTCGACCCCGAGAAGACCGCACTCGGACTCGAGGCGGAGAAGCTGCTGATCTCCACCGACGAGACCGAGGCGAACGGACTCTTCACCATCTCGGACGACCTCAAGCAGCAGACCGTCGACTCCCTCGCCGCCGCCGGGTGGGAGGTCTCGGTCGACGACCTGTTCGACACGAGCATCATCGACGAGATCTACGCCGAGTCGCCCGAGCTCAAGGACTACCTGCCCTGAGCAGGGGTCCCGACCCGCGATAGGTCTCATGGTCGACATCACCACCTCTGCCGTTCCGGATGCCGGGGCCCTCGCGGGCACCGGCATCCGGATCGACGGTCTCAGCAAGACGTTCGCCACCGGCCGCGGCAAGAGCGTCACCGCCCTGCAGGACACGCACCTGCACACCGACAAGGGTTCCTTCCTCGCCCTGCTCGGCCCTTCGGGCTGCGGCAAGTCGACGATCCTCCGCATCCTCGCCGACCTCGAGGCGCCGACATCCGGCGAGATAAGGGTCGACGGAAAGACGCCGCACGAGCTGCGCGCCGCCAGCGAACTGGGCATCGCGTTCCAGGACCACGCCCTGCTGCCGTGGCGCAGCGTCGCAGCGAACATCCGACTGCCGTTCGAGGTGGCCGGGCGCAGGCCCGATCAGGGCTACATCGACGAGCTGATCGCCCTCGTCGGGCTGACCGGCTTCGAGAAGGCGAAGCCGGCGACGCTGAGCGGCGGGATGCGGCAGCGCGTCTCGATCGCGCGCGCGCTGGCGCTGAAGCCATCCGTGCTGCTGCTCGACGAGCCGTTCGGCGCCCTCGATGACATGACCCGGCAGAACCTGAACCTCGAGCTGCTGCGCATCTGGACCGAGAAGCCCGCAACCACCCTGCTCGTGACGCACGGCATCTCCGAGGCGATCTTCCTCTCCGACCAGGTGGCGGTCATGTCGCCCCGTCCGGGGCGGATCAAGGAGATCATCGACGTCGATCTGCCGAGGCCCCGCACGCCCGAGATGCAGCGCACGCCGGAGTTCCACGCGCTCGTGGACGAGGCATCCGAACTGCTTTTCGGCTCGTCGGGCAAAGCCGCCGCGGAGGCCTGATGAAGGCCGCGAAAGGCATGCCGGGATGGCTCGCCGGCGTGATCGGGGCCGTAGCGCTCATCGCCGCGTGGTGGCTGTTCGCCGTGACGGTGTTCGTGCCGCCGGAGGGGACGACCTTCACGCCGGTGCCGACCCCGTGGACGGTGCTGCAGACGCTCGTCCAGGACGGCCTCGCGCCGTACTGGACGGTGTTCCAGGTGACCATCACCGAGGCGGCGATCGGGTTCGTCTGGGGCAACGCGCTCGCCCTGCTGCTGGCATCCACCGTTCTTCTCTTTCCCCGCATCGAGACCGTGGTGACGCAGGTCGCCGTGGTCAGCTACTGCCTGCCGGTGGTGGCCGTGGGCGGCCTCGCCATCGTCATCCTGGGTGGCGCGAAGCGGCCGGGCGATCCCAGCTCTACCGCGATCTTCCTCGCGGCCCTCGCGGTGTTCTTCACCACGGTCGTCGGAGCGCTGCTCGGCTTCCGGGCCGCCGACAAGGCGAGCCTCGACGTCGTGCGGGTCTACGGGGGCACACGGTTCACGCAGCTGCGCAAGGTTCGCCTGATCGCGGCGCTGCCGTCGATCCTCAACGCCCTGCAGATCGCCGTGCCCAGCGCGTTCCTCGGCGCCGTGCTCGGCGAGTACATGGGCGCCATCGACCGCGGGGTCGGCATCACGCTGATCAAGCTGCAGGGCGACCTGGACTCCGCACGGGTGTGGGCGGTGTTCCTGCTCTGCGCGGTCGTCGCCCTGATCGGCTACGGAGCGTTCGGGCTGCTCTCGCGGCTCGTCACGCCGTGGGTCTCGGGAAAGACTCAGTCGTGAACGCCACAGGAAAGGCCGTCGGCCGCGCCGTGCTCAATGCCGTGCTGACCCTCGTGATCGTCGTCGCACTCTGGCAGGCGGTGATCAGCTTCACGAGCGTTTCGCCCTACGTGGCCAAGGGTCCGCTGGAGGTCTGGCAGTTCCTCTTCGTCGACGGCGACGAGCCGGGCACTGCGGCCGCGAACCGCGCCGAGCTGTCGCCGCTCGTGGTGCAGACGCTGCAGGATGCCGCGCTGGGTTTCGTCGTCGGGATGCTGCTGGCCATCGTGATGGCCGTGCTCTTCTCCCTGTCCCGGGCCATCGAGGCCGGGGTGATGCCACTCGCCCTGCTGCTGCGCAGCGTGCCGCTCGTCGCGATCGCACCCGTCATCATCCTGATCACCGGTCGCGGAACGACGGCCTCCGTCGCCGTGATCGTCAGCATCGTGGTGCTGTTCCCCGCCCTCGCGGCGATCCTGTTCGGCCTGAGCCGCGCGAGCCAGGAGAGCCTCGACCTCGTGCACGTCTACGGCGGCGGCCGGTTGACGGGGCTGCGCAAGGTCAGCATCCCCGGGGCGACGCCGTCGCTCTTCGCGGCCGCCCGCGTCTCCGTCCCTGGTGCGGTGACGGGCGCCCTGCTCGCCGAGTGGCTCTCGACCGGTCAGGGCATCGGCGGGATGATCCAGAAGTTCAGCGCGTCGGCCCGGTTCGACGATCTCTGGGCATCGGTGGCGCTCATCACCCTCATCACGCTCGTGCTCTACAACCTCGTACAGGTGGCCGAGACCGCGGTGCTCGCGCGGATGGGAATGTCCACCGCCCAGCGCTGAGGCGCGGCGCGGGCCGGCGATTCGGTCCGCGGGTCCGTCGGTGGGCCGGCCGGCGGGTCGGTCGGTGGGCCGATCGGCGAATCCGACGGCGGGTCGGTCGACGGGGCGGCGTTACGGGAGGAGATCCGGGTTGCGGAGGGAGAGAAGCCCCGCGATCGGTCCTCCGCAGCCCGGATCTCCTCCCGTGTGTTCCCGCGGTCCGCGCAGGGACGCGTCAGCGCGGTCTCCCGCGGGGGCTCTCAGCGCGGTTCAGCGGCGAGATGCAGAACCGATTCGGCGAGGGCCCGGATGCCCAGGGCGACATCAGGGGCGCTGACCGACTCGTCCGGGTGATGGCTGATGCCGTCGGGGTTGCGCAGGAACAGCATCCCGACATCGGTGATCGCCCCGATGGCCATCGCGTCGTGGCCGGCCCGGCTGAAGATGGTGGCGGGCTCCGCCGCGCCGTCCGGCAGGGTCGAGAGGATGCCCTCGCGCACGATGTCACGCAGCAGCGGGGCGCACATCACCGCGGCCGCGTTGTGGATCTCGCGCGCCTGCCACCGCAGGCCCCGGCGGCGCATGATCCCGTCGAGCTCCAGCGAGATGGCATCCCAGACCCGGTCGCGGGAGCCGTCGAACTCTCCCCGCAGGTCGAGGCTGAAGTGCGCCTCGCCGGGGACGATGTTGACGGCGCCGGGGAAGGCCTCGAGCTGCCCCACGGTGCCGATCACGTGGTGCTCCCCGAGGCAGATGCGCTCGACGGCGAGCGCCGCCTCGCTCGCACCGAGGAGCGCATCGCGGCGCATGTCGTAGGGGGTCCCGCCGGCGTGGCGCGCCTCGCCCTCGACCACGAGCTGGAAGCGCCGCGCGCTCGCGATCGACGACACGACGGCCAGCGACTCGCCGCGGCGATCGAGCTCCGGGCCCTGCTCGATGTGCGCCTCGAGGTATCCGACGAGCTCGTCGGGCCGCCGCGCGGCCTCGCCGATTCTTCCTGGGTCGAGCCCGAACTCGAGGAAGGCCTCGCGGAGCGTAGTGCCATCGGCATCCGTGTGCGCCCACCAGGCGTCGTCCCACTGCCCGGCGACGGCCGACGAGCCGAGCAGCGCCTTCCCGAAGCGGGTGCCCTCTTCGTCCGAGAACGCGATCACCTCGAGGGCGAAGGGCCACGAGGCCGCGGCTCCCCTCAGGAGCCGCACGACCTCGAGCGCCATCAGCACGCCGATGATCCCGTCGAACCGCCCCGCGTCGGGCACCGTGTCGAGGTGGGAGCCGAGCAGCAGCGCGGGCCATCCGGTCCCTGAGCTTGTCGAAGGGTCGAGCCGCCCCACCTGGTTGCCGGCGGCATCCTGCCATGTCGTCATCCCGAGCTCGCGCATCCACTCGGCCGCCAGCCGGTTCACCCGCGCGTGCTCGGGCGAGAGGTACACGCGCTCGATCGCCCCCGAGGTCGCCGACACCCGCGCCAGCTCGTCGCACCGCGCCATCACGCGCCGCGCTGCGCCCTCGAACACATCGGGGGCGAGCGAAGGCAGGCGGGTGAGCACGGTTCAGTCGCCGCCGGTGTCGCGATACACGTCCATCGCCGCCTCGACGCCGCCGCCCGTCGGGAGTGAGACCCCGAACCGGCTCAGCACGACCTCCAGCGCCGCCAACGTCTGCAGCACGGCGTCGTTGCGCGCGTTGTAGCCCATCGTCCCGATGCGCCAGACCCTGCCGTGCAGCGGGCCGAAGGACGTGCCGATCTCGATGCCGAAGTCCTCGAGCATCGCTGCGCGCGCGGCATCGCCCGGCACACCGTCGGGGATGTGCACGGCGACGACGTTGTTCATCTTGTGTCCGACGTCACCGAACACCGCGAGGCCCAGCCCGCCGACGCCGGCGAGCATCGCGGCGCCGTGCAGCCGATGCCGCTCGATGACCGTGTCGCGCCCCTCGACCAGCAGCACCCGGGCGCACTCGCGGGCGGCGTAGAGCATCGACGTGGCCTCGGTGTGGTGGTTCAGGCGCCGCGGTCCCCAGTACTCGAGGATCATGCCGAGGTCGAAGTAGTTCGAACGGATGAAGTCCGGCGCGTCGGCGTCGCCCGGCTCCCGGATGCCCGCTTCCACCTTGGCGCGTGAACGGATCACCTCGACCGCGCGCGCGGACAGGCTGATCGGCGCCGATCCGGATGGCCCGCCGAGGCACTTCTGCAGGCCGGCGGTCGCGGCATCCACACCCCACTCGTCGAGCTCGAACGGGTTGCCTCCGAGCGACGCGGTGGCGTCGGTGTAGAACAGCGCCCCGTGCTTTCGGCACAGGGCGCCGACCTCGTCGAGCGGCTGGTTCATCGTCGTGGAGGTGTCGCCCTGTACGAGGGCGAGCAGGTGCGGCTTCACCCTGGCGAGCGCCTCGTCGAGGACGGATGCCGGGAACACCTGCCCCCAGGGCACCTCGATCGTGTGCACCTCGGCCATCGCGCGTTCGGCGATCTCTGCGAGGAGGTGCCCGAAGCGTCCGAAGACGGGAACGAGCACGCGATCGCCCGGACGGATGAGCGACACCATCGCCGCCTCGATGCCGGCGCGGGAGGTGCCGTCCACCAGCAGCGTCGCCTCGTTCCGAGTGCCCCACACCCGGCGGTAGAGCTCCTGCGTCTCGTTCATCGTGGCCGTCATGAACGGGTCGTACTGCCCGACGAGCGGCGCCGACATCGCGCGCAGCACGCTGGGGTAGGCGCTGATGGGACCGGGTCCCATCAGCAGCCGGGGCGGCGGGTCGATCGGGCCGGGGATCGCCAACTCGGTCATGCGTTCTCCTTGCTGAAAACGTCGCCGAGGACACGACCTCGCGCCGAGCGTACGGCGTGGTCGCGCGACCAGCTCGTGCACTCGACGAGATGCCGTTCACCGGGCACAGCGCACGCAACGCTCACGGGGTCTCCAGGGTGTCGGCAAGCCGGCGCGCGAGACGCACGAGGGCGATGTCTGTGCCCGCCGGCGCGATGAGGCAGACGCCGACGGGCGCGGGGCCGAGCGCGGAGGGCACGGTGAGCAGCGGGATGGAGATGCTCGGGAGCCTGGCGATCGCCGCCGGGGTCGTCATCCGCAGGGTTTCGCGACGCACGACGTCGATGCGCCCGCTCTCCGACGTGCGCATCGGCGCCGGTCCCGGCACGGTCGGCAGGATCAGCACGGTCTCGGCGACGAGGGAACGCATCCGCTCGCGCAGTGGGGCAAGGGCCGCCCGTGCGGATGCCTCGTCCTCGGCCGTCACCTCCGACGCCGCACGGAAGCGCTCGGCCACCGCGGCACCGACCGCATCGGGATGTGCGCGCAGCCAGTCGCCGTTGTTGCGCCACGCCTCCGCACCCTGCACCGTGCGGAAGGGCGCGAGGTAGTCGTCGAGATCGCCGAGCGAGACGGATGCCACGGCCTCGGCATCCTCATTGCGCAGCCGATCGAGCACCCGGTCGAACTCCGCGAGCGTCTCCGGTTCGATCGATGCCCGCACCTCTGCGGGCACCGCGAAGCGCCACGGCAGGTCCGACTCCGAGGCGCCGTAGGCGCGGTCGGTGGAGGGCGAGCCGTCGTAGCTCAGACACCAATCGGCCACGCGCTGCAGCGTCTCACCGTCGCGGGTCAGCCACCCGACGGTGTCGAAGGACTGCGCAAGGGGCAGCAGTCCCTGGCGGGGGACGAGGCCGTGCGTGGTGCGGAGTCCCCACAGCCCCTGGTACGACGCGGGCACCCGCACGGAGCCCGCCGTGTCGGTCGCGAGGCCGACGTCGGCCTGCCCAGTGGCGACCGCGGATGCCGGTCCGCTCGATGACCCACCCGGCAGGGCGCCGGGGAGCGCACCGTTGGGCGGTGTCCCGTAATGCGCGTTGTCGCCGGCGATGCTGTACGCGAACTCGTCGGTGCGCGCGATGCCCCTCAGCGACGCACCGCCCCTGAGCAGGTCGCTGACCGCCGGTGCTGTCGTGGTCTCGGGCCGGGCGTCGTCGAGGAACGCGGGGTTGCCGGCACCGATCCGGTACCCCTTGATGGCGAACAGGTCCTTCACCGCGACGCTGAGCCCCGCGAGCGGCCCGTCCCATGCACCCTGCCAGAGCGGATCGCCGACGGTCCGCCACACCGAGCGGTCGAACGGCTGGGCGCGGGGTGTGACGTGTGCGGCCGTGATCAGCCACCTGTCGTCGATCCGCTGCCACACCTGCGTCTGCAGCCCGGTGCCGCCACCGGAGAACCGGGAGACCGAGACGAGAAGCGCGACATCCGGCGCGAGAGGCCGGTACTCGATGCGCTCGATCACCCGCGACGGCACGCCCCCGCGCATGCCGCGGAAGGCCTGGATGGCGTCGTGGCCCACGAGTAGGCCGGCCGAGTCGCCCCGCAGCGTGCCGTCACCCGGGGCGAACGAGGCGTCGAGCGCGTCGAGGTCGTTCGCCATGATGGCCCGCTCGTAGGCGTCGAAGGCGTCACGCAGGTCGGCCGGGATGCCGCCGCCGGGGGCACCAGGGGACGTCTCAGTCATCCGGTCCCGGCCCCCCCCGCCGTCCCGGCCGCGGTCGACACGCCGGAAGTCCGCCTCGCGGATGCGCGCGTGCACCCCGCAGACGATGTCGACGACCTGCGAGATGTCGAAGTCGGTGGCGGCGCTGAGATACGCGTAGGCCAGGTGCTCCTCGAGGCTCCACCGCGCCTGCAGAAGCGAGAGCGCGGCCCGCACGCAGCGGCGCATCGCCTCGTTGAGATCCGGATCGAGGCCGGTCGGCACGAGGTACTCGGGCGTCCGCACGAGCGGCCCGGTGATCTCGCCGAACTCGCTCAGCGCCTCGGCGCGCGGCACGACGTCGAAGCGCAGCGTGGCCCGCAGCGATGCCTCGAGTGCGGTGAGCGCCACCTCGCCGTCGCCCTGCGCGAAGTGCGGGTCGCCGACGTAGGCGAGCGCGCCGGCCACCTGCACCGGCAGGTACAGGACGGCGCCTTCGACCAGCAGATTGATGTCGATGTTTCCGCCGTGCGACCCCGGCGGCACCGAGTGGGGGCGCTCGTTGCCGGCCACCGCCACGCCCATCGTGCCGAGGAAGGGGGCGAGCGGGAACTCCACGATCCGCGGGCCTCCATCGGTCACCGGAAGCACGCCGACGAGCCCCTCAGGCCGCCGCTCGACGGGCGTGAACACCGACATCGTGGTCAGGGCACGGGGCAGCAGCCCGGCGAGCGCGCCCTTGCCGTGCCGGTTCGAGATGACCCCGTATGGCACGCGCGGCTGCAGGCGCTCGACCGTGATCTTCAGCAGATCGCCCGGCTGCGCGCCCTCGACGTGGATGGGGCCGGTGACGACGTGCGGGCCGTCGGACTCCGGGTCGCGGGCGAGGCTCCCTGCGATCGCGATGGCATCCTCCAGGACGGATGCCGCGGGCACGCCGTGCCCGCCGAAGTAGGCGATGGGGTCCTTGCCCTGGTCCTCGAGCACGCCCTCGTGGCTGACGGTGTCGATCGTGACGCTCTCGCCCGACGCGATGCTCAGCACCGTGGCATCCGTCTCGCACGGCAGCCTGCCCCACAGCACGGTGTGCGGCGTCGCGCGCAGGTAGTGCGCCGCGGGGATCTCGCCCACGCCGGGCTGCAGGATCTCCATGACGCCGACCATCCCCCCATCCAACTGCATCCGCGTGCCGGGCGCGCGGGCTCGACCCATCACGCCGACGCGGTCGCCCGCGCCGAGAGCAGCCGACCGCGGGGCTTGCCGCGGAACTCCGGGGCCTCTCCCGGCCCGCCCTCGGTGACGTTGTAGATCGCCTTGCCGTGCAGCCAGGTGCGGCGGATGCGGCCGCTCAGCACGCGGTGGTCGTAGGCGGTGATCGGGTTCTTGTGCAGCAGCCGCCGCGCATCGATCACGAGGGGGTCATCGACCCCGAAGACGGTGAGGTGGGCCGGCGCTCCGGGCGCGATCACCCCCGCGCCCTCGAGCCCGGCGACGCCCGCGGGGCCCGTCGTGAAGAGCGGCAGGATGCGCTCGAGCGGGATGCCGCGGTCGCGCGCCTCGGTCCACACGGCCGACAGGCCCACCTGCAGGCCGGCGATGCCGCCCCACGCCAACCCGAAGTCGCCCTCGCCGGACCGCTTGAGGTCGACCGTGGAGGGCGAGTGGTCGCTGACGATCGCGTCGATGGTGCCGTCGACGATCCCGTCCCACAGCAGGTCGCGGTTCGCCGATCCCCGGATCGGGGGGCAGCACTTGAACTCGCTGGCGCCGTCGGGGATCTCCTCCGCCACGATCGTCAGGTAGTGCGGGCAGGTCTCGACCGTCAGCGCCACGCCCGCGGCCTTGGCCGCACGGATGGCGGGGAGGGAGTGCGCGTCGCTCAGGTGCAGGATGTGGGCGCGGGCGCCCGTGCGCCGTGCCGCATCGATGACCGCATCGATGGCGGATGCCTCGCTCTCGGCCGGGCGCGAGGCGAGGAACGCCGAGTACTCGCGGCCGAGAGCCCCGTCCGCGGCGAGCAGCGCCGGGTCTTCGGCGTGCACGATCAGCCGCGATCCGAGCGCGGCGACCTCCTCCATGGCGGCGAGCAGCTGGGCTCGGTCGAGGTGCGGGAACTCGTCCACGCCGGAGGGTGAGAGGAAGCACTTGAACCCGTACACCCCCGCCACGTGCAGCGGGGCAAGCCTGCCCAGGTTCTCGGGCACCGCTCCACCCCAGAACCCGACGTCGATGTAGGCGGAAGGGGCGGCGGCGGCCTTCTTGACGCCGAGCGCCTCCGCCGTCGTCGTCGGCGGCAGGGAGTTGAGCGGCATGTCGACGATCGTCGTCACCCCGCCCGCCGCGGCGGCGAGGGTGGCGGAGCGGAACCCCTCCCACTCGGTGCGGCCCGGCTCGTTGACGTGCACGTGCGAGTCGACGAGCCCGGGCAGCAGCACGGCGTCATCGGGCACGAGCACCTGGCGTGCGCCGGCGACCTTATCCCGCCCGCCCACGACGTCGGCGATGCGTCTGTCCTCGACGACGACGGCGGCGGGGCGCAGGGTGCCGTCGAGGAAGGTCCTTCCTGCGCGGATGACGAGGCGGCGGTCCCCCACTCAGGCTCCGATCGACACGTCGGCGCCCTCAGTGGCCGTAGCGGCGGCATCCGTCTTCGCCCGGTACGACCACATCACCGCGATGTACAGCAGTGCACCGAGCGCCGCCCCGATCACCCAGGCGAAGCCGCTCAGGTCCTTGAGCGCAGGCACCCACACGGCTGCGATCGAGAAGATCGCCGCGACGCCGATCGCAAGGAGCGCGCGCACGTTCCAGCCGCGCTGGTAGAAGTAGCGACCGGCCTCGTCCATCGAGAACAGGTCGGCGACCTTCACCGAGCGCCGCTGAACGATGTAGTAGTCGGCCACGAGTACACCGTAGAGCGGTGCGAGGATCGCGCCCAGGGTGTCGACGAACATCGGCAGCCCGATCTGGCTGATCGTCGCAACCCACAGCGCTCCGACCACGAAGCCCAGCGCCGCCGTCAGGTAGCCGCCGGTCTTGAAGCTGATCCGCTGCGGCGAGAGGTTCGACAGGTCGTAGGCCGGAGGGATGAAGTTGGCGACGAGGTTGATGCCGATCGTCGCGACGACGAAGGTGATCGCCGCGATGATCGTGAGGAACACGTTGCCGACGAGCCCGACGATGTCGGCGGGGTTCGTCAGCGGCTCGCCCTCGCCGCCCTGCAGCACGATGTACGCGCCGGCGGTGGTGAAGAGGCTGAGGAACGTGAAGAACGTCAGGCTGACCGGAAGGCCGTAGAAGTTGCCGCGGCGCATCGCCTTCTCGCTGCGGGAGAACCGCGCGAAGTCGCCGAAGTTGATGATCACGGCGGAGAAGTAGGCGATCATCGTGCCGATGACCCCGAAGAACGCGGCGACGGCGGCCCAGCCCTCGACCGACGAGTTGTTGAAGATGGACCCCACCGCCGGCAGCAGCCGGTCGCCCGCCTGCACCCAGATGGCGACCAGCAGCGCGATCATGACGACGTAGACGGCCGGGCCGGCGAAGTTGAGGAACTTCTCGATCCACGCGATGCCTTTGAGGAACAGCACGACCTGCAGGGCGGCGACGAAGACGTAGGACACCCAGTCGATGACGTCCATCCCGAGGAACTCGGGCAGCTCCGGGCTGAGGAAGATCGCGTTGAGGGCGAGGGCGACGGCGGTGGAGGCGAAGTAGGTCTGCGCGCCGTACCAGAAGATCGCGACGATTCCTCGGATGAGAGCGGGGAACTGCGCGCCCTTCACGCCCATGCTGGAGCGGGCCATGACGGCGTAGGGGATGCCGTACTTGACGCTCGGCTTGCCCGTCAGATTCACGAGGAAGTTGACGAAGAATCCGGCGAGGATGATCGCCGCGAACACCCACCACCCGTTGATGCCGGCGGTGATGAACAGGCTCGCGGCCAGCGTGTAGCCGGCGAGGCTCTGCACGTCGTTCGTCCACACGTTGAAGAACTCGAACGCGCCCCAGCGGCGCTTGGACTCCACCAGCGGAGCCAGGTCCTCGTTGTAGAGGCCCGGGTGGGGGGCGGCACCGACTTCTGTGTCGAATGCGTGCCCGGCGGGAAGGGTTGTGGCCATGCGATGCCTCCAGCGGGGGATGGGACTGGATCAAGCGGGGAACGGCGACGGTGGCGTCCTGCGGCCACGCTATTCCCGGTGCGGAGGCCCCCGATTTCGGCCGTGTAACGGGTTTGTGACCTCTCGAGCCCGCGGCGGTACTGCGTTTTCACACGGGCGAAACGCCGGAGGGGTACGGTCGCATCACGGAAGGCGGTCGGCATGCACCTCGAGCAGTTCAACGCAGCGGATGCCGCGGACGCGGCCGTCGTGGTGCGGCTCTGGGCCGATATCCCCTGGTGGATCGGAGCCATCCTGTCGGGCCGGCCGTATGCCGACGTGGACACGCTCGCAGCCCGCGCCGCGGCGCTGGCTGCGCGCTGGAACGCCGCCGACCTGGAGACGGCGCTCGCACACCACCCGCGCATCGGCGAGCGCCCGAGCGGAGTCGGCGCCCAAGCCGCAGCATCCCGTCGTGAGCAGTCGTCGATGGATGCCGCTGCCTCCGATGTCGCGGCCCGCATCGCCGCCGGCAACGAGGCCTACGAGCGCCGGTTCGGCCGGGTGTTCCTCATCCGGGCCGCCGGGCGTTCGCCCGAGCAGATGCTGGGCGAGCTGGAGCGACGGCTCCGCAACGACCCGTCGACCGAGCAGCGCGAGGCGCTCGGGCAGCTGGCGGAGATCGCGGTGCTGCGGCTGCGCTCGAGCCTCGATGACATCCCGATCACGAAGGCGGCCTCATGACCTCCCACCTCACCACCCACGTGCTCGACGCCGCCACGGGCGCCCCCGCCGAGGGCATCGACGTCGTTCTCGCCGCGGCATCCGCAGCCGCCGTGCTCGCCGAAGCGCGCGGTTCGGTGCTCGCCCACGGCCGCACCGACGCCGACGGGCGCCTCGCGCTCGGGCCGGAGCGGCTGCCGGCGGGGGACTACATGCTGACGTTCCTCACCGGCGAGTACTTCGCGGCGCGAAAGGTGCCGACGTTCTACCCCTACATCACCGTGACCTTCATCGTCGAGGTCGCGGACGACGGTTCCAGCCGCCACTACCACGTTCCGTTGCTGCTCAGCCCGTTCGCCTACTCGACCTACAGGGGGAGTTAGCCATGAGTGATGTGTCCGTCAGCCTCGGCGCCAACAAGTACGGCAAGGCAGAGAACAGGGTCGTACGGGTCCTGCGCGACACCGCCCGGCACGAGATCGCCGATCTGAACGTCACGTCGCAGCTGCGGGGAGCGGCGCTCACCGACTCCTACCTGCAGGGCGACAATGCGCTGGTGGTCGCCACGGACACGCAGAAGAACACCATCTACGCGTTCGCCAAGGAACACGGCATCCCCTCGCCGGAGCAGTTCCTGCTGCGGCTCTCGGAGCACTTCGTGCGCGAGTTCGAGTGGATCGAGGGCGGCCTCTGGCAGGCCGAGCAGTACGAGTGGGAGCGGATCGTCGTCGACGGTTCGCCCCACGACCATTCGTTCGTGCGCAAGGGCCAGGGCACGCGCCTGGCGACGGTGCAGGTGGTGGATGCCGCGACCCACGTCACGGGCGGCGTGAAGGACCTCGTGGTGCTGAAGACCACCGGCAGCGAATTCGCCGGCTTCCCCCGCGACCGCTACACGACCCTGGTCGAGACGGACGACCGGGTGATGGCGACCTCGGTCACGGCGCGCTGGCGGTACCTGCCGGAGGCGGTCGAGGCGCGGATCGATTACAACGGGCTGTACGCCGAGGTGCAGCAGGTGCTGCTCGAGACGTTCGCCACCGTGCACTCCCTCGCGCTGCAGCAGACGCTGTGGGAGATGGGCAAGGCGGCGATCCAGGCACGCCCCGAACTCGCGGAGGTGCGCTTCGCGATGCCGAACAAGCACCACTTCGTGTACGACCTCGCGCCGTTCGGCCTCGAGAACCCCGGCGAGGTGTTCTACGCTGCGGACCGCCCGTACGGCCTGATCGAGGGGACCGTGGTGCGCGACGGCGCTGCGCCGGCAGCCCGTGCGTGGCTCGACATCCCGACGTCGATCTGACCCCGGTCGCCGCAGGCGGAGCAGCCGGCGCGGTAGTGGCGTAGATGCGTGTCAGTTCGCCAGGTCGTCGATCGCCGGGGTGTCTCCGCGTCCACGCCCGCGGCGCGACGGCGCGGCTTCTCGGACACGGCGGATGATGAGCACCGCGACTCCCAGCGCGAGGGCCCCGTACACGACGTAGTCGAGGTAGGACAGGTACCCCTCGAGCCGCTCGTGCTGGGTGCCGAGCGCGGCGCCCACGCCGATCAGCAGCGCGTTCCACGCGCCGCTGCCGATGATCGTGTAGAGGCTGAACCGGAACAGGTTCATCCGCGAGGCCCCGGCCGGCAGCGAGATCAGGCTCCGCACCCCGGGTACGAGCCTGCCGACCAGCACGGTCCAGCTGCCGCTGCGGCCGAACCACTCGGCTCCTCGTTCGAGGTCCGATCGACTGACGAGGCGCGTCGCGGCCAGCCACTGCACGGCACGCTGCATGCCTATCGCCGAGCCCAGCCAGTACATGAGCAGCGCGCCGATCCAGGATGCCAGTGTGGCCCAGAACACGAGCCACCCGAGGTTGAGGTCGCCGCTCTGGCTGAGGTACCCCGCGAACGGGAGGATCACTTCGCTGGGGAGCGGGGGGATCAGCACCTCGATGAAGACGAGCACGCCGACGCCGAAGTCGCCGAGGGCGGTGAGGACGTCGGCGGCGAACCCGGTCAGTCCGGTGAAGCCGTGCGCGGAGGTGGAAGCGGAGGCGGTGGAAGAAGTGGAGGCGGAGAAGGCAGTGGAGGCGTCGGTGGCAGTGGCAGTCGTGGCACTCATGAGGTCAGTCCCTGTCGTTGTCATCGCGCCCGATCCTAAGAGACCCGGATGAACCGAACCTGAAGGGAGCGTGGCCGGCGCTCAGGACTTGCCACCTCCCGGATGCTCGGGATCGACCCTCGACACGTCGACGGGCACGCCGTCGCCGACCTGTTCGGCGGCCAGCTCCTCGCCGAGCACCTGCGCCGGGATGAGACCGGTGCCCTCGGCATCCGGATGCACGAGAGCCGCCGCGGCCGGTCCCCGCACCGCGTCGTGCGCCCCGATCTTCGGATCGTCGGCGTGAGCGCGCCTCATCTCCTCGGAGTTCAGCAGCAGGTTCAGCAGGATGGCGGCGATCGCGCCCGCGCTGATCCCCGAGTCGAAGATGAGCGTGAACCACTGCGGGAACTGGTCGTAGATCGTCGGCGCCACTGTGGGCAGCAGGGCGACGCCCACCGAGATCGCGACGATGAGCACGTTGCTGTTGTTGAACCGGACCTTCGAGAGCGTGCGGATGCCGGATGCCGCGACCATCCCGAAGAGCGCGATGCCGGCGCCGCCGAGCACCGCCCGGGGCACGCCCTCCACCAGCGCCGAGATCTTCGGAATGAGACCGAGCACGACCAGGATGACGCCGGCCGCCGTGGCGACCCAGCGGGACTTCACGCCGGTGAGCGACACCAGTCCGACGTTCTGCGCGAACGCCGTGTACGGGAAGGTGTTGAAGATCCCTCCGATGACGGTGCCCAGGCCGTCGGCCCGGAGGCCGTCGGCGAGCTGTCGCCGCCCGACGGGCTTCTCGACGATCTCGCCGACCGCGATCATGTCGCCGGTCGTCTCGGTCATGATCACGATTCCGACGATCAGCATCGACACGATCGACGCCACCTGGAACGTCGGCAGGCCGAAGTGGAACGGGGTGATCAGGGCGAACCACTCTGCCTCCGCGACGCCGGACCAGTCGACCATCCCCGGCACCAGCAGAGCGAGCACCGTGCCGAGCACGAGTCCGAGCAGCACCGACACCCGCTTCAGGGCCGGGGGCGCGAAGCGCTCGATGAGCACGATGAGCAGCAAAGTCCCGAACGCGAAGGCGACGTTGATCGGCGGGGCGCCCTCCTCCGCTCCGTCGACGATCCAGCCGGCCGCAACGCGCATCAGCGTGAGGCCGATGATCAGGATAACGGTGCCCGTGACGATCGGCGGGAAGAAGCGCAGCAGCTGCGAGAAGAACGGGGCGATGAGGATCATGAAGAGGCCGCACGCGATCGTGGCCCCGAAGACCGCCTGGATGCCCTCGCTCTGGCCGATCGCGATCATCGGACCCACCGCGGCAAACGTGACACCCTGCATCAGCGGCAGCCGCACGCCGAAGCGCCAGAACCCGACGGACTGGATGATCGTGGCGATCCCGGCGACGAAGAGGTCGGCGCTGATCAGGAAGGCGAGGTCGGCCGAGGAGTATCCCAGGGCCCCGCCGACGATGAGCGGTACCGCCACCGCGCCGGCGTACATCGCGAGCACGTGCTGAAGACCGAGGGGGAAGAGACGAGCAAGCGGAGGGATCCCGTCGACCGTGTTCCCGTTGCGCCGCTCGGCCTTCGCGGCCTTGCGCTCGGCGCCCGTCTTCTCCGTCACATCCGATGCCGCCATCCGCCCACTCCCGCCGTCGAGGTCCGGCCGTCCGCGTCCGTCCCATTGCCTGGCCTGCAGGCTAAGCTCGCGGCGAGCGGTGAGACCAGGGGATGCCAGCACTGTTTACGACCGCGTTACGCGCCCGCAACGCCCGGGCCGAAGACTCGAGTCCGGGCTGCTCCGGATGCGGGTGACCACGCCACCGAGGAGATGCCGTGACGATCTACCGCGGCCACCTGATCCACGTGGCCGGCAGCCCGACCCTCGCCCGGGCTCCCGAGACCCTCGTCTCGATCCCGGACGGCGCGCTCGCCGTCGACGGGACGGGGCGCATCCGGTACTCCGGCGCGTGGGACGCGATCCCGGCTGAACTGGCTCTCGATGATGTCGTGCTGACGGGCGGCTGCCTCCTGCCGGGGTTCGTCGACACGCACCTGCACTTCCCCCAGACGTTCACCACGGATGCCTTCGGGGGCGGGGAGCTGCTCGAGTGGCTCGAGCGCTGCGTGTTCCCCGCCGAGTCGCGGCTGTCCGATCCGGTCTTCGCCGACCTGGTCGCCGCCGAGTTCGTGCGCCGACGGATCGCTGTCGGCACGACATCCGCCCTCGTCTTCGGCTCGGCGTTCCCCGCCGCGCAGGACGCCCTCTTCCGCCGCGGCCTCGCGGCCGGCCTCCGCACGGTGAGCGGCCGGGGCATCCAGACGGTGGGTCCGGCGAGCGCCGCTCCGCTGCTCACGAGCGAGGATGCCGCGATCGGGCTCGCCCGCGACGAGATCGCCCGCTGGCACGGCCAGGATCCGACCGGCCTCGCGGCCGACCCTCGCGCGGCGCTCGCTCAGGTCGCCGTCGTCCCGCGCTTCAGCCTCGCCGTCACGACCGAGACCCTGTCCGCCCTCGGAGACCTGTACGCCGACGTGCGCGGCGACGGCGTCTACTTCCACTCGCATCTGAACGAGAACGACCGGCGCGGGGACGGCGAGATCCAGGCGGTGCGCGACCTCTACGGCGTCGAGTGCTACCTCGACACCTACGACGGGCGCTTCCTGGCCGGCTCACGTCGGGGCGGCGAGAGCCTGCTCGGCCGGCGCAGCATCCTCGCCCATGCCGTGCACTGCCACGACCGCGAACTGGAGCGACTCGCCGAGACGGGCTCATCCATCGCGCACTGCCCGACATCGCAGCTCTTCCTGGGCAGCGGCACGATGCCCTGGCGGCGCACCGTCGCGTCGGGGACCAACATCTCGATCGGCACCGACATCGGTGCGGGGGACGAGTGGCTGATCCCGCGGGTGCTGAACGACTGCTACAAGGTGCACATGAGCGAGACGGGGACGGATGCCGAGGCGCTGCATCCCGCGCAGCTGCTGTTCCTCGGCACCCTCGCCGGTGCCCGCGCGCTCGATCAGGAATCATCCATCGGCAATCTCGACGCCGGCAAGGAGGCGGACTTCCTGGTCGTGGATGCGGGGGCGCAGCCCGGCCTCTCCGAGGCGCTCGCCGCCGCGGCGGAGCGCGGCCCGGCGTCGCACCTGTTCACCCTGCTGATGGGCATGCGCGAGCAGGCGGTGGCCCAGGTGTTCGTCCGCGGCTCCCGGGTCGTCGCCTGACGCGACGGGCAGGTGAGTGAGGATCCGACCCCGAGAGAGGATCGGTCCCCGAGCCTGTCGAGGGGTCGACGCTTCGACAGGCTCAGCGACCGTGTGAGGGCTGAGCGACCGTCCGTCGTCAGGCCGTGAACACGGCGCGCACCGGCGCGCCGACCGCCGCCCGCCCGTCCAGCGCGGCGATCTCGAGCACCACGGCCGTGCCGACGACCTCCCACCCCAGCGCGGAGCCGATCTCGTGGGCGGCCCGGATGGTTCCGCCGGTCGCCAGCACGTCGTCGAGGATCAGCACCCGCGAACCGGCGGGCAGGTCACCGCGGTGGGCCTCGATGGTCGCCGTGCCGTACTCGAGGGCGTACTCGGCCGACACCCTCTCACGGGGCAGTTTGCCGGCCTTGCGGATCGGCACCAGCCCGACATCCGCCGCCCTCGACGCCGCCCCGGCGAGCACGAACCCGCGGGCCTCGATGCCGGCGACGGCGTCGAACCGCCCGTGGAACGGCGCCAGGAGCGCATCGATGACGGCGCGGAAAGCCGCGGCATCCGCGAAGAGAGGCGTCAGGTCGCGGAACACGATGCCGGGCTCAGGATAGTCCGGGATCGAGGCGATCAGGGTCTGCGCTCGGGACAGCGCGGAGGGTTCGTCCATGCCGGTCACCCTAGCGAGACACCGCAGGGCGTGCGGGTTCCGGGAGCGTCACCGCGGCACCGTGGAAGGGGAGTGCAAGCGTTTGCAGTACCCTGGTCGCATGACTTTGATGCACGAGGCGATGATCGAGCGCGCGCTCTCCACGACCGGGTCGTTCCCCGGCGCGGAGTGGTGGCGCTCCGCCGTCATCTACCAGATCTACCCCCGCTCCTTCGCGGACGCGAACGGCGACGGGATCGGCGACCTTCCCGGAGTGACGAGCCGTCTCGACTCGCTCCAGCGTCTCGGTGTCGACGCCATCTGGCTGAGCCCGTTCATGACCTCGCCCCAGAAGGATGCCGGCTACGACGTCGCCGACTACTGCGATGTGGATCCGCTCTTCGGCACGCTGGAGGACTTCGACGACCTGCTCGCGGCCGCCCACGCCCGCGGCATCCGGGTCATCGTCGACCTCGTTCCCAACCACTCGAGCGACCAGCACGTCTGGTTCCAGGAGGCCCTCGCCGCCGGCCCCGGCAGTCCGGAGCGCGCCCGCTACATCTTCCGCGACGGGAAGGGGGAGAACGGCGAGCTGCCCCCGAACAACTGGGAGTCGGTCTTCGGCGGACCCCAGTGGACCCGCACGACCAACCCCGACGGCACGCCGGGCCAGTGGTACCTGCACATCTTCGACACGACGCAGCCCGACTTCGACTGGTCGAATCCGGTCGTCTGGGAGGAGTTCCGCCGCATCCTGCGCTTCTGGCTCGACCGGGGCGTCGACGGCTTCCGCGTCGACGTGGCGCACGGCCTGATGAAGGCCGATGGACTCCCCGACTACACCCCGCCGGCGGATGCCGCGTCCATGGGCGGCGACGAGGCGGACGTGCCGTACTGGGGTCAGGACAGCGTGCACGAGGTGTACCGCGACTGGCACAAGGTGATGGCCGAATACGACGGCGACCGGGCGCTCTGCGCCGAGGCGTGGCTTCCGACGATCGAGAAGACGGCCCGGTGGGTGCGCCCCGACGAGATGCACCAGGCCTTCAACTTCACGTACCTCGAGACGCCGTGGGATCCCGACGCCCTCCGCGCCGTGATCGACGATTCGATCCGCGGCTTCGCGGCGGTCGGAGCGCCGAGCACCTGGGTGCTCTCGAACCACGATGTCGTCCGGCACGCCTCTCGGCTCGCTCTGACGGCCGAGAACCCGCAGGGCCACGGCATCGGCCCCGACTCTCCGGGCAAGCCGATCGCCGACGTCGGCCTTCGCCGCGCTCGCGCGGCCACGAGCCTGATGCTCGCGCTGCCGGGTTCCGCCTACCTCTACCAGGGTGAGGAGCTCGGCCTGCCCGAGGTCATCGACCTCCCGGACGACGCGCGCCAGGATCCGACGTGGTTCCGCACGCAGGGCGAGCGGTACGGGCGCGACGGATGCCGGGTGCCGCTCCCCTGGACCGCCGACGGCGTCGGGCACGGCTTCAGTGACACCGGCGCCTCCTGGCTGCCGCAGCCCGCCGAGTGGGCGGCCTTCGCCCGCGACGTGCAGCAGGCCGACCCGGACTCGACGCTCAACCTCTACACCCGTCTGCTCGAACTGCGCGCGCGCTTCTCCCTCGGGCACGGCGAACTGGAATGGCTCGACGGCTACGGCCCGGATGTCATCGCCTTCCGCCGCGGAGGGCTGTATGTTGTGGCGAACCTCGGCGACAACCCGGTCGACGTGGGTGGCGAGGACGTGCAGGTCCTCGCGCAGAGCGAGCCGTTCGCCGGAACGGTCGTGCCGACCGACACGACCGTCTGGTTCGAGCGGGTCTGATCCCGATCCGGCGCGGCCCCGCAGGGGAGCCCGACAGGAAGCAGCGACACCGTGGTGAGCATCGATGAAGTGGCCCGCCTCGCGGGGGTCTCCACCGCCACGGTCTCGCGCGCCCTGAGCGGTCGGGGACACGTCTCCGCGGCCACCCGCGCGCGCGTCGAAGCCGCGACGGAGAGCCTCGGCTACGTCGTCTCGGCCTCGGCGTCGAGCCTCGCGTCCGGCCGCACGCGCAACATCGGCGTGCTCGTGCCGTTCCTCGACCGGTGGTTCTTCAGCACGGTGCTGAACGGCGTCGCGTCGGCGCTGATGCGCCGGGGGTACGACATCACGCTCTACAACCTCACGGCCGATGCCGACGTGCGGCGCAGCATCTTCGAGACCTTCCTGCGCCGCCAGCGCGTCGACGGCGTCATCGCCGTCTCGATCGAACTCGGTCCCGAAGAGACCGCCCGCCTGAGCGAACTCGACCTGCCCGTGATCGCGATCGGGGGCCCCAACCCGCGCCTCTCGACCCTCACGGTCGACGACGTGGCCGTCGCGCGGCTCGCCACCGAGCACCTGCTCGCGCTCGGACACCGCGACATCGCGCACATCGGCGCCAACCCGCAGTTCGACCTGGACTTCCACATCCCGACCCACCGCCGTCAGGGCTTCGAGCAGGCGATGGCGGATGCCGGCATCCCGGCTCGCCCCGCGCTGTACGAGCCGGCCGACTTCACGATCGAGGGCGGATTCCGTGCCGCGAAGCAGCTGCTCGGCCGACCGGGCCCGCGGCCGACGGCGATCTTCGCGGCTTCGGACGAGATGGCGATCGGCGCGCTGCTCGCCGCCCGCGAGCTGGGATACCGGGTGCCGGAGGACCTCTCCATCATCGGCATCGACGGCCACGAGCTCGGGGAGTTCTTCCGCCTCACGACCGTGGACCAGTTCCCCCTCGGGCAGGGCGAACGAGCGGCCGACGCGATCCTCGACGAACTCGAGCGCGGCGACGCCGCCCCCGTGGAGCACGCCCCGGGTGAGCTGCCGTACGAGCTCGTGGTGCGCGGCACCACGGCCCGCCACGACGGCTGACCCGGCCTTCCGACCCCGGGTTCAGGGGCCCGGGTTTCGCGGGCGCCTCCCTTCTCTCGGCGCCCGGGCTCCGGGGGCCCTTGCATCCCTGGTTCGGGGCGCCTCACGATCTTTGGGGCGCAACTGCTGCGCCCCAAAGAGACTCGTACGCCCCAAACCGCGCGAAGGGGTCGTGGCGGGGGCCCCCAGCCGGCCGGACCGGGAGCGCGATTAGGCTCGGACGCATGACCATCGACCTCGAGGCCCTGTACATCGACCTGCACCGGCATCCGGAACTCTCCTTCCAGGAGACGCGCACCGCCGGCATCGCCGCGCAGCACATGCGCGACCTCGGGCTCGAAGTGATCGAGGGCCTCGGGGTCACCGGAGTCGCCGCCGTGCTTCCAAACGGCGAAGGCCCCGTCGTGTGGCTGCGCGCCGACATGGATGCCCTGCCGGTGGCCGAGCGCACGGGTCTGGACTACGCGAGCATCGCGCATGGGCGCGATCCGGCCGGCAACGAGGTCCCCGTCATGCACGCGTGCGGGCACGACATGCACGTGAGCGCCCTGGTCGGCGCGATCGAGCGGCTGGTGGAGACCCGGGACCAGTGGACGGGCACGGTCGTCGCGCTCTTCCAGCCGGCCGAGGAATACGGGGCCGGGTCGCAGGCGATGATCGCCGACGCCCTGCTCGAGCGCGTCCCCCGCCCCGACGTCGTGCTCGGCCAGCACGTGACCCCGTTGCCCACCGGCACGATCGGCGTACGGCCCGGCACCCAGATGGCCGCCTCGGATGGCCTCACGGTCATGCTCTACGGGCGCGGCGGGCATGGCTCCCGTCCGCACTCGACGATCGATCCCATCGTGCTCGCCGCGGCCACGGTCATGAGGCTGCAGACGATCGTCTCGCGCGAGGTCGATCCTCGCGACGTCGCGGTGGTCACCGTCGGCTCGATGCACGCCGGGCTGAAGAACAACATCATCCCGGCCGAGGCGAAGCTCGAACTCAGCCTGCGGTACCCCGACGATGAGGCACGCGACCGCATCCTCGCCAAGGTGGAGCGCATCGTGAACGCCGAGGCCGCGGCATCCGGCGTGGAGACGCCCCCCACGATCACGACCGACCACTCGCTGCCCCCGACGATCAACGACGCCGACGCCACCGCGCGGCTGACCGCGGCGTTCGACGGGGCCTTCGGCGAGGGCACGGTTCTCGATCCGGGCATGTTCACCGGAAGCGAGGACGTCTCGTGGTTCGCCACCGAGGCAGGCGTTCCGCTCGTGTTCTGGTTCTGGGGAGGCGTCGACTCGGAGGCATTCGCGAAGGCCACCGCCGCCGGCACCGTCGACCGCGACGTCCCGACGAATCATTCGCCGTTCTACGCCCCGGTGCTGCAGCCGACGCTGGACAATGGCGTGGCGAACCTCGTGGTGGCTGCCCGCGAATGGCTGGCCGACAAGGCCTCGTAGACTGCCGCACATGTCGGGCACCTCAGCTTCCGCGCGAGAAGATGACACGGCGGATGCCGCCGCAGACCACGCGGAGGTCGCGGAAGCCGACGCTCGAGCCACGGCGGACGGCAAGGCGGATGCCGAACCGCCGTCGCGCCTCGCGCGCGCGTGGTGGTGGGCGTCCGACTACGTCTACGCGGCGCGGCGGCAGCTGTCGATCCTCGCGCCGCCATGGACGATCGGCCGTCCTCGCCCGGAACCCGGCGGCTGGCGTCGTGGCTCGCCCGACCTCCCGGAGATCATCCTGCTCCCGGGCGTATACGAGCACTGGACGTTCATGCGCCCGCTCGGCGACGCACTGAGTCAGGCAGGACACCGCGTCACCGTGGTGCACGGACTGGGCGTCAACCGCCGAGGTGTCGTCGAGACGTCGGAGCGCCTGGGCCGCGCGCTCGCCAAGAAGCGACCCGCCCCCGCCGGCCGCGTGATCGTGGCGCATAGCAAGGGCGGACTGATCGGCAAGCATCTGCTCATCTCCTCCGGAGCCGCCACGGCGGCGGCGGCGCAGGCGGTCACGGGCGGCGACCCCGCAGAGGCGGCGGCGAGCGCACCCGCTCCGGATGCCGCGTCCACCGACGCGCGGCCGCTGGGCCTGCTCGGGCTCGTGGCGGTGTGCACGCCGTTCAAGGGATCGCGCCTCGCGCGCTACCTCGTCGATCCGAGCGTGCGGGCCATGCTGCCCAACGACGAGACCATCGTCACCCTCGGCCGCGACTCATCCGTCAACGGCCGAATCGTCTCGGTGTTCGGCGGCTACGACCCGCACATCCCCGACGGCAGCATGCTGGAGGGAGCCACCAACGTGCAGGTGCCCGCCGTCGGGCACTTCGCTGTGCTGGCCGCGCGGGCGACCCACCTGGCCGTGCTCGACGGCGTCCGGATGCTCTCGACCCGCTGACCCCCCGTCCCCCGCCCCTGAGCCCCTGAGCCCCCGCGCCCGTCGTCCCCCCCGTGCCCCCGAGCCGAAAGGACGCAACCTGCTGCTCCCAGGCATGCTGAGCCGCCGATTGCGTCCCTTCGCGATGGAAGGGGGAGGGGCTCGGGGCTCACGGGGAGCGGCCGGGAGGCCCCGGATAGGATGGGAGGGTCCGGCCCCCCGCGATCTTGGAGTTCAGCCGCGTGACACTTTCCACCCCGAACGCCGCTGCCGCGGCATCCGCCCACAAGCTTGACGCCGCCGCCGCCGCGGCATCCGCCCACAAGCTTGACGCCGCCGCCGCGGCATCCGCTCGCAAGCTCGCCGATACCGTCGAGAACGCCGAGGCGACCCCCGAACGGGATCAGCCGTATGCGGCGCTGGGCCTCAAGCCCGACGAGTACGCGAGCATCCGCGAGATCCTGGGTCGGCGCCCGACGAGCGGCGAGCTGGCCATGTACTCCGTGATGTGGTCGGAGCACTGCTCGTACAAGTCGAGCAAGATCTATCTCCGTCAGTTCGGCGAGAAGGTCAGCCCCAAGATGCGCGAGAAGCTCATGGTCGGCATTGGCCAGAACGCGGGCGTGGTGGATGTCGGTGAGGGCTGGGCTGTGACCTTCAAGGTCGAGTCGCACAACCACCCGAGCTACATCGAGCCGTTCCAGGGCGCCGCGACCGGCGTCGGCGGCATCGTTCGCGACATCATCTCGATGGGCGCCCGCCCCGTTGCGGTCATGGACCAGCTGCGCTTCGGGGCGATCGATGACCCGGACACCGCCCGCGTCGTCCATGGCGTGGTCAGCGGCATCTCGTTCTACGGCAACTGCCTCGGCCTGCCCAACATCGGCGGCGAGACGGTGTTCGACGCGGTCTACCAGGGCAACCCGCTCGTCAACGCCCTGGCCGTCGGCGTGATGCGCCACGAGGATATCAAGCTCGCCAACGCGAGCGGCGCCGGCAACCAGGTCGTGCTGTTCGGTGCCCGCACCGGCGGCGACGGGATCGGCGGCGCATCCATCCTCGCGTCCGACACGTTCGCCGACGGCGGTCCCACCAAGCGCCCCGCCGTGCAGGTGGGCGACCCCTTCGCCGAGAAGGTGCTCATCGAGTGCTGCCTCGAGCTGTACCGCGATGACCTCGTCGAGGCGATCCAGGATCTCGGTGCGGCCGGCATCTCGTGCGCCACGTCGGAGCTCGCCGCCAACGGCGGATCGGGCATGAAGGTCGACCTCGAGAAGGTGCTGCTGCGCGACCCCAGCCTGACGCCCGAAGAGATCCTGATGTCGGAGTCCCAGGAGCGCATGATGGCGATCGTGGCGCCCGAGAAACTCGACGCGTTCCTCGCCGTCACGGCGAAGTGGGATGTCGAGACGAGCGTGCTCGGCGAGGTCACCGGCGACGGACGCCTGGTCATCCACTGGCACGGCGAGGAGATCGTGAACGTCGATCCGTCGACGGTCGCGGTCGACGGTCCTGTATACGAGCGCCCGGTCGCCTACCCCGACTGGATCGACGCCCTGCGCGAGGACTCGGCGAGCGCGCTGCCCCGCACGGATGACGCCGACACCCTGCGCGCGCAGTTCGCGCAGCTGCTCTCCAGCCCCAACCTGGCCGACACGTCGTGGGTGACCAACCAGTACGACTACTACGTCATGGGCAACACGGCCCTCTCCTTCCCGGACGATGCCGGCATGATCCGCGTCGACGAGCAGTCCGGGCTGGGTTTCGCCATCGCGACCGACTGCAACGGGCGCTTCTGCCAGCTCGACCCCTACGAGGGCGCCAAGCTCGCCCTCGCGGAGGCGTATCGAAACGTCGCGGTGACCGGTGCGATCCCGACGGCCGTGACGGACTGCCTGAACTTCGGCAGCCCCGAGAACCCCGACGTGATGTGGCAGTTCCAGCGCGCGGTCGAGGGCCTCTCGGACGGATGCCTCGAGCTCGAGATCCCGGTCACCGGCGGCAACGTCTCGTTCTACAACCAGACAGGCGACACCCCGATCTTCCCGACTCCCGTCGTCGGCGTGCTCGGCATCATCGATGACGTGGCCCGGCGCGTTCCGAGCGGATGGCAGGACCCCGGCGAGAACATCTACCTGCTCGGCGTGACCTCGACCGAGCTGAGCGGCTCGGCCTGGGCCGGCACCGTGCACGGGCACCTCGGAGGGCGGCCGCCGAAGGTCGACCTCGCCGGCGAGAAGCGGCTCGCGGAGCTGCTGCGCGCGGGAGCGGAGCAGTCGCTCATCTCCAGCGCACACGACCTCTCTGACGGCGGTCTCGGCCAGGCACTTGCCGAGGGCGTGCTGCGCTTCGGCGTCGGCGCACGCGTGTGGCTGCGCGAGATCATGGAGCGCGACGGGGTGGATGCCGCATCCGCGCTCTTCTCCGAGTCCACCGGCCGCGTGATCGTGACCGTGCCGCGCGAGGACGACGTGAAGTTCCGCGGGCTCTGCGACGGTCGCGGCTACCCGGTGCTGCGCATCGGTGTGACGGACACCCCGCCGTCCGGCGAGAGCGTGCTCGAGGTGCAGGGACTTTTCACCCTGCCGCTCTCCGAGCTGCGCGAACTGTCCACCGCGACGCTTCCGGCCGCCTTCGGCCCGACGGTGTCCGAGCCGTCGCCGACCCTAGACTGAACGGGTGATGGACGAAGACGAATCCGTATACTCCGACGCCCGCCAGAAGCGCATCCGGGTGGTGGCCTGGGTGGTCATCGCTTCACTCGTGCTCGTCGGCGGCGGAGCGACGGTCTTCGCCCTGCTCTTCGGCTGACGACGGCCGCGTCGGCGACTTCCTGAGCACTTGCCCGAACCCCGGCACGGCGCAACGCGCGCGGTTACCATGTCGGTATGGAGCCGGTCTTCGCGCTGTTCGAGGCCTGGTGGTGGGCAGCCCCCGCCACCGTCGGGCTCGGTGTCGCCTCCTACAGCGCCTTGACCGCCGGACGTCGCCGCCAGCGCCGCCTCGAAGTCGACGCAGCACGGCGGGAGGTGACCGCGGCCCATGCGGCGATCGTGGTGGCGCGCGCAGAAGCTCGTGCCGCGCACGCCCGGATGCTGACCGCACAGGCCGAGACCGGAACGTGGCTGCCCGGCTTCCTCTCCGCGCCCGAGGCGCACCGCGAGCTGCAGGCCGCCAGGCGCGCGCAGCGAGCCGCGGTGACGACCCTTCGTGCCAAGCGCATGGCCGTGAGTGCGGCGCGTGCGCGCATGGCCGCCGCGACGCGGGATCCCTCTGCCGCTCCGCTCGCCGCGCTGATGACCCGGCACGACGCCGTGACGGCACGCTGGCTCGACTACGAGACGGATGTCGCGAAGCTCATCGCCTTCCCGCAGATGACCGACGCCCGGCATCCGAGCACCGCGGCCTTCCTCGTGCGCCGCGCGGAGGCATCCCGCCTGCGCCCCGCTTCGGCGCGCGCACGCGTGACCACGGTGGAGTTCGCGACCTACCGGGATGCGGTCCACGCCCTGGAGGCGGCCTTCGGAGTCGCGGAACAGGACGCGCGTCGGTCGGTTCCACGCGGATAGCATGAGGGTGTGGAGCCGTTCTGGCAGTTCATCGGCGGGTTCTGGTGGCTGATCTTTCCCTTGATGGGGGTCGCCGGCGGTGTCGGGCGCGCCTGGCAGAAGGCCCTTGATCGGCGGCACAAGCGGCGTATTGAGATCCTGCACGCGAAGAGCGAGTACAAGGCGGCGCAGGCCGCCGCACGGGCAACGACCGGACCGATCGGGCTCCGAGGCAAGCCGGAGGTCGAATCGCAGGTCACACGGCTGCAGCGGCTCATGGACGCACACGACGAGGTCACGCAGCGGTGGCTGACGTACGAACTGGATGTCGCCAAGCTCATCGCCTTCCCCGCGATGAGCGATGGCCGGCAGCCCCTCACCGCCGCGTTCCTCCGCGCGAAGAAGGTGGCCGATCGGCTGCGGCCCGTGTCCGCCCGCGTGAAGATCGACGCGGCGTCCCTCGCCGAGTACCGCGAGGCGGTGAACGACTACGAGGTGGCCTTCGACGTCGCGGAGAAGGATGCGCGGCGCCTGCGTGACTCGACGTTCACCGAGGCGGAGCGCCGGCGCCTCGACACGGCGAAGCAGCTCCTCAGCGTGGCGATCGACGAAGCGGCGACTCCGGCCGAACGGCAGCTCGCGTACCGCCGGGTGCGTCAGGAGCTCGATGGGCTGATCTCGCTCTCGGATGAGGCGGTCGAGGTCCTCGAGAAGAAGGTCGCGCTCGAGCTGACGACGGGCGCCGTCGACCCGGCGAACCCCGCGGGGTCTGCCGACCAGACGCCCGCTCCCCGCGCGGCGCCGGCGCCGCCCCCCAAGCCATGGGCCGCCCCGCCGCGACCCGGCGGTTCGGGTCCGGCGAACCCCTGGCCGGTCCCCAGCCGGGGCACGAAGCCCCCGACGTCTCCCTAGCCGCTCCGCTCGAGCGTCCCGCTCGGCTCGCCCAGGCCGTCCGCTCGCCCGTCCTCCCCGTCGTCCATGGGACGCCCAAAGAGCGCGTTCCGTGCGAACGGGAAACCTCGGCATCCGGCAGTTGACGTCCCGTTGGTTCTGTGGTTAGTTGGTTCAGTAAGTAACCAGTACAGAGCGGAGACCCGCGCGTGATCGAAGAAGGCAGAGCGCTCTTCCTCCAGATCGCGGAGCAGGTCGAGGACTCGATCATCGACGGGGCGCTCCCCGAAGACGGGCAGGCCCCGTCGACGAACGAACTTGCCGCGTTCTACCGCATCAACCCGGCGACGGCAGCGAAAGGCATCGGCATGCTGGTCGACAAAGGCATCCTCTACAAGCGCCGTGGCATCGGCATGTTCGTCGCCCCAGGCGCCCGCGACTCCCTCCTCGCGGAGCGCCGTGAAGCGTTCGCCGCCCGTTTCATCGACCCGCTCCTGCTCGAGGCGCGCAAGCTCGCGCTCGACGCGGACGAGCTGGCCACCCTCATCCGCGCGCGGAAACCCCTGACCGCGGAATCCCCCGCCACAGAAGGGACCTCATCATGACGAGCGTCATCGAGGTGAACGGATTGACGAAGCGCTATCGCGAGACCACGGCTGTGGATGACGTGAGCTTCACCATCGAGAAGGACACGATCTACGGCCTGCTCGGCCGCAACGGCGCCGGCAAGACCACGGTCATGTCGATCCTCACCGCACAGAACTTCGCAACGAGCGGCGAGGTGCGCGTCTTCGGCCAGAATCCGTACGAGAACGCACACGTGCTCTCGCGCATGTGCTTCGTGCGGGAGAGTCAGAAGTACCCCGACGACGCCAAGCCGTCGCATGCGCTCCGCGCCGCATCCCTGTTCTTCCCTCACTGGGATCAGGCACTGGCGGACCGGCTCGTCGATGACTTCCAGCTGCCCCTCAACCGGCGCATCAAGAAGCTGTCCCGCGGGCAGCTCTCCGCGGTCGGTGTCATCATCGGCATCGCCTCGCGCGCCGAGATCACGTTCTTCGACGAGCCGTACCTCGGGCTCGACGCGGTCGCACGGCAGATCTTCTACGACCGCCTGCTCGCGGACTACGCGGAGCACCCGCGCACGGTCATCCTGTCGTCGCACCTGATCGACGAGGTCTCCAACCTCATCGAGCGCGTGCTCGTCATCGACCGCGGGCGCATCATCATCGACGAGCAGACCGACGCCATCCGCGACCGCGCCGCCAACATCGTGGGCGACACGGCGGCGGTCGACGCCTTCGTGGCCGGCCGCGAGGTCATCCATCGCGAGAGCATGGGACGGGTCTCGTCAGTGACGGTGCTCGGCGCCCTGTCGAGCGCCGACCGCGCCCGGCTGACCGAGGCGGGGCTCGATGTGGCGCCCGTCTCCCTCCAGCAGCTCATCGTCCGCACCACGCAGCACGTCGGCGGCGAGGCCGCGGCGGCCGCCGTCGGATCCGATGGCACCGACACGAAGGAGGCGCTGCGATGACCCGCACGCTCAACGTCGTCCGCATGCAGCTGATCAACCGCCAGACCTTCGTCTGGGTGCCGCTGCTCATACTGGGCGGCTCCCTCGCCCTGACGCTGATCATCTTCTCCTTCATTCCCTACGAAGGCGCGAAGTACGGCGGGGCGGCGCAGTCCACCTACTGGTACTTCCTCGCGCTCGGTGTGCTGGCGATGTCCGCCACCTTCCCGTTCTCCCAGGCGATGAGCGTGACGAGGCGCGAGTTCTACCTCGGCACGCTCGCGACGGCAGCGCTGGCCTCCGGCATCCTGGCGGCCCTCTTCATCGTCGGCGGGTTCCTCGAGCAGGCCACGAACGGCTGGGGCCTCAACGGCTACTACTTCTACATCGAGGCCATGTGGGCGGACGGGTGGTGGGCTGCCTGGTTCACGTGGTTCGTCATCGGGATGCTGTTCTTCGTGATCGGATTCTGGGCGGCCACGATCTTCAAGCGGTGGGGCACCTTCGTTCTGACGGCGATCCTGATCGGAATCGGCGCCCTCCTCGTCGGCGCCATGTGGATCATCGGCAACCTGGACGCCTGGGCGCAGGTGTTCGCGTGGTTCGGCGAGCAGGGCACCCTCGGCCTGTCGGCGTGGGCGCTCCTGCTCACGGCGGCGCTCGCCGGTATCTCCTACCTCACGCTGCGTCGAACCACTCCCTGACCGCCGTTGCTCCGGCGCGATCGGTCGCCCTGATTCACTCGCTCCGCCGCCCTATCGGTGCCCCAACTTCGGAGAATGTCACGGACTTCGGGGGGTTCCCTCGGAATCCTCCGAAGTTCGCTGCATTCTCCGAAGTACGTGAGGGGTGGGATGCCGCGGCGGCCGGACGGCTCAGCGCAGCGGCACCTTCACGTCGCTGCCGCCCTCGTGCGTCAGCCTCGACCCCATCTGCACCAGGCTCGCCTGGTCGACGAAGCCCCCCGCGAAGAGCGCCTGACCCTGGGCGAAGCCCGGGCTGCGCCCGAGGAGCGACTCGGGAGCGTAGCCGAACACGTCGCCGAGCTCGTCGAGGTCACGGGGGGAGCTCATCCGCATCAGGGCGAGGTTGTCGCACTGCGACAGCGCGTTCGGGTGCACCTTCGACGGCCGCTGCGTCGAAAGCAGGAGCCATAGTCCGTACTTCCGACCCTCGGCGGCGATCTGCACGATCCGTTCGGTGAGCAGCCGCTGCACGGGCGTGCTGGGTTCCGGGGTGCACAGATTGTGCGCCTCGTCGATGACGATGAGCCGCCCGATGCGCTGCTCACGGTTGTCCCAGAGGTGATCGAGCACGGCGAGCGCGGCGGACCGCGACTCGGCCTGGGTCGGGAAGCCGCCGAGGTCGATCACGGTCGCGTCCGGCCGCTCCTCGATGTCTTCGATGACGTTGCGGTGACCCCACGCCCAGAGCTCCCAATCGGCGACGCCGAGGTTCTCGAGGCGCATCGCGAGCCGACGGCGAATCGGGTCGTCCGAGCCCTTGAGGAACGCGACGAGCTGCCCGTGGCCGAATGACTCGGGCAGTCGCCCCGACGGCTGCAGGGCGGTCAGCTCCGCTTCGAGGCGCAGCATCGCATTGAAGTCCTCGGCGTCGTTCAGCGGATCGACCTGGAGGATCGCGGCGCGCGAGCGCACCGGCATCCTCAGGAACTGGACGTGCAGCGGCTCCCCGCCCGCTCCCGATGGGCGGAAGACGCGGATGTCTCGCTTGGCCAGCTCCACCGCTTCGGCCGCGGGCGCATCCTTCCTGATCTCGCCGAGCCGCACGAAGTCCGAGTTGGGGTCGAGGATGACGAGCGGGAGCTGAGTGTGCAGCAGCACCTGCTCGAGCAGCACCCCCAGGGCGTAGGTCTTGCCGGACCCGCTCTGCCCGCACCAGAAGGTATGCCGGTTCAGCTTGGCGGCGAGCACGTGCGATGGTGCCGCGTCTTCCGATTCGAGGAGGGTGCCGATGCGCAGTTCGTTGGCCATCTTCGAATGCTAGAGGGGCTCGGTCGTCTCCGCGGCGGCCACGTGGTGACGGATGACTTCGGCGACGACGAAAGTGAACCACTTCTGGGCGAACTCCGGGTCGAGTTCGGCATCCAGGGCGAGGGCACGCAGCCGCGCGAGCTGCTGCTCCTCCCGCGCGGGGTCGGATGCCGGCATCCCGTGCTTCGCCTTGAGCTCGCCGACCTCCTTCGTGCACTTGAAGCGCTCGGCCAGCAGGTAGACCAGCGTGGCGTCGATGTTGTCGATGCTGCCGCGCAGCCGCTGCAGAGTCGCGGTGGGGTCCTCGGAATCGTTCATCGGTCCTCCTCGTTCGACGATATCGCCCCGCGGCGCGTTCACTTTCATGGAGATCGGGTGGCGACCGCGATCGAGCGCCGGGCCTACAGTGTGACCATGAGCGATGGCACCCCCTCTTCCGTTCCACTCGCAGCCTCGCCGGCCGCCGGCACCGATCTGGCCCCCGCATCTCCCGTGGCGCCCCTCACGACAGGCGGACCGGGCGCCGTGTCCACCTATCCCGAACCGCCGATCTCGCGGTTCTGGGCGAGGCTCGACAGTCCGTTCGGAGTCGGCTTCCTTCTGACACTCGGTGGGCTCGGGGCGCTGGCGATCGGGGCGGCCTTCATCAACCTGTCGACGATCTTCATCTACATCGCGTTCGCGATGTTCGCCGCGCTGGGGCTTGACCCCGTGATCAAATTCCTCGAGCGGCACAACGTCAAGCGCGGCCTGGCCGTGCTGATCATCTTCTTCGTCTTCGCCGTCATCGTCATCGGCCTGCTGTGGCTGGTCGTCCCCACGCTGGTCGACCAGATCACCTCATTCATCGATGACTTCCCCCAGACGGTGAAGAACTTCCAGGATTCGGACTTCTTCGCTTGGCTGGAGGGGATCTTCGGCACGGGCCTGTCGTCACTGGTGACCGACGCCGAGAAGTTCCTCACCGATCCGGCGAACATCGCCGCCATCGGAGGTGGTGCCCTGAAGATCGGGGCGGGCATCGCGACTGCCATATCCGGCGGGCTCATCGTCGTGGTGCTGACCCTCTACTTCGTGCTGTCGCTCTCGGGGATCAAGGCGTCGTTCGTCCAGTTCGCGGCGGCCCGCAACCGCCCGAAGGCGCGCTCGATGATCGATCAGATCACCGAGTCGGTCGGCGGCTACCTGATGGGCATGGTGATCCTGGCGTTCTGCAACTCGGTGATCGCCTTCACGCTGCACCTCGTGCTCCAACTGCCGTTCCCGCTGCTGATGGGCGTGCTCGCGTTCTGCATCACGATCATCCCGCTCGTCGGGCCGGTGCTCTACTGGATCACCGCGACGATCCTCGCTCTGTTTACGAGCCCGCTCTCGGCCCTGATCTTCGCGATCTGCTACCTGATCTACATCCAGATCGAGGCTTACGTGCTCACCCCCAAGGTGATGAGCAAGGCCATCGAGATCCCGGGCTCGCTGGTCGTGATCGGCGCGCTCATCGGCGGCACCCTGCTCGGCCTGCTCGGCGCCCTGATCGCGATCCCGGTGACCGCGTCGATACTCCTGATCATCAAACAGGTGTTCCTGCCGCGGCAGGACGCCAAGATCTAGCCCCGAGCGCATATCCGCGACGCGGGGACCGGCCCAGCAGCGAAACGGGGATCGGCACAGCCGCGAGACGGGGACCGGCCCAGCCGCGAGACGGGGACCGGCACAGCCGCGAGGCGGGGATCGGCTCAGCCGCGAGGCGGGGATCGGCTCAGCCGACCGGCAGCAGCATCGTCGGCGAGGGCGCCTCGGCACGGTACCGCACGCGACCCGGCACACCGGTGCGGAGGTCGAGGGTGAGCGACGTCACGTCGTTCGAGCGCTGCCCGGCGACGAGCAGGGTGTCGCGCTGGATGATGTGATGCCGGGGCCAGTCCACGCCCGATTCGACGAGGGCGACCGGCTCCACGGTCTCGCCCGCACCGCGCACCCGCACGGTGGCGATCGTGTTGCTGCCCCTCAGCCCCGCGTAGAGGAAGTCGCCATCGCGCGAGGACGCGAGCTCCGCGGCGGTGTCGCCGGCCATCGCCGCGAGCGACGCGCCGCCCAGCAGAACCCAGCGGCCCTCGCGGTTGCGACCGAGCGTGAAGACCTCGCACGAGTACTCCGTCACAACGTGCAGGTGACCGCTCGGATGCACCACCATGTGCCGTGGCCCGCTTCCGCTCGGCAGCACGATCTCGTGATCGGGGCGCAGTCCGGATGCCGTGGGCCGCCAGACGCGCACCAGATCGAAGCCGAGATCCGTCGTGGCGACGCGGCCGTCGGGAAGGAAGGCGGCGGAGTGGGCGTGCGAGACCCGCCCCGCTCCTTGGGGAGCCGCCGCAGGCGCGGCCGGTTCCTCCACCGAGCGGCCCTCCTCGGCCGCCGCGAGCGACGCGCGGAAGTCACGCAGAAGCCCGGCCCCGTCATCCGCGGGCGCCGACGCCTCACCGAGGACGAAGTTCGCCGGCATGTCCTCGCCGGGCAGGGCGTACGGATCCGCGGCGGGCGCGCCCGCGACCGGGTTCGACGGCGTGCCCGCGGCATCCAGCGACACGCGCACGACGCGCCCGTCGCCGTAGCAGCTCGCGATCAGCGAGCCCCCGTCGGGTGCGACGGCGATGTGGCACACGTTCTCGCCGACCTCGACGGCAGGTCCCAGCCTGGCGAGGGTCGCCTCGCCGGTGCGCGTGAAGGCGGCGACCTTTCCGATCCCCTCCAGCGCGGCGTAGACGACGTCGGCGGATGGATGCCGGGCCAGCCACGACGGCGAAGGCGCGGGTGCCGCGGCGCCTTCGTAGGTCAGTGGGCCGCCGGCGGACGCGTCGTCCATCGATCCCGCGAGCAGCGCGCCCACACCGTCCGCGCCGCCTCCCATGTCGGCGGTGTAGCCGCCGGTCCAGAACCGCATCAGCGTCCCTGCTCCGGCAGTGTCGGTCCCAGAGCTCGTCGAACGGTCCGGTCTCGGTGGTTCGACAAGGTCGCCAACCGGATGGGGAGGGGCATCAGTCGATCAGATCGTGGCGCACGATCACCGCGTCACGAGAGGCACCGACACCGATGACGGAGATGCGGGTTCCGCTCATCTCCTCGAGCGCGAGCACATAGTCCTGGGCCTCGAGCGGCAGGTCCTCGAAGGTGCGCGCCCCGGAGATGTCCTGCTTCCAGCCGGGGAAGCTCTCGAGGATGGGCCGTGCGTGGTGGAAGTCCGTCTGGTTGACGGGCACCTCATCGAAGCGCGTGCCGTCGACGTCGTAGGCGACGCAGACCGGGATCTCGTCGAGGCCCGTGAGGATGTCGAGCTTGGTCAGCACGAGATCGGTGATGCCGTTCACACGGGTGGCGTAGCGGGTCATCGGTGCGTCGTACCAGCCGACGCGGCGGGGGCGGCCGGTCGTCGTCCCGAACTCGAAGCCGCGCGAGCGCAGCCACTCGCCCTGCTCGTCGAACAGCTCCGTCGGGAAGGGCCCGGCCCCGACACGGGTCGTGTACGCCTTGACGATGCCGACGATGCGATCGAGTCGGTTCGGGGCGACGCCGGATCCGGTCGCCGCGCCGCCGCTCGTAGCCGAGGACGAGGTGACGAACGGATACGTGCCGTGATCGACATCCAGCATCGTCGCCTGACCGCCCTCGAACACCACCACGTCGCCCGCGTCCAGGGCGTCGTTGAGCAGCAGGCCGGTGTCGGCGACCATGGGCCGCAGGCGCTCGGCATAGGCCAGCAGTTCTTCGACGACCTCGTCGACGGTGATCGCGCGGCGGTTGAACACCTTGACGAGCAGGTGGTTCTTCTGGTCGAGGGCGCCGTCGACCTTCTGGCGCAGGATGTTCTCGTCGAAGAGATCCTGCACGCGGATGCCGACGCGGTTGATCTTGTCGGCGTACGAGGGCCCGATGCCGCGCCCGGTGGTGCCGATCTGCCGCTTGCCGAGGAAGCGCTCGGTCACCCGGTCGAGCACGCGGTGGTACTGCGTGATCAGATGCGCGTTGGCGCTCACCTTGAGCCGAGAGGTGTCCACGCCGCGGGCGTGCAGCGCCTCGAGCTCCGCGAAGAGCACCTCGAGGTCGATGACGACGCCGTTGCCGATCACCGGCGTCACACCGGGGGAGAGGATGCCGGAGGGCAGCAGGTGCAGGGCGTACTTCTCGTCGCCGATGACGACGGTGTGGCCGGCATTGTTGCCGCCGTTGAACTTCACGACCCAGTCGGTGCGGTCACCCAGCAGGTCGGTGGCCTTGCCCTTGCCCTCGTCCCCCCATTGCACTCCGACGATGACGATGGCGGGCATATTCACTCCTCGGGAAGGATCCGACGGTACACCCCATCCTATCGGGCGGCCCCGATGCGGCCGGGGATGCCCATCAGCCGGCCGAGTGCTTGACTGGGACGCATGTCCTCCCGATGGCGCGAAACGGCCTTGACCCGGATGCTCGGGATCGACCTGCCGATCGTGCTCGGAGCGTTCGGCGGAGCGTCGAGCATCGCGCTGACCGCCGCCGTGAGCAACGGGGGCGGACTCGGGTCCTACGGCCTCTATGGATACGGTCGTGAGCGCATTCTCGGCACGGCGGCGGAGCTGCGGAATGCCACCACCCGGCCGTTCGCGCTGAACCTGTGGCTGCCGCACCGCGGGCCCGGCGAGGAGGAACCGGGCTCCGCGTTCTCTTGGGACCGGTTCGGTGCCGCCGCGGAGCGACTGGCCCCCCTGTTCGCCGAG
Organism: Microbacterium sp. DT81.1; assembly: GCF_049844955.1. Taxonomy (NCBI): domain Bacteria; kingdom Bacillati; phylum Actinomycetota; class Actinomycetes; order Micrococcales; family Microbacteriaceae; genus Microbacterium; species Microbacterium sp. DT81.1. The sequence goes on from NZ_JBNCMA010000006.1 coordinate 313,057, forward strand.
GTCGGCATGACACCGCCTTCCGAGGCTCCCGCCGCCTATCTGCCCGCGTTCGACGAGCAGCTGGACGCCGTGCTCGAAGCGCGCCCTGCCGTGCTGAGCGTTGTCTTCGGCGTGCCCGACGCCGCGACGGTCGACGCGTGCCACGCCCGCGGCATCCGCGTGATCGGCACGGCGACGACGGTCGACGAAGCCGTCGCGCTCGCACGCGGAGGAGTGGATGCCGTCGTCGCGAGCGGCATGGAGGCGGGCGGCCATCGCGTGTCGTTCCTGCGCCCGGCCGAGGAGTCGCTGGTGGGCACCTTCGCCCTCGTGCCGCAGGTCGTCGACGCGATCGATGTGCCGGTGATCGCCGCGGGAGGCATCGCCGACGCCCGCGGAGTCGCGGCGGCGCTGGTGCTCGGTGCGTCGGGGGCGATGATCGGCACCGCCTTCCTCGCGACGGAGCAGAGCGGCACCTCGGGGGCCCACCGCGACGCGCTGCGCTCGAGCGCGGCCGCGGAGACCGTGCTGACCCGGGCGATGAGCGGCCGGCTGGCGCGCGGCATCCCGAACCGTGCCACTCGCGAGATCACAGGTCCGGCGCCCTTCCCGCTGCAGAACTGGCTCACGGGGCTGTTCCGGGCGCGCGCCGCCGAGCTCGGTCGCACGGACTTGCTGTCGCTGTGGGCGGGACAGGCGGCGAGCCTTGTCCGCGAGCGGGACGCGTCCGCCTTGCTGCGGGACCTCGCGGCCGGAGTGGACGTGCTGCTTCCCGAGTGAAGCCGGCGCGGCATCCCGTCCTCGGGCGTCGGCGCGGCATCCGCTCGGCGGGCGGCGGCGACGCATCGTATCCTTGAGCGTCGGCGCGGCATCCGGCCGTCGACGCGATCCCTGTCGCTAGTCTGGCGAGTAATCCACGAAGGGTCTCGCCATGGGTTATGCCTTCTTCCGCGCCGCCGGCGCCCTCCTCGGCCTTGCGGCGATCATCGCCCAGCTCGCGCGGAGCGTGCAGAACGCGCTGGCGAGCAGCACGGACTACGGCTCCCACCTGCCGACCGTGATCGCCAACTTCCTGAGCTTCTTCACGATCCAGTCCAACGTGCTCGCCGTCGTGACGCTCGCCATCGGCGCCGTCTGGGCGTGGACGAAGGGCCGAGACGAGGACACCGAGCCCCGGTGGTTCGCCATCCTGCTCGCCTGCACGACCACCTACATGCTCGTGACCGGCGTGGTCTACAACACGCTGCTGCGCAACGTCGAATTGCCGCAGGGCGTCACGGTGCCCTGGTCGAACGAGGTGCTGCACGTCGTCATCCCGCTCGTGCTGCTCGTGGATCTCTTCTTCGCGCCCAAGCGCCGGGCGCTGCCGTGGCGCGCGGTCTGGATCATCGTCGCCTACCCGATCGTGTGGGTCCTCTACACGCTCGTGCGGGCGAACCTCATCATCGCCCCGGCGACCGGCAACGCGTGGTGGTACCCGTATCCATTCCTCGACCCGAACGGTCCTGGCGGCTTCCGAAGCGTCGTCGTCTACGTGATCGCGATCGCCGTCGGCATCATCGTCTTCGGGTTCTTCGTCATCTGGGCCGGCCGCTGGCGGCACGAGCGCGTCAAGGCCGAATTCGCCACGATGTGACGGAGGGCAGAGGCCTCAGGACGCGCGCCGCGGAGCCCGGCGCTCACGGCGGAGCCCCGTGAGGGGCCGCATCCGCCCCTCACTAGACTTGGGGCATGTCGAAGGTCCTTACTTCCCTGCCCGTCGGCGAACGCGTCGGCATCGCCTTCTCTGGGGGTCTCGACACCTCGGTCGCCGTCGCGTGGATGCGCGACAAGGGCGCCGTCCCCTGCACATACACCGGTGATCTCGGGCAGTACGACGAGCCCGACATCGATGCCGTGCCCGATCGCGCGCTGGAGTACGGCGCCGAACTCTCACGCCTGGTGGACTGCAAGGCGGCGCTCGTCGAAGAGGGGCTCGTCGCCCTCGCGTGCGGCGCCTTCCACATCCGCTCGGGCGGCAAGACCTACTTCAACACGACGCCGCTGGGCCGTGCCGTCACCGGCACGCTTCTCGTGCGTGCCATGAGGGAGGACGGCGTCGACATCTGGGGCGACGGCTCCACCTACAAGGGCAACGACATCGAGCGGTTCTACCGCTACGGCCTGCTCGCCAACCCGCGCCTGCGCATCTACAAGCCATGGCTCGACGCCGACTTCGTCACGCAGCTGGGCGGCCGGAGCGAGATGAGCCAGTGGCTCGTCGAGCACGGATTCCCCTATCGGGACTCCGCCGAGAAGGCCTATTCGACCGACGCCAACATCTGGGGCGCCACCCACGAGGCGAAGACGCTCGAGCACCTGAACGTCTCGCTCGAGACCGTCGAGCCGATCATGGGCGTGCGGTTCTGGGATTCCTCCGTCGAGGTGCCGACCGAGGACGTCACCGTCACCTTCTTCGAGGGCCGCCCTGTGGCGATCGACGGCGACGAGTTCGGCGATGCGGTCGCCCTGGTGCGAAAGGCCAACGAGATCGGCGGCCGCCACGGCCTCGGCATGAGCGACCAGATCGAGAACCGAATCATCGAGGCGAAGAGCCGGGGCATCTACGAGGCACCCGGCATGGCGCTGCTGCACATCGCGTACGAGCGGCTGCTGAACGGCATCCACAACGAAGACACCGTCGCGAACTACCACGCCGAGGGCCGGCGGCTCGGACGCCTGATGTACGAGGGCCGATGGCTGGACCCGCAGGCGCTCATGCTGCGCGAATCGATCGACAAGTGGGTCGGGTCATCGGTGACGGGGTCGGTCACCGTGCGGCTGCGCCGCGGCGACGACTACACGATCCTCGACACCTCCGGACCGTCGCTGTCCTACTCGCCCGAGAAGCTCTCCATGGAGCGCGTCGGCGACGCCGCCTTCGGTCCCACCGACCGCATCGGCCAGCTCACCATGCGCAACCTCGACATCGCGGACTCCCGTGCGCGACTCGAGCAGTATGCCGCGCAGGGCATCATCGGCGGTGCCACCGCGGCACTGGTCGGCAGCGTGACGGAGGGCGAAGCCCTCGAGATCCTGGGCTCCGGTGCCCCGCAGGATGCGGATGCCGAGGCCCTCGAGGACGCCATCGAAGCGGCATCCGACTCGGCCATGTACGACGCCGGCACCGACTGACCCGTGTAGTTCGCTCGACGCGCCACGCGCGCTTCCGGTACCTGTGTTCCGCGCGGGCACCCCCCGGTACATAGGGGGCACGGGGCCGCGCCCTTCGGTACATGCGGAATCGTGTCGCGAGCACAACGGCGGGTTTCCTCCGCGACACGCCGTCTGCCCCCGCCTGTTTCCGGCGCGTCGCCGCCAATCCCCGCCGTTGTGCACGAAATGGCGCTACTTGAGTACTTGCGTAATGACTCAAGTACGCGTACGTTGAGGACATGACAGACGACCTCAGCGCGACGTTCGCGGCCCTCGCCGACCCGACAAGGCGCGCGATCCTCGAGCGGCTGTCGCGGGGTGAGGCGACGATCGGCGAACTGGCCGAGCCGTTCGACCTCAGCCTGCCCGCGGTCTCGCGGCACATCACCGTGCTCGAGCAGGCGGGGCTCGTGATCAAGCACCGACACGCGCAGCAGCGCTCGTGCCGCATCGAGCCCGCCAGACTGCGGGATGCCGAGGACTGGATCGGCCGCTACCGCTCGTTCTTCGAGGAGCGCTTCGACCGTCTGGGGCGTCAGCTCGCCGGGCTCACGGCATCCGACCGACCACTTGCAGATCCGATGAATCAGAAGGAGACACGATCGTGACCGAGACGCAGATCCAGCGCGAGATCAGCATCCGCAGGCATTTCGACGCTCCGCCGAGCGCGGTCTTCCGTGCGTGGACCGACCCCGATCACCTCGGCTGGTTCCTGAATCCGGAGCAGCCGCGCCCCGAGCAGCCCATCGAGGTCGACCTCCGCGTGGGCGGCGCCTGGCGGGTGCCGATGGTGATCGATGCCCAGACCGCGTACACGACCGGAGGCATCTACCTCGAACTCGAGCGCGACCGCCGCATCGTCTTCGCGTGGGGCGCGGTGGACGGATGGCCGGAGCTCGACCCTGAGGACCTGGGCGCCGGTCCCGTGGGCACGGTCGAGCTGGTGGATGCCGGGGGCGGCACCGACGCGACCTTCTCCCTGACACTGCCCGACCACCTCTCCGAGGCCGCCGCGCAGCGGTGGCTCGATCTCGGCATCCGCGAAGGCTGGACCATGACGATCGCGCGGCTGCACCTCTGACCTGTCCGACCATCGCGAAAGGACGCGAACGGCGGTTTCGCGCCGCCTGAAGACGCAGATCGCGTCCCTTCGGCAACTGAGGAGGACGCGATCGCCTTCGCCCTATGGGAGAGAGCGATCCCATTCGGGTTCACCCGGGATACGATGCCTGGGCGCACATGCACCCGAATCGTGGGCGTGAGATTCACCGTGCACGAGACTGAGTTTCACGCGCCGCACACCGAAAGAGCTCTCGATGACGAAGCAGGACATCGCGCCGACGATCGTGGCGGACTCCGATCTGCCCCCCGAACCACGCCGCGGCAGAGCCGGCAGGATCCTCGGACGCACACTGTTCGCGGCCGTCGCGGGCGTGCTCGTGATGGCGGTGATCGCCGCGAGCTTCGTGGTCTGGACCATCCAGCGGTCATTCCCGGCGCTCTCCGGGAGCATCACGATCTCGGCAGTCGAGAGCCCCGTGGCGGTGCAGCGCGACGCCCTCGGGATCCCGACGATCTCGGCCGACAGCACCCACGATCTGTTCGCGGCGCAGGGATACGTGCACGCCCAGGACCGGTTCTGGGAGATGGACTTCCGCCGGCACGTCACCAGCGGCCGCGTCTCCGAGCTCTTCGGCGAGTCGCAGCTCGGCACCGACAGCTTCCTCCGCACGCTCGGATGGCGGGTGACGGCCGAGCAGGAGGTCGCGGCCATGGATCCCACCGTGCTCGGGTACTACGAGGCATACGCCGACGGGGTCAACGCCTACCTCGAGGAGCACGAGGGCGCCGAACTCTCGCTCGAGTACGCCGTGCTCGGCCTGCAGAACGCCGACTACGAGCCCGAGCCGTGGGAGCCGGCGGACTCCGTCGCGTGGCTGAAGGCGATGGCCTGGGACCTGCGCACCAACGTCGAGGACGAGACGACGCGCGCGATGCTCGCCCAGAGTTTCACCCCCAGCCAGCTGACGGAGCTCTACCCCGGCTATCCGTTCGACCGGAATCCCGTGATCGTGCCGGCGGTCGTAGTCGTCGAGCCGGTGAGCGTGGAGGCGGGAGCCGAGGGCGAGGCGGAGGCCGTTCCCGCCGGTATCGAATGGCGTGAGGTCTCCGACGTCGTGTCGGCAGCGAGCGTTCTGCTCGGCGGCGCCGGCGAAGGCATCGGGTCCAACTCGTGGGTCGTCTCGGGAGAGCTGACCGAGACGGGCATGCCGCTCCTGGCGAACGACCCCCACCTCGGGGCGTCGCTGCCCAGCGTGTGGCATCAGATCCAGCTGCGCTGCGCGGTGCGCACCCCGAAGTGCCCGTTCGACGTCGCTGGATTCGGATTCTCCGGGGTGCCCGGCGTCGTCATCGGCCACAACGACCGGATCGCGTGGGGGTTCACCAATCTCACGACGGATGTCACCGACCTCTACATCGAGAAGCTCGAGGGCGGCTCGTACTGGCGCGACGGCGCACTCGTGCCGCTCGAGACACGCACCGAGACCATCGAGGTCGCCGGCGGCGAGGACGTGCAGCTCGAGATCCGCTCGACGGTGCACGGCCCGATCGTCTCCGGTCTGACCGAGGGATTCACCGCCATCGCGGGCAACCCCTACCTGTCGGGCGACGGCGGCACGGTCGCGGCGGCCGAGGACCCGCTCGAAGGCGAGTACGCCCTGAGCATGCGCTGGACCGCGCTCGAGCCCGGCACGACGGCGCAGGCCATCTTCGCGCTCAACGTGGCGCAGGATTTCGAGCAGTTCCGAGCGGCGGCGCAGCGCTTCGACGTGCCGGCGCAGAACCTGATCTACGCCGACGTGGACGGCAACATCGGCTATCAGGCGCCGGGCAAGCTGCCGGTCCGCGGCGCAGGCGATGGGTGGATGCCGCAGCCCGGGTGGGACAGCGCGTACGACTGGAAGGGCTACATCCCGTTCGACGAGCTGCCGACCTCGTACAACCCGGATTCCGGCTACATCGTCACGGCCAACAACGCCATCGTCGACGAGCGCTACCCGTACTTCCTCTCCCGCGACTGGGACTACGGCTACCGGGCCGCCCGCATCGTCGACCTGCTCGAGCGGAAGATCGCGGCGGCGCCGTTGACGGCGGAGGACATGCGTGCGATTCAGGCGGACAACGAGTTCTGGATCGGCAAGCGGCTGGCGACGGCGCTCATGGATGTCGACATCCGCGGTGCGGGTCCGAAGGCCGCCGTGGAGCTGCTGCGGTCCTGGAACGCCCAGAACCAGGCGGATTCCCCGGCCGCCGCCTACGCCAACGTCTATTGGGACACCCTGCTCGACACGCTGTTCGCCGAGCGGGAGGCACCCGCGCCGGTGAGCGGCCAGGGCCGCCTGTTCACGGTCGTCGACACGCTGCTCGAGAACCCGGACTCCGGATGGTGGACCAACGAAGACCTCGGCGTGGACGGCCGCGACGACATGCTCGCCTACGTGGCCGGCGAGGCATACGACCGGCTCGTCGAGCTGCAGGGAGAGGACCCCGACCGGTGGGAGTGGGGCTCGCTCCACACACTCACCCTCGCGAGCGAGACCTTCGGCACCTCCGGAGTCCCGGCCATCGAGGCCCTGTTCAACCGCGGGCCGTTCCCGGTCGGCGGCGGCTCGTCCGTGGTGAATGCGACGGGATGGAACATCGGCGATGGCTACGACGTCGTGACGGTGCCCTCGATGCGCATGGTGGTCGACCTGTCCGACTTCGACGCGTCGACCTGGAACCACCTCACCGGCGCGAGCGGCCACGCATTCCATCCCAACTACGCCGACCAGACCGAGGACTGGCAGCACTTCCGCCAGGCGGCGTGGGCATACACGGCGGATGCCGTCGACTCGAGCGCGGCGAACACCCTCACCCTGACGCCGGCGGGGTGAGGATCAGCCGCCCGCGGCCGGTGGGGTCTCGCGCGATTCGCGGAGCTCGTCGGCGACCAGCGCCCGCTCGTCGATCGTGCCGTTGCGGTAGGCCTGCCGGCCCACCATGTGCGCCGACAGCGGTGCCGTCGCCAGCTGGATGAGCACGACGGGCACGAGGAAGGCGACGACGTCCCACGATCGCAGCGAGAGCGCGATGGCCGTGCAGATGAGCATCAGTCCCAGCACCTGCGGCTTCGTGGCGGCGTGCAGCCGCGTCGGCACGTCGCGAAGCCGCAGCAGTCCGATCGCGGCGATCAGGCACAGCAGAGCGCCGATCAGCACCAGCACCAGGGCCGCGGCATCCAGGAGAGCGTCGACATCCATCACGGCACGTTGTCCCTTCTCGCGACGAAGCGCGCCACCGCGATCGACCCGAAGACACCCACGGCGGCGATGATCAGCAGCACCGGCAGCGTGCGGGTGTGCTGGTTGATCACCATCTCGGCGCCGAGCACGCACATCACCAGAGTCAGGAGCACATCCGAGGCGATCGCGCGGTCCAAGATCGACGGCCCGATGACGATGCGGATGACGGTGAGCAGGGCAGCAGCCGAGAAGACGACCAGGATGACCACCATCAGGGCGCTCATACGTTCCTCCCCACCGCGGTCTTCTGCGACTCGCGCACCGTCGCCAGCTGCGCGGTGGAGCCGACGGCTCGCACGATCCGCGCCTCCCAGAGCAGCACGCTGCGGCGCTGGGCCTCGACGTCTTCGAGAGACCTCACGCCGATCACGTGCAGGAAGAGCACGCGCCGATCGCGGTCGGCCTCCACGACCAGCGAACCCGGGATGAGCGAGGCCGTGACGGCCGTGTGCGCCATGATCAGGTCGTCGTCGGTGCGGAGGGGCACCGCCACGATGGCCGTCCCCGGCTGGGCGCGGAAGTCGAGCACCTGCCAGGCGACCAGCAGCGAGCCGCGCACCACCGCCCCGACGAACTGCAGCACGAAGAGCAGCCCGTACCAGACGTTCACGCGGCCCGAGAGCTCGACCGGCGGCAGCCGGAAGACGCGTGTCACGACCACCGCGACCAAAAGCCCGGTGACGAACGCCAGCACGGTGAACTGGCCCCAGAGCAGCATCCAGAGCGCGATGAGCCACACGAAGAAGGGCAGCTGCCTCCAGAGCTGACGGAGGGCGGTGCGGCGGGTGTCGGGGCTCACGGCCGCACCCCCGCGTTCTGATCGGCGGCGTTCTGATCGGCGGCGTTCTGGTGGGCGGCGTCGAGCTGCGAGATGTAGACCGGCTCGAGCAGCGCATCGCCGATGCGGGTGCACACCTGGTACAGCGGACCGGCGAACACCGTGAGAGCGATGGTGACCGCGACCATTCCCGTGGTGGCGGCCGTCATGATCAGCGGAATCACCCGGCGCCTGGTCTGCACGCGGGCGGCGGGCGCATCGCCGAGATAGGAGATGCGGGCCGCAGTCTCGGCGGAGTCGTCCTCTTCTCGCCAGAACGCGAGGTTCCACGCGCGCATGAGGGCGTAGAGCGTGAGCAGCGACGTCAGGATGCCGGCCACGATGAGCACCATCATGATCGGCGTGCCGACCTCGGCCGCCGCGTCGAAGAGCGCGAACTTGCCGATGAAGCCGGAGAAGGGCGGCAGGCCGCCGAGGTTGATGGCCGGGATGAAATAGAGCACCGCGATCACCGGTGCCGCCCGCATCAGTCCCTTCACCCGCAGGATCGACGTGCTGCCCGCCCGGCGCTCGATGAGGCCGACCGCGAGGAACAGCGTCGTCTGCACGATGATGTGGTGCACCATGTAGTAGATCGTCGCCCCGATCGCCGCCGGCGTCGCGATCGCCAGTCCGAAGATCATGTAGCCGACGTGGCTGACGAGCGTGAACGACAGGATGCGCTTCAGCTCCGCCTGCGCCACCGCCCCGAGCACGCCGATCACCATCGTGGCGAGGGCGACGATCAGCAGCAGCACGTTGACGCTCGAGTCCGCGAAGAGCTGGGTCTCGGTGCGGATCAGCGCGTACACGCCGACCTTGGTCAGCAGGCCGGCGAACACGGCCGTCACCGGCGCGGGAGCGGTCGGGTAGGAGTCTGGAAGCCAGAAGGAGAGGGGGAAGACGGCGGCCTTGATGCTGAATGCCACGAGCAGCAGCAGGTGCAGAACGAGCTGAACCTCCTGCGGCAGTTCGTTCATCCGCTCGGCGATCTGGGCCATGTTGACCGTGCCGAGGGCCCCGTAGATCGCGGCGATGGCCGCGAGGAACAGGATCGACGAAACGAGCGAGACCACGATGTAGACGACGCCGGTGCGGATGCGGGACTCGGTGCTGCCGAGCGTTATCAGCACGTACGAGGCCACGAGCAGGATCTCGAAGCCGACGTAGAGGTTGAACAGATCGCCGGCGATGAACGCGGTGAAGATGCCGGCCGACAGGATGAGGTACGACGGGTGGAAGATCGAGACCGGCGTGTCGTCATCGCCGTCCGCCGCGCCCTGGCCGACGGAGAAGAGCAGGACGGCCAGCAGCACGACGCTCGAGACGGCCACCAGCAGGGCCGCCAGCCGGTCCACGTAGAGCACGATGCCGAAGGGGACGGGCCACCCGCCGACCGACACGGCGATCGGCTCGCCGGAGTCCACGGTGACCAGGAGGATCGCCGCGATCACGAAGACGACGGTGAGCGTGACGATCGAGACGGTCACCTGCGAGCGACGGCGGCGACCGAAGATCAGGGTCAGGGCGGCGCCCAGGAGCGGCAGCGTGACGAGCAGGGGAACGAGCGCGCTCATCGTTCCCCTCCCTCCGAGCCGCCGGAGCCCGCACCGCCGGAGCCCGAGCCCCTGTTCCCGCGACGGCCGGCCGACGGCCGATCGGTGGGGGCATCATCCCGGATGGAGGGGATGTCGCGCGCGTGCAGCACCACGATCGGCGCTGTGTCGACCCCGACGAAGTCGGTGGTCGCCGTGTCGGCCGGGGTGACCGCGTCGTCTTCCATGACGTCCTCGGCCTCGGCTCCGCGATCGCGGATGGCGATGTCGGCGAGGTCGTCCTCCACGGTGTCCTGCTGGCCGAGCTGCCATGAGCGGTAGATCAGGGCGAGCAGGAAGGCGGAGACGGCGAAGGTGATGACGATCGCGGTCAGGGTGAGTGCCTGTGGCAGCGGGTCGCTCATCTCGTCCGGATCGCCCGAGCCGAAGAACGGCGCGATCCCCGGACGGCCCATCACGATCAGGAGCAGCAGGTTGGCCGCGTTGCCCAGCAGCAGGAAGCCGATGAGCACCCGGGTGAGGCTGCGCTCGAGCATCGCGTACACGCCGCATGCGAAGAGCACCCCCATGATGACGATGAGTGTGAGCGAGACGGTCATGCCGGCTCCGACGCGGTCTTCATCAGATGCTCACCCCCTTCGAGCGCAGTTCCTGGGCCTGGCGATCGACCTCCGCACCGAGGCTGCGCAGCACGTCGAGCACGAGCCCGATGACCACCAGATAGACGCCGATGTCGAACAGCGTCGACGTGACGAACTCGACATGACCGAGCACGGGCACGTCGGCCTCGAAGTAGGTGCTGGTCAGCGGCGCCGACCCGAAGAAGAGCGGAACGATCGCGCACGCCACCGCGATCGTCATGCCGACGCCCAGCAGGGTGCCCGCGTCGCTCGGGGCCGCGACGCCGAGCTCGTAGCGGCCGCCGGCGATGTAGCGCATCACGAGTGCCATGCCGGCGACGAGTCCGCCGGCGAAGCCGCCGCCCGGCAGGTTGTGACCGGCGAAGAGCAGGTAGATCGACACCACGATGATCGTGTGGAAGAGCACGCGGACGATGACCTCGAGCAGGATCGAGCGGTTCTCCGGACGCATCCGCTGCCCGCCGAGCAGCCACGCGCGGGGGCTGTCGCTGTTGTCGGAGGTCTGAAGGCGCACGCCGTCGGTGGTCTCCACCAGCGGGCGCCGACGGGTCGTGCGGCTCTTGGTCTTGGGCAGCGGCTGAGTCGCCGCCGGCAGGCTTCCGGAGCGATGGGTCACGAACACGAGCGAGGCGACGCCGGTCGCGGCGAGGATCAGCACCGACAGCTCGCCCATGGTGTCCCAGCCGCGCAGGTCGACGAGCGCCACGTTCACGACGTTCCGCCCGTGCCCCACCTCGTAGGCGAGTTGGGGGAAGCGGTCCGAAATGGGTTCGGCCACCCTCGCTCCGGTGGCGACGATCGCCACGAGCGCCATGGTGACGCCGACGCCGATGCCGAGCACCGCGCGGGCGATAGGCCATACCGACGCGTTGTGCTCGCCCATCCGAGCGGGAAGGCGGCGCAGCACGAGAGCGAACGCCACGAGGGTCACGGTCTCGACGAGCACCTGGGTCAGCGCCAGATCCGGCGCGCCGCTCGTCGCGAACAGAAGGACCATGCCGATGCCGGTCACCGAGACCAGCACGACGCCCGTGTAGCGCTTGGTGGCGCGCACCGCGAAGATCCCCGCGGCGATCATGAGGGGCGCCACCACCAGCTGCATGGGGGTCTGCCACGGCTCCAGGTTCGCGATCCAGTTCCCGCCGGCGACCAGCGCCGTCGCCTCGGCCGCGACCAGCACGACGAAGATCGTGCCCACGTACACCGGCAGCGAACCGCGCTGGGTGAAGGTCGTCGTCAGCACGGAGAGGCGGTCGACGCCCTTCAGGGCGAGGTTGTAGGCGTCCGCGGCGGTGAAGCGCAGCATCCGGGGCCCGGTGTCCCAGCCCGTCGCCCGCGTGAGCCAGAAGATGCCCACGCCGAGCACGAGCGTGATCAGCGACACCAGCAGCGCGGGCTCGATACCGTGCCAGAGGGCCAGGTGATAGGTCTCGGCGGGTGGGGCGACCTCCGGCGTCGACTCCGGCGCCGTGTCGGCGTACGGGGTGAAGACCGTGTCGAGGAACGGCGCGGCGATTCCTGCGACGACCGTGAGGCCCGCGAGCACGACCGGAGCGCCGAGGAACCCGAGAGGCGGATCCGGCCACGCGGTGACCGGGAGCGGCCGTCGATCGGCATCCGTCTTCGTCGCGAAGGCTCCCCAGACGAAGCGGATGCCGTACGCCATCGTCAGCGCGGACCCGATCGCCGATCCGATGAAGGCGACCCAGCCCCAGGCCGAACCCCCGAAGGCCTCGTACATCAGCGCGGTGAAGACGCCCTCCTTCGCGACGAAGCCGACGGTGGGCGGGATGCCGGCCATCGATGCCACGGCGATGATGGAGAAGGTCGCCATCACGGGCGCCTGCCGGCCCACACCGCTGAGCTCGTCGATGTCCCGGGTCGAGAGCTGACGGTCGATCACGCCGACCACGAGGAACAGCGCCGACTTGAACAGCGCGTGGCTCAGGAGCAGAGCCAGACCGGCCAGCGCGGCATCGCGCGTCCCGAATCCGAGGACCACCGTGAGGAACCCGAGCTGGCTGACCGTGCCGAAGGCCAGCACCCGCTTCAGGTCGGTCTCCCGCAGCGCCTGGATGCCCCCGAGCAGCATCGTGAAGACGCCCAGGCCGATCACGATCGGCCGCCACGGACCGGCATCCGCGAACGCCGGCGCGAGCCGCGCGAGCAGGTAGATCCCCGCCTTCACCATCGCGGCCGCATGCAGGTACGCGCTCACCGGAGTCGGAGCGGCCATCGCGCCCGGCAGCCAGAAGTGGAACGGGAAGATGGCCGACTTGCTGAGCGCCCCGACGAGGAGCAGAACCAGGGCCGCGTCGACGATCGTGCCGGTCGGCGGGTCGGCGAGGATCGTCGAGATGCTCGAGGTGCCGGCCGCGACGACCATCAGCACGACACCGATCAGCATCACCAGGCCGCCGAGCGTCGTCACGAGCAGGGCCTGCAGCGCGGCGCGGCGACTGCCCGCGCGGCGGTGGTAGTACCCGATCAGCAGGTAGGAGAGGACGCTCGTGACCTCCCAGAACATCACGAGCACGACCAGGTCGTCGGTCAGGACCAATCCGTACATGGCGCCCGCGAACGCCAGCAGCACGGCCGAGAACTGGCCGAGTCCCTCGTACTTGTCCCGGAAGTACCACCGGCAGTAGAGCATCACGAGCGCGCCGACGCCGGTGACGATGAGTGCCAGCAGCCAGCTCAGCGTGTCCATGCGCATGGACAGCTCGATGCGGAGCGGCGGGATCCAGTCGTATGACTCGAACGGAATGTTTCCGGCGAGGATGTCCGTCGTCTGGGCCGCGGTGTGGATGAACGCGGCGATCGGCAGCACGGCCGCGAGGTAGAACGCCCGGGCGCCGAGCCTGCTCACGAGCCACGGAAGGCCCAGCGGCGCCAGCGCGAACGCACCAAGCAGGAGCAGCATCGGCTTCTCCTCTGGCTCGTCGGCCGGGGACGGCTCAGGCGGGCGGCTGTGATTCCAGTCTACCGGGGAGCGCTCAGGGCACGGGGCCGCTGGTGTTGCCCTCACGGAAGCTGCACTCGAACAGGATCGTCTCGACATCCGCGCCCGCCAGCATCCGGGAGACGGCATCGCCGGCCGCCCGGCCCTTCTCCACGGCGGGCTGCACGAGGGTGGTGAGTTCGTAGGGAGCCAGCCCGTCGACCTGTATTCCGTCGAACCCGGTCACGCTGAGATGCTCGGGAACCCGCACCCCCGCCTCCTCGGCGGCGCGGATGACCCCGGCGGCCAGCAGGTCGCTCTGCGCGATGATCGCGGTGGGACGCGGGCGCATCGCCAGCAGCGCACGCGCCGCCGACAGCCCCTCGTCGATGGAGCTCGCCGCGGCCGACACCGCGGGGGCATCCGGATAGACGTCCCGCGCTCCCGCCAGGCGCTCGATCGTGACGGCGACCGTTGCGTTCGCCAGCCGGTCATCCGTCACCGGTCCGCGTTCGCGCTGCGCGTCGAGCGGCAGGGCGACGATGCCGACGTCCTCGTGACCAAGCGCCCGCAGGTGGCTGGCCGCCTGACGCTGCGCCTCGCGGTTGTCCAGGTGGATCTGCGGGATGCCGGGGCCGGCGTCGCCTTCGATGACCACGACCGGGATGCCGCGTGACTGCACGATGTCGAGGGACTCCCTGAGGCGCCCGCTGCAGCCCACGAGCACGACGGCATCGAGCGGCGCGCTGCCGAGGCTCGCCCCGCCGCCTTCGGCGCCGACCCCCTGATCGTCCCGCAGAAGCAGCAGGCCGGCCCCGAGCGGTGCGACGGCGTCGGTCAGCCCGTCCATCAGCGCCGTCTTCACCGGATCGAGGAACGCGGCGCGCAGATGCTCTTCGAAGACGACGCCCACGATGCCGCTGCGTCCGGTGCGCAGCGACGCGGCTCTGGGGTCGGGTCCGGAGTAGCCGAGGGCCGCCGCGGCATCCAGCACCCGCTTTCGCGTCGCCTCGGAGACGGCGGTCTTGCCGCTGAAGACGACGGACGCGGTCGACGGAGACACGTTGGCGCTGCGCGCCACGTCGGCGATCGTGGCTCTTCTGCTGCCCATCGGCACCTCCCTCCAACGAATCGTACGCGGTCCGAGGGATTTGATCGAATCGATTCGATAACGGACGGCCGAATCAGTACTCTTGTCGCATGGACGTCGTTCTCACCCCCGCGCAGCTCACCCGCTGGCGCCTCGCCGTGTTCGCCATCTTCCTCGCGAGCGGCCTGAGCATCGCGACATGGGCATCACGCGTCCCGGCGATCAAGATCACCCTCGGCGTCGACAACATCCAGATCGGCCTCATGCTGCTGGGCGCGGGGATCGCATCCATCGTCGGCCTCTCGCTCGCTCCGCTCGTGCTGGCCCGGTTCGGGGCCCGCCGGGGCATGCTCGTCGCGATCCTGGTCTTCGCGGTCGGCGTCGCCGTCATCGGCGTCGGCACCGATGTCGCCCAGTCGTTCGTGGTGGTGGTGCTCGGCCTGGTGATGTTCGGGCTCGGCAACGGCGCGGTCGACGTCATGATGAACGTCGAGGGCGCCGCGATCGAGAAGCAGACCGGAAAGACGATCCTGCCGCTGTTCCACGCCTTCTTCAGCTTCGGCACCGTGATCGGTGCGGGGCTCGGAGCGCTCGCTGCGGCGTGGGGCATCAACGTGCTCCTGCACACGTCCCTGATGTCGGTCGCCATCGTCGTGATCGGATTCGTCACCTTCGCGAACGTGCCGTCGCGGGACATCGCGATGGATGTCGATGCCGAAGCGGACAAGCCGCACTGGCGCGACCGCCTGCACACGTCTCTGGCCGCGTGGCGGGAGCCCCGCACCTACGCGCTGGGCGTGATCATGCTGGGCATGGCGTTCGCGGAGGGCGGCGCGAACGACTGGCTCGCGCTCGGCATGGTCGAGGGCCACGGCTCGGATCAGGCCATCGGTGCGCTCGGCCTCACGGTCTTCTCGGTGAGCATGACGGTCGTCCGCGTGCTCGGCGGGCCGCTGGTCGACCGGTTCGGCCGCGTCGCGACGCTCCGGGTGCTCGCCGCGACCGCCGCCGTCGGCCTGCTGCTGTTCATCCTCGCTCCGACGGTCCCGCTCGTCTTCGTCGGCGCGGCGCTCTGGGGAGCCGGAGTCTCGCTCGGGTTCCCGCTCGGCATGTCGGCCGCCGCGGACGACCCGCTCAAGGCCGCCGCGCGCGTGAGCGCCGCCGCGACCATCGGCTACATCTCGTTCCTCTGCGGCCCGCCGATCCTCGGGTTCATCAGCGAGCAGATCGGGCTGCTGAACACCCTGTACATCCTCGTCGCGCTGATCGTGGCATCCGGGCTCGCATCGGGTGCCGCCAAGCCCCTTCCCGGCTCGAACGTCGGCGCCGGCCACCCCCGCGAGCACTCGTCCTCGCACTGACCGGGCGACCCCGACCTCCGTTCGGGTTCGGGGCGCAAACCCACGTTCCGGGGCGCATCCCGCGCGCCCCGAGGGAAGCCACGCGCCCCAAACCCGCCAGTGAAACGGCCGAGTCCCAACGGTCACGCGGCGAGGCGTGGCCTACGGGAGGAGATCCGGCTTGGGGAGGGCGAATTCTTAGGTGATCCTCCTCCCGAGGCGGGATCTCCTCCCGAAGCACGGCCGCGCGCCCCGAGGGAGGAAATCCGCCCCAAACCCGGGTAGGGACCGAGGGGCGATCCGCGGGACAGCCGCCGACTCGTCCGCGTGCCGGCGCCGCGCGGGTAGGCTCGTCGCCGTGCGCCTCGTCATTGCCCGCTGCTCCGTCGACTACGCCGGGCGCCTGAACGCGCACCTGCCACTGGCGACCCGGCTGCTGGTGCACAAGGGCGACGGCAGCCTGCTCGTGCACTCCGACGGTGGCAGCTACAAGCCCCTGAACTGGATGAGCCCGCCCTGCCGCCTGACGGTCGAGCAGCCCGACGAGGACCTCGTCAGCGCCGGCGTCGTCGAGGTCTGGAGGGTCGTTCACCAGAAGACCGGCGACGCCCTCACCGTTCGGCTGTACGAGGTGCTGCACGATTCCGACCACGAGCTCGGCATCGACCCCGGCCTGCAGAAGGACGGGGTGGAGGCCGATCTGCAGCGCCTGCTCGCCGAGCAGGTCGACCTGCTCGGCGACGGCGTGACCCTCGTGCGGCGCGAGTACCCGACCGCGATCGGCCCCGTCGACCTGCTCGTGCGGGATGCCGAAGGCGCTGCCATCGCGGTGGAGGTGAAGCGCCGCGGCGACATCGACGGCGTCGAGCAACTCACGCGCTACCTCGAGCTGCTCGGCCGCGACCCGCACCTCGCTCCTGTCCGCGGGGTCTTCGCGGCCCAAGAGATCAAACCCCAGGCCCGCGTGCTGGCCGCCGATCGCGGCATCCGATGCGTCACGCTCGACTACGACGAGATGAAAGGGATCGACTCCGGGGTGCCCCGGCTCTTCTGATCCCTGCAGGCTCGATCGCCCGGCATCGCCGTGCGCCGGCGGCACCGCACCGAAGTTTCGCGCACGCGCCGCGCCCGTAGGGTAGACGCATGTCGCCGCGCTCACCCTGGTCCGCCGTCCTCTGGGACGTCGACGGCACGATCGTGGATGCCTCCGACGGCATCCTGCGCCGGCTCACCATCACGCTCGAGCACTTCGGCCGCCGGGCGCCGATCCGCGACGAGCTCGCGCACTGGATCGGCCCGCCGATGTACGAGTCGTTCCAGGCGCAGGGCGGCATGACTCCCGACGAGGCCAATGAGGCGGTCGCCTTCTACCGGGTGCTCGGCCGCGGCGATGGCTACACGACGGGAGCCAAGCTCTACCCCGGCGTGAGCGATCTCATCGCGCGCCTGCACGCGGCGGGTGTTCCGCAGGCGACGGCGAGTTCCAAGCCCGAGGTGCAGGTGCGGGCGCTGCTCGACCATTTCGAGCTGACTCCCTCGTTCACGGCCATCGTGGGCGCGACGCTCGATGAGAAGACGCTCAGCGCGAAGAGCGACATCGTCGCCGAGGCGCTCCGGCAGCTGCGGGCGGCGGATGTCGACACCAGCCGCAGCGTGCTGATCGGCGATCGCCACCACGACATCGAGGGGGCGGCGGCGAACGGGCTGCCGACGATCTTCGTGCGGTGGGGCTTCAGCTGGCCCCATGAGGCGGATGCCGCGCAGCGGGCGGTCGAGAACGTCGATGAGCTGGCCCAGCTGCTGCTCGTCGGGAATGCCGAATGAACGAGGCCCTCGTCGCCCTCGTCCCGTCCGTCGTCGTGTTCGGGGCGACGGCCGCCGTGGTCGCGCTCGTGGCCTGGACGGTGCGCCGCTCTCGCCGCGGTCCGCGAGCCCGGGCGGCGGCCGAGGCCGAGCGCGCCACCGCGGGGTCTGCGCTCGTCGCACTCGATGACGCCGTGGCGCAGCTCGACCTGGAGGTGGGCCTCTCGGGCGCCCTCTACGGCGGTGAGGATGCCGCGACCCTTCGCCGCGCCCGCATGAGCGCGCAGCACGCGCGCGACCAGGCGTTCCACGAGTACCGCGACATCTCGGCGCCCGACGTGCCGCCGCCGGTCGTCACGCGCACGGCCGAGCGCATCCGCACCCGATCGCAGAAGGCCCTCGCCGCGATCGCGGCGGCACGCGGCGCACATGACCAGTGGATGAGCGCCCACGTCTCCGCGCCCGCGCAGGTGGCGTCGGCCACGGCTCGGCTCGAGGAGCTTCGCGAGACGATGGGCGACCCGGCCGCGCTCGTGCAGCAGCTTTCCACGCGCTTCGAGGAGTCCGAGTGGCGGCCGGCCGCGGATGCCGCACGCGCGGCCGTCGCCGGCGCGGACGAAGCGCAGCGCCTGCTCGCCTCGGCCGCCGCGCGCTCCCAGGATCCCACCCGATCGGCGCTCCCCGAACTGGCCGCCGCGGAGCGTGCGTTGCGCACCGCGCAGTTCGAGGCGAATGCGCTCGAGGAGGCTCACCGCCTCGTCACCCAGGCCGCGGCCGCTGTGCCGGAAGAGCTCGCGTCGGCGCGGGCCGCCGTTCACCAGGCCGTCACGGTGCGCGACGGGCTCGAGCCGTCGGCCGCCGACCGCCTCGGTGTCGCCATCCGAGCGGCGGACGATGCCCTCGCGCAGATCGAGAAGGATGCCGCCAGGCGTCCCACCGCCGCAATCTCGGCCCTCGCTCGCATGCGCGACCGCCTGGACCTCGCCCTCGGTGATGCGCGGACGGCGCAGCAGCGGCTTCGCGGAGCCCGGACGGCCCTGCCCGGAACGCTCGCCGCCGCCCGCGGAGCGATCGCCCGGGCGGAGTCATCCATCTCGCACGCCACCGCGAGCGCCGACGCCCGGGTTCGCCTCGCCTCCGCCGAGGACGCCCTGGCCGCCGCACGGCAGAGCGGGGATCCGGTGCAGGCGCTGGACTCCGCTCGCCTGGCGATCCGGCATGCCGAGGATGCCCAGGCGCTCGCGGACTTCGCGAAGAGAAGCGCCCGCTGACCTGACGCCGGAACGCCGCGGCCTCTAACCTGATGCCATGACGGCACCGCCAGCGATCCAGACCGAGAGTTCTGCCGGCCGCAGTCGCCCGATCGCCACGGTCGTCCGGCGCATCCCCGCGACGCTCTCCGTCGTGGCCGTGCTTCTGGTCGTCGGGGTGGTCAGCCAAGGCCTTTGGCGCCCCTTCGAAGCGCAGCCGGCGTTCGACGCAGTGGCCTACGGCCTGCCGGCTCTCGAGGCCGGCCGCTGGTGGACACCGGTCACCGGCACGTTCTTCGTCGTGCAGCCGTGGGTCTTCATTCCCACGCTGCTCAGCTTCGCCGGAATGGCGTACCTCGAACATCGCCGGGGTTCCCGCGTCGCGCTGCTCTACTTCGGAATCGGACAGCTCTTCGCGATCTTCGCGGCCGCCGCCTTCCTGATGGTCGGGCGGCTCCTGCCGTGGCCGTGGGCGATCGAGCTCTCGCAGGCACTGGATGTCGGCCCGTCCGGCGGCACGATGGCGTGCATCGCCGCCGCGGTGGGGCTGCTCGCGGCCCCGTGGCGGCAGCGCGGCTGGGTGCTCGTCTTCGTCTACGGCGCGATCAGCCTGCTCTTCCTCGGTGACCTCGCCGACCTCGAGCACGCCATCGCGATCCTACTCGTGCTGGCCGTCGACAGGTCGTTCCGCATCCAGCGCACGACGATCCGTGAGCAGCGACTGCTCGCCTTCGCCGGCATCCTCGCCCTCGGCGCGATCCAGATCCTCACCCTGCTCATCCCGACGGACGGGCCGTTCGGACCCACCGAGCCGCTCGCGGGGCCCTGGATCGACGTCGCCATCGACACCGTCATCATCCTGCTCGTCGCGACCGGCCTTCGGCGCGGCCGACGCTGGGCGTGGCTCGCGTCGCTCTTATGGATGGCGCTCAGCGTGCTCGCGGTCACGCTTCTCCTCGTGCTGCTCGTCGCCGACGCGGCAGGGGTCGCGGACGCGCTCGGAGATATCGACGTGACTCTGGGAAGCACGTCGCTGAGTGTCGCCTTCTTCGTCTACCTGCTGGCTACGCGGCGCGCCTTCGGGGCGCGGCGTCGTCGTCCGCTGGCGCCGGGCGCACCACCGACAGCGGACGAGGTGCGCTCACTGATCAGGACCGAGGGCGGCGGCACCCTGTCGTGGATGTCGACGTGGGAGGGCATGCAATACCTCCGCACCTCGACCGGCATCGTCCCCTTCCAGACGCACGCCACCGTGGCGATCGTGCTCGCCGATCCGCTGGGACCGGCTGAGGGCATCAGGGACTCCGTCGCCGAGTTCATCGCCGCGACCGAGGCTCAGGGGCTGATTCCCTGCTTCTTCAGCGCGAGCGCCGCGACGCGCGATGCCGTGCCGGACGGATGGCGCGACCTCGTCGTCGCCGACGACACGATCGTCGACCTGCCGGGCCTCACCTTCCAGGGCAAGGCGTGGTCGAAGGTGCGACAGGCGTTCAGCCGCGCCGAGAGGGAGGGAATGATCTTCCGCGTCACAACGCTGGCCGCCGAGCCGTGGGGCATCCGCCAGCAGCTGCGCGCGATCTCGGAATCGTGGGTCGGCGACAAAGGACTCCCCGAGATGCGCTTCACGCTCGGCACCCTCGAAGAGGCGGAGGATCCCGATGTGCGGCTCGCTCTCGCCATCTCGCCGCAGGGGGATGTGGACGGGTTCCTGAGCTGGCTGCCGGTCTTCGGCCCGGGCGGTTCGCCGCGGGGCTGGACGCTCGACCTCATGCGCCGGCGCGATGGCGGCTTCCCGGCGGTCATGGAGTTCCTGATCGGCACGTCGGCGCGCACGTTCCGCGACGAGGGCGCACAGATCATGTCGCTCTCGGGAGCCCCGCTGGCCCATCAGACCGAGCCCGATGCCGGCGCGATCGCTTCCCTGCTGGAGCAGCTGTCGTCATCCCTCGAGCCGGTCTACGGCTTCAAGAGCCTCCACCAGTTCAAGACGAAGTTCAACCCGCGCTACGAGCCGATCTACCTGCTCTACCGCGACGAGGGCGACCTCTCCCGCATCGCGGCGGGACTCACGAGGGCCTTCCTGCCGGATGCCACCCTGCGGCAGTTCGCGGCGGCGGGGGTGGATCTGCTTCGCGGTCGCTGAGACCGGCCGCGGGCGCGCGAAAGCCGCCCGTGCCCCGGTCGATGGAGATCGTCCGGACGGGCGGCTGAGCCGCTGCGCCGTGAGGCGGCTGCGCCGTGTTCTGAGACGTGCGACCCGGGGCACAGGGCACCGGGTGCGGCTGCCTAGAGGGGGCGGATGTTCTCGGCCTGCAGGCCCTTCGGGCCTTGAGCCGTGTCGAACTCGACGCGCTGGTTCTCCTCGAGCGCGCGGTAGCCGCTCGACTGGATCGCCGTGTAGTGGGCGAAGACGTCGGCTCCACCCTCGTCAGGGGAGATGAAGCCGAAGCCCTTCTCCGCGTTGAACCACTTGACAGTGCCCTGAGTCATTCCATGCCTTCTTTGGGGGTGCGCGAAGCTTCGCGACGCGCGGTACATCGACGATTTCCACGGTAGTGGAGCGCGCAGTCCACCGGAACGGACGCGTGAAAGATGGTGACACAAATGTTGCACGCCGATATCCGTTCGACGCCCGGGCCGAGTGCGAGCACTGCGAAGCCCGGGCGTCGACGTATCCCCCCGGATAGGTCACGCGAGGCGTGACCGGGCTACTCTACCGATATATCAGTGCCGGCGGGACAGGAATGCGTCCGGAGTGGGCGCCAGGTGGACTCACGGACTTCCACCGTAGACTCTCCTCGGCCATGAGCACCGACGACCTCCTCTCCCCGCGCGTACCGCGCACAGCGATGCTGGGCGATGAGATCTACACGATCCTCGGCCAGGCCATCCGTGACGGGCGGCTCACCCCCGGCCAGCGCGTGCGCGACGTCGAACTGGCGGCCGCGCTCGGCGTCTCGCGCACCCCGGTGCGAGAGGCCCTGCAGCGCCTTGCGCGCATCGGTCTCGTCGAGGTGTCCGCGAATCGCTACACCCGCGTGTCCGTGCCGGATGAGCGGGTGCTCGCCGATACCTACGAGTACCTCATCTATGCGATGGGGTTCGGCCTGCGGATGTCGCTCGCCCGGTGCACCGACGCCGAACTCGCCGAGGCCGTGGCGCTCGTCGACGGCATGATCGAGGCATCCGCCGCCGGCGACATCAGATCGCTCGCAACCGCCAGCCAGGCCTTCTATCAGCAGATCAGCCTGACGACCGGCAACTCGGTCTTCCTCAAGATCATGCGCGAGGCCGGGCCGGCGTTCCAGCGCAATCTCGACACCTGGCGGCCGGTGCGCATCGACCCTCGGGATCGCACCGCGTCGTACTGTGAGCTGCGCGACGCGGTCGCGGCGCGCGATGGGGCAGAGGCCGAGCGCGTGATCCGCGCCCAGCACGAGATCCGCTGAACCGCGTATCGTGGCGATGGTGGGCCACGTCGAACTGAGAGCCGTCGACGACGATGACGTCGACGCGATCTTCGAGATGATGCGCGACCGCGAGGCGGTCGAGCTGGCCGCGTTCACGGCGGACGATCCGGATGACCGCGGCGCCTTCGACGAGTGGATGACGCGGCACAGGACCTCACCGGATGTGTCGATGTTCACCATCACCGAGCGCGGCGGGTTCGCCGGCACGGCCGCCACCTTCACCGTCGATGGCGACCGCGAGGTCACGTTCTGGATCGCACGGCACGCGTGGGGACGAGGCGTCGCGACCGGCGCCGTGCGGCTGCTCGTCTCCCGGGAGGCCGTGCGGCCGCTGTTCGCCCGGGTGGCCGCCCACAACCTCGCGGCTCAGGCCGTGCTTCGCAGGCTGAGCTTCACCGAGGTTTCGCGGGACTGGGCGTACGCCCCGAGCCTCGGGCGCGAGATCGAGGAGATCGTCTTCACCCTCGTGCCCGTGCTGGAGTAGCCCGCCCGGGCCCCCGGTCGGCGGACCGCGTCTCCCGCGGTCGCGGATCGCGGTGGGAGAATGAGTGGATGCTGGGGGCTGCTCTGAAGAACCGCGGCGTCCAGGCCGCGCTCGTATCCGCGCTGCTCTTCGGTGCCGGAACCCCGTTCGCGAAGCTCCTGCTCGGCGACATCAGCCCCTGGCTGCTTGCCGGGCTGCTCTACTGCGGCTCGGGCGTCGGCCTGGGGCTTCTCCGACTGGTCCGCCGCGCGCCGCGCGTGCGCCTGGGTCGAGGGGAGCTGCTGCCGCTCGCCGGTGCCGTCCTCACCGGCGGCGTCGTCGCCCCGGTGCTGCTGATGGTCGGACTCTCGAACATGCCGGCCTCCGGCGCGTCGCTCCTGCTGAATGCGGAGGGCGTGTTCACCGCAGTGCTGGCATGGTTCGTCTTCCGCGAGAACGTCGATCGCCGCGTCGCCCTGGGCATGCTGGCCATCGTCGCCGGAGCGGTTCTGATCAGCATCCCCGAAGGCGCCGAGCTCGGCAGCCCTTGGCCGGCGCTGGCGGTGCTCGGGGCATGCCTCTGCTGGGGACTGGACAACAACCTCACCCGCATGATCGCGCTGAACGACGCCACGTGGCTCGCCGCGGTCAAGGGGCTGGTCGCGGGTCCGGTGAACCTGGTTCTGGCGTTCGCCCTCGGCGCCTCGCTGCCAGGAACGGGAAGCCTCGCGGCCGCGATGATCGTCGGGTTCTTCGCGTACGGCGTCAGCCTCGCCCTCTTCATCGTGGGGATGAGACATGTAGGCACCGCCCGGGCGGGCGCATACTTCTCGGTCGCGCCGTTCTTCGGCGCGCTGCTCGCCATCCTTCTCGGTGAGCCGGTGACCTGGCAGCTCGTGGCCGCGGGACTTCTCATGGCGCTCGGAGTCTGGCTGCATCTCACCGAGCGGCACGGGCACGCGCACACGCACGACGCCCAGGTGCACGAGCACTGGCACACGCACGATGAGCATCATCGGCACGAGCATGACGAACCCGTCGCCGCAGGAACATGGCACACCCACGAACACGGTCACGAGCGGCTCACCCACACGCACGAGCACTATCCCGACGCGCACCACCGGCACATGCACGAGCTCCCGCACGCCCGGGCGCGCAGACGCGCCCAGTGAGCCGCGAGCAGCCCTGAAGACGTGAAGACGTCAGGCCGTGCCCTTCGCCGCCCACGCGACCGCGTCGATGCGGAACGGGCCGTCCGGCAGCAGCTCCGCGCAGCGGCGGCGCACCGCCTCCCGTGTCTGGGCGTCGAGGCGAGCGAGCTGCGCGCCCGCCGGGCCCACTCCGAGCGTGTACGGCTCCCACCAGTCCGCGAATGACGCGAACTCGACGGAGACCGACAGCTCGGACTGCTCGACGCCCGCGCATCCGGCCCCGGTCAACAGGGCGGCGAGATCCCCGCGCCGGGCTCCCGCCCGGGTCACCTCGTCGTCGACATCCGGCATCACGTCCCGCAGGGCGCGGAAGAACAGGGACTGCGGCGCCCGTTGATTCTGGAAGTCCCAGACGTTCGCCGCCACCACGCCGCCCGGCCGTGTCACGCGGCGCATCTCGCCGATCCCCGCCGCGGGATCGGACATGAAGTGGACGACGAGCTGGGCGAAGGCCGCCTCGAAGGAGCCGTCCTCGAACGGCAGCGCTTCGGCGGACGCCTCCAGGACCCGCACGCCCGGCATCCGCTCTCGAGCCGCCGCGACGAACTGCGGGGACGGATCGACGGCCGTGACGGATGCCGCGCCCAGGCGCGCGGCGAGCACCTCGGTCAGCGCACCGGGACCACAGCCCACGTCGAGCGCCGAGACTGCGGCATCCGCACCCGTGAACGCCCACTCCACGAAAGCACCGCCGAGCGGTCTCGAGAACCGCCCCATGAACCGGTCGTAGGCCGTCGCCGCCACCTCGAACGACATGGCCCGGAGTCTACGCCGCGGTCACCGCGGAGATGGTCCAGGATGCCGCGTGCGCGACACCGGGCTCGAGCACGATGAGGTCGGTGCCCGAGTTGAAGGCATCCGGCGGGCACGTCATCGGCTCGACGGCGAGGCCGATGCGGTTGCCGGGGTTTCCCGGGCGATCCGCCGTGTGGATCTGCACCCAGGTGCACGCCGCGCCCCACGACATCTCGACGCCGGAACCGTCGGCCGCCAGAACCCGCACGGTGGCGCGGCCATCCGGCGAGCGCCGCAGCCCCGTGAAGGCGTGGTCGATCTCGACCGAGCCGATCTGCGCGCGTGTGCGGAAGTCGAAGTCGGGGTGCGAATCGACGGGCTCGACCGCCACCGGCAGCAGCCGGTCGGGTGTGACGGTGAGCACCTCGTCGGCGGGGTGCTCGAGCAGCCAGTCATCCACCTTGCCGGGACCGGCGACCAGGTAGGGGTGGGGTCCGGTGCCGTATGGTGCCGGGACACTCCCGACGTTGGTCGCCGTCACCGTCTGTGTGAGGCCCCTGGCGTCGAGCGCGAACGACACGTCGACGCGCACGGGGAAGGGGTACGCCGTCTGGGCCTGGATCACGGCCGAGAGGGTCACGGCATCCGGCGACTTGTCGATCGCCTCGAAGTCGAGCCAGCCGGCCAGACCGTGGATGGCGTTGTGCCGCGCCGGCTCGCTGAGGGGCAGCTGGTAGTCCGTGCCGCCGAAGGAGTAGCGGCCGTCGGCGATGCGGTTCGGCCAGGGTGCGAGCGTCAGGCCCCGGGAGGCGGGGCGCACCTCGTCGGCCTCGAAGGGCACCACGAGGTCGCGCTCGTGGTGGCGCAGGCTGCGCAGCGTGGCGCCGACGCTCGCGATGACGGCGGAGTAGTCGCCGGAGCGGATGGTGTGCTGGGTGCCGGAGAGGGGGATCGTCACGGTGTCATGCCTTTCTGGTGCTGGATCGCACAATCAGCTCGGGGACGCGCGAGGGAACGGGCGCATCCGACTCTTCATCCTGCAGCATCACGAGCACTGCGCTCATGGCGTCTCTTCCCAGCGCCTCGAAATCCTGGCGCATCGTGGTCAACGGCGGTCGGAAGTGACCGGCCTCCGGGATGTCGTCGAATCCTACGACGCTGACGTCGTCCGGCACACGCAGGGATGCCTCGTCGAGCGCGTGGTAGAGGCCGAGGGCCATCTGATCGTTCGAGACGAAGATCGCCTCCGGGCGCCCGGCGGCCAGGAGCGCCTTGCCGATCTGG
The DNA here is from genome assembly GCF_049844955.1 of Microbacterium sp. DT81.1. NCBI lineage: Bacteria > Bacillati > Actinomycetota > Actinomycetes > Micrococcales > Microbacteriaceae > Microbacterium > Microbacterium sp. DT81.1. The sequence goes on from NZ_JBNCMA010000006.1 coordinate 339,178, forward strand.
TAGCCGGATTCCGGCGACCAGTCGCCGAAGCGCGGGTCCGGCACGTGCAGTCCCTCTTCCGTCAGCCGGTCGCGCCAGCCCCGCATCCGCTCCTCCGCATCCATCGAACCCGGCGGGCCGGCGATGTGGCGGATGTCGCGGTGCCCCAGCTCGAGCAGGTGGCCGACCGCGATCCGCGCGCCCTCGTACTGGTCGAGGGTCACGCGATGGGCGCGTCCCCGCTCCTCGGAGGCGACGACGACCAGCGGAACGCCCAGTTCCCACCCGTCGAAGGCGTCGAACGTCGAGCGCTCGGCGGCCACGAGCACGATCGCCTCGACGTTCTGGCGGATCAGCATCTCGGCGGCCGAGCGCAGGCTGGCGGCCTCGCGGTCGGCGGGACTGACCGTGATCACCGCGTACTTTGCGTCGCTCGCCGCCTCACCGAGGTGCAGCACGACGCTCGACGGCCCGAAGTCCGGGAGGCCCGTCGAGACGAGGCCGATGGTCCGCGAGCGCCGCGTGACGAGTGCGCGAGCGGCCTGCGAAGGCACGTAGCGCAGCTGCCGGATGGCCTGCTCCACCCGCTGCCGGGTCGCCGGCCGCACGTTCGGCAGGTCGTTGAGCACGCGGGAGACGGTCTGGTGCGACACGCCGGCGAGGCGTGCCACGTCGAAGATCGTCGCGACGCGCGCCCGCTCTCCGCCTGTGCTCACCTGGTCCGCCGGCCCCCCTAGGGCGCGCCCCTGCGCGACCGTCACCCCATTATCCCGAGTGGCATGCCCCTCACCTGCGCCTGGCGGTCAGCGCGCGCTGCAGGATGATGAAGACCAGCAGCAGCCCTCCGATGAAGATCTTGGTCCACCACGACGACAGCGTGCCCTCGAAGGTGATGATCGTCTGGATGAGGCCCAGCACGAGCACGCCCAGCACCGAGCCCAGCACGAAGCCGTAGCCGCCGGTCAGCAGCGTGCCGCCGATCACCACGGCGGCGATGGCGTCGAGTTCCGTGCCGATCGCGGTGAGCGGGTAGCCGGACAGCGTGTAGAAGGTGAAGAGCACGCCCGCAAGCCCCGAGCAGAAGCCGCTGATCACATAGACCAGCACCTTGGTGCGCGAGACGGGAAGGCCCATCAGCATTCCGCTCTGCTCGCTGCCGCCGATCGCGTACACGGTGCGGCCGAACCTGGTCTTGTGCAGCACCCACACCGCGACGGCCACCACGAGGATCGCGATGATCACGCTCGCCGTGATGGACAGTGTTCCACCGAGTGGGATGCGCGTCGTGGCGAGGGCGATGAACGCGGGGTCGGTGATCGAGATCGAGCTCTGGCTGATGACGTAGCAGAGCCCGCGCGCGAGGAACATCGCCGCGAGCGTGGCGATGAACGGCTGCACCTTGAAGACGTGGATCATCAGCCCGACGAGAAGACCGAGCGTGCTGGTCAGCACGAGGATGAGCGGGATGACGACGGCCGGCGCCCAGCCGGCCTGCAGCAGGCTCGCGACGATCATCGTGCTCAAGGCGACCACCGCCCCCACGCTGAGGTCGATGCCGCCCGTCAGGATGACGAAGGTCATGCCGACGGCGAGCACGATGAGGTAGGCGTTGTCGACGAACAGGTTGAGCAGCACCTGGCCCGAGAAGAAGCCCGTGTAGCGCAGACCGCCCGCGACGAAGACGGCGGTGAAGAGGACGGCGGTGACCGTCACCGGTCCGTACTTGGGACTCAGCAGCGTGCGGCGCACGGCTGTGGTCCAGCGGCGCGTGGGCGAGGCGACCGGGCGGACGGGCGCGGGCGCCTGGGGCGATGATGTCGTCGTGGTCATGAGGTCACCGAATTCACGAGGGTCGCCGTGATCATGAGGTCACCGGAGCCTTTCCTGCTCGTGCCGCGAGCCTTCGTCGGAACGAGGCCAGCGCGTCGTTCGTCGTGGGCGACTGCAGCAGGCACACGGCCGTCACCACCGCGGCCTTGAAGACCATCGTCGCGATCGGCGGGATGCCGACCGTGTAGACGGTCGTCACCAGCGTCTGGATGACCAGGGCCCCGATGAGCGTGCCGGCGAGCGAGTATCGGCCGCCCGCGAGGGAGGTGCCGCCGATGACAACCGCGAGGATCGCGTCGAGCTCGATGAAGAGCCCCGTGCTGTTGGCGTCGGCGGCCGTCGTGTTGGCGGTGAGGATGAGCCCCGCGATGCCGGCGCAGAACGCGGAGAAGGTGTACACGGCGAAGAGCAGGCCGCGGGCACGCACGCCCGCCTGCCGGCTCGCCTCCGGGTTGATGCCGACCGACTCGATCAGCATCCCGAGGGCGGTGCGGCGGGTGAGAACGGCCGCGACGGCGAAGATGACGGCGGCGATGATCACGGCGATCGGGATCCCGCCCCAGAAGCCGGAGCCGAGCGCCTTGAACGGCGGGCTGTCGACGGTGAGGATCTGGCCTTCCGTGATGAGCATGGCGATGCCACGACCGGCCGTCATCAGGATCAGCGTGGCGATGATCGGCTGGATGCCGACGACGGCGATCAGCAGGCCGTTCCACACCCCGAGCACGAGCGAGATGACGAGGGCGGTCGCGATCGCGACGGCCACCGTGGCCGGGTTGCTCGGATCGGGTGAGCCGAGCAGGATGCTGCAGGCCACCGCCCCCGAGATCGCGCACACCGCGCCGACCGACAGGTCGATGCCGCGGGTGGCGATCACCAGAGTCATGCCCACGGCGACGATCAGCGTCGGAGCACCGTTGCGGAGGATGTCGATGAGGCTGCCGTAGAGGTTGCCGTCGCGGATCGAGACGGTGAAGAAGCCCGGAAAGGCGATCACGTTGATCGTGAACAGCACCAGCAGCATCACCACGGGCCAGAAGAGGCGGCTTGCCACCATGCGTGCGGCGAGGGCGCTCATGCCACGTCTCCCGTCAGGTCATCCTCGTCCGAGCCCTCGGCGATGAGCGCGAGGAGCGTGTCGACGGTGAGGTTCTCGTTGGGAAGGTCGGCGACCATGCGGCGATCGCGCATCACGGCGATGCGGTGGCTGACGCGCAGCACCTCCTCGAGTTCGGCCGAGATGTACACGACCGACATCCCGTTCTCGGCGAGGCTGAAGACGAGCTTCTGGATCTCGGCCTTCGCGCCGATGTCGATGCCGCGCGTCGGCTCGTCGAGGATCAGAAGCCGCGGTGCGATCGCCAGCCATCGGGCGAGCAGCACCTTCTGCTGGTTGCCGCCGGAGAGGTTGCGCAGCAGCGCGTTCGGGTTGGCCGGCTTGATGTTCAGTGCCTGGATGTAGCTCTGCGCGAGCTCCTCCTGGCGTCGCTTCGGGATGGGCCGGAACCACCCGCGATCCGCCTGCAGCGCCAGCACGATGTTGTCCCGCACGGTGAGCTCATCGACCACACCTTCGGCGCGGCGGTTCTCCGACGAGAACGCGACCCGCCGGGCAAGGGCCTGCCGGGGTGTGCGCAGGCGCTTGCGCTCGCCGGCGAAGCTCAGCTGGCCGCTGTCGGCGCGGTCTATGCCGCCCAGCAGGCGGGCCACCTCGGTGCGCCCTGAGCCGAGCAGCCCGGCGAATCCGACGACCTCGCCCTCGTGGATGACCAGATCGAAAGGCTCGACAGCACCCTTGCGGCCGACATCCTTCGCCCGCAGGTACACCGAGGCGTCGTCCTCGTCGGCGTTGGATTCCCGCACGCGCTGCTCGAGATCCTCGAGCGTGGCGATCTCCTTGCCGATCATCTTCTGCACCAGGTCGATGCGCAGCAGCTGCTCGGTGCGGTACTCGCCGACGAGGCGCCCGTTGCGCAGCACCGTCAGCCGGTCGGCGATCTCGTACACCTGGTCGAGGAAGTGCGAGACGAAGAGAATGGCGACGCCGCTCTCCTTGAGGGAGCGGATGACGCGGAACAGTTCGGCGACCTCCTCGGCGTCGAGGCTGGAGGTCGGCTCATCGAGGATCAGCACGCGCGCGTCGATGTTGGTGGCCCGGGCGATCGCGACGAGCTGCTGAATGGCCAGCGAGTGATCGCCCAGCAGCGATCCGGGGTCGATGTCCAGGCCCATGCCGCTCAGCAGCTCGGTCGCTCGCAGCCGCATGGCCCGTCCGTCGATCGAGCCGAATCGGCGCGGCTCGCGGCCGAGCATGATGTTCTCGGCGACCGAGAGGTTGGGCAGGAGGTTGACCTCCTGATACACGGTGCTGATGCCGGCGTCCTGAGCTTGAGCAGGGCCGTGGAACGACACCTGCGTGCCGTCCACGGTGATGGTGCCCTCATCGCAGGAGTACACGCCGGTCAGGGCCTTGATGAGAGTGGACTTGCCGGCGCCGTTCTCGCCCATCAGCGAATGGACCTCGCCGGGGAACATCCGGAAGTCGACGCCCTCGAGCGCTTTCACTCCCGGAAAGGAGATGGTGATCCCGGTCATCTCCACGAGGGGTGATGGCGCAGTCATGGTGACCTCTTCGTCGGTATGGGCAGGGCGTTCGCGCGGATGTGGTGGCATCCCCGGCGTGTCGAGAGCGTAGGGGTGGGTGCGCGCCCTCGGGCACGCACCCACCGCGCCCGCGGATGCGGCGCTGTCGCTCAGTATGGGGCTGTCACTCAGTACTGGCGGTCGGGGAGGGCCTCGACGGCCTGCTCCTGGGTGAAGGTCGTCTCTTCCGTGATGATCCGCTTGTCGACGGAGCCGCCTTCGTTCAGCGTCTTGATGATGTCGACGAGCTGCGCACCGAGCAGCGGCGAGCACTCCACGATGAAGTTGATCTTGCCGTCGGCGAGGGCCTGCATGCCGTCCTTGACCGCGTCGATCGTGACGATCTTGATGTCCTGCCCCGGTACCAGGCCGGCCGCCTCGATCGCCTCGATGGCGCCCAGGCCCATGTCGTCGTTGTGGGCGTACACGAGATCGACGTCGGGGTTCGACTTGAGCAGCGCTTCCATGACCTGCTTGCCGCCTGCGCGGGTGAAGTCACCTGTCTGGCTCGCGACGACCACGAACTTCGGATCCTCTCCGATCACTTCTGCGAACCCCTCGGCCCGGTCGATCGCGGGTGCGGAGCCGGTGGTGCCCTCGAGCTGGATGATCTTGACGGAGTCCGCATCGGCGAACTCCTCGACCACCCAGTCGCCGGCCTTCTGGCCCTCGACGACGAAGTCCGAGCCGAGGAACGACTCGTAGAGCGAGTCGTCGGCGCTGTCGACGGCGCGGTCGGTGAGGATGACGGGGATGCCGGCGGCCTTGGCCTCGTTGAGCACCGCGTCCCAGCCGCTCTCCACGACCGGCGAGAAGGCGATGTAGTCGACCTGCTGCTGGATGTAGGAGCGGATCGCCTTGATCTGGTTCTCCTGCTTCTGCTGCGCATCCGAGAACTTCAGCTCGATGCCCGCCTCTTCGAACGCCGACTGGATGTCGGTGGTGTTGGCTGTGCGCCATCCACTCTCCGCGCCGACCTGGGCGAAGCCGACCACGAGGTCTTCGATGGGCTTGGGGCCCGAGCCGCCGTCGGTCTCGGCGCCGCCACCGGCGCCTGCCCCGCCGCTCGCGCACCCGGCCAGCCCGATCAGCAGGGCACCGACCGCCGCAACGGAAATGAGCTTCTTGTTCATTCGTGAACCTCCTTGTCCAAGTCCGGCGGGGCCGCGTGCTGTTGAGTGCTGCTCTTGGTGCCGGGCGGTCAACACTGGCCGCTTCGAAATGTTAGCGCTAACTGTTAGCGTTCACAATGCCCAGTCGAGTTCGTTATGAATGAGCCGCCAAACGGTCCTGTGAGCGCAAACATCGTGTCGCGGTCGCCCTCGGTCGTCGCTTCACCGTCTCTGCAAGCCGGCCCTGCGTCCGGCATATCCGGAAACGAGTGAAGGGGCCCCTTTCGGGACCCCTTCACAGAACTGTGCGCGAGGGGGGAGTTGAACCCCCACGTCCTTTCGGACACTGGCACCTGAAGCCAGCGCGTCTGCCTATTCCGCCACTCGCGCAGTTCGCGACGCAGGCGGCTTCTCGCCCGCATCAACCTCCCGAGGATATCACGCCGTACGGAGCCAGCCCGTCGTGCGCCGGCGAACGACTGTGGTGCACACCGTTCTGCGGCCCCACAGGCTGTGCAACTACGATGTCGATACCTGCCTGCCTGCCTGAGGAGTCGTGTGGGACTACTTGACAGCTTCGAGAAGGGTCTCGAGCGTGCCGTGAACAGCGCGTTCGCCAAGACCTTCCGCAGTGGCATCCAACCGGTCGAAATAGCGTCCGCTCTGCGCCGTGAACTCGACACCAAGGCCGCCGTCGTGAGCCGCGACCGCATCCTGGCGCCGAACTCGCTGACGGTGCGGCTCTCGCCCGCCGACGACGAGAAGATGAGCTCGCTCGGCGCCACGCTCGTCGAGGAGCTCGACACGCTGGTGCAGAAGCACGCCAAGGCGCAGGGCTACAGCTTCGCCGGTCCCGTCTCGATCACGATCCGACGCGACGACAGCGTGCCGACGGGGACCATCGGCGTGGACTCCGGCACGGCGGCCGGTCAGGTGTCCTGGCGGGCGGTCGTCGATATCGACGGCAAGCGGCATCCGCTCACGAAGTCGCGCACGGTGATCGGCCGCGGCAGCGACGCCGACATCACGATCGCCGACCCCGGCACCAGCCGCAAGCACGTCGAGATCCTCTGGGACGGCCGGCGCGCCATGGTGCGCGACCTCGGGTCGACCAACGGCTCGTTCCTCGACGGCCGCAAGGTCGATGAAGCCGCCCTCACTCCCGAATCGACCGTGCGCATCGGGCGCACGGAGATCGTGTTCCGCGTGGTCGCGCAGAGCACGCCGCCTCGTCCGCCCATGCCACCGGCGGATGCGACGCGTGCCTACGACGTGCGGGACGGGGGCCTCGCGCCGTGAGCGAACTGACCCTTCTGCTCCTGCGCATCGGCTTCCTCCTCCTGCTCTGGTTCTTCGTCTTCGCGGTCGTCTACTCCCTACGAGCCGACCTGTTCGGCGTCAAGGTGCGCAAGCTTCCCGAGGCGGCGGCGGCCGCCCCGGCCCCCGCCGCCACTCCCGCTTCTCCTCGGGGGGCGCCCTCCGCCTCCCAGGCCGCCACGGCGGCCGTCGCCGCGAAACCCGTTGCTCAGACATCCCGCCCGGGTGGCAAGGCGACGCGAGACGCCGTCTCCCGCATCGTCATCACCTCGGGGCCGAAGGCCGGCCTCGAGCTGCCGATCGGCTCCGAGCCGCTGACGATCGGGCGCTCGAGCGAATCGGGGCTCGTCATCCGCGACGACTATACGTCCAGTCACCACGCCCGGCTCGTGCTGTGGGGCGACCAGTGGATGATCCAGGACCTCGACTCCACGAACGGCACCTGGCACAACGGTCAGCGCGTCTCGACTCCCACGCCCATCCTGGTCGGCGCGCCGATCAAGGTCGGCGCGACGACGTTCGAGCTGCGGAAGTAAAGGAGCCATGGTCTTCGAGGGCTCCAGCGCCGCCATCTCCCACACCGGGAAGGTGCGCTCCAACAACCAGGATTCGGGCTACGCCGGCTCGAACCTGTTCGTCGTGGCCGACGGCATGGGCGGCCATGCCGGCGGCGATGTCGCGTCGAGCCTCGCCGTCACGCGGCTGGAGAGCCTGGACCGGACGTACTCATCCACCGCCGAGGCCGAGCGGGAGCTGCAGCACGCGATAGCGGATGCCGCTGCCGACCTGATCGAGATGGTGCGCGAGCGCCCGGAACTGGCCGGCATGGGCACCACCGTCAGCGCGCTCGTGATGGTCGACGGCTACGCCGTGATCGCCCACATCGGCGACTCGCGCATCTACCTCTACCGCGACGACCAGCTCACGCAGATCACCACCGACCACACCTTCGTCCAGCGACTCGTGGAGTCCGGCCGCATCACCGAGGAGGAGGCGCGGTACCACCCGCGGCGCTCGGTGCTGATGCGCGTGCTCGGCGACATGTCCTCCGACCCCGAGGTCGACACCTTCATCATGCCGACGCAGGACGGCGACAGATGGATGCTGTGCTCCGACGGCCTGTCGGGGGTCGTGGACGACGCCCACACGGCCAAAGCCCTCGGCATGGGGATCGCGCCGGGGCGGACGGCCGACAACCTGCTCAAGCAGGCGCTCGACGGCGGGGCGCCCGACAACGTCACCATCGTCATCGTCGACGTCGGCGGGCAGCATCCCCTCGTGTCGGGCACGCCGACGATCGTCGGATCGGCATCCAATCCGCTCGGCGTGGCCGTGCCCGCCGCACGCTCCGGACGCAGCGGCTGGCTGCATCCGAACCGCCAGGCGGCCAACGAGCCGACGCATTTCGAGCCGGCCGCCGAGTTCCTCGAAGAGCTGATCGAGGAGGATCGCCGCCGCGCCCGTCGACGCCGCGTCGGCTGGATCATCGGCCTCGTCGTCGTGCTCGGTCTGCTCGCCGCCGCCGTCCTCGGCGCCTACAACTGGACACAGACGCTGTTCTACGTCGGCGCCGATGACGACACCGTCGTGGTGTTCCGCGGCATCCAGCAGGGAATCGGTCCGATCTCGCTGTCCACGCCCTACGAAGACACCGGCATCCTGCTCGATGACCTCCCCTCCTTCGAACGGAGCACCGTGGAGGAGACGATCAGCGCACGATCCCTCGCGAACGCGGAAGCGATCATCGAGCGCCTGCGCGAGACCGCGGAGCAGACCGGATGACGGCGACATCCGACGTCTCGGCCGACACGACGGTCCTGCGGGCGCTCCGCAAGATGCGCCTGCCGCAGACCCAGCGCAACCGCGAACTGGGCCTGCTGATCTTCGCGTGCGCCATCAATGCCGCGGCGATGGCGCTGGTGCAGCTCGGCGCGCTGCGTGAGATCGAGTGGACGTTCCTGTTCTACGGCGGCGGCCTCACCGTACTGGTGTTCGCCCTGCACATCCTGCTGCGTCTGCGTGCCGCGGATGCCGATCCGTTCGTGGTGCCGATCGCCACGCTGCTCACGGGCCTCGGCATAGCGATGATCTACCGCATCGACATCGCGGTCGACCTGCAGGGCTGGGAGGCCTATTCGACCAAGCAGCTCGCGTGGACGGCGATCGCGGTCGTGGGGGCGAGCGCGGTGGTGTTCTTCCTCCGCAACTACCGGGTGCTGTTCCGCTACACCTACGTGTCCGGCCTCGCCGGCATCCTCCTGCTGCTTCTTCCCTTCATCCCGGGTCTCGGTGTGGACGACGCCGGTGCCGATGTCTGGGTGACGATCGCCGGGGTTTTCTCTTTCCAGCCGGGCGAGCTCGCGAAGATCCTGCTCGCGATCTTCTTCGCCGGCTACCTGGTGCGAACGCGCGAGAGCCTCGCGTCGACCGGCACGCGCTTCCTCGGGATGACGTGGCCGCGCGCACGCGAGTTCGGGCCGCTGCTCGTGATCTGGCTGATCTCCCTGGGCATCATCGTGCTGCAGCGCGACCTCGGCACCGGGCTGCTGATCTTCGGCATGTTCGTGGCGATGCTCTACGTCGCGACGGGCAAGACCAGCTGGGTCGTCATCGGTGTCGGGCTCGCCGTGGCCGGCGCCCTGCTCGCATCCCAGGTGCTGAGCTACGTCGGCGGGCGCTTCGCGAACTGGCTCGATGCCTTCAACCCCGAGATCATCGACAGAGGCGGCGGCAGCTATCAGCTCGTACAGGGCATCTTCGGCCTCGCGCAGGGCGGGCTGATCGGCACCGGCCTCGGTCAGGGCCGTCCCTACCTCACGCCGCTGTCCCAGAGCGACTACATCCTGGCGAGCCTCGGCGAGGAGCTCGGGCTCGTCGGAGTGTTCGCGATCCTCTGCCTCTACATGGTGTTCGCGAGCCGAGGGATGCGCATCGGCCTCGCCGGCCAGGACGACTTCGGCAAGCTGCTGGCGACGGGGCTCTCGTTCACGATCGCCCTGCAGGTGTTCATCATGGTGGGCGGCGTCACGCGTCTGATCCCGCTGACCGGCCTGACGACGCCGTTCCTCACCGCGGGCGGGTCGTCGCTGATCGCGAACTGGCTCATCGTCGCGCTTCTGCTCCGCATCTCCGACGGCGTTCGCCGCCAGCCGAGGGTGGTGATCGGATGAGCCCCGTGCGAATCCTGCTCCCCCAGGGAGGTGCCGAGTGACCAAAGAACTCCGGCGGCTGAGCATCGTCATGCTCGTGATGTTCCTCGCCCTCTTCGGATCGACGAGCTGGATACAGGTCGTCCAGGCGGAGACGCTGTCCGAGCACCCCCGTAACACCCGCGCGCTCTACGACAGCTACGAGGTGCAGCGGGGCTCGATCATCGTCGGCGGCGTCGCCATCGCGACCTCCGTTCCATCCCAGGACGTCTACTCCTTCCAGAGGGTCTATACGGATGCCGGCATGTGGGCTCCCGTCACGGGATACATCAATCCGGCGCTGGGTTCTGCTACCGGCATCGAACAGGCGATGAACCCCGAGCTCTCGGGCACCGACGGGTCGCAGTTCCTCTCCCGCATCGAACGCATCGTGTCCGGGCAGCCGCCGCGGGGCTCGAACGTGCTGCTCACGCTCGACGCGGACGCGCAGCGCGCCGCATACGACGCCCTGCAGGGTCTTGAGGGCGCCGTGCTCGCCATCGAACCGGCGACCGGCCGCGTTCTGGCGATGGCGACATCGCCGAGCTACGACACCAACCTGCTCGCGACGCACAACACGACGGACGCCCTCGCCGCCTACGACGCGCTGGACGCCGACCCCGGAGATCCGCTGTCCAACCGCGCGATCGCCGGCAACCTCAACCCGCCCGGATCCACGTTCAAGCTGGTCACGGCCGCGACGGCGTTCGCCTCGGGGGAATGGACGCCGCAGTCGACCCTGCCCAACCCCGCGATCTACCAGCTCCCGCAGTCATCGAGCACCGTGCAGAACGCGTGGGGCGGCACGTGCGGTCCCGGCGCGGAAGTCACCATCGCCGAGGCGCTGCGGCTGAGCTGCAACATCCCGTTCGCGGAGCTCGCCGTCCAGCTGGGAGACCGGGCGATCCTCGAGATGGCCGAGTCGTTCGGCTTCAACGACTCGTTCGAATCGCCCCTTGTCTCGACGCCGTCGGAGTACCCGCGGGCGCTGGATGACGCGCAGACCGCCCTGACGGGCTTCGGTCAGGGGCAGGTGATCGCCACGCCCCTGCAGATGGCGATGGTCTCGGCGGGGATCGCCAACGAGGGCGTGGTGATGAATCCCCGGATGGTGGACCGCGTCATCGGACCCGATCTCGCGGTGCAGCAGACGTTCGACGACACGGAGTTCGGGCGGGCGCTGGACGCCGAGATCGCCCGGGAGATGGTCGCCCTCATGGTGCGCAATGTCAGTGACGGCGCGGCCTCGGGTGCAAGAATAGAAGGAGTCGATGTGGCCGGAAAGACGGGCACGGCGGAGAACGGCGAACGCGAACCATATACCTTGTGGTTCACGGGGTTCGCCCCCGCTGACAACCCGCAGGTAGCCGTCGCGGTCGTGGTTGAGAACGGCGGCGGTCAAGGGCAGTCGGGCAGCGGTGACACCATCGCGGCTCCGATCGCGAAGAAGGTCATGGAGGCGGTGCTGAACAGATGAGGCCAACACAGGGTGTGTCTTTCGGCGGCCGCTACGAACTGATCTCTCGGATCGCGATCGGCGGCATGGGCGAGGTGTGGGAGGCCACAGACCACGTCATCGGCCGCACGGTCGCCATCAAGATCCTCAAGGACGAGTACATGGGCGATCCCGGGTTCCTCGAGCGCTTCCGCGCCGAGGCCCGTCACGCCGCTCTCGTCAATCACGAGGGCATCGCCAGCGTGTTCGACTACGGCGAGGAGAACGGCAGCGCGTTCCTTGTCATGGAGCTCGTACCGGGCGAGGCCCTGTCGACGATCATCGAGCGCGACGGAGCGCTCGGCGCCGACAAGACCCTCGACATCGTCGCGCAGACCTCCGCCGCGCTCCAGGCTGCGCACGCCGCCGGTCTCGTGCACCGCGACATCAAGCCGGGAAACCTGCTGATCACGCCCGATGGGCGCGTGAAGATCACCGACTTCGGCATCGCCCGCATCGCCGACCAGGTGCCACTGACCGCCACCGGTCAGGTCATGGGCACCGTGCAGTACCTCTCGCCGGAGCAGGCCTCCGGTCACGCCGCGTCGCCGGCCACCGACACCTACTCGCTCGGCATCGTGGCCTACGAGTGCCTCGCCGGCAAGCGCCCCTTCACGGGCGAGTCGCAGGTGGCGATCGCCATGGCCCAGATCAACGAGCAGCCGCCACCGCTGCCCCCGACGGTCGCCGTCCCGGTGCAGAACCTGGTCATGGCGATGATCGCCAAGAAGCCCGAGGACCGGCCGGCCTCCGCCGCGGCCGTCGCCCGTGCGGCCAGCGCTCTGCGGCGCGGAGACGTCGCGGCCGCCGCTGCGGCCGTGCCGGCGATCGCGACCGGAGTGGTCGGCGACGACGCCACGCAGCTGCTCGGCGCGGCGGGCGAGGACGCGACGCGTCTGCTCCCCTCGACGGCGGCCGTGCCGGTCGAAGAACCGGTGAAACGCAAGCGCAGCCCGTGGACCTGGCCCCTGATCGCCCTCATCGTGCTGCTGCTGCTCGTGCTCGGCGGAACGCTCTGGGCGGTGCTGACCAATCAGACGCCCGAGGCGGCTCCGTCCACATCGAGCTCCCCACCGTCGCTGCCACCCACTCCCAGCGCGACGCCGTCGCAGACGCCCGTGGACACGCGGGTCGATGTGGACGCACTCGCGCTGACAGGGAAGACCTGTGACGAGGCACGCTCGATTCTCGTCGATGCCGAACTTGTCGCACAGTGCGCGACGGGCAACGCCGCCACGAGCGACGACCAGGTTGGTCTCGTCTACGACTTCCAGCCCCGCGGAAGGCTCGCCGAGGGCACCGAGGTGACGGTGACGGTGTACGGCCCCGTCGTCGCCATCGGCGGTCCGCAGAGCGCGCCGACCCTGACGACGACCGACGGTAATCCTGTTACGCCTCCGATCCCCGCAGGCTCGACTGCACGACTGAACTGGCAGAACTTCACTTGCCCATCCGGTACAGGAACCCTGAGCCAATACACCGTCGCGCTGACGAACGCCACGTTCACGGAGAATCAGCCGGACGAGCAGGTCTTCCCGCCGGACGTGCGGCAGGCCAACATCGTGGTGAGCCAGGACGCGGTCGGGCAGAACGTGACCGCCATTTATACCGCCACGTGCAACGGCGGTCCGCGCGAGTCCGATCCGTCCCCACCCATGGATGTGCTGATCACCGACGCCGGGACCGACGAGGGGGAGGAGGGCGGCGAGTGACGGGGAGTGTTCGCCGTGTCCGCCTAGGCTAGGCTCGAAGCTTGTTTCACCACCCTGGGAGTCGATCCGTGTCGAGCGAACCGCGCGTCCTTTCGGGCAGGTATCGCATCGACGAACTCATCGGACGCGGCGGCATGGCCAGCGTCTACCGCGGGTATGACATCACGCTGGGTCGCAGCGTCGCCATCAAGATCCTCCGTCGAGACCTGGCGAACGACAACGCCTTCCGCACGCGTTTCCGGCTCGAGGCGCAGGCTGCCTCGCGCATGGCGAATCCCACGATCGTGCGCGTCTTCGACGCCGGAGAAGACACCGTCACCGACGCCTCCGGCACCCACCCCGCTCCGTACATCGTGATGGAACTCGTGCACGGTGCTCTGCTCAAGGACATCATCGCGGCGGGCCCGGTGCCGGTGACGGACGCCGTTCGATTTGTCGACGGCATCCTCGAGGCGCTGGAGTACTCCCACCGCGCCGGTGTGGTGCACCGCGACATCAAGCCGGGCAACGTCATGGTGACGGACTCCGGCCAGGTGAAGGTGATGGACTTCGGCATCGCCCGCGCCGTCTCGGACTCCTCGTCGACCGTGGCGGAGACGACCTCGATCATCGGCACCGCGGCATACTTCTCGCCAGAGCAGGCGAAGGGCGAGTCGGTGGATGCCCGGGCCGACCTCTACTCGACAGGGGTGGTGCTCTACGAACTGCTGACGGGTCGCACCCCGTTCCGCGGGGACTCGCCCGTGGCCGTCGCCTACCAGCACGTCAGCGAGACACCGGTCCCGCCGTCGGAGGTCATCGCGACCGTTCCGCGCGCCTTGGACGCGGTCGTGCTGCGCGCCCTGGCGAAGGATCCGTTCCATCGATACCAGGACGCCGCCTCGTTCCGCGAGGCGGTGGATGGCGCCGTCGATGGCAAGGCGCCTTCCAAGCGCCAGCTCGGCTCCCTCACCAGCGAGCTCTACGGACCCAACCCCCGCCAGGCGGCGGAAACCGCCCGTTCGCTCCGCCAGCTCACCACCGACACGACGATGACGCGCACGCAGAGCGGTCCGCCGGTCGCGTGGATCTGGGCGGGCGTGGCCGTGCTCGCGGTTCTGCTCATCTCGGTGCTCTTCTGGGCCGTCACGATCCGACCGGCCTCGGAGGTGCCCACCAACGCTCGCATCATTCCCGATGTGACCGGGATGACGTACGAGGAGGCGAACGAGGCGCTCGAGGCCGAGGACCTGGTCGCGTATCGCGCCGAAGAGGCGAGCAACGATGTCGCCCTCGGCGACGTCATCCGCAGCGAGCCCGAAGTCGGGGCATCTGTGTCCCCCGGCCAGAGGGTGACGCTCTACGTGTCCCGGGGCCCCGAAACGAGCGTGGTTCCGCCCCTCGAGGGACTGCTCGAAGAACCGGCACGTGCCGCGATCACCGCTGCAGGCCTGTCCATCGGCGCCATCACCCAGCGCAACGATCCTGCCCTGGCTGCGGGCACCGTGATCTCATCCGATCCCGAGTCCGGCGACGAGGTCGATCGTGCGACGCCCGTGAATCTCGTGCTCGCCACGGGCCGCGTGGTGCTCCTCGACTACCGGGGGTTCACTGTGGAGGCGGCTACGCGGGCGCTCGAGGCCGAGGATTCCCAGCTGTTCGTCGAGCCCCTCGAAGATCCTTCCTGCGCGGCGTCCGACCCCGCTATCGTCGTCGCCCAGTCCATCCCGCCGGGAGAGGCGACCGTGCACGCCACCATCACCCTCACCTACTGCTCCGGGTCCTAGCTCGATCGCTCCCGAGCTTCGGCCGCTGACGATTCCGGCGCCGTAGGCAGCGGGTGCAGCGCCGACGAAGCCAGCACGGCACCCGGCATCCCGACCGCAGACAGCCAGTTCGCGAGCAGCCGGTAGCCCCCATCGGTGAGCACCGACTCCGGGTGGAACTGAACTCCCCAGATCGGCAGCGAGCGGTGGGCGATGCCCATGATGACCCCACCGTCGGTGCGGCTGGTGACGACCAGTTCCCTCTGAAGGGTTTCCGGCTCGATGGCCAGCGAGTGGTATCGCGTCGCGGTGAACGGGTCAGGGAGCCCGTCGTAGAGCGGCGAGCCGTCGTGATGGACGAGCGATGTCATGCCGTGCATGAGCTCCGGTGCGTGCCCGACGGTGGCGCCGAATGCCTCGGCGATCGCCTGGTGACCGAGGCAGACGCCGAGCAGCGGCATCCGCGACTCGGCGGACGCACGGACGACGGCGATGGACACCCCGGCATCCGCGGGAGCACCCGGCCCCGGCGAGACCAGCACGCCGTCGTACCCCTGGATCGCGCGCGCCGGGTCGCTGATCTCGTCGGCCTCGATGAGGTGCACCTCGGCGCCGAGCTGTTCCACGTAGCCGACCAGGGTGTGCACGAAGCTGTCGTGGTTGTCGACGACCAGCACCCGCGTACTCATGTCCCGCCTGTCGTCTCCTGCGAACGCGAGATCCCGCCGGGGGCACACCCTGCGACCGTCACTCGACGGTCACCTCCTGCGGATTCACGATCTGGCTCACAAAGGGGAAGACGAAGAAGAAGAGGGCGTAGAGGATGGCGACGGCAAGGATCAGCAGGATGAGAACCCGTACCCACCACGGGCCCGGCAGCACCCGCCACAGCGCCCCGTACATCAGACTGCCGCGTCCGTCAGCGACGTGGGCGGTCCCTCGGCCCGAGGCCGGAACGACTCGAAGATGCTGTAGCCCACGATGCGCTCGGCCAGCGAGAACTTGGGCGAACAGCTCGTCATCGTCAGGTAGCGCCCGTCCGCCGGGGTCCCCGGCGCCTGCGGCACGTCCTCGAGCACGTCGATCTCCGAGGGCTGCACGTACTCGAGGTTGCGGAACCGGTAGGTGTACCACCCGACGGGCGTCTCGATGACGACCGCGTCGCCGACATGCAGCTCGGCGAGGCGGGCGAACGGCGCTCCGAATGTCGTTCGGTGTGCCGCCAGGGCGACGTTGCCGACCTGACCGGGCATCTCCGTGTCCGGGTAGTGTCCGATGCCGATGTGATCGAGGGTGCCGGCGCGTGTCACGCCCCCGGCGATCATGGTGGCGTACTCGGCGCCGAACCGCGGGATCCGCATGATCCCGAACACCTCGGTGTTGCCCGGCTGGTCGAGCACGATCGGCTCCCACACCTGTTCCGGAGCGGTCGTCGCGGACGGGTCGGGTGAGCCGGTCGGGTCGGGCGAGCCGGCCGGGTCTGGAGCGGCCGGTACCGGTACGGGAACCTCGTCGGCGGATGCATCCCATTCCTCGGAGAGCTCCTGGCCCGCGGCGTTGTTCTGCGCGCCGTAGATCATGTCGCCGATCCAGAGCTGCCAGCCGACGTAGAGCAGCACGACGATCCCCAGCGTGATGAGGAGTTCACCGAGCACGCCGGTGACGGACGTGCGCCGACGGGCCCGTCCGAGAGGCGCCTCCGGGGAGGCAGCGGTTCGCCCATCCACAGGGCGAGTCTACCGAGCACGCCCGTACGGAGCCTGGCAGTAGAATGGCGGCATGGCACGATCTGACAAGGGTGACGAGCAAATCGAACGCAGCGAAGCGGATGTCGCACCCAACCCGGTGTGGTTCAAGCCGGTGATGATCGGCTTCATGCTCCTGGGCCTCGTCTGGGTGCTGGTCTTCTACTTGAGCAACATGGCCTTCCCGATCCCAGGCATCGGCGCGTGGAACCTCGTCATCGGCTTCGGCATCGCCTTCATCGGGTTCCTGATGACCACCCGCTGGAGATAGCGGGAATTACAGGCGTGTCATTCGTCCACATGTGTGGATGAACCTGTGGATAACTCCGCCCCATCGCCGAAGACGACTCCGACGCTCGCGGCTCAGGTGTAGATCGTTAGCGGGATCAGCAGCAGTGCGCCGAGCCCGGCGACCAGTGCGCAGAGCAGCAGAATCTGCAGCCCTCGCAGGCGCGGACTGCGGGTGCGCGCGAAGATCAGCCCGATGAGCGCTCCGGTGACCAGGCCCCCGACGTGCGCCTGCCAGGAGATGTTCCTGCCAGGAAGAAATCCCAGCACCAGGTTGATCCCCAGGATGATCGCGATGAAGGTGATGTTGGCACCGATGTGCCGTCCGATCACCAACAGAGCGCCCAGCAGTCCGAACACCGCTCCGGACGCGCCGATGACACCGACTCCGAACCCGAGCAGAGCCACGGCGACGGAGCCGCCGAGTCCGCTGATCAGATACAGCGCCAGGAACCTGACGTGACCGAGCAGAGGCTCGAGGCTGCGGCCGATCATCCAGACGGCTAGCATGTTCAGCGCCAGATGCAGGAAGTTGTCGTGCACCAACAAGCTGGTGAGCAGTCGCCACGGCTGGAAGGTGCCGGTCAGCTGGGGGTAGAGGAACGGTGCGAAGAAGGCGAGCCCTTCCCGCACGGGCGAATTCGGAATCATCTGCGTCAGGTACACGAGCACCGTCACCGCGATGATGCTGTAGGTCACGACAGGGCGCTCGCGGGATACCACGGCCGACGCCGACCCCCTGGACCACCGTCGCTGAGCCTTGACCTGGGCGGGGGTCTGAGACTTCTGCTGGTCGCGCATGCACTCCGGACAGATCACGCCGACGGCCGCCTGCGTCTGACATTCCGGACAGATCGTGCGCAGACACCGCTGGCACAGCACGAAGCTCTGCCGGTCCGGATGCCGGTAGCAGAAGTTCTCGCTGTTGCGGGCGAACTGGGGGGATGTCACGGGGTGATCGACGTCACAGGTCTGGTTCTAGACCTGCGAGATCTCGACCGACTCCAGCACAACCGGCTCGATCGGCCGGTCGCCGCCAGCGGTCGGGACGGCGGCGATCTCGTCGACGACGGCGCGCGACTCGTCGTCCGCGACCTCGCCGAAAATGGTGTGCTTGCCCTGCAGCCACGGCGTGGGATCGGTCGTGATGAAGAACTGGGAGCCGTTGGTGCCTTCCGTCTGCCCGGTGATGGCGTTCCGACGCAGACCGGCGTTCGCCATGGCGAGCTTGTACGGGGCACGGAAGTCGAGGTCGCCCGAGATCTCGTCATTGAACGTGTAACCGGGGCCGCCGACGCCCTGTCCGAGCGGATCGCCGCCCTGGATCATGAAGCCGGGGATGATGCGGTGGAAGACGACGTCTTTGTACAGGGGGCCCTCGCCCGGCTTGCCCGTGGCGGGGTGGGTCCACGACCCGGAACCGTCGGCGAGACCGATGAAGTTCTGCACCGTTCGCGGTGCGTGGTCACCGTAGAGGTTGACGACGATGTCGCCGTGGTTGGTGTGCAAGGTGGCAACGGCGGTGTGCTGAGGCATGCGTACATTCTCTCAGAGTTCTGTGCAACCCCTCGCGTGGCCGTCGTGGTCTGGCAAGATGGGACATTCAGATCCTCATCGATTAGGGAGGGCCCCGTGAGCCTCAGCCGGAAGCGTAAGAAGGAACTCCGCAAGCTGCAGGATTCTGCGAGCAGACTGTGGGAGACCCAGCAGGTCCTCGTTGGAGAAGCCGCGGGCATCGCCCGTGAGGCGGGTCGCCAGCTCGGCAACTACCGCCGCGAGCAGGTCGTGCCGACCGTGCAGGCCAAGTACGGCGAGACGCTGGCGCCGGTCGTCTCCAAGACGAAGAACATCTTCGACGAGCGCGTCGTCCCCACGGTCGGAACCGCATGGGGCTCCGCCCTCTCGGTTCTGGATGCCGCGAACGAGGTCCGCCAGCGTGCCGCCGCTGGTCGTGGCATCGACCTGGCGCCGTTCAAGAAGGTCTCTCCGGTCGTCGCCGCGCCGGCACCCAAGGGCATCGGCGTCGGTGGAGTCGTCGCGATCGTGCTCGGCGTCGCCGCAGCCGTCGGCGTGGTGTACGCCGCATGGCAGACGCTCCGCGCGGATGACGAGCTCTGGGTAGCGGATGATCCGCTGCGCGCGCCCGACGCGTGACATCGGATCCCGAGGACGTCGAATCGGCTGAAGAGCCGGTCGAAGACCCCGTTCGGCGCGTCCGCGAAGCGGCCGCCGAGCGGGGTCTCACCATTGAGATCCGCGAGCGTCCGGCCGCCCGCAGTCTGCCCGAGGCGGCGGAGCTCCTCGGCCTGCGTCCGGCGGACATCGTCAAGACGCTCGTCGTGAAGAGGGCCGACGACACCTATCTGTTCGCCCTCGTGCCGGGGGATCGCGCCATCTCATGGCCGAAGCTGCGGCAGGTCGTCGGCGTCAACAAGCTGCAGCTCCCCGAGCCCGAGCGCGCCCTGGCTGCCACCGGTTATGCCCGCGGCACCATCGTGCCGATCGGAAGCACCAACGAGTGGCCCGTCTTCGCCGACGAGCGGATCGTGGGGGAGCGGATCGCCATGGGCGCGGGCGCCCACGGCTACAGCCTCTTCGTCGACGCCGACGATCTCGTGCGGGCCTACGGTGCGACGGTGGCCGACATCTCGCAAGAGATCACAGAAGGCCGGCCATCTTGAGGGCTACGTCGACGAGCTTGACGCGCTGAAGCCCGCTCACCTGTTCGAGGGTGAACCACTCCGCCCGGTCTGTGGAGCCGTCCTGCTCGTTGCGGAGCCTTCCCCCAGTGATCCGCGCGCGGTAGATGATGCGCAGCGCCTGGAGCGGCTCCGTGGCGTCGGGCTGCACCCGCCGGTTGGTGGGGATCACTCGAGAGTGGATGCCGAGCAGGTCGACGATCTTGACCCGGTATCCGGTCTCCTCGCGCACCTCGCGCCGTGCCGCCATCTCGGGGTCTTCGCCGGGCTCCAGGCCGCCGCCGGGCATCGTCCAGGCGGCGCGGCGGCCCTCGTTCCAGTGAGCGAGCAGGACCCGGCCTTCGTCATCGGTGACGACGGCGTAGGCGGCGACGCGCAGGTCCATGGTTCACACCCTAACCGCGGCGCTCCCCGGCAGACGAGGAGTGCCGCGGGAAGGAAGACCAGCCCGCAGTGCTGGAAGATCAGCCCTGTAGTGCAGCGGCCGGACTCGTCGGCACGCGCCGGAAGGCGCGCCGCTGACGGTACCGCCCGATGGCGATGATGCCTGCGCCGATTGCCACGAACGCCAGGAAGATCGCCGAGATGTAGAGAAGCGCGGATCCCCATCCGCCGGCGCCATGCGGGTCGAGGAACGGGTAGGGGTACCACCACGCCGTCTCGCCGGCCGGGTCGACCACCAGCTCGCCGCGCACCATCGTGTGCACCAGCCACGCGAGCGGGTAGGCCGCGAGCGCCGGGAGGCTCGACCATGACAGGCCGCGGCGACGCCTTGCGAAGAGGAGATCGGCGAGGAAGTACAGCGGCAGCACCACGTGAAGCACCTCGACGGCGTAGGAGTCCATCATCGCGATACCAGGTGAGTCGCCCAGGGCGGCCACGGAAGGCTCCCCGCGCAGAAGCACGTTGTACACGACGCCGAGCAGCAGGATCGGGCCCGTGGCGATCGCCATCCCCAGAGCGATCGCCCGCGGCTCGGTCGAGACATCGGGATGCAGTCGCCACCACGCCGCGGCGGCGGTGAGCGCCGCGACGCTGAGCAGCGTCGAGACGATAGTGAACAGACTGAAGTAGTTGGCGAGCACGAGCGGCAGATCCTGCTCCCGCCTCGTGGCGCGATCCACGTTCACCACGAATCCAGCGGCTACCCCTGACAGGCCGGCGGCCGCAGCCCCGAGCCTCAACCATGACCAGAACATGAGATTCCCCCCAGGAGTCGGACTACGGTGTCCGACGTATGTGAGGCAGGTTTATCGGCTCCCGGCGGCGGGGGCGCAAACTATAGCGGCGTGCGAAGAGAAAGCAAGGATGCGGTGGCGCATTCCTTGTGCGCCTTCTACATACTGTCCCCCATACGGAGGACGTGATCTACAAATCGGGCGCCTGTCCCCCTCTTGGGGGACAGAATCTGGCCCAAGACAGGAGCGGTCAGAGGCCGGACGAAACCGCATTCAGCAGTTCCGCCACATCGAGTCCCGCGGCCGGGGCATCCACCCGGTGAGTCAGCAGCACCACACAGGCGCCCGCATCGGGCAGCATCCAGAACTCCGCCCCCGCCCAGCCGGCGTGGCCGTAGACGTCGCGTGCGAGCATGCCCGGAGCACGCCGCAGCAGGTTCCAGGACAGCCCCCATTCCTGACCCCGCTCGGCAGGATACGGCTCCAGCTTCGGGAGTCCGCCCGTGCGCGGCTCCAGCGACGCGGACAGTGCGAGGGGAGTGACGATCGCCCCGTCGTCGGCGATCAGCGACCGCCCGATGGCGAGCAGGTCGGCCGCACGGCCGTACAGGCCGGCCCCGGGATGCCGCAACGACGCGAATCGAGCGGGGTCGAAGTCTCCACGGCCATGCACCCGGTGCGGCTCGGAGACCGGGTCGAAGGCGATCCCTGCGGCCGACACGGCGGAGAAGGCTTCGCGCAGCCCCTCGTCCAGGCTCATGCCCGTGGCGTCCTCGACGAGCACACGCACGCCCTCGAAGGCGAGCGATGAGTACCGCGTTGCGCTGCCTGGGGCGAAGTCCGAGCCGGCCTTGCGAAGAACGTCGAGCAGCGGACCCTGGACATCGAACGCCGGCTCGGAGAGGCCGCTCGTGTGGCTGAGCAGGTGGTGCAGTCGCACCGGCGAGCGTCCGAGCCCCCGCAGCTCGGGGATGACCCGATCGAGCGGAGCCTCGAGCGAGAGCCGTCCCCGCTCGACGGCCCGCAGGGCGACCAGTCCGACGAGCGGCTTGGTGACCGAGAACAGCGGGTAGACATCGTCCGGCGTCGCCGCACGCCGGCCGTCGGACCCGTATGCCCGGATGTCGATGATCTCTTCGGCCGTGGCGATACCCAGAACGGCCGTGGGAAGGATTCCCCGCTCGACTTGACGCTCGGCCCAGTCGAACGCGGGGGTGAACTGCATGTGGAGCCTAGGAGAATCGAACTCCTGACATCCTGCTTGCAAAGCAGGCGCTCTACCAACTGAGCTAAGGCCCCTGAGGCGAGGTGGTGGGGGTACCAGGACTTGAACCTGGGACCTCTTCATTATCAGTGAAGCGCTCTAACCGCCTGAGCTATACCCCCGTCAACCTCCAAGACTTTACCTGAAGGTTTCGGTTTCGAGAAACCGGCCCTAGTTCGAGGTGAACCCCACCAGGAGACCGCCGGTGATCTTGACCGCGAGATTGTAGATGCCGGCGACCACGGCGCCCAGGACCGTCACGACGATGAGGTTGAGGATGGCGACGACGGCCGCGAAGGCCATCACCTGGGGGAGCCCGACGAAGGACTGGATCGAGATGCCGTCCGAGAAGCTCTGGAAGAACTCGTCGACTTGGGCGACCAGGCCGGTGGTCTGCACCACCGTGTAGACGAGGAAGAACGTGACGACCGTGACGATCGCGAGGGCGACGGCGGCGAGGAACGAAAGCTTCACAGCCGACCAGAAGTCGATATAGACCAGGCGCAGGCGCACCTGCTTCGAACTGGACTTGCTGGTGGACTTCTTGGCGAGCTTGTCGGCTACGGTGCTCATGCGTCAGTACTTTCCTCGGGGATGTCGGTGGAGGCTTCGACCTCATCGGCTGCATCGTCGGCAGCTTCGGCTGCTATGGCCAGGCCGCGCTCTCCGTTGCGAGCGATCGCGATGATTCGATCCTCGTCGCCGGCGCGTGCAAACACGACGCCCATGGTGTCGCGGCCCTTGGCGGGGACCTCGGCCACGGCAGAGCGTACCACCTTGCCGCTGGCAAGAACCACCAAGACCTCGTCGTCCTCTCCCACGATCAGACCGCCGGCGAGCACCCCGCGATCATCGTTCAGGCGTGCGACCTTGATGCCGATCCCGCCTCGGCTCTGGCCGCGGTACTGGTCGACGGAGGTGCGCTTCGCGTAGCCGCCCTCGGTGACGACGAAGACGTAGCCCTGATCCCTGACCACCGAGGCGGAGAGCAGGCTGTCGTGTCCGCGGAACGACATTCCCTTCACTCCCTCGGTGGAGCGCCCCATCGGGCGCAGCGACTCGTCGGACGCGGTGAAGCGCAGCGACATGCCGTGCCGGCTGATCAGCAGGATGCCATCGCCCTCCTCGACGAGCATCGCGCTCGTCACCTCGTCGTCTTCGCGCAGCTTGATGGCGATGACGCCGCCCTGCCGGTTCGTGTCGTATTCGGCCAGACGCGTCTTCTTGATGAGGCCGCCCCGGGTAGCCAGCACGAGATACGTCGCGACGGAGTAGTCGCGGATGTCGAGGATCTGGGCGATCTCCTCGCCCGGCTGCAGGGCGAGCAGGTTCGCGACGTGCTGACCCTTGGCGTCGCGGCCCGCCTCGCCCACCTCGTAGGCCTTGATGCGATACACGCGGCCCTTGGTGGTGAAGAACAGCAGCCAGTGGTGCGTGGTGGTCACGAAGAAGTGCTCCACCACGTCGTCCGCGCGCAGCTGGGCGCCCTTGACGCCCTTTCCGCCGCGGTGCTGCGACCGGTAATTGTCACTGCGCGTGCGCTTGATGTACCCGTCGCGGGTGACGGTGAGCACCATCTCCTCTTCGGGAATGAGGTCCTCGTGCGACATGTCGCCGTCGTAGCCGGGCAGGATCTGCGTGCGGCGGTCATCGCCGAAGCGGTCGACGATGCCGACGAGCTCGTCGCGGATGATGGTGCGCTGACGCGCCGGGTCCGCCAGGATCGCCTTGAAGTCCGCGATCTGCGCCTCGAGGTCCGTGGCCTCGTCGATGATCTTCTGGCGCTCCAGGGCCGCCAGGCGACGCAGCTGCATCGCGAGGATCGCATCGGCCTGGATGTCGTCGATCTCGAGCAAGGACTTCAGGCCCTCGCGGGCGTCGTCCACCGTCGGCGAGCGGCGGATCAGCGCGATCACGTCGTCGAGCGCGTCCAGCGCCTTGAGGTAGCCGCGCAGGATGTGCATGCGCTCTTCCGCCTTGCGAAGGCGGAACCGCGTGCGCCGGACGATGACCTCGATCTGGTGATCGATCCAGTGCGTGATGAACCCGTCGAGGGGCAGCGTGCGCGGCACGCCGTCGACGATCGCGAGCATGTTCGCGCCGAAGTTCTCCTGCAGCTGAGTGTGCTTGTACAGGTTGTTCAGCACGACCTTGGCGACGGCATCCCGCTTCAGCACGATCACGAGGCGCTGACCGGTGCGCCCGGACGACTCGTCGCGGATGTCGGCGATACCGGTGATCCTGCCCTCGCGCGCGAGGTCGCTGATCTTCACGGCGACATTGTCGGGGTTCACCTGATACGGCAGCTCGGTGATCACGAGGCAGGTGCGGCCCTGCACCTCTTCGACGTTGACCACGGCTCGCATCGTGATGGAGCCCCGACCGGTGCGGTAGGCGTCCTTGATGCCGCGCGTGCCGAGGATCTGCGCGTGCGTCGGGAAGTCCGGCCCGGGGATCCGCTCCATGAGGGCCTCGAGCAGCTCCTCGCGCGTGGCCTCGGGGTTCTCGAGCGCCCAGAGTGCGCCGTTGGAGACCTCTCGGAGGTTGTGCGGCGGGATGTTGGTCGCCATGCCGACCGCGATGCCGACCGAGCCGTTGACCAGCAGGTTCGGGAAGCGCGAAGGGAGCACGACGGGCTCCTGCGTCTGGCCGTCGTAGTTGTCCTGGAAGTCGACGGTGTCTTCCTCGATGTCGCGCACCATCTCGAGCGCGAGCGGGGCCATCTTCGTCTCGGTGTACCGGGGCGCGGCGGCGCCCTGGTTGCCCGGAGAGCCGAAGTTTCCCTGACCGAGGGCCAGCGGGTACCGCAGCGACCACGGCTGCACGAGGCGGACCAGGGCGTCGTAGATCGGCGCATCGCCGTGCGGGTGGTAGTGGCCCATGACTTCGCCCACCACA
Organism: Microbacterium sp. DT81.1; assembly: GCF_049844955.1. Classification (NCBI taxonomy): domain Bacteria; kingdom Bacillati; phylum Actinomycetota; class Actinomycetes; order Micrococcales; family Microbacteriaceae; genus Microbacterium; species Microbacterium sp. DT81.1. Next base: position 364,271 of record NZ_JBNCMA010000006.1, read on the forward strand.
CGCGCGCACTTGGAGAACGACTTGTCTGGACGGAACCCGCCGTCGTACATCGCGTAGATCACACGGCGGTGCACGGGCTTCAGACCGTCCTCGACGCGCGGCAGTGCGCGGCCGATGATCACGCTCATCGCATAGTCGAGGTAGCTGCGCTGCATCTCGGCCTGCAGATCGATCTGGTCGATGCGGCCGTGGTTGTGCTCGGGGACGGCGGGTCGTTCTGCGTCAGTCATGTTCTTCGTTTCGTTCGATGTGCTGGGGGCCGGCTCCGCGATGCTCCTGCTGAGGCAAGAGCGGGGCCCCTACCCCGATTGCCTCAGCGGGAGCATCGCTGCGCCGGCGTGCGCGTCGTGCGGTGCGGAGATGGCGGGGGTGCGACCCCGCGTCTGCCTCGCTGGGGCTGGAAGGGGGGTGTCAGATGTCAAGGAACCGGACGTCCTTGGCGTTGCGCTGGATGAAGCCGCGGCGCGATTCGACGTCTTCGCCCATCAGGATCGTGAAGATCTCGTCGGCGGCGGCCGCGTCGTCGATCGTCACCTGGCGGAGCGTGCGGGTCTCCGGATCCATGGTGGTCTCCCACAGCTCCTTGTCGTTCATCTCGCCGAGACCCTTGTAGCGCTGGATGCCGTTGTCCTTCGGGATGCGCTTGCCTCCGGCGATGCCCTCCGTGAGGAGCGCATCGCGTTCACGGTCGCTGTAGACGTACTCGTGCGGGGAGTTCGACCATTTCAGCCGGAACAGCGGCGGCTGCGCGAGGTACACGAACCCCGCCTCGATGAGCCCGCGCATGTAGCGGAACAGAAGCGTCAGCAGGAGCGTGGTGATGTGCTGACCGTCGACGTCGGCATCCGCCATCAGGACGATCTTGTGGTAGCGGGCCTTGCCGATGTCGAACTCTTCGCCGATGCCCGTGCCGAAGGCCTGGATCATCGCCTGCACCTCTTTGTTGCCGAGGGCCCGGTCGAGCCGCGCGCGCTCGACGTTCAGGATCTTGCCGCGGAGCGCCAGGATCGCCTGGGTGTGCGGATCCCGGCCCTGCACCGCCGAGCCACCGGCCGAGTCGCCCTCGACGAGGAAGATCTCGCTGATCGACGGGTCCTTGCTGGTGCAGTCCTTGAGCTTGTCGGGCATCGCCGCGCTCTCGAAGACGCTCTTGCGCCGGGCGGTCTCCCGGGCCTTGCGCGCCGCGAGGCGCGCGGTAGCCGCGTCGATCGCCTTGCGCACGATGTTCTTGGCCTGCGCCGGGTTGCGATCGAACCAGTCGCCGAGGCGGTCGCCCACGACCTTCTGCACGAACGCCTTGGCCTCGGTGTTGCCCAGCTTCGTCTTCGTCTGCCCCTCGAACTGCGGCTCGGAGAGCTTCACGGAGATGACAGCGGTCAGCCCCTCCCGCACGTCGTCGCCCGAGAGGTTCTCGTCCTTCTCCTTGAGCAGACCCTGCGCTCGCGCGTACTTGTTCACGAGCGTCGTGAGCGCGGCGCGGAATCCCTCTTCGTGCGTGCCGCCCTCGTGCGTGTTGATCGTGTTGGCGTAGGTGAAGACGTTCTCGGTGTAGCCGGTGGTCCACTGCATCGCGACCTCGAGCGCGATCTTGCGCTCGGTGTCCTCCGAATCGAAGTCGATGACGTCTTCGTTGACGTGCTCCGCCTTGCGCACCCGGTTGAGGTACTCGACGTAGTCCACGAGACCGCGTTCGTAGAGGAAGCTGTCGTTCGGCTGCTGCAGGACGACCTGGCCCGGTTCTGTCTCCTCGTCGTAGGCCGAGGACGGGCGCTCGTCGCGCAGATCGATGCGCAGGCCCTTGTTCAGGAATGCCATCTGCTGGAAGCGGGTGCGCAGCGTGTCGTACTCGAAGTCGACCGATTCGAAGATCGCGGGGTCTGGCCAGAAGGTGATCGTGGTGCCGGTCTCGGTGCTCTCCTCGGCCCGCTCCAGCGGGGCCTGGGGAACCCCGCCGTCACGGTAGGACTGACGCCAGACGTATCCCTGTCGACGCACCTCCACCTCCAAGCGCGTGGAGAGGGCGTTCACGACCGACGAACCGACGCCGTGCAGGCCGCCGGAGACGGCGTACCCGCCGCCGCCGAACTTGCCACCGGCGTGCAGCACGGTGAGCACCACCTCGACGGTCGACCGTCCCTCGATCTTGTGGATGTCGACCGGGATGCCGCGTCCGTTGTCCACGACGCGCACGCCGCCGTCCGGCAGGATCGTCACGTCGATGAGGTTGCAGTAGCCGGCGAGCGCCTCGTCGACGGAGTTGTCGACGATCTCCTGCACCAGGTGATGCAGGCCCCGAGGTCCGGTGGAGCCGATGTACATGCCAGGGCGCTTGCGCACCGCTTCGAGACCCTCGAGCACCTGGATCTCATCGGCCCCGTAGTCCGCGTGGATTCTCTCGGCTGGCAGTTCTTCTGCGGTGCGCTGATCGAGGTCTTCGGACAGGCTGTCGGGGGTCTGAGACGTCATATTCTCGGCGCACTCCACATCGTTATTCGGGGCCGCTCCAGTCTATCAACTATCGGCCGCAGCACGTGCGCTATAAGCCCCTGTGGCGCGATGGAATCGACCTGGGGAGGAAACGACGTGTCTCAACCGTAGGTATCGCGCGGGCCACGGCCTGGAATGGCTCTGGGACCCCATTTCCAGGAGGGGACGTCAGGCCCGACGAAGCGCACCGCCGTCACCTCGGCATCCGGGTGTCGCGACAGGATCTGCGAGAGGATCTGCGAGCGCATCAGCTGCAGCTGCTTCGCCCACGCCGTGGAGTCGCACCGGATCGTCAATATTCCGTCGCTGAGGGCCACCGGCTGAGCATGCCGGGCGGTGTCCTCGCCGGCGACATCCTTCCACTGGAGCACGAGGTCTTCGCGCGCCAGCTGGGGAACCCACCCCGACTCCCGTGTCAGGTCGCTCAGCGCATCGCCGAGGCCCTTCGGGTCGCGACCAGGAGTGAAGGGCGCGTTCTCGTCATCGACGGCACCACGCCACCGGCGCCGGCGGACAGCGGCCGCACTGGGCTCGAGCCCCCGCAGGCGCAGGTAGGTGGCGATGGTCTCCGGCACCGCATCAGTGGCGCCCTGACCGAGCGGGCCGCGGCGCGACGAATCCATCACGAAGCCTCCTCCACGATCCGGCCGGCCTCGACGCGGACGACCCGAGCGGCCAATGCCTGAGGCACATCCTCCTCCACCGCGGCCGTCACCACCACCTGCTCGTAGCCGGCGGCCAGCGAGGCCAGCCGGGCCCGGCGATCGGTGTCGAGCTCCGCGAAGACGTCGTCGAGGATCAGCACGGGGTCCCCGGCAGGGGAGTCGGCACGCAGCAGCTCGGCCGATGCGAGACGCAGCGCGAGCGCGACCGACCACGACTCGCCGTGCGACGCATATCCCTTGACGGGAAGACCGCGCACGCGCAGTACGAGGTCGTCGCGATGCGGTCCGACCATCGTGAGTCCCCTCTCGAGCTCTGCCGACCGCTTGGCAGCGAGCGCGGAGCGGAAGAGCTCGGCGGTGGATGCGTCCGCACTCGGGGCCTCCGAGGGATCGCCGTCCTCCGGATCGGCGCCGCGCACCGACAGCGACCACTCCAGCCGGGGTTCGTGGTCGGCACCCGCGATGGCCGAGTACGACCGGGAGACCGGTTCGGCCAGCTCGTCGGCCAGCGCGCTGCGCGCGTCGATGATCTCCGATCCGAGCGCCACGAGCTTGTCATCCCAGACGTCGAGGGTCGAGAGGCCTTCCCCCCGAACGCCCCGCGCTCGTGCGGACTTGAGCAGGGCGGTGCGCTGCCGGAGAACGCGGTCGTAGTCGGCGAGCACTCCCGCCATCCGCGGCCGGCGCTGCACGAGCAGCTGATCCACGAACCGCCTTCTCGTCGACGGGTCACCGCGCACGATCTGCAGATCCTCCGGTGCGAAGAGCACCACGTGCGCGTAGCGGGGCAGCTCGGCCGGCTTGACGGGGGCGCCGCCCACCCGCGCCTTGTTCGAACCCTGGCGGTTGAGCTGCACTTCGAGCGTCACCTTGCGGTCACCGTGCGCGAGGCGGGCGCGGATGATCGCGGCATCCCGGCCCTCCCGCACCATCGGCGCATCGTTCGACACCCTATGCGAACCCAGCGTCGCGAGGTAGGCGATCGCCTCGGCCAGGTTCGTCTTGCCCTGACCGTTCCTCCCGACGAAGACGTTCGGACCGCCGTGGAGGTCGACCTCGGCGGCCGCATAGTTGCGGAAGTCCACCAGGCTCAGATGCTCCACGATCACTGCGTCAGACTACCCGTGGCCTGTGACGTCGCCGGCGGCCCTGAGCGTGCGCGTCTACGCCCCGAGCCGCGGCACGGTCCCTGAGCCGCGGCACGGTCCCTGAGCCTGTCGAAGGGTCGACGCCTCGACAAGCTCGGCGACCGGAGGGGTCGACGCCTCGACAAGCTCGGCGACCGGAGGGGTCGACGCCTCGAGAGGCGCGGCGACCGGAAGGGTCAGCGCAGCAGGAGGTTCGGCTGCAACAGGTACTTGAACGTGTCGGCACCCGCCTTGTCGACGGATGTCTGGCTCGTGATCAGCACCGGGCTCAGCTTGTTGGCGTTGTCGCTCGATGTGAACGTGATCCGCACGAACTCGCTCTTCACGGCCGTGAGCGCCTCGAGCAGGTACTGCGGGTTGAGCCCCAGCGTCACATCATCGCCGATGAGGTGCGCATCCACCGTTTCGGAGGCGCGGGCCTGCTCGCCGCCGGAGGCATCCATCGTCACTCCATCGGTGGTGAAGCTGAAGCGCAGCGGCGCCGAGCGATCGAGCACCAGCGACACACGACGGACGGCCTCGGCCAGCTCGGCGGTGTTGACGACGGCGTGGTGATCGGTCTGGTCGGGGAAGAGTCGGCGAACGGGCGGGAAGTTGCCCTTGATCAGCAGCGAGGTGACGGTCTTGTTCCCGGCGGTGAAGGCGATGATCTCGCGATCGCCCGAGCCGGAGAATGCGATCGAGATGTCGCCGCTGTGCGCGAAGGTCTTGCCGACTTCCTGAAGGGTGCGGGCCGGGACGAGCGCGTTCGTGGACTCTTCTGTTCCGCCGTCCCAAGGGATGTCGCGCAGAGCGACGCGGTATCGGTCGGTGGCCACGAGACTCAGCTGCTGGCCGGTCACCTCGAGCTGCACGCCGGTGAGGACGGGAGTGACATCATCGCGCGAGGCGGCGAAGGCGACCTGCGCGATCGCGGTGCCGAAATCGTCGGCGGGAACGAGGCCGGACTCGCCGGAGACCTCCGGAATGGCCGGGTACTCCTGGACGGGCATCGAGGCGAGCGTGAACCGGGCCGAACCGCAGGAGAGTGCGATCCCGCCGTCGTCGTCGACCGAGACCTGGATCGGCGCGTTCGGCAGGCGGCTTGCGATCTCCGAGAGCAGCCGGCCGTGCACGAGGATGGTGCCGGGTTCGTCCACCGTCGCTTCGATCGTCGTGCGAGCCGACGCCTCGTAGTCGAACGCCGACAGCGACAGCCCGTTATCGGTGGCCTCGATCAGGACTCCGGCGAGGATCGGCTGAGGGTTGCGCTGCGGAAGCAGCTTGACGACGAATGACACCGCTTCGCTGAAGACGTCGCGATTGACGTGGAACCTCACTGGCGCTCCCTTGCCGTCCTGGGCCATGGCTCTCCCATGCTAGTGCCCACCGCCCGCGCCGCCAGGCCGTCGACACTGTCGCCCTTGAGGTGATCGAACGGGGATTTCATTGAAGGGACTCGTTAATGGTCTTAACGCCTGTGGATACTGTGGATAAGTCGGTGGAAGCCTGTCGGGACACCGGAACTACACGCGTGTGAGATGTGGAAGCGGTGCGGACAGGCCCCCGATCGACCATCCGCCCTCCTGGCGTCGAGGACCTCGGTTTCCACAGGAGTGCACAGCGGGCCGGCCCGCTGCACGACTTATCCACAAGTTATCCACATTGTGAAGAACCGCATATTGGCCCGTCCCGGGGCGCGTGTCAAGCGCGGCTTCGCGCATATGGCGTACGAGGGCGTGCGCGCCGCGGCATCCGCTGGCCAGCGTGTCGCCGGCGAGCGGAATGGATCGAAAAGCGCCTCAGCGAGGCAGGCGGCCGAGCTGCGTCGTGATCTCGGTGACCTGGTTGTAGAGCGAGCGGCGCTCCTTCATCAGGTCGCTGATCTTCTTGTACGCGTACATCACCGTCGTGTGATCCCGGTTGCCGAACAGCTGACCGATCTTCGGAAGAGAGAGGCTGGTCCGCTCCCTGCACAGGTACATCGCGATCTGTCGCGCCGTGGCGACCGCCTGCGAGCGGCTCGACCCGTACAGGTCGTCGACGGTGAGCTTGAAGTAGGCGGCCGTCGCATTGATGATGTCGGTCGGAGAGACGACGTTGTCCTCGGCCTGGTCGATGATGTCGCGGAGCACCGTCTGGGCCAGCGACATGTCGAGCGTCGAACGATTGAGGCTCGCGAAGGCCGACACCCGGATGAGGGCGCCCTCGAGCTCCCGGATGTTGGACGAGACGACCGTCGCGATGTATTCCAGGACCTCATCCGGGATCTGCAGGCGCTCGCTCTGGGCCTTCTTCCGAAGGATGGCGATGCGGGTCTCGAGGTCGGGTGCCTGCACATCGGTGATGAGGCCCCACTCGAAGCGGCTGCGCATGCGGTCCTCGAACCCCGTCAGATGCTTCGGCGCCACGTCGCTCGTGATCACGACCTGCTTGTCGTGATCGTGCAGCGTGTTGAAGGTGTGGAAGAACGCCTCCTGCGTCTCGGCTCGTCCCTGCAGGAATTGGATGTCGTCGATGAGCAGGATGTCGACATCCCGGTAGCGCGCCTGGAAGGCGGAGCCCCGGTTGTTGGCGATCGAGTTGATGAAGTCGTTCGTGAATTCCTCGCTCGACACGTACCGCACCCGGACGCCGGTGTAGAGGCTGAGCGCGTAGTCGCCGATGGCGTGCAGCAGGTGCGTCTTGCCGAGCCCCGAGTCGCCGTAGATGAAGAGCGGGTTATACGCCTTCGCCGGCGCTTCGGCGACGGCCACCGCGGCGGCGTGGGCGAAGCGGTTGGACTGGCCGATCACGAAGTTGTCGAAGGTGTACTTCGGATTCAGGCGCGTGTCGCTGCGGGACGAGAAGGACGCGGGCGGGTCGGCGACCGGCTGCTCCCGCGTGGCCGGGGACCTCTCCTCGTGGACAGGGAGCTGCGCCGACATGTGATTGCCCGCGAGCTCTGGATTCACCACGACCCGGAACGTGCTGGCCGCCGGGTCCATCTCGATGCGGGCCAGGGCCTCCATGATCGGCGCCCGCATGCGCTTGTTGATCTGCGCTGCGGTGAGGTCGTTCGGCACATCGAGATAGAGGGTGCCGCCCATGACGCCCTGCGGCACGGCGAGATTCAGGAATCCCTGCATCTGCGGGCTGACGCGATCGTCGCCGTCGAGGTGACCGAGCACGGCCGACCAGATCGGAACATCTGGAACTTGGTGCTGAGACATGGCCCCCCCGGGTGTTGTGGCACCCACGACTGGAAACGGATCGATCACGCGAGCCTGTGGATAACTGCCTGTGACACGGTAGCCAGCCGTCCCGACAGAGCAAAATCCACTGTAGGTGTCGCCCGCGTGTCCCTGCCAGGGGTACAGGATGAGATTGTGGATAATGCACCACGCGGGCTGTCGGTTTGCGATGACCGGAGCTAGGACGTAGCCTTACTTAGTTGACTTATGCCTTCGAGGCAGTTTCCCCGTCCACGATGTCTCCGGCTGCAGCGATCCCGGTGACAGCATCTCCGGAGTGATCCAATGACCAAGCGCACCTACCAGCCCAACACCCGTCGCCGGGCCAAGAAGCACGGCTTCCGCGCTCGCATGCGTACGCGTGCCGGTCGTGGCATCCTGGCCGCTCGTCGCGCCAAGGGCCGCACCGAGCTTTCCGCGTAGACCCACCCGGTGCTCTCGAGGCCGAATCGAATCACCCGCGGAGCCGATTACAAAGCGGTCGTCCGGCGGGGCGCTCGATGCGCGGGCGCTCACACGGTCACGTACGTTCGGGCATCCGATGACGACCATGCGGTGCGGTTCGGCTTCATCGTGAGCAAGCAGGTCGGCTCAGCAGTCACACGCAACACCGTCCGCCGTCGCCTCAAGGCGCTCTGTCTTCGGGAGCTGCCCGGCGTTCGGGCCGGATCGGACATCGTCATCCGGGCACTGCCTTCCGCCGCGACGGCCGACTTCGCGGTGTTGCACGCAGAGGTCGCGCGCTGTCTCGCTCGGAGAGCGGCATGAGCGCCACCCTTCCGTCCGCGTCGACCGGGAACGCCCGGCTCGCGGCATCCGATTTCTTGCACTTCCTGCCCCTTGTTCCGCGCAATGCGGCGTTGAGCCTTCTCCATGGTTACCGTGCGACCATTTCGCATACGTATGGGGACGTGTGCAAGTACTACCCATCGTGTTCGGCCTATGCCGTCGGCGCCGTGCAGCAGCACGGAGCGATGAAGGGATCCGCGATGGCGGCAGCGCGGATCGCACGGTGCCACCCGTGGGCGAAGGGCGGCGTCGATGACGTGCCTCTCCACAAGAACTTCCGGTACGACCTCACCCCGCACGGTTACGTCGTACCTGTTTCCCCGAGAAAGGACTGATCCGTGCCGGATCTGATCGGAATCATCCTCTGGCCCCTCAAGTGGGTCGTCGAGCTCGTGCTGGTCTTCTGGCACTGGCTCTTCACCGCCATGGGCCTGCCGGCCGCGGCCGGCATCACCTGGGTGCTCGCGATCATCGGCCTGGTGCTGGTCGTCCGTTCCGCGCTCATTCCGCTCTTCGTGAAGCAGATCAAGAGCCAGCGAAAGATGATGGAAATTGCCCCTGAACTGCGAAAAGTTCAGGAGAAGTACAAAGGCAAGAAGGATCAGCTCTCTCGTGAGGCCATGAGCCGCGAGACGATGGCCCTGTATAAGAAGCACGGCACGAGCCCGGTCTCGGGATGCCTGCCACTCCTGGTGCAGATGCCCATCTTCTTCGCCCTGTTCAGCGTTCTGAACGACGTGACGAAGCATGCCGCCGCAGGCATCGGTGGCGTGGGACCCATGACACCGGCGCTCACCGAGGAGTTCTACAACGCCAAGCTCTTCGGCGTGGCCTCGCTGCACGACACCCTCGTCGGTGCGTGGGAGGCCCAGGACACCGGGTGGCAGGTCACCGTCGGCATCCTGCTCACACTCGTCGTGCTGATGATCCTGTCCCAGTTCTTCACCCAGTTGCAGATCATCTCGAAGAACCTCTCCCCCGAGGCGAAGACCGGCCAGGCCTACCAGATGCAGAAGATCATGCTCTACATCCTGCCGCTGGCCTTCATCTTCTCGGGTGTCTTCTTCCCGCTGGGCGTCGTCATCTACTGGTTCACGAGCAACCTGTGGACGATGGGTCAGCAGTTCCTCGTCATCCGCAACATGCCGACTCCCGGATCCGACGCGGCCAAGATGCGCGAGGAGCGGCTCGCTCGCAAGGGCAAAGCCCTCGACGCGACCGGCAAGGTCATCCCGATGGAGAAGTACCAGGCCGAGCAGCAGCGGCTGTTCGAGGAGGCCGAGCGTGCACGTGCCGCTACGCCGAAGCGCCAGCAGCCCGTCGGCAAGCAGCGCGCCAAGAAGCAGGGCGCGAAGCCCGCGGCGCCCGGAGCCGTGAAGCCTCCCGCGAAGGATGCCGGCGGCGGTGCGGCCGCCCAAGGCACCGGCTCCTGATCTGTCACTCCCCCAAGAAGGAACTCGCATGAACTCCACGCCCGAGATCGTGAACGACGGCCCCCTAGCGGGGTCCGATCGCGTCAGTGCGACGGTCGCCCAGCTCGAAGAGGAAGGCGACATCGCCGCCGACTACCTCGAAGGTCTTCTCGACATCGCCGACATCGACGGTGACCTGGAGATGGATGTGCGCCAAGGGCGCGCGTACGTCTCGGTCGAGGCGGATGACGACGCCTTGCGCCTCATCTCCGACCCGGACACCGTCCAGGCGCTGCAGGAGCTGACGAGGCTCGCGGTGCAGAGCAAGACCGGGCGGTTCTCCCGGGTCATCCTGGATGTGGGCGGCTCGCGCGACGCGCGTCAGCAGGAACTCGAGGACCTCGTCTCACGCGCAGTGGCGCGCATCGAAGAGGGAGCCACCCAGGCCTCGCTCCCGGCGATGTCGAGCTACGAGCGCAAGCTGGTGCACGATATCGTGGCCGACCGCGGCTTCGTTTCCGAGTCCTACGGCGAAGGCGCTGACCGCCACACGGTCATCAGTCGCGGCTGAACCGTTTCACACGACATGGTGAGCGAACTCGAGCAGGAACCCGCGGCCGCGGCGACGATCTTCGGCGGTCGCGTCGACGCGGCGCGCCGGTTCACCGAGGCGCTCGCCGAGCACGGCGAAGAGCGCGGCCTGATCGGCCCCCTCGAGCTTCCGCGCCTGTGGAGCCGGCACGTGCTCAACAGTGCAATCGCTGCGCCTCTGTTCTCGGGACGCGTCGGCGACGTGGGGTCCGGGGCTGGTCTGCCCGGGCTCGTGCTGGCGATCGCCCGACCGGACGTGCGCTGGGTGCTCATAGAGCCGATGGAGCGAAGAGTGGCGTGGCTGCGCGAGCAGGTCGAGTCCCTGGAGCTCGACAACGTCGAGGTCGTGCGCGGCCGTGCAGAGGACTGGAAGGAAGGGCCGGTGCTGGATGCGGTGACGGCGCGCGCGGTGAGCGCGCTCCGAACGCTCATTCCCCTCACCGCTCCCCTCGTCCGCGATGGCGGCGAGCTCATTCTCCTGAAGGGCGCCGGCGCGCCCGGTGAGATCGGCGCAGCGGAGAAGCAGATCCGCAAGTTCAAGCTGACGAACACCCGCGTCGAGCTGCTCGGCGAAGGCGTGCTCGAGGAGCCGACTCGCGTGGTCCGTGCGACGGTGGGGGCGTAGCCCGGCTGTTCCTTGACGACGGGTGGCTGTTTCACGTGAAACGCAGGGCGCCGGGTCGCCGTCTGCGGAGCCATTTCGCGCTGAGGCAGCCCTTGCGTACGTGGGGAGACCGCAATTGCCGGCTTGTCGTTTGACGCCCCTTCGAGGCTTGGCTCAGTTCCTGGTCGGTCCCGAGAGGCCCGGTCGCTGAGCGGGCGAAGTGAGACGAAGCGCCCAATCCCGCCGAAGACCGAAGCCATGGGGTGCGCTGCCTCTTCTTTCACAACGTAAGCGCATCTTCGTGCGTGTGGCGATGTCTTGGAGGGCTGCCGCAACGAAAACAACGCGGTGAACTCGCAAGCCGCGGACGCTCTGCCGATGTTCCACGTGAAACGGCCGCTCTGGGCGTGAAACCGCCACCGCCGGTCCCTTCAGCGAGCGTACCCATCCCGCGCGGGCGCTCAGAGGGCGTACCAACTCCCGGTCGCTAAGCCAGCGGACCATCCCGCGGTCGCCGAGCCGGCGTACCAACTCCCGGTCGCTGAGCGAGTGTACCCATCCGGCGGTCAGCGAGCGGGCGTAACAACCGCCGGTCGCTGAGCAGCGAAGCGAAACGAGGCGCGTAGTGGATGCGATGCCCCTTAGGGCTCCTCGAGACCGCAGTCCAGCCGAAGCGGTCATCGCTGACCCCTCACTCGGAAGAGCCTCCGCGGTGCAGCGCCTTCGCCAGGCGCATGGTGAATGAGGTTGACACCGGCGCCTTCGGTGTCGTGGGCCCGAGCTCCCATGCACGCAGCGATCTGCAGCCGTGACCTGCGGCGAGCGGGAGGAAAGATCGGTGCGTTGCGTATAGCGCCCTGCGGTGACGTTTCACGTGAAACAAGGTTTTGCTGGGGAACCCGCGGCTGTCTGTTCACGGGGAACGCGGGCATGACAGGTAGCGGGTTCATTGGTCGTGCTCGACGGCTACAAATCAAGGTCATTGCTCGTCACATTCGCGGGGGCCCTGCCCAAGCCTGCCGGCGCCCAGGCGGGGGAAGCGCCGCACGCCAGTGGGAGGCGCCGTGCTGACCATTTCATGAATGCGCGACCGTTGCGTGAGCCTATGCCGCAGTCGCACTCCTCTCCGACGACGAATGTTTCACGTGAAACGCCCATCCGGCGGCGGTTACGGACTCGGCGAGGGGAAGTCGAGCGCAAGAAGTAGACAGCAGGCCGGGTGCAATGTGCGTACCGGGGGCAGAGTGGCTCAGATCGAGCAGGCGACACCTGCCTCGAGTGACTCATGTTTCACGTGAAACCTCGTCAGGCGATCGGTCCCGCCTAGCGGGCCCGTCTTCGTCACGATACCCTGCCGTAGTGTGCCCCTGCACATCGAAGTGCACCCCGCGAGCTGGCCACGCCGACGGAATTAGCCGTTTCACGTGAAACAGCCCAGAGGCCATCTTCCTCGTACCCGCAAACGTGTCCACATCGCTGAGGTCTCAAGGCCGAGGTCCTCGGTCTTGATCGGCTTGCTAAGAACGGAGTTGACGGCTTCGTCCGACACGCGGACGTCCAGACTCGCGCGACTGGTCGCTGGGGCGATCCGTCCTCGGCGCCGCACGGCGAACCGACGACCAGAATCGGCGGCCGATCGGGCGTGTCGCGACAACGCCGAGTCGTTGAGGGCCAGGTGCCTCGGCGCCTTGATCCAGCAAGCGGGCGTCGGCGCCGCGGATCTGATTTGGACTGTCAGTGCCGGGCGTGCCGCTTCGTCTCGCCTCACTCGGCACGGACCAGGGACTTGGGGCGGGGCCTGCGCCGACGGCGCTTAGGCAGGGAAGCCCCGGACGGGCCGGCACGGATCGGCGTCCCTCGTCTCGCTGTACTCGCCCAGGGACCGGATCACGTCGGCGATGGAGTCGGCATGGACGACCGATCGGTCGGTTCGGCGCCGTTGGTCTCGCTGCGCTCGCTCAGGGACCGGGTGAATTGCGTCGCCGATCGATGTTTCACGTGAAACGTCGCGGTGGGGGGACGAAAACGGAGGTTGCGGGGCGCCGTGAAAGGAGGCGTCGCGGTGCGCGGCTAGAGTGGAGAGGCAGCACGCTCGGCACGCGAAAGGGAGAGTGTTTCACGTGAAACAGTCCGAGGAAGTGGGTGCTCCGACATCTTTCGAGGATGACACCCCTCTCGCTCGCGAACTGGCCGATCTGTCAGCGCGGCGGCGCGCGCTCGAGGCGGCCACCGTCGAATTCGGCGGAAAGACGCGGGTTCTCACCGTCTCGAACCAAAAGGGCGGTGTCGGCAAGACCACGACGACCGTCAATCTGGCATCCGCGCTCGCCAGCGTGGGGGCGCGCGTGCTCGTGATCGACCTGGACCCTCAAGGAAACGCCTCCACGGCCCTGGGTGTGCCACATACTGCCGACATCCCGAGCGTCTACGACGTCCTCATCGACGAGTTTCCGCTCGCCGAAATCATTCAGCCGAGCCCTGAGTCCCCGAACCTCTCCTGCGCCCCGAGCACGATCCACCTCGCCGGCGCGGAAATCGAACTCGTATCGCAGGTCGCCCGCGAACACCGTCTCAAGACCGCGCTCGAGGAGTATCTCGCGGCCACGCCTGAGCTGGACTTCGTGCTCATCGACTGCCCGCCGTCGCTCGGGCTGCTCACCATCAACGCCTTCACGGCCGCGCACGAGGTGCTGATTCCCATCCAGTGCGAGTATTACGCGCTCGAAGGCCTCAGCCAGCTGCTCGGCAGTGTGCGGATGATCCAGAAGCACCTGAATCCGCGGCTGCGGATGTCCACGATCCTGCTCACGATGTACGACGGGCGCACCCGGCTGGCTCAACAGGTCGCCGAAGAGGTGCGCACGCACTTCCCTCAGGAAGTTCTCCACACAGTTATCCCCAGATCCGTACGCGTCTCCGAGGCACCGAGTTTCGGCCAGACCGTCATCACCTACGATGGGCAGTCGGCGGGGGCCGTCGCATACCGCGAGGCCGCCGTCGAGATCGCTCGACGCGGCGCGGCGGCGTCGCAAGAAGGAGCACCTTAATGGCGAAGCGAACCGGATTGGGCCGAGGAATCGGCGCGCTGATCCCCACGGCCGAGGGCGAGTCGCGCCCGGTCGACGTGTTCTTCCCCGGTGCGTCCGTCGCGACGGAGGAGCTGGTCGAGGTTCCCGGCGCGCATCTCATGCTGCTCGACCCGCACGACATCGTGCCCAACCCGCGGCAGCCGCGTACGCACTTCGATCAGGACGATCTGGCCGAGCTCGTGCACAGTGTGCGCGAGTTCGGAGTGCTGCAGCCCGTCGTGGTGCGGGCGCGCGACGACGAATCCGGCACGTACGAGCTGATCATGGGGGAGCGCCGCACCCGCGCCGCCCGCGAGGCGGGCCTGCGGACCATACCCGCGGTCGTCAGGGACACCGCGGATGAGCACCTGCTGCGCGATGCGCTGCTGGAGAACCTGCACCGCTCCGAGCTGAACCCCCTCGAGGAGGCCTCGGCCTATCAGCAGCTGCTCGAGGACTTCGGCATCACCCAGGAGGAGCTCGCCAGCCGCATCGGTCGTTCCCGTCCGCAGATCAGCAACACCATTCGTCTGCTGAAGCTGCCCCTACCCGTGCAGCAGCGCGTCGCGGCCGGGGTGCTGACCGCCGGCCACGCCCGCGCCATCCTCTCGCTCGAAACTCCCGAGGCCATGCAGCGCCTCGCCGACAAGATCGTCAACGAGGACCTCTCGGTACGGGCCGCGGAAGCGGCGGCCAAGTTGGGGGATGCCGCACAACGGCCGTCGTTCAAGCCTCAGGCCGGGGCCCGCCGAGCGCACCTCGACGAGGTCGCGGATCGGCTGGGCGACCGTCTGAACACGAAGGTACGCGTCTCACTCGGAGCAAGAAAAGGCCAGGTCATAATAGATTTCGCGACGGTTCAGGATCTCAACCGCATCCTCACGGAGATCGGTGAGACCGGGTACGGTCAGGCGTAGGCCCGCACTGCTCACGATCAACCGAGAGCATCGGCCCGGGCGCGCAGCGCGCGCCCCTCGGCCTCGTTCCCCGGCAGGTCGGCGGCATGGCGGAACGCCGTGGCCGCGGCATCCGGCTCGCCCAGCCGCTCGAGCAGTTCCGCGCGTACCGCATGCAGCGGCCGGAAGTCATCCAACGACCCATCGGCGACGAGATCCTCGACGATGAGCATCGCCTGGTCCGGTCCGGCCGCCATCGAGACGGCCACGGCGCGGTTGAGTCGGACGACGGGGGACGGCGCCAGCCCGTCGAGGGCGTCGTAGAGGCGAACGATGAGCGCCCAGTCCGTGTCGTCGAACGTCGGGGCGACCGCATGGCACTCCGCGACCGCGGCCTGCAGGCCGTAGTAGCCGAGTCCTCGGCCGAACGACTCCGCATGCGCGAGAGCCGCCCTGCCCCGGCCGATGGCCGAGCGATCCCACGAGCCGCGGTGCTGCTCCGCGAGCGGAACGGGCAGCCCGTCAGCGCCGATGCGGGTGGCGAATCGCGAGGACTGGAACTCCATGAGGGCGATCAGGGAGAAGATCTCGGGTTCGGTCGGCATCAGCGCGGCGAGCACGCGACCAAGCCGCACCGCCTCGCGCGCGACATCGGGCCGGATGGCGGCGTCGCCCGTCGCGGAGGCGTATCCCTCGGTGAAGAGCAGATAGAGCACCTGCAGCACGCTGGCGAGACGCGCGGGGCGCTCCGATCTGTCGGGAACCTCGAAGGGCACGCCCGCCTCCGCGAGGCTCCGTTTGGCGCGGACGATGCGCTGCTGCACCGTGGGCACGGTGGTCAGCAGCACCCGGGCGATCTCCTCGGTGGTGAGGCCGGCGACGGTTCGCAGCGTCAGGGCGAGTCGCGCCTGCGCAGGCAGCACGGGGTGGCAGGCCACGAAGACGAGTCGCAGCACGTCGTCGTCGATGCGGTCCGGGTCGCCGTCCGCCTCGACCGGGTGCCGCGCCTCCACCTCGCGCAGGTCGTGGGCCATCACCGCCTCGCGGGCCTGCAGGCGCTCGCGTCGCCGCCACCCGTCGATCGCGCGACGTTTGGCCACGGAGAGCAGCCACGCCCCGGGTGTATCGGGGATGCCCGCCTGCGGCCATCGCGCGAGCGCCTCGACGAGCGCCTCCTGGGCGAGATCCTCGGCCCAGGCGAAGTCGCCCGTATGGCGGGTGAGGGCCGACACGATACGCGCCGATTCCGCACGCCACACCGCCTCCACCGCGCGGCGCGCATGCGTGTCGACCGCCGTGCGAGCATCCATCACCTCAGCGTACGGCGGCATGCCGAGGTGCTCGACGCCGACCCTCAAAAGGTCGTCGTAGGCTTGGAGGATGGTCCAGCCACACGATGCCCTGCGCCGCCGCGCGAGTCTCGAAGTGCTGCGCGCCGAGGCCTCCGATGAGCTTGCGGCGCTGGTGCACGAACGACTCCGCTCGGGGGAAGACCCCTGGGATTTCATGGAGGACCTGCCATCGGTCGACGAGCTCGTCGTGTTCATGCTGCGGGCCGAGAACATCGAATCCAACGGCGGCCAGCGACCCTCGCCGGCGCGTCATTACCGGGTTCTGCGGCAGATCGCCCTCGAGTACCCGCCCCTCACCCGTGCCGTGTGGCGCCTGCTGGGCGATGCCAACACCCACCGCCGCTGGGACGCGGTCGTGGGTGTCGGCGACGCCTCCTGACGGCATCCGCCCACACGCGAGCCCTGCCATCACACCTGGCTGGCCCGCCATTCCTGCTCCTTGCTGAGCCACTCGTTGTCGGGGTCGAGGCCGATTTCGGAGATCTCCTGCACGCGCCGCACCTCGAGTGAGACGCCGGGGCCGAGCGGGCACTTCTTCGCCCACATCTCCACCTCTTCCCGGCTGGAGACCTCGAGGATCCAGAAGCCGGTGAAGACCTCGCGTGCCTCGGCGAAGGGCCCGTCGGTGACCACGGGCGGTGTGGACGAGAAGTCGACGCGGAAGCCCTCGCCGGCATCCGTCAGCCCCTCGGCCGAGAGGTAGACACCCGCCTTCTGGAGCTCCTCGTTGTACGCCCCCATCGCGGCGACGATCTGCTCCATGTCGAGCGTCTCGGCGGCGCGGGCAGCGGCCTCCGGCTCCACCTGCATGATCAGCATGTAACGCATTTCGCTCTCCTTCTTGGAGTCCCGGTGAACCCCCTCATCCCTGACGTCGAACGAGAGGGGACGATATCGACATTCTGGCCAGAAATTCCGGAAACGAGGATGACGCGGCCGCCGGTGCGCGGACGTCGGAGCCGATCCGGACAGAAAGAAGCCCCGGCCATCGTGAAGATGACCGGGGCTGACACGGACGAGCGCGGGGCGCGGCCGATCGTCCTAGGCGAGGTAGGCGGCGAGGTCCTTCTCGAGCGCGAACTTCGGCTTGGCGCCGATGATCGTCGTCTCGACCTGACCCCCCTTGAAGACCTTCATGGCGGGGATCGACGTGATCTGATACTTCATCGCGAGGTCGGGGTTCTCATCGACGTTCAGCTTCAGCACGGTGATCTTGTCGGGGTTCTCCGCCTGGATCTCATCGAGCACCGGCGACACCATGCGACACGGTCCGCACCAGGCGGCCCAGAAGTCCACGAGCACGGGCCCATCGGCCTGCAGGACATCCTGCTCGAACGTGGCGGACGTGGTCGACTTGGCGGTCATCTTGTTCTCCTTCAGTAAGTCTGTCACCTGTCGAAACGCTCCTGAGGCGCGGATTGTTCCGCCACCCAGCGAGGTCTCAGGCGACAGGAATGCTGGTCTCTGCTTCGTCGGTCTCGCGATCGGGCGTCTCCGTCGCGACCTCGATGTCCTCGGCGGCCTGAGCGTTTCCGCCCGCCTGCTCCAGCGCGGCCAGGAAGTGCTCGGCGTCGAGCGCGGCCACCGTTCCGCTGCCCGCGGCGGTGACCGCCTGGCGGTACGTCGGGTCGATGACGTCGCCGGCGGCGAAGACACCGGGCAGGGATGTGCGGGAGGAACGGCCGTCCACCCAGATGGTGCCTTCCGGGGTGAGCCGCAGCGAATCGTGCACCAGGTGGGTGCGCGGATCGTTGCCGATCGCCACGAAGAGGCCGTCGAGCGCGAGCTCGCGGGTGGAGCGGTCGACCGTGGAGGCGAGCAGCACCCCGTTCACCGCGTCGTCGCCGAGGATGTCGACGACCTCGGTGTTCCAGATGAACTCGATCTTCTCGTTCGCGAAGGCCCGCTCCTGCATGATCTTGGAGGCGCGGAGCGAGTCCTTGCGGTGGATGACGTACACCTTCGAGGCGAACCGGGTGAGGAAGGTCGCCTCCTCCATCGCCGAGTCGCCGCCGCCGACGACGGCGATGACGCGGTCGCGGAAGAAGAAGCCGTCGCACGTCGCACACCACGACACGCCGCGGCCGGACAGCCGCTCCTCGCCCGAGAGGCCCAGCTTGCGGTAGGCGGATCCGGTCGCGTAGATGACCGTCGACGCTTCGTGCTCCGCGCCGCTGCCCAGCTTGACGTGCTTGACCGGGCCGGCCAGATCGAGCTCCACGACGTCGTCGTAGAGGATCTCGGCGCCGAAGCGCTCGGCCTGCTCCTGCATCTTCTGCATGAGCTCGGGGCCCTGGATGCCCTCGGGGAAGCCGGGGAAGTTCTCGACATCCGTGGTGTTCATCAGCTCTCCGCCGACCTCCACGGAGCTCGCGACGACGAGCGGCTCGAGGTTGGCCCTGGCGGCGTAGATCGCCGCCGTGAGAGCCGCGGGACCGGAACCGACGATGATGACCTGACGCACGAAAACCCCCTGAAAAGACTGACGGACACTCGCTCTTGCTTCGTCCACGTGTCTCAACACATGGTAGCCGCGGGGCATTCCGCGCCGCGCGCAGGACTGCCGCCTTCTCAGGGAACCGTCATCCGCGCTTCAACACCGTCATCCGCGCTTCAACAGACGCCGCGCGAGGTCGGTGGCGGTCTTCAGTTCGGACGCGCGCAGGAGGGCGAGCACGGCGACATAGACCAGCGAGCAGGCGCCACCGATCAGCATCGTTCCGATCGCGCCGGTCAGCTTGTCGGCGACAGTCCAGCCGTCGACACCGCCGAGAAGCTGGAACGTCAGCCATCCGACGGCGCCGGCGGGGATGGCGGCGAGCGTGAACCGGCCGAGGGTGAGCAGCGTGCGGCGCATGCCCAGGTCACCCAGGCGGCGGTGCAGCAGCCACGAGGCGACGATCACCTGCAGCACGCTCGCAAGGGACTGACCGAGCGCGACCGCAGCGGCGAGATACTCGAGCGGCAGGATGCCGCCGGCGACGAGGGCCGACGCGAGGAGCGCCGTGAGCACCACCACGACGCACTGGAAGAGGGTGAAGAAGAACGGCGTTCTGGTGTCGCCGTACGCATAGAACGTGCGCTGCACGACGAAGAGCACCGCAAGCGGGATCAACCCGACGAGGTAGCACAGGAGCACGACGGCGGCGGCGACGGCATGCTCGCTCGAGTTGGTGAAGATGCGGGATGCCGGGATCGCCGCCACCCCGAGCGCCGCCGTGGCGAGCACGATGAAGAGGCCGAGAATGCGGATGCTGCGCCCGATGTCGCTCCGCACCTCGTCGTCGCGACCGGCCACCGCATGCTCGCTGAGCTGCGTGAAATAGGGGGTACCGATCGACAGCACGATGATCGAGTACGGAAGCATGAAGATCAGCCACGCGTTCTGCATGGCGAAGACCGACGCGCCGGACCCTGATGCCTCTCCGACGATCAGGGTCTGCACGAGACCGGCGAGCTGGCCGGCGAGAACCATGAGGAAGGTCCAGCCCGCGAGTCGGCCGATGTGGTTGAGCCCCACCCCACGCCAGCGGAAGTCGGGGCGCACCCGGATGCCGGTGCGCCGCCAGAAGAGCAGCAGCACCCCGGCCTGCACCACGATGCCGAGAGTGGCCGTGCCGGCGAGCCACGCGATCGCGTCGGGCGTCCACTCCGAGACCGCCACCAGATCCGAGCCGAAGACGACGATGAACAGCAGGAACCCGGCGATGGAGACGACGTTGTTGACGATCGGCGCCCACGTGAACGGACCGAAGACCCGCCGGGCGTTGAGCGTCTCCCCGACGAGCGCGTAGAGACCGTAGAAGAAGATCTGCGGCAGGCACCAGTAGGCGAACGCGGTGGCGAGGGCCAGCTGGTCGGGCTCGAAGCGGTTCGCGTAGAGCTGCACGAGAAACGGCGCGACCGCCATCGCGAGCGCTGTTGTGGCGACCAGGACCACGGTGCCCAGGGTGAAGAGCTTGGAGATGAACGCGCGACCACCGTCGGGGTCGGCACTGACCTTGACGATCTGCGGAACGATCACCGCGGTCAGGATGCCGGTCGAGATGATCGCATAGAGGTTGTTGGGCAGCTGGTTGGCGACCGCGAACGCGTCGCCGGCCCGCGAGTTGACAGCCCCGATGGCACTCACGAGCACGATCGTGCGCAGCAGCCCGGTGATGCGGGAGACGATCGTGCCGGCCCCGATGACCGCGCTCGCGCGACCGAGGCTACTCATCCGCGCTTTTCGTACGACGTCGCCGAAGCACCATGCGCACGACGCCCAGGCCGAGGAAGGCGACGATGAGCACGGCGAGGATGATGAGGCCGATGCCCTCCCAATCCGCTCGGACGGTCACATCGGCGGACTGGGTCTCACCGATGGAAACGCCCGTAGGGCTGAGCAGGCGCAGCTCGATCACGACCTCGCCGCTTCCCACCCGGGCTTCGACGGGCACCTGCACCCGCGTGTTGGCCGCGGCGGAGGCCAGCACCTGTGTCTGCGGGGTGACGACCAGACGCGGGTCATCGGGCTCGGCATACAGCACGACGTTGACGGGGTACGGGAGATCGTTTCGCACCCAGACCGGGAGCGGTGCCTCGGGACTGAGCAGCTGGATCGTGCTGGGCGGCTGGATGCCGACGGCCCCGAGGGTGGCCGCCGTCCGCTCACGGTGGGTGGCGAAGGCGGTCGCCCACCGCTCGGGCTCGGGAGACCACCCGATCCCGAGGAGCTGCAGGATGGAGATGCGCTCGGGACTCGTGAGAAGGGCCGGCTCGTCCAGGATGCTGGAGAAGTCGGTCAGGAGGTCCTGTTCGGCGGTGAGGGCGGATGCCGCGTCGACCCTGGCCTGCTCGGGAGAGGCGTCCGCCACAGCGACGGGCGATGAAGACGCCTCGGTGAGCGCCGCCAGGGGCACGAGCTGGGCACCGGGGACCCTGCCGACGCTCGCGATGGTCACACCCAGCGCAACCAGGGAGCGGTCCTGCCCACGGTCGGGGGTCACGAGTATCGGGGCGCCGGCGGCGTCCTGGGTGGCGAAGGTCAGCAGCGCGGTCGCGCGGGTCAGGGCGGCGCCGCGCATCGCCGACTCGTCGATCATCGATGCCTGGCCCAGCGCGGCGGAGATCTCGGCGTCGTAGACCAGCACCGCGGCGCCGTCGGGTGTCGCACCGCGCGCGGGAACGGTCGCGCCGGCCGCGCCCTCGACCGTTCCCGACGAGGGAAGGAGGGTCAGCGACGGGACGGCGTCGGTGCCGAGACGCCCGAGCGTGTCGACGATGCCCGGCCCGGCGGAGCCCGCCGGCGGCCAGAACACGTTGGTGCGACTGCCCCCGATGCCGAGAAGGGTCTCGAGGTCGGGCAGCACCGGCTCCGTGGGCGCGGCGGTCGGCGTCGAGTCGGGGGTGGGGCCCGGCGTCGGTGCCGCCGTGGGCTCGGGAGGCACGAAGAACGCCGGATCGAGGAGGGACCGCAGCGACACCGGGGCCATCGGGCGCGGCAGCCCGGACGCGAGTTGGGCCGAGACGTCGGCGTCGCCGAACTGCAGCGCGAACCGCGGATTCGCCAGCGCTTCGAGGCGTTGCAGCCACTCGGTCGCCTCCGGCGGTGCGGAGGAGCCCAGGACGTTGATCGCGGCGGCGATCGCCGGGTCGACGGCGAGGATCGCAGGCGTGCCGTCGACGGCATCGAGCTGAGCGCGAAGACTGCCCCCGGTGCCCGTGAGTTCCGTGAGCTGGGCGGGTGTGAGCAGTCCGGTCTCGATCGGCGGCGCCGTGATGGGAACGACCACGCCGATCGGAGCGGCAGGAGCGTTCGGCTCGGGCACGATCATGGCGCTGTTCGCGACGATGGGGCCGGCATTGCCGACGTATATGGCTTGGAGCGCATAGACGCCCGGAACCCTGCCGAGCAGCGCCGGAGAGTCCGCCGCCACGGAGAGTCCGAACGTGCTCGACGAAGACGCGGCCACGGCTTCGCTCGGCCCGGTGGCGACCTCCTGCAGATCCAGTGCCGCGCCCTCGTCGAGCCAGGCGGTCAGCTCCGACCTGTCGGCCAGCGGGACGGTCCCGAGGGAGAGCGCGACCGCGGCCGGCGCCAAGGGAAGCGTCGTGTCGTTGATGATCGTCATCGAGACGTTGAGAGGCTCCCCGGGGCCGACGATGCCCTGACCGACGGGGGCGAGAACGAGGTCCACCGCCTCCGCCGAGCGGACGACCACGGCTGGACGGGGCTCGACTCCGACCGCAGGTGCTCCCACGACCGTCGTCAACGCGACGCCCAGCGCTGCGACGGCGCCGGCGAGGGTGCGGCGCCACCGACGCGCGGTCGTGCCAGAAGAGGGGAGGGTCACGGTCATGCTGGCGTTCTGCTCATGTGCGATTGCGACCGCACGATCAGCCTCGATTCTAGGGTGGCACCCTCGGAGACTCCCGTGCGGCGCGGCGGGGGGCGTCAAGAGGGTGAGCGGCCGCCGGTCCTGGAGCCCGAGCGCGGTTGAATGGACGGGTGCACGACCTGTCTCCCGCTCAGCGCGCCCTTGCCGCATCGCTCGCCCACGATCTGGCCGACGCGGACTACGGCTCCCGCTCGCTCAGAGAGCTGTGGGGCGATGTCGCCGACGACGCGCTCAGCCGGGGGAACGCCGTGCCCGCCCGTCGCGCGCTCGGGCGGCATCCGGACTCCCCCCTTGCCACGCTGGCCACCCTGTTCTTCGTCGGCGACGCGTCCGAATCGCGGGCCGTAGCCGTGGCGCTCTCGCAGGTCGGCATCGAGGGGGCCACCGAACTCGGACTCCTCCAACGCGTGGGCGACGACGTGCGTGCGACGGCGGCGATCCGGCCGTACGGATTCACCGACGCGAACGGCGAGGATGAGTGGTGGATCGCGAGCGACCTCGACGAGCTCGCCGGCGTCTCGCCGCTCCGCGACGACCATGTGCTCGGCGTCGGCGGCGCCGGCCGCACCCTCGCGGGGCTGCTCGGCGAGGAACCCGTCGCGTCGGCGCTGGATCTGGGCTGCGGATGCGGCATCCAGGCCCTGCACTTGAGCCGGCACGCTGCGCGGGTCGTGGCGACCGACATCTCCGCCCGCGCGCTGTGGTTCACCTCGCTCAACGCGGCCCTGAACGGCGTGTCGGGCATCGAGACCCGCCTCGGGAGCCTGTTCGACCCCGTCGCCGGCGACGTCTTCGAGCGGATCGCTGCGAACCCGCCGTTCGTCATCACGCCGCGCACGGATGGCGTGCCGAGATACGAGTACAGGGACGGCGGACTCGATGGGGACGACCTGATGGCCGCGGTCGTGGGCTCGGTGGGAGAGCTCCTCGCGTCGGGAGGCGTAGCCACCCTGCTGGGCAATTGGGAGACGAGGGAGGATGCTGCCGGACTCGACCGGGTGCGGGGATGGGTCGATGGCTCGCCGGTGCCGCTGGATGCGTGGGTTCTGGAGCGCGAGCGGCTGGACCCGGCCCGATACGCGGAGGTGTGGGTGCGCGACGGCGGCACGCGGCCAGGATCGGAGGCCTACGACACCCTCCTGGGAGCGTGGCTGGATGACTTCGACCGGCGAGGCGTCACGGGGGTGGGCCTCGGGTGGATGCTGCTCCGCCGCCCGGCCGACGCACCGACACTCGCCCGCTATGAAGCGGTCGGGTCCGCCCCGGGCACTCTCTCGGGGCTCGTCTCGGGGGCCTTCGCCGCGCACGACCGACTGGTGACGCTCGACGGCGAGGCGCTCGCGTCATCCCGTCTTCTCGTCGCTCCGGATGTCACCGAAGCGCGCCATCACCTGCCGGGCGAGGAGGGCCCGAGCGTCCTCGAGCTGCGGCAGGGCGGCGGTTTGGCCCGCAGGCTCGAGGTGGACTCGGCACTCGCGGCCGTCGTCGGGGCGTGCGACGGCGAGCTGCCGCTCGGGGTGCTGGTCGACGCCGTCGCGCAGCTGCTCGACGTCGACCCGGCGGCGCTGCGGGCGGACGTGCTGCCGCGTGTGCGGGACCTCGTCTTCACCGGCTTCCTCGGGTTCGCGTGAGCCCGCTCGATAGGCTCGAAGCATGCTGAACATGGCCGAGGGTGTCGCGCGCCTCGGCGAGCTCGCCGCGTCGCCGGTGGTCTCCACCCTCGCCCGGGCCTTCGCCGACGCGGGGCACGAGCTGGCGATCGTGGGCGGTCCCGTGCGCGATGCGCTGCTCGGACGCACCACGAATGACCTCGACTTCACCACCGATGCGACGCCCGACGAGATCCTGCGCGTCGTGACTCCGATCAGCACCGCGCGGTGGGACATCGGCCGTGCGTTCGGCACGATCGGCGCCAAGGTGCGCGGCGAGCAGGTGGAGATCACGACGTACCGCGCCGACTCGTACGACGGCGTCACCCGCAAGCCCACCGTCGAGTTCGGCGGGACGCTCGACCCCGACCTGGCTCGACGCGACTTCACCGTGAACGCCATGGCGCTGCGTGTACCTGCGGTGCAGCTCGTCGACCCGGCGGGCGGGGTCGAGGATCTCGTGGCGGGCGTGCTGCGCACTCCCGGGGATCCGCGGGTGAGCTTCGGGGACGATCCCCTTCGGATGCTGCGCGCGGCACGGTTCCGGTCGCAACTCGGGTTCGAGGTCGACGAAGACACGGTCTCGGCGATGATCGAGCTGCGCGAGACGTTGGGAATCGTCAGCCCCGAGCGCATCAACGGCGAGCTCGTGCGCCTGCTGCAGACGGATGACCCGGTGCCCGGCATCCGTCTGCTCGTCGACACGGGGCTGATCGACGAGTTCCTCCCGGAGGTCTCGGCCCTCCGCCTCGAGGTCGACGAGCATCACCATCACAAGGATGTCTACGAGCACTCGCTCACGGTGCTGACCCAGGCGATCGCTCACGAGAAGAAGCGGTTCCCGGAGACCCCGCCGGATGTCGCGCTCCGCGTCGCGGCGCTGCTGCACGACATCGGCAAGCCGCGCACCCGCAAGCTGGAGCCCGGTGGTGCCGTGACCTTCCATCACCACGACGTCGTGGGCTCTCGCATGGCGCGGAAGCGCCTGCAGGCGCTTCGCTTCGATTCCGACACGATGGATGCCGTCGCCCGGCTGATCGAGCTGCACCTGAGGTTCTTCGGGTACTCCGAGGGCGCGTGGACCGACTCGGCCGTCCGACGGTACGTGCGCGACGCCGGCGATCAGCTCGACCGTCTGCACATCCTGACCCGCGCCGACGTCACGACACGCAACCGGCGCAAGGCCGCGGTGCTGGCCGGCGCGTACGACGACATCGAGTCCCGGATCGCCGAGCTGCGCGAGCAGGAGGAACTCGGTGCGATGCGCCCGGAGCTCGACGGCAACCGCATCCAGCAGGTGCTCGGCATCCGACCAGGCCCCGAGGTGGGCCGCGCGTACCGGTTCCTGCTCGACCTCCGGCTCGACGAGGGTGTGCTCGGGCCGGACGAGGCGCAGCGCCGCCTGCTCGAGTGGTGGGCCGCTCAGGGCTGAGTGGCCCCGGCTTGCGCGGACTCGAAGCGCGGGCGCGATCGGGGTGCCAGACCCCTCCCCTCAGGGGCCGAGGGCTGGCAGGATCGTACGAACACGCTGGGAGACGCGCATGAGCAACGACATCGGCACCGGTGAACCCCCGACGGCCGCGCTCATCGCGCTCGCTGAGGCGTACGGGATCGCCACCGAGTACTGGTCCTTCTTCGGTGACCGGGTGCACGTCCCGGCGGCGACGCTGACGACGATCCTCGCTGCGATGGGCGTCGACGTGCAGACCGATCAGGGTGCCGCCGCCGCGCTCGCGGATGTCCAGCACCGACCGTGGCGCCGGCTGCTGCCGCCGTCGGTCGTGGTGCGCCAGGGGTCGGGCCGATTCCAGGTGCATGTCGCGGATGGTCACGACGTCGCGCTGACCGTGACGCTCGAAGACGGTTCGGTGCGCGACATCCCGATTCCGGAACAGGATGCCACACGCCGCACCCTCCACGACGGCACCGTGTGGCGGCTGGACGTGGCCCTTCCCGACGATCTGCCCCTCGGCTGGCATACCGTTCACGCGACCCAGAGCCTGCACGGAGCGGGAGAGCCGGATCGCACAGCGGAAGCCGTGCTCGTGGTCACCCCGGAGACGCTGTCCCCACCGCCGTCGCGCGCCGAGCGCGACGGGCGGTCGTGGGGGCTGATGGCGCAGCTGTACTCGGTGCGCTCGCGGAGCTCGTGGGGTGTCGGCGACTTCGCGGACCTCGGTGACCTGGCCTCGATCGCCGGAGGGCGGGGGGCGGACTTCCTTCTCGTCAACCCCGTGCACGCCGCCGACGTCACCTCGCCGATCGAACCGTCCCCTTACCTCCCGGCGACGCGGCGGTTCCTGGCGCCGCTCTATGTGCGCCCGGAGGACATCCGCGAGGCGGCGTACCTCGCTCCGTCCGACCGCGCGACGCTCGACGCGCTTCGCGAGCCGGTGGCCGCGTCCGACACGAATGCCGAGCGCATCGACCGGGACGCGTCCTGGGCGGCCAAACGGGCGGCCCTGGAGCTGATCTTCGCCGTGCCGCGATCGCCGGCACGACAGGCTCTGCTCGAGGCATACGTGGCGCGCGAGGGGCAGCCCTTGCTCGACTTCGCGCTGTGGTGCGCCCTCGAGGACCACTTCGACGCCACACTCGGCTCCGCCGGGGAGCGCCCGGCCGAGGCGTGGGACATCGCGTCGCCGCTCGTGGAGCAGCTTCGTGCGCGGCTGGCCGGGCGCGTGCGATTCCACTCCTGGCTGCAGTGGATCGTCGATGAGCAGCTCGCCGCCGCGCAGGCCGCCGCGAAGGCCTCCGGCATGCGCATCGGGATCATGCACGACCTTGCGGTGGGTGTGCACACCCGAGGTTCGGATGCCTGGTCATTGCGCGACATGTACGCGGCGGGCATCACTGTGGGCGCTCCGCCGGACATGTACAACGAGCAGGGCCAGAACTGGAATCAGCCCCCATGGCTGCCGCACGCTCTCGCGGAGAGCGGCTACGCGCCCCTGCGGGACATGATCCGCACGCTGCTTCGCAACGCCGGAGCACTTCGCATCGACCACGTGATCGGATTGTTCCGGCTGTGGTGGATACCCGCCGGCCTCGGTGCGTCGGCGGGCACCTACGTGCGCTACGACCACGAGGCCATGATCGGCGTGCTCGCTCTCGAGGCGCACCGCGCCGGTGCTGTGCTGATCGGCGAAGACCTCGGCAACGTGGAGCCCTGGGTCCGCGACTACCTCTCGCTGCGGGGCATCCTGGGCACCTCCGTGCTGTGGTTCGAGTACGAGAACGACGGGTTCAAGCCACCGGAGCACTACCGTCGGGCCGTGCTCGCCACGGTGAACACCCACGATCTCCCACCCACCGCCGGGTACCTGGCGGGCGAGCACGTCGACCTTCGCGCGCGGCTGGGCCTGCTGGTCGAGCCGGTCGAGCAGGCGCGTGCCGAGGCGGTCGCCGAGCGGGATGCCATGCTGTCGACGCTGCGTGAACGCGGCCTTCTCGGGGCCGACGCCACGGAGCAGCAGATCGTCGAGGCATTGCACCTGCACCTTGTCGCATCGCCGTCCCAGCTGCTCGGAGTCGCGCTCGTGGATGCCGTCGGGGAGCGGCGGGTGCAGAACCAGCCGGGCACGGAGAACGAGTATCCGAACTGGCGGGTGCCGCTCGCCGACTCAGCCGGCACCGCCGTCCTCCTCGACGACCTGGCGCAGAACGAGCGGTTCCGGTCGCTGACCGAGAAGGTGGACGACGCGCTTCGCCGGTGACGGTCCCACCTGGTCCTCGGCGCCGCGTCATCAGGGCAGCAGGTCGGGGAGCACCTGCATGAGAAGCCAGAACGCCACGAAGATGCCCGCGATCACGTAGGACCACCAGGGCACCGTCCGTTTGAGGCGGCGGCCGGGCTCTGCCACGCCGGGCGGGGGGCGCAGCATCATCGGTGGGGTGGATGCCGCGGCATCCGTTGCCACCGACAGCGGTCCCGACCCGGGAGCGAACGCCTGAGCCGTCGGCTCGAGGCGTTCGTCGCGCCAGCGCGCCCACTGGTCGAATTTCGCCAGCAGCGCCTGCACGCAGGAGAAGAGCCACGCCCACATCGCCGGGTCGAGGGTGGAAAGATCCCGCTCAGCGTAGAGGAAGAGCCAGTCATCCACGATCTCGACGTCAAGCGCTGCGGCGCTGTCGACGAAGCGCGCCATGATGTCGGGCGTGAAGAGATAGAGCGCGTCCCGCTCGTAGCCCTCCGGACAGTACAGGGAGAAGTAGGTGTCGAAGTCGCCTTCCAGGCTGAGTCGCTGATCGCGGTCGAACGCGGCCGTGAGATTCGACGCGCCGAAGAGACCGTTGTTGCCGACGGCGTCGAGCACGATGTTCGGCAGCGGCACGTCGAGCTTGATGGCCACATACCCCCAGGTGTGCGTGGTCCGGTTCTTTCCCGAGCCCGTCGTGTAGCGGTAGTTGCCGAACTCGACGAACCGTGGCTCCTCGCCCCGAAGGAGGTCGCTGGCCGCGCGGGCGCTCCCGACCCCGAAGATCATTCCGGGCAGCCTCGGCCCGGCCAGATTCGGGACGTACTGCATCCCGTTCGCCTCGGCGAAGCGATTCAGGCGATACCACCGCTCCTGGCTGCCGAGCGATCCACGAACCGCGAGGGTGATGAGGAACACCAGAACCGCTGCGATCACGAGGAACGGCACCAGGGTGACGATTCCGAAACCGCCGCCGGTCGATGAGCCCGCGAGGTTGATGATCGAGGAGATGAAGGTGAGGAACACCGAGCCGAAGACCACCACGATCACCACGCCGAAGACCAGCGCGGCGATGCCGGTACCCGTCCCGTAGAAAGAGGAGACGGCACCTGACTGCCGCAGGCGCTTGGCGTAGTCGCGCGCGGCGCGCCGGTCGATGGGCTCGACGAGTGGCCTGGCGTCGAACGTGAGACCGGATGCCGCCGCCTGGCTCATCCGTTCACCTCATCGCCGTCCCACGAGAGGTCGGCGCCGGCCGGGACGGCCGCCGCCTCGAGGCGCGGGTCGTCCACCAGCGCCCGGACGAGCGCGGCGTCGCCGGCCACGATCGTGGAGTCGTAGTCCACCTCGCTGACGAGCACCCACGCCCGGTCCGCTGGCCACACGACCGACGGCGACTGGGCACCGGGTGGGAAGCCGTGCTTCTCCAGCTCGCGGTCGCGCCATGGCGACCGCTGCGTCCAGTCGGGTTCGGCGAGCTCGGCGACGCCTCCGCGGAAGAGGAGGTGCTCACGTGCGGGCAGCTCGAGCCGCGGCCCCTTCGAGATCTCGTCCGGGAGGATGCCCGGCTGCCAACTCGGCTGTCGGAAGACCTTGTTGAACGGGTCGCGCGTGCTGTGGCCCAGCATGTCGTTGTGCTGTGCGAGCGATGCAGCCCCGACCGCATCGCCACCGGCATCCTGATCGCTCAGCTGGAACAGGGTGCGCGCAGGCGCCGCTCCGACGAAGCCCACGAGCCCGCCCCACCCGCTCCATACCCCGACGCACCCGTCGGCGGGGGTGCCGGTGTGCTGGGCGAGCACCCCGGCGACGACCCTCAGGGTCTCGGCATCCAGATCACCCGCGGGTGGATCTCCATAGCGCCACCCTCTGCGATCCCGCGGCCCGTCCTCGCTGAGCGGATCCGCCGGGTCGTGACCGACCAGGCGGTGCCACTGCGCGAGCGGATGCATGACCGTGTCGAAGGCCCGCGCGGTCTCCGCCCACGACACCCGCTCGACATCGATCGGCGGGTCAGCGGCCTGGAACAACCGCCACTCGCGGGCGTGCGCGGCGTAGGGAAGCGGCGGCCACGGCCGGTCAGCCGGTCGGTCCCTGGTCGCTCGATGGAAGATGCGTGCGTACGCCGGAAAGCCGCGGGGAACGACCTGGTGCATCGAGCTGCTCGACCAGTCGGCATCCAGCCTCTCGCGCAGCCAATCGCCGGCAGAGACGTCCGCGGTCCACTCCATGCGCTTCACGCTACCCCCGGCCGGCGGGCGGCCGATCGGGGCAGATGGGCGCGCCTGCACTGAGCGAGCGAAGCGAGACGAAGTGTCGGGTAGACTGTGGAGGTTGTCCGGCAGCAGCCATGTCTGCAGAAGCCCGCGACACGTGCACACACCCTCCTGCGTTCGGGAAATGCCCGAACGCCGTTCTAGTCCGAAGGAGGTGGGTAAGTGACGCACCAGTACGAACTCATGGTCATTCTGACCCCCGAGATCGACGAGCGCACGGTAGCCCCGAGCCTCGACAAGTTCTTGAAGGTCATCACGAATGATGGTGGCACGATCGACAAGGTCGACATCTGGGGCAAGCGCCGTCTTGCTTACGAGATCCAGAAGAAGACCGAGGGCATCTACGCCGTCGTGAACTTCACCGCCACGAGCGAGGCCACCCAGGAGCTCGACCGTCAGCTGAAGCTCAGCGAGGCCGTCATGCGCACCAAGGTGCTGCGCGCCGAAGAGGCCTTCGCGATGGTCGCGGCCGAAGCCGAGCGCTCGGCGGCGAAGGCGGCCCGCAAGGCCGCTCGCCCCGCCAAGCCGGTGAAGCAGGACGCCTAACCGCATGGCCGGCGAAACCGTCATCACCGTTGTGGGAAACCTCACGGCCGACCCCGAGCTGCGGTACACGCAGAACGGGCTGCCCGTCGCGAACTTCACCATCGCGTCGACTCCGCGCAACTTCGACCGAGCAACGAGCGAGTGGAAGGACGGCGAAGCGCTGTTCCTCCGCGCCTCGGTGTGGCGCGAATTCGCCGAGCACGTGGCGGGTTCGCTCACCAAGGGCTCGCGCGTAATCGCGACCGGTCGCCTCAAGCAGCGCTCCTACGAGACGCGCGAGGGCGAGAAGCGCACCACCATCGAGCTCGAGGTCGACGAGATCGGCCCCTCGCTCCGCTACGCCACCGCTCAGGTGACCCGTGCGGCGGGCGGCGGCGGTCAGAACCGAGGCCAGGTCGCCGATGAGCCGTGGTCGACCCCCGGTTCGCAGGCCGCACCGGCTGCTGCCGGCGGCGGCGACTCGTGGGCCGCCCCCGGCGCCTACGGCGACGACACCCCGTTCTAACAGGGAACGGTCCCTGAGCCTGTCGAAGGGTCGGGGCCGTATCGCTGGCTGTGCGCTTCAGCGCAGCATTCAACAACTCTCTTACTAAGGAAGACAACATGGCTGGAAAGTCAAGCGGCGACCGCCGCAAGCCGCGGAAGGGCGCGAAGAACGCAGCCCCGGCGAAGCCGACCCGCGTCGGCGTCATCGATTACAAGGATGTCGCCACCCTTCGCAAGTTCGTCTCGGAGCGCGGCAAGATCCGTGCCCGTCGTATCACCGGTGTCTCGGTGCAGGAGCAGCGTCTGATCGCGACCGCGATCAAGAACGCGCGCGAAATGGCACTCCTGCCCTACGCCGGCGCCGGCAGGTAGAGGAGCCCGATATGTCGAAACTGATTCTCACGAACGAGGTCGCCGGGCTCGGCAGCGCCGGAGACGTTGTCGAGGTCAAGGACGGGTTCGCCCGCAACTACCTCATTCCCCAGGGCTTCGCCGTGGCCTGGAGCCGCGGTGGCGAGAAGCAGGTCGCGTCCATTCGCGCGGCCCGTGACGCCCGTGCGATCCACGACCACGAAGACGCCGTGTCGCTCAAGAACGCGCTCGAGAGCACCAAGGTCCGCCTCGCCATCAAGGCCGGCTCCGAGGGACGACTCTTCGGTTCGGTCAAGACGGCTCAGATCGCCGACGCGGTCAAGGCCGCCGGTCTGGGTGAACTCGACAAGCGCAAGATCCACATCACGTCGTCCATCAAGTCGGTCGGCGAGCACGAGGCCACGGTTCGTCTGCGCGACGACCTGACCGCCGTGATCACGCTGCAGGTCGTCGCCGCCAAGTAGCGACGCGACGCACGCCCGAGGGTGCCGGAGGACGCAAGTCCCCCGGCACCCTCTTCGGTGTCGGCGCGCAGCCGGGAGGCCGCGCAGGCGCCGTCCGGTGTCGGAACTCTCTCCCCCGCAGGTCGACGCCGTCCGGTGCGCCCCTCGCGGTCGCCGCGTTGACCGTGCAGTTTGTACACAACCCACATGCGTCGGCTGCAACCTTCAACGCCCACTTCAACCACATCTCAGTGCACAGACTGTGGGAAAGACAACCCCAGGTCAGGGACTTATTACGTCCCCAGGATCATCCTGGCCATAAGAGTTCTCCACAGCCGTTGTACACAGGCTCCCCGGCGTTTCGCGCAGACTTTCCACAGAGTTATCCACAGGACGTGTTGCAGCGGAATGAACCCGCTCCTAGCGTGGGGTGGGCCCGAGCAGAACCGACCGAGATGCGTCATCGAAGACGGATGTCGGTGATCCGTGTTGTGCTCAAGCGTGTGCCGGCGGTGGTCGGCACGGGCCCGGTTCGCCCCACAATGGGCGTCGGCCACACGTGTGCCGAGGCGATGCTCCAGCGCGCCGAAGCCGAAACGCAACACCGCAGAAGTGAAGAAGGGGAGTGCACGTGTCGATCGCCGACATCTCGGAGGACCGCCTCGGTGGGCCCCGGCCGAGCGAACGCACGCCCCCTCATGACCTGCTCGCGGAGCAGAGCGCTCTCGGCGGGATGATGCTCTCCAAGGATGCCGTCGCCGACGTCATCGAGTCGCTTCGCGGTCCCGACTTCTACGTGCCGAAGCACGAGCTCATCTTCGAGGCGATCCTCTCCCTCTACTCCCACGGCGAGCCGACCGACGTCGTCGCGGTCACCGACGAACTGATCAAGACGGGCGAACTGTCGCGGGCCGGTGGCCCGGATTACCTGCACTCCCTGACGTCGATCGTGCCGACGGCCGCCAACGCCGGCTACTACGCATCCATCGTCGCCGAGCGTGCGCTGCTGCGCCGCCTCGTGGAGGCCGGCACGCGGATCGTGCAGATGGGGTATTCGGGCCAGGGCGAGGCGCTCGACCTGGTGAACAACGCGCAGGCCGAGATCTACGGCGTCACCGGCACGCAGGACACCGAGGACTTCGTGCCCCTCACCATCGCCGTCGACGCGGCGGTGGAGGAGATCGAGGCCGCTCGGGGCCGCGACGGGATGATGACCGGCGTGCCCACCGGCTT
This sequence comes from Microbacterium sp. DT81.1, assembly GCF_049844955.1. NCBI lineage: Bacteria > Bacillati > Actinomycetota > Actinomycetes > Micrococcales > Microbacteriaceae > Microbacterium > Microbacterium sp. DT81.1. The sequence goes on from NZ_JBNCMA010000006.1 coordinate 397,578, forward strand.
CGCGGGGCTCGACCAGCTGACGAACGGGCTGCATCCTGGCCAGCTCATCATCATCGCGGCTCGCCCGGCGTTGGGTAAATCCACGCTCGCGCTCGACTTCGCGCGCGCGGCATCCATCAAGAACAACGTCCCCTCGATCTTCTTCTCGCTCGAGATGGGGCGGAGCGAGATCGCCATGCGCCTGATGAGCGCGGAGGCCGCCGTGCCGCTGCAGGCGATGCGCAAGGGCACACTGGACTCGCGTGACTGGACGACAATCGCGGCGACCCGGGGGCGCATCAACGACGCGCCCCTCTACATCGACGACAGCCCCAACATGACGCTCGTCGAGATCCGCGCGAAGTGCCGCCGGCTCAAGCAGCGCGCCGGTCTCAAGATGGTGATCATCGACTACCTGCAGCTCATGACCAGCGGCAAGCGCGTCGAGTCCCGCCAGCAGGAGGTGAGCGAGTTCTCGCGTGCGCTCAAGCTGCTCGCGAAGGAGCTTCAGGTGCCGGTGATCGCGCTCTCGCAGCTGAACCGTGGTCCCGAACAGCGCGCCGACAAGAAGCCCGCGCTCTCCGACCTGCGTGAGTCCGGATCGCTCGAGCAGGACGCCGACATGGTGATCCTGCTGCACCGTGAGGCCGCGTACGAGAAGGAGAACCCCCGCGCCGGCGAGGCCGACCTCATCGTGGCGAAGCACCGCAACGGTCCGACCGACACCGTCACGGTCGCGTTCCAGGGCCACTTCTCGCGCTTCATGGACATGGCGGTCGGGGTTTAGGGCGCTGTAGGTCTGTTTTGGAGTTGTCCATTTCGCGGGAGACTTGTCCACGCGATGTCCAAATGGACATTTCGGACACCTTTACGTCGCCTGGTGATCTGGGCCCCGATCTGACGTGAAAATCGTGGATGTGTCGATGGTCGGGTCGTCGGGACCGGTGGCGTCCGGAGCTTGCTGCCACGTAGGCGACGGGGCCATACCGTGGGGCCTGTTGGGGTTGGTGCTCCTGCTGGTATGTTGCGCTCACCTCGCCATTTCGTCCGCTTCGCCCGAGAGCGATCGTTGACGCTGGCCCGAGCATGGGTGGTCGACGATGACGTACTCGACAGGGATTACGGCTGGACGGTTCCGTGTCATAGCGGTTGCTGCGGCGCTGGCGTTGGTGGTCGCGGTGGCGGTGGTCGTCGCGCCCGCGGCGTCGGCTGCGCCGGTGGGCACTATCCCCCCCGGTGGTCAGGTCACCTCCGGCACCGTCACCGCATGGGGGTGGGACGGATTAGGCCAGGCGACTGTGCCGGTCGGGCTCACCGATGTGGTCGCGGTCGCCGCAGGCACGTATCATTCCCTCGCGCTGGGCTCGGATGGGACCGTCACCGCCTGGGGGGGCAACGAGGCCGGGCAGGCCAGTGTGCCGGCCGGGCTCACTGATGTGGTCGCGATCGCCGCCGGGGGGGGAGCATTCCCTCGCGCTCCGTTCCGATGGGACCGTCACCGCTTGGGGGCGCTACACCGCCGCGTTTCCGGTGCCTGTCGGGCTCACCGATGTGGTTGCGATCGCCGCCGGCGTGATTCATTTCGTTGCACTGGACTCGGATGGGACAGTCACCGTCTGGGGGTACAACGACCGCGGGCAGACGGATGTGCCGGCCGGGCTCACCGATGTGGTCGCGATCGCCGCTGGCTTCCACCATTCCCTTGCGCTCGGCTCCGACGGGACCGTCACCGCGTGGGGGTGGGATGAATTCGGGCAGACGGATGTGCCGGCCGGGCTTACCGATGTGGTCGCGATCGCCGCGGGGGGAGTGCATTCCCTTGCGCTCCTCTCTGACGGGACCGTCACCGGATGGGGGTGGGACTTCTACGGGCAGGCGGCCCCGCCTGCCCCTCTCGCCGGTGTGGTTGCGATAGCCGCCGGGGGATACTTTTCCCTTGCGCTCGGCTCCGACGGGACCGTCACCGCCTGGGGAAACAGCGAGCAGGGGCAGGCGACCGTGCCGGCCGGGGTCGCCGGTGCCGTCGCGATCGCCGCCGGCGAGTACCATTCGCTGGCGATCCTGGCTGCGCAGGGTCCGGCGGATGGGACTGCTCCGGTCGTTGTCCTCACGTGTCCGGCAGCCGAAGTGCTGCTCGGTTCTACGTCCGAGGCGACGTGGACCGCGTACGACCCGATGCCCGGGTCGGGAATCGCAGGCGGGTCTCCGTCGAGCGGTTTCGTCGCGCTCAACACCTCTAGCGTCGGACCCAAGACCGCTACGGTCCCGGCCGGCACGGTGCTGGACGACGAGGGCAACACGTCCGAGGAAGTCGCATGCGGCTACTCGGTCGTGTACCACTTCGACGGATTCTTCCGCCCGGTCGACAAGGGGGGCGTAGTGAACTCGTTCAAGGCCGGCAGCGCCGTGCCGATAAAGTTCAGCCTCGACAGCGACCAGGGCCTCGACATCCTGGCCATCGGTTCTCCGTCGCTCACGTTCACCCCGTGCACGGCGGGCGCCTCGGTTGACGCCATTGAGGAAACCGTGACGGCCGGCGGCAGCTCTCTCGCGTACGACGCGGTTGCCGGCCAGTACGTCTACGTGTGGAAGACGCTCAAGACCTGGGCGGGCAAGTGCGGCACCTTCCAGCTGACGCTCGACGATGGCACGTCACACACGGCGAAATTTCTCTTCACCAAGTAGCGGCGCGGTGTAGCCGGGAGCAGACGAGGACGCAGGTGGCACGATCGCTACCTTGGCGTGGACATGTCGGGGCGAGCCCGTGTGGATCCCGGAAGGACAACTAAGGCTCGCTTGACCGAGAGCACAAGCGAGCCGTGGACAACTCTGACCGTTTCCTACACTTGTATCTGTCACCGCGCGGAGTGTACGGGCACTTCGCCTCCTCCCGGCGCGTGAGCACCACTCGGAGAGGGGGGTTCGTCGACCGGGTTGCGGGTTCCGGGAGAGGGTGCGTCGTAGCGTCGGACCCACGACGTGTCGTCCAGCCCGTGCGGAATGGCCCGTCGGCGGATGATCCCGCGCGCTGTGCGCGAAGATCGGTTCTGTGGATGCCGAGCAGACATACTGCGGACCTCACGCAGAACGTCCGTTGGCCGACCCGCTTACGGACGATGATCGCCGCGTCGTTTGTTCTGAGTGCGGGTACGCGCGGTGGGGACATGCGCATGCGGAGGATCGCTGTTGGCTGCCTCTGCCTTCGTTTCGGCGGAGGTCGCGCGGATGTGTGAACTGCCGAACAGGCCCTTCGACAAGTGTCAGGTTGTCTCTCGTGCAATCAGGACGGCCTCGGATTCCGGGCCGGCGTGGGGAGGAGGAGACCCGGTCGCTGCGCTGAGCGCGAGTTGCGCCATGTAACGGCCGAGGCCGGCGCTGTCGACGCGCACGCTTGACAGCGCTGGCACGAAGAGTCTCGCCAGCGGAGTGTCATCGTGGCCGATGACAGCCAGTGTCTCCGGCACACGGATTCCGGCTCGCAGAGCCGCTCCGGCGACGAGCGCTGCGATGTCGTCGTTGTAAGCCACCACTCCGTCGACTCCGGCGCCGACCCACTCGGCGACCAATCGTCCAACCGATGCTTCGGTGATGTCGGCGTCGAAGAGCAATGCCTGCCCTGCGAAGCCAGTGGCGCTCGCCTGCGCCATTGCGCGGCGTTGCTGAACGAGGTCGGCGATGCGGGGGTCCGTCGATCCGGCAAATGCGAGCCGGCGGCGTCCCCGATCGACGAGGTGAGCTACCTGCATCCGAGGGCCGGCGGCGAACCCCAGCTGCTGCTCAGGTGTGAATTCCTCGGCGCTGATGCTGGGGATGATGTGCGCGACGCCGCTCGCTCGGATCTCGGCGAGTTGCTCCATCGAGAACGGCATCATGCCCATCACGACATCTGGCCGGAGTGTTTCCCAGAGGGGCTGAGCGTGTCCGCCGGGGTGTGGGGTCATGGTGACGAGGGAGTAGCCGGCTTCGTCCAGGACGAGCGAGACTTCGTCGAGGTTCGCCCGCATGCTGTAGTCGAGCGGCCAGTCCGGCAGAACCAGAAGGATGATCCGACTGTGCCCACTCGCCAACGCGCGGGCGGCATTGTTCGGCCGATAGCCAAGGCGCTTGGCCTCTCCCAGCACACGGGCACGAGTGGCAGCGGAGATGGTCTGCCCCGGTGTCTCGTTGAGAACGAAGCCGACGGTCGCCCTCGATATCCCGAGCGAGCGAGCGATGTCGGCCGCCGTCACGCGTTTGACGGTCGTGTCCTTGAGAGTCATCGGAATCCCTTCGCTTGCGCGCGCTAGTTCCAGTATGTACTAGCTCGGTAGCTAGCGCGTGCTAGTCCGCCGTACCCTGACGATGGAGTCCTGCCGTGACCAACCCGAACCGCGACGAACCGATCCTCGTTCCCATGCCCGCGACGATTCCCACTCCGCCGGTTGATCCTGACGTGCTCCTCGCCGAGACCACCCCGCATGAGGATCTGCCGCCGGTCAACGCCCGCTACATCTGGTTCATGGTGCTGGCCCAGTTCGGCGTCTTCATGGCCTTCATCACCCCCATCGCCATCTCACTTGCGGTGCGACTGGGAGAGTTGGCTCCGGCCAACCAGGAGTACCTCGGTTACATCACCGGTGCCGGCGCCCTCTGGGTGATGCTGACCGCCCCCTTCATGGGCATCTGGAGCGACCGCACCCGCACCCGGATCGGCCGACGCCGTCCGTTCATGATCGGCGGCATGGTCGTCGGCGTCATCTCCCTGATCGTCATGGCCCTCGCGCCCTCGGTCCTCCTGCTCGGCGCCGGGTGGATCCTCGCGCAGTGGGGATGGGGGACGGTCCTCGGCAACCTGCAGAACTCCACCGCCGACCGCCTCCCCGAAGCCCAGCGCGGCAAGGTCGCCGGACTGACCGGATTCGCCACGCAGGTCGCCCCCGTGATCGGTGTCATCGCCACTATGGGCCTCACCGGGAACGCCCTGCTGCTCTTCCTGGTTCCGGGTCTGGTGGGTGTCGTGCTCGTCACCCTTTTCGTGACCCTGGTGCACGAGGATGACAGCCGCGGGCTGCCGCTTGAGCGCATCGGCGCTGCCGGGGTGCTGCGCAAGTACGTCTACAACCCTCGCAAGTACCCCGACTTCTCGTGGAACTGGCTCGGACGGTTCTTCTTCTACTTCGGCCTGACGCTGAACACCACGTTCACGGCCTTCTTCTTCGCCGACCGGCTCGGCATCTCCATCACCGAGGTCTCCGGCGTGATCGGCACCCTCGGCGGCATCGGTGTCCTCGCCACCACCGCCGGCGCGCTCGGCGGCGGGTTCATGTCCGACCGCTTCCGCCGCCGCAAGGTCTTCCTCGTCATCGGCGGCGCCATCATGGCGGTCGGGATGGTCACCATGGCTCTGTCGTCGGACCTGCCGTTCCTCTTCGCCGGGTCGCTGATCGTCTCGCTCGGCATCGGCCTGTTCGCCGCCGTAGATATGGCTCTGCTGCTCGACGTGCTGCCCGAGAAGCAGACGGATGCGGGACGCTTCATGGGCATCACCGGCTTCGCGACATCCATCCCCCAGGCAGCCGCCCCGTTCATCGCCTCCGGCATCCTGCTCATCGGAGTCACCGGAGCAGACAAGGACTACTCCCTGCTGTTCTTCATCGCCGCCGCGTTCGTCCTCCTCGGCGGCCTCGTCATCCTCCGCATCCGCTCCGCCCGCTGACACCTCCCGACCGAGAAAGCACACTATGAGCCTCACCGTGACGCCCATTCGCTTCGAACATCACCGCAACGCAATCGGCATCGATGACGCGGAGCCGCGCTTGTCCTGGCAGACCACGAACGCCCCGACGGGGTGGGTTCAGGCCGGCTACGAAATAGAGCAGCGCGACCGCGACGTGGTCTCTGTGTCGTCCCCGGAGTCGGTGCTGGTGCCGTGGCCGTTCTCTCGGCTCAGCTCACGCGAGCGTCACGAAGTGCGGGTCCGCGTCATAGGCGCGGACGGAGTCGTATGCGAATGGGGCCCCTGGGCAGTTGTCGAGGCCGGGCTGCTCGATGATTCGGACTGGACCGCGCAGCCGGCGGGCCCGGCTGACGACGCCATCCCGGCACCGCTGCTACGCGCGGCTTTCGCCACCACCGATGCTGCGATCACGCGGGCACGCGTGTACGCCACCGGGCACGGGCTGTTCCAGTTGGAGATCAACGGCGCCCGTGTCGGCGATGATGAGCTCGCCCCCGGCTGGACGACATACGAGTCCCGGTTGCGCTACACCACCTACGACGTCACGGACCTGGTTCACACCGGGGACAATGCGATCGGCGCTTGGCTGGGCGATGGCTGGTGGCGCGGCTACCTCGGATGGGGCGAGAAGAAGGCGCTCTACGGCTCGCAGCTGAGCTTGCTCGCGCAGCTGGAGATCCACTACGCCGACGGCACACGGCAGATCATCGGCACCGGCCCTGAGTGGACCGCCGGGACGGGGCCGATCAGCTCCGCCGACATCTACAACGGCGAAGACTACGACGCCCGCGCGTTCGACCCGCGGTGGTCATCGGCGGGGTTCGATGCAACCGGCTGGGCGCCCGTGGCAATCAGGGAACCCATCGCCGCGGCGCTGGTAGCCCCCGACGGACCACCGGTGCGGGTGGTGGAGACCCGACCCGTGCAGCAGGTGATCACCTCCTCTTCGGGAAGGATGATTCTTGACTTCGGGCAGAACCTCGTCGGCCGGCTCCGGATCACCGTCACCGGCGACGCGGGTGCGGTGATCACCCTCCGGCACGCGGAGGTGCTCGAGCACGGCGAGCTGGCCGTGGATCCGCTCCGCGGCGCGAAGGCGACAGACACGTACACCCTCGCCGGGACCGGAGAGGAATCCTGGGCGCCCCGGTTCACGTTCCACGGGTTCCGGTATGCGGAGGTCACCGGGTGGCCGGGCGACTTCGATGCGGCATCGGTGGTGGCTGAGGTGATGCACTCCGACATGGAGCGCACCGGCTGGTTCACCACGTCGGACCCGCTGGTGCAGCGGCTGCACGAGAACGTTGTGTGGGGAATGAAGGGCAATTTCGTCGACATCCCCACCGACTGCCCGCAACGTGACGAACGTCTCGGGTGGACCGGAGACCTGCAGGTGTTCGCTCCGACCGCCACGTACCTGTACGACTCTGCCGGATTCCTGACCTCCTGGCTCAAGGACCTGGCCGCCGAACAGCGCAACCTCGGCGGCACCCCGATGACCGTCCCCGCCATCGTCACCGGATACACCGGCCCCACCGCGGGGTGGGCCGACGCGGCAACTGTCGTGCCCTGGACGATCTACCAGGCCTACGGCGATGTGTGGATCCTGGAGACGCAGTTCGAGAGCATGGCGGCGTGGGTCGACGAAGTGACCGCCGCGGCCGGCGAGGACCGAGTGTGGAGTGCAGGCTTCCAGTTCGGAGACTGGCTCGACCCGACCGCCCCCGTGAACCGCCCCGAACAGGCGCAGACCTACCCCGAGATCGTCGCCACGGCCTACTTTGCAAGGTCCGCTCGCATCGTCGCCGATAGTGCACAGCTCCTCAGTCGCACCGACGACGCCACCCGCTACGGGGCGCTGGCCGACGAGGTGAAGTCGGCGTTCTACCGCGAGTACGTCTCCCGGTCCGGCCGGGTGCTGTCGGACTCGGCGACCGCCTACGCGTTGGCGCTGGTGTTCGATCTGATCGACGACCCCGCCGAGCGGCAGCACGCCGCCGACCGCCTCGCGCAGATCGTCGCCGGCAACGGCTACAAGATCTCCACCGGCTTCATCGGCACACCGATCATCACCGACGCACTCAGCGCGAACGGGCATGCCGCCGTGGCTTACCGGCTGCTGCTGCAGACCGACGCGCCGTCGTGGTTGTACACCGTCGAGCAGGGCGCGACCACGATCTGGGAACGATGGGACTCGCTACTGCCGGATGGCACAGTCAACCCCAGCGGAATGACCTCGTTCAACCACTACGCCTTCGGGGCGGTCGCCGACTGGATGCACCGCGTCGTCGCCGGCCTCGCACCCGCCGCGCCCGGCTACCGACGAATCCGGATCGCCCCGCAACCACCGCGACGCGGCCTGACGTCGGCATCCGCCACCCTGCAGACCCCCTACGGTCGCGCCGGATCCGGGTGGGAGCTCAGCGACGGGCAGCTGCACCTGAGCGTCACCGTCCCCGCGGGTGCTACCGCCGAGATCGTCCTCCCCTCCGGGGCGACCCATCAGGTCGCGTCCGGATCGCACGAGTTCGCGGAGGCGTTCGAGGTGGATGCTGAAGAGACCCGCATCTTCACCGTTGACTCGCGAATGGGCGACATCATCGACGACAAGCAGGCGATGGCCGTCCTGACCGGCGTGATCGGGAAGTGGATCCCGGAAGCGGCAGAGCACATGTCCGGTGGTCTCCGCGGGCAGGAAGAAGTCACCCCACGGCAGATCACCGGGATGCTGCCCAACCCGGCAGCCGTCCTCGCCGACCTCGAACGCGGGTTCGCCGCGATCTCGGCCGGTGAGGACATCCCGCTCGAGGTGATCACCGCCCCCGCGCCGACTGTCGAGGACGATGCGGAGCTCGGGGCGAAGGCCGCGATGCTCACGGGCGCGGGGTTCTGGGAGACGAAGGAAGGCGAGGGTATCCGGCCGATGACCCTCGTCGACGGTCCGCACGGGGTGCGACTGCAGAAGGCGGGCTCGGACCACCTCGGCATGAACGCGAGCGAACCGGCCACCTGCTTCCCCCCGGGAGCGGCGATCGCATCCAGCTGGGACCGCCACCTGATCCGGGAAGTGGGTGCCGCGATCGGCCGCGAGGCGCGCAGCCTCGACGTCGACATCGTCCTCGGCCCGGGCGTGAACATCAAACGGTCCCCGCTAGGCGGACGCACGTTCGAGTACCTCTCGGAAGACCCGCGCCTCAGCGGCGAGCTCGGCTCGGAATGGGTGAAGGGGCTTCAGAGCACCGGCGTGGGGGCGTCCCTGAAGCACTTCGCCGTGAACAACCAGGAGACAGAGCGGATGCGGGTCAGCGCAGAGGTCGACGCCCGCACACTTCGCGAAATCTATCTGCCCGCATTCGAGCGGGTCGTCACCGAGGCGGACCCCGCCACGGTGATGAGCGCGTACAACGCCATCAACGCGGTGTACTCATCCGAGAACCACTGGCTGCTCACCGAGCTCCTGCGCGAGGAATGGGGCTTCAGAGGGCTGGTCGTCTCGGACTGGGGTGCGATCAAGGACCGGGTCGAGGCGCTCCGGGCTGGCCTGGACCTGGAGATGCCAGGCTCCGGTGACGAGGGCACGGACGCGATCCTCGCCGCTGTAAGCGACGGTCGCCTGGACCGGCACAGCGTGGAACGCAGCTTCGACCGGGTCGCGCGTCTCGCCGAGCGCACGAAGCCCGATGCCCAGGTGCCCATCGATCTCAGCGAGCATCATGCACTCGCGCGGCGGGCCGGCGCCGAATCGGTCGTCCTGCTCCGCAACCAGAACGACGTGCTTCCGCTGCGCGCCGGTACCACAGTGGCCGCGCTCGGGGGCTTCGCCGTCGACCCGCAGTACCAGGGCGGTGGCAGCTCCCACGTGAACCCCACCCGGGTCGACATCCCCCTCGAAGAGCTCCGCGCCGTTCTGGGCGACGGAAACGTCTCGTATGCCGAGGGCTACTCGAAAGACTCAGCCGTCGATGCCGCCCCGTTGCTGGATGAGGCGCGGCAGGCCGCAGCATCCGCCGACGTGGCCGTCGTGTTCGTGGGCCTGTACGAGGTGGACCAGTCCGAGGGATTCGACCGGGACGACATCGATCTCCCACCCGCCCATGTCGAACTGATCCAGACGGTCGCGGCCGTCGCCACGCGCACGGTGGTGGTGCTCATGAACGGCGGAGTGGTGACGCTCGAGCCCTGGCACGACTCCGTGGACGCCATCGTCGAGGGCTGGGCCCTCGGACAGGGCGTGGGCGGGGCTCTCACCGACGTGCTCACCGGGGCAGTCAACCCATCCGGCCGGCTCGCCGAAACCATCCCCTTCGCTGTGGCGGACAACCCGTCCTACCTGAACTTCCCGGGCGAGAACGGCACCGTCCGGTACGGCGAGGGTGTCTTCGTCGGCTACCGGTACTACACAACAGCCCAGCGCGACACCCGATACCCCTTCGGGTACGGGCTCAGTTACACAAGCTTCTCGCACGGGGGTTTGGACGTCGTGGCCACCGGCGCCGACACCGCACGGGCTCGGGTCACGGTGCGCAACACCGGGCACATCGCCGGCGCCGACGTCGTCCAGTTCTACGTGGCACCAGCCCCGTCAGGAGTGCGCCGACCCACGCGAGAACTTGCCGGGTTCGTCAAGGTGCACCTCGAACCGGGGGAGTCGACCGTCGTCGAGGTGGAGCTGGATCGTCGCGTGTTCGCGTTCTGGGACGTCACCGCCGATCGGTGGCGGGTTGAACCGGGGACCTACACGGTGCAGCTGGGTCGCTCCGCCGCGGAAATCATTGACGAGATGGCCGTCGCCCTGGACGGAGACACCGACCGGCCCCGGCCGCTCAGCCTCGACTCCACAGTCGGGGACTGGTTCGGTCACCCCGTGGTCGGTCCGGCGCTCATGCAGGCGATGATGGCCGGTGCCTCCCCCGAGCAGCTGGCCGCAGCCGAGGACAACGGCAACATGCTCAAGATGGTCGAGTCCATGCCGATGAACCAATTCGCCCGGTTCCCCGGAGTCGAGATCCCCGACGAAGCGCTCGACCAGCTGATCGCCCTCAGCCTTTCGGGTGCAGCGGAGCCCCTCCCGGAATCGGTCGGAGCGGGAGCATGACCACCCGAACGAAGCCGACCTCCGGCCGGCGAAAAGTCCTCCTCACCGGCGCCACCGGCAACTGGGGGACCGCCACCCTCCGCGCTTTCCGGGAACACCCCGATACCCTGGTACGCGCGTTCGCGTTGAACACCGCCCACGACCGAGCTGTGCTGGCACAGTTCGAAGACATGGAGAATCTGGAAGTCGTGTGGGGGGATCTCACCCGCTACGTCGACGTTCTGAATGCCGTCACCGGTGCAGACGTCATCCTGCACGTCGGCGCAGTCGTCTCACCGCTGGCCGACCAACGCCCGGACCTCGCGCGACGTGTCAACATCGGGTCGATGCAGAACATCATCCGCGCCGTTCGCGCCCAACCCGACCCCGCAGCCATCGGCGTCGTGGGAATCGGGTCGGTCGCCGAAACCGGCGACCGTCAAGCGCCGGTGCACTGGGGGCGGGTGGGTGACCCGTTGCGTGTGTCCCAGTTCGACGAATACGGGCAGACCAAGGTCATCTCCGAGAAGCTCCTCATCGAGTCCGGGCTGCCCCGCTGGGTATGGCTCCGTCAGACCGGAATCTTCCACCCCGGAATGCTCGAAATCCGGGACCCGATCATGACGCACTCCCCGTTCGCCGGAGTCATGGAATGGGTATCCGCCGAAGACTCCGCCCGTCTCCTCGTCGCCGCGGCATCCCTCGAAGCGCCCGAGGAGTTCTGGGGCGGCGTCTACAACATCGGCGGTGGCGAATACTGGCGTCTGACCAACTGGCAGTTGCAGACCACCCTCGGCGCCGCCATGGGCGTCACTGACATCCGGCGCTGGTATGACCGAAACTGGTTCGCGCTGCGCAACTTCCACGGGCAGTGGTACATCGACAGCGACCGGCTGAACGAACTCGTGCCCTTCCGCCAGGACACGTTCAGCTCGGCCGTCGACCGGGCCATCGCCGCGGCACCCCGATCGGTACGCGCCGCCGGCAACGTGCCCCCGTGGATCGTGAAGAACCTCGTCATGAAGCCACTCACTCGGAAGCCCCGAGGGACGATGGCCGCAATCCGGGCGCGGGAAGAGCAGGAGATCGGCGCACACTACGGCTCCCGCGAAGCGTGGCAGCAGATCGGAGACTGGACCACGTTCACCCCGCCAGACCCGTCAAGGACTCCCACCCCGCTCGACCACGGCTACGACGAGACGAAATCACCGACGTCCTGGACGGCACTGGACTACCTCGAGGCGGCCGCCTTCCGAGGTGGCGAACTGCTCAGCGTGACGGTCGTACCCGGCGACTTCCGAACCCCGCTCACCTGGCGATGCGCATTCGACCACGTCTTCGCAGCAAGTCCGAAACTCGTCCTGACCGCCGGGCACTGGTGCCCCGACTGCGTGCGCGATCCCGCCGGATACTCGAGGCAAGCAGAACGCAGCGCATTCCTGGCCCAGGTCGACACCCCAGCCCCCCATCCCATAGCCGCCGCCGCAAAATAGCGGAACCGCGCTGGTGCACATGTCCCCTTCTTCCCGACTACCCACACGGGAAGCGCGTCAATGTCAGTCGGCCGGATGCGTGTAGGAATCCGGGAAGTAGCGTCGACGAACCGACGTCGATCGCCGCACACCAGCGTGGATTCGGGCGGTTCTACGCACGGTTGATCATGCCGTCTTGTTCTTGGTCAATCGGTCTTTGCGCGCAGATGCCTTTCCGGTGGCCGATCCCGATGCGGGTGACTTTCCTGCGGGCGATGGATATCGTCAGATCGTGATGTCGGCCAGCGTGAGGCCACTGATGATCGTGGTCGCTACCACGACACTTTGTCTCGCTGGTTGTCAGGGACAAGCGCGTGGAGTGTCGATTCCGCCCGGCTTTGAGGATCTTCCGACCTGTCCGGTAGCTCAAGTCCCCATCAGTGAACTCTCCGCGATGGGTGAACCGGGATGCGACCTCGCAGGAACGTCGCTCACCTTCGCAGAGGACACTCTGGCGTTCGCCGTAGGCCCTCCACCCTTGGACGGCGGTGTGCCGGCACTGACGATTCCCTCCGTTGGTGCTGTGTTCAGTCAGGGCGATGGCAAGGGACGTGAGCTGCTGATCGTCAATTGGGGAGTGCCGGGTGTCGCGGTCGCCGCCATCGACGATGGTCGCGCCGTTCAGATGTGGGCAAGCAGCGCTGCCGCACAGGATCTTCAGCTTCAGCAACTGGCGATCGAGGACGTTGTGTCCGACTGATTCGGAACCCACAACTCGTCCCGACCATCGGGTTTCCCGCAGATCGCGACCACTTCTCTGTGCAGCTGCCACCCGGCATCCCACGCCGCCTGCCCGTGGTCGACGACGGAGAACAGGCGGATGCCGGCTGATGGCATCCGACTGCCGAACACCTGGATCGACAGCGACTGCGTGACAGATGAGCCCCCGCGGCTGATCTGTGACAGCAACGGCTGACGGACTCAGCTACTCGGGCCGTCCACCGATCGCGGTTGCCTCAGATACGCGCGTCTGGACGGGACCGAACGCTCCGGCTCGTGTATCACTCAGGCACGCCCACCCCTCTTGAACGGCGACCACCCTCAAAAGATCGGATGTGATCGCTGTGCCCAACAACCTTGCTCTTCAGCCCCTCGCTGAGTTCACGCGCGGCATCGATGACGCGCTGCAGCTCGCCCTCAGGAACCAATGGGTAACGGAAGTTCCCCTCGCCGTGCTGCTCGGCGAGGAGGTGTCCCTCGCGTCGGATCAGACCCCCATCCGCAGCCAGCAGGACCGCGGCAGCTGCTGGGCCTTCGCAGGCATCGCCGCCCTGGAGGCGGCCTACAAGCGCCTCCACGGACTGACGCTCGACCTCTCGGAGCAGTATCTCTTCCACATCTGCAAAGCGCACGAGAGCGACTTCGGCAATCACTCCCTCATGGGGTTCCAAGGCTCGAGCGACATCGTCAAGCACATGGAGCGCATGCGGGTTCCCGAAGAGGGGGATGCCCCGTACATGACGCAGGCGAACATGATCGCCACGATCCCCGGTGCCGCGGCCCTGAACACCGCCCCGAGCCCCTCGCAGGAGCAGAGGGACGACTTCGAGTTCTCGCCGGTGCACATCCCCTTCGTCGCCCGAGGCAACGCGAAGTACGGCGTGGCGTCTTCGGGCGTTCTCTCGAACTTCTCGATCGCGGATCTGGAGAACGTGATTCGGGCCAAGCACGAGGTGGTCGTCAACGTCACTGTCAGCGGCGGTGGACACGTGCTGCTGCTCGTCGGCTTCAACAGCACGCAGCGGTACTTCCTGGCGAAGAACTCGTGGGGCGAGGGCGGACTGATCCGCATCAAGTACGAGAACGATCCGCAGTTCAGCATCAACACGGGCATCGCGCACTACATCATCGACGTCATCGATCCCGCCGTCGACCGCCGCGCGGCGTTCGTCGGGCAGTGGGACATGGATCACGACGGATGGCGCGGGCGTCTGACTCTGCGCCGATTCACCGACCTGCGGGCAGCCACCGATACGTTCTCACCGGGCGACGCCACGAAGCTGGGCAGCTACTACCTGGATGGCGGAAAGCACGACGTGACGGGGTGGTTCGCCGACGCCGGCCAGACGGCGCACCTTCGCATCGCGGACATCGGAGGCGGAGGGCAGGACTTCACTCTCAGCGTCTATTCCAACGACGTGCATCTCGCCGCGGGCGACACCTCGTGGGCGGGCATCCCTTTTGGCGCGCAGATCCGCCGGACGCCGATCGAGGGTGCGCCCGCCGACCCGTTCGACCGGGTGGACTGGCTCGGCACGTGGGAGATGAACCACGACGGATGGCGCGGTGCGCTGGTCATCGACGGCATCGACCCCGCATCCGGAGGGGCCGCCCTGTCCTATCGACGCTCCACCGGCGAGGTGCGCCCCGCCTTCGGAGGAGTGCGGTCGGATCACCCTCACGTGATGGACTTCACGATCGACTTCGGCCCCGACAACTCGGCCCAGACCTTCACGCTGCAGCACCACACCCGCGAGCGTGGGATCGCGTCGGGATTCACCACATGGGCCGGGCGACGATTCGGCGCCATCGCCAAGAAGACCGCGGACAAGCCCGCGTGGCGAGGCTTCGAGATCGCCCCGGTCGGGAGCGGCTCCGCCATTCCGAACATTGCGGCGGTCTCGCGGATCCCGAACTCGATGGAGACGTGGTGGGTCGGGCCGAGCGGGTCGATCGAGGCCGGCTTCTGGTACGACGGGGGCCAATGGACGCGATACCAGCTCGCCCCCGCCGGCGCGGCGGCCCCGGCATCCGGCATCGCGGTCGTGTCTCGCATCCCGAACTCGATGGAGCTGTGGTGGATCGGACCGAGCGGGTCCATCGAGGCGGCTTTCTGGTACGAGGGAGGCGCCTGGACCCGGTATCAGGTGGCCCCCGACGGGTCGGCCGATGTCAGCTCCGGAATCACCGCCGTCTCGCGGGTCCCGAACTCCATGGAGCTGTGGTGGGCAGGGCCGGACGGATCCGTCGAAGCGGCTTTCTGGTACGAGGGCGGCCAGTGGAGCCGGTACCAGCTCTCGCCCGCCGGCTCGGCCGGGCGCGGGTCCGAGTTCTCGGCGGTCTCGCGCGTCCCGAACTCGATGGAGCTCTGGTGGACCGGACCTGCGGGTTCGGTGGAGGCGGCGTTCTGGTACGAGGGCGGTCAATGGGGCCGGTACCAGCTGTCCGGTCCTGGGTCGGCGGCTGTAGGCGGCGGCATCGCGGCCGTCTCGCGCATCCCGAACTCGATGGAACTGTGGTGGACAGGGGCCTCCGGCTCGATCGAAGCGGCGTTCTGGTACGAGGGCGGGCAGTGGACTCGGTACCAGGTCGCGCCGGATGGGTCCGCGCTGCCCTCGAGCGGCGTGGCGGCCGTCTCCCGCAAGCCCGAGACCATGGAGCTCTGGTTCGCGGGCGCCGACCAGTCGGTGCAGGGGGCCTTCTGGTACGAGGGTGGCTCGTGGACCCGGTACGGGCTCGAGGGCCCGCAGCAGGCGGGCAACCCGTTCGCCGTCGCAGCGGTGAGCCGGGTTCCGGGCTCGATGGAGTTGTGGTGGTCGGGCTCAGGCGGCAGTGTGCGGGACTCCTTCTTCTACGAGTTGTAGAGGGTCGGCAGGGCGGCGCGGAGGTCGTACAGCGGCCTCCGCGTCGCCGCAGGACCTGTTACGGCGCGCTGGGCCCGGAGCGCGCCTACTTCTCGAACCAGCCGTAAACCTCTGACATCGCGTTGTCGTACGCGGTGAAGTGGGCTCCGTTCGACCGAGTCGCCTTGGCGTTCCCCCCACCAGGCGTTCGTGACCGTCTTGAACGGAGTCGGGTCGTCGTTCGCTTTGACCACGTTCGATGCAACACCCCGCACCTGGGCGGGTGATCGGTGGACGCGGTCACCGTTTGGCACAGCCTCCGAGCGCGCAGGGTACCGACCTTTTGAGCTGCAGCGAATGCGACCTGCACCAGCACACTGTGCCGTACGTTTAGGGAAATCGGTCGAATCCCCCCTTCGGCAGCCCACCCCCAGATCGGGCCGTCACTGCCGCTTTACCTCGAAGGCGAGGCGCGGATGAAGTTGCTCGGGCGTCAGGACGAGCGCGCTCACTTGATGGAGTTGATCCGGGAAGGGCCGCGCCTCATAGGAATCAGCGGACGCGCGGGAGTGGGCAAGAGCGCATTGTTGGCATCGCTGGCCGACGCACCACCCGAAGGCGCCGACGTGTGGAAAGTGGACCTCCACGAGGCGGGTGAGTCCGGGCTGTGCGAGGGAATAGTCCGGCGACTCGGGGTGGCCGTGCTGGCCCCTTCTGGAGCGGACTACCGGCCTGTGGAGCGGGTCGTGCGGGTGATCGGTGGCACCCCGGTGGTCCTTGCCTTGGACCATGTTCCTGAGCGCACACTTGACACACCCGAGACCGACGAGCTGTTGGACTCCTGCCCGAACCTCCGCGTCGTGGTGGCTACCTCTACTCGGGTGCTCGACGCAACCGAGAACATCGCGTTGCAGCCGCTTCACGTTCCGCCTCCCGGCGCCTCCTTCGAGGAGGCGCTCGCCTGCCCCAGTGTTGCGCTCTTCATCGATCGGGCGACGAGCGCAGACGCCCGATTCCGGGTTGAGGAGAAGACGATCGATGCCGTCGCGGAGATCTGTCGACTCGTGGGCGGGCTGCCTTTGGCAATCGAACTCGCGGCAGCGCGCATCCGGATGCTCTCACCCGAGAGGCTCGCCGTCGAGCTCTCGGATGCCACCGCGGCACTGGACCTGCTGTCTCCCGGTTCCCACACGCAGCGAATGGGCCTCCGCCAGGCGATCGCCGCGACGTTCGGCACGCTTCGCGACCACGAACGGCTCCTCCTCGGCCGCCTTTCGTGCTTCAGCGGGCCATTTCCGTTCGAGGCAGCAGTCGCGGTGGGTGGTCAGCCCTACGGCGATGTTGCCGACGGGCTGGAAAAGCTGACCGACCTCCGCCTGATCGAGCCGGACGAGCCGGCGTCCGGGGAAGCCGTGTACTCCATGCTGCCCATCATGCGGCGGTTCATCGCCGAGAGCGGCATCGATGCGGACGCCGCCGCGGTGCGCCGGACCTACCTGGAAGGAGTGCTGCGGGATGCTGACCTCGCCGTGTCGCGAGCGACTCGCACGTCCGCGGTCATCCACGCTCACACCCTGCGGCGCGACCTTGTGGATGAGGGACTGCGGCGATTCGCTTCGGACGCAGGCGGGTCGGCGGCGTGGCTCACTGCATGCGCGGCTCAATTGGTCGGCAGTGCGGAGTCGGTGATCGTGGGGGAACTCCTGGAACGGCTCATCGAGACGAGGGAAGTGGACGCGCTCCCCCCCGCCGACCGCGCGCGCGTCTGGCTGTGGTCCTCGAACGCCCTGGCATTCTCGCCTGACGGCGCCGCCATGGCGGAACTCATCCAGGAGCGATGGGGGCGCGGCGCTGACCTGATCGACGTGACGTCGGAGCCCCTGCTGGCACTGCAGAGCAGAAGCATCGCGGTCACCAACGGCGTGACGACCGGTGACCTGTCCACCGCTGTGCTGGCCGCGCGAGAGGGCGCGCGGCTTGCGCTGAGCAACGCCTTTCCGACGTGGGCGGCCAGATTCGAGGTCCTCGATGCCGCCGCAGTGCATGCCACCGGCGACGTGACCGCGGCGGTCAGGCTCGCGCTTGCCGCCCTGCGGCACGCCGAGCGCGTCGGCGATCTGGAGGCGATCGTCGGAGCGACGATCGTGCTCCGAACGGTTCCGCTTGGCAGCGTCCCGGGGAACGCGGCGCTTCCCTCGCTCACCGACCTCCTGGCTCTTGCGAGGAGCCAAGAGGACGTCGTCCGGGAGTCGTTCCTGTTGGGAGCGCTGACACGCATCGAGCTCAGCGAGGGCAGAGCGCAGGAGGCGGCGCACTGGTGCGCCGAGCGCCTCGCCGCTGGTGCGGCACGTGGCTGGTCATATCTGTTGACGATCTCACTCGTGCACGCGACCCTCATCGCTGCGACTCTCGGTGACCTGCCCTTCGCAGCACGCATCCTGGGTGCGCTCAGCGCCGATCGCGAGCGCGTGCTTCGCGCCATGGCCCCCGCAACGACGGCGCAGCTGGAGAGGACGAGTGCGATGGCCGACAGCCGACTGGGCGCTGCGCACGTCGCTGCTCTCAGGGCAGGAGGGGCGCTCCTGACTCTTTCGGATGCATCAGCGGAGGTCGTGCGCTGGCTGCGACGTCACGCAGCCCACGTCGATCATCCGGTCGACACCGCCACGGGCGAAGCGTCGCTCACTCCACGGGAACGCGAGGTGCTCTCTGTTCTGGCCGAGGGATGGACGAACCAGCAGATCGCGGCCCACCTTCATATCTCAGTGAAGACGACGATGCACCACTCGGTGGCGATCTACCGGAAGCTTGCGGTACGCGGGCGGGCGGAGGCGACCGCTTACGCGCACCGGCATGGCATGGTCCGTTCCGATTCGCCGCCTGCGTGACGGATGCCGGGCGGGAGAGCGCGGCCTACGGCTTGGACGCGATCCGCCGGCCAAGTGCACCGGAGCGGGGTGCGCGGGCGCGTGGCCACCGCATCCCTCCGAGTAAGCAAGGCGCGACCGTGTGCCGGTCGGCAGTTCGACGCTCAGGGTCGTGCTGACTCCGGGCGCGGCGGAAGCACGAATGTGTGGATCTCCGCGATCCGCCCGTCTCTGACGATCACGATGTCCCTGCCGTC
Source organism: Microbacterium sp. DT81.1 (assembly GCF_049844955.1). Classification (NCBI taxonomy): domain Bacteria; kingdom Bacillati; phylum Actinomycetota; class Actinomycetes; order Micrococcales; family Microbacteriaceae; genus Microbacterium; species Microbacterium sp. DT81.1. The sequence goes on from NZ_JBNCMA010000006.1 coordinate 416,566, forward strand.
CACGATCGACTGTCCCGTGGGGCCGTATGTCCATTCCAGATAGCCGATGTCGCCGCTCTCGTACGGTCCGGCGGCGATCGCGAACTCGAACCCGGGTGACTCGGCCTGTATCCGCGCGACCTTCTCCATCAGGGCGGGAACTCCCACCACCGTGCCGTCCCGGTCCGAGAAGCTCACGTCGGGAGCGAAGATGCGGTCGGCGACACCCAGCCCACGGCTGATGTCCCGATCCCCGAAGACGTCCAGCAGCATGTGCCGCAGCAGAGTCGGTGTGTCCATATCGCGCTCATTCCGAATCGGCGACATCCATCGACCTTAGAGTCCGTTGACCCCCTCTCGCGGGATTTCGGCCCGCGAGAATGTTCTCTTCCCCCCTGATGGCTGCGCGACGTCCGGGAACGCTACTGGTCGCCGACCTTGCGGTCGGCGGCGTCTTCACCGGCGTTGATCTTGTCGTCGAACTTCCCACCGGTGGCCGAGTTCGCGGCGTCACCGGCCTTGTCGATGGCGGCATCGGATGCCTGCTCGCCCTTCTCGCTGTTCAGGAATTCCTTGGCCTTGTCTCCGAGGCCTCCCAAATCTGCCATCGCAATCTCCCATCGTCTCTGAGTCGTCACCGCGAACGGATGCGGCGCCCCACCAGTGTCCGCCGCGCGCGCGCCCTGGTCACGGGGCTTGACACCTCGGCGCGCGGGACGCGCATGGACACGCGAGCGCGGACGGATACTATGAACGTAGTATTGAATCGTCGAAGGGGTCGCCATGGTGACGCCCGCCACTGCCTGGTCGCCGCCGCTGCCGGAGGCATCCGGCTTCGATCATGTCGTCATCGAGACGCCCGGCTTGCGGACGCACCTCGCCGTCATCGCGGCGCACTTCATCACGGACGATGCTCCGGCCGCGGTCGCCGACCTCTCCCTCGGCTGGTTCGAACGAGCAGCGTGACGGGGGTTTCGGGGCCGCCGTGATACCGGGATGACGGCAGTATGACGACGGGTGAGTGATTCGGCCGTCTGTCGGCCGAAATCGGACAATGCCACCGCCAGCCGACCGGATCGCTCGGAGCACGCCGCCCCGACGCTAGCCTTCGACGATGGACGCCATGACGCAGCTCAGCACCGCCGCCACCGCCAATGCGATGGTGCGTCTCGGAATCCCCGCGACCACCGCGCCGTTTGGACTGCGGTCTCTCGCCCCGCACTTCGTCGCGGAGGGCCCGGCAGTGCCCATCACCCACCTGGGCAGTGTCGACGTGCTGCTGGAGGCCATCGGCGAAGCGCCCGTCGGGAGCGTCCTCGTCATCGACAACGGCGGCCGGAGGGATGAATCCTGTGTCGGCGACCTGCTGACCCTGGAGGCGCAACGGGCCGGCCTCGCCGGCATCGTGATCTGGGGCCTGCACCGCGACACGACGGAGCTCCTCGACATCGGCCTGCCCGTGTTCAGCCTCGGGTCGCATCCACGGGGACCGATTCGCGTGCCTCCCGGCGGCCCCGCCATGTACGCGGCGGTCGTGGACGGCATCGTCGTTCGCCCGGGCGACGGGGTGGTCGCCGATGCCGACGGTGTCGTCTTCGTGCCGAGAGACTCGATGGAGGCCGTCGGTCAGACCGCGCGCGCCATCATGGCGACAGAGAAGGCGCAGTCCGAGCAGATGCGGGGCGGCGTATCGCTGCGCGATCAGATCGGCTTCGAGGACTACCTAGCCGAACGGGCGTCGAACCCGACGTACTCGCTGCGCGACCACCTGAAAGCCCGCGGCGGCGCGGTCGAGACCTGATCGCTCTCCGCCGAGTCGACCGAGGACCTACCGCGGACCGATGGCCGCCTCGATGAGGCGTGCGGCCGCGGCGGCCCCATCCTCCTGGGCGTAGGCGTCGCGCACCTCCGCAGCGGCGGCGCGGATACCCGGCTCGGTCAGCACCCTGCGCACCGCCGCCAGGAACCGGGGCTTCGACACGTCCTTCGGTGACACGGCGATGGCGTTGCCTCGTCGTTCGCACGCGCGCACGTGCCACGTCTGCTCGGGCTGGACGCCCATCCCCACGAACGGCACGCCGGTCGCGCATGCCGTCTGGACGGTGCCCTGCCCCCCGTGCAGCACCGCGGCATCCACCAGGCCGCCCAGCTGGTGCGCCGGCAGCAGGTCTGTCACGTGGACATTGGGCGGAACCGTGTCGCCGGGCTCGAGGTAGTGCCGGATGGGGGCGACGACGTTCACCGGCAGCTCCCCAAGTGCACGCGCCGCCGCGAGTGCGAGTCGCCGGTCGGCGGACGAGCCGAGTGCGAGATAGAGGAGGGGGTCGGATGCCGCGGCCAATTCCCCGACGATCGGCGGGAGTGGTGCCTCGATATGAGCGAAGATCGGGCCGATGCGCTCGAAGCCAGGCGGCATCCGGAAGCCCTTCAACTCCCACGGCATCTCGGTGAGCAGATTGCGGTCTGCGGTCAGCAACGACGCGGCCGTGCGCAGCGGGGGCACGCCGTTGGACTTGGCGACCTTCGTGAACGACCGAGGCGCGAGCGGAGCGCGCGTGTAGACCCAGCGGAAAGCCGAAGTCGCCAGCACGTCCGCCGCGCGTGCCGGCCATCCGTCTCCGCGGATGAACTCCATGCGACGCGTCTGCTGCACCTGGGCAAGAGTCAGCGCGAACGGCACAGGATAGAACAGCGGCACCTTCTCGGCGCGGGCAGAGATGTAGGACGTGAGGTTGGACCCGGTCACCACGACGGGAGCGTCCAGCTCCCGGATCAGCTCCCGCTCCACGTCGACACGCGCGGCGACCAGCTCAGCGGTGAACGGCGTGCGCAGCCCGCGTCCCTGATCGAAGGCGATCGCCTGGTCGCGTTGGGCCTTCGACCACGACGGAGTGCACGCGCGATACTCGAAACCCGCGTCGTTGATCAGGGAGACGTAGTCCTCTTCGTAGCCCATGAAAACGGACCGGTGGATCGGGTGAAGCGCGCGCGCCACCTCGATCATCCGCGTCGTCTCGGCGAGATTGAAGGTCACGGGACAGAAGAGGACGTTGACCACGCTCAGTTCCCTTCGAGAAGGCGCACGGCCCAGTCTCAGCGCACGCGACCCCTGCGGCAAGTATCGCGGGCAAGGTCACTTCGTGCCGTGGCCGAGTCGAGGGGTGTACTCTCCCGCACATCGGTCAGTATTCGAGAAGCGTCCCCGAACCCGGAGCCGTAGCGTGTTGATGGCCGGAACCACCACGGCACATCGACACGAAGGAGCATGGCATGGCTGAGAAGACGGCTGGACTGTCCGAGGAGGAACGCGCTGCAGTCAAGCAGCGCGCCGCCGAGCTGCGCGCGCAGGAGAAAGCCGGGAAGAGCCGTGCTGCCGGGGAGAAGGCGGTCCGCGAGGCGATCGCGGAGATGCCGGACGAGGATCGTGTCCTTGCCGAGGGGATCGACCGGATCGTCTCGGAGGTCGCCCCGCAGCTCGTCCCGAAGACGTGGTACGGCTTCCCGTCGTACGCCGACGAGGATGGCAAGATCGTGGTGTTCTTCAAGGCCGCCTCGAAGTACACCACCCGTTACGCCACCCTCGGCTTCGAGGAGGCGGCTCAACTCGACGACGGCGACCTCTGGGTCACCTCGTTCGCCCTCCGCGCACTCACCCCGAAGACGGAGAAGACGATCGCCGACTACATCCGCAGGGCCGCGGGCGGATCCGGCACGTAGACGGACCGAGCTCTCTGCAGAGAGGCCCGATCAGGGGCCCGGCTCGGCGGAAGGGGAGCCGTCGAGCACGAGCCGGTACCCCATGCCCGCCTCGGTGAGCAGGTGCGCGGGGCGCGCGGGGTTCTCCTCGAGCTTCTTGCGCAACTGCGACAGGTACAGCCGCAGGTAGCCGGTGTCGGCGACCTGCTCTGTGCCCCAGATGTCCTTGAGCAGTGCCTGGCGCGTGACCAGGGCGCCGGGGTTGCGTGCGAGGAACTCCAGGATCTGCCACTCGGTCGGCGTGAGGTGCACGAGTGCTCCCGCGCGGGTGACGGCCTTCGCGGCGAGGTCGACGCGCACGTCGCCGAATGAGACGACGGGTTCGTCGACGGATGCCGCGGACCGTCGCGACAGCGCGCGCAGGCGCGCCAGCAGCTCGTCGATCTGGAACGGCTTGGTCACGAAGTCGTCGGCGCCGGCATCCAGAGCCTGCACTTTATCGGCCGAACCGGAGCGGCCCGATACGACGATGATCGGTGCGCTCGTCCACCCCCGCAGAGCCTCGATCACCTGCACGCCGTCCAGGTGCGGCATCCCCAGATCGACCATGACGATGTCGGGGTGCTCCTTGGCCGCCAGGGCGATCGCCGCCGCGCCATCGGGCGCGGCGACCACGTCGTATCCGTGTGCGGAGAGAGTGATCCGCAGCGCGCGCACCAGCTGGGGATCATCGTCGGCGACCAGAACCTTCACGGCGTCTCCCGAGCCACCGGCAGCGCGATCACCATGGTGAGGCCTCCTCCCGGGGTGTCCTCGGGGGTGAGAGTACCGCCCATCCCCTCGGTGAACCCCTTCGAGAGCGCGAGCCCCAGTCCGAGCCCCGTGGTGTTGTCGGTGTCTCCCAGGCGCTGGAAGGGGGCGAACATCTCGTCCCGGCGTTCGCGTTCGATGCCGGGGCCGTGGTCGGCGACCCGCAGCTCCGCCGTCCGTCCCCGCACCTCCGTCGTGACGCCGACCGTCGTGCCGGCCGGCGCGTGGCGCTCCGCGTTGGACAGCACGTTCACGAGCACCCGCTGCAGCAGCACGGAATCCGCGCTGATGGCGGGCAGGTCCGGATCTAGGGCGAGGTCGACGGCGTCGGGACCGAGGCCGAGTTCCTCCAGGGCGGCGAGCACCACATCCGCGGCATCCACCGGCTGCAGCGACGCGGCGAGGACGCCGGCCTCGACACGGCTGACGTCGAGCAGGTCGGTGACGAGCTTCGACAGGGCCGCGAGGCTCTCATCCGCGGTCTCCATCAGCTCTTCCCGGTCTGCCTCCGACAGGTTGGAGCCGCTCGCGCGAACACCGCCGACGGCGGCGATCGCCGCTGCGAGCGGCCCGCGGACGTCGTGGCTCACGGCGGACAGGAGTGCGCTGCGCACCTGATCGGCGACCGCGAGCGCCTCTGCCGCGCGGGCGGTCTCGGTGAGTTCGGCCCTTTCGAGGGCGGCGCCGAGTTGGGCGACGATGACGTCGAGGAGGCGGCGTTCCGAGGCATCCAGCGCCCGCCCGTGCAGCTCGAGCGTCGCGCGCGCCGCTTCGCCGCGTCGACCAACCGGCACGGGGACGAATCGCCCGTCCCGCACCGGTTCGCCGTCGGTGGCGAGAACGGAGCCGTCGGCATCCACGAGCCGCACCCCCGACAAGGCGAACGCCTCGCGCGCTCTGGTCACGAGCGCGGGCACCGCGCTCTCGCCGCGCAGCACGTTGCCGGCGACCGTCGCGAGCAGCTCGGCCTCGGCCGCGGCCCGCTGGGCGCTGCGCGCACGGCGTGCCGCTTTGTCGACGATGTAGCTGACCAGCAGTGCGATCACGACATACAGAAAGAGCGCCCAGAGGTGCAGCGGATCCGAGACCGCGACCGTGAACTGCGGGGCGACGAACAGGAAATCGAGGGTCAGACCCGAGAGCACGGCGGCGAAGAGCGCGGGCCAGATGCCGCCGACGAGCGCCACGACGACGACGAGCAGCTGGAACGCCAGCACCTCCGACGTGATGGACTCGGGTGTGCGGGCGGAGTAGAGCAGCCAGGTCAGGAGCGGTCCGCCGACCAGCGCCACGACGAAACCCAGGGCAACCCTCTGCCGGCTGAGCGCCCCGCCGGTCACCCGCGGCAGCGCGAACCGGTAGCCCGCGGCGGCGTGTGTGACCATGTGCACGTCGATCTCGCCGGACTGCCGGATCACCGACATGCCGACGCCCGCACCCGAGAGAACGGCGGACAGGCGCCCGCGGCGGCTGTCACCGATCACGAGCTGCGTCGCGTGATGCGATCGCGCGAAGTCGACGATGGCGCGCGGGATGTCTTCGCCCACGACCTGGTGGTAGGTGCCGCCGAGCGATTCCAGGAGAGCCTGCTGCCCCGCGAGGTCGCCCGGCGATGCGGAGCGCGTGGAGTCCTCACTCGACACGTGCACCGCCAGCAGCTCGCCGCCACCGGCCCGCTCGGCGACCCGCGCCGCCCTGCGGATGAGCGTCTCGCCCTCCGACTCGCCGCTGAGAGCCACCAGTACGCGCTCGCGGCGTGCCGCCCCCTCGTCGATCTCGTCCACCTTCTCGATCCAACACCCACGCCGCCCCTCATCGGTGGTCCTCACGACATCCATGCACTCCGCGGCGGTCGGCGCGCGCATCAGCGCAGCGCCGCCGTCGACTCCTTCTCGGGCGCGGATGCGGGTGCCGGCGGACCGGCCGGACGGGTGGCGCGGCGCCCGTTCGTCTCCACCTCGAGGTCGGGCCTGCCGGCCCGCTGGTCGCCGGGGAGGGGGCGCGAGCGGCGTCCGTAGATGAGCTCCGACGAGTCGAGCAGCCACGGCACGAGGGTGATCGACACGCCGTGCACGAGCATCAGCTGCTGTGCGATGCGCTTCGATCGGCGGTTGTGCAGAGGCGCCTCCCACCAGTGCCCCACGATGTACTGCGGCAGATAGACGGTGACGACCGACGAGCCGAACTTCTCCCGGTACTGCTTGATGAACTTGGCCACCGGCGACGCATACGACCGGTACGGCGACTCGATGATGACGACTTTCATCGGCACCCGATGCTCGGCCCACTGCTTCTGCAGGGCCTCGGATTCCTCGTCGCTGACGGCCACGTGCACCGCGATCGCCTTGTCGTGCTTGGCCGCGAGCGCATACTCCACGGCCTTCAGCACAGGCTTCTGCAGGCGGTTGACGAGCACGATGGCCAGGTCGCCCTCGGCACCGAAGTGCGTCGTGTCATCGACGCGGATCTCGTGCTCGACGTCGCGGTAGTACCGGTTCACCCCGATCATCAGGACCGCGAGGATGGGAATCGCAATGAACACCAGCCAGGCGCCATGGGTGAACTTCGTCACGGTCACGATGAGCAGCACCGAGATGGTCATCGCCGCCCCGACGCCGTTGATGGCGAGCCCGCTGTAGATGGAGCGACGCTCCTGGCGGGCGGCGCCCTGCGCCGCGGCATCCGGCGACAGCTTCGCCAGCTCACGCAGCGCGCGTCGCCAGTGCCTCACCATGCCGATCTGCCCGATCGAGAACGACACGAACACGCCGATGATGTAGAGCTGGATGAGCGTGGTGAGGTTGGCCCGGTACACGATCAGCACCGCGATCGCGGCGATGCCGAGGAGGATCATGCCGTTCGAGTAGACGAGACGGTCGCCGCGCGTGTTGAGGGCCTTCGGCGCGAAGCCGTCGCGGGCGAGCACGGCCCCGAGCAGCGGGAATCCGTTGAACGCCGTGTTCGCCGCCAGCAGCAGCACGCACGCGGTGGCCGCCTGCACGAGGAAGAACGGGATCGAGCCCATTCCGAACGTCGCGGCGGCGACCTGCGCCATCAGGCTCGGCTGAGGTCCGGCGGCGCAGTCGAACCCGATGAGGTTGCAGGGGTTCTCGGCGTAGTGCACTCCGGACACGAGGGCGATGGCGGTGAGGCCGGAGAAGAGCAGGATCGCGATGCCGCCCATGAGGACCAGCGTCATCTGGGCGTTGCGCACCTTCGGCTTGCGAAAGGCGGGCACGCCGTTCGAGACTGCCTCGACGCCGGTGAGGGCGGAGCATCCGCTCGAGAAGGCCCTCAGTACGAGCAGGATGACGGCCGCCTGGGTGAGCGACTCGCCCTGCACCCCGTACGCCGCGCTGGATGCCACCGGCGGGTCGCCGAGAAGGGTGCGCGCCAGTCCGACGACGATCATGACGGCGACGGATCCGATGAAGACGTAGGTCGGCACGGCGAAGGCGAAAGACGCCTCGCGCACGCCGCGCAGGTTCACGAGGATGATCAGGACGACGAACCCGACGGCCAGTTCGATGCGCAGCGGGTCGAGCACGGGAAGCGCCGAGATGATGTTGTCCACGCCCGAGGCGACCGACACCGCGACGGTCAGCACGTAGTCCACGAGCAGGGCGGCGGCCACCACCACCCCCGGTCCTTCGCCGAGATTCTTGCGCGCGACCTCGTAATCGCCGCCGCCGGAGGGATACGCCTTGATCAGCTGCCGGTAGCTCGCCACCACGACGATGAGCAGCAGCACGACGCCCGCCGCGACCCACGGCGAGAACGCCAGGAAGGCGGTGCCGCCGATCAGCAGGATCATGAGCAGCTCCTGCGGTGCATACGCGACCGAGCTCAGGGCATCGGACGCGAAGATGGGCAGCGCACGCTTCTTGGGGAGGAGCTGATCCTCCAGCTTCTCGGAGTTGAGGGGGTCGCCGAGGATGAGGCGCTTGGCGAGCGGGGGCTCGTCGCCCGGTTCGCGGGATTGACTGGTCACGGCGAGCGACACTACGCTCGCCGCGGCACCCGCCAGCGCTCCGAAGCAGTTTCCTCACGGAATCCATGCGGCACGCCTGCCCGTCCATGCAGACGGGTCGCGGGGCCGATGCCTGGCACAGATTGTGCTTCGAAGCAATCCGTATCCCCGCTCAGCGGTGGAAGGGTACAAAGAGATGTGAAAACGATCCTTTTCTCGAACACTTCCCTGCTGACCGGTGATGACATCGCTCTGGCGGTGTTGCACTACAGCGGAGCGCTGGCCGAGGCGGGCCTGGCGGAGACGATCGAGATACCGATCCTCGAGGGGGACGGTTCGCGCGGCACGGCACTCATGCTGGTCGGACCGGCCAGCCAGATCGTGGCGGTGGATGCGCATGCCGGTGTGGAAGAACTGATCGATCGGGATGCGGTGGCCGAGCTCGAGGTGAAGATCCAGCAGCTGCGTCCTGTGGTCAGCACCGACGCGGAGCCACCGGCGCATGAGCAGTGGGTCGAAGAGATCTAGCTGTAGTTCCCTGGGACGTTGTGAACATCTGAGGTAAGCGAAGACCTCCGCGTCAGGATGTGGGTTACCACAC
>NZ_JBNCMA010000007.1:0-310311 GCF_049844955.1 Microbacterium sp. DT81.1
CACGTCGCGCACGTGGTCGCCGAGATCAACAACCGGCCGCGGAAAGGACTCGACTACGACACCCCCGCCCGACGCCTCCGCGCCGAAGGTCGCGCACAGGCAACCACCCTCAGATAGCCTGTAAACACTTGATCTGTTGCGTCGATCCTCAGAATCCGCCGGACCATCATCGGGCATGCGCGAGTGCGGGTCTTGCGGGCATCATGGCTCCGCGGAACGTCGCGGGTCACGTTCGCGGGCAACGAGGATCACCGGCACGCCACTGAAGCACCGGCTTGCGGGCGGTTAGGTCAGAGAATCGCAGCCTCTGCCCACCGTTCGAAATCCTTTCGGACGTTGGGCGCAGTAGTGAACCTTATCGTGTAACGACGGCGAGCATCTCTTCACCGGGCAGCGGCCGTTCAGAGATCCGCTTCCCCCAATAGCGTCGGTACCCGCGACAGCGCTTCTGAGCGGATCCCGGACCTACGACGAGCTGCGAATCGTTCGGCAGAGAATTGCTGACTGTTGAGAGGGCCGCATTAGCGGGCTCGACGAGCGTAGGTTGGCCGCGCCTTAATCTCGGCCATCTCCTTTCGGTAGTCGGTGTAGCCGTTGTCAATAATCAGAACCAGTGCCGCTGCTCCGAAGATGGTGCCGACGAAGCTGCTGGTGGCCTCTACCGCGATACTGGGGTCGATTTCTGCAGTTGCGCCGAAGCGAGTTTCCGTTACGGCGAGCACTACCAGGGTTGCCGCGAACAACAACCATGCGACGGCTACTGTACGCATGCCAGCGGTGGCGGCGTCGAACCGCTCGTCCGGGATGGTGCGTCGGGCGAGCCTTGTGGCCATTAGCAGACCGAGTACAGCGGCGAGCGCGCCTAGACCTGTCGGTACTAGCAGAGCACCATCGAAGGGCGGCGAGAGGGCGGCAGCGACGAGGAGGTACAGGCTGAGTGCGGTCGCCACACCGTAGGCCGTGAGCCACCGCTTCTGGTAGGTGGAGATTCGCACGTCTAACCTCGGGGCAGCCGCGGATGCCGGGGTAAGCGGGGCAGGATCGGCGCCGCCTGCTCTCCCGCCGGTTGATGGGGGAGCCGTGGGGGCGGAGGCCGACTCGGTCAGTCCGGCGGAATGCGTGTCTGCCCGGTCGTTGGCCTCCACCTCATTGGAGGAGATAGGGGTCGAAGTGGTGGTCGTGCTCGGATCGAGCACCGACGGCGATCGCCAGAAGTCCCAATCACTGGGCGCGGGTCCCCACGTGGGATCGGGTTGCCAACCGGGAGTCGGTCGCCATCCCGGTGGAGGCGGTGGCCAATTGGGCGGGACCTGGAAGTGGGGGGCAGTCATGAGAGCGCCTCGCTGACTCGTCGAGTGATTCGTTGGTCGCGGGGCGCGCCTTGCAACGTGTTGAAGGCGCTCATAGCGATGCAGAACGGCACGGTTTTGTCCGAAGGCTCGAACCGGCCGCGTGGTAGCGGCCCGTAAGCCCGGTTAGCGGGTTTCATATCACGCTCCTAGTCAGATGTCATGTTGATGGTGGGAACGATGTTGCGCTGGCATCACGATTGATGACTTGTCCGACGTACGGCCCTGGCGTATACGCCGAGCCGGGACTGAATAGCATCGTGGTCGGTGGACTGGACGCGGGCAGCGGCAAACAGCGGCCGAGAGTCTTCGGGTCGGCTAGGGCAACCGAGTGAGCGGCCACCCTGTGTTCGCATGTGAACGACCGGCCTCGTCCGAGCAGTAGTCGAGGAACCCCACCCACGGCCACATACCCACCCGCACTCGGGTCACAGTTCCCTCCAGGTCTGTATCGAAAGCCATGAGCCGCGAATCCTCGGTCGGTTCCGCCCCTGGTCGCGAGAAATCGTCAACCAGAATCATCGGTCCTCCCGTCTGAGACGGATACTCGTATTCCTCGATGATGTCCTCGCCGTACGCGTCGAAAACCTCGTCATATGTGCTTCCTGCCCCGATGCCCTCAGCCGTCCGCAGTTCCGGATCCTCGATGATGAACGCCATCGTCGCTGTATACGAATCCGACACCGTTGCCAGGCCGGCGTCCGCTGCAATGTTCAGCCAGCAGTCCTCGGTCTGACTTTTGGGACTGAATGTCACGCGCAAATAGCTTTCGACATCGTCGGTGGATAGCGCACCGCCTACCTCGAGAGGACCGATGCCGCGCTGCGTGATGACATCGCCGTCGGGCGGCGGGACGATGCCGCAACCCGACACGCCGCCGGCGAAGGAGAGCGCCACCGCAAGCAGGGCTGGAGGTGTTGTCCGACGAATTGACTTTGTCATGGGAACTTCTTTCTGAGGAGTGCAAGCCTTCGACGCGGTCGGTGTGACCGGCGCACCCGGTGGGCACGGAAGGACCGCGGAAGGCATTCGACTGCTCCGGCCGAAATGAACCGGGCTCGTTGAGCATCTAGTAGGACGATCCCGGGACGACAGGGCGCGTAATCCCGTTTGGGTGGGAATACCAGCGTCCCGTGGTATCGGGGGGAAGATCAACGGCCTCTTGCCGTCCGCCGCGGAGGAGTCTGTCACCTACCGCGGAACCGGCCATGCAGTGCTCACAAGTGCGTGTTGCCGGCCGTCCCTCGATCGGCCACTGATCTTCCCGTGGGGTCGGGAGTTTCGCCCCAGGCCTCCCGGGAAGGTCGTGGCGCACGCTGTTGTGATCCGGCTACCCGGCCGACGCAGTCAAAGGAGATCCCATGTCCGAATTCCCGTCCGCGGTTTCCACTCCGTCCACTTCACGCCAGGTTCCGTCATCGAGCCGGACGGGCCGAGCACTCGACGCCTTCGCGAGGATACCCCTCCCCGTGGTCGCCGCCATGCTGGTTCTAGGAGCATTTCTTTCTGGGCTCCATTTGGTCATCATCGAGGCGATCCACAATTCCGGCGCAGCCGAGCCGCCGCAGTGGGTCGGCTATCTCACCGTGAAACAGGCGAGCATTCTCATTCCTACGGGCCTGATCATGCTGTGGTCGCGACGTCGGGCGGTTCAGCGGCGGCTGGGGGCGGTGGGGGCCGCGATGCTCTTGGTCCTGCCCGTCGTGCACGTGATCCTCACGGTGTCCTCGATCGCATGGGGCGGGATCTTGGGGCGCGGGGACATGTCCTACCCATTCATGTATCTGGAGTTGCTTTCGCTCATCTCGTACGCCGGCGTCCTAGTCAGTGGTCTTGCATGGATTATTGACCGTGACACGCCGCGCCTCATTGGCCCGCTCATCATCACCGGGTTCGTGCTGCACTTCTTCGTTCCGTGGGGAATGCTCATCGGATACGGCGCTCTGGCGATCGTCCTCCTGCGCAGCGGGGCGGTGCGAAAGACCCGTGCAATCCGCAGCACCTCCTCGGTATCGTGAGTCACCTGAGGAGGTGAATGGTGACGCCTGCAGCCGTCGGGAGCGCGACCGCGGGGCCCGGTCGACGTTCCCTGGCCGCCGTGGTGATCGCCGGGTGCGGGATCACCATGGCCGCCGTCGGCCTGGTTCTCGAGATGGGTCTGCTCGCCAGCCGTGGAGCCGCAGATTTCCAGTGGTCGCTGATCCAGATCGGATCATTCGCTGTCGCCGCGACGATCTCGGGCGGGGTTCTTCTGCGGCATGCGGCAGCTCGGGCGGTCGGGGTGGTTCTCCTGGTCGGTGGCCTCAGCGGAGCGGCCAGCATCCTGCTGGGAGCACTCGGGAATCTCGCCCTCGTTGGTGGGTCAGCATCGGCGGTTGCGTTGCTATTGGCCTCGGTGTTCCTCTGGCCGTTCTTCGTAGTGGTCCCGCTCGCCCTCCTGCCGCTGGTCTTCCCATCTGGCCTGCTACCGGGATGGCTGTGGCGGTTGTTCGCGGCGCTCACCGGAGTGGCCGTTCTGACCCTGGCCGTCGCGACAGTCACGGACGACACCATCCCGGTAGGGCAAGGGGCGCCGGCCCTGGCCAACCCATTCGCGAAGCCTGAGCTCTCGCTCCTGCTGGAGAACACCGGGCGGCTGCTCGCAGTCATCTGCTTTCTGGCGGGACTCTCGGCTCTGATTGTTCGCTTTGTTCGCGGGTCCCGACTCATCCGTCAACAGCTCGCCCTAATAGGAGTGGCCGTCAGCCTCATGCTGGCGGCGATGACCCTGGGACCGCTGCTTCCCAACGAGCTGTTCCAGACCATCATGATCATCGCCCCGCTGTTGATCTTCGGATCGATCGCCGTGGCGGTGCTGCGCTACGAGCTTTATGACATCCACGTGGTGGTACACCGTGTAGCCCTGTACTCGGCGTTGACGGTGTCGCTCACCGCACTGTTCCAGATCATCTACGCAAGCGTGCTCGCGCTCGCGTCGCAGCTTCCGTTCACGCTCAACCCGTGGACCGCCGGCGCGCTCGGCGCGGCAGTCGTCGTCCTGTGCGCCGAACCCGTGCGGCGACGGCTGCAAGGCCTGCTCGAGCGCCGATTCCTCGGCGAGCGGAGCCGCCCCCTCGTCGCGATGGCCAAGCTCCGCGATTCGATGCTCGAGCTTGATGACGGCGCGATCACCGATGCCATCACCAAGACAATCGCCGATGCGGTCCGCTCACCGCGAGTGGACATCACGCTCTTCGGTATCGATGGCCGCGAACCGAGCCCGGGCAACCCGGAGTCACAGGGGGATCCGCTCGTCGTTCCTCTCCTCCACCTTCAGGAACGAATCGGCGAACTGCGCATTGACAGGCGAAGCCCACGCGAGGAGTACGGACCCCGCGACCGCGAGCTCCTCTCCCAACTTGCCGACCAGGCCGCGGCCATCCTGTACGGTGTACGCCGCGACCAAGAATTGGCAACCGCGCGCCGCGAAGCGATCACCACCGCCGCGGAGGAGCGGGCGCAGCTGGGTCGCGACCTGCACGACGGACTCGGCCCCCTACTGGCCGGCGCTGCGCTAACCACCGAAGCCCTCCGACGAGGCCTGGAGCCGGGTTCACAAGACGAACTGGACGCAGCCAGGCTCGCCGAACGCCTGCGCGTCGCCGCCGGCGAGATACGACGGGTCGCTCATGACCTGCAACCCGCCGCGCTTCCAGGCGGGAACCTGCCGATCGCCCTCACCGACTACATCGACTCCCTAGCCGGTGCGGACGTTCCACAGATCGAATTGCAAGTTGACACTGAGGCTCTCCCGGAGGCGGTCGAGCAAACCGCGTACTTCTGCGTCCTCGAGGCAGTCAACAACACCATCCGTCACGCCAAAGCATCCAGCGCCCGGGTCGTCGTTCACGAAAAGGAACAGGTACTCGCTGTAGAGGTAACGGACGACGGCGTCGGCATGACCACTCCCTACGTAAGCGGTGTTGGGCTGACCTCGATGCGACAAAGGGTGCAGGCATTGGGCGGCACCTTCTCCGTCTCTACGCCCTCGACAGGCGGAACAACACTGACCGCGCGTATCCCGGTACCGACATGACACCCATCAGAGTGGTCATCGTCGATGACCATGCCGTATTCCGGGAGGGTCTTCGCGCCCTACTCGCCCGCGTGAACGAAATCGACGTCGTCGGAGAAGCGGCGACGACAGGCGACGCGATCTCGCAGGTCGCCGAAACCCATCCGGACGTCGTACTCATGGACTTGCACATTCCCGGCGAAGGCGGCATCCACGCCACGTCCGTCGTCGTCGGCGGACTCGCACCTCCTGCGGTGCTCGTGCTGACGATGAACGCAGATGACTCCCACGTGCGGCGAGCCATCGCCGCCGGCGCTCGCGGCTATCTCCTCAAGGACGCGCAGCCCGATGCCATCGTGCGCGCCATCATCTCGCTGCACGAGGGGCAGCTTGTATTTGACGCAGGAATCGCAGAACAGATCCTGCAGCCAGGCCACACCCAATCCACCGCGCGGCCCTTCCCGACCCTGACCGCCCGCGAGTACGAAGTCCTAGAACGCCTCTCCCTCGGCCTGCGTAACGAAGCCATCGCCGCTCGCCTGGGCATCAGCACCAAGACCGTCCAAAACACCGTCTCCGCGATCTTCATCAAACTCCGCGCACGCGACCGCGGACACGCCATAGCAATCGCACGCGATGCAGGCGTCGGGAGCACCGGCTGAAATGCGGCAACGAATCTCCGACCGGCTCGCACGCCGGAAGGCCGCGGTCAGCACGCGAGTCATCGGCCCGAGTATCGCCGAACGGTTCATCACCGCGGTCCCAACCCACAAGGATGCGGCGCTCAGATCAGCCCTGAGAACCAACGCGGATCTGCCGCGGCGAGGGACCCCCAGGGCGACGATTGTCGACGAGCCGGGCCGCCGCCCGCAGAGGGATCGTCCTAGGCACCGCTTTGGCTAGCGCGCTCCCGCCCGAATGCGCGCTTTATGTGCATGAGGAAGGGTGTGGCGGACGGGGCTCAGAGGTCTTCTGCCCAGGGGATGCGCTCGGGTGGCTCTGCGTCAGTGTGAATGAGCGGTCTGAGCCTCTGAGTCTTCACCCGCAGGTCGTCGACGGTGTCGGTGTCCTCGAGTTCGCCGAACTCGGTGGTGGTCCTGGTGGCGACGATCTGGCTGGCCGGACCGACCAGCAGAATGGCTGTGCCGCGTGAGCCGTCGAGCTCCTGGATGGGGATCTCGATCGTCTCAGCCAAACCGGACTCCCCGAGGGCCTCGCTGTAGTGCAGCACCGCGAGGGCGATCGCATCGCCGGTGAGTACTTCCGTGTTTGCGTAGAAGATTCTCATCACACGGCCTGTGTACATCGCGCCGCCGCGCCCAGGCACACCCTTTGCATCTGACCACCTCATGCGTTACGGGAGCTTGTCGCGGCGGGACTTCCAAACCCCATCGATAGCGGTCGTTGGTTGGAAGGAAGCCCGGTTGACTTTTCGGTCCTGCTGACCTGGGAATGAGCGCATACTAAGGACACTGGCCGTTTCTTCGGGTGGCACGCTCGGCACCGACCGAGAGCCCATCGACGCAGCCCTCTGGAGAGGCGCGATCATGGGCAAGTTCATTTACGACGGGCTGGTGAAGGTCGATCTTGAGGATCGTCTGCTGGCTCACCTGCAGCTGGTGATCGGAGCGAAGATCCGCCGTGGCGAATCGTTCCACTTCACGTGGAAAGACGACGACAGCATCGGCAACGGCAGGACCACCGTGTGGGTGCACCCGCGGGTCTCCATCGTGTACAAGTTCTACGGCAGCAAGGCGCCTAACATCAACAAAGCCTGGGTGGACGTGCTGATGTTCACCGCGAACTCACCCACCGGGCTCTACGCCGTGCCCGAACCTCCCGAGCACGGCAACGGCACGCCCACGGGAACCATCGGGAAGGTTCATGAAACGCATTGACCTTCACTACGGCGGCGAGCTGTGCAGCGTCCGAAAGCGTGAACTCGCAGACCTGCAGACCGAGATCAACCTGCTCATGGACACCGGTGGATGGCTCGTCGTCAACGACGGCGAAGGCATCCGACGGGACTCGCACCGATGGATCACACCAGGAGTGCCACTCGCCGTGATACCCATCCCCGACCCACTGCCATAAATTCCAGAGACCCCCTTCTGTCCCGGATCGCCGGCGCACAGGCTGTGCTGCGGGACCATTGCGGATGCGCCCGAGGCTACTTCCTGCCGAAAGACGCCAATTCACCCGGCCCAGCAGCTTGCGCGCCCGCGGCCCGACGAACACCGCCCGTGCCCGCAACAGGATCCCCATCTCCCATAGCCTGGTTCCAACATGCGTCGACCGGGACATACCCGCGACCAATTCTGCTTCGGCACGGCCACGATGGTAGCGCCCACTGGGTTCGTGTACGGGCGTCTCGGGTTGATGCGGAACCGGGGGCCAGGGTGGTCCCTCCGGTTGCCGCGGTTGCGTGGTGGGGTATAAATTTGACGCTCAGTCGCCCCAGACCCCGGCGCCGCCACCGAGGAACCGTTGCGAATGCGCGGGCTGGGAGTCTTATGGCCGGACGGGGACAGATCCCCACTCATGATCATCTCCGCACCCGGATCGCCCGCGCCACGCGGACCCATCCGCGTGCTCCGCCGACGCCGCGATTCACGGACCCGCTGGCGCACGTTCCAGCGCATCACGCCAGGCCAACGAACCGCGGCCGCACCGCCCTCCTCTGAACCGACAGCTCCCGAAAGGACGACAGGACCATGAGCTCCCCCGATCAGGACAAGCGTCTCGCCGCCATCATCGAGCGCCTCGAGAAGCAGTTCCCCGAACTTCCACCGCCCGAGGTCGAGGCCGTGACCCGCGAAGCACATGACGCCTTCAACGATCACCCGACCACAAACTATGTGCCCGGGCTGATCGAACGTCAAGCCAAGGAGCGCCTCCTCGGGCGTTCGGCCCAGGCAGCTCCATGACATAAGACCCCCGCGACCACCCCTCCCGGGTGGAGACGGCCCCAGCGCTCCCCGGGAGGGGGTTCCCCCCGCAGATCAGTCCGAACCAACGACTCACCTTTCTCGGCGAGACGGGGATGCGGGTGCGCATCGCGCAAGCCGGTGCGACTCACGGTGCTGACGGGCATCAGCGGTCGGCCCGTAGGGCGACGCCGATCGCAGATGGATATCTCGAATCCCCGAGGAGGACTCCCGAGGGGAGAAGGCCTGGGCCCGAGCGGGCCGGCGGAGTCCTCGCCCACCCGCGGCAACGTCTGAAGAGCCACGTTCACCTCGGCGCTCATGTGCGCATGTGCCACGAGATCTCCTCTTCTGCAGCGGTAGACCACGTTCGGTCACGGGTGATCGGCTGCACGATTGCCGCCGCGCGTGAAATCACATCCGGTCCGTCGCGCGGAACACCAGAGGCTATCCTGATGCCAGACCCGCCGCCGCGTCGGTGCCAGTTCCCCAGGCTGTGCACGTCACCGCGTACCTGAAGCGGCGGGGCGGCCAGCGGGTTCAGGTTCCTCCCGAGAACCATGGACTCTCATCAGCCCACGGCTCGGGAGGAACCGTCCCTCGAAGAGATGCGCTCGGGGTTCGAGTGAACCCGAGCGCATCGGTCAAAAGGCGTGACCGGCGACTGATCCCCAGCAGCCTCAACCGACCCACCCGACTGCGATCGACAATACGCCGCAGCTCGAAGCGGGTCTAGACGTCGCCGCCACACTCTAACCACAGGCAGCGATGGAACCACACGCCTCCGGAGGCACACCCACGTCGACGCGGCATACTCCTGGACGCACGGCGAACACAGCCGAGGGATAGTCGCTGACTCAATTAGTCGAGGCGATCGAAGCGATTGAAGAGGTAGAGTCGGCGTCCGGCCCGATGATCGCAAGCGGATCCTGAGCGGGCGTATCCATCCCGTCACCCGCACGTCGACCGCGTCGCGGCGCGGGCGTAGGATGCCGCCACGCCTGCAACCAGCACGATGCTCGTGCGCAGGGTGGCGCAAGTAAGGAGGCCACCGCTGCGTCTCGATTGCGTCCGATTGACTGACTTCGAGAATCGCTGAACGTCGTCGAACGTGATCGCGAACCGCATCGAATCAACGTGAACGACTATGACGGAACCTGGACGCTCACACTCAAACGGGGTTCAAATCCCTCCGTCTCCGCCACAAGGTTCGCGCTCGAACGTAGTGGTCGAGGTCAAGCAGACCTCGAGAAGCCGCGCGCCGCCCTACAGCCAGCGAGGGGCAAGCGGAAGTTGGACACCACGCGCCCCGACAAGGCTGCTGGACGGCGAGGATGATCGCCTGCACCGACGTGTCCAGTGCTGGCGTCCCATCAGCCACGACAGAGCGGTGAGAAAGAACGTGAGAAAGAATGAGAGACAATCGCGGTAGACGAGAGCAGAGTCTGAACGCTCGGTCCCGCGGAAAGTCGCGGTTTCGAGACCGAATGCAGTCCAGCGCAGGCGTGGAGACCTCGGCGAGTATGGGTTCAAATCCCACCGTCACCGCCATGAAAACCCCCTTTCGCCGGGGGTTTTTTGGTCTGTCGGGCGGCGTAAGCAAGAATCGAGAAAGAACCGCGGCGGAACCGGCCCAACTAGTGCTCTGCGGCGACTTTCGCATCGACGACCGTCGAACCGATCTCGGGCCGCGCGGGTCCCGGCATATCAGAGGCCCGAGGCCACAACCCGCAGGTGTAGCGCTTCAAAATCCTCTGCAAAGTGTCCTCTTTGAGACGATTGACGCAGGGCATCGCACGGAGCCGCCGTGGTGTGAACGGCTTCCCCACGGTCGCCAACCACTGCTGTGGTCAGTCTCGGAGATCGAACGTGACGCCCGCGCAACAGCGCCGGTGGTCAGGAGACGAGCGTCTCCGTGGCGAGCGCCATGTGCTCTTCTACGGTCGCCGCGGCGTGATCCGGATCGCCGGTGGCGATGGCGTCGACAATCTCGAGGTGCCGAGGCACGTCCATGTTTCGGACGGCGCGATCGATCCCGGAGCGGGTGATCGACATGAGGATGGATCCCTCGAGGGCCGACCACGCCCGCAGCAGCGTCTCATTGCCGGTGAGCAGGCACATGGTGCGGTGAAAATCCAAGTCGGCGCGCATCCGGGCGTCGAGCGACTCGCTCTCCGCAGCGCGCATGCGATTCGCGGAGGCGGTAAGGAGTTGGACGGCGTGGTCGCGCTCGACGCTCTCGGAGAGGGTCCGAGCGGCCAAGGCCTCGAGCGCGGCTCGTACCCTGAACAGATCGCGGAGTTCGTCGTCGTCCATGAGCCGGACGAGGAGCCGGCCGCGAGATCCTTCGGTGAGCAGGCCCTCGATCTGCAGGGTGCGCATCGCCTCGCGCAGGGTGCCGCGGCTGATCCCGAGACGCTGGGACATCTCGATTTCTGACACGTGCGAGCCGGGGGGCAGTTCACCCGTCGTAATCGCCCGGCGGAGGGCCTCGATGGCCTGCATCCGCAGTGTGTTCCGTTGCAGGCCGAGGATCGCAGAACCGTCGGACATGATTCACCTCCCTCGGCCGAGTCTGTGTCGAGTCTACGAGGGCGGTGCATCGAGCGTGGGGCACCGCCCTCGTGACCGCCTTGCGGTCAGTTCACGGGCTCGAGTTGGCGCGCTTCGAGAGACGCCTTCTTGGCGTACTCCCGCTGGGCCTTCGTCCACGTCTCCGGGGTTACCATCGCGGAGATGAAGCCGATGAGCGAGTACAGGGCGAACAGCGCGGCGGGGCCCACCCAGCCGTACGCGCCGTACAGCAGCGTCGTGATGAACGGCGTGAAGCCGGAGACCATTGCGGAAATCTGATAGGCCAGGGATGCGCCGGAGGTGCGCGTGTTGGCGTTGAAGAGTTCCGGGAACCATGCCCCCTGCGCGCCGGCGAGGGCGTTCTGGAAGACGGCGTAGGAGAGCACGATGACCACGATGACCATGGGGTAGACCGCCGTGTTGACTCCTATGAACATCAGGAATCCCCAGAACACGCCCATGGCGGTGACGATGAGGTAAAGGGGCCGTCGCCCGATCTTGTCCGTGAGCCGGGCCCAGCTCCACGTGGCGATGATGCCGATTCCCGCGGCGATGCAGAGGGCAGTGAGCGTCTGCCAGCTTTCGGTGATCTTGTTCGTGTTGAGGTACGAGATCAGGTAAGTGATCGAGATCGCGTAGCCTGCGGTCTCCGCGACACGCAGTCCGATGCCGCGCAGGATGTTGCCCCAGTCGTTCTTGATGACCTCGACGAGCGGTGCCTTGAGGATTTTGCCTTCCGCCTTCACGTCCTCGAAGACGGGGGATTCGGGGACCTTGGCGCGGATGATGAGTCCGACGATGACGAGCAGGATGCTGGCCAGGAAGGGCACGCGCCACGCCCAGTCGCCGGGGAGGTGCACGCTGACGAGGAAGACCAGGTTGGCGAGCAGCAGTCCGACGGGGAAGCCGGCCTGCACGATCCCGGTGAAGCCGCCCTTGAAGCGCCACGGGGCGTGCTCGTAGGTCATGAGGATCGCACCACCCCACTCGGCTCCGAAGGCGAGGCCCTGGATGATGCGGACGATGACCAGGAGGATCGGTGCGACGATCCCGACCATCGCGTAGGTGGGGAGAAGCCCGATCGCGAAGGTTGCGAGGCCCATCAGGATCAGCGAGGCGACCAAGACGGGCTTGCGGCCCACGCGGTCCCCGAGGTGTCCGCCGATGATGCCGCCGATGGGGCGGGCCGCGAACCCGACGCCGAGCGTCGCGAATGACAGCAGCGTGCCGGTCACCGGATCGGAGCCGGGGAAGAACGCCGTGCCGAAATACAGGGCCGCGGCCGTGCCGAACCCGATGAAGTCGTAGGTCTCGATGACCGCCCCTACGCCCGAGCCGACCGCTACGCGCTTGCGTTCTGGTGTGCCGTTGACGACACCACGCATCGTGATGGCTGCTTCGCTCATCTCTCTGCCTTTCTCACGTCATTGTGTCCGACTCGCGGCGCGAGCGGTGGACCCAGTATGTGAGAACAGACCGCTGTTGTCAACAATCAAACAGTCGACTATTGAACTGTCGGCAATCCCGTCGTACTATCGAGTGTGCCGCCGCAACGGAGCGGCTGAAAGCAGGAGACTGATGACATCCACACGCACCGCCGTCCTCACCGGCGCAGCAGCCGAACGAGGCATCGGCCAAGCCACCGCCCGGGCTTACGCGAAGGCCGGCTGGGCCGTCGCCATCCTCGACCTCGACGGTGAGCTCGCCGCCCGCGTCGCCGCCGACATCGCCTCCGAGCACGGAGTGCCGGTTTACGGCGGAGCTGTCGATGTCGCGAACGAGGCATCGGTGTCGGCTGCCCAGCAGGAGATATCGGCGCGAGTGGCCGATGGCACGCTCCCACCCGTGGGCGCCCTGGCGAACATCGCCGGCATCACCTCACCCGTACCGTTCCTCGAGACGACGCTCGACCTGTGGAACAAGGTTCTGGCAGTCAACGCCACCGGCACCTATCTCGTCACCAAGGCGTTCCTCCCCGACATGATCGAGCGCGGCTTCGGACGCATCATCAACATGTCATCCGTGTCCGCCCAGCGCGGTGGCGGAGTCTTCGGCAAGGTGCCCTATTCCGCCGCGAAGGCCGCCATCCTCGGCTTCACCAAGGCTCTGGCTCGCGAACTGGGATCGAGCGGCGTCACCGTGAACGCGGTCACCCCTGGTGCCGTCGACACCAACATCCGCGTCGGATCCACGCCCGAGCAGGAGGCCGCGATCGTCCGCGACATCCCCCTCGGACGCCAGGCGACTCCCGACGACGTCGCCGCGGTCTTCGTCTTCCTCTCCAGCGACGAGGCCGGCTACCTGCAGGGAACGACGATCGACATCAACGGCGGCAGCCACCTGCACTGATCCCGGCCCCCGCCGCCCACACCTGGTATCGAACGAAGGAGTTTCATCCATGACTACAGCCACGACCACCGTCGAGCTCGGCACGCGGGTCAGCCGTGTGCGCGAAGCCGCGCAGCGCATCCGCCTCAACGCCCTCGCGATGGGGGAGGTGCAGGGCCAGGGCTATGTCGGCCAGGCCCTCGGCGCGGCCGACATGCTCGCCGCCGTCTACGCCGACCAGCTCCGGTTCCGCCCGGACGACCCGCACTGGGAAGACCGCGACCGCTTCCTGCTCTCCACCGGCCACTACGCGATCGGGCTCTACGCGGCGCTCGCCGAGGCCGGCATCATCCCGCTCGAAGAGCTCGACACCTACGGGTCGGACGATTCGCGCCTTCCCATGTCGGGAATGGCCAGCTACACACCAGGCATGGAGATCTCCGGGGGATCCCTCGGTCATGGACTCACCGTCGCGGTCGGGATGGCTCTCGGCCTCCGCCACCTGGGCAGCTCGTCGCGGGTCATCAACTTCCTCTCCGACGGAGAGCTGAACGAGGGCTCGACGTGGGAGGCGGCCATGGGCGCGGCATCCCACCGGCTCGGCAACCTGGTGGCGCTCGTGGACATGAACGCGCTTCAGGCCGACGGCCCCACCGCCGGAGTCCTGCGCATCGAACCGGCCGAGGAGAAATGGACGGCGTTCGGCTGGCACACCCAGCGCGTCGACGGCAACGACCCCGAAGCGCTTCTCCGGGCCTTCGACATCATCGGCGACAGCGACCCGGACGGCGCCCCCCACGTCCTCGTGTGCGACACGAAGGTCGGCCGCGGCGTCTCGCTCCTCGAGGCCCGGGAGAAGTCGCACTTCATGCGCATCGACGAAGACGAATGGGCGATCTGCCGCGAGCAGCTGATCGCGGGATACGAAACGGATGCCGCGGCCGCGGCGGAAGGAGCAGCATCATGAGCAGCACCACCAAGCCGAAGCTCAAGACCTCGGCGATGATCGCCTCCTTCGCCGACCCCGGCCAGAAGACGGCCTCCGCGCCTTTCGGTCACGCGCTCGCCGCCCTCGCCGAGACCGATCCGCGGGTGGTCGGCCTTTCGGCGGACCTCGCGAAGTACACCGACATGCACATCTTCCGCGACGCCCACCCCGACCGGTTCTTCCAGATGGGGATGGCGGAACAGCTGCTGTTCGGCGCCGCCGCGGGCATGGCGGAGGTCGGCCTTGTGCCGTTCGCATCGACCTACTCGGTCTTCGCCGCCCGTCGGGCGTACGACTTCATCTGCCTCGACATCGCCGAGCCGCGCCTCAACGTCAACATCGTGGGCGGTCTTCCGGGGCTCACCACCGGTTATGGCCCGAGCCACCAGGCGACGGAGGACGTCGCCATCTTCCGCGGCATCCCCGGCCTCACAATCGTCGACCCCTGCGACTCGGTCGACCTCGAGCAGGCGGTGCCGCAGCTTGCCGCTGATCCCGGCCCCACGTACCTGCGTCTGCTGCGCGGCCATGTGCCGACGGTCCTCGACGAGTACGACTACTCCTTCGAGCTGGGCAAGGCGAAGGTGATCCGCCCCGGAGCGGACGTCGTGTTCGTCTCCAGCGGGCTGATGACGATGCGCGCGCTGCAGGCGGCGGAGGCGCTTGCCGCGCACAAAGTGGATGTCGCGGTGGTGCACACCCCGACGCTCAAGCCGTTCGACGAGGACACCGTCCTGCGCGAGATCGACACGCCCCGCCTCGCGGTGACGCTCGAGAACCACACGGTGATCGGGGGCCTCTTCGAGACGGTCGCCTCGGCCATCGTGCGCCGAGGGCTCGGGCGACGCGTCATTCCGATCGCGCTGCCGGACCGGTTCCTCGACGCCGGCGCGCTCCCCACGCTGCATGAACGGTACGGCCTCGCGGTCGAATCCATCGTGGGTTCCGTCCTCCGCGAGCTCGGCTGAGCGGCAGGCGGGGTCGCTGTGAACGACCAGACCCGGTCCCGGTACTCCGTCTCGACGGTGTGCCTGCGGCAGTACGATCTCGTGCGGGCACTGGATGTCGCGCGGTCGCTCGGATTCGACAGCGTCGACCTCGTCGGCCTCCGCGGGCTGTGTGAGCACGTGCCGGTGAACGGCACAACGAGCGAAATGAGAGCGGCGGCGCGCACCTTCGCGGCATCCGGTCTTCGCGCGGTAAGCGTCAACGCCGACCCCGGTTCGTTCGACGGTTTCGATGACCCCGTCGACGTGATGCGGCGTGTAAAGCGGCTCATCGACTTCGCCGCCGAAGCGGGGGCGCCGATCCTCGTGCTCCCGGCGGGTGAGAAGTCGGAGCAGCGCACGACCGACCCGCAGATCGCCCGGATGGCCGACGCCCTCAACGAGGCGGGGGCAAAGGCGGCACGCAACGGCGTGCGACTGGCGGTCGAAGCGCCGTACTTCGGACGACCGATCGATCGCCTCGCACGTGCGGCCGCCCTGATGGATGCCCTGGTTCCGAGCGTCCAATTGGCCTTCGACGTGTCGCACATCGAGGCCGCCGACGAATCCGTCGCGCACGCGTGGCAGCTCCTCGCCGCGCGCGTGGCGATCGTGCACCTGCGCGACGCGGTCAGCGGCGACATCCGCAGGGTCATCGGTCAGGGGCGCGTCGATTTCCCGGCGGTGTTCGATGCCATGCGATCGACGGGCTATGTCGGCGACACCGTCTTGGAGCTGGAGACCCGGAACAGCCCCTACGCGACCAAGGAAGAGGAGGTGCTGGCGGCCGTCGAGTACCTCGATGCTGCCTGCACTGCAGCCTCCCGTACCCGATCTTACCGTTGACGAAAGAACGTCATTTCTTGATAGCCAATTTGGCCGCAGGAAGCGATGAACCTTCCGTATCGTGAGAGCCAAGCCCACCCCGAAGGAGTCGTCATCGACGCTGCAGTCCACGCCGAGCGAGGTGATAGGGGAGTGCCTGCGGGACGAGGGGCGTACTTCGTCTCGGACAGCACCGGCATCACTGCCGAGACTCTGGGCAGCGCGCTGCTCGCCAACTTTCCGGGTGTCGCATTCCAGCGGCACACGATCCCCTTCGTGGACAGCGCCGCAGGAGCGCGGAACCTGGTCGCCGACATCGAGCGCGCCGCGGACGGCGGAGCACGGCCGCTGATCTTCGCGACCGTCAAGTCGGCGGAGATCCTCAGCGCCCTGGGCGCATCGGGCGCCGTCGTCATCGACCTGCTGGGCGGGCACCTCACCGAACTGGAAGAGGCGCTGGGAACGACGGCGTCGGAGCAACTCGGACAGTTCCACGGTGTCGGGGACATCGAGCGGTACTTCGCACGGATGCGCGCGGTCGAGTACGCGATCGAGCACGACGACGGTCAGAGCGGGCGCGCACTGGACATCGCCGATGTCATCATCATCGCCCCGTCCCGGTGCGGCAAGACCCCCACAACGATGTACCTCGCCCTGCAGTACGGACTGCTGGTCGCCAACTATCCGCTCACCGACGACGACTTCCCCTCCGACGGCCTGCCGAAGACGGTGGCCCCGTACGTCCAGAAGTGCTTCGGACTCACGACCACCCCGCTCCGGTTGAGCCAGGTGCGGCACGAGCGGCGGCCGAGCTCCACCTACTCGAGCCTCGCCCAGTGCACGCTCGAGCTGCGCCGCGCCGAAGATCTGTACCGCCGCAACCGCGTGCCGTTCCTCAACTCCTCGACGAAGTCCGTCGAGGAGATGTCGGCCGTGATCATGCAGTCCATGCGGCTGCGCACCTGAACTTCTCCTCCTCCATCGCCTCGCGCGCCCACCCACACAGATCGGGACACGAAATGACGAACAACATCCTCTGGTTCACCGAGATCGGAATGCACGACGTCGGTCAGGTCGGCGGCAAGAACGCCTCGCTCGGCGAGATGGTGAGCAACCTGTCCGGCGCGGGAGTCAGTGTGCCGGGCGGGTTCGCCACCACGGCCGACGCGTACCGCGAGTTCCTCGCCGCCGACGGCCTGTACGAGCGCATCCGCTCGACCGTCGAGGCGCTGGACGTCTCCGACGTGGCAGAGCTCTCGCGGGTCGGCGCGAACGTCCGCGAGTGGATCGAGCAGCAGCCGCTGCCGGCGCAGTTCGACGCCGACATCCGTGCGGCGTACGCCGCTCTGGTCGCCGGCGATCCCGAGCCGGAGTCGGTCTCGTGGGCGGTGCGCTCCAGCGCCACGGCGGAGGACCTTCCTCATGCGTCGTTCGCAGGTCAGCAGGAGACGTTCCTGAACATCAGCGGCATCGACAACGTCCTCGCCGCCATTCGGAGCGTGTTCGCGTCGCTCTACAACGACCGGGCCATCGCGTACCGCGTGCACCACGGCTTCGATCACCACGACGTGGCCCTTTCCGCCGGCATCCAACGGATGGTGCGCTCGGATGTCGGGGCCTCCGGTGTGCTGTTCACCGTCGACACGGAGTCCGGCTTCGACCGCGCGGTGTTCATCACCAGCTCGTACGGGCTCGGTGAGGCCGTCGTGCAGGGCGCCGTGAACCCCGACGAGTTCTACGCGTACAAGCCCGCCCTCCGAGAGGGGCGGCCGGCGATCCTGAAGCGGTCGGTGGGGGAGAAGGCGATCCAGATGGTCTACGCCGACGGCACGCACGCCGGGGGAAGCACCGTCTTCACCGACGTGCCGGTGGCGGATCGCGCGCAATTCAGCATCACCGATGCGGAGGTGGAGGAGCTGGGCCGGCAGGCGCTGGTGATCGAGGACCACTACGGGCGGCCCATGGACATCGAGTGGGGCAAGGACGGCATCGACGGCAAGCTGTACATCCTGCAGGCGCGGCCGGAGACCGTGGTCTCCCGCGTCGACGGCAACCTGACGCGACGCTTCGTGCTCGAGGAGTCCGGCACGGTGATCACCATAGGACGGGCGATCGGGCAGAAGATCGGCGCCGGACCGGTGCGGGTGATGACCTCCCTGGCGCAGATGGAGACCTTCCGGGCGGGCGACGTGCTGGTCGCCGACATGACCGACCCGGACTGGGAGCCGATCATGAAACTCGCCTCCGCGATCGTCACGAACCGAGGCGGGCGCACCTGCCACGCGGCGATCATCGCGCGGGAACTCGGCATCCCGGCCGTCGTCGGCACGGGGGATGCGACGCACGTACTCCAGGACGGCCGGGAGGTCACCGTCTCCTGCGCCGAGGGCGACAACGGATTCGTCTACGAAGGCATCCTCCCCTTCGAGGAGGTCATCACCCGCCTGGACCAGATGCCCGAGAGCCCGACGAAGATCATGCTGAACGTCGGGACCCCCGACCAGGCGTTCGCGTTCTCGAAGCTCCCCAACAAGGGCGTGGGCCTGGCCCGCCTCGAGTTCGTGATCAACCGCCAGATCGGCATCCACCCCCGCGCCCTGCTCGAGCACGACAGCCTTCCCGCCGAGCTGCACGACGAGATCGCCCAGCGAATCGCCGCCTACCCGTCGCCGCGCGACTATTTCGTGCGGCGCGTGGCAGAGGGCATCTCGATGATCGGGGCCGCTTTCGCCCCAGAACCGGTGATCGTGCGCCTGTCGGATTTCAAGTCGAACGAGTACGCGAACCTGATCGGCGGCGAGCTGTACGAGCCGCACGAGGAGAACCCGATGCTCGGCTACCGCGGGGCATCCCGATACATCTCACCGGATTTCCGTGCGTGCTTCGACATGGAGTGCGAGGCACTTCGCTTCGTCCGCGACGAGATGGGCCTCACCAACGTCGAGATCATGGTCCCGTTCGTCCGCACTGTCGCAGAGGCCCGTGCGGTGATCGAGCTGCTCGCGGAGAACGGCCTCCGCCGGGGCGAGAACGGGTTGCGTGTCATCATGATGTGCGAGCTGCCATCCAACGCGGTGCTCGCCGATGAGTTCCTGGAGTACTTCGACGGGTTCTCGATCGGCTCGAACGACATGACCCAGCTCACGCTGGGCCTGGACCGCGACTCCGGGCTCGTCGCCGCGACGTTCGACGAGCGCGATCCCGCCGTGCTCAAGATGCTGTCGATGGCGATCGAGGGCTGCCGCCGCGCCGGCAAGTACGTCGGCATCTGCGGCCAGGGTCCCAGCGATCACCCCGACCTCGCCGAATGGCTCGTCGCCCAGGGCATCGAGTCGATGTCGCTCAACCCCGACACGGTCGTGGAGACCTGGCTGCGGCTGGCGAAGGCAGAGCCGCAGCTGGCACGGGTCTAGCTCCTGCCTCCAGAGCCTTGCCTCTTTGACGTGTATGCCGAGTCGCCGCGGAGTCTCGATCACCTCGCCGATCCGCAGCAGGAGGCTTGCCGTGGTGTCGGAGCCCCTCGGCGGGCCCCGCGGTCAGCTCAGCCGCCGCGATCCGCCTGCTGCGCGGTGCGGGAGTCGGTCACCGCGACCTCCGGCGGTTCGCCGGTCGTCCAGAGCCGGTGACCCGTGAGGGGGAGAACACCGCTCTCACCCTCACGGGTCGTCATCTCGACCGGAATGCCGGCCGAGGCGTCAGCCCTGGAACAGGCGCGGCAGCAGGTCGATCAGTGCCTTCTGCCACACGTCCCAGCTGTGCGGGCCGGGGATGATCGGAGCGAACTCGTGCTCGACACCCCGGTGCGTCATGCTGCTGATCAGGCTCAGCGTCGCTCCATAGGTGAAGTCCTGGACGTCACCCGAATAGACCCGCAGCAGCTTGGTCCCGTCGTTGATCGCCGCCACGTCCGCGTTTGCGGGAACGCTGCCGAACGCGGACATCGCGCCGATGTAGGCGAACTCGCCCGGGTGCGCCCACAGCGTGCTGAGGGTGTGACCCGAGCCCATGGACAGACCGGCGAGCGCCCGGTCCTCGCCTTCGCTGCTCACGTTGTACTGCGCCTCGGCGGTCACGGTGATGCGCTGCGTGATCTCGTCGGGGAAGTTCACGCCGTTGCCGTTCGCCATCACGACCACCATGGGAACGATGTTTCCCTTGGCGTAGTGGTTGTCAAGGATCTGGGCGGCGAAGCCGACCTCGATCCAGTCCGTCCAGGTCTGTCCGCCGCCGTGCTGGAGGTAGAAGACCGGGTAGGCCTCGGCGCGATCGGGGTCGTAGTCCGGGGGCGTCCACACGTAGGCGGAGCGAGTCGGGTTGCCGGTCGCACTGCTCGTGTAGTCCATGACCTCGACGTCACCGCGAGCCTCGGGTGCGACCGGCGTCGTGTACTCGCCACGGAGCGTCTCGTCGCCGGGCACCTGGAACGTGCTCCAGTTGGGCTCGGAGAGCACGGTCGTCGGGTTGGCCTGATCCTTTCGGTCGACACCTTCGACGACGAACTTGTAGTAGTACGAACCCGCCTCCACCGGCATCGTCAGACGCCAGCGCCCGTCGTCCTGCTTGGTCATGGGCGTGCGCGGCCAGCTTCCAGCAGGACCGAAGTTGCCCCACACCGTGACGTTGTTCGCGTTGGCGAATTCGGTGCCGGTCTCGAAGGTCACCACGCCGTTCTCGTCGATCCAGGGCGTCGGCGTGGTGCCGGCAGCCGGGAGCGAGTGCGGCTCGAGCGGAAGATGGCCCTCACTCGGTCCAGTCTCGCCCGAAGCCTGGAACACGCGCTGTACGAAGTCGTGCAGGCTCTTCTGCCAGGTGTCCCACGTGCCGCCGGTGTCGGGGTCGGCGCCGTCCGACTGGAACTCGACGCCGGCTGCGGTGAGCTTGTCGGCGAGGTTCACCGTCGAGTTGTAGCTGGGGTCGGTGACGTTGCCGACGTACAGACGGATGAGGTCGGTCGCGTCGTTGATCTGCTTCGCCTTGCCTTTGCTGATCTTGCCACTGCCGTTGCCGAGGTCACCCTCAAGGTCTCCCGAGAACGAGCCGACGTTCGAGAACTCTTTCGTGGCGTCGACCAGGAGGTTCAGGGCCTGCTCGGCCCCACGCCCGATACCGGCGACGGCGCGGTCTTCGCTGTCGCTGGAGACGTTGAACGCGTCCTCGGCGGCCGGAAGCAGGTTCTTGACCACCTCGCCGCGGATGTCATCGACCGCGCCGTCAGCCATCACGACGACCATCGGCTCGGCGTTCCCGTCGAGGGTCAGATTGTCGAGGATCTGCTGCAGTCGGCCGAGCTCAGCCCACTCGCGATAGCTCTGGCCCTCGTCCTGCAGGAGATAGAGCACTGGGTACGGCTCGGCGCGGTTCTCGTCATAGCCCGGCGGCGTCCAGACCAGCGCCGATCGCGCGGTCCGCGTGACGGAGCTGTCGTAGGTGAGCGTCTCGAGGATGCCGCCGCCCTCCGCGTCGGCGAGCCACTCGGCGCCCGGACCATCGACGAACAGCGTGTTCCATGTGGGCTTCGAGGTCACTTCCTGCGGACTGGCGGGGTTGCGGAACGGGATCGCGTCCTGGTTCCACGCCGGACGAGCCGAGTACTGGTAGTAGTAAAGGCCCGGCTCGAGGGGTCCGAGCGTGGTCGTCCAGTTTCCTCCGCCAGAACCCATGTTGAGCGTCGTCCAGGTCTTGCCGGGTGCGAAGTTCCCCTCGACCGCCACGACCGATCCCGTGATACCGGTCGCGGGCTGGACCGCCGCGTTGGGCACAGTGAACCGGTAGACGTCCGGGACGGCGTTGTCGATCTCGGCGACCCACGGGTCCTCGGCGGCTGCGGCCGGCTGCGCCGCGAGGAGTGTGGACACTCCCAGCGCGGCCGCAGTGGCCATCGCCACCAACACACGACGGGAGCGCTTCTCGGCGCCCCGCCCTTGATCTGTCCACATCATCTTCGATTTCCTCTCGTGTACCTCCCGCACGGCGTCATGCGTGAGAGCTGCGCGCCGGAGGGACGAAACTCCGGCGGAGCGGCGGACGAAGCTCCGTCTTGGCGGATTACAACGTCGTAAATGCCGTCCAGCCCATCGTCGCCTCTCAGGCGAGTGGAGGTCAAGAGTAAATTCCAACGTTGTATAAAAGGTGCCGCTCTTGAGCCCGTGCCGGATGCTCGCGGCCCGCGCGCCAAGATGGATCCTCTTGCGGCCGCCCTGCGGTCTGACAAGAGTGGATGAATGGCCGTTGTCCGCGTTCTTTCCTTCCTGCTGGTATTCCTCGTCGGCGCGGCGCTGGTCGCTGCGGCGATGTTCGTCGTGGGAGTTCGCACTCGCAATCCCCGCGCGCTGCGCTTCGCGCGCGCAGTGCAGCGCGATTTTCTGAATCCCGGGACACTGCGGGATGCCGGTAGCACCGGGTCGCCCTGGGCCGTCGTACGCGCGCCCGGGCGGGTCAGCGGCAAGGTCTACGACACACCAGTCGGCGTGCAGCACGTCGGCAACGACCTGTACATCTCGCTTGTCTACGGCGAGGGGACGCAGTGGCTTCGCAACGTCCTCGCCGCGGGCGGTGCGACCGTGATCCACGACGGCAACGCGATCGAAGCGACCGTGCCCGAACTCGTTCCCATCAAGCAGACGCCCGTGGCCGCCGCCGATCGGCTGGCCATCTCGATCTTCGGCATCACGCACGCGCTGCGGCTGCGGGCGACATCATCGGTGCCCATTTCCGCCCGATAGGTTCAGCTGCGCGCTGAGCTCCGGCTCGGGTGAGCCCGTTCGCGAGCGGATCCTCAGGTCACCTCGGCCGCCTTCGCGGACAACCCCGCATCCAACGCCGTGTCCCGGCGCGTCGGCTACGCATATGACGGGGAGACCATCTGATCCCCGCCAAGCAGATCGCGGCGATCACGCTCCAGGCTGGCGAGACGACGTTCGACGACCAGATCGCGTCCGGACCGTCGATCACAGCACACACGATCGAGGCACAACGCGCTCCGTGATGCTGGCGCAGTGAAGATCTCCCGGCCTGGGCGGCCGATCCCCCGGCCGGGACCTGGCCTCCCGATCGGGGAGGACGGTCACCCTCCGGACTGCGTGGCTGGGGTCTACTCTGGTCGTGTCGCGGCCTGCCGGCTCGCAGGGGGTCCGTCTGCCCCGGGGCTGTGACTGCTGGGAGGACTCTAACCGCCCGGCGTACGGAGGCGCTCAAATGAGAGTGTTCGTGTCCTACTCGCGAAAAGACGTGACGGCGCTCGAGTCGCTCACGCGTGGGCTGAAGGCGCTCGGTCATGAGGTCTGGCTCGATCAAGAGTTGAGCGGAGGGCTTGAGTGGTGGGTTGCGATCCTGGAGCGCATCCGTGACGCCGAAGCTTTCGTGGCCGTTGTCTCCAGGTCCTCCCTCGCGTCGGTTGCGTGCTCGCGGGAGCGCGAATATGCGGTTGCTCTAGCCAAGCCGATACTGCCTGTGGCGATTGAGCCCACTCCCATCCACCTGCTGCCACCCGATCTCGCGCAGCGCCAGCTGGTCGACTACATCACCCCCAACGACGATGCGGCGTTCGCACTGCTCCGCGGGATTGCGCGCCTTCCCGCGGCCCCGCCGCTGCCCGTCCCCCCTCCGCTGCCACCGCCCGTTCCAATGACGTACCTCTCCGAGATCAGCCATCAGATATATGCGAATACCCTCAGTCGTGAACAGCAGCTGAGCATCGTCGGACGTCTGCGAGACGCAATGACCAACGCGGAGTACTACGACCCTGCTCGTGAGCTCGTGACGCTGTTCGAGGGGCGCGACGATCTGTATGCCGTGACCGAACGCCAGCTCCGGGAGATCATGGCCTTGCCTCGACCGAGCCTGACCGAGCCCGACCATGGCGGTGACGCTTCCGGGGATCCTTCAGGAGAGGACCAACGTCCGTACACGGTGCCGCGCCGACGCACGGGCTCGAATGTCGGCCTGATCATCACCGTCGTCATGGCCATCGTCGCGATCCTCATCGGTGGACTGAACTCCGCACTGAGCTGGCTCCTGTGGGTCGGGTTCCTGTTGGCAGGCATCTTCCTCATCGTCGCGGTGTTCCGCGGGATGGCCGCGCTCTTCCGATTGACGAGCGGGAGCGATTCGCCTGGCGGCACCGCCGCTTCTGTCGGGGACGAACCACCGCGCACGAGTTCTCGCCGACGCAGCCAGGGCTCCATCAAAAGCCTCGCGCTCATCATGATCATCATCGGAGTCATCTTGGCGTTCATGGTGAACATCGAGGTGGGGTGGGTGAACCTCGCCCTGGTCGGTTACATCCTGATGGCGGCAGGAGCAGTCGTGTTCGTGATCGCGCTCCTGAAGGCGTGACCGCCTTCCTCTTCCGCGACAGATCAGCGGAACGAGGACACGGAGTCCGTTCGGCGGCGGTCGTTCCCAGCTCGGACGTGCTGCCCCCCATAGTCGTGGCGGATCCCCAGACTGACTTACAAGCCACCCATCCCCAGCGGAGAACCAGCGGCAGCATGGGTATCGTTGCCCGCTCGGGGCGAGCGGTGGCGGTGAACCGCCGCTGAAAACCTCAGAGAGCCGGCCGCCGTCGCCTACGCACAGCAATCACCGTGACGACGACGACCGCTGCCACTGGTACAAGCCATCGCCAGGAGTCGTGTCGAGTCCGATGAGTGAGCGCAGAAAAAGAATCCCACATCGAGGTCCCGCTAACGGGTGCATCCGCACACCAGCCGCCGGCCGTGCTGACGAGTTGCACGTGGTTCCCGGAGCCGCTCAGACGAGCGCGATAACGCTCGCCGCCGCGGTGATGACCGCTCCGCCGAGCATCGCCAGCCCGCCGACCCTGACCAGCGTAGGAGCCTGCCGCATGACGAGCGCGAACGCCAGAGCGCTTGCAGAGAGTGCTGCGAGCGCTATGGAGAGGGTGGCGAGATTGACAGCGTTCCCCGCCTGTGCCGCTCGATCCGCCGCGGCGTTCTGCTCCAGGCGCAGCGCCTCGAGTTGCGGGAGTGTCGCGGTAAGCGCCTGCACAAGGGCTTGGTCGACGCCGTCCACGGTTGTCGGCATCCTGGTCATCGGTTCCGTGACTGTTAGCCAGCGATCCGCAGCCTCCGCCTCAGCCTCGCCGAGGCGCGCCTCTGCCTCGTCGCCGAACTCGAGCGCGGTCAGCTGACGCGATAACGCGGCGAAAGAGAGGTGGGTGGACGCGATGGCCTGGTTGGAGGCGAGGCTGGCTTGAAGGTTGCCGGCTGCCAGTCCGGTCGTCGCCGCAACCGCCAGGCGGCTGGCGTCGGCGTCCGCCCGCTGCCCGCCGGCGGACATCCCCAGAGTCACGACGGGCATCAGGGTCAGCAGTATCCACGCGGTGAGGGAGGCGTACGCGAGCCCACGTACCTCTCGTGCCGCGAGCCAAGGCTGGGGCATGAGATCGACTTCCTCAGGTGGAGGAGTCGATCCGGGTGAACGGCCAACCGTGTGTGCCGCCGCTTGAACGAGCACCCAGAGGATCACGATCGGCACGCACAACAACGCCAGGGCTTGAGCGAGCGCGTTCAGCCGGTCGCCCTCCTGAAGGAGGTCTGCCGCGTCCGATTGTTCGGCTTCTCCCTCCCTCTCGGCACCGAGACGGCGGGGAATGTCGTAGCCACCCGTCGGCAGTTCGTATACCTCGCCAATCAACCGGTTGTGTCCCTCGCGGGCGAAGATGGTCTGCTCGACGGTCTCCTGGGCCGCGCGCGCATCAGCGGCCACGCGATCCAGATCTCCGCCGACAGCATCGCGGGGCGCGTCGGCGTCCGCGAGGTAGGTCTCGAGCACCGTGGAGCGATTGCGGTACGCGGCGATGTTGAAGGCATCCGGCGCTTCATCCAGGTAGACGAACCGGACATCCTCGATGGCCGCGGCCGACCACTTGATCTCCTCACGAGTGGCGCCCTCCCACGCGCCGGCAGCAAGGCCCGCGGTCACGGTCGCCGCCCCTAGCAGCACCGCGACAATGATGGACACCACTACCTGTCCGGAGTTGGTCTTTCGGCGGAGAAGGCCGAAAATCCGCCGCTCGCGGTGTGGAAGCGAACCCGTGGTCACGTCAACCCTCCGGTGTCCACTCGTATCCGACGGTGCCATACTCGCCGGTGAGGAACAGCGTCCCGTTCTCGATCGTCCAGATGAACTCCTCCGGTGTCAGGTCGTCGAGAGGCCGGTCGAAGTTGCTGCTCGGTGAGTCAGGGTCCTCCATGGCCTCATTCCCGCCTGTGGGCGTGAGCACGATCCGTTCCCCGTCGATGTGCACGAACCCAGTCGCCTGGATGATGAAAGAGAAGGTTCCACTGGGGCGCTCCTGCATGAGTATCGAAACCTGGTCGTAGGTCCCGTCGTCGAGGAATCGATAGATGGTTTCGGCATCACCCTGGTCGGTGCTCACCCACAACCCCAGCAAGTCCGCGGGCATAGCCATGTCGCCCCCGAACCCCGGGTCAGCTTCTTCCGGACCAACGTCGTCGGGGGCCACCCCATCGTCCGGGACGATCTCGTCCTCGGGGATCAATTCGTGGTCGTCGTCCGGCACGACCTTGCTCTCCGGTTCTGCCCGCCCGTTGTCCGGTGTCCCCTCAGCGCTTCGAGACGGTCCGGCGGGGGATATCCCTCCAGCGGACGCGCTGCAGCCGAGGAGGAACGCACCGGACACGGGTCCGATTAGTAACACGGTGACGATCACCGCGGCGCGTATGTCCCACGGCCGACGGGGCGTGAGGTTCGCGCGGGCGGATGCAATTGGCATGACGGTCTTCCTTCCTGGTGTACTCCCGAAATGGGCTTCTTGCACTGTCGCCGGCGCGTGTGGTCCGTCCGCATCGAGCGGGAGGTGCAACTCCGTCATCCACTTGAGGAACGAGACGGCGTCCGCGATACACTTCGCCTTACGTGTGGTGAAATTCACGACGTTTCCGTTCATTCGATCCGGACCTCGCGTTCGGCACGGTCACCGGGAAGGGCATGCGCCCCCGCGCTTGGCTCAGTCGACCGGGAGCCGTCCGCCACTGGGACTGGGAACCCTTGGCGGCAGGTCAACCCAGTCCTGGCGACCGGTCAATAGCCGAGTACGCGCACGCCTCAAGGCGGTTCTCCAGTGATGCGACGACTCCCGCCCCACCGTCAGCGAGTTCGGTGTAGTCCCGGGCAGCGATGTGACCGTCTCAGGCGTCCGCAAGCTGCCAGACGTGCCGGTACAGACCATCCGAGTCACCGCGGGAGACGTTGAGTTCGCGGATCAGTGCAATGTCGTCTGCGATGTGGCACGCCGCTTGCGGGGGCCTCACCGCCTGCCCCAGGCGGGGTACGCCGCTGCAGGGGCGGTGTCGGCGGCGGCCAACGGGTGAATGTTCTCTCCGGTGGAATCCATCACCCAGTAGCGGTACAGGTCGCCGTCACCCGTGCCGCTGTTGGAGCGAAAAGCGATCGATGTGCCATCCGGTGACCACGTCGGTTCGATGTTGTCCGAGCCGGAAGGGCCGATCGCGCGAAGGTCCGATCCATCGGCGGCCATCACGTGAATCCTGCGCTGCTTACCGGCTGGATCACCCCGCTCGAAGGCGATCTCGCTGCCATCTTCGTTCCAGACGGGGTGGCGGTCGAGGGTGGACCCGGTGAGATTGACGGGTTGAAACGGTCCGTCGACTCGGATTGTGAAGATGGAGCCCCCCGGATCGCCGCGAGTGCCGCTGAAGTACGCGAGCGAACTGCCATCCGGTGAGAAGCTGACATCGTCGACCCAGGCGTTGTTGATCGGAAACTCGGTCAGCACGCTGCCGTCAAGGCTGACGAGTCGAAGAGCGAAGTGGCCATCGACCAGGCACGCCAAGGCCAATCGATCCTGACGAACCGGATCCCAGGCGGGTGGCAGGTACCGGTCGCAGATCCTTTCGTCGAACAGCTCGCGATCACCGCTTCCGTCCGCGGCCACGACCCGGAGGTAACTCGATGCATCGCTGGTCTGCACGATGTATACGATCGATCTGCGGTCCGGCGAGATGGATGGCCAGGGAGGGTCATGCTCCTCCGCAACCGGGCTGCCGCCTCGGGTGACCTGTGTGCCCAGCTCCCCACTTTCGCTGTCGATGAGGAAGATGTCGGAAACCTCTCCGACCCTGCGGGCGATGGCCAACGTCGCGTCCGGAATCGCGTCGGACTGTGGGATCAACCCGTCGGATGTCGTGAGGGGTGGCACGGTTGCCGTGGGCTGCTCGGTGGGCTGCGTGGGCTGCTCGGTGGGCTGCTGCGTGGGCTGCTCGGTGGACCCGTCCGCTGGGAGCCGAATCCACAGCACCGCTGCTGCCGCCAGAATCACCAGCACGGCTGCGCCGGCACTGATCCACGCCACTCTTCGGTGTCGGAATCCTGCGGGGACCTCGTGCCCGGCGCTCGAATCGGGCGGCGCGTGTGGCTCGTCTTTCCGTTCGGAGGGTTCCTCCGACGGGGGACCTGGGGCCGTGGCCGCCCGTCGGATGGCGGCGATGCGCTCCGCATGCTTGAAGTAGAGATCGCGGCGAGCGCTCAGGATGTCTAGCAGGCCCAGAATCTCCGGCCGGACTGTGCTGTCCTCCTCGTCGAGCCCGGCCTCCAGCCGATCGATGATCTCTGCCTGCTGCTGGTACGAGAGCTCGGCCGCCCTCAGGTCCGTGGCGATCCCGGCGAGGAAGGCGTAGGGGACGGGCGGATCGGGTGGCAAGGTCGCAGGAAGCGGCTGGCGCCTCATCGCACTCGCGTTCACCGACGAGATCAGCTCGAGCTGGGCGGTCAGTTCACGTGACCGATAGTCGACGATCTGCAGGTCGGCGACGGGAAGGGTGTGCGGATGCTCGACCGGACCGATCTGGACCGGCAAGACGGGCAGGCCCAGCTTCCTCGCGTAGGACAGCTCCGCGCCGCACGGCTTCGACTTCAACGCATTGTCGGAGAGTGCGAGCACGAACACCTCGCAGTCCCGTATCTGCTTCAGGATCTCCTGCCACCACGGCTGGCCACCATGGAGCTTCTCGTCTATCCACACCTCGTAATGGGTATTGCGGAGGTCGCCCACCATCGACAGGACGGCTCGCTCATCGAGGCTTGAATAGCAGACGAACAGCATCGGCGTCCTCCCGACAGGCTATTGGGTATCCTCAGTCTGACCCTGCATCACCGCGAGGGCTACGTTAAGGCCTGCCATCGCGGTGCGCCTCATCAGAGTCTCTCGAAAAGGTCAGAAGCACTGCCACCGCCAGTTCAGGCAAGGACGTTTTGCGAGATGGTGGCCTTCCACGGCAATCAGCCGAAGGCATGTCCGATCTCCTCGAGGCTCAGTCCACCGATGTGCCAGCAGCAGGATCGGCTCTAGCCGCTATTCCGGACGGAGCCGCGGAGAGCGACGGTGTGGCGGTCGGTGCCGAGGTGGCTGGCGAACTGATCGCCCTGCGCGCGGACGACGGCTTCCGGGCGCCGGTGACGTACACGCCACCTGACCCACTCGTTCCGGGGGACTGGATGCCGACAGCGGCGACGCCACCCGTCGGCGCGTACCTCGGGCTTATGAAGCCGTTCGCCTTGCGTTCAGCCGACCAGTTCCGGCCGGACGGCCCATCGGCTCTCGACAGCCGCAGATGGGCGCGCGACTACAACGAGGTCAAGGAGATCCGATCGAGCACCAGTACGACGCGGACCACCGACCAGACTCTGGCTGCGAGGTTCTGAGCGGAAGCGCCCGTTCAGCAGGCGCGTGGCTCGTTCCGCGAATTCGTTCTCGACCACCAGCTCGACCTCGTCGATGCGGCACGCTTCATGGCGATGATCTCGGTGACGTACGCGGACGCGCTGACGCTGCAGCGGGCTCATTCACCGCATGCCGGGGCGTACGGCCGAGCCCCGAGGAGCTCCGCCCACTCCTGCCGGGATAGCGCTCGTCCGGCGACCTCGCACGCGCGTTCCTCCCACACCGCCGGCTCGGCGACGACGACCTGCCAATGCCCGTCGGACCGCTCGACCGCGACGGTGCGCTCATCGGGCTCGGCCGGTGCATCGTCCAGAAGCTGCCCGTCCGCGCGAAAAGCTGCCGGCCAGTCGCCGAAGTCCGACGTGATGATGGCGCCATCGGCTCCGGCCGTCACCAGCTCGCCGGTCGATCGGAACTGGACCGCGGTGACCGCGCCGTCATGATCCCGGAGCGTCTCCTCGATCTTGCCGGTGTCGGTGCTCGCCACCACGACGCCGGTGTCGGCCGCGATGGCGAGCAGACGGCTGCCTGGACTGAAGTCGGCCGCTGTGGGAAAGGACGACAGCGAGACCGTGATGGGTGCTGCTTGCCCGGAGGAGCCGACGATGCGCACTGCGCGCAGGCCATCTCGGACGGCCATCCGGCTGCCATCCGGACTGACGGCGAGAATCCCGGTGCCGGCGATCCGATGGAGCTCCTCGCCTGATGCCGTGTCAAGAACCACCGTCGGTCCGAATGCGCTGGCGTAGATGCGCGAGGCGTCCGGTGAGAACTTCACCGCGCCGTATTGCCAGGCCGGACCGGGCACGCCCTGACCGGGCGCGAAGGTCGGATCGGAACTGATCACGCCGAGATCCAGGAGCATGGGACCGGTCGGGTCTCCTGCCCCGCCTCGCCAGAGGCCGATGCTCACGGATGACTCGGGCTGCCGTGTCGCGGCGAGCGCTGCGAAAACGGATCCGTCCGCGGAGTACTCGACGTCTGTCGCGGTCCCACCCATCCCTGCGTAGGTTGCCACGCCTGAGCGGCCCTGCCCCGCGAGATCGAGCACACCCGTCCGCCGGACAGCGCAGGCGATGTCACTGCAGAGGTCGGATGTCTCGCTGAACGCGACGGAGCCCGAGACGGGATCGACAGCCGACGTCGCCACCGTCCTTCCGAAGGGGGAGTACTCGCCGAGCTGCGATCGGGCGTCCAGATCGAACAGTCGCACGTCTTGGTCGCTGTCGATCACGGATGCCCGAGTCCCGTCCTGCGCAACGGACATGCTCACGGCGGCGACTCCGTCTTCCGGGATCCGGATCACGCTGGTCAGACGGGGTGCGCGCGAGATGACCCGTACGAGGTTGACACGAGTGTCGGAATGGTCCCAGAGGTGGATGGCCTCCAGGGCGAGCAGCAGCGCCCGGTCGAATTCCGGCTCCTCCAGCGCCAGCCCGGCGACCCGCCGGGCTTCCGCGACCGTCGCGCGCTCGCCCGCCAGGTTCGCCTGGAACCCCCCGAAGAGGCTCGCTGCCACCGCGACGATCGCGAGACCGGCTGCGGCGGCGGAGACCCAGGACAGTCGGCGCACCATGCGTCGCTCCTTGCGCAGTTGGTTCTGCGCGGCCGCGAGTGCGGCGGTCTCATTTGCTGCGGAGGCATCGAGGAACTCTCGTTCCACGCCCGTGAGCGCGGGGCCGACCACGTCTCGCCAATGTTGGGCGGTGGTCAGTCGCCCTCCGCGATAGAGCTCGCTGTCTGGTCGTCCCATCGCATCCCAGGCGGCGGCGGCGGAAGCGAGGTGTCGCATGATGCGTTGGCCCTCGACGTCATCGGCGAGCCACTCCTTCAATCGTGGCCATTCCCGTGCGAGCGCTTCGTGCGACAGTTCCACGGACTCTTCATCCGTGGTGAGCAGCCGGGCATCGGCCAGCCGGTCGACGATCTGCGCATGGGCCTGGTCAACGGCGATCCGCGTCCGCTCGACGCGGCGCGATATCACGGCGCCGTCCGCGGATGCTTCGACCAGGCGGAGGAGGATGTCGCGCAGGAGCCGCACGCCCTCCCTGGAGAGCGTCGCGTAGACCTCTTCGGCGGTCTTTGCGACGGCACCGTCGATTTCACCGGATGCCCGGTACCCGTCGACGGTCAGAACGCGGCCCTCACGACGGGACCACACCTGACGCAGGGCGTGCGACAGCAGCGGAAGGGCCCGCCCATCGGCGTCGCGAACCAGGATCTCGACCAGGCCCGGCTCCAAGATGAGCCCGGCCTGCTCCGCCGGCCTCTCGATCACGGTTCGCACTCCGTCCGGACTCAGCGCGGTGAGCATCAGCATGTGCGACTGGATGATCTGGGCGAAGCCTTCGTGATCGGCCAGGTCTCCGAGGCGGTCGGCACGGATCGCGACGACGAGCATGCCGCGGAAGACCATCTTGGACAGGGCGTCGAAGAATTCGCGTGTCCGGGCCGCGTCGTCCGCGCCGAAGGCCTGCTCGCACTGATCCACGATCAGCAGCGAATCTCCGTAGGGGAGATCGAGGTCGCGAAGGGCATCGATCGGATGCTCGCCGGGCGTGACGACCGCGACCTCCTTGCCGCGCGCGATGAACTGTGCACCGATACCGGCCCTGACGAATGACGACTTCCCGACGCCCGATGAGCCGGCGACGAGGAGCACGCCGTGCTCGTCGAGCGCCCGGAGTGCCGCGGACAGTTCCTGCTCGCGACCGAAGTACCGCTCGGCGTCCGCCACGCCTGCGGGAGGCAGTCCGAAGTACGGACATTCGGCGCTCGCGATCCGGAAGACATGATCGGACAGCAGCGCTTCGTCCTGGCGGAGGATCGCCTGCTCCAGCGCAGCAAGCTCTGCGCACGGATCCAGTCCCAGCTCGGCAGCGAGGAGCGCCCGTGCTCTGCGTACAGTTGCCAGCGCATCCGCTTGCCGACCCTGGCGGTACTGCGCCACGCTCAGCACGACCCACCGCCGCTCGCGCAGGGGCGCTTCGGCGACACGTGCCCGAGCCGCAGCGGCCACCTCTTGAGACTCCCCCGCCTGGAGCCTCGCGTCGAGGAGCAGCTCCTCGGCTCCGAGCCGCATCTCCTCCAGGCGACCTGCCGCGATCTGAGCCGGCTCCCAGTCGAGGAGTTCGACGAACGGCTCGCCGCGCCACATGGCCAGTGTCTCCGCGAAGGTGTGCGCGGCACGCTCGGGCTCACCGAGCTGGAGCTGCTGCGCGCCTCGCATGAGCAGTCGCTCGAACCGCTCGGCATCGAGCTCCACGTGGTCTGGAACCAGCCGGTACCCGAGGGGGGTGGTCTCGATCAGCGCCGGCGCGATGAGCCGGCGCAGTCGCATGATGCACCCGGGGATGACGTGCGCCCACGACGCGGGGGGACGATCGCTCCAGAGCGCCGC
The DNA here is from genome assembly GCF_049844955.1 of Microbacterium sp. DT81.1. Classification (NCBI taxonomy): domain Bacteria; kingdom Bacillati; phylum Actinomycetota; class Actinomycetes; order Micrococcales; family Microbacteriaceae; genus Microbacterium; species Microbacterium sp. DT81.1. The sequence goes on from NZ_JBNCMA010000007.1 coordinate 33,158, forward strand.
CGCGAGCGATTCCGGCGACAGGGATGTGCCCATGTCGACCGTGAGCGCGGCCAGCACCGCACGATCGCGCGGCGTCAGCGGGATTCGGCCGTCGTCGAGTGTCAGCGCTCCGAGTACGCGGACCTCCATGACGCCCACTGTGCGCCCGTCTCCGACATCCGTCAAGGCACCTGATATCGGGCCGATACCGTGCGGACCGGCGCCGGTATCGTGCTGATATCGGCGTGTCCTTCACTGATCGAGCAGCCATCCCGCTGAACGGATCGAACGAAGGACGAGGACCATGTGGACTTCAACCCGGCGCTCCCGCGCCCCTCACGCGTCACACTGGCGGCGGGTGGGTGTTGCGGTCGCTTCACTGGCGTGCTTCGCGCTCGCCGCGTGCACCGCGGCGGAGGCGCCGTCCTCCGCATCGACCGCGGAGGCTGACAGGATCGCACCTTTCCCGGAGAGCGGCGTAATCGACGCCGGCACATACCTCGTGACCGGCTATCCGGTGCCCTTCGAAATCACCGTCCCAGACGGCTGGGAGACCTTCAACGGCGCGGAGCTGGGCAAGGACGACCCGGATCACCGGGATAGTTGGAATGTCGCCCTGGCTTTCTGGCCTGTCTACTATGTGCCCACAGACGCATGCGCCTGGAGGGGCGCGCTCGTTCAGGTCGATCCGACGGCTGAGGCGTTTATCGATGCGATGTCGGCGCAGGCGTCAACGGTGGCCACCCCTGCCGTCGAGGTCATGGTGGGCGATTACTCCGGCTTCGAGTTCGACCACGCCGCCGAAAGCGACGTCGACATCACCGAGTGCTACGGCGGCAAGTTATGCATCAGCTCTGATCTGGCGGAGTCCTGCTATGGACGCGAGTACCGAACTGTGGACCCGCGGGAAACCTACCTCGTGGTCGACCTGGACGGCGAGCGTGCTGTGATCGTGCTGTTCCAATCCAACGAATCGATCGATCCCGCACTGACGAGAGAGGCTCGCGCCGTGTTCGACTCGATCGCGTTCGTTGCACCCGACTGAAGAAATCGAACGGAAGGACGTGGACATGTCGACTTCAACACGTCGCTCCCGCGCCGCTCACCCGCCACGCTCGCGGCGGGTGTGTGCTGCGGTCGCCTCACTGGCGTGCTTCGGCCTGGCCGCGTGCACCGCGCTAGAGGCGCCGTCCCCGGCATCGACCGCGGAGGCTGACACTATTGCACCATTCCCACAGAGCGGCGACCTCGCCGGCACATACCTCGTCACCGGCTACCCGGTGCCCTTCGAGATCACCGTCCCGGACGGCTGGGTGACCTACAACGGCGCGGAACTGGGCAGGGACGACCCGGATCTCCCGGATGAATGGAATGCCTTCCTGCTATTTTATCCCGTCGACTATGTCTCGACCGACGCATGCGCGTGGCAGGGCGCGCCCGTCCAGATCGATCCGACGGCTGAGGCGTTCGTCGATGCGATGACGGCGCAGGCGTCAACCGTAAGCACTCCTCCCCTCGAGGTCATGGTGGGCGATTACTCCGGTTTCGAGTTCGATCACGCCGCCGAGAGCGACGTCGACTTCACCGCCTGCGACGGCGGCAAGCTATGCATCGACTCGGATGCTCCGCACGACTGCACCGAACGCCCGTACTCAACTGGAGGCGAGCGCAGAACCTACCTCGCGGTCGACCTGAACGGCGAGCGGGCCGTGATCGCGGTGGGACAATCCGACGAATCGATCGATCCGGCGCTGAGCGAAGAGGCACGCGCCATCCTCGACTCCATCGAGTTCGTCGCACCGGACTGATCGCGCTGAACGGATTGAACGAAAGGACGTAGTCATGTCGACATCGACTCCGCCCTCCAGCGCCGCTCACCCGACACGCTCGCGGCGGGTGGGTGTTGCCGTGGCTTTGCTGGCGTGCTCGGGCCTCGCCGCGTGCACCGCGCTAGAGGCGCCGTCCCAGGCATCGACCGCGGAGGCTGACACGATCGCACCGTTCCCGGAGAGCGGCAAGATCGACGCCGGCACATACCTCGTGACCGGACACCCGGTTCCCTTCAAGATCACCATCTCAGACGGCTGGGAGACCCTCGACGGCGCGGCCCTGGGCAAGAACGACCCCGATCACCCGGACAGTTGGAATGTCGCCCTGGCTTTTTGGCCCGTCTACTATGTGCCGACGGACGCATGCGAATGGGAAGGCACGCTCGTCCAACTCGATCAGACGGCTGAGGCGTTCGTCGATGCGATGACGGCGCAGGCGTCAACGGTCACCACCCCTCCCATCGAGGTCATGGCGGGTGAATACTCCTGCTTCGAGTTCGACTACGCCGTCGAGAGCGACGTCGACATCACCGACTGCTACGGCGGAAGGTTATGCATCAGCTCTGATTTCGCGGAATCCTGCGTCAAGATCGACGCTCGTCGCACCGAAGGATGCATTGCAGTTGAGACATCCCCGCGGCGCTACTGCGCCGTGTAGCCCCCGTCGACCAGGTGGTACGACCCGGTGATGAACGAGGCTGCGTCGGATGCGAGGAACGCCACGAGGCTCGCGACTTCCTCCGGGGTTCCCAATCGGCCGATCGCGTGCTTGCCCTTGAGGAACTCGAGTGTGTCCGCGTCGAGATTCTTGTCGAGGAGAGGTGTCTGGATGAAGCCAGGACCCACTGAGTTGACGCGCACTCCCCGCTGCGCGTACTCGAGAGCGGCGTTCTTGCTGAGGCCGACCACCGCGTGCTTGGCAGCGACGTACGCGGACGACTGAGCGAACCCCACGCTGCCGAGGATCGATGCGATGTTGACGATCGAGCCGCGACCCGCCTCGACCATCGCAGGCAGTTGGGCTTGCATGCCATAGAGCACGCCGTTGAGATTGATGTCCATGACCTTCTGCCACGAGTCGAGCGGGTAGTCGCCGGTCGTGGCCGAGGCGCCGCCGATACCGGCGTTGTTGACGGCGATGCCGAGCGGAGCGGCCTCGATTGCGAGACGGACGGACTCACTCGCGGCGTCAGGGTCGGCGACATCGCCGACGTGGGCGATCGCCGTGCCACCGCTCCGCGAGATCTCCTCCACGACCGTGTCGACAGCATCTGCATCGAGGTCGCTCACGACCACCGACGCTCCGTTCTCGGCCAGCAGATGGGCGACAGCACGCCCGATGCCGGACCCGCCACCCGTCACGATCGCTGACCGCTCTGCGACATCGTATGTTGCCATGTCAGTGTCTCCTCACCAGGTTGGTTGGGGAAATGCGTGGTGCGCCCCCGTCGGTGGCCGCATGCCGTGCGCGGATTGCGGCCACGCGCAACAGGCCGCCTGTGCTCAGCACGGTATGCCCCGTGCGCGCGAGGTCCGCACCCCGTTGACTCGTGGTGCGCGGGTGCTACCCTGTCGCATCCCACCGCCCTTGCCGCGGCCATAGCAGCTTCACCGCTGCGGGTGCACCATGCGCGCATGGGGGAAGTCCCGCCGTCAGGGGGCGAGGAGCAGGGCGGTGAGTGGCACGAGGCATCGCCCCGATTCGCAGGCAAGCGTTCGGTCAGGATCACACTCGCCGCCGTGGCGGCGGTGGCAGTCGGTGCCGTTGTCGCAACACTCGTCTTGGTCTCGAGCCCCCGTCCTGACTCGACGCTGCAGCTGGTCGGGTCAGAAGCGGATCTCCGAATCCTCGCGAACCTGGCCGGGGAGGAACAGTGGCCGGCCATCGTCCCATCCACCCTCCGGAGCTATGAGCCATACGGAGAGGTGGAGGTGTGGTCGGCGACGAACGGGTTCGGATCACCGTGCCTGATCGCGTTCGAGTGCACTCCACAGGAAGGGAATCTGCTCACCAGTAGTCGATGACGTCGGACGACACCAGTGACGGTCGGCCGGGTCCTCGCCGTCGGCGGTGAGAATGTCTCAGGCGTGGTTCGGGGTTTCGCCTTGGTGGATGACGAGCGAATCGGGCCATCCATCATCGGCGGCGGGGTCAGTGCGGAGACTGCAGCTGCTCGAGAGGTCGGAGGGCCGTGTCGGGTGAGCAGCCGAGCTCGCCGGGCTGCAGCAGGATCCGGGGCACGTGCAGCACCTGCACCCCGTCGGCGCCACGTTTGACGAGCAGGCAGTCGTCACCATCACCCATCGCGAAGCCGATGTCGCCGCCGGCGACTGTCGCTCTGGGCTCGAACGCCACCTCCCGGTCACCGCTCGGCTGCGGCATCCGCTCGACCACTTCGGCGAGGATGTCGTCGGCGGATGCCGTGGCTGACGCATTCGTGAACACCTCGACGACGAGCGCTTCGGCGCCATCCGGCACGACGTAGACCGGGCGCGTGTCGACCGGGGGCGGGATGCGCGCCGCGTCCGGCGGACAGGGGATGTCGTGGGCGACCGCGGTGTCGTTGCTCCAGTCCCCGAATTTCTCGGTCGCGACGCCCCAGAAGTCGAACTCGGACTCGAAGCATGCGACGTAGGGATCGCCGGCTTGGGTGGGTGGGACTGTCGCACGGAACTGCAACGCGCCGAACGGCTCACCATGGACCGCGCCGGGGTACTCCTCGAATCCGATGAGCTCGACACCGCCCGATGTCTGTGTGTCGGTGTCGGCCCAGCGGGCGTAGTCCTCGATCACGTCGGTGCCCTCGCGGTAGAGGCCGCGAGCGACGTCAGCGACGGCCGTACGGGCGGCCGCGTGGGACTTCGTGTCCGCGGCGGACCCGGACCCGCTCGCCGATCCGCCCGCACATCCGGCGAGCGCGCCCGCGGCGGTGAGGGCGACCAGGGCGACCACGGCGGAACGCTGTCGCCGAGTCGAGGCGGGGGGACGCATCTCCTGATCACATCACACTCGAGCGGCTGTCCTCGGCTGCGCGCTCGGACTTCACAGTCCCGACCGGGCCCGGAGTCGGCGGCACCCCCGGACGGGGCGAGGTAGCATGCCGAGAGCCGACCACAGGGCCGATTCCGACCACGGCGGGAGAGGACACCGCCATGACGACACTCCGAGAAGCCGGCATCCCCGTCATCATCGACTGCGACCCTGGACACGACGACGTCTTCGCGCTCTGGTTGGCAGCCGGCCATCCGGCGATAGATCTCCGAGCCGTGACGACCGTGGGCGGCAACGTACCGCTCATGCACACCAGTCGCAATGCGCGCGTCGCGCTCAGCGTCGCAGGTGTCGCCGACGTGCCCGTCGCCGCCGGCGCCGCCGGGCCGCTGTCCCGGGCACTCCAGACGGCGGAATGGATCCACGGAGAGAACGGTCTTGGAGGTCCGGACCTCCCTGAGCCGACGTTTCCGCTCGATTCGCGCCCGGCGACGGCGCTGATGGTCGACGTGATCGCCGCGGCTGCGGAACGGGTGACCATCATCGCCACTGGTCCCCTTACGAACATCGCCATCCTGGTTCGCGATCACCCCGACGCAGCCGAGCGCATCGAGGAGGTCGTGTAGATGGGCGGCTCGACAGAGCGCGGCAACGTGACCCCATATGCCGAGTTCAACGCATGGGTCGACCCGGAAGCGCTCGCGCTCGTCCTCTCCAGCGGCATCCGGCTCACGATGGTGGGGCTCAACGTGACGCACACCGCGCTCGTGACGGGCGCGGTCCGCAAGCATCTGGCTGCCGTCGGCACGCGTACGGCCGCCTTCGGCGAGGAGCTGCTCGAGTTCTTCTGCCACACCAATGACCAGGTGTTCGGTCTCCCCGACGGTCCGCTGCACGACCCGGTCGCCGTCATGGCAGTCGCCGAGCCTGAGGCCGTGCGCCGGGTGCATACGCGCCTCGATGTCGAGCTCGCGGGCAGCGAGACGGTCGGCGCGACGAGCGTCGACCTGGACGGCGTCCTGCACCGGCAGCCCAATGCGTGGGTGGCGAGGAGTCTTGACGTCGACCGCTTCTGGGCGTCGATGGGCAAGGCGCTCGCGCGGCTGCGCTGATCGCGGCGATCGTCTGCCGGCGACTTCGCCCGGAAGTAGGCAGGAACCCGGCTTGACGCCCAGATGCGAGGCCAGCGGTCACTCGTGTTCCGGCAGCACCGGGGTCGACCACCCCGGATCGCGCCCCAGCTGCGTGGCCCGACCGACCGACGCCGCGCCGAAGCGATCTCGCACCGTGTCGAGAACCGTGTCGAGGCGCGCCCCGTCATCCCAATCGATGGGCAGCTCGGGCTGGGCGCTGTCGGCGCGGCCCAACTGCGACAGCGAGACGCCGATGAGGGTGATGCCGCGCTGCTCGATCTCCGGCTGAGCGGCAGCGAGCAGCGCTCGGGCGACGGCGAGCAGCACCGCGGTGCGATCGGAGGGGAAGCGAAAGGTGCGCGACCGGGTGGCCTTCGAGAAGTCGCCGTAGCGCAGCCGCAGCACGACGGTGCGACACACCCGGTCGCGTTCGCGCAGGCGTCGGGCCAGCCGATCGACGATCTGGGTGAGCATGACATCGAGCTCCTCGACCGAGCGAGGATGGCGGCCGAGCGCGCGCTGGGAACCGATGGATCCCCGTCGCCGCGTGGTGTCGACCGGGCGCGGATCCCGCAGCCTTGCCAGAGCGTGCACGTGCGCGCCCGTCGCCTTGCCCAGCAGCTTCTCGGCGGTCGCCTCCTCGAGCTCCGCCAGCTCCCCGACGGTGTGGATGCCCAGCCGGTGCAGCTTCCCGGCGGTCACGGCGCCCACGCCCCACAGCCGTTCGACGGGGAGCGGAAGCAGGAACGCCTCCTCGCGCTCGGGTTCGACCACGAGCAGCCCGTCCGGCTTGCTGACGGCGCTCGCGACCTTGGCGAGGAACTTGGTCCGCGCGACGCCGACCGAGATGGCGAGTCCGACCTCCCGCCGAACGCGCTCGCGCAGTCGCACCGCGATCTGCTCGGGCGTGCCGGCGATTCGCCGAAGACCGCCGACCTCCAGAAACGCCTCATCGATGGAGAGCCCCTCGACGAGCGGCGTCGTGTCACGGAAGATCTCGAAGACGTCTCTGCTCGCGGCGGAATAGGCGTCCATGCGCGGCGGGACGATCACGGCATCAGGGCACAGATCGCGCGCCTGCCGGCCCCGCATGGCGGTGCGGACCCCACGGGCCTTCGCCTCGTAGCTCGCCGCGAGCACCACGCCCCCGCCGACGATGACCGGCCGGCCGCGCAGCGCGGGCGCGTCGCGCTGCTCGACCGACGCATAGAACGCGTCGAGATCGGCGTGCAGCACAGTCGCCTCGCCCCGCATCCCGCCCCCCGCCGCTCGTCCGTCCTGCGGATCGTCCCACGCACCGGGGACACGGCGCTCCGTCGGGGCCTGGGAAGGCGCGAGGCCTCCCGGGAGCCGATCCGGATGCCGGGCCGGCCCACAACCCGTCATGGGAGCCGGCCCAGCAAGGACAGAGCCGGCGTTCAGCCGACGCTGACGGCCGCGTTCTGTGCGGCGGTGGCGATGACGTCCGAGACGACGTCGGGCTGCGAGAGGAACAGCGCGTGGCTGGCCGGAACGTCGGTGATCCTCGCGCCGATGCGCGTGGCCATATGCTGCAGCATCGCCTGGTCGAAAGCATTGTCCTCCGTGCCGATGACCGCCCATGTGGGCTTGTCCCGCCAGGCGGCATTCTTCACCGGGGTCCCGAAGACCGACATGTTGATGGGCACCTGCGAGTCGCGCAGGAATGCGGCATCCGCATCGCTGAGGTCCCCTGCGAAGCCGATCTTGAACTTGTCGTCGTTGAGGAAGCCGAATCCGTCCTCGCCGACGTCGATGACGAAGTGAGGCGTCGGGGCGAACCCCTCGTACTGCTGGGCCGTGGTCTCGCCGGCGTCGGGCGCGAGCGCCGATACGTAGACGAGTCCGGCCACGTTCGGATGGATGCCGGCCTCGGTGATGACCGTGCCGCCCCAGGAGTGGCCGACGAGGACGGCGGGTCCGTCCTGCCTCTCGAGCACTCGAGTGGTCGCGGCGATGTCGTCCTCCAGCGAGGTGAGGGGGATCTGGACGATGGTGACGCGGTATCCCTGAGACGTCAGCCTGTCGTGAACGGGACGCCATCCCGAACCATCCGCGAACGCGCCGTGGACCAGTACGACGTTCCGGATCCCGTCGAAGGCGGTACTCATGTTGTGGTTCCCTTCTGTTTCGCACCGACCGGTGCGGGTAATGAGCGGCGGGGTTCTGAGCCCGGGACCAATATATTGCATTCAATAAACGCGGACAAGTGTTTGGCATTCTCGTCTCGAGGGAACTGCATACGCGGATTTGCATCGCCCGATGAACCGGGCGCAATATATTGCATGCCAATTCCGCAGAACGGTGTCGCCGTGGACCGATCGCTTCTCCGTGACGACGTCTACCGGCGCCTGCGCGACGCCATCGTCGACGGCACGTTCGTGCCGGGGGAGCAGCTCAAGGACGGTGATCTTGCGGAGTGGCTCGGAGTCAGCCGGACTCCTGTGCGCGAGGCGCTGCTCCGCCTCGGGGCGAGCGGGCTCGTGGTCGCGGTGCCTGGCCGATCGACGACGGTCAGCACCATCGACCCGCGGGCGGTCCGGGATGCGCGTGACGTCCTCGCCGCGATGCACGGGCTGGCGGTGCGCGAAACAGCGGGCCGACTTCCCGAGGAGGAGGTGAGCCGGATGCGCGATGCAAATCGCCGCTTCGCTGAAGCGCTGTCGTCGGGCGACGTCGCCGCCGCTCTGGACGCCGACGAGGAACTGCACAGGGTACCCGTGGCTGCGCTGGGCAACCGTGCGCTCGAGGCGGTCCTGGAGCAGTTCGAGCCATTGGTGCGGCGGGCGGAGCTGCTGCGATTCAGCGGTGACGGGCGCACGCCTGTGGAGCGGCATGACCGGCTGATCGAACTCCTCGCCGCCGGCGACGCGGAGGGGGCGGCGTCGGTGAACTTCGACATCTGGCACAGCCTGCCTGCGGATGATCCCGCCGCCGAGCGGTAGCCGCCCGAATCGATCGACGTCGGTCGTATCAGAACGGACCCACCGCGACTCCTCGCACTGATGGCAATCGCCGTCATCCATCGCAAGAAGAACCCCACGCCGGGTAATCGGCACCACTTGTGGCCGATTCGCCCCAGGACTAACGTGTCGCTCGTCGCGGCAGGGCCCGCGGTGGTGGGGGACACCAGGTTCGAGGAGGACCGGTATGTCCGTGCGCCACAACATCCCCAAGCTCGGCATCGTCGCACTCGTCTCGGCGGGACTGATCGCCTCCGGGGCCGTCAGCCCGGCGATCGCGGCGCACGATGAAGACGCCGGCCCTCCGGGAGTGTCGATCGACCCAGCCAGCGGCAGGGTGGTCGCGGACCCGACAGGGCACGCGTTCACCTCGCCGAGCGAGTCTTCTCCCGCAGACATCGCTCTGGGCTTCGTGCGAGGGAACGCCGCCGATTTCGGTCTCACGGCCGACGCGGCGGCGCAGCTGTATGTGCAGAAAGAGCTCTCGCTCTCGACCGGCGCAACGTCGGTGCACCTCGGCCAGCGGGTCGACGGGCTCCGGGTGCGTGATGCGGTCATGACCGCGGTCGTCGGCGCCGATGGCGCGCTGATCTCGGCGGCGGGATTCCTCGCACCGGGCGACGGCACGGGCACCACGGCGAAGCTCACGGCGCAGAGGGCGCTGGATGTCGCTGCCGACGCGCAGGACGCCGAGGCGAGCCGGCCACTGCGTGAGGCCGCCACGAAGACCGCCGCGCCCCGCGAGTATCCCAACGTCTACGCCGAAGGGGTGACCCAACCGGCGCCCGTGACGGCCGAGCTCGTCTGGTACCCGGACGCGAAAGGCACCGAACTGCGGCTGGCCTGGCTCACCGACATCGAATCCTCCGACCAGGCGTGGTTCGAGACGGTCGTGGACGCCACCACCGGCGACATCCTCGACCAGCGCAGCCGCTATGCGCACGCGGCGCCCGAGGGCGACGTGTTCCGCGAGCAGCACCCCGAGGCCACGGGCGCCGTCCGCCAGGCGACGTCGTTCTCGGGCATCAACGGCACGTGGGTTGCCGACCGCACCACGAGCGGCAACAACGTCAACGCCTACCTCGACCGCAACAACGACAACTCGAACAACGAGTACCAGCCTCAGACGCCCGCGAACGGCGACCCCGGATTCCAGGAGTTCGACTACGCGTTCACGGATGCCTGGCGCACCACCGCAGACGTGGACTCCGTGCCCGCGCTCGACGCCGACCGCGATGCGATCATCACGCAGCTCTTCTACTACACGAACGTTCTGCACGACTGGCTCTATACCCACGGATTCGACGAGGCGAGCGGCAACTTCCAGGTCGACAACTTCGGCAACGGCGGGAGCGGCGGCGACGCCGTGCTGGCCGAAGCCCAGGACGGCTGGGACATGGGCTGCGTCAACCAGATGGGCACACCGGATGACCCGTCCGACGACGTCCCGATCCGCTGCCTCAACAACGCCAACTTCGGCACCCCGGGCGACGGAGCGAGCCCCCGCATGCAGATGTACATGTGGGCCGAACCGGACCGCCCCTTCCGTGACGGCGACATGGACGGCGACGTCATCGCGCACGAGTACGGGCACGGTGTCTCGAGCCGCCTCGTCGGCGGCGGCACGCTGGGCTACGACGGCGGCGACCAGCGCGGGGCCCTCGGCGAAGGCTGGAGCGACGTCGTGTCGTACCTCAAGTGGGGCGACGCGGTGGTCGGCGAGTACGTGACGGACAACGCCACGACCGGCATACGCTCCGTCGCGTACGACAACTCGAACCTCACTTTCCAGAACTACAACACCAACTCGGTGAGCGGGCACGGCAACGGCCAGATCTGGGCCTCCGCGGTCTACGACATCCGCGCGCAGCTGCCAGGCGGTGTCGAGCCGATGGCGACCCTGGTGCTCGATGCGATGAAGGCGACGCCGGCGAACCCCACGTTCATCGATGCCCGCAACGGGCTCCTGACCGCTGACGGCGGGGCCAACAGGTGCCTCATCTGGTCGGCCTTCGCTGGCCGTGGGCTGGGTGTCGACTCGACGACAGGCGTGGATACCGTTCCGACGGCGAGCGCGGCCATTCCGCCCGAGTGCGAGCCGACCGCCGACGCGGGCGGACCGTACGTGACGCCCGAGGGGACGGATGTCGCGCTCGACGGAACCGGGTCAGCCGGCGGCAGCGATCCGAGCGCGGGTGCGATTACTGCCCATGCGTGGGATCTCGACAATGACGGGCAGTACGACGATGCCACCGGCGCCACCCCGTCCTTCACGACGGTCGGACAGGACGGCGTGTTCACCATCGGGCTCGAGGTGACCGACGCGTTCGGCAACACCGCGACCGACGCGAGCACGGTCACGGTGACCAACGTGGCACCGACCGTCACCATCGACGCGATCGCGCCGATCGACGAGTTCGGCACGGTGACCATCACCGGCACGGTGACCGACCCGGGCTGGCTCGACGACCTGTCGGCGACCATCTCGTTCGACGACGGGGCGCCTGCCGTCGCGGTGAGCGGAGCGGAGGAGAATGCGCGGCCCGATGCCACGATCGCCTTCTCGGTGCAGCACCAATACGGCGACAACGGCGACTTCACGGTCGAGGTGTGCGCCGCTGACGACGACACCGTCGACAACTGCGACACCGAGGTCGCCGCCGTGGCGAACGTCGCACCGGCCGCGACGATCGACACGTCCGGCGAGCAGGTGTACGACGGAGTGAGCGCCTTCATCCTCGAGGCGGGGGAGGAGCTCACCGTTCCCGCCGGATCCACCGACCCCGGCAGCGACGACCTCACGCTCACGTGGGAGTGGGGCGACTCGTCGTCCGACTCGGTGACATCGCTGGTGAATCCGCCCGCGAGCGACCCGGCGAAGTCCCCGTCCGTGCAGCCGCGTGACATCGCACTCGAGGCGAGCCACACCTACGGTGAGGCGTGCTTCTACGAACTCGGAGTCACCGCTGAGGATGACGACGGGGGAGCGTCGGCCACCGACACGGCCGCCGTGCTCATCACCGGGAACGCCACTGTGTCGAAGGGGCATGGTTGGTGGCTGAACCAGTACCGCGTCAAGTCCTCCAACGACTTCACGCCGGCCGAGCTGCAGTGCTACCTCGACATCGTGGGGTATCTGAGCCTGGTCTTCGATGAAGAGACGGATGCCTCCACCCGGTCCGCGGCGACGCTCGTGCTCAACAACCCGGCGAAGTCCCCGGCGGGGGTGATCTTCGACCAGCATGCCCTGGGCGCCTGGCTGAACTTCGCCAACGGCTCGGTCAGCCTGAGCACGCCCGTCGACACGGACGAGAACGGCACGCTCGACAGCACCTTCGGGGCGGTCATGCTCACGGCCGAGACCGTCAGGGTGAACCCGGCATCGACCAGCGCCCAGATCAAGGCGCAGAAGGACATCGTCGAGCGGATCGCCGTCCAGAGCGGGGACTGATCAGGCATGCTGCGGTGGGTTCCCGCGCTCGCCCTCGTCGGATTGCTGACGGGGTGCGCGAGCGCGGGGCCCGCTGCGCAGCCTGGAGGAACCGTGTCACCGCACCCGACCCCATCCCCGGCGAGCTCGGCCGTCCCGGCACCGCGTTTCGTCGGTCCGTCCGACAACGGGCAGACCTATGCGATGGCCGTCGGACAGACCACGACGCTTCGCATCAGCGATCCCGATGCGGCCGAGCCCGAGGCGGAGGGTACGGCGGTGCTGCTCATCGCCGTCGCCAACGTCACCGACAGTGGCGCACGCGAGTGGGAGGTGCGAGCGGTGGAGCCCGGCACGTCCGCCATCGTCGGCGCCGGCAAGGATGCGTCGTGGGAGATCACGCTCGTCGTCGAGGACTGAGGTCCACGACCCCGTGTGTCGGCCTCGACGCAGTCCTTGCCAGGGACCGCACGGCGCGGAGGGCGGATCGGCGAGCAGGCCGCTCGGCCGAGGTCAACGGCCTGGCGAGACGTCGTGTGCGCCACCTACTCTTCCCGCATGAGAGATCGGTTGGCACCGCTCGCGGTTTTGCTCCTGCTCGTCACGGGATGCTCCGACCTCGAATCGGGCGGCTGCGGAGCCGACGCCTCGCCTGCATCCCCGGCCGAACCGGAGGCGGAGCAGGGTCAGGCGGGCCTCGATCCACCGGACGCTCACGAGGCGGCGAGCCGCGACGACGACTCGCCGGCACCACTCACCGTCGCCGTGATCGGTGATGTCCCCTACGGCGTCGAGCAGGAGGAATCGGTCGGCCTTCTGGTCGACGCGATCAACGACGACCCTTCCGTGCGGCTGGCCATTCACCTCGGGGATGTCAAGAGCGGCACCACGGCATGCACCGACGAGCGTCTTGTCGCCGCCCTGGCGACCTTCGACTCCTTCGAGGACCCCGTGGTCTACACGCCGGGCGACAACGAGTGGACGGACTGTCATCGCGCTGACGCCGGCGGCTACGACCCGCTGGAGCGCCTCGCGGCGGTCCGGGCCACCTTCTTCGCCGAGCCGGGCTCCCTGCTCGGCGGCCCGCGAACGAGCGTCGAGTATCAAGCGGAACTGGTCGAGAACGTCAGATGGATCCAGTCGCGGGTCGCCTTCGCCACGCTCCACGTCGTCGGCAGCGACAACGGCCTCAGCGCGTGGACCGGCGACGGCCACATCGTCCCGACGAAGGAGCAGACGCAAGAGGTCGACGCCCGGATCGCCGCCGTGCTCGCGTGGATCGACGAGACGTTCGCGGCCGCTGAACATCGGAACCTCCGCGGGGTGGTGCTCGCGATGCAGGCGGACACCTGGGACCCGCTGCCGAGCAGCGGCCAGCGCGCTGTCGTGGACCGGATCGCCGCCTGCACCGCAGCGTTCGACGGGGAGGTGCTGGTGCTCCAGGGGGACTCCCACACCTACGTCGTCGACAATCCACTTGCCCTGGCGAACTTCACGCGCATCGTCGTGCACGGCGAGACGCTGCCATTCGAGTACCTGCGCTTGACGATCAACCCGGGTCGCGGTGAGCTCTTCGCCTGGGAGCGAGTCCCGGTGGCGAGTTGATGCGGCTGCTTCCGCGCAGCCGCCGGAATGCGGGCAGCAGGCCTACGCTCGTGGTGTGCTCACCGACCGTGACATCGCCCGCTGGCGGCTTCACTCTCAGCATCTGGCCGCTCCCGTCGATGGAGCGGAGAACGTCGTGCGGTCGCTGCTCGCCGTGCAGGCGGAGAACCCGTCGCAGTCGGCATGGGCCGTCGCGACCCGCACTCGCGAACCGCACCAGGCAGACCTCGCCGGACTGTTGGCGAGCGGACGCGTGCTGAGGACGCACGTCCTGCGCCCAACGTGGCACTACGTGCACATCGACGACGTGCTGTGGCTGATCGAGCTGACGCGGGACCGGGTGCTGCCCACCGTGGATCAGCAGCTCGCCCCGCTGGCCGACCGCATGCCCGCCCTCGCCGATGCCGTGGTGGAAGTCCTCACCGAGCTCCCCGACCGGACACGCGGCGAGCTTGCGGAATCCCTCGCCCAGCGTGGTCATGAGCTGACCGGGATGCAGTTGATGCTGCTCGCGGGTCATCTCGAGCTTCACGCCCTGATCTGCAGTGGCGCGCCGCGTGGCGCAGAGCATACCTATGCTCTGTTCTCGGACCGGGTCCGTGCACCACGTCGGCTGGAGCGTGACGAGGCGCTGGTCGAACTCGCGCTCCGCTACTTCGCCTCTCATGGACCCGCCACGGCGCGCGACCTCGCGTACTGGGCGACTCTCACGCTCACCGATGTGCGCCGCGGGCTGGCCGGTGCCGGCGAGCGGCTCGAATCGTTCGAGCACGGCGACCGCATGTACTGGCACGCGCCGGGCGAGCCGCCCGCATCCGCGTCTCCGCCAGGCCACCTGCTGCAGGTGCTGGATGAGATGTACCGCGGCTACCAGGACTCGCGCTGGGTTCTCGACGCGGACGGGCTGCTGTCGCGGGGGCGGGAGACCGCGATCGGGATGGCCCTCGTCGACGGTCAGGTGGTCGCCGCCATGAAGCGGACGGTCACCGCTCGGGCCGTCACGTTCGAGCTGCGGCCGCTCCGGCCGCTCGATCCGGAGGAGGCGGAGGCGATCCAGAATGCCGCGGCGCGCTACGCCCGCTACCTCGACCTCGAGCTGCGTCTCGCAGGGATGCTGGGTTAGACCGCGTCACGTCGGACCGATCCGCGCCCCAGGTGTTGAGGCACCTTTTACGCCTGTTCTTCCCGTTTGGCGATGGGGTCGCCTGTCGCCTGGCGCGTGCATACCGTGATCCCGTGCGACCAGCACGGTCGCGCATCGAAACCCGAATCGATGAGGACAAGGAGCAGAAATGTCTGCAACATGGGACGCGTGGAACTACCGTGAGTCGGCGGCACGAACGGCGGGTTCCGGTCTGGTGGGCTACCGCGTGCACGCCACCGACGGCGACATCGGCAAGATCGACGATGCCAGCGATGAGGTCGGCACCAGCCGGATCGTCGTCGACACCGGTCCGTGGATCTTCGGCCGGAAGGTGGTCCTTCCTGCCGGAACCGTTGAGCGGGTAGATGACACCGAGCAGAAGGTCTACGTCGACCTGACGAAGGAACAGATCAAGAACTCTCCGGAGTGGGACGAGTCCAGCACGATGGACGACTCCGAATACCGAAACCGCCTCGGATCGTATTACGGAAGCTTCTACAGGTGACCGCATGGGTGCCCGGCTCCGGCCGGGCACCCACGGCGTCATCGCCGATGCCGATCGACCGAAACGAGCCGACCGGGCTGAAGTCACACCGGCCCGAAGTGGTGCCGGTGATCGCCGGGAGTGGTGTTGAGGCGCCGCCGGAAGGCGCGGTTCAGGGTCTCGGGGGCCCCGTAGCCGCACGCGCGTGCGATCTCCCCCATGCCCAGGCGTGTCGTTTCCAGTAGGCGGCACGCCGCCTCCATCCGCACCGCCTCCACGTGCTCGGCCGGCGTGATTCCCACCTCGGCTTTGAACAGACGGCTGAATTGACGATCGGACAGGTGGGTGCGAGCCGCCATCGCGGGGATCGAGAGGTCGGCGGTCAGGTTTTCGGGTATCCAGGTGAGCAGGTCGCGGATGGGCTCGTCGTTCGCCGTCTGCGCGGCGAGCACCGCCGAGAACTGTCCCTGTCCACCGGAGCGTCGCAGATAGACCACGAGGCGCTGGGCGACGGTCGCGGCTGCCCTGCGTCCGTGGTCGTCGGCGACCAGGGCGAGTGCGAGATCGATTCCGGCCGTGACGCCGGCAGAGGTCCAGACGTTGCCGTCCTGCACGTAGATCGCATCCGGTTCGACGGAGATCGTCGGGTAGTCGCGCTCCAAGTCCGCGCACTCGGCCCAGTGCGTGGTCGCGCGCCGCCCATCGAGGAGTCCGGCCGCGGCGAGCAGGAACGCACCGGAGCAGACCGACGTGACTCGGCGCGACAGCCCCGCCAGGCGTTGGATGTTGCAGATCAGCTTGGTGTCGGCCGTGGCCTCATCCATGTCCCGGCCACCGGAGACCACCAGCGTGTCGATGCCCGCCACCACCTGGTCGATCGGTTCTGTCGCGAACTCGAGGCCACTGGTCGAGAGGACCGGGCCTCCGTCCGTGCTGACCAGCTGGGTCGCATACCTGGGTATCGGAAGAAAGCGCGATGCGGTGGAGAAGACCTCGAGTGGGCCGGTGATATCGAGGATCTGGGCGGAGGGGAATCCGACGATCACAATGCGCGGTTCGCTCACGGTGCTTCCTCGATGGCCGAGATCGTCAAGAGCGTGTCCTAGGGGGCTGAGCGACGAAATTCTACCGTGGAGTGATATCCGAGAACACGACTCGAGGCCACCTGGGCAGCTCGTCCTGCACCGGTCTCGGGGAACGTGGATCGTGTCCGAACTCCTGCAAATGAATCGAGTCTTCAATGAGTCAAGTGACCGAAACGGTCGCCTCCCCGGCTGCAGCACCGGTCCCCTCCCCGGGTGCAGCAACGGATGACAGCAGAGGGCTCGTGCGGCCCCGCGCCGGCCGCTGGCGCCGCGTCGCGCGCGCGTCCGGCATCGCCGTCGCCGCGCTGCTGGTGTTGGTGATGGTCGCCGCACTGATCAACGGCGCCTCGGAGCGGGGTGAGCGGCAGGCCCTTCCGGCCTATGGCGAACGGGTGGCCGTCTCCGGCGGTCACCTGAACGTCTATCGACAGGGCGACTCCGGGCCGACGATCGTGATGCTCGGCGGCTACGGGACGGCCGCCCCGGCTCTGGACTTCGCTCCGCTCATCCGTGAGCTCCACGAGTACCGGACCGTCGTGGTCGAGGGATTCGGCTACGGCTACAGCGACACCGAGGCGCCTCCGCGCACGATCGAGAACATCACCGCCGAGCTCCATGAGGCGATCACCGCGCTCGATCTCGACGAACCCTATGTCCTCCTCGGGCACTCGATCGCCGGAATCTACGACCT
Source organism: Microbacterium sp. DT81.1 (assembly GCF_049844955.1). NCBI lineage: Bacteria > Bacillati > Actinomycetota > Actinomycetes > Micrococcales > Microbacteriaceae > Microbacterium > Microbacterium sp. DT81.1. Next base: position 50,511 of record NZ_JBNCMA010000007.1, read on the forward strand.
GTACTACGCCAACAGGTACCCCGACGAAGTGTCGGCCGTGATCGGGGTCGATGCGTCGGTGCCCGGACAGATGAACGGCCTCGCCGGCCAGGACAACCCAATCAGCCGACTTCTCGCCAGCTCGGGGCTGCTGCGCGTCGCGACGACACTGATGCCTTCGCTGGCGGAACCGGACGGTACCGCCTACGCGGGGCGGGAGCGCGAGCAGCTGCGGGCAATGATGAACTGGAACTGGGCGAATCCCGCCATCCTCGACGAGGCGAAGCAAGGGGCGCGCAACTTCTCCGTCGTGGAGGACATGACCTACCCCGAAGACATCCCGCTCCTGTCCTTCATCAAGAAGGAGGGCAGTCAAGCCGGTTGGCGGATGCTGCACGCCAGGCAGCTCGAGAACCGCGCGCACGGCGACCTGGTCGAACTCGACGGCGGCCACTACCTGCACTGGACCCATGCACCTGAGCTTGCGGAGCGGATCGACGAGTTCCTCGACGGCGTGCCCGGCAATCGATGAACGGCGACAACCCACTCACCGCTCGCCCCGCATGCGGCACGGGCGTCGCAGAAACCGGTGCCGCGCGACTATGCTCCCGGTACTGCAGGGCTCCCGGTAGTGGAGGGCTCCCGGTACTGGAGGCGATTGCAGATGCGTGACACCCGTACCCTGCCGCTGGTTCTCACACTGGTCTCGGCGCAGTTCGTGGTGATGCTCGACTCCAGCATCCTGAACGTCGCGCTGCCGTCGATCGCGACCGAACTCGACCTTTCGCCGGTGGGAACCGCGTGGGTGCTGAACGCGTACTTCCTCACCTTCGGCGGCCTCCTGCTGATCTCGGGTCGCGCCGCGGACGTCTTCGGGCGGCGTCCGATGTTTCTCCTCGGCGCCGGCGTGCTCGTCGCCGGCTCCTTCCTAGGCGGGTTCGCGACAACCGACGCCGTGCTGATCGCCGCACGGCTGGTGCAGGGCGTCGGCGCGGCGATGCTGAGCCCGGCCGCCATGTCGGTCATCCTCGCGCGCTTCACCGGCCCGGGCCGGGCGCGGGCGATGAGCGGCTGGGGTGCCGCGTCCACCGTAGGGGGAGCGGCCGGCGTCACCGTCGGCGGACTCCTCACGGCGGCATTCGGCTGGCAGAGCGTGCTCTTCGTGACCGGAGCGGTCGCGGGCGCCATCGGCGTTGCGGGCTGGGTGCTCCTTCCCCCGGGACCCAGGGGGGCGCGTCGCCCGTTCGACGCCACCGGCGCGACGCTGGTCACCGGCGCGGCCGTCGCCGTGGTGTTCGGAGTGCTGTCCGCGCCGCACAGCGGGCTGCTCTCGGTAGAGGTCGTCGGTGCGGCTGCCGTCGCCGTCGCGTGCCTGATCGGGTTCGGTCTGCTCGAGCAGCGGGCGGCCGACCCCATCCTGCCCACGCGCCTGCTCCGCGACGCCCGGGTCGGCGGTGGGGTGGGGGTGAACCTTCTCGGCGGGGCATCCCGGGTCGCATGTTTCGTGCTGGTCGCCCTGCTCCTTCAGCAGGTCCTCGAGTACGGGCCGGGGATCGCCGGTCTGGCCATGCTCCCCACGTCGCTGGCGGGATTCGCGATCAGCATCCTCGTGCTGCCGACGGCTCTGCAGAGGCTCGGACCCCAGAGAGTGGCGGTTCTCGGACTCCTCCTGCTGACCGTTGCGCACCTTCTGCTCGCCACGGTCGACAACGGCGACTCGTACGTGCTGCGCATCCTGCCGGCGCTCGTCATCGCCGCCGCGGGCGTCGCCTTCAGCTTCACCCCGACCACCCTCGTCATCGCCGAAGGCATCGCCGCCCGCAACTCGGGCGTCAGTTCCGGCCTCGCGTCTTCGACGGCCCAGATCGGTGGGGCGATCGGGATCGCGGTCTTCGGGGCACTCGACGCCGCCCGCCGCGCCGACGTCCTCCAGGCAGGGGGCACAGCGCTCGCAGCCGCCGAAGCGGGTCTGCAGGCCGCGAATCTCGCGGCCGCGATCGCCGCCGCCGCCGCGGCCGTTCTCGCCGTCCTCGCCTTCCCCGAACTGCGCGGACTGCTGACAGGTCGGCGGCGAGGCGTCGAAGCGGAAGCGGGTAGCTGACGGATCAGCGATCGATCGACTGCATGTTCGAGTCGTCGTGTCGCGCTCCCGCAGCCGGCTCCAGCGCGTTCAACCGGTCGATCTGAGACGGTGTCAAATCGATCGCGTCAGCGGCGGTGTTCTCCTCTACGCGCTCGACGCGACGGGTGCCCGGGATGGGCGCGATGTCATCACCCCTGGTCAAGATCCATGCGAGCGCCGTCTGGGCGGGAGTGGCACCGATCTCGGCTCCGATCGCTCGCACCTCGTCGACGATGCGAAGGTTGCGGGCGAAGTTCTCGCCGATGAACCGCGGGTTGGTCTTGCGCCAGTCGTCGTCGGGGAAATCATCCACCGTCCGTATCCGGCCGGTGAGCAGGCCGTGACCGAGAGGCGAGTACGGCACGAAGCCGATGCCGAGTTCTCGAAGCACCGGGAGGATCTCCGCCTCCACGTCGCGCGTCCAGAGCGAGTACTCGGTCTGGAGCGCGGTGACGGGCCGGACCGCGTGGGCGCGGCGGATGGTCGTTGCCGACGCCTCCGAGAGCCCGAAGTGCAGCACCTTTCCTTCTGCGATCAGTTCCGCCACCGCTCCCGCGCTCTCTTCGATCGGCGTGCGTGAGTCGACGCGGTGCTGGTAGTAGAGGTCGATGTGATCCGTGCCGAGGCGCCGGAGTGATCCCTCGACCGCTGCCCTGATGTTCGCGGCGCTGCTGTCGGTGACCCCCGGGCCGCCTCCGGAATGGGAGACGAGCCCGAACTTCGTGGCGATCCTGACCTGATCGCGGCGGCCCCGAAGCGCGTTGCCGACGATCTGCTCGCTGAGGTACGGGCCGTAGATCTCGGCCGTGTCGATGTGGGTGACCCCCAGGTCGATCGCGCGATGGATCGTGCGGATGGATTCCGCGTCGTCCAGGGCGCCTTCCGACGTGTAAGTGCCGGCCATCGTCATGGCGCCGAGGCCGATGCGGGAGACCTCCAGGCCGCCGAGGTGTGCGTTCTTCATTCTTCCGTCCTTGCTGCCGGCCGCGGAGGCCGACAGTGAGAGTCAACGCTGCCGGAGCGCGTTCAGCGTGGCCCTGTCTATAGGGGTTCCCGCAGGGCCCCCCTTGCCGCCGGCGTTCGGCGTGATTTCGGTGGAGCGGTCGAACGTCGCTCCACCGGGGGTCGCGCGGAAGGACGCAGCCACGCTGCGGCGCGTTCGGATCCCTACGACTGATACCAGCCGGGGGCGTGGTAGTCGGCGGTCAGGGTGCGCCGCGCGCCGCCTGGAGCCGCCCAGCGCACACCGTTGGCGAGAACACGCTGCACGTCCGAGTGGTGGTACACCGGGAAATCCTGGTCTCCGGGGGAGAAGTAGAAGACGCGTCCGAATCCGCGCGTGTACGTCACCCCGGAGCGGAACACCTCCCCGGCCTCGAAGGTCGAGAGGAAGACGGTCTCTTCCGGTTCGGGGATGTCGAAGTACTCGCCGTACATCTCCTGCTTCGGGATGTGGATGGGGTGCGGAACGCCTTCGGCGATCGGATGCCGCGGCGCGATCGTCCAGACGAGCTCGCGCTCGCCGTCGCTGCGCCACTTCAGCGAGCAGGAGGTGCCCATGAGCCGCTTGAAGATCTTGGAATAGTGCCCGGAGTGCAGCACCAGGATGCCCATGCCGCCGAGGACCGCCTGGTGCACGCGCTCGACCACCTCGTCCTCGACCTTGTCGTGTCCCACGTGGCCCCACCACAGCAGCACATCGGTGTGGTCGATGACCTCCTGAGTCAGGCCGTGCTCGGGCTGCTGCAGGGTGGCCGTCGACACCTCGGCGTCTGGGCCGAGGTGAGAGCGCAGACCATCGGCGATGACGGTGTGGATACCGTCAGGGTAGTTGGCGATCGCTCTCTCGTCGCCGGTCGTCTCGTGGATGTTCTCGTTCCAGACGAGCACGCGAAGGGCGGAAGCAGTCATGGTCGAACCTCTCTGTCTGTCCGGTAATTCATCACGGCCGCTGAACCGCTTCGACCCGCCCTGATGCCGCGGAGCGTGCAGCCGCCTCCATGAGGGCCAGGCTGCCGAGATTTTCGCGGCCCGTGCTCTCCGGGACGTCCCCTCGCGCCACCGCTCGGGCGAAGATCTCCAGACCCGCGACACGGTCGACCATGTCGGCGGGTTCCAGCGGCACCTTCTTCGCCCGGATCCGGCCGGGACGGCGGATCGTCACGACGTCGCCGGAGGCATCCTCCACCTCACCGCCCGCACGGGAGGTGAAGAAGAGCTCGCCCTGCTCGCCCTGGATGCTCCACTCGCCCGCCCACGCCGTCTCGAGACCTCGGCTGAGCCAGCTGCCGCGATAGCTGACGACCAGGCCGTCTTCCATCTCGATCGTGATGACGGCGGACGCTTCCTCGTCGTACTTGCTGAATGACGGGTCGCCGACCTTCGCGAACACGCTCACGGCCTCGTGCCCGGTGATCATGCGCAGGAGGTCGAAGTGATGGATCGCCATGTCGTTGATCAGCGGATGCGGGAATGCGTAGTGCCGGTGGGTCTCTTTGGGCGCGTCATTGTCCCACTTGCGGAAGTCGATGTTGATCGCGGTCAGCTCGCCCAGAACGCCGTTCGCCAAGAGGTTGCGCACGGTCCGCGGGGCGGGATAGTTACGGTAGTTCTGGCTGACCTGCAGGATCAGCCCCAGCTCCTCCGCCCGAGCGGCGGCGGTACGCGCCTCCTCGACGGTGTTGGCGAGGGGCTTCTCGACGAGCACATGCTTGCCCGCTTCGAGCGCCGTCAGGGCGAGCGGGACGTGGGTCGCGACGGGAGAAGTGATGACCACGGCGTCGGCGTCGACCGCGGCCAGAGCGTCGCCCAGCGATCCGAACGAAACGTCGGCGGCCACCCCGATGTCCGCGGCGACGGACTCGAGCGTCGGCCCGTGCGGGTCGACGATCCCGACGACATCGACCGAGGGAACCGAGGGGACGACGGTACGAGCCCAGTTGCCGCCCCAGCCGCCGAGGCCCACGTGAATGATGCGCACCGTCATACGTTCGATCCTTGCATCTGAGCATCACGCCTGTCGAAGCGGCGCTGCCGTGTCGGTGTGTCGCTCTGCGCATGACGGGGTCTGCGCGACTCATCGAGCGCTTATCCGGAACGGCCGGCGACAGGCATCCGGCTCATTGACGCTGTCCGGCGTGCGCCGCCTCGATCTCGGCGGCCCGCCGGCGCACGATCGAGAGGACGTTCCGGACGGCGAGGCGCTCTGCGACGTCCGGGCGAAGAAGGGCGACGATGTCGCGCTCCGCATCCACCCCCCGCAGTGGCTTCAAAATCACCCGACTCGGGTCGATACCGCCCGAGGTGTAGCGGGGGATGACGGAGATCCCGAGGTCTGCTGCGACGAACGCCTCCACCATGCGGAGGTCGCTGATGCGCTGGTACACGGTGGCGCGGCGTCCGGCCACCTGCTCGATGTCGTGCAGGATGCGCTCGAAAGGGAATCCGACGGGCACCCCGATCCACGGCTCGTCCACGACATCGGCCGGGGTGAGGTAGCTCCTGCCCGCCAAACGGTGATCCCGCGGAAGCGCGATGTCGAGGGGCTCGGTCATCAGCGGCACGGCCCGAAGGCCACGACCGCTCCATGCCCGCGCGCCCTTGAGGGAGTGCGCCAGCACGATGTCGAAGTCCGCGGTGAGCGACGGGAAGTCGAGCAGCTCCGCGTCGCCGTCCGAGCACAGCACCACAAGGCCGGGAATGAGCGCCACGTCTCGAAGGACTCCCGGAAGCAGCACCTGGCCCGCCGACGGGAACGTGGCCAGCCGCACCTCGCCGCTCGGGTGGTTGCGGAATTCGTCCCACACGGCGGTCGCGCGCGCGAGCGCCACCGCGACGTCGGTCGCGCTTCTGGCCAGCGCATAGCCTGCGCTGGTGAGCTGGATGCCGCGGCCGCTGCGCTCGGTGAGGGGCACTCCGGCCTCCCGCTCGAGCACCTTGAGCTGCTGCGAGACCGCGGATGGCGTGCGGTGCGCGGCTTGGGCGACGGCGGTGACGCTGCCGCGTTCGGCGAGCTCGCGGAGAAGATCGAGGCGGCGAACGTCCATGTAGCGAACCTACATCCATCATGCAGAATCATTCGATTGTGCTGAAGTTTCCGAGGCGCCACAATGGAAGAGTCGAAAGAAGCAACGGGGCTTGAACACATCGACGTACTTCACTTCTGAAAGGTTCGACAATGGTCGCGCTCCTCGTTCTCCTCTCCGCAACCGCGGTCGCCGCCGTCGCCGGTGCGCTGACCCTCACCGTGACCGATGGCTATGGCCGCATCCCCGAGCGCACCTACGTTCGCGTGATCTGACCCAGGTCACAAGCGCCTCTTTGCGGCTTCGACAGCCCGGATCGGTATCACTGCGCCCGTGCGCGCCCTCCTTGCTGTGATGGCAATCGCCGTCGTCCATCAATGAGGAGGAAACCATGACCAACACGGCCGACATCGACTTCGATGTGCACATCGAGAAGCTCCACGTCCAGCTGAGAGACACCCAGCAGGCCTTCAAGGCACTCCTCGACGACGTCACTCTCGACGAGCTCATCCCGATCTGGGAGCAGCCCGGCTGGACCACGCCGGCGGAGTACTTCTTCGTGTCCCGCAGCCTGCAGCAGATTCACGACGCTGCGCTCGGGCTGCAGGAGAACGTCCGGTCGCTGGTGAAGGGCTCCGCTCTCGTCGGGGAACGCTGACGGCATTGCCGGCTCCGCTCCCGCGGAGGCGGCAATGCCTTCGCAGCGTGCGCACGGACAGCACAGCACAGCGCGGCGGGTGGCCGGATGGCCCCCGCCGCGCTTCTGCGTTCGGCCCTCACCCTCCGATCAGCGTGAAGAGCAGCCGGATGGAGAGGGCGAGCACGGCCACGAGCCCGATGATCCCGGCGACGTTCTGCCACCACTTGTTGCGCATCGCGCCCATGAGTGAAGTGCGATTGGCCATGACCAGGATCAGGGCAGCCAGGACGGGGGCGACGAAGATGGTGAGCGCCTGGGCGATGACGATGAGTTGAATCGGCGAGGCCTGGAAGATGAGAGTGACGAGGATGCCGAAGGCGAGGATGCTGCCGCTGACGATCTTGGCGGTGATCGAGCTGGATGACGCTCCTCGTCCGAGCCCGTCGGCGAGCATGGTGCCACCCGCGGTCGCGTTGGCGATCATGGACGAGAACGCCGCCCCGAAGAACCCGAGCGCGAACACCGTCGATCCGATGGGTCCGGCGAGGGGCTCGAAGATGCCGGCGAGGGCGACGATTGTCGGTGCCGCTTCGCCGGTCTTGCCGAGTACCGCGGCGGCCACGATGATGACGAGCGCGGTCATGATGCCCGGCGCGATGATGCCGGGAATCGTGTCGACGACGGTGACGTCGCGGTAGTCGTCCTCGGTGCGTCCGCGCTCCTTGGTGCCGTAAGAGGTGTAGAAGGCGGCGTTGATGGAGAAGTTCGTGCCGACGAGCGCGACGATCAGCAGCCAGGAACCGTCCGGCACGGTCGGCAGCAATCCGGAGGCGGCGGCCGCCCAGTCGGGGTTGGCGATGAACGCTGAAGCGACGAATGCGATCGCCATCAGTGCGACGATGCCGACGAGCACCTTCTCGATGACCCGATACACGTTGCGCAGCAGCAGCAGCGCCGCAACCGCGACGGTGCAGATCACGGTCCACATGATGGGGTTTCCGCCGAACAGCATCGACAGGCCGAGCCCGGACCCGACGGCGTTGCCCACCGAGAAGCAGAGGGTGATGAGGAAGATGCCGATGCCGGCGGCGACGCCCACCCACCTTCCGAGGTGATCCTTGATCGATGCGATCAGGGACACGGGTGACTTGATGCCGAGGCGCACGCTCATATCGGTGAGGAAGATCATCAGGATCGTCGAGATGACGATGACCCAGATGAGCGCGTACTGGTATCCGCTCCCGGCCTGAACAGCCGTGGTGAGGTTTCCGGGGCCGAACTGCCATGCACCCGCGACGAATGCCGGGCCGATCAGCCCGAGCTGCTGCCAGAAGGTGCGGCGCTTCCTGCGTGACTCGACGATGCTCCGCATTGTGTCAGTCGAGACTCGGCCGTAGCCAGTGCCGGGGGTGGTGGACGTGTGCCGGGCGGCGGTGCGCTCGCTCATCGGTGGGGTCTCCTTCGTTGGAGGGCGGCGATGCCGCGGGGAGTCTTTTTCGACTTGTTGTGCCGCCGAGCGGCGGGGGGTTGAGGGTGGCGACCGCGTTGCGCGATCGCCACCCGTGGTGCGGTCAGGCGTCGACGGTGACCTTGCCGAGCCCGGCCGACGCGAACGCAGCGGCGATCTCGGCGGACGCGCCGTCGGGCAGCGGCAGGAGAGGCGTGCGCACGGTTGCGTGTTCGAGGATGCCGCGGCTGACGAGACCCCACTTGAGGGCGACGGTGCCCTCCATGTGGGACCCGCGGTGGTACACGTTCTTCGTCACGGGCAGGAGCCGCTCGTGGATCGCGTGGGCGGCTTCGTAGTCCTTCGCCTTGCCGGCGGCGATGAGCTCGATCAGGGGCTCGGGAGCGATGTTGCCGTATCCCACCAGCAGTCCGTCGACGTCGAACATCGTCGGAAGCAGGTATTCGTCGTGGCAGGAGAGGATCTGAAGGTCCGGGTACGCGGCACGCAGGGCGGGGATCTCGGTGTACCAGCGCCGCATGTTGCGAACGCCGTTCTTGGTGGCGAAGACGCCTGGCTGCCCTGCGATCTCGAGCTGGGTGTCGAGGTCGTACGTGGCCTTGGTGTTGTCCGGGTACTGGAACAGGATCAACGGAAGGCCCGACTCGTCGTAGATCTCCTGATACCGGGACTGCGGCGCCCCCTTCTGGTATCCGAATCGCAGCCAGCCGTGGGATGGGTACACGAGCCCGGCGGTCGCGCCGGCCTCGACGGCGGCCTTCGCTTCGAGCGCGGCCGTCTTGTTGCCCTCCTTGGTGATGCCGGCGATGACCGGCACCCGACCATCGGTGGATGCGACGAAGGCGCGGATGACGTCGAGCTGTTCCTCGTCGGTGAGGAACGTGCCTTCGCCGGCGTGGCCGAGGACGACGAGGCTCTTCACCCCGTCGATCGATCCGAGCCAGGAGCCGAGTCGCTCGATCGCGTCGTAGTCGACATCGCCGGATTCGGTGAAGGGCGTCACAGGGGCGGGGTTCAGGCCGCGGAGGTCGAGAGTCATTTCTGTCTCCTCTTCATCTCTTCGTTGAGTCCCGAATCAGGAACGATTGCGGGAACGTTTGCAGGAACGATTGCAAGTATGCCGCTAGCATGGTGCTCATGTCAACCTCGATTTCGGGTCGCGAGCTCTTCGAGCAGCGTTTGGGAGCGCTGCAGGCCGGAATAGACTCGGCCAGAGAACGATCGGGGGCGGCCGTGGCGGAGCGGATCGAGCGACGTGCGGTGACCCTGCGCGAGGTGGCCGAGGCATCCGGTGTCAGCATCTCCACCGTCAGCCGGATCCTGGACGATCGGATCCCCCAGTCCCGGTCATCGACCGCCGAGCGCGTGCGCCAGACAGCCGACGCACTGGGCTACCGCCGGAATGCCGCGGCGTCGGGTCTGCGCCGAGGTGCGACCGGAACGATCGGCGTGCTCGTGCCGCGGCTCACCGATACGGTCATGGCGCTGATGTTCGAGGCACTGGAGCGCGCCGCCCGCACTCGCGGGTACTTTGCGGTAGTCGCCACCTCCGGTGATGAACCAGACGAGGAGCGACGCGCGACCGAGACGCTGCTCGACCGAGGGGTGGATGCGGTCATCCTCGCGACCGCCCGCCTCGGGGACCTGCTTCCCGCTTCGCTGAGAGATCGCGGCATCCCGCACGTCCTCGTCCTGCGCAGCGACGGAGTCAGCCCGTCATCCCTGGGTGACGACGAGATGGGCGGCTATCTCGCAGTCCGCCACCTCGTGGATCTCGGACACCGCGACATCGCCGTCGTCACCGGGCCCGACTTCACCTCGAGCGCGCGTGCCCGCCTGGCAGGCGCACTCCGGGCGACGACCGAGGCGGGGTGGGAACCGCCTCCCGGCAGGGTGATCGCAGGGGGATACGGAGTGGACGATGGAGTCGCCGCCGGAGATGCGTTGTTCCGGACCGGTGACGCCCCCACAGCGGTGTTCGCGGCGAACGACAACATCGCACTCGGCGTGCTCGCGGCGGCGAACACCGCCGGACTGCGGATCGGAGCCGACGTGTCCGTCGTCGGCTACAACGACATCCCTCTCGCGAGCAGGCTGCCGGTGCCCCTGAGCTCCGTGAGAGTGCCGTTCGATCAGATCGCGACGACGGCGTTCGAGCTGCTGCAATCCGACACAGGAGGCGGCGCGGGCGCGGTGCGGAAGGCATTGCCGACCCTCATCCCGCGCGCCTCGACCCGTCCGCGGTGACCCCCCGGGTCACTCTGGGCGAAGGGAGTCGGTCTCAGCCCCTATCCCAGCGGAGTCGAGCAAGTCGGCAGGCATCGCGACGACGCTCCCTCCCGGCATCATCGTGTACGTGCGGTCGCGGCGATCAGCCAGAGGCCACGGCGAGCCGAGTCGCTAGCCGGTGCGCGGGCCCGTGCGGAGACGAATCCGGCCGCGAAGGAAGGGCAGAGGCGGCGCCTGGTACACGAGAGACGGCGCGTGCACCGGTTGGAGCGCGAATTCGGCCTGCCCGAAACGCCACAGCCGGTTGAAGAGGAAGACACCGACCACCACCGTCTCATCGGACGGGAGCTGCCATGTGCCGACGCCCCACTGGGCCGGCTGGCCCCGCCCCTGGATCACGAGCGTCGGCCTGACGCGGGCGTAGAGAGCGAACCACGGCTTGTGCAGCGTCAGCTGGATGCGGCGCGTCGCAGTGCCATCCGTGCTCGCCCAGCCGTCCGTCTCGGGTCGGGGGGCGAGGCTGTCGGACATGAAGACTCCTGGTGGTCGGTGGTGTCTGCGGGTGCTGTGCCACCGTGTAGCGACGTTCCGGATGTCGACCGCCCGATCGCGTTCCTGAAACCTACCATCCTGACCGACGGGGCCGTTCGGCCCGACTCAGAAGCGCCGGCGCGGCAGGGACGGCGCATCGGGACACAGGTCGGGCCCGAACATCTTGAGTACCACGAGGGGCTCCGTGCCGGTGTTGACGTACTCGAGCTCGTCGACGGCGCGGTCATGCACGACGAGCAGCTCGTCCCGGTCATGACTCTCGCCGATGACATCCACTCCGCCGATCGTGCCGACGCCGCGCCAGATGAAGAGACTGAAGACCCCGTTCTCCCGCGACCGATACCGCGCACCGGGCTCGAGGGTGAGCCGCTTGCCGCAGAACTTCGGCGACCCGTAGAAGATCCACACCTCGCTCGCCGCCGGTTCGTCCCGCAAGGGCAGCGGAACAAGGCGGTGGTTGTCGTAGAAGGACGGGTCGATGTTCGCGTCCCAGTCGATCCAGTGCAGGGGCGCCGTCTCACCGTGTTCGGCGAGGTCCGCCTCGCTGACATCCTTGGTCAGGAGCCGCTTGCTGATGATCGCGCCGGCGTTGAGCGCCTGGAACATCGCCATGGAGTCGGAGTCCTCCTGCAACTCGATCGTGAGCGCCGTGCCTGGCGCGTGCAGCACCCCCGAGGGGATGAAGAACCCCTCCTCCGGCACCTGCACGTAGGCGGGCGAGTGACGAAGCACACGGTCGTCGTTCCACTCGCGGACAGCGTCCACCAGCTCGCCCCACAGCCGGTCGCGGTGAAGCGAGGGGTGCACTCCGAGGAACGACTCCGGGTGCGGTCCCATATCGACACCGGGTGGGAAGTAGTACGCCTCGTCCTTCGAGTTGCGTCCGGCGCGGCGCGCGAACTCCAGGGGCGGGTGGATGTGAAGCGGGATCCGCACGGCGTAGTCGAAGATCTTGGCCAGACGGCCGAGGCCGGCGTGGGTCGTGGAGTAGTCCGACCCGAGAATCAGATCGCCGCACGCAGCGACGGCCTCAGCCAGGTTGATACGCGCTCCTCCGGTCGTGCGGATGGAGCTGATCCCTTCGTCGTCCGGTCCGACGACGTTGTCGGCCTTGGTCGTCGAGGCCAGCCACCGCTCGCAGACGTACCCGCGCTCGCCGAGGTCGTACTCCTCCGCGGGCAGCCCGAGCCGGCGTCCGGGCGGCAGCCAGTCCCTCGCCACCCAGGCGGGATCGAGCCGCAGGATGCCGCTCCGCGCCTGGATCTCGTCGGCCACCAGCTTCCGGAGTTCGCCCGCCATGCCGCCTCCTCTCGACGCCACGAGCTTTTCGCATCGGATGCAGGAAAGCGAGTCAGGAGCGCACGACGTGACGCCCTCTTCGATGAACCGAGGCGAGGTCAGACACGGCCGGCCGCTGTGAGGACGGTGAGGGCGTCGCAGGTGACCCACTCGTTGGATGCTTTCGACGAGGTCGGTCCCCAGGACACCGACTCGGTGTTCGAGCCGTGGTCCGCCGTGCGCCAATAGCGGGCATCGGCGCTCCATCCGCCGTCCGGTAGGCGGCGGGACTCCAGGTACCCGAGCGCGTCCTCGCAGCGCGGGTCCCCCAGCAGGCCGGCCTCGGCCAGACCGATCAAACCCGCCAGCGCGTCGTAGTGCCAATAGACGGGAAAGTGCAGCTTCATCACGTCCGGCGCAATCGGCGCGGGGGCCGTACGACGCCAGGCCACCCGGCGGCACAGGAAGACCTCGGCCGCCGACAGCGCCGTCTCACGGGCCTGTCGGTCGCCGGTCGCATCCGCGAACGCGAGCAGCCCCCTCATCGGCAGCAGCGTCTCGTTCACCGACGACATGGTCGTGGACGGTCGCCGATCGCAGTTCCAGCCGCCATCGGGCCACTGCCAGTCGCGCAGCCGTCCCGCAAGCAGCTCCGCACGGCCGTCGTCCACGCCGAGCCGCACCACCGCGAGGAGCGCTCCGCCCTGCTGCGACGCGCATCGGCGCGAGCGGCCGTCCACCCGCGGCACCGCGGCCTCACCCGTGGCCTTGGTGACACGGGAAACGTCACGGTCGCGCAGGTACCGAGCGGTCAGCCAGTGGTCGAGCACCGCATCCCGCAACGGGAATACGTCCGAGTCCGCGGGTGGGTAGCCGATCGCTGCGAGTGCGAGCAGCGCCCAGTGCGCACCCCGCCACTTCGCATAGGGATGCAGGCCCGCGGCGGAACGCAGGATCGCTCGAGCCCGGGGCGAGCGGCGCACTTCGTCCTGGAGCGCACGCACACCGGCCCCATCCGCCGGCTCACCGAGGATGAGCCGGCGAACCCGCCACCGCACCGCGGGGTCGTCGCTCTTCAGCAGCCTGGCGACGGCCTCATCCATCGCAGATCACCCTCCCAGGTTGCCCTCAACCTGGCCGCGACCGCTAGGGCGATCGAGGACCGACTCCGGATCGGACGCATGCCGATTCGTACATACTTCGCTTCCGGCGAGGAACTCTCGCCATGTCCTGCCTCGTCGATCAACGGGATCGCCCGCCAGGTTGGCTCCCGAGCGGTATGCGCGTCGGAGCGCTCCGGGCAGCGGCATCCCGAGCACCCGTCGGTGCCGCCCGAGGGTGGCGTTGTACTGCTTGACGAGGTCGGCGACGCTCAGGATCTCGGGGCCTGCGAGGTCGGCCACCCTTCCCGCAGGGGGACTCAGCGTCAACTCGGCCAACCGGGCCGCGACGGCGTCGCCGTCGATCGGCTCGAGGCGCACGTCCGCAGGCGCGAGACGCATGACCGCGAGCTTGGCCACGACCGGCAGCAGCAGGCTGTGCAGCTGTGCCACCCGGATGATCGTGTACGGCACGGCCGACTCGTGCACGATGCGCTCGGACGCTGCCTTCATGCGCACATAGCCGATCGGCACGGCGCCGGCTCCGGTCACCGAGATGAGCACGAGGTGCCCGGTACCCGCGCGCTCGGCGGCCTCGATGACATGCCGCGCGGCGACGTCATCCCCCTTCGCGGCGCCTGCGAGATGCAACACGGTCGATGCACCGCCGAACGCGGCATCCAGCCCCTCTCCTCGAAGAGTGTCGCCGATCACGTGGTGCACCCCAGGCGCGTCGGTTCCGCCGCGGCGGCTGAGCACCCGAACTTCGCGTCCCGCCGCCCCCAGCAGCGGGACCACGCGTCGACCGATGACACCGGTGCCGCCGGTCACGAGGATAGTTTCGTTCATGGTCTTCGTCCTTTCGTGTCACACACCGCTCGGCGCGCTCGTCGACTCAGTGACGATCCACACCGAGGAGATGTGACATGACCGACGAGAGGATCCTCGCCAGGCGTTTCGAGGAGGAGAGGCCGCGGCTGCGTGCCATCGCCAGGCAGATCCTCGGATCGGATGCCGACGCCGACGATGCGGTGCAGGAGACCTGGCTGCGCCTCGAGCGAGTGGACACAGACGACATCCGCAATATCGGTGCCTGGCTGACAACGGTGATCTCTCGTGTGAGTCTCGACATGCTGCGCGCTCCCCGCCGGTCGCGCGAGCGCTCTTGGCAGGTCGAACCGTGGCGCGACGAGCCGGTTGCGACGGGTTCCGATCCGGCAGATGTCGTCGCCGCCGCCGACCGCGTCAACGTCGCTCTCATGGTCGTGCTCGACACGCTGGCGCCCTCGGAGCGGATCGCATTCGTCCTGCACGACGTGTTCGGGCAGCCGTTCGACGAGGTCGCCGCCGTGCTCGAGAAGAGTCCGGAGGCCGCCCGACAGCTCGCATCCCGAGCCCGCCGCCGGCTGCGGGACGCGCCGGTTTCACGCCCGCGACAGCCCGTGACGCGTCAGTCGAGGCGGGTGGTGGAAGCCTGGCTGGCCGCCGCACAGGGAGGCGACCTCGCGGCGCTGCTCGCGCTCCTCGACGACAGCGCCGTGCTGCAGGCGGACTACGGCACGGGAACGCGCACGATCGAGGGCGCACGAGACATCGTCGCCCAGGCGGCTCTCGCGGGGCGCCTCGCCGCGCACTCCACCCCTGTTCTCATCGGCGGCCTGCCTGGGGTGGCCGCGGTTCTCGCGGGCCGTGTCGTGTCGCTGATGGCGTTCGACGTCGACGAGGACCGGATCATCGGGCTCCACGTGCTCGCAGATCCGGAACGGCTCGCCGGCCTCGGTGTGGAAAGGGTGCTCGGCGGCCAGTGAACTGCCCCTTGCCACGGCGGTCACGAGGACTATGATGTGCGGCATAGTCGCGCGACTGGGGATTCGGGACGATATCTGCATGGTGTCCCGATCACGCACTATGCGACTCGCACCGCAAGGGGACGACGATGACTCTGAAGCTGGATACGACCGCGCGCCGATCGATCGGTGAGCCGAGTAAAGCGAGTCGCATAGCGACTGCGGCGTACGTCCTCCCGGCAGCGCTGCTGCTCTCCGTCGCGCTCGGGGGGAGCGCGCGAGCAGCAGAGCCGGGGGTGACGTGCGGCAGCACCGTCACGACCGACGTGACCCTCACGGCGGACCTGTATTGTCCGTCCGGCGATGGACTCATCCTCGGCTCGAAGGTCACGCTGGATCTGGGCGGCCACAGCCTCATCGGGTCGGACTCGGGAGTGGGGGTGTCCTCGGAATTCCCGTTCGAGGGTGGGAACACCATTCGCAACGGCACGATCGAGAATTGGGCGATCGGGATCCGGCTCATGGGTATCGAGCCGAACCCCATCCCCTACGTCGCCACCGACCTGGTCCTCATCAATGCCCCGGTCGGCAACTACTTCACCAATGGCACGACCTTGCAGCTGACGCGAGTCACTGCCGTGGATTCGCCGATCCGTGGCGAGCTCGGCGGTGACCTTGCCATATCCGATTCCTCATTGACGCGTTCGCCGGTCGAGGTGTTCTTCGCCTCCGCAACGATCACGAATTCGAAGCTCGTCGAGACCTTCGTCAGCACGACGGCGGGGGGTGAATTGAGCATCGACTCGTCCAAGCTGGACGGCAAAGGGACAGCAGCGTTGGGCTACGTCAGCGAAACCGTCATCACCATCACTGACAGCGTCGTCAAGAATTACGCTCAGCCCATCAGCGGCTTCTGGGGCGGGGTGACCCTCACCGGCAACAAATTCTCGGACATGCCGAACGGCGTACTGGGCAGCATCACCTCGGGCATCGAGTCGGATGGAGTTTCGGGCATTACAGGCAACACCTTCATCCGCAGCGGTGTGGCCCTACGCGGGAACGTCCCCATGGTGGTCGAGAACAACACGTTCAGGCAGGGTGATGTAGGCGTCGAGTTCACGATGTCGGACCCGCTGCCCGGCAATCCGCCGCAGACCGCCGATCGATCGCGGGCCGTCGGCAACGTTCTGGTGAACAACACGGGATCGGGGATTCTGACCGAACTCCCGGGTCTCGAGGTGGGCGGCAACACCGCTAAGAACAACGGCGGATACGGGATCTATGCTCCCGGAGCCGTCGACCTCGGTGGGAACGTCGCATCCGGCAATGCGCTCGGTCAATGCGTCGGCGTCGTCTGCGCCCGCAAGTGAATGCGGCGCCACCCCTCATGCTCGATGCGCCTCGCAACGCGAGGGGACCACGATGACCAGGAAGGCCGACATGACCGCGCACCCGACGATCGGTGACTCACAAAAACCGAGCCGTCGGGCGATCGCCGCATGCGTGCTCCCGGTCGCACTGCTGCTCTCAGTCGCGCTCGAGGGGAGCGCGCAGGCAGCGGAGCCGGTGGCCACCTGCGGCAGCACCATCACAACGGATGTGACCCTCACCGCGGACCTCTTCTGCCCATCCGGGGATGGACTCATCCTCGGCTCGAACGTGACGTTGGATCTGGGTGGCCACAGCCTGATCGGATCCGGCTCCGGCGTCGGAGTGCAGACGACCTTTCCTTCCGAAGGCGGAAACACCATTCGCAACGGGACGATCGAGAACTGGGCGACCGGGGTCCAACTCCAGGAGGAAAGCCCGACCCGCACACCGTATGTCGTCATCGACGTGGTCCTCCGCAACGCGCTGCTCATCCACGGCCCGACGAACGGCACGGCGCTGCAGATGACGCGGGTCACTGCTGACGATTCGACCGTCTACGGCCAACTCGGCGGCGACCTCGCGATCTCGGAGTCGAGATTCACGCGTTCTCCCGTGAATTTGTTCTACGCCAGCGCGACGATCGTGAAGTCGACCCTCGTGCAGAGTCATGTCAGCACGACAGCGCGCGGCCAAGTGATCATCGACTCCTCCACGCTGGACGGGAAAGGCGCGGGCTCTCCCGGATCAATGAGCGAGACGGGAATCACCATCACCAACAGCGCCGTCAAGAATTTCGCGGAGCCCATTGGGGGCTTCTGGGGTGGTGTGACGCTCACGGGCAACAAGTTCTCCGACATGCCCGACGGTGTTCTGGGCGACGTCAGTTACTTCGCGTCCGAGGCTGTGTCGACCATCACGGACAACACCTTTCTCCGGACCGGAGTCGCGCTCCGCGGAAACGTCCCGATGATCGTGGAGAACAACACCTTCAAGCACGGCGAGGTCGCGGTCGAGTTCACCAGGGCTGAGCCGTTCCCCGGGGATCCGCCGCACACCGCTGAGGGGTCGCGGGCCGTGGGCAACGTCATCATGAACCACACGGGATCGGGGATCACGACCGAACTCCCCGGCCTCGAGGTGGGCGGCAATACCGCGAAGAACAACGGCGGATACGGGATCTACGCTCCCGGCGCCGTCGACCTCGGTGGGAACGTCGCCTTCAACAACGACCTCGGTCAGTGCGTCGGCGTCGTCTGCGGCCGCAAGTGAGCGCGTCGCTCGGTCGTGCTCTCAGCCACGTGAATCGCAAGGGGACGACGATGACTCTGACGACGCCGAATGCCACTGCGCCCCGAGATGCCCACCGCCAGCCAAGGGCGAGTCGAAGAGCGATCATTTCCTTCGCCCTCCCGACGGCGATGCTGTTCTCTGTCTTCGTAGCGGGAGGCGCGCAGGCGGCGGAGCCGGGAGTGACGTGCGGCAGCACGGTCACGACAGATGTGACCCTTACCGCAGACTTGTACTGTCCTTCCGGTGATGGACTCATTCTCGGCACGAACGTCACGTTGGACCTGGGCGGCCACAGCCTGATCGGGTCGGGCTCCGGCGTCGGCGTGCAGACGGATTTTCTCTCCGACGGCGGGAACACGGTTCGCAACGGCACCATCGAGAATTGGGCGACCGGACTCCGCTTCGCGGAGGCGAGTCCGATGCGCCCGCCGCATGTCGTCGCCGACGTAAAGCTCCAGAAGGCGCCTCTCATCCACCTCCTTTCCGGTGGCGCTGCGTTGCAGATGACGCACGTGACCGCCGTGGACTCCGGCATCTCGGGCCAACTCGACGGCAACCTTGAAATCTCCGAGTCGAGGCTGACGCGTTCTCCCATCGATCTGTTCTACGCCGGCGCGACGATCACGAACTCGACCCTCGTGCAGAGCCCTTTCAGCACAACTGCATTGGGCCAGGTGCTCATCGACTCCTCCAAGCTGGACGGCAAGGGCGCGGGGCGGCCCGGCTCCGTGAGCGAGACCGGAATCACCATCAGCAACAGCGTGGTCAAGAACTTCGCTCAACCCATCAGCGGCTACTGGGGTGGTGTGACCCTGACAGGGAACAGATTCTCGGACATGCCGAATGGTGTTCTCGGCGACATCAGCTCGCCCATCGGGTCGGACGGTGTATCGATCATCAAGGGCAACACCTTCCTGCGAACCGGAATCGCGCTGCGCGGAAACGTCCCCATGATCGTCGAGGGCAACACCTTCAAGCACGGCGAGGTCGGCGTCGAATTCACCAGGTCGGAGCCGTTCCCCGGCGATCCGCCGCTGACCGCTGAAGGCTCGCGGGCCGTCGGCAACGTTCTGACGAACAACTCGGGGTCGGGTATATCGGCCCGAATCGCCGGCGTAGAAGTCGGCGGCAATATCGCGACGAAGAACGGCGGATACGGGATCGATGCTCCCGGGGCCATCGACCTCGGCGGAAACGTCGCCTTCAAGAACGACCTCGGTCAATGCGTAGGGGTTGTCTGCACCCGAAGGTGACGGGAATCACGCTTTTCGGCTCTGTGACCGGTGCCTCTTCATCCGCCGGCGACAAGACTGGGGTGTGGGAGGTTTCTTGTCATGCCTGAGCTCACTCACCGCCTTGCGGATGCACAGCTTCTGCTCGTCGACGCGTCCGGCAGCCCGCTGGAGCGGTCGTCCGTGACGGTGGAGCAGACGCGTCACGCATTCGGGTTCGGGAACATCGGATTCGACTTCGTGGACTGGCTCGGCGGACCGCCCCGTTCGGGTGACGGCCGCGCCTCCGAGATTCTCGGCGGAGACGCGCCACCGCAGCCGGAAGCCCTGGCGGATGCGTGGCTGACGCTCTTCAACACGGTCACGCTGGTGTTCTACTGGCGGGGTTTCGAACCGGTGCGGGGGCAGCCCGAGACGACGCGTCTGCTGCGGACGGCGGAGTGGTTCAAGGCTCACGACGTGACGGTGAAGGGCCATCCGCTTCTCTGGCACACCCTCGCCCCTGAGTGGCTGCTCGGGCTCGACGACGCGGAGGTCGAGGCGGTCATCCGCAACCGCATACGGCGGGAGGTCACTGCATTCACGGGTGCGGTGGACCAGTGGGATGCGATCAACGAGGCCGTCATCCTTCCCGTGTTCACGGCCGAGGAGAACGCGGTCACGCGGCTTGCCCAGCGCAAAGGCCGAATCGCGATGATCCAGCTGGCCTTCGAGGAGGCACGCGCGGCGAACCCCGGTTCTCGTCTGGTGCTCAACGACTTCGATCTGTCCGAGGACTACGAACGACTCATCGAGGAATGCCTTGCCGCCGGCATCCGGATCGATGCGCTCGGTCTGCAGACGCACATGCATCAGGGATACCGTGGCGAAGAGCGCGTCTGGAACGTGCTCGAACGCTTCTCGCGGTTCGGTCTGCCGCTCCAGCTGACGGAGACGACCCTGCTGTCGGGGGAGCTCATGCCCCGGGAGATCGTCGACCTCAACGACTACGTGGTCGAGTCGTGGCCGTCCACCCCGGAGGGCGAGGTGCGACAGGCGGACGAGATCGTGCGCCACTACCGCAACGTCGTCGCCCACCCGGCGGTCGAGTCCCTCACGTACTGGGGCATCACCGATCACGGGGCGTGGCTCGGCGCTCCCGCGGGGCTGCTCCGGCGCGACGGCACGCGCAAGCCCGCCTACGACGCGCTGCGCGCCCTCATCCGCGACGAGTGGTGGTACCCGCGCACACAGCTCAGGACGGATGCCGCGGGCGGCGTCACGGTGCACGGCTTCGCCGGAAGCTACCGGATCTCCACGCCGTACGGCACGGAGGAAGTAGAGCTCTCGCCGGGTCGGACCGTGTCGACCGTCATCGTCGGCGCGTAGCAGCGAGGCGCCCGACCCAAGCGATGTCGGGACGTCACACCGCGGCGTTCCGGACGCCGGTTCCGGGTGTGATCGGCGTGTCGGGCGCGGTTTGACTGGTGGGGGTTATGCGGACCACGCGTCTGCGGTTTAATGATGCCGAATAGCGTCAGGCGGTCCCGTTCGGGTCGGATCGCCGCTCTTCCAGGCCCAATCGGCGTGCCCTCAGGAAGGTGTTTGCTGTGCCGGAAACCATCAACTGGTCGTTCTCCGTCGGGATCGCCGAGGGTCCGCGTGTGGCCGGCTCGGATGCTGTGGACGTCGGCGCGTACGACAAAGCCAGTGTCCTGCTCGCGGCGGGAGCCGCGGGCGTCGATGTGCAGGTGCAGCCGGCGACTGCCGCCGGAAAGGTGCACGTGCTCGTCATCGGTGCCAGCGCCTACGACGCCGGGATCACATTCAGCGCGGATGCCGGTGCCACCGCTTTCGTGCTCCTCGGGCCGCTGATCCTGATCGGCAGCGGCGCCGTGGAGCTCCTCGCCACCGCTCCGCAGGTTCTCCGGTTCGACAACACCACCGCGGACGACGTCACGGTCGACATCCTCGTCGGTCGGGATCCCGCCCCCTAGAGCATCATCGGAAGGCAGCTCCATGGCCATCACCGTGTCATATCCGGGCGTGTACGTGCAGGAGCTCGACTCCGGCGTGCGCGTCATCCCCGGCGTTCCGACATCCATCACCGCCTTCGTCGGACGCGCGCGACGCGGCCCGACGGATACGCCGATCCGCGTGCAGGGTCTCGGCGAGTTCGGTCGCCGCTTCGGCGAGCTCTGGAGCGAGGCGCCGATGGGCTACTCGGTGACGCACTTCTTCGTCAATGGCGGCTCGGATGCCGTGATCGTTCGTGTGCACAGTCTCAGCGGCGCCGACGACCTGGCGAGGGCCGACGTCCCTGCCGATGGCGGCACGCCGATGACGCTGACGGCGGCGAATCCTGGAATCTGGGGGAATCAGCTCAGGGCGACGATCACGCATCCCGACGCCGGTGACGCCTTCCACCTGACGATCCAGGAGGTGTCGCCCTCCAATCCCCTCCAGGTCGTCGCCGAGGAGCGGTTCCTGAACCTGACACTTACGGCGGGCGACGCGCGCTTCGTCACCGACGTCCTGCTCGCCCAGTCCCAGCTGAGCAGGGTCGAGACCCTGCCGTCGGGGCGGCCGCAGCTGACCTTGGGAGTGCCCATCCCGTTCGAGGATGGGGACGACGGTCTCCCGATCGATGCCGGGCAGGTTTCGGACTCGAATCTGGCCACGCCGCGCCACGGTATCTACGCACTCGAGAATGCGGATCTCTTCAATCTCCTGTGCATCCCGCCTTTCGCGCCCGGGATCAGCCCCGAGATCGACACCTGGGACGCTGCAGCGGCCTACTGCCTGACGCGGCGGGCGATGCTGCTCGTGGATCCCGATCCCGCGTGGGAACCGGCGACGTGGGTCGGGCCGGATGCCGTCATCGCCGGTGTCGACGCACTCATCACCCGATCGCCGAACTCGGCGATCTATTTTCCACGCATCCGGGTCCCCGACCCCCTGAAAGAGAATCGCCTCGAGACGTTCGCCCCGAGCGGTGCGGTCGCCGGAGTCATCGCCCGCATCGATGCCCAGCGCGGGGTGTGGAAGGCTCCCGCTGGCCAGGATGCGACGCTGAACGGGGTTCCGGAACTCACCGTGAGGCTGACCGATGGCGAGCAGGGCCAGCTCAATCCGATCGGCGTGAACTGCCTTCGCACCAGGCCCATCGCGGGCCGCGTGGTCTGGGGCGCGAGGACCACTCGCGGAGCGGACCAGCTGGCGGACCAGTGGGCGTACCTTCCCGTGCGTCGCACGGCCCTGTTCATCGAGGAGAGTCTGTTCCGCGGAACCCAGTGGGTCGTGTTCGAACCGAACGACGAGGGGCTGTGGTCGCAGATCCGGCTCAACGTCGGCGCGTTCATGAACGGGCTGTTCCGTCGCGGCGCCTTCCAGGGGACCACGCCCGCACAGGCCTACTTCGTCAAGTGCGATCGTGAGTCCAACCCTCAGGAAGACATCGATCGCGGAATCGTGAACATCATCGTCGGCTTCGCCCCGCTGAAGCCCGCCGAGTTCGTCCTCCTCAGCATCCAGCAGATCCGACCGACGGTGTGATCATGGCCCAATTCACAGTGAACGCGCAACGATTCGACCCCTACAAGAACTTCAAGTTCAGGGTGCGGTGGGACGGCAGGTACGTCCTGGGCGTGAGCAAAGTGAGCGCGCTCAAACGCACCACGGCGATCGTGAGCCATCGCGAGGGCGGCGACCCGGGTTCCAGCCGCAAGTCGGCCGGCCGCACGGAATTCGACGACATCACCCTCGAACGCGGAGTGACGCACGACCGCGAATTCGAGCGGTGGGCGAACAAGGTCTGGAACCTCGGATCCGGCCTCGGGTCCGAGGTGTCGCTGGAGGACTTCCGCAAGGACATCGTGCTCGAGTTGTACAACGAGGCGGGTCAGCTGGTGATCGCCTACAAGATCTTCCGATGCTGGGTGACGGAGTACCAGATCGGAGAAGTCGACGCTAACGCCGAGGCGGTTCTGATCGCGACGCTCAAACTGGCGAACGAGGGATGGGAACGCGACTACGACGTCGTCGAGCCCACAGAGCCGAAGTTCACCGAACCGAGCGCGTGATGACCGCGTCGCGGCTCGCGAGCGACGCGGAGCTGCTCGAGATGCTGGAGTTCGGGGAGGCGCAGTCCGTCCCGGAACGCGCCGCCCTGCTCTCCCGTGCCGCCGCCCAAGAGGTCGATCCTGGCGCCCTTGCGCTCGGGGTGCGCGACGGACTGATCCTGGATCTCCGACAGCGGATGTTCGGACCGACGATCGAGGCACAGGACCGCTGTCCGCACTGCAACGAGGCCGCGAGCATCGAAATCGACTCGGCTATGTGGCCGAGGACCGACCCCGCTCGCGCCGGGGATGTCATCAAGGTGCGCGTGGGCGATTACGAGGTGCTCTGCCGTCCGCCCCGCGGTGCAGATCTGAATGACGTTGCCCGCGCAAGCGATCCCGCCGTAGCCAAAGAGCTGCTCCTCGAGGCCACGGTCATTCACGCGTCCCGGGCCGCGACGGAGATTCCTGCGAAGGCGCTCCCCCCCGACGTCCTCGGGGAGATCGGCCGCCGTCTGGCCGAGGAAGACCCGCTCGCCGAGATATCGCTCACCGTCACGTGCGCCGCCTGCGAGGGCTCCTGGGACACGGTGCTCGACCCGGCGCAGTTCGTCTGGGAGGAGCTGCGGTCCTGGAGCCGGCGTGTGCTGTGGGAGGTTCATCTCCTCGCCGCCGCGTATGGATGGACGGAGCGAGAGATACTCGCGCTTTCTTCACGTCGCCGGCAGGCCTACCTCGGATGGGTGCTCGGTGCCTGACTACTTCGACCGCATCGTCGCCAGGGCGAGGGGTGAAGCCACCACGGCCCGCCCGCCGTCGCGCACCGTGCTCGAGTCGATTCCGGTGGAACCGCCGCCGGCAGACGCGCACCTCGAGGACGACGTCAGCGTGGACGCTGGGATGACGTCACCGCCGGTGCGCGATCCGCTGGCCGACAGAACGGTCCCTTCCGCACCGCCCGCGTCCTCCCCGGCGGATGAGCCGCCCGCATCGCGGAAGGGGCAGGTCCGACCGGCCGCGTCCTGGGTGCCGCTCGCGGGTCCCGATTTCGGCGAGGCCCCGGAGCGGCCGCCGAGCTCCTGGGCGCGGCCGACCGTGCCGGACGAGGCCTCCACAACGCTCGTTCGCCGTTCCGCAGCCGCTCCCTCCTCGCCACCCGTCCAGGCGACCCATGCGCCGGAACCCTGGGCCGCACCATCCGGAACAGGCCCGAAGCGCGCCGCGGCGTCGCCGGTTCCCGAAGAGGTGAGGCCCCGCGATGCTCCAGGCATCCCGACCACGCCATCATCACGTATGAGACCGTCAGCGCCTCTCGCCGTGCCCGCACCGGTGGTGGCCACCCCCGGTCCTCCACAGACCATCGTGCGTGTGTCCATCGGACGGATCGACGTCAAAGCCGCGCCGGTGGCGACTCCTCCGACGGCCGCGCGTCCATCCCCGCCCCTGAGGACACCGCCGGCGGCACCCACTCTTACCCTCGACGCCTATCTCGAACGCGCCGGGGGGAGGCGCCGACGATGAGCAACCACCTCGCGGTCGCCGGCGCCACCGCCACGCTTGTTCAGCTTCTCGACGAAGCGGTGAATCGGGACTTCAACGGCGCCCATGTCTCCGGCGGGCGCCCCGACGTCGCCGGTGCTCTCGAGCCCGACCCAGAGGTGCGGGTGTTCCTCTACCGCGTCGAGCCGATGGCGGCGCGCCGCAATGACGACCTGCCGACCCGGGGCGCCGACGCCTCGCTGACGCAGCGACCGCAAGCCGCGCTCACGCTGAACTACCTGCTCACCTTCCTCGGAAGCGAGACGGATTACGAACCGCACCGCCTCCTCGGAATCTGCGTCGGCACCCTGCACTTTCACCCGCTTCTCACACGGGGGGAGATCGAGCGGATGGTGCTGGCCGAATCCGGCGGGCCGCTCGCACTGGTCGACCTGGCGGAGCAGGACGGTCTCGTGCGCTTCACGCCCCTGAACCTCAGCATCGATGAGCTGTCCAACCTGTGGTCCTCGTTCTTCCAGGTCGAGTACCGGCTCTCGGTCGCATTCCAGGCCGAGGTCATCCTGCTGACCCCACCGGAGACCCCCGTCAGGTCGCTGCCGGTGCGCGAACGGCGGCTGTTCGCGTCCACCATGCTGAGACCCTCGATACGATCCGTGGTCGCCGCGGAAGGAGCGGAGCTGCCGATCCTCCCGGGCACGCTGATCCGGATCGACGGAGGCGACCTGCGTGGCGAGGAAGGCACGATCGTGCGCTTCGGCGAGGCTTCGGTGGGTCCGACCCTCGCCACCGGCACGCGCATCGAAGTCACCGTGCCGCCGGATGTGCGGGCCGGTGCCGTCGGGGTCGTCGTCGAACACCAGCGCCTGATGGGAGAACCGCCCGAGCTGCGTCCGGCGGGCCAGTCGAACGTCGCGCCGATCGTCGTGCATCCGCGGATCCGGCCGCTGGGCCCCGGCCACGACATCTCGGTGCGGGACGCCGTCGAGGACCCGGTCGGAATCCACGCGGGAATCTTCGACGTCACCGTGGACCCGGCCGTGGGCAGTCGTCAGGAGGTGTCGCTCCTGCTCAACGCCGTCGGCGGCGGTGGCTCGCACTCCTTCGCCGGTGAGCGTCGAGACGGTCCGTCGGCGCCGGAGGTCACGAACGATCTGAGCATCGCCTTCTTCGGCGTCGCGACGGGGGACTATCTCGTGCGCATCGTCGTGTCGGGCGCGGAGAGCGAATTGGATGTCGAGACGGCACCGGGCCCCACGCTCGGCGAGTATTCGGCACCACGGGTGAGCGTCCCATGACCGTCACCTGGGCGCAGGCGAATCAGCGCTACACCTCGACGGCGATGCGCCGGGTGGCGGCACTGCTTTCCGTGGACCCGGGCGCCGCCGTCGTGGAGGCCGATCGGGAGCTCGCATCCATCGCCGAGGGCGCTCAGCGACCTACCGCTCTCGCGGCTCTCGCGGAGGCGTTCCGCCTGTCGCCGTTCGAGACCGATGTGCTGGTGATGTGCGCGGGAGTCGAGCTCGACGAGCATGTGCGGATCGCGCTCGCGGCGCCCCAGGCGGACGATGGCGGCGCCCAGCGCCGTGCCGCGCCGACCTTCGGCCTGGCGCTCGCCAAGCTGCCGGAACCCCACTGGAGCGCGCTCACGCCCGAGTCCCCGCTGCGACGGTGGCGGCTCGTCGAGGTGGAGCCGGGTCCGGTCCTGACCGAGAGTCCTCTGCACATCAGCGAACGGGTCCTGCTCTACCTCGCAGGGGTGCACTACGTGGACGTGTCTTCGGGACTGCACCCGACGTCATCGCACGATGAGCTGGCCGGCAGCCACACGGCGGTTGCGAAGAGCATCGCGGCATGCGTGGCCGCCGCATCGGAGGCCGGTCCGCCTCTCGTGCAGGTGCTGACCCGCCATCGCGCCACCGGCAAGGCGATCGCCGCGGCGGCAGCCGCGGAGCTCGGGCTCACCCAGGGACTGCTCAGGGCGGACGACATCCCCACAGCACCCACCGAGCGGCAGGACCTCGCGCGCCGCATCGAACGCGAAGCGGTGCTCGCCGGCCTGCTGCCGGTGGTGGAGGCGATCGGCGCCGATCGCGAGGGGCTGGCCGTGGCGGTGCGGCTCGTGGAGGAGGTCGCGGGGCCTGTGCTGCTGATCGCTCGCGAACCTCTCGAACTGGGACGCGACGACGTGCGGATGACGGTGCCGCCCACCACGTCGGAAGAACGCCTGGCGCTCTGGACGGCGGCGCTGGGCCCCATGGCCGCCGGCCTCGACGGTGAGACGCGCCGGGCCGCGGAACTCTTCGACCTCGACCCGTCCGCGATCCGTGCGACCGCCTCCGAGTTCGCCGCGCTCGCCGACCTGGCGGGGGACAAGGACGACCCTCTGGCCCCCGCGTCCGGGTTCTGGGAGCTGGCGCGCGGACGGGCGCGGCCCCGACTCGAACACCTGGCCGAACGGGTCATGTGGTCCGCGAATTGGGACCAGCTGGTGCTCCCACAGCAGCAGAAGTCGACCCTGTACGAGATCGCGGCTCAGGCACGCTGGCGGTCGACGGTGCATCGGGAATGGGGGTTCAGCGCCGGCGGGGGACCTGCCCAAGGCATCTCCGTGCTCTTCTACGGACCCAGCGGCACCGGCAAGAGCATGGCCGCGGGCGTCATCACGACGGAGCTCGGGCTCGACCTCTACCGCATCGATCTCAGCCGCGTGGTGAGCAAATACATCGGCGAGACGGAGAAGAACCTCGGAACGGTGTTCGATGAAGCAGAGGGTGCAGGCGCGGTCCTGCTCTTCGATGAAGCGGATGCCCTGTTCGGCCGTCGAAGCGAGGTGAAGGACAGCCACGACCGGTACGCGAATCTCGAGGTGAGCTACCTGCTGCAGCGGATGGAGGCTTACGACGGACTGGCCATCCTGACGACGAACCAGCGGAGCGCACTCGATCCCGCGTTCCTCCGTCGGCTGCGCTTCGCCGTCCAATTCCCCTTCCCCGACACGACGGGCCGTGCCGACATCTGGCGCCGCGCATTCCCCGCGCGGGCGCCGATCGGCGAACTGGATGTCGACCGCCTGGCCCAGCTTCACGTCGCAGGCGGAAACATCCGCACGATAGCCCTCAATGCGGCCTTCCACGCGGCTGCGGATGGCAGCCCGATACGCATGGATCACCTTCTGCTCGCAGCGAAATCCGAGTTCGCGAAGCTCGAACGGCCGTTGCCGGAGGCGCAGGTGCGCGGATGGATCTGACCTCTCCGACCATGATCGAGATCGCGATCCAGGACATCTCCATCGAGGGCTTCGGCTTCGTCGACGGCGAGATCCTGCAGCATTCCCTGCCTCGTGATCTCGCACGACTCGTCGCCGATCGCGGACTCCCCGCATCCTGGACGTCCGGCACACCCCTCGGCGATCTCACCGCCACCCTGGACTGGGACGGCCGAGGCGGCACCGAGGCGCTGTCGCAGGCTCTCGCCGCGCAGCTTTATGAAGGAATGGCGTCGTGAGCGCCCTCACGTCCGCAGCCGCACCCGAGCGCACGCGTCGGCGGCCCGTGACGGCGCGGATGAAGACGCCGCTCGGTCACGACCGGATCACCGCACCGCCGGGTGAGCGCATCGCGCTTCCCCATCGCGAGACTCTGGAGGAGCGCTTCGGCCGACCGCTCGACACGATCGCCGTGTACGCGGGTCCGACGGTGAGCGCTGCGCTGTCCGAACTGAGGGCAGTGTCGGCCACACGCGACGAGCAGATCTTCCTGGCGAGCGCATCCGCTCCGCTTCCGGTGGTGGCCCACGAAGTCGCGCACGCCCTCCAGACCCGGAGTGCGGGAAGCAGCCCGACCGTCGAGCCGGAAGGGTCGCCGGCGGAGCGAGAGGCGTCCGACGCCGCGGTCGCTGTCGGCAGGCCGCAGCTGCCCGGCGATCGTGTCTCGATCAGCGAGGGGATCGGGCAGGACACGCTTGCTCTTCTGCGGGTGCCCGCGCACCGAGACGGTGCCGCCCCGACGCTCGGGCTGCCGTCGGCGACCCCATCCCTGCGCCCCGAAGCATCCGCGCCCGCTCCGCAGTCCCCGACCGCGGAGGCGGTTGAGCCGTCTTCCGCCGTCGGCCCGGCGCCGACGGAGACGACCTCCACTCCGGATGAGGCGCCCGCCGGCGGCCTGGAGCTGCCGCCCGCACCGGAGCTGACGGTCAACGCGGAGCAGGTAGCCGCACAGGAGGCCGCGATCGCAGAGGCGGAGAGCGCGCTGTCCGGCGCCGGTGACGCCGCAGCGCTCCTCGAGGCGTACGCCGCCGCGCCGCCGACTGTCAAGGCGCGCCGCGCTGCCACGCTCGGCTCGGACGTCGCCGCGGTATCCGCCACGGAGGGCGCGCAGTGGCAGTCGGACGTTCCCGACCTGCACGCGTCGCTCAGCGGCGCCGACCCGCCGGCGATCGCCGAACCGGTGGCGGCCCCGCCGGTGTCCTCCATCGACCTTGCGCTCACCGCACCGGCACCGGCACCCGAGCCGGAGATTCCCGACGTCGAAGTGCCGGGCACGTTCGAGGCCGAGCAGGACGTGACCCGATCGCTCGTCCCGGTGACCGAGGCCGATCCGCAGGCGCTCGCGGCGCAGATCGGCGACTCGCTGGATGCCGTGCAGACGATCGATCCCGCCGTGCCCCGGTCGGCCGGGCCGCCGCCGGGGATTCCGCTCGGCGGCGAGACCGATCCTGCCCGCGTGGCGGAGACGGAAAGCGCCGGTCGCGCCCAGGCCGCGGCCGCACGAGAGGAGGCGACGCAGGCGGTTCTCGCGGGCCCCGGACCCGAACAGGTGCAGCCGACTTCTGTCGATGAGCCGTTTGCGGTCGGCGAACTGCCCGTTCCCGACGTCGCGGCGGCCGCGACGCCAGAGGGCCCCGCAGCATACGTCGCGATGGAGTTGCCGGTGGAGGTGCAGGTCGCCTTCGATGAACAGCAGCACGCGGCGATGGAGCAGTCGATGGCCGCGACCGTCGCGCAATCCGAGCAGGCGACCGCCGACAGGGACACGGCCAAGGAGTCGGCGGTCTTGGAGGCCGAAGCGGGAGTCGCAGAGCTGAACGAGGAGGCAGACGGCTCGCAGACCTCGGCCGTCGCGGCCGCGCGCACCGATATCCAGACGGCCCGGCAGGACACCGTCGACGCGCAGCAGAGCGAGGTGGAACGGGTCGAGGCCGAGGCCGGCGAGCGGCGACTGATCGACGAGTCCGCGATCCAGACCAAGGTGGACGACGAACAGCAGATCATCGACTCGGCGTACGCCACCGCAGAGCACGACATCGGCGACCAGGTGGCGGAAGGTGAACGGCAGGCGGCGGCGACGAAGGAGGAGGCGGAACGGGCAGCGGAGGACGAGAGCTGGTGGGACCAGGCGGTCAGCTTCGTCAAGGATGCCTTCAACGCGCTCGTCGACGCGATCGGAGCGGTCTTCGACGCGGTCCGCAGCGCCGTCAACGACATCCTCGACGCCGTCAAGGCGGCGGCCCTCGCGGCGATCGACGCGGCCGCGAATTTCATCAAGGATGCGATCGCGGCATATGGCGAACTTCTCAAGTCCGTGATCACGGGCCTGCTGGGCGAGGTCTTCCCCGAGCTGGCCGCCGCACTCAACTCGGCGATCGATACGGCGGTCACCGCGGCGCAGAATGCGGTCGACTCCGTCGCGGACGCGCTGAAGGCGGGCGTCAACGCGCTCGTGGAGGGTCTCCGCGCGGGGCTCATGGCGATCATCGACGCATACCAGGCGGCGATCACACTGGCGCTCAGTGTCGCGTCCGCCGCGATCACCGGGGACTGGGGCGCGCTCGCGCTGCGCGTTCTGGAAGCCGTGCTCAGGCTGGTCGGCATCGACCCGGAGGAGTTCTACGCCTTCGTCGGTCGCGCCCAGGAGACCTTCCAGATGATCGTCGACGATCCGGCCGGATTCCTCGCCAACGTCGTGGCCGCGGTGACCGGCGGCATACAGAACTTCGCCGACAACATCGTGACGCACCTGCAGACCGGGGTCATCGGCTGGCTCACCGGGGCGCTCGGCCCCGTTGGGATCGTGCTGCCCCAATCGTTCGACCTGCTCGGGGTGCTCGACCTCGCGCGCCAGATCCTGGGTCTCACGTGGGACGCGCTCAAAGCCAAGGCGCGCAAGCTCATCGGGGAGCAGAACGTCGAGCGGCTGGAGGTCGTGTTCGGTTTCATCGAGACGCTCGTCACGGAAGGGTGGGGCGGACTCTGGACGAAGATCATGGACTCCGTCTCGTCGGTGCTCGACCTCGTCTTCGACGGCATCAAGACCTTCATCCGCGACCGCATCATCCTCGCCGCCATCACGAAACTCGCGAGCCTGTTCAGCCCGGTGGGGGCCATCGTCCAGCTCGTCCTGACGGCGTGGAACATCTACACCTTCCTGCGCGATCAGCTCGCTCGCATGATGGAGGTCGTCCAGACCGTGACGACGGCGATCGGCGACATCGCCCGCGGCGTGCTCGACAACGCCAAGGCGGGGGTCGAAGGGGTGCTGGCGCGACTCCTGCCGCTCGCGATCGACCTTCTTGCCCGTGTCATCGGGCTGGGGAACGTGGGCGAGAAGGTGCAGGAGATCGTCGAACAGGTGCGCGCCATGGTCGACAAGGGCATCGATGCTCTGCTGCAGCGGGTCGCGGCGGTGTTCACCGGCGGCGGCGCGGCGGGGGCGAAGCCCGCCGGCGCGACGGGCGGAGGGACCACCGGCGAAGAGTCGATCCCGAGCGAGCCGAGCGTGCTCCCAGAGAGCGAGACCATCTCGGAGCCCTTCTCGATCGCCGGCGAGGACCACACACTCCGCTCCGTCATCGTGGGAGACGAGGCCACCGCTGACATGGCGAGCGGGACATTCGGACCGCTCGTCGCACGAATCGCGACTCTGCGGAAGACGGTGACCAACGCCTATGTGAAGCCGGGCAGCCCGCAGTTCGTGGGCGACGTCGAAGCGACGGTGCTGACCGACAAGCTCACCGTCATCAGTACGCGCGCCGCAACCCTCGTCTCCGACCTGACGGCGGCGAAGGCCCCGCCCGGCTCTGACAAGAAGGCGCTCGCAAAGGCTGCGAGCGCCGAACGGAAGATCGTCCGCGACGGATTCACCGAGTTGCGGATACTCGTGGAGGGCCTCGGCCTCAAGACCGTCACATCTGCGGTGCTGCATCCCGGACACGGGCCGAAGGCCGGCGGCGCCGACTCGTACGGAAGACGCCTCTCGTTCAGCGTCAATCCGCTCAGCATCACCTCGCTCGATAAGGGGGGTGGCGCTCAAGATCCGGTTCCGGGAGTGCGACTGCTGCCCGGGTACGATCGCGGACACCTCGTGGCCAAGTCACTCGGCGGCCCGGGGTCGCCGGAGAATCTGGTTCCGATGTCGAAAGCCGCGAACACGAAGCGAGTGGGCATCCAGGCGGTCGAGGAGAGCCTGAGGACCGCACTGCGCTTCACCGCGGCGAATCCGGAGCAATTCCCGCCCGACAATCCCCAATACATCTTCAGCTACGACGTCTGGGTGAGGAGCTATCACTCGGACGCTGATCTCCAGCAGGACCTCGAATCGCATGCGGTGACGGCGCCGGGGTCCAACGCGGGCGCGCGCCTCTTCGCCCTCGCCGCGGGTGCGACGTCGAAGGGACCGTCGGACACGGTCCTGCTCGCCGCCGCCGCACCCGTTGCCGGCCTCGATGCAAAGACGATGGCCGCGCTGCCAGGCAACCTCCGTCGGCGGACCGCGTATTTCTTCCATCCGACGGAGGTCGTGGCGTCGGTCGAAGTGCTGCAGGAACCGAACGATTCGCGTACGAGGTTTCCGATCCACACCGGCGGACCGGTGCCGACGCACATGGATGTGGACGTGCTATGGCACGCATGATGACGCAAGAGGCAGAAGCAGCGAATGCGCGGCGCGCACCGGCGGCGCCGACCGCGATCCCGGCGGGCGGCGGAGCGCAGCAGGCATCGGGCATCAACTGGACACCGCTCGACCTGATCAGCATCGGGGTGACGAGCAGCAAGGGCGTTCCCGGGGGCACGATGGGCTCGGCATCCGCCAGAGTCATCGACCGATTCGGCGCCGCAGGGCGCATCGACTCCTTCTGCGAGACGCCGGCGCGCTATCCGCTCCGGTTCTGGTTCCACGTGGATGCCGACGGCGTGCCGCGTCCCACCCCGTTCATCCCCCCGCGGGTGTCCGTGTCCCTCGCGTTCACGCCCGAGCACGGCACCGCACCGACGGCGACCCGCACCGAGTCCGATCCGCGACCGACGTACGAGGGCCCCGGCATCCCCTTGCGCACCACTTTCGGCGAGACCCTCTGGATGGGGTCAACGAAGAGCGGGACGCTGGATGTCTCCGCCTCGCTCGCCGACCCGAGCACGGGGACCGCGATCCGGTACGACGACACCATCCCCTGCCGGCTGGAGCCGTGCGCATGAGCGAGGAGCGGCGATGACGACGAGCCCGATCTCACCCCCCGTGTTCAAGGGAGCCCTCGTGGCGGTTGACCCGCTGCGACCGACCTCGAGCGTGATCATCTTCCAGTACAACCCCGAGACCATGACCCGCACGCTGCAGGCCCGCACAACCGGGGGCGAGGCAGGTTCGGGGCCGCTGCGCCTCAGCGGCCCGCCCGAGGAGACGATCAAGCTGACGATCGAGATCGACGCGACCGACAGGCTGGAGGCCGGCGATCCGATCGCCGAGACGCTCGGTATCGCCCCGGCCCTCGCCGCCCTCGAACTGCTGCTGTATCCGAGCTCTGTCGCGGTCATCGCCAACGAGGTGCTCGCGCGGGTGGGCGTCGTCGAGATCCTGCCCATGGCGGCGCCTCTCACCCTGCTGGTCTGGGGCACCCGGCGCATCATCCCCGTGCGCGTGACCGACTTCTCGATCACGGAGGAGTCGTTCGACCCTTCCCTGAATCCGATCCGGGCCAAGGTCGACCTCGGGCTCCGCACCGTCAGCTACTACGACACCGGCATGCTCAGCGCGGCCGGAGCCCTCTCTCTCGCGGCGCACATCGCCCGCGAGGTGCTGGGCACCGTCAACACGGCCGAGGGCGCCGCGGCCGCCATCCGTTCCGCGGCTGGAGTGGGAGGACCCTCGTGACCGCCTACGATCCGAACAGTCGCTACTACGGCGTCGAAGTCGCCGAACTGACGGTACTCGATTCGAATGGCGAGTCCCGCACGATCGCGTATTCGCGGCGCCGCATCATCCCCGACTACGGCGACCAGCCGGTGCTCGCCGAACACCGCACCGCCGAGGGAGAACGGCTCGACCTGATCACGGCCCGCTACGCCGGGGATCCGGAGCGCTTCTGGATGCTGTGCGACGCGAACACGGTGCTCGAACCGTCAGAACTGGAGATCGTCGGGCGCCTCGTCCGGATCTCGATGGCGAGAGGCTGACGATGGCACTCGGCGGGGAACTGGGGATCCGGCTCATCGTATGGATGGGCCAGACCGTGCCGCGCCCCGCGCCGGCCGGAGTGCTCCAGGCGCTGCAGTCGGTGGAGGTGACGACCGATCGCGAGAAGGGCGACGGACTTCAAGTCGTCTTCCGGCTCGTGAAGGACCAGACCCTCGACTATCCGCTGCTTCGGGAGCCGCTCTTCACGCCCGGCAACCGCATCGTCGTCGGAGTGGCCATGGGGATCGTGCCGCAGATCCTGCTCGACGGCGTCATCACGCACCAGGAGGTCTCGGCGGGGGGCGACGGCACGTTCAGCATCACGGGACGGGATCTGTCATCGACGATGGATCTCGAGGAGAAGGACGAGCCGTTCGACAATCAGCCGGACTCGGTCATCGCGACGCGCATCATCGCCGCGTACCCGCAACTGGGACTGGTCCCCGCGGTCACGCCGACGACCGACGTCCCGCTGCAGGTGGAGCGCACCCCGCGGCAGCACGAGACCGACCTCGCGTATCTGAACAGGATGGCGGAGCGCAACGGCTTCGTCTTCTACATCGAGCCCGTCACGATCGGGGTCAACACCGCGTACTGGGGGCCGGAGAACCGGCTCGGTCTCCCGCAGCCGGCCCTGACGCGGGACATGGGCGCGATGTCGAACGTCAAGAGCCTCACCTTTTCGTTCGACGCGCTCGGACCGGTGGCACCGGAGGGCGTGTTCGTCGACCCGATCTTCAAGCTCAGCATCCCGATTCCGGCGCTCCCGTCTCTCAAGTTCCCGCCGCTCGCGGCGAGCCCCGCGCCGGCCCTGCGGAAGGAGAAGATCCGTGACACCGCCAACCGCAACGCGGCCAGCGCCGCGATCGCAGCCCTGGCCGCCGCCAGCAACACCCCGAATCCCGTGACCGGGGACGGCGAAGTGGACACGGCGGCATACGGGCACATCCTGCGCCCTCGCGGGCTGGTCGGCGTGCGCGGCGCCGGGCTCAGCCTCGACGGCCTGTATCTCGTCGACGCGGTCACCCACAAGCTCGCCCGGGGCGAGTACACGCAGAAGTTCCGCCTCAGCCGCGAGGGTCTGGGCACCACGACACCGGTGGTGCGGACATGAGCGGGCCCTTCTACGGCAAGTACCGAGGCGTGGTCACGAGCACGAAGGATCCGCTGACCATCGGCCGCATCCAGGCGAACGTCCCAGACGTCATGGGCGACCGGCCGAGTGGCTGGGCGATGCCGTGCGTGCCCTTCGCGGGCAGCGGGATGGGGTTCTTCGCACTGCCGGCCGACGGCGCCGGCGTCTGGATCGAGTTCGAGCATGGAGACCCGGACTTCCCGATCTGGAGCGGATGCTGGTGGGGCTCAGCCGCGGAGGTTCCCACCGAGGTGCTGACGCCGCCGCAGTCGGGGAAGATCCTGCTGCGCACGGACGGCGGCAGCAGCATCCTCGTGGACGACATGCCGGGCGCCGGAGGCATAACCATATCGACGTCGACCGGTCAGAAGATCGCCCTCACCGCGACCGGCATCGAGATCGACAACGGCTCCGGATCGACCATCTCCCTGCAAGGCCCGCAGGTCTCCATCAACGGCGGCGCCCTGGAGGTGACGTGATGCCGGGCTTCCTGCTCGATGCCGGCGCGACGGTGCTGTGTTCGCACGGCGGCCAGGCCGCTGCCGCGCAGCCGAGCCCTCGCGTGCGAGCCGGTGGCCAGCCCATCACAACCGCGACCGCCCCCCACACCGTCAGCGGATGCCCCTTCAACGCCGGGGGCTCGCCCATGCCGTGCGTGACCGCCCAGTGGACCACAGGAGCGACCAGGGTGCGATCAC
Organism: Microbacterium sp. DT81.1; assembly: GCF_049844955.1. Lineage (NCBI taxonomy): Bacteria > Bacillati > Actinomycetota > Actinomycetes > Micrococcales > Microbacteriaceae > Microbacterium > Microbacterium sp. DT81.1. The sequence goes on from NZ_JBNCMA010000007.1 coordinate 86,403, forward strand.
TCGGCGCTCCCGTCCTGCTGCAGGACAGCCAGGCGGTCTGCGCACCCAACGGCACCCCGGTCAGCGTCGTCACCACTCAGATGAGAGTTCAGGGGAAGTGATGCCATGACTTTTCTGGATCACCCGTTCTCATTCGGGTCCGACGGGCGAACCGCCGCGACCGGCCACACGGATCACGTGCGAGACCTCGTCGAGCAGGTGCTTTTCACCGCCCCCGGCGAGCGGGTCAACCGTCCTGACTTCGGTTCCGGCCTGCTGGGCCTCGTGTTCGAGCCGAACAGCGAGGCGCTCGCCGCGGCCACCCGGTCCCGCGTCGAGGGCTCGCTCAACCAGTGGCTCGGCGAGGTCATCCAACTGGAGGGTGTTGTGGTTCGAGCACAGGACGCCACACTCCAGGTGACGGTGCAATATGTGGTGCGTCTGACTCAGGAGCGTCGCGTCGAGACCATCGCCGGGCCGGTGAGCGCATGACGATCTGCGCGTGCTGCACGAGGAACCGGAGCGAAGCGGTCCGGGGGAGCGGACTGTCGAACGGCATCGACTATCTCGAGGTGGTCGATGGACCCGACGTTCCGGATGCCGACCGGCAGCGCATCCTCGAGGTGCACCTGATCAACCCGCCGTCGGCGGAACTGCTCGCGATCGGCCCGCGGAACGTCTCCGTCGACGGCGGTGTGCGGGTGGTCGGCATCCGGGCGCTCGCCGTCGGCTGGACCGGCGCGATGCTGACGGTGCGGGTCGACCGGCCCGGCGACTTCTCGATCTATTCGCTGACGCTGGTGACGGATTCCGGCGGCGTCATTCCCGGAATGGACCCGCGCCTGTCCCAGGTCGATTTCTCCTTCAAGATCGAGTGCCCCGCGGACTTCGACTGCGTCCAGGAGCCGTTCTGCCCGCCCGCCGCGCCGGACGCTCCCGAGATCGACTATCTCGCAAGGGACTACTCCGGGTTCCGCCGTCTGATGCTCGACAGGATGTCGGTGCTCGCCCCGGAGTGGAGGGAGCGCAACCCGGCCGATCTCGGGGTGGCGCTTGTCGAGGCGCTGGCCTACTCCGCCGATCACGTGAGCTACGAACTCGATGCCACCGGAATGGAATCGACCCTGCTCACCGCGCGTCGTAGGACGTCGGCCCGCCGGCATGCGCGTCTCGTCGACTACCGCACCCACGACGGGAGCAACGCCCGCACGTGGGTGCAGATCCGGGCCGCATTCGGTCAGTCGGGGGTTCTCGTCCCGGCCGGAACGCAGCTGCTGACCAGCATCCCGGCACTGGGCACTCACGTGGCGCCCGGGTCGCCGGAACTTCGCCAGGCGATGGCGTCCGGGCCGACCGTCTTCGAGACGATGCACGATCTCGAGCTCGACTCCGGGCGGAACGACGTCTTCTTCTACACCTGGGGGGAGGACTCCTGCTCGCTGCCTGTGGGGGCGACCGCCGCAACGCTCGTCGGTCACCCTCCCATCGGGCCCGACGATGTGCTGGTCTTCGTGGAACGTCTCGGTCCGCGGTCGGGCAGTCCAGCGGATGCGGATCCCGATCACCGGCATGCCGTCCGGCTCAGGACCGTGGACCCGACGGAGGACCCGCTCGGCGGGCAGTTCACCGATCCCGTGCAGGCGGCCGCGGTGCCCGTCACCGAGATCACGTGGCACGAGGAGGATGCCCTGCCTTTCCCGCTCTGCCTGTCGGCCCGAGCCGAGGACCGGCTGATCGTCGACGTGAGTGCAGGCCTGGGCAACATCGCGCTTGCCGATCACGGCCTCACCGTGCTCGCCGCCGCTGCCGCGACCGTACCCGACCCCGACCCGCGCCTGGCGTACCCCGCCGTCACGCGCTGCTGCGAGGTGCCGGAGCCCCGCCCGCGACCGGCGCGGTTCGCTCTCGCCGTCCCCGATGCCGACCTCACGATGGCCGGCACGATCGGCCGGTCGCTGGTCGGCGAGGACCCGCGGGCCTGGGCGTCGTTCGACCCGGAGGCATCCGCGACCGCCGCCATGACGTGGCAGGCCCGGCACGTCCTTCCCGAGGTCCGCCTCGATGATGGCGACGGCCGTCGATGGCAGCCGGTGCGCGATCTGCTCGCCAGCGGGCCGTTCCAGGCCGAGTTCGTGACCGAGGTCGAGGCGGACGGGCGGGCGCGGCTGCGGTTCGGCGACGGTGAGTACGGGATGCGTCCCGGCGCGGGCACCGTATTCGACGTGACCTACCGCCGCGGCACGGGGCCCCATGGCAACGTCGGGCCGGACTCCCTGGCTCATGTGGTGTCTGCGGACCCCCGGATCGAATCGCTGACCAACCCCGTTCCGGCTCGCGGCGGCACCGCGGCGGAGAGCATCGACCGCACCCGTCAGGATGCCCCAGCCGCGTTCTTCGTCCAGGAGCGCGCGGTCACCCCGGATGACTACGCGACGATGGCGGCTCGTCACCCACAAGTGCAGCGTGCGGTTGCCACACAGCGATTCACCGGCAGCTGGCACACGATCTTCCTCACTGTCGACCGCACGGGCGGCAACGCCGTCGATGCGGCGTTCGAAGCCGACCTGCGAGCGTTCCTGGAGCGGTTCCGGATGGCCGGCCACGACCTCGAGATCGACGGCCCCCGGTCCGTCGCGCTGAACGTCGTGCTGCGCGTGTGCGCCCTGCCCGACTACTACCGGTCTGACGTCGCGCAGGCCGTGCTCGCGAGGCTGGGCCGTGGACTGCTGGAGGACGGCCGGCCGGCGTTCTTCCATCCCGACCGCTTCACCTTCGGGCAGCCGGTCACGCTCAGCTCCCTCCTCGCGGCCGCGCACGAGGTGGAGGGCGTCCATTTCGTCGAGCCGATCACGTTCCGCCGACGCGGCGACCTGCGGTCGGACGCGCTGCGCGTGGCGGAGATCGCGATCGGTCGGCTCGAGATCGCCCGCCTGGACAACGATCCCAGCCTCGTGGAGAACGGAACGATCGAACTCGAGATGGAGGGCGGACGATGAACGAGACCCACGCGGACTGCGGCGGCTGTGCCGCGTGCCAGGGTCTCGCCGACAGCACACCGACCGAGATCGCCAACCGGCCGGGACTCGCCGCGATCGCCTACCGCCCGGGAACCTACTCCCGCTTCCGGGCCAGCATGCTGGCGGGTCTCACGCGGGAGGGGCGGCCGGCGCTGGCCGCGCTCAAGACGCGAGAGGCGGATGACTTCTCTCTTGCGCTGATCGACGCGTGGTCGGTCGCGGCCGACGTCCTCACCTTCTACACGGAGCGCATCGCCAACGAGCACTACCTGGGAACCGCGACCGAGCGACGGTCCGTCGCGGAGATGGTGTCGCTCATCGGGTACCGGCTCGCGCCCGGGGTCGCCGCAGAGGCCTGGCTCGCGTTCGCGCTCGAAACGGCTCCCGGTGCCCCCCTCAGGTCGACGATTCCCACCGCATCGCGCGTCCAGACGCTTGCGGGCCCGGGTGAGATCCCGCAGACATTCGAGACGACCGAGACCATCACCGCGATCGGTTCGTGGAACAGGCCGCAGCCGCGGATCCTCGAACCGAGGATTCCCCGGACCGGCGACGAGGAAGTGCTTCTCGCCGGTGCCGCGACCGGCGTGCGCCGTGGCGACCGCCTGCTCTTCGTCGCTGACGACTGGACCGCGACGAGCAGCCGCTGGAACACCGTGCGCGTCGTCGGGATCGTCCCGGATGCCGCGAGCCAGACGACCAGCGTGCGTTTCGCACCCGCTCTGACCGGTATCGATCTCGACGGATCGGGGGTGGGCGTATACGCGCTGCGCGCCAAAGCCGCTCTCTTCGGCTACAACGCCCCGAACCCGCTGCTGTTCGAGGCGACTGTCCTGGGCCAACTGGAGGGCCCCGGCCCCGGGGAGGTCGACCCCACCTCACACGAGTGGAATTTCGCCGAGATCACCGGTCAGGAACTGCACCTGGACGGGCTCTACGAAGGTGTCGAACCCGGCAGCTGGGCCGTCCTGACAACGGGTGCCACCTCCCTGCTCGCGGAGGTCGACGGTGTCGGTGAGACCGCCGCATCCGACTATGCCGTCAGCGCACGCGTGAGCACGCTCCACCTGGATCGCACCGACACCGATCTCGCCGGGTTCGGCGGGCCGCAGACCCGAACAACGATGGTCTCGTTCCGCAGCGAGGCGCTGCCGCTCGCCGAGGTCCGCATCACGGCACCGGTGGCGGGTGACCTCATCGCGCTGGCGCACGAACTGCCCGCTGTCACGGTCCCCAGGCGCATCCTCATCCGGGGTGCTCGCGCGCGCGCGGCGCAGGGTACAGGGGCCATCGTCGACGGCATCTGGCCGGGCGCCGGTTCCACACCCATCGTGGTGTCGATCGACGCCTCCGCAGATCTCGGCGGACTGGTGCGATGGGTCCTTCGACCCGACGACGGCGACGATGTGACCATCCTGGGCGAGGCGGACGCCGTCGTCCACATCCCCGCGGAGCCCGGTGACGAGATCGTCGGCGAGACGGCCGTGGCACTGGCGGCCCCAGAGCCGGAGGAGTCCGATCCGATCGATGCCATCGCTCTCGAGGCACCGCTGTCGACCGTCTACGACACTCAGGGGGACGCCCCCGTCGAGATCTTCGGAAACGTGGCGGCCGCCACCCATGGCGAGACGGTGTCGGCCGAGGTGCTGGGGTCCGGAGACGGTACGAGGGCCTTTCAGCGCTTCGTCCTGCGCAAGAAGCCGGTCACGTACGTGCAGGCCGCGACCGCGACCGGCGGTGAGTCCACGCTCGAGGTGCGCGTCAACGGAGTGCTGTGGCATGAAGTGCCGACGATGTTCTCGGCGAAGCCGGCGGACCGCATTTTCGTATCGGCGCAGGACGACATCGGCACGACGACGGTCACGTTCGGGGATGGTGTGACGGGCGCCCGGCTCCCCACCGGGATCGACAACGTCGTCGCCGGTTACCGTGCGGGCTTGGGCTTGGCCGGCGCGGCCCGCGCCGACCAGATCAGTCAGGCGCTGACCAGGCCGCTGGGTCTCAAGTCGGTCACGAACCCGCTTCCGGCGGGCGGTGCACAGGACGGCCAGCAGAGCGAGGATGCGCGCACCAACGCGCCGCGGTCGGTGCTCACCCTCGGGCGCGTCGTCTCACTGCAGGATTATGCCGACTTCTCCGCGGAATTCGCCGGGATCGCCAAGGCCTCCTCGACATGGACGTGGGATGGATCCAGCCGCGGAGTGTTCGTCACGGTGGCCGCGGCCGACGGACGACCGACGAGCCCGGGCTCATCGCTGCTCGACAATCTGCGCACCGGTCTGCGCGCCGTGGGCGACGCCCGCGTGCGACTCGACCTGTCGGACTTCCAGCCTGCGACCTTCTCGCTCCTGGGCTTGCTCAGGGTCGCTGCCGACTACGAGCCCGACCGGGTCCGCGCCGCAGTCTCCGCTCGGCTGCTCGAGCGCTACTCGTTCGCCGCCCGCACCTTCGGCGAGGGCGTCTCGCTCAGCGAGCTGGTTCACGCGATCCACCAGGTCGCCGGCGTCGACGCGGTGAGGGTCGATCGCCTGCACCGAGACGATGAGCCGGTGGGAGTGTCCACCTTCCTTGTCGCTGCGGCCCCCCGGGCCGGAGGTCCGCCGGGTGTTCCCGGCGCGGAGATCCTCACCCTCGTGCCCGAGAACATCGCACTGGAGGTCGGCTGGTGAGCGTCTCGGTGGACCACCTCTACGCACTGCTCCCCGCTCTCTATCGCGAGCGCGATGTCGCCGGCGGCGGCGCCCTGCGTGAGTTGCTCGAAGTGCTCGCCGACGAACTGGCCGTCGTCGCCGACGGCGTGGACCAGCTGTACGACGACCTGTTCGTCGAGACCGCCGCACCCTGGGCACTCCCGTACATCGCAGAGCTGATCGGGCTGCGAGGGCTTCCCGGCGCATCGATCGCCGGCCTCACTTCCCGCGCCGAGGTCGCGAACACCATCGCCTACCGGCGGCGCAAAGGCACCGCCGCCGTACTGGAACAGGTCGCACGCGACACCACCGGCTGGCCGGCACGGGCGGTCGAGTATTTCGAGCTGCTCGCCGCAAGCCAGCACATGAACCACATCCGGCCGCGCAACCAGGCGACCGTGAGCGTGCGCGGCCCGAGCAGGCTGCAGTTCGTGGGCACGCCGTTCGAGCGCGGCGCCACCGCCGACCTGGTCCACCTGGCCGAAGTCCGGAGGATCCCCTCGCGCAGGGGCCGCTACAACATCCCGAACGTCGGCATCCATCTGTGGCGACTGCGCCCGTACCCGGTGACCGAGTGCCCCGCGACGCCCGTCCTTCCCGGTGATGAGGAACGGTTCGTCATCGACCCTCTCGGCACACCGCTGCAGCTCTTCTCACTTCCGGTGACCGAGGTGGAGATCACCCACGCCGCCGAACCCATCAACGTCCCGCTGCCCCTGGCCCGCCGGCTGATGGCCGACGACTTCGCCTCCTACTACGGACCGGGACTTTCGCTCGACATCCAAGGCGCCGAGGTGGATTCGGCGAGCGTCTGCGACCTGAGCGACGTTCCGGGCGGCGGAGGCGCATGGGCGCACACGCCCGTACCCGCCGGCATGATCCGCGTCGACCCGGTGCTCGGCCGCGTCGCCTTCGGCGACGCTCAGACGGACCCGCCTCGGGTGTCGTATCACTACGGATTCAGCGCCGACCTCGGCGGCGGCGAGTACGACCGCGTGCACACGTTCGGCCGGGTGGATGGCGCTGTCGCGACCGTCGCTCAGGATGGAACAGCGGACCACGTCACCATCGCCGCCGCGCTCGCGGCGCTCGGTCCGGCAGGCGGCACCGTCGAGATCCGCGACAGCTGCCGGTATGAGGAGATGTTGGCGATCTCCGCAGTGGCCGCCGCGCTCGAAGTGCGAGCGGCGGATCGGCGACGCCCCGTCGTGGTGCTCCCGGGCGACCTCCCGGTCACGCTCGCCGACGATGCCGAGGTCTCGATCAACGGACTCGTGATCGCCGGGGGGGCACTGCACGTAACCGGCGCCGGGCGACTGGACCTCAGGCACTGCACGCTGGTGCCGGGCCTCGCCCTCGACGCCGCCGGGCTGCCGACCGCGCCGGGAGCACCGAGTCTGGATGTGGAGTCGGCCGGAGTGTCGGTGTCCCTCCTCCGCTGCATCGTCGGAGGAATCCGCGGTCACGTGGATTCCGATATCACGTGCGTGGAGACGGTGGTCGACGCGGGGCAAGCGGGGATCGCTCTGGCATCGTCGCCAGACGCGTCCGGCCCGGGTGGAACCGTCTCATTCGATGAGTGCACGGTGCTTGGCCGTGTGCATGCGCGGGTCCTCGCGCGGGCATCCAACAGCATCTTCCTCGCCGTCGTCCCGGCCGGCGACGAGGCACGCTGGCCTGGGCCGGTGCTCGTGGACCGCCGCCAGCAGGGATGCGTGAGGTTCTCGTACCTCCCGGCGCGATCCCGCACTCCGCGACGCTACAGGTGCGTTCCGTCGATCGATGCGGATGCCGCCGAACTCCGTCCCGTCCTGACATCGAGTCGCTACGGCCTTGCCGGCTACGTCCAGCTCGATCGTCGCACGCCGGCCGCAGTGTGGCGTGGCGCCGACGACGAGTCGGAGATGGGCGCCCTGCATCATCTCCAGCAGTCGCCCCGGGAGGCGTATCTCGAGGCCCGGCTCGTGGACTACCTCCGCTTCGGCCTCGAGGCCGGCCTTTTCTTCACGACCTGACAGTTCTTCCTCATTCACGCAGAGACAGGAGCCACCATGAAGGGCGATTTCAGCCGCCGCACCTTCGACCCGCGCAAGCACTACAGTGCGGTTCTCCAGGAGCAGGGGCGTGTCCTCACGGATGCAGACCTCGAGGAGGAGCACCGCATCCTGAGCAACGCGCACGAGCGCGCCGCCGCCGACATCATCGGAGGGTGCGGCGGGCCGATCGGCGAGGCGGGTTTCGCCGTGAGCTCTCCGGACGGGGTGCGCCTGGCGCTTTCCGCCGGCCGGTACTACGCGGCGGGCAAGCTGGTCGTGAACGAGGAGACCGTCGACTACACCGAGCAGCCGGATCGCTTCGAGGACGACATCGTCTGGCCGCCGCCGCCCGGAAGATACGCGATCGTGCTGGACGTGTGGCGGCGGTTCATCACCGCGCTGGATGACCCCTCGATCCGTGAGGTGGCTCTGGGTGGACCGACGACGTCCGGTCGCGAGCGCACCGTCTGGCAGGCGCGACATCGCGCGGTGCCCGCGAACTGGACGTGCGCCGACCCGCTGCCCGCTGCTCGGACGACCACGGGCGCCATGGCGGCGCGGGCCGAGCCCGAGGCGTCGACGACGACGCCCTGCCTCGTGCCGCCGCTGGCCGGATACACGGGTCTCGAGAACCAGTTCTATCGAGTGGAGGTTCTCACGCCGGGGGCGGCCCTCGACGTCGCCACGGCCGTTCCGTTGGCCGTCGTCGACTTTCCCGCGGGCACCACGAATCAGGTCGAGCTGTCGGCGGCGGATGCGGGCGGCCTCAGTCCGGGAGATGTCGTGGAGGTCGTCCGCACCGGCATCGGAACCGACCCGATGGATGCAACGTTCGCCCAGGTGGCGGACGTCAGCGGTACTGTCGTGACGCTGACCTCACGGCTGCCCGAGTTCGGTCCCACCGACACCGCGGTACTGCGCGCGTCCAACGCCAGCGTCGTCATCTCACGGGAGAACGGCTCGGTCGTCACCGCGATCGAACAGATCGACGGGCTGGAGGTGACGGTCGCCGGTCTCGGTTCGGATGAGGTCCTCGGGTTCGCTCCCGGCCAGTGGGTGGAGCTCAGCGATGATCTGATCGAACTCGAGCATCACCCCCGCCAGCTGCGGCAGATCGAGGCGATCGATACCGACCGCCTGGTCGTCACCCTGCGCACTGCGGCGGATCCCCTCGCCGTGACCGCGAGTGGTGTGCTGCCCGAGCGACACCCGAAGCTGCGCCGCTGGGACGGCGCCCGGGCGATCGCGTTCCAGGCCGATGGCACGGGTTGGATCCACGTCGAGAACGGGATCCAGGTGCGGTTCACTGCAGGTGCATACATCAGCGGTGACTACTGGGACTTTCCTGCCAGGGCCGCGACCGTCGACGAGGAGACCGGGAACATCGAGTGGCCGCGGGCCGGCACTGCGGCCGCCGAACTTCCCCCGTTCGGAGTGCGCCACCACTTCTGCAAACTCGCCGTGGTGGACGTCACCGTTGTCGGGGGCGCGCCGCACGTCGAGGTCGATCTGGACTGCCGCGACCTCTTTCCGCCGTTGACGGGACTGACGACGCTCCTCCACGTGGGCGGAGACGGACAGGAGGCGCGCCCGCAGGCGCCAGGCTTCCCGCAACTGCCGGCGCCCCTCACCGTCCGCGTCGCCAACGGCGGATTCCCGGTGCCTGGGGCACGTGTGCTCTTCACCGGACAGGGTCAGCTGATCCCGGCCGCCGCCGTCACCGATGCGAACGGACTCCTCACCTGCGCGTGGCGCCTGAATCCCGGCATCCCGGCGCAATCCTGCGTCGCCCAGTTGCTGGACGCGGGCGGAAACCCGATTCCGCACCAGGTTGTGCGATTCCATGCCACGATCGACGCCGGCGGTGGCAGCGGCGGCGGAGAGCACCGCAGCTGCTGCGTATGCGTCGGTCCAGGCGGTGACTTCGAGACGATCGAGGAGGCGATCAGCTCCCTCCTGGATCAGGGCGAGCGCGACCTGTGCCTGTGCCTGATGGTGGGCGATCACCCTGTCGGCCAGCTCGAACTCCCCGTGCCAGACCTGGAGGGGCCGCCGTTCCATCTCTCGATCAAGGGGTGCGGCCGACTGTCCCGGGTGCGCGTCGAAGGGGGGATGCTCATCGACGGTTGGCGGTCGGTGCGGCTGGTCGACCTCAATCTTCTGCTGAGCCGGGAGGCCGTCTGCCACACGCGCGGAGTGGCCGAGGTTCGCATCGACAACGTCCATGCGAACGGCAGCGCGCGGGGGGTGGGGCTCATCCGCATCCACGACGCATCGGCGGTCTACGTGGGTTCTTCGGTGATACGGACGCGCGGGAGGGGCTCGGGGCGAGACTTGCGCGAGCTGTTCGCCGACCTCCCCGCGCTGGAGGCGGCGTGGGACCGCATCGACGAGCCGGACTTCGACCTGATCGTCCGCTCCGCCACGACAGAGCTCGCGGCGATGGGCGTCGACGAACGGCGGCGCGGCGCGGCCATCATGGTGAGGAAGGCCCGGGCCAGGGATCGCCGGCTTTCGAGTGGGTTCCTGGCGGGACTCGATCGTCTCGCCGGCAGACTGTCGGCCGAACGGCCGTCCTCGGGACTCGCGCAGGACATCTTCACACTGGTCGCCGCGTTGGCCGCAGGATCGGACTTCGTCGCCCTTGAGATCGGATCCGGCGACGAGCAGCAGGAGGACATGGCCGACCCCGCGTCCACCACCTTCGCCGAGATCATCGTCGAGGACAACGAGATCTCGGGCGGCATCAGCCTCTACGGGCTCGCGGGAGGGGAGGCGCTCAACGTCGACGAGCGTGAGCGCCTGGAGGGCAGCCTGAAGGAGGGCGGGGCCCTCGGCGGGTTGGCCGGCACGGTCCATCTGCGGGACAACCGATTCGGTCGGCTGCTGCTTTCCGCCGGCATGCTGGAGGCCCTCCGCCGGTTCGCGCTGGGTGAGGGACCGGAGCAGCTCCTCACCGCCTACGAGACCTTGCTGGCGACGAACAACGTCGTGGATGGTGCGGAGAGCCAATCGCTCGCGCAGCACACCGTGCTCACCAGCAACGAGTTCACACTGGCGGCGATCGACGATCCCGTGCCTCCCCTCGTAGTCCTTCACCTCGTGGCCGATACCGGGATCGCAACAGGCAACCACGGGGACGCCCTGGTCGTGGCCGGCGGAGCCGCGCAGCCGGTGCGGGTGGAGGAGACGACTCGCGCGTTCACCGAGGCGGCGAATCTCGAGCTGGACTTCATCTAGCGAGGCATCGCGCGAGGGGCGGCGTGCACTCCAGCGCGAGCGGTGGCCCCCGTACGTCTCTTCTCGGGTGCCGGCGCCGCGCTGCCGGTCATCACACGGCGGGGTGACGTTACCCAGCACGCCAGTCGCGCGGTACCCCGCACATCGCGAACGTCACCGTGCGCAACGTTCGTACACATCGGGAAACGTGCGCACACACCGCGCAATCGATCTCGCGCGCGGCGCGACTAGCGAAGACCCGATTGGCCCGTCGCGGCATCCGTCAGTGGTCGCCAAGTGCGGGCGCACCCGCTGTGCACCCACGATCGGCGACCACCGAAGTCGGTCGACGGCCCGCGGCTTTCCGGGCTGTCGAGTGGCCCGTTCCTGCAGCTCCTGCCGAGCGGCTACTGACGCGCGGCCCGCTGCTCGCGTTTGCGACCGGCGCGGGCGATCAGGTAGAGCACCGAACCGACAACGACGTACCCGACTGATCCGAGCCAGACGATGCCGGACTGCTGCGCGAGCAGCACGAGGCTGGCGATGATCGCGAGCACGGGCACGATCCGGGGCACGGAGAAGTGGGCGTGGTCGACCTTGTCCTTCTTCAGGACCAGCAGGCTGACGTTGGCGGAGAGGAACACCAGGATCAGCAGCAGCACCGTGGTCTCGGCGAGCGTCGAGACGTCTCCGATGAGGGTCAGGCCGATCGTGGCCGCCGCCACGACGACGATCGAGACCCACGGCGTGCGGCGGTTCGGCAGCACGCGGGCGAAGGCGTGTGGAAGGAGATCGGCCTCCGCCAGGCCGTAGCCGACGCGGCTCGCCATCACCATGAACAGCAGGGCGCCGTTCGCGATGGCGACCAGCGCGATCAGGCCGAACAGCCACTCCGGGATCGGCACGCCGCTGCCCGCCACGACATCCAGCAGCGGTCCGGTCGACTCCGCGAGTTCGGCCGGGGGCAGCACGATGACCGCACCGATGGCGATCAGCAGGTAGACGACCGCGGCTGTGGCGATAGCCCCGAAGAGCGCCCGGGGGTACGCCTTCGACGGGTTGCGCACCTCCTCTGCCATGTTGGCGGCGGCCTCGAACCCGAGGAAGGAGAAGAAGGCGACGATGGATGCCGCGAACGCGCCCTGCAGCGGCGCCACATCCGGTGCGAACTCGATCAGGCGGCTGGGGTCGCCGTTGCCGCTGCCGAACACGATCCCGGCCACGACGATGACGATCACGAGCCCGCTCACCTCGATGATGGAGGCGATGAGGTTCGCCGTCAGCGACTCGCGGACACCGCGGAGGTTGATCAACGTGAGCAGGATGATGAAGACGACCGCTGCAGGAGCGGAGGGCACGTCGATGAGCGCGGCCAGGTAGTCGCCGGCGAACGCGTTCGCGAGGGCTGCGGCGGTCGTGATGCCGGAAGCCATCATGAGGAAGCCGACGAGGAAGGACAGATACGGGATGCCGAAGGCCCGGTCGACGTACCGTGCGGCACCGCCGGCGTGCGGATACTTCGTGATGAGCTCCGCGTAGGTGCCCGCCGTCAGCAGGGCCACGACCAGCGCGATGAGCAACGGCAGCCAGATCACGCCTCCGACGTCGGTGGCCATGGAACCCACGAGTGTGTATATGCCGGCTCCGAGCGTGTCGCCGACGATGAAGGCGAAGAGCAGGGGTGTGCCGACAGCACGCTTGAGCCCGAGTTCGGCGCTCGGCGGGGTCGCGGCGATGTCTTGAACCATTGGACTACTTCACCGGTCGGGACCGTGCGGCGCAACCCCTGGACGAATTCCGGCATCCGAATTTACCGGTCGGAAACGTGGATCCCGGGTTTAGCATGTTGGCGAGGCCGTCGACGTCCTCCATCGAGAGAGGGTCTGGTGCGACGGCCGTCCACCGTGGAGGAGCCTGTCGATGAAGAAGTTCCGTGGCACCCGTCTGACCGCCTTGATGGCCATTGCGTCGGCCCTCGTGATTGCCGCTCCTGCCGGCATTGCGACAGCAGACGCGGGCACAAGCGTCGGTTCGGCATCGGCGAGCGCCGACCGAGGCGGCAAGAATCCCGGCACGTACAGCAACCCGCTGCAGCCCGTGGTGCCCGGAGACGGGGTGGTGGAGAGCTGCGCGGATCCGAACGTGCTGCAGGGTCAGCGCCCCGGGGACACCACGTGGTACCTCTACTGCACGACCGACCCGCTCAACGACGAAGACGTCGATGCCGCCGGCAACCCCGTCTTCCATAGGGTTCCCACCATGACGTCGGAGAATCTCGTCGACTGGACATACGTGGGCGATGCGTTCTCCGGGCTGCCGAGCTGGGCGGATCCGACTTCGGCGATCTGGGCGCCGGACGTCGTCTACTCGAGCACGTTCGACAAGTACTACATGTTCGTCGTCGTGACGAACACGACGACCGCGGTGAGCGGACGGGACTGCGACAACGACAGCGCCATCGGCGTCGCAACCAGTGCCGGCCCGACCGGCCCGTGGACATACTCGGAGACCCCGGTGGTCGCCCCGCGGGCGAGGGGCGGGGGCTGCGACTTCCTGTGGACCTACGATCCCGACGTGCTGGGCGATTCCATCACCGACTCGGGCATCCTCTACTACGGCAGCTACAACGGCGGGATCTTCGGCACCACACTCCAGCTGACCGCGAACGGCGCCACCGCCGATACCGCCGGCGCCACGATGGTCACGATCGACAACAAGTACGAGGGCGCCAACGTCGTTGAGAAGGACGGCTACTACTACCTGTTCGTCTCCGCCACGAACTGCTGCAACGGTGCGCTCACCGGCTACAGCGTCTTCGTCGGCCGGTCGACCGATCCGCTGGGACCGTACGTCGATCGCGAGGGCGTGTCGCTGCTCGCCGAGCGCACGGGCGGAACCCCGTTCCTCACGATGAACGGCAACCGCTGGGTCGGTACCGGGCACAACACCGTGTTCCAGGACGCCAACGGCGACTGGTGGACGATCTACCACGCCGTCGACCAGCAGGATCCGTTCTACGCCTTCGACCCCGGGTTCACCAAGCGCCCCGCATTGCTCGACGCGGTCGACTGGGTCGACGGATGGCCGACGGTGAACGGCGGCAGCGGCGCTTCCGTCGACAAGGAGTTCGCGCCGGCAGGACAGCCGGGGCAGATCTCCCGCCACAAGTACCGCCCCGACGTGGTGCAGGACCCGAAGCGCCTGCTGGCCGAGTACTCCGATGAGTTCGACGGCACCGCGCTCAGCGGAGCGTGGGCGTGGCAGCGCGAGGACATCGCGCCGACGGCGACGGTCGCCGATGGCGTGCTGCGCATCCCGGTGCAGGTGGGTGCCGATCTGTATGTCGGATCGAACAACGCTGCCGTCCTCCTTCGGGACGCCCCCAGCGGCGACTACGTGATTGAGACGAAGCTGCGGGTGGACGTGCCGAGCGGATGCTGCTTCAACTACGCCCAGGCCGGGATCCTGGCGTACGGCAGCGACGACGACTACATCAAGCTCACCGAGACATCGATCTGGAACACCCGTCAGACGGAGTTCGCGAAGGAGATCTCGTCGGCACCGGAGGGCTGGGCGCTGTACGGCAACACCGTCGTGGGCCCCCCCGGCGACGAGTGGACTTACCTGCGGATCGTCGTGCAGCGCCTCTCCGGACCAGAGCAACGTGAGGCGGGCGGAGACACGCACGGTTACACGGCGTACACCAGCAGCGATGGGCAGACGTGGGTGAAGGGCGGCACGTGGACGCATGACCTGGGCCAGGATGCGCAGATCGCGCTGGCCGCGTACGGTCTGCAGGACCCCGACGGCGAGGGACCGGCGGTGCCGCCGTCCCTGACCGCTGAGTTCGACTACGTTCGCGTCTCGACCGTGAAGGAGCGCAAGCTGCGCTGATGTTCACTCGCGGCCGCGGGGATCCCGACCAGGGGCTCCCTCGGCCGCGAACCGATCGAGGGCGTCCGACAGCGCGCTGCACGAGCGCGGCCCCCCATGTCCCTCATCCTCGATGATCGTCAGCGTGCTCGCGGGCCACGCCCGGTGGAGCCGCCAGGCGGTGATCGGGGGTCCGCTGATGTCGCGGCGACCGTGGACGAGTGCGGCCGGGATGTGACGGATCTCGTCGATCCGGGCGAGCACGGCCATCTCGCCGGGCAGGAAGGCGTCGTTGCTCCAGAAGTGCGTGACGAGGGTCGCGAATGCTTCTCGCTCAGCGAGGTCCGTGTGACCGCGATGCCGGGATTCCGGGTGGTCGAGGGAGACGTGCACACCCTCCCAGGTGTCCCAGTCCCGTGCCGCCGCCTCCCGGTCGGTGGACTCCCCGCCGGCGAGCCGTCGGGCGTAGGCGTCCACGATCCGTTCGCCGCCAACCCGATCCGACGCTCGTTCGAACGCCGCCCATTCTTCCGGGAAGATGCGACCGACCCCTTCGGTGATCCACTCCACCTCTTCCCGGCTCGTGGTCGTCACGGCCGTCAGGGCGAGCGCGCGCACCCGGTCCGGATGCTCCAGCGCGTACGCCAGTGCGAGGGTGGTTCCCCATGACATCCCGGCGACGACCCAGCGCTCGACTCCGAGCGCATCGCGCACCGCCTCGATGTCCGCGATGAGCTGCTGGGTGGTGTGCGACGCGAGCGTGTCTCTCGCGTCGAGGATGTTCGGTCGGCTTCGCCCGCTGCCCCGCTGGTCGATCCCGATGAGCCGGTAACGGTCCGGGTCGAACATGCTTCGATGCCAGGCATCTCCGAGGGAGCCTCCCGGGCCGCCGTGCAGCCAGAGTGCGGGCACGCCGTCCGGGGTGCCCGACTCTTCCCAATAGATGGATGCGCCGCCGTCGGCAGCGATCGCTCCGTGTGCGTAGGGCGCGGGATGCGCGTGGGTCATCGTTCCAAGGTACCGAGGCGGCGGTGGTGGGACGATCGGCCGGGCGGGCCCACTGGCACTGATTCTCCGACCCCGAGGCAGCACCCGATCCTTCGCGCTGCACGTCTCTGCACGCGCGGTTCAGGTTGATGCCGCGCATGCCGCAATGTGCAGCGCGAACGGCGGGCGCCGCATCCGCTCGTTTCGGTCGCCGAGCGCCCTTCGTCTCCCTTCGCTCGCTCAGGGACCGCGTACTGAACAAACGCGGTTCCCATCCCGGTCGTTGAGCGAACGACGGGAGCCGAACCACCGGCACTTCGCATTGCTTGCTTGACGGATGCTCCCAATCGGCCCATACTCGTGTCAGGATAATCGATTTACCACTCCAAAGACGTAGGGACCCCGACGTGGCCAGAGCTCGCATCTCGGATGTCGCCGCCGCCGCCGGCGTGTCTGCGACGACCGTGTCACTGGTTCTCAACGACGTGGAATCGCGCATCTCGGAGAGCACGCGCCAGAGGGTGCGCGAGGCAGCGCTGTCCGTGGGATACACGCCGAGTTCCGTGGCGCGGGGCCTGCGCATGCAGCGCACCCGCACGGTCGGGCTCATCTCCGACGTGATCGCCACCACGCCGTTCGCAGGCCGCATGCTCGCCGGCGCACAGGACGTCGCCCGTGAACACGGCTACCTGGTCTTCCTCGTCGACACCGGCGCCGACAAGGGCATGGAGCGTGACGCGATCGCGGCGCTGACCGCGCAGCAGGTGGAGGCCATGATCTACGCGTGCATGTGGCACCAGGTCATCGTGCCGCCCGCGGGCCTGCCCGACAACACCGTCTTCCTGGACTGCACCCCCGAAGGGGGGAGTGCCCGCAGTGTCGTTCCCGACGACCGGGCCGGTGGGGCCGCCGCGGTTCGCGAGCTGCTCGCCGCGGGGCACCGACGCATCGCCTACCTCGACACCGACGACCGGGTGGTCGTCGCGTCGCGCCTGCGCCATGAGGGGTATCTCGAGGCCCTCGCCGAGGCGGGGGTCGAGGCGGACCCGGCCCTCCACGTCCGGGGCAATGACTCCTCGCCGCACGGAAGCCGCAACGCGGCGGACCCGCTCCTGGACCTTCCAGAGGAACAGCGCCCGACGGCGATCTTCTGCTTCAACGACCGCATGGCGGTGGGCGCCTACTGGGCCGCCCGCCGGCGCGGACTCGACATCCCGCGTGACCTGTCGATCGTCGGCTACGACGATCAGCAGCTGATCGCGCCGGACCAAGACCCCCCCTTGACCACCATCGCGCTGCCCCACTACGAAATGGGCCGCTGGGCGATGGAGGTCGCGCTCGGCGTCCGCGCGGAAGGGGACTCGGACGCCACGCACCTGATGGAGTGTCCCGTCATCCGACGAGACTCTGTTGGCCCGCCGCCGGCGAAAGTCGGCTAACCCAAACCGGCGACGGGTTTCACAACACCGAAAGGCCGCCATCGGCGGTCTCCGATCGGGTCGACGCGGGCGTCGGCCACAACAAAAGGAAACCACACATGAAGCGCAGGACTGCGCCGATCTTCGTATCGGCAGGCCTCGTCGGGGTGCTCGCCCTGACCGGCTGCGGACAGGCTGGCCAGGACACCACCACGGCGGACGGCAAGACCGAGCTGTCCATGTGGACCCACTCCGCGGGCAACCCCGCCGAGCTCGCGGTCTACGAGAAGATCATCGAGGACTTCAACGCCTCGCAGGACGAGTACACCGTCGTGAACGAGGCGTTCCCGCAGGGCGCCTACAACGACGCGATCGTGGCAGCCGCCGCATCCGGCGACCTGCCGTGCCTCCTGGATCTCGACGGCCCGATCATGCCCAACTGGGCATGGGCCGAGTACCTGCAGCCGCTCGAGCTGCCGACCGAGATCACCGACAGCCTCCTCCCCACCGCGGTCGGAGTGTGGAACGACGAGATCTACTCCGCCGGGTACTGGGACGCCGCGCTCTCGATCTTCGCCCGCAAGTCGGTGCTCGACGAGAACGGGATCCGGATCCCCTCCATCGACGAACCGTGGACTCAGGAAGAGTTCGATTCCGCCCTGGCCACCCTCAAGTCCGCCGGCTACGAGACCCCGATCGACATCGGCGCCGAAGACGCCGGCGAGTGGTGGCCGTACGCCTACTCGCCGATGCTGCAGAGCTTCGGCGGCGACCTGATCGACCGGGACACGATGCTCACCGCGGACGGCGCGCTCAACGGTCCGGAGGCGGTCGCGTGGGGCGAGTGGTTCCAGGGTCTCTTCGAGAAGGGCTACGCCTCCAACGGCGGGACCGTCGGCAACCAGGAGTTCGTGGACGACGAGGTGGCCCTCAGCTACACCGGCGTGTGGAACGCCCTCGCCTCACTCGACGCCATCGGCGATGACCTCCTCATCCTGCCCCCGCCGGACCTCGGCAACGGCCCGAAGATCGGCGGCGGCTCGTGGCAGTGGGGGATCTCATCCGGGTGCGCGGACGCCGATGGCGCCCGGGAGTACCTCGAGTTCAGCTTCAAGGACGAGTACATCACCCAGTTCGCCGACACCCAGATCGTGATCCCGGCGACGGAGGGTGCGGCGGCCGCATCGAAGTACTTCGGCGAGAACGGCGTCCTGCGCCCGTTCGTGGAGCTGTCGCAGAACTATGCGGTCCTGCGTCCGGAGACACCCGCCTACGCGGTCATCTCCAGCACCTTCCAGACCGCGGCGAAGGACATCATGAACGGCGCCGACGTGCAGAGCACGCTCGACACCGCCGTGAGCGACATCGATGCCAACATCGAGTCCAACGACGGGTACGGATTCCAGTAGAGAGCGGGTGGGGGGCGCTCTGCGCCTCCCACCGTTCCTCCTGAATCCCTGGTGATCCCATGACTGTCACGCCTCCCACGGTCGCCGCGGAAACCCCGCGACGCTCGCTCCGCCGGTTCCGCTCCATCAGGGGGCGAGAGACCTGGGCCGGACTCGGCATGATCGCGCCAGCCGCGATCCTGCTCGTGCTCTTCCTCATCATCCCGGTGATCCTGGCGTTCGCGCTCTCGTTCACGAACGCCCGGCTCATCTCGCCGAATCCTCCGAGGCTCGTCGGATTCGACAACTTCGCCCGGGCATTCACCGATCCGGTGTTCCTGCAATCCGTCGGGAACACGTTCGTGTTCGCCCTCGTCGTCGTCCCCGTCCAGGCCGGCTTCGCGCTGCTGCTCGCGGTCCTTGTGAATCGCAGCCTGCGCGGGGTCACATTCTTCCGCGTCATCTTCTTCATCCCCGTCGTCACCTCGATCGTCGTGGTGTCGATCCTGTGGAAGTTCATGTACCAGGAGAACGGCTTGATCAACTCCATGATCAACACCGTCACCTTCGGGGCATGGGCGGGAATGGACTGGCTGAACGACCCGAACACCGCCCTCGGCGCCATCATCGTCCTCTCGATCTGGCAGGCCGTCGGCTTCCACATGATCATCTGGCTCTCCGGGCTTCAGACGATCCCCGAGGAGCTGTACGAAGCCGCGCGGATGGATGGCGCCAGCCACTGGCAGCAGTTCGCCAACGTGACGTGGCCGGGACTGCGTCCGACGATGGTCTTCGTGCTCGTCACGATCACGATCCAGGCGCTCGGACTGTTCGTCCAGATCAATGTGATGACGCAGGGCGGCCCCGTCAACTCGACGTCGTCGATCGTCTACTACGCCGTCCGCAAGGGATCCCAGCAGCAGGAGATCGGCTACGCATCCGCGATCTCGCTCATCTTCTTCGTGGCGGTGCTGATCATCGCACTCATTCAGCGACGCCTGACCCGAGAGAAGGCTTGACATGGCCATCGACCAGTCCACCCGCCCCGACACCGGCGCGATGCCGGCGCCACGCCCCCGCACGGAGAAGAGCCGGCGGCGCGGTGGGAAGATCTTCTCCTACATCGTCATGTCGCTCCTGGCGCTGTTCTTCCTCTTCCCGCTCGTGTACATGTTCGTCTCGAGCCTGAAGCCGGACGCCCAGATCCTGCAGGACATCGACTCGCCCCAGGCGTTCCTGCCGGTCGGCGACATCAGCCTCGACAACTACTTCGGTGTCTTCGAACGCGTGCCCTTCGCGCAGTTCCTGTTCAACTCGGTGCTGATCACCGTGCTCACGGTGGGCCTGGGGCTGATCGTCAACTCGATGGCGGGCTTCGCCCTCTCCCGGCTCGAGTGGAAGGGACGGGTCGTCGTCCTGGCGGTGGTCATCGCCACGCTGATCGTCCCGTTCGAGACCATCGCCGTGCCGATGGTCTACTGGGTCGCCCAGCTGCCCACCCTCGTCTTCGAGGGCGGCGTGCTGAAGTACGACTTCGGCTGGCTGAACACGTACCAGGTGCAGATCGTGCCCTTCATCGCCAACGCGTTCTCGATCTTCCTGTTCGCCCAGTACTTCTCGACCATCCCCAAATCGCTCGACGAAGCAGCACGCATCGACGGCGCCAGCTGGTTCGCGATCTACCGCCGCATCATCGTGCCGCTCTCGGGCCCCGCGTTCGCGACCGTCGCGATCCTCACGTTCCTGCCCGCGTGGAACCAGTACCTCTGGCCGCTCATGGTCGTGCAGAAAGAGGAGCTGCGCCCCGTGATGGTCGGCGTGCAGTACTTCTTCCAGCTGAACGCGGCCTGGGGCGAGGTGATGGCGTACACCTCCTTGATCACCATCCCGGTGCTCATCATGTTCCTGATCTTCCAGAGGGCGTTCGTCAGCAGCATCGCCTCGAGCGGGGTGAAGGGGTGAGCTTCGAGCGGAAGGACGAGAGAACGCCGGGCGACCCGGAAGCGCGCGTGGTGGTGGTCGGCGAGGCCCTCGTCGACATCGTGCACCGTGCCGACGGCTCCGTCGATGAAGCGCCGGGGGGAAGCCCAGCCAACGTCGCGCTGACCCTCGGGCGCCTCGGCCGCGCTCCCCGCCTGGTGACCCGCCTGGCGGATGACGCGCGCGGGCGTGCCGTGCGCGCCTGGCTCGAGCGCTCCGGGGTCACCGTCGACGCGGTCGACGCGCCGCGGACGGCGACCGCCACCGCGCATCTGGATGCGACGGGTGCCGCCACGTACGAGTTCGACATCGACTGGGCGCTGGATGCGGCGCCGATCCCCGGCGCGGACCTGCTGCATATCGGCTCCGTCGCCGCGCTGCTCGAACCCGGCGCGGACGACGTCTCGCGGCTGGTCGATGAGCTGCGGGTATCGGCGACGGTCACGTACGACCCCAACATCCGTCCCTCGCTTCTGCCGGATGCCGCGACTGCGCGCGCCAGGGTGGAGTCCCTCGTTGCGCGGGCGGACGTCGTCAAGGCGAGCGACGAGGACCTGCGGTGGCTGCATCCGGCTGCCGACCCTGTCGCGGTCGCGACCCGGTGGCAGCGCTCAGGTCCCGCCGTGGTCGTCGTCACCACCGGCGGTGACGGCGCGTTCGCCGTCACAGCTGCGGGCGCGGTTCGCGTCCCGGCGGTTCCCACGTCGGTCATCGACACCGTCG
Source organism: Microbacterium sp. DT81.1 (assembly GCF_049844955.1). Taxonomy (NCBI): domain Bacteria; kingdom Bacillati; phylum Actinomycetota; class Actinomycetes; order Micrococcales; family Microbacteriaceae; genus Microbacterium; species Microbacterium sp. DT81.1. Next base: position 107,713 of record NZ_JBNCMA010000007.1, read on the forward strand.
GCGCCGGTGACACCTTCATGGGTGCCCTCATCGACGGCGTGATCGAGGCGGGGCTCTCGGGCGCCGACCGGCGGGCGGATCTCAGCGACATCGATCACTCCGATCTCGAGGCCATCCTGCGGCGCTGCGCGACGGCCGCGGGGATCACCGTGTCGCGACCGGGCGCGGATCCGCCATGGCGGGCAGACCTGACCTCCCACCTCTCACCGCGGTCCGCCCCGACCGCATCAGCGAAGGGCTGAACATTGTTCGACCTCCCCGGTTCGTGGGTCTGGGACTTCTGGTTCGCCGACGACGGCGACCGCTACCACCTGTTCTTCCTCTACGCGTCGCGCGCCCTGCAGGACCCCGACGCCCGGCACTACCGTGCTTCCATCGGACACGCGGTGTCGACCGATCTCGTGGAGTGGACCCAGGTCGCCGACGCACTCGTGCGCAGCGATGCCCCGGCTTTCGACGACCTCGCGACGTGGACAGGATCGACGCTGCGGCACCCGGACGGCACGTGGTTCATGTTCTACACGGGCTCCTCGCTCGCGCCGAACGGCAAGAATGTGCAGCGCATCGGCTACGCGACGTCTCCGGACCTCACGGTGTGGACGAAGGCACCCGGCCCCGTGCTCGAGGCCCGCGGTCCCTGGTACGAGACCCTGGAGTCGGAGGCCTGGCAGGACGAGGCATTCCGCGACCCGTGGGTGTTCCCCGATCCCGACGGCGACGGCTGGCACATGCTCGTGACGGCGCGGGCGCCCGAGGGTCCCATCGACGGGCGCGGCGTGATCGGTCACGCGTGGTCGCCGGACCTCCGCACGTGGGAGCTTCGGCCGCCGCTCAGTGCTCCGAGCCACCACGGCTTCGGTCAGCTCGAGGTCACGCAGGTCGAGGTCGTCGACGGCCGCCCGGTGCTGATCTTCTCGTGCCTCGCCGACCAGGCCATGCCCTCCAGGGCGGCCACCAGCGGCGGCACATGGGCGGTGCCGGCCGCGAATATTCTCGGTCCGTTCGACATCGACGCCGCCTACCCGGTGACCGACGACTCCTTCTATGTCGGACGCCTGCTCCGTCGCCGGGACGACGGGCGGTGGATGCTCTTCGCCTTCCACCACACCGGAACGGACGGAGGCTTCGTCGGCGGAGTGAGCGACCCGATGCCGGTGGGGTGGGACGGCGATCGCCTCGCGATCCTCAACGCCGCGGCATCCGATGGCGTCCCGATGTCGGGCCGCAGTCAGGATGAATCGCCCGGTGACGGGATGCGAGTGCTCCCGACACCGTTCTCAGCCTGAACGCGGCCCGGCTCGGGCGGCTGGGCTGAGCAGACGGGGGTCAGGTCGATGAATCCGCGAAGAACCGGAGGGCACCCTCGCGGAACACCCGCGATCCGGGCGCGTTGAAGTGATGCCGGCCCGGAATCTCGACGAACTCACCCCGCGGCGCGGCCGACGCGAGCCGCCGCGACGGTTCGAGGATCGCGTCGTCGCTTCCCGTCGCGAACAGCACCGGCTGCTGTGGCGGCCGGGCCGGGTCGGGGTCGGCATCCCCGAGGCGCATGCCCTCGGCCAGCGCGACCAGCACGCGGATGTCGTTGCCCGGCACCCGCTCGGCGAGGGTCACGTAGTTCTGCGTGACCCGGTCCTCGATCGGGGTGCCCCTCTCGGCGAACGCCCTGGCCTGCTCGATGTCCAGCCGCGCCAGCGGGCGCCCGTCCGGTATCCCGCCCAGCACGCCGCGCGAGACGCGGTCCGGCGCATCCACCAGCAGCTGCCACCCCACGCGACCGCCCAGCGAGTAGCCGGCATAGAGAACGCTGTCGAGCAGGTACGTCTCGAGCACGATCAGCAGATCGCCGACGAGCGCGTCCATGGTGTAGTCGTGCGGATCGTGCGGTTTGTCGCTCTGTCCGTGCCCCCGCTGGTCGACCCCCAGCACCCGGAAACCGGCCCGGGTGAGGTCACGGACCCAGCCCGTGTTCACCCAGTTGTCGCGGCAGTTGGAGGCGAAGCCGTGCACAAAGAGAACGGTGGGCGCAGCGCTGTCTCCCCAGGAATAGGTCGCGATGCGATGTCCCTCGGGCGACATGACGAACTGCGGGGACGGCATCTCGGTCAAGAGTGACGCGTCGGGGCTCATGCGGTCCATTGTGCCCTCCCGTGCGGCCCTGCTCGGAGTCCTACCCGATCGGGTAGGACGAACGGGTCGGACGAGTGATCGCCTAGACAGGCTCGGGCGGTGAGGCTTGCTGTCGCGGGGTGAACCCGCGGGACGGAAGGACGATGATGTCTGCCAACAGAGCGGTCGCATACGAGGGTCCGGGTGTCGTCAAGGTGATCGACACGGATTACCCGGAATTCGAACTCCACGACGGTCCCGGGGTGAATCCGGCCAATGTCGGGAGGAAGATCCCGCACGGGGCGATCCTGCGGACGGTCGCGACGAACATCTGCGGATCGGATCAGCACATGGTGCGCGGGCGGACCACCGCGCCGGCGGGCCTCGTGCTCGGGCACGAGATCACCGGAGAGGTCGTCGAAGTCGGTCCGGATGTCGAGTTCATCAAGGTGGGTGACATCGTCTCGGTGCCGTTCAACATCGCGTGCGGGCGGTGCCGCAACTGCAAGGAGGGCAAGACCGGGATCTGCCTCAACGTCAATCCCGATCGCCCCGGCAGCGCCTACGGGTACGTCGACATGGGCGGCTGGGTCGGCGGCCAGGCGGAGTACGTGCTGGTGCCGTACGCCGACTGGAACCTGCTGCGCTTCCCGGACCGCGATCAGGCGCTGGAGAAGATCCTCGACCTCGCCATGCTCTCCGACATCTTCCCGACGGGGTTCCACGGGGCGGTGACCGCCGGGGTGGGCGTCGGCTCGACCGTGTACATCGCAGGCGCCGGACCGGTCGGCCTGGCGGCGGCCGCCAGCGCGCATCTGCTGGGTGCGGCCGTCGTGATCGTCGGCGATCTGAACGAAGAACGGCTGGCGCAGGCGCGCAGCTTCGGGTGCGAGACCGTCAACGTCGGCGCGGGCTCCGTGCCCGATCAGCTCGAGCAGCTTCTGGGTGTTCCGGAGGTGGATGCCGCGGTGGACGCCGTCGGCTTCGAGGCGCGCAGCGAGGGGCACGGAGCAGACGCGAAGGAGGCGCCGGCAACGGTGCTCAATTCGCTGATGGGCGTCACCGCCGCCGGAGGAGCCATCGGCATCCCCGGGCTGTATGTCACGGGGGATCCGGGGGCGGTGGACGACGCAGCCAAGGTCGGATCGCTCTCGATCAGCCTGGGCACCGGCTGGGCGAAGTCGCTCTCGTTCACCACCGGGCAATGTCCCGTCATGCGCTACAACCGCCGGCTGATGATGGCGATCCTGCACGACAAGGTGCACATCGCCGATGCCGTCAACGCGAGGGCCATCACCCTCGATGAGGCGCCGCAGGGCTACGCCGAGTTCGACGCCGGTGCGGCGACCAAGTACGTGCTGAACCCCAACGGCTACATCGCCGCCTGATCACTGATTCACGCAACCCACGACAAGGAGCACCACCATGACCGGATTGACCCTCGCCGATGCCCGCACGATCATCGCCGCCGCAGAGAAGCGCGCCGACGAGATCGGGCAGCCGATGAACATCGCCGTCGTCGACAGCGGCGGAAACCTCGTTTCCCACGTGCGCCAGGACGGCGCCTGGATCGGCAGCATCGACATCTCCATCAGCAAGGCCTGGACGTCGCGGGCCTTCGACATCCAGACGAAGGACCTCGGCGACAACGCCCAGCCGACCCAGCAGTTCTTCGGCATCCACACGACCAACGGCGGCAAGGTCGCCATCTTCGCCGGCGGCGTGCCACTGCTGCGCGACGGTGTTGTCGTCGGGGGACTGGGTGTCAGCGGCGGCTCCGGCGAGCAGGACCAGACGGTCGCCGAGGCGGGCGCCGCGGCGCTGTAAGCGGGCTCGGGCTCGGCGGCTCCCCACCCTTATGGGTGGGGAGCCGCCGAAGTAGGTTGAGGTCATGAGCATCGACGAAGTCGCCACAGGATCTCGTCGCCAGCTGGTGGATCACGCGCGAACGGTCGCCGACCAGGCCGACCAGCACGCGGTCACCCTCGAATCGATGCTGGCCATCCTGCGGTCGCCGCGGCTGGGTGACCGCGCGGCCCGGACTGCCGCCATCGACACGGCGACGGCCGCCCTGATCGGGCTGCGCGCCGCCACCGACGAACAGCGCAGCTCGATGCTCGAGCCCGTCACCGGCGCATTCCGGCGCCTGCGCGACGACCTCGGGCCGTTGACGAGGTTCGGACACCTCGAGGTCGAACTCGTCGAGCCGCCGGCCTCGGGTCGCGCGCTTCCCGGTGAGGTCGCGCACGGGGCGCGCGCCATGGTGCGCACGGCGGTGCTGGCACTCGTCGACCGAGGCGACGCGCACCGTGTCCGCATCCAGTGGGACTGCGACGGGCTCAACCTCCTGGTCGGCATCCGCGACGACGGCCGGGGCGAGCTCTCGGTGCACGATGACTGGCTCCGTCCCATCGCCGAGCGGGTGGCCGCGCTCGACGGGGTGCTGGCAGTGACGTCGACGCCGGGATGGGGCTCGTCCATCGACGTGCGCCTGCCGCTGGATCCGCGGCCAGAGCCGCATCCGCTCGCCGACCTGATCCCGCTCACGAGCCGCGAGAAGGACGTGCTGCGCCTCGTCGCCTCCGGCGCACGCAACCACGCCATCGCCCGGGAGCTGATGATCAGCGACAACACGGTCAAGTTCCACGTGTCGAATCTGCTGCGCAAGACCGGGGCGGCCACCCGTTCGGAACTCGCCGCGCTCGCCGTCTCGCACTACGAGCACGACGACCCCCGGCGCGCCTACCCCTGAGCCGGGGGCCCGGCGGCGCGCATCCCGACACTTCTCAGAGCGCCCTTCGCTTGCGGCTGCACTTGTCTGAGCGCGCTGCGTGAATCGGCGGAGCGTGCGCACGAATCAGCAGCGCGAGCCGGAGTGGCGGGTCGGGATCTCCCCGGGGGTGGCCGGTGAGGGCTCGCCGGGGTGGCGGCTCAGATCTCGCGGGGGTGCCGGTCAAGATCCCGCCCCAGGGTCGGTCAGGAACGCGAGGCGTGTGACCCCGAGCTCAGCCCGGAAGGGCGGCCTCGTCGCCGAGGCGCGCGACGGCGGCCTGGATCGCGACGGCGGCGGCGCCGCGCGCCCACGCGCCGAAGCCGGCTCGATCGACGAGGATCTCGACGGGGTTCGCGAGCGGGTCGCGATCGGCGGCGGCGGCATCTCGAACGGCGTCCTCCGCGATCTCCCACAGCCCGAGGCCCTCTCCGGCGAGGACGACGGTGGGCTGCATGGTGAGGTTCGCCGCCAGGGCGATCAGCCGACCGAGGCCACGTGCCCCGGCATCCACCACCGCGCCCGCCGCGGGGTGACCGTCCCTCGCCATGGTGAGCACCTCGTCGTAGTCGACGGGTCTTCCCAGGGCCGCCTGCAGCTGCGCGCACATGCCCACCGATGTGATCAGCGCGCTGGAGCAGCCGCGGTGACCCTCCGGGCAGAGCGGCCCGGTGGGATCGAGCGGGATGTGACCGCCCAGCCCCACGCCCGCCTCGCGGGTGTGCACGGACTCGCCGCCGACGACGAGGCCGTAGCCGACGCCGGCGCCGACGGTGATGACGGAGAAACCAGAACGGCCCCGCCCCGCGCCGAACCAGCGCTCGGCCTCGACGAGAGCCACGACGTCGTTCTCGACGGCGACGGGAAGTCCGCAGGCCCGCTGGAGCTCGACACCCAGGTCGACGCCGTTCCACCCGAGGAACGGCGCCCGGAGAACGCGGCCCTCGTCATCGACGACTCCACCCAGGCTCACACCCACCCCCAGGACCGGCGGAAAGTTCTCGGCCAGAGCGGTGATCGTCTCGGCGAGCTGCGCCACGACCGCCTCGGGCGCCCTGTCGGTCACCGCGATGTCGTGCTGGGAGACAGCGCGGGCGCGCGCGTCGGTGAGCACGACGAAGGCGGTGTCGCCGGTGATCTTGATGCCGATGAAGGAGCCGAGGTCGGGCGTGATGTCGAGGGGGCGGACGGGCCGCCCGACGGCGCCCGAGCCGGCGTCCTCCACCTCCACGAAGAGTCCGCGCTCGAGGAAGGGCTTGGCCAGACGGGTCAGGCTCGCGGGGGAGAGGCCGAGCCGGCGCCCCAGCTCCCCGCGCGCGATGGGGCCGTGGATGAGCACTTCGCGTGCGAGCGCGCCCTGACTGTCCGTGAGCATCCGCACCCCCTTCGTTCCATCTTGGCACCAATTGCCCGCTCAATGCGGCTGAAACGCGCGAAGGTTTGCCTCTTGACGGTGAATTAGTTCCGCGGTAGAAATAACGCGTGGCGAATATCACCCAGCGGAGCGCGGAAGAGCGTGTGCAGCAAGCGAAGTCCGAGCATCCGGCGGACACGCTGCACTTGACCCGTGCGGGCACCAGCGTCGTCGTCGACCTGGCTGAGGGCGGCCCCGCGATCGTGCACTGGGGAGAGGCCCTTGCTTCTTCGACCCCCGCCTCGCTCGCCTCCCTCGCCGTAGCCGCCCGGCCGCAGCGCGTATCGGGTGGCCTCGACACCACGGGGCGGCTGAGCCTCGTCTCCACGGGGCCGACCGGCTGGCTCGGCACTCCCGGCATCGAGGGTCACCGCAACGGCGCCGGTGACAGCGTGCGGTTCGAGGTCGCCGGGGTGCAGGCGAACGACCACCGCGCGACCATCTCGCTCGTCGACGGCGAAGCGCGCCTCGCGGCGCAGGTCGAGCTTCGCATCGGACCCGGCGGACTCTTCCACCAGCGCATCCACCTGCGCAACACCGGCGAGACGCCGTACACCGTGCAGAACCTGCAGGCCGCCTTCCCCGTGCCGTGGGATGCCACCGAGCTGCTCGACACCACCGGTCGCCACCTGCGCGAGCGGGCGCCTCAGCGCCGGGACTTCACCTTCGGAACGCACCTGCGCGAGAGCCGGCGGGGACGACCCGGTGCGGATGCGACCCTGCTGCTGGCCGCCGGTCGCCCCGGGTTCGGCTTCGAGCAGGGCCGGGTGCACGGCATCCACGTGGCATGGAGCGGCAACCACCGCGCGCTGGCCGAGCGAGTCGTCACGGGCGAGGCGTTCCTGGCCGGGGGCGAGCTGCTGATGCCGGGCGAGCTGATCCTGGCTCCGGGCGAGTCGACGCAGACACCGTGGGTGATCGGGTCGTGGGGCGACGGCCTGACGGAGCTCTCCGCCCGCTTCCACAGCGAGTGGCGCGCCCGCCCGCAGCACCCGCGGCGGCCGAGGCCCGTGACGCTGAACACCTGGGAAGCCGTGTACTTCGATCACACGCTCGACAAGCTGACGGCGCTGGCGGATGCCGCGGCCGGCGTCGGCGTCGAGCGCTATGTGCTCGACGACGGCTGGTTCAGCGGTCGCCGCGACGATACGGCGGGCCTCGGCGACTGGTTCGTCGACGAGAGCGTGTGGCCGGAGGGGCTGCACCCCCTGATCGACCACGTGAACGAACTGGGGATGGAGTTCGGGCTCTGGGTCGAGCCGGAGATGATCAACCCCGAGAGCGAACTCGCCCGCCGGCATCCCGATTGGATCCTGCGCGGCCGCATGGATCTTCCCCCGTCGGCGCGCCACCAGCAGGTGCTGGATCTCGCTCATCCGGAGGCCTACGCCTACATCGCCGGGCGCCTGCACGCGCTGCTCGGGGAGTACCCGATCGCCTACCTCAAGTGGGACCACAACCGCGACCTCGTCGACGCCGGCAGCGGCCCCGGCGGAGTGGCGAGGGTGCACGCGCACACCCTCGCTGTGTACCGGCTGCTCGACGAGCTCAAGGCGGAGCACCCGGGACTCGAGATCGAAAGCTGCGCATCGGGAGGCGCGCGTGTCGATCTCGGCATCCTCGACCGCACCGACCGCGTCTGGACGAGCGACAGCCTCGACCCGCTCGAGCGCCTCACCAACCAGCGCTACACGAGCCTCGTCGTGCCTCCGGAGCTGATGGGGATGCACCTCACCAGCCCGGTCGTGCACTCCTCCGGGCGCACGGTCTCGCTCGGGCTGAGTGGTGCGGTCGCACTCTTCGGACACTTCGGCATCGAATGGGACCTGACGTCGGTCGACGCCGGCACGCGGGACGAGATCGCCTCATGGGTCGAGCTCGCGAAGCGGCTGCGGCCGCTGATCGCCTCCGGTCGCGTGGTGCACGTCGACGGCACCGATCCCGGTATCGACGTGCGCGGGATGATCGCCGCGGATGCGGCATCCGCCGTCTTCACGATCACTCAGACCGAGACATCCATCGCCTACCCGGCGGGTCGGGTGCGGCTGCCGGGGCTGGCGCCGGATCGCCACTATCGCGTCCGGGCGATCCGAACCGCCGACGAGGCGAACGATCCCGGCCAGTCGCCGCTCGCGTGGACGCAGCACGACACCACCCTCACCGGCCGGGAGCTCGCGGCGATCGGGCTCCGACCGCCGGTGCAGTTCCCCCAGCAAGCCACCGTCGTCGAACTGACGTCGGTTTCCTGAACACCGAACACCGACCACCGACCACCACGCCGCACACCACCGAAAACCACCGAACACCGGACAGCACCGAACACCGGGCACCAAGCGCAAGGAGGCGCACACATGAGAATGAGACACCGAAAGTCCGTCCGGGCGGTCGCGGTGCTCGCCGCGGCGGGCATCACGATCGGCTTGGGCGGCTGCGCGAGCAACGCCGGAGACGGCGTGACCACCCTGAACTTCTTCCAGTTCAAGGGCGAGGCGCTCGAGGACTTCAACGAGATCATCGCGGGCTTCGAGGCGGAGAATCCCGACATCCGGGTCGTCCAGAATCAGGTGGCGGATGCCGACACCATCATCCGGACGCTCCTGGTCAAGGACAAGGCGCCCGACGTCATCACCCTCAACGCCAACGGCGGGTTCGGCAAGCTCGCCCAGTCGGGGGTGTTCTACGACTTCTCCGCCGAACCGGTGCTGCAGACGATCAACCCCGCCGTGCAGGAGATCCTCGCCGATCTCGGCAACAAGGAGGGCGAGGTCAACGGCCTCGGATACGTCAACAACGCCAACGGAGTGATCTACAATCAGGAGATCTTCGAGGAGCAGGGCCTCGAGGTCCCCGAGACGTGGGACGAGTTCATCGCGGTGTGCGACGCACTCGCCGCCGCCGGCATCACGCCGTTCTACGGGACGCTCGCCGACTCGTGGACGGGGCTGCCCTCCTTCAACGCGCTGGGCGCGTACCCGTCGCAGGGCGACTTCTGGGATCAGATGCGCGCCGAGGGCGAGAACGTCGGCCCCGATTCGTCCGTCTCGTTCCAGAAGGACTTCCCCGAGGCGATGGACCAGCAGTACCAGCTCTTCTCCTACATGCAGAAGGGATACCGGGGCAAGACGTACGACGAGGGCAACGCCGCGTTCGCGAACGGCGAGGTGGCGATGCTCCTTCAGGGCATCTGGGCGATCAACCCGGTGAAGGCGGTCAATCCCGACATCAAGGCGGCCATCTTCCCCTACCCCGCCGTCGACGACCCCGATGACCGGCTGCTCGTCTCGGGCGTGGACGTCGTCGTCACGATGGGTGAGAACACCCCGCACCGAGAAGAGGCTCTGCGCTTCATCGACTACATGTTCGAGAAGGACGTCATCGAGCAGTTCGCGGCATCCCAGAACATGGTGCCCTCCGTCGAAGGCGCCGAGATCAGCGACGACCCGTCGCTCCAATCCGTGAAGCCCTACTTCGACGAGGGCAGGATCACCGGCTTCATCGATCACCAGATCCCGCCGAGCATCCCGCTCGCCGCGATCGACCAGCAGTTCCTTTTCAGCGGCGACGCAGAGGCGGCGCTCGCCACGCTCGACCGCGAGTGGGCAAAGGTTGCCGCTCGCACGATTCCTGTGACAGGAGAGTGACATGACGACCACCACAGAGGCCGTGCGTGCCTCGTCGACCGGCGGCACCGCGGAACGGCGGGCCGCGCGCACGCGGGCCGGCGGCGACCGGGCACCGGCCGCGTTCTACTGGATGGTGTGGCCTGCGGTGATCGCATTCGCCGCCTTCCATACCCTCCCGGTGCTCGTGGGCATCTTCTTCAGCTTCACGAACTATCCGGGTTACGGCGACTGGAACTTCATCGGGATCTCCAACTACATCAACCTGTTCAAGGACGACAGGGTGCTGCACGCCTACGGGTTCTCGTTCCTGTTCGCGATCGTCGCGACGATCCTGACGAACGTGATCTCGCTGGCGATCGCCCTCGGCCTGAACGCCAAGATCAAGGCGCGGAACTTCTGGCGGGGCGTGTACTTCGTCCCCTACGTCCTGGCAGTCCTCGTGATCGGGTACGTGTTCCAGTTCTTCTTCTCGAACTCGCTTCCGAAGATCCTGGCCGGCATCCCGCTCTTCGCCGACAACATCCTGACGAACGAGACCTGGTCCTGGACCGCGATCGTCGCCCTCGGCGTCTGGCAGGCCTGCGCGTTCGCGATCATCATCTACCTCTCCGGGCTGCAGACGATCCCATCAGAGCTGTACGAAGCGGCATCCATCGACGGCGCCAAGCCGTGGCGCCAGTTCACCTCGATCACGTTCCCTCTGATCAGCGCGTTCTTCACGATCAACGTCGTGCTGAGCCTGAAGGGGTTCCTGCAGGTGTTCGACCAGGTCGTCGCCCTCACCAACGGCGGCCCCGGAACCGCGACAGAGTCGGTGACCCTGCTCATCTTCCGGGGCGGTTTCACCGGCGGCGAATTCGCCTACCAGACGGCGAACGCCGTGGTCTTCTTCATCGTGATCACGATCGTCTCGCTGCTGCAATTCCGTGTCCTTCAGCGCAGAGAGGCCGATTTCTGATGACCACCACGACCAACACCGCGGCGCAGCTCGAGCAGGACGTCGCCGCAATCGACCAGCCCCGACGTCAACGGCGCGTTTCGCGCGACGCCGAGGACACCCGCAAGACCAACTGGTGGGCGACGGCTCTCATCGCCGTCTGCTCGCTGACCGTCTTGATCCCGCTCTATCTCGCCGTCGTCGTGGCGCTCAAGACGCCGGCGCAGCTCACCGAAGGAACGGGCTTCGAGTGGCCCGATCCGGTGCGGTGGGAGAACTTCCCGGAGGCGTGGCAGCGCACCAATTTCGGTCAGGCCCTCGCGAACACCGCGCTGATCACCGTCGGGGCCGTGGTCTTCACGCTCCTGACGAGCTCGATCGTCTCCTACGCGATCGCGCGCAATGTGCACCGGCCGTTCTTCAAGGGAGTGTTCTTCTACTTCCTGGCGGCCCTGTTCATCCCCTTCCCGATCATCATGCTGCCGCTCGTGAAGCAGACGGCGATCCTGGGGCTGGACAACCAGGCCGGGATGATCATCCTCTACACGATCTACGGGCTGTCGCTGAACATCTTCATCTACACCGCCTACATCCGCTCGATCCCGATCGAGCTGGAAGAAGCGGCGCGGATGGACGGCGCCTCGACGTGGCGGGTGTTCCGGTCGATCATCTTCCCGCTGCTCATGCCGATGAACGCCACGGTCGGCATCCTCACGTGCGTGTGGGCGTGGAACGACTTCATCATGCCGCTCGTGGTGCTCACCTCGCCGAGCGCCCGCACGCTGCCGCTGGCACAGTACGTGTTCCAGGGGCAGTTCAACACCGACTACACGGTCGCCTTCGCGTCGTACCTGATGGCGATGGCGCCCCTGCTGATCGTCTACATCTTCTCTCAGCGCTGGGTGATCTCCGGCGTCACACGGGGATCGATCAAGTAGGGCGGATGCCGGGCGGGTGCGCGGTCCGATCGGGCCGTGCGCCCGCCCGGCTTCTGCGCGCCGGATGCCGTGCGGCATCCGGCGACGAGAGGGAGCAGACTCGGGGAAGGACGATCACCGAGGAGCGACCGTGACCACCACGCCATCCGCCGGGGTGCGGAGCGCCAGCGACCTGCTGAACCTGGATGACGAGTTCAGTGCCTCCGAGCTCGAACTGCGGGCGCGCGTGCGCGAGTTCGTGGACCGGCGGGTGCGGCCCCACATCGCGGGGTGGTTCGACAGGGCTCACTTCCCCGTCGAACTCGTCCCGGAGCTTGCGGAGCTCGGTCTGCTCGGACTGCACCTGCCGGGCTACGGATGCGCCGGCGGCACCGCCGTCGACTACGGCATCGCCATCCAGGAGCTGGAGGCCGGGGATTCCGGCATCCGCACCTTCGTCTCGGTGCAGGGATCGCTGGCCATGTCGGCGATCCACAAGCACGGCTCGGAGGTGCAGAAGCAGGAATGGCTTCCCCGGATGGCGCGGGGCGAGGTGATCGGCTGCTTCGGCCTCACTGAAGCGGGAGCCGGCTCGGATCCCTCGAGCATGACCACGAGCGCGCGGCTCGAAGCGGGGGAGTGGGTGCTGAACGGCGCGAAGCGGTGGATCGGACTCGCCTCGATCGCCGACATCGCCATCATCTGGGCGAAGACCGACGAGGGGCTGCGCGGATTCGTGGTGCCGACCGACTCACCGGGTTTCACCGCCACCCCGATCGAGCCGAAGCTGTCGATGCGCGCTTCGGTGCAGTGCGACATCCGGCTCGCCGACGTGCGCCTGCCCGAGGATGCCGTGCTTCCGGGTGCGGTCGGACTGAAGGGTCCCTTCTCGTGTCTCAACGAGGCGCGCTACGGCATCGCCTGGGGTGCCGTCGGAGCCGCCCGCGACTGCTTCGACCAGGCGCTCTCCTACGCGCTCGAACGGAGGCAGTTCGACAAGCCGCTGGCCGGGTTCCAGCTCACGCAGCAGAAGCTCGTGAACTGGGCGCTCGAGATCCAGAAGGGCCAGCTGCTGGCGCTGCACCTCGGCCGGCTCAAGGACGCGGGACGGCTGCAGCACCACATGATCTCTGCGGCGAAGCTCAACAACACCCGCATGGCGATCGAGATCGCGCGGGAGGCGCGCGCCGTGATCGGAGCCAACGGGATCACCTTGGACTACTCGCCGCTGCGCCACGCCAACAACCTCGAGTCGGTGCGCACCTACGAGGGCACCGACGAAGTGCACACCCTCATCCTCGGCCAGCACATCACGGGCATCTCGGCATTCCGCGCGTAGCGACGCGACCGCACCGCCGTCAGACGCGTCGCGAAGGGGCGACGAGGGTGCGGCGCGACTCGAGCGCCTCGGCGAGCACCCCGTCCCACGCACGCAGGAAGGCGTCCAGCCCGTAGTGCTCGAGGGCGTGGCGCCGAGCCTGCAGGCCCCGCTCCACCGCGAAGGAGGGGTCGTCGATCAGCCGCCGGATCCCGGCCGAGAGCTCGTCGAGGTCGTTCGAGACGAGACCGGCCTCAGGCGGCACCGCGCGCGCCACCTCAGTGGTAGCGAGGCCGACCACCGGCATCCCGAGGTGCATCGCCTCGAGCAGGGCGAGCCCCAAGGATGTCCAGCGGAAGGGATGCAGGTACACCCGGCGTTTCGCCAGCAGCCCCTGCAGCTCGCTCGTCGACAGGTTGCCGGCGTGGGCGAGGGCGGCGGGCGAGACGCCGAGCGCGGACGGGAGCCCGTCGCCCTTCATGCCGAAGACGTCCAAGGGAGCGACCCGCGAGAACCAGGGCAGGAGGTCGGTCCCGGTGACGCGTCCGCGGCGCAGCGGCTCGTTCACTACCACCCCCACCCGCGGCAGCTCGCCCGTGTAGAGCGGTCCGGGATCGGGCACCCCGTGCTGCACCACTACGGTGCGGGCGATGCCGTTGTCCCAGAACAGCCGGTTGAAGTGCGTGACGTGCACGATCGGGATGTCGTCGCGGTCGGCGAGCGGATGCCTCGTGCCCGTGGCATCCGGTCCCGGCGTGTTGTGCTCGAGGAACACGGCGGGAAGGTCGTGCCCCGGCACGCGCCCGGTGAGTCGCTCGACGAGGGCGATCTCCTCGGGCCGCTGCAGCACCACGACGTCGATATCGGTCTCGTGCAGGGCCTCGAGCGGGACCTCGATCGCGGCGGGCCAGTTCCTGTCGCCGATGCCGCCGTCGCCGTTCTCGCCGACGGGCAGCAGGTACTCGTGGTCGCCACGGACGAAGCCGTCGGTGTACCCGCCGTGCACATGCCAGAACAGCACCTTCACCGCCGCACCTCCATGCCCTCGGGCAGCACTGACGTTCTTCGGGTACGCGTCATAGGGGCATCGTGCACCGTCAGAGGCGGTTCACCGAGGGGGTTGAGAAGTGCCGCACTTCTGCATCACAATGGCTGGTCGATCCCGAACCCCGCGCTGTGGGAACTCCTCGATTCGCGCCCCGCCGTTCGCGCTGCAGTTCTCGACGCTTCCCCGGCGCTCGCGCTGCACTTCTCTGCGCGCGCTGCGCGAATTGGCGCCGCGCGTGCAGGAAAGAGCAGCGCGAGCGGATGCCCGCCGGAAACAGCAGAGCGAGGGGATGCCGCGGCTCAGGGGTCGATGGCGACCGCCCGGCGCTCGCGCTGCACTTCTTCGCGCGCGCTGTGCGAATCGGCGCCGCGCGAGCAGGAAACAGCAGCGCGAGCGGATGCCGGCCGAGACGGGCAGCGCGAGCGGATGCCCGCCGGTCAGCGGTCGATGGCCACTGCGGCATGCTCGGCGGCCCACGATGCGAGCAGTCGCAGCCGATCGGCCGAGGGCGAGCCGGGTTCGGCCGTGTAGATCATCAGCACGACACCCGGTTCGGCGGTGACCGCCAGCTCCTCGTACGCCAGCACCATCTCGCCGACGACCGGGTGGTTGAAGCGCTTGGTGCCGGCGCCGTGGGTGCGCACGTCATGGGCGCCCCAGAGCGTGCGGAACACCTCGCTTCGCGTCGAGAGCTCGCCCACCAGATCCTGCAGCCCCTTGTCGTGCGGGTCCCGGCCGGCTTCTGTGCGCATGATCGCGACGCACATCTCGGCGAACAGCTCCCAGTCGGGATAGAACTCCCGGGAGGCCGGGTCGAGGAACTGGAACCGCGCGAGGTTGGGCGTGCGCCCGCCGTCGCCGATCAGCGGCGCGTAGAAGGCGCGCCCGAGGGCGTTCGTGGCCAGCACATCCTGGTGCTGGTCGCGCACGAACGCGACCCCGTCGGTGATGGCGTTCAACGCCCACTGCAGGCTGGCCCTGGATGCCGTCGGTCGTGCGGCTCGTCGGCGGGGACGCCCGGAGGAGGGGATGCCGTCGGCCGCGCGAGCCAGGTCGAGAAGATGCGCGCGCTCGGTGTCATCGAGCTGGAGCGCCCGCGCCATCGCGTCCAGCACCGACGCGGACGCGCCGGCGATCGCGCCGCGCTCCAGCTTGGCGTAGTACTCGACGCTGAGCCCCGCGAGCGATGCGACCTCCGTGCGCCGAAGGCCCGCGACACGCCTGTTCGATCCGGCGGGGATGCCCGCGGCATCCGGCGTCAGCTTCGCCCGGCGAGACATCAGGAACTCGCGCACCTCGGATCGGTTGTCCATGCGGCCAGACTAGGTGCGGCATCCGCGTCGAGGAATGCCCTGGCAGTACACCTCTTATCGGGAAACACCTTTCCGAGGAACCCCGCGCCGGATGCACTCTGGGATCGGTACGGTCGAAGGGTGACGAGTCAGAGTCCGGACGATGAGGTCGATCTGCTGATCGACGCGTGGTCGCGGCGTCTGCCCGAAGCCGACCTGACGCCGCTGGATGTGATGTCCCGGCTGAGACGGGCATCGATCCGGCTCGCTCGCCTGCGCTCGGAGGCGTTCGCCACTGCGGAGCTCGCCTCCTGGGAGTTCGACGTTCTCGCCGCCCTGCGAAGGGCCGAGCCGCCGCACGAGCTCAGCCCCGCACAGCTGATCGAGAGGACCATGATCGGCAGCGCGGCGATGTCGCACCGACTGGTGAATCTGGCGAACCGGGGGCTCGTCGAGCGCGAGCCCAATCCGCATGACGGCCGCAGCGTGATCATCCGACTGACGGATGCCGGGGCGGCCAAGGTCGACATGGCGATGACCGAGCTCGTGCGCCTCGAGCGCCAGGCGCTCAGCGTGCTGAGCCAGGACGACCGCGCGCACCTCGCGCGCACGCTGCGCGCCCTCATCCAGGACTGACGGACCGACTCCCGGCCGGCCGCCCACGGGGCCGTGGTCAGTCCGACGGCTCTGTCGGCTCGCCGCCGATGCGGTCGAAGAAGCCGGACTTCTCGGCCTCGTAGTCCGCGGCGCGGCGCTTCACGGCGTTGTACTCCTCACGCGCTCGCGGATCGTCCGCCATGCGGCGCCACGACGTCACGAACCGGCGATCGTGCTCGGAGCCGACGATCGTGACGGCGATGCCGACGGGCGGCCCGTCCGCGCGCTCGAAGGCGGCGAGCCACGGCGTCCAGATCTCCGGATGCACTGGTACGAAGCGCCCGGACATGCGGTGCAAGCCGGCGACGGCACCCGCGAACTGCTGCCGGGTCACCCGCAGCTGCAGGTCGATGTCTCCCTTGGTGAGCAGGCCCTCGAGGCTGCTGCCCCCGGTGAGGGTGAGTTCTCCCTCGATCCCCGCCTCCGCGAGCGTCCGGCGCTCCTCGTTGAGGATCATGCGCGCCGCGGCGACCGACTCCGCCGTCGTCGTGCGGAGCACAGGCCCGGTCGTGCCGCGGGGACGCAGCGGGCCGGCGAGGATGCGGGCGGTGAGGGCGTCGACATCCCACGGATCGGCGAGGGCTGGCCAATCCACCCCGAAGCGCAGCGGGCTGATGTCCTCGATCCACCAGGTCGCCAGGCCTTGGAGGCCCGTGATCAGCTGAGCCGATGCGTCGTCGTGCTCGGAGCGCCCGCTCACCACGACGTCGAACGGCTCGTCCGAGTCGCGGTGCTCCCGGACGTAGTCCACGACCTGCCGGAGCACCTCGGTGCCATCGGCCGCCCCGCCGAGCGGCATGACCCCCTGGTAGCGAGCGGCTCGCC
The DNA here is from genome assembly GCF_049844955.1 of Microbacterium sp. DT81.1. Lineage (NCBI taxonomy): Bacteria > Bacillati > Actinomycetota > Actinomycetes > Micrococcales > Microbacteriaceae > Microbacterium > Microbacterium sp. DT81.1. The sequence goes on from NZ_JBNCMA010000007.1 coordinate 124,623, forward strand.
GGAACGGCCGGCGATTCGGCCAGGCGCCGCCGACCCAGATCGGTACCGGAGTGACGGGAACGGGCAGGAACGTCATCGGCTCGAGCGTGTAGTGCGTGCCGCGGAACCCGAACTGCTCGCCCGACCACAGGCCCTTCAGGATCTCGAGACCCTCGTCGAGCTTCTCGGCCCGGATGCGGGGATCGGTCGAGTCGCCGAAGAAGCGGAAGTCCCACTCCGTCGGCTCACCGAGCCCGACCCCGAGGATGAGGCGCCCCTTCGAGAAGTTCTGCAGCGACACGGTCTGCCGCGCCAGTTCCCACGGGCGGCGGCGGGCGAGGGGCGTGACGAGCGGCCCGATCATGATCGTCGATGTCGCCGCCGCGACGGCGGTCAGCGCGACCCACGGATCGACATGCGCGTTCTTGTCGAACTCGCAGAAGAGCAGGTGGTCCCACAGGAAGAACCCGTCCCAGCCGGCGCTCTCCGCCTGCGCGGCGAGGTCGGCGAGAACGGCGGCATCGCCGAAGGCCCCGAAATTGGGCAGGTGCAGTCCGAACTTCATGGTGCTCTCCCTCTGCGCGGGCGCCGACCGGCCGCCCGCCGCCCGTTCACCCCGCGAGAAGGCTCTCAGGTACCACCGTCATCACTCACCCATCATGAGGCCCTCGATCGAGTGCTTCTGCGTGATCGGGGTCAGCTCGTCGACGATCGGGCTGACGAGATGCTGCTTCACCCGATCCGGCAGCGAGTCGTAGAAGGGCCGTGTGAGCGCCATGTCGTGATGCTCGGCATTGCCCGCGCCGGGGGCGTCCACCCCGAGCACGAGCACGGGCCGCGACTTGTCGGAGGTGTTGGCGGTGCCACGGTGCAGGGTCAGCGCCGACCGAGCCGAGATGTCGCCGCGCTGCGGGTACTTGCGCTGGGCCAGGCCGATGTAGCGCGAGTAGAGCGACTTGTCGGGGAACATGTCGTGCTCGAAGCCCTCCGGGAGGTCCCACTGCGTGGTCGGCGCGATCTCGAACGGCCCCATGTCGGGCTCGGTGTCCACCGCCGTCACGTTGAACGCGAGCGAGGTGAGGCGCCCCGTGCGGATGGTCTCCTCGGGCATCGGGAAGTCGCGATGCCACGGCTGATCCTTGGCGCCGGGGTTCGGCACGTCGAACCCGAGTTCGACGATCTGATAGTCCGGACCCAGCACGGCCTCGCAGACGCCCCGCACCCACGGGTGATCCACGAGGTCGAGCCAGCCGCGCATCTGCTCGGGATGGATCTCGACGTAGTGACGCTTTGGGCCTCGGCCCACCGCGCCGCCGGGGCGGGTGAGCGCCTCGGCGTACGCGACCTCGATGTCCTCCCGCATCCGGTCCACCCATTCGGGACTGAAGGCGGCCTTCTTTCCGATGATCCCTTCGGTGTAGATCGCCCGGACCGCCGCTGCGATCTCCGGGTCGAGGTCCTGCGAGAGGCTCTCCGCCCACTGCTCGCGCTGCTGGATGTCGGTCATCATCGCCCTTTCTCTTCTTCGATGGAGGTACTGTGCTGCCACGGCCGATCCAGGTCGACCACCGGACCGTCCGGCCGGAAGTCGATCGGGGCGAGGTGCAGCTGTCGTTCGGTGCCGTCCGCGTTCCAGGCGTGGAAGGCGATCACGTCGGAGCCGTCCGGCCCGACCACGAGGGAGTTGTGACCCGGGCCGATCAGCAGCTCGCTCGTCGCGAGGATCGGCGGCGCATCGTGCGGAGCCGCTTGCCATGGACCGAGCGGATGCGGCGCCGACGCCCAGGACACCTGGTAGCCCGGGCCGGTCCACGCTCCGCCGGAGTACGTCATCCAGTACGCCCCGTGCCGCTTCACGACCGAGGGACCCTCCAGTGTGTGCCAGTCGTACACGGCGCCGTACATGGATCGCGCCCGCTCGTAGAGCTGCCAGTCCGCGACGGGGATCAGGGCCATCACCACATCGGTGAGCTCCGTGGGCGAGTCCAGACGCCCGACCGCGAGGTGGGTGCCCGGTCGATCGCCCTCGAGCACGTCCCGGGCGAAGAAGAGGTACCACCGGCCGTCTTCGTCCCGGAAGGGGTGCGGGTCGATGGCGAAGCTCTCGCCGGGGGTCAGGTTCAGGCCGAGATCGAGGAACGGTCCGGTGGGCTGGTCGGCCCGCGCCACCCGGATGTGATGACCGGAGATGTCGTGGCCGACGGAGTAGTACATCCACCACGCGCCATCGCGCCCGCACACCTCCGGAGCCCAGTACTGGTCACCCGATTCGGGTCCGAGGCGCTGGAGCGCGGTACCGGCGTTCGACCACGAGACGAGGTCCGGCGAGAGCAGGACGTCGAAGATCCGGTCGCCGTCCGGGGGAGCGGGATGCGTGCCGTAGGCCGCGTAGCCCTCTTCGCCGAGGCGCAGCACGAAGGGGTCCGCGAAGTAGCCCGGTCGCGCGGGCGGGCGTAGCGCGTCCGTCGTGTGCTCGCTGCCCATGGTCACTCCCACGGCTCCCAGGGGTCTCGGGGTTCCCACGGCCGGCGTTCGATCGGGCCCACCATCGCCTTGCGGATGACCTCGACCGGCAGCTTCGGCGTACGGTCGGCGCGCACGAGTCCGTTCGTCTCCTGGAGCGTGTCCGACAGCTGGGTGTAGCAGAACCCGGCGAGCACGCGGCTGTCGTGCACGGCGCGCATGACGGACTCCAGGCGCACCTGGAACTCCGCGGCGGTCGTCGCGTCGGTGTAGCCCCAGGCGTCCTTCGTCAGCTCGATGTCGAAGGAGATGCCGCCGAATTCCGTCAGCATCACGGGCGCTTCGGACACGTCGCCCCGCACCACGAGCCGGCGTCCGGCCGGCCCCACTCCCGCGAGGAGCTCGTCGACGGCCGTTCGGTCGCGATACCGCTCGCGCAGGATATCGGCGTCTCCCTCGTAGTCGTGGATGCCGAGGATATCCGTGTCGACCTGCTCCCAGCCGTCGTTCGAGACGACCGGCCGCGTCGGATCGAGGGCCTTCGTCAGGTCCACCAGCGAGGCCGCATAGTGGCGCATGCTCGCGTCATGGGCGATGTGCTGCACGCCCCAGCTCTCGTTCAGGGGCACCCACGTCACGATGGACGGATGGGAGAAGTCGCGGTGCACGACCTCGAGCCACTCCCGCACGGTGCGCCGCACCGAGGTCGGCGTGAACGTGAAGTTCGCCGGCGCCTCGCCCCACACCATGAGCCCGAGACGATCGGCCCAGAACAGGAACCGCGGGTCCTCGAACTTCTGATGCATCCGCGTGGCGTTGAAGCCGAGATCCTTGATGAGCTGCACCTCGTCGCGCAGGGCGTCGGCCGATGGTGCCGCGAGGTGCGATTCGGGCCAGTAGCCCTGGTTCAGCACGGACTTGACGTAGAGCGGGCGGTCGTTCAGCAGGAACACCCCGCGGTCCACCACGGCGCTGCGCAGGCCGAGGTACGACGCGACGGCATCCGTTCGCTCACCATCCATGGAGAGCGTCACCCGTGCGTCGATGAGACGCGGTCGGCGCGGTGACCAGAGCAGCTCGTGGTACGCCTGTCCGTTGGTCTGCCTTGCGAGGGGGATATGGAGTTCCACCTCGGCGCTGCCGACGAGCACGCTCGCCCGCCCGAGCACCTTTCCCGCGAAGTCCAGCTCCACCTCGAGCATGGCGCCGGCCGCGGGTGCCGCGGTCAGGCCGACCCGCGCGTGGACCTGGGCGGTCGCATCATCGCTTCGCCAGTGGATCCAGTCGATGGCGAACACCGGGACCGATTCGAGCCACACGGGCTGCCAGATGCCGCTGGTGCGGTGGTACCAGATCACATGGGGCGACTCGCGCCAGTCCTGCTTGCCGCGGGGCTGGCTGACGTCGAGCGGATCGTCCTCGACGCGAACAACGAGGTGGTTCTCGCCCCCGGGCTGGATGACGTCGGTGATGTCGAAGGAGAACGGGGTGTGGCCGCCCTCGTGCGAACCCACTCGTTCGCCGTTAACCCACACGATCGCCCGGTAGTCGACGGCGCCGAAGCGCACGATGAGCCGGCGCCCCTCGACATGCCCGGAGGCCCGGATGTCGTCGTCGGACAGTTGCCGGTGATACCAGAGCACGTTGTGGAATCCCGTGTCATGCACACCGGATGCCGCAGATTCCGGCGGGAAGGGCACGACGATGGTCTGATCGAATTCGGTGCGGTTGTACCACCGCTGCCGCAGGCCTTCGCCGCCGACGTCGAAGGCGAACCCCCAAGGGCCGCTGATGTCAAGCCACTCGCTTCTCAGGAGCTGGGGGCGAGGATATGAGCCATCCTGCGTGCTCGCAGATGGCAGCTCAGTCCGGTCATCGGTGATCATGCCGACAAGCATGCCCGAAATATCCAGCGCTGTAAAACATCCATCGAAAAGAATTCAGGGGTGGATCGGAGCGCTCTCGCGCAAGACGAGCCGGTGATCGATCAGTTCGTGCCGGCCGACGCCTTCGAAACCCTCGATGCGCTCCACCAGCATCTGCGTCGCGCGGTGCGCCAGTGCCGACGTGTCCGGAGCGATCGAGGTGATGCTGGGGTAGGTCACCCGGCTCATCATGATGTTGTCCCAGCCGGTGAGAGCGACCTCTTGCGGCACCCGGATGCCGCGTTCCTGCAGCGCGCGCAGTGCACCGATCGCCGCCAGATCGTCACGGCAGACCAGGCCGTCGAAGCGGATCCCGGCGTCCCACGCGCTGCCCACCCCCACGACCGCGCCCATGGGCGTGACCGTCTCGCGGGGCAGGAGCAGCCGCGGATCGGGCCGGATCCCCTCGTCCTCCAGCGCCTGCTGGTAGCCCATGATGCGCTGGCTGGAGGCCGCCGACAGCTTGCCGGACTCGTGACCGGTGAAGGCCACGCGACGTCGGCCCATCCTGATCAGGTGGCGGGTGACGTCCCGCGCCGCGGTGAAGTTGTCGACCATGATGCGATCGAGCGTCAGGGGCGCGGCCGCCTCGCCCAGGATGACGATCGGCAGCACGCTGCGGCGCCGCGAGATCTCGAGGGACGACACGACAGCCGGCTGGAACAGCATCCCATCGACCAGGCCGGACTCCGAGTTCTCCAGCACCGCCCGTTCCCCTTCGAGCGTGCCGTCGGTCTCATCCAGCAGCACGCGGTAGCCGAGCTTGCTCGCCGAGGCGGACACCAGACGGGACAGCTCGGCGAAGTACGGGATGCCCACGTTCGAGAACGACAGCGCGATGAGCCCTGTGCGGCCGGTTGCGAGGCGACGGCCCATGAGGTTCGGCCGGTAGTCCAGCTCGTCGATCGCGCGCTGCACCCGCTCCCGGGTGGAGGGGCTCACGTGCTTGTAGCCGCGCACCACGTTGGACACCGTCTTCATGGAGACGCCCGCCAGATCGGCGACATCCTGAAGGCGCACTCCGTTCATGCGGCCCCCTCGTTTCCTTGAGCCGGTGCAGGCTCCGAGTGACTTCAGAGTACACACCTTGACAGCCATATTCCAGCGCTGTAAATTCTCGATCAGCGGTCGGGTGTCCTGTTCCGGCCGCTTCTCATCCGGCTCGTCCGGACAACTCAAAGGAGAGCAATCGCATGAAGAAGCCATGGGCTCGCCGCGCGATCGGTGCGGGAATCGTACTGGCAATCGGCGTCGCTGTGACGGGGTGCGGAGGATCGGGCGGCGCGAACAGCGGCGCTGTCGCCGGTGACGGCGAATACGACGGTCCGGCGGTCGACATCACGTTCTGGCACGGGTGGACGGGCGGTGCCGCTCCGGTCATCGTTCCCAAGCTCATCGAGGAGTTCAACTCGGAGCACGAGAACATCACGGTGAAGGGCGTCCCGCAGGAGTGGGGCGACATCGCCGCCAAGATGCCTCTGGCCATCAAGGCCGGGAAGGGGCCCGACGTCGCGGTGCTGCACGGCGACGACCTCGCCACCTATGCGGCGCAGAACCTGCTGCAGAACGCCGACGGCATCGTCGAGGGTCTCGGCTACACCGCCGACGACTTCCCCCCTGAGGTGTACGACAAGGGCAACTACGACGACGTCCAGTACGCGGTGCCGTGGAGCGTGACCCCGCTCGGCCTCTACGTCAACAAGACCGTGCTGGCGGAGGCGGGCATCACCGAGATCCCGACGGATCAGGAGTCCTACCTGGCTGCGCTCGAGGCGCTCAAGGGCGTCGGCGTGCAGGGCGAATGGGTGGACGGCTACGTGTTCACCGGAACATTCGAATTCCAGAGCCTGATCTGGCAGTACGGCGGCCAGCTCTACAACGACGACGTCACCGAGGCGACCTTCAACTCGGAGGCCGGCGTGCAGGCCCTCACCTGGATGACCGACCTCGTGAAGAACGGCTACAGCCCCGCCAACGTCGCGCAGGACGGCAACATCAAGGCCCTGATCGCCGGCGACACCGCGTTCAACTGGAACGGCGTCTGGCAGACCACCAACACGGCGTTCGAGGACCTCGACTGGGCGGCCGCTCCGGTCCCGCAGATCGGCACCGAACAGGCCGTGTGGTCGAGCTCGACCCACTGGGTGTTCCCGGCCAACAAGGGCCAGAACGCAGACAAGACGGCGGCGGCAGCCGTGTTCGTCAAGTGGATGAACGACAACTCGCTCGGCTGGGCTGAGACGGGTGAACTCCCCGCGGACAACGCGGTGCGGGAGGACCCCGCCCTGCTCGAGCAGTGGCCCAACCTCGCGCCGTTCATGGACGAGCTCGAGTACGCCCGCTACGAGACGGTGTCACCCGGCATCGGTGAGGCCAACGCGCAGATCACCCTCGCGCTCAACGAGGCGCTGAGCGGCAAGAAGACGCCGCAAGAGGCGCTGGATGACGCCGCGGACAAGGCGAACCAGATCCTCGAGTCGAACCAGGCGAAGTACGGTGGCTGACACCACCACCGCAACGGTCGTCGCTCCCCCGCGCCCACGCGCGGGGGGGCGCGGCCCGCGGCGCGAAGCGTCGCCCCGCTCCTCGACTCGCAGCGGCCGTAAGACCCTGATCGCCTACCTCTTCCTCGCGCCCTTCCTCATCCTGTTCCTGACGTTCGTCGTCGGCCCGGCGATCTTCGGGCTCTGGATGAGCTTCACGAACTACAGCCCGTTCCGCGATGGACAGGATTTCGTCGGGCTGCAGAACTACATCAACCTCTTCACGCCCGGCAACAACCTCGCCGACGACTTCTGGAAGTCGATGGGGGCCACCGCGCTCTTCGTGCTCATCAGCGTTCCCTTCCTGGTCGTCGTGCCCCTGCTCATCGCGATGCTGCTCAACCAGAACATCCGCGCGGCAACGACCTTCCGCACGACCTTCTTCGCGCCGTACGTCCTCGGCGTCGCCGTGATCGGCGTGATCTGGGGGTACATCCTGGACACGCAGTCGGGCATCCTGAACTACCTCATGGGGCTCGTCGGATTGCCGTCCAACATCCCCTGGACGGTCGATGTCCCGTGGGTCTGGGTGACGCTCGTCGGTGTCACCGTGTGGTGGACCATGGGCCTGAACACGATCATCTTCCTGGCCGGGCTGAAGGGCATCAACGCCGACCTCTACGAAGCCGCCTCCATCGACGGAGCGGGTCCGACCCGCAAGTTCTGGAACGTCACCATTCCCGGGCTGCGGCCGGTGATGATCTTCATCAGCACCACGACGATCCTCGCCTCGGCGAACATGTTCGGCCAGTCCTACCTGCTCACCAAGGGCGGGCCGGGAACCGACACTCGCACGGTGATCATGTACATCGCCGACCAGGGCTTGTCGCAGAACAACATGGCACCCGCCGCGGCGATGAGCTACATCCTGTTCGCTGCCCTCTCCATCGTCAGCATCATCAATTTCCGGCTGCAGCGTGAGCGGGTCGAGAAGGGCGTGAAATGACCGCCGTCGCAGTTCCGCAACGCAAGATGCCCCCGCGAAAGGTAGCGGGTCGGGTCCTGCTCTACGCCGCGCTGATCGTGCTCGCGCTGATCATCATCCTCCCGCTGTTCTGGATGCTGGTGACCTCGTTCAAGACCGACTCGGATGCGATCCGGCAGCCGTACTCGTTCCCGGATCCGATCTCCCTCGAGGCGTACCAGACGCTGCTCACGTCCGGCCAGCAGCCGATCTTCCGGTGGCTCTTGAACAGCTTCCTGGCGGCCACGCTGCAGACGATCCTCATCCTGGTCACCGCGTCGATGGGGGCGTACGCGCTCGCTCGGCTCGACTTCCCGGGAAAGAAGATCGTGTTCGGTGCGATCATCGCCACGCTGCTGGTTCCGCCGGTGGTGTTCCTCATCCCGAACTACCTGATCGTGCAGAACCTCGGATGGCTCGACACGCTCTGGGCGATCACGGTCCCCGGCGCGGCCGGCGCCTTCGGCATCTTCTTCCTGCGGCAGTTCTTCATCGGCCTCCCCCCGGAGATCGAAGAGGCGGCGAGGATCGACGGCGCGGGCGACATCCGGATCTTCCTGCAGGTCGTGCTGCCGCTGGCGCGGCCGGCGCTCGCGACGCTCGCGGTGCTCTCGTTCCTCGGCAACTGGAACGACTTCCTGTGGCCGGTCTACGTGCTGCTCAGCCCGGAGAACCTGACGCTGCAGCCGGGCCTCGCCCAGCTGCAGGGCGCGTACTCGACGCACTTCGCAATCGTGATGGCCGGAGCGGTGATCGCCTCGGTGCCGGTGCTGATCATCTTCGGACTCGCGCAGAGGCAGATCGTCGAATCGGTCGCGGGATCGGCAGTAAAGGGGTGAGCCATCGGATCTCGAAGGCGGCGGCGTTCGGTGTCGCGGCCGGGTTCCTCACTGCTGCGCTCGGGGCATGCGCCCCGTCCGCACCGGAGGCCGAGCCCGCTCCGACGACCGCCGCCTTCGCGATCGATCAGGACTTCCCTGACCCGGACGTCCTCGAAGTGGACGGCGAGTACATCGCCTTCGCGACCAACTCGCCCGCGGTGAACGTCCAGATGGCGACGTCCGACGATGTCGAAGAGTGGGATGTCTCGACGGACGATGCGCTTCCGGACCTGCCAGCGTGGGCAAGCGAGGGGCGCACGTGGGCTCCGGAGGTGTCCGCGATCACGGGCGGCGGCTACGCGATGTACTTCACAGCCGCCCATACCGAGTCCAACAAGCAGTGCATCGGAGTCGCAATCTCAGAGGTCGCCGGGGGACCATATCTTCCGGTGGAAGGCGATCCCTTCGTCTGCCCGCTCGAGGAGGGCGGCGCCATCGACGCCTCCGTCTTCACAGAAGACGACGGAACGCAATACCTGCTGTGGAAGACCGACGGGAACTGCTGCGGGATGGACACCTGGATCGAGGTGGCGCCCCTGACCGCAGACGGCACGGCGCTCGCGGGGCCGCCCACTCAGCTGTTCCAGCAGACCGAGCTCTGGGAGGGCAACCTCGTCGAAGCTCCCGTCCTCATCAAGCACGAGTCGAAGTACTACGTCTTCTACTCCGCAAACGACTACGGATCATGGAGCTACGCCATCGGCGTGGCATCCGCTCCCTCGATCACTGGCCCCTACACGAAGGAGCCGGACCCGTTCCTGTCGTCGGAGATGACGGAGGGCCGCTACATCGGACCGGGGGGTCAGGACATCGTCGCGACGCCCGAGGGTGATGTCATCGTGTTCCACAGCTGGGACGAGCTGATGATCTACCGCGGCATGCACGAACTCCCGCTCGAGTGGGACGGCGACGTGCCGTCCGTCCAGCTCCCCTGACCGTCGACCACGAAGCGATGCTCCCGCATTCGCCTCGATCGCCGAGCCTGTCGAGGCGTCGTCCCACTGCGGCGACCCTTCGACAGGCTCAGGGACCGGGTGATTCTGTGCGGCGATCCTTCGACAGGCTCAGGGACCGGGTGATTCTGTGCGGCGTCCTTCGACAGGCTCAGGGACCGGGTGATTCTGTGCGGCGTCCTTCGACAGGCTCAGGGACCGGGTGGCTGTCAAGGGGTTTCAGCCCACGGCTTCGAGTCATAGCGTCATCGACATGACCCCAGAGGAATCGACCCCCAGGCTCGGCACCGGCGACCCGGGGGAGCAGCCACCGGCGCCCCTGTCCGAGAGCGATCAGGTGCGCAAGGACATGTCGTACAGTCCGTCGAGCGAGGAGGAGACCCGGCGCAAGCAGGACGATCCGCTTCCCGAGGGCATCGACGACGACATCGACCCCGATCAGATCCGTGCGGTCCCCGGCACCGGCGGTCCGGACGACGTCGGTGACATCGAGGTGGATCCCGCTGATCTGAACATGCCCTGGCGGTCCTGAAGAAGGTCTGCTCCGCCGGGCATCGTGGCCTTCCGGCCGCCGGGTGTATCTGAACGGCGCCCCCCGGCCTCTAGAAGGTCATGAACAGCAAACTCAAGCTCGCCCTCTCCGTTGTCGGCTACATCCTCGGCGCGGCCGCAGGAGTCGCCGGCATCGTGGCCGGCATCATGCAGTCCGAGGCCGGCTTCATCGTCATCGGCGTCGCCTTCCTCGCCGCGGTCGTCGTGGCCTTCATCGCCGGTGCCACCGCCACTCCGAAGGGGGGCCTGCCCCCGAAGATCGAGTTCGGGGGCAAGTTCACGCCGCCGGACTGGGCGTGGTACATCGCAGCCGGGATCATCGTGGTCGGCCTCATCGTCGGCGGAATCCTGCTCGCCATCTGAGTGCGGGGTGGTGCGCGCTGCTCCGCCGCTCTGAGTTCCGCTTCCTCCAGAAAGCGGTGTGATCTGCATCGCGGGGGAGGGGTGCACGGGTCCGGAGCCCGCTAACGCCTGCGGCGGTTGCGCAGCCGGTAGATCCGGTGTCCGATGGCGAGGCCGAAGCCGGTGCTGCCATGCGGACCGTACGGCTCGTAGGCGCGCATCCGCGTGATCCTGGTCCCGTCGGTGTCGATCACGAACACCTGCGGAAAGTCGAGGTGCTTGTCGCCCACGTTGAGCACGTGGTGGGTGGAGAGCTCGACCGTCACGGACAGCCCATCGTCGGAGGAGAACCAGCGGTCGATGTCGAAGCCCATGCTCTTCATGCCGCCGAAGGCCCATGTGAGTCCTTCGCGCACCTCGGCGATGCCCTTCATGTCCGGGTAAGGGTAGTGCGGATCGTAGAGCCGGATGTCGTCCGACATGCCGGCGACCGCGGCATCCACGTCCTTGGCGGACACGCCGGCGAACATCGCTTCGACCAGTGTGCGGACATCGTTCGCCATGCGGCTCTCCTCTGCTGGCCGGTCCGGCGCCGGGCGACTCCGAGCATAGGGCGTCTATCGCGACGGGGGCGTCAACCGCCGGCGTGCGCGCCCAAGTGCGCGTGCACCGACGAGATGACGACCGATCCCTCGCCGACCGCCGATGCCACCCGCTTGACGGAGCCGCGGCGGACGTCGCCGACGGCGAAGAAGCCGGGGACGGATGTCTCGTGCTGCGCGGGTCCTCTGTCGCCTCCGAGCCACGCCCGGCGACCGCCCTCCTGCAGCACCTCCGGACCGGTGATGACGGAGCCCCACTGGTCGCGCAGCACCTCGGGCGCGAGCCACTCGGTGTGCGGACGGGCGCCGATCGTGATGAAGACGGCTTGCGCGGAGACCTCGGTGCGCTCTCCGGACTCGGTGCGCTCGAGCACGACGTAGTCGAGGTGATCCGCCTCGTGCGCGCCCGCGTCGACGACGCGGGCACCGGTGATCAGCCCGACGCCCGCAGCCTCCAGCTGTTCGATCAGGTAGCTCGACATGCTCGCCGCCAGCGAGGGGCCGCGCACCACCAGCGAGACCGAGCGGGCGTACCGGGCGAGGTGCAGGCCGGCCTGCCCGGCCGAGTTGCCCCCGCCCACCACGAGCACGTCGCGTCCGGCCTGCGCCCGGGCCTCGACGGATGAGGCACCGTAGAAGACGGATGCCCCGACGAAGGGCTGCAGCCCGGGGGCCGCCAACCGCCGGTAGCTGACGCCCGTCGCGAGCACGACGGCCCGCGCCCGCACCGTCTCGCCGCCCGCCACCTCGAGCTCGAACCGCCCGTCGGCGAGGCGCATGCCCGTGACGCGGCGCGTGTGCGCGAAACGTGCGCCGAACACCCACGCCTGCTGATAGGCGCGCTGCGCGAGCTCCGATCCAGAGACGCCGCGCGAGAATCCGAGGTAGTTGCGGATCAGGGAACTGGAACCTGCCTGTCCGCCGATCGACTCGCCCTCCAGCACCAGGGTGTCCAGCCCCTCCGACGCCGCGTAGACGGCGGCCGCGAGACCGCCCGGTCCCGCACCGACCACGGCGACGTCGACCGTGCGGTCGGGCAGCGCGGTCTCCAGCCCGTACGCCCGAGCCAGCTCCGAGTCATCCGGGTCGACCAGCATCCGCCCATCGGCCGTTCGCACGATCGGCACGCCCTCGTAGTCCAGACCCGACTCCGTCAGGAGCGACATCGCGTCCGGCGAATCCGCGGCGACGTGCTCGGCCGGCACGCCGGCACGGGCGAGGAGGGTTCGGAGCCCATGGGTACGGGGCTGTGCGTCGTCGCCGATCACGAGGAACCCGCGATGCCTCTTGCCGACCGACGCCTCCCACTCCCGAAGGAAGTCCGTGACCGCCCGATGAAAGGATTCGTCCGGCGAGTGCAGTGGGCGCACCACGTAGTAGTCGATCTGCACGTGCGACATGAGTTGGAGCACCGAGTCGGCGGTCGTCCGGTCGGCCCATGAACCCCACTCGATCACCAGACCGCGCCGCACGTCGGGAAAGGCCCGCTTGGCGGCCGCGAACACGTTCTCGTGCCCGTCCACCGGGGATGCGTCGTCGGACAGCACGAGCGCCAGGTCGCCGCCGGATGCGCGCAGTTGGTCGATCAGCGCCACTCCGCTCGTGGGGTTCTCGGCGTCGATGATCCGGTAGTCCAGCGCGTAGCGACGACGCAGGGGGTCAAGAAGCGACGCACGCGACTTCGGGTCTGCAGAGACGACCAGGATGCCGGGGGGCTGGCGCCCCGAGTCGGGGGCATCCATGCCATCGGCTTCTTCGCGACCGGGCGACCCTGCACTCACGCCGCGAGTGTATCGTCGGCACGCGCTGCGGGCCAGAGGCGGCGGGCCCGAGGCGGCGGCGGGTGCAGGCCGCGCCATATCCGGAGCGCGCCGCAGGCTCGGTGCGCCGGCTCAGGCCGAGCCACTCCAAGGGGCGGGAACCAGCACCCACAGCACCACGGCCGGTCGGCCGCCCACGACATGCCATGTGTGCGGTTCGCGGCCGGGGAATGTGATCGCGTCGCCGGCGGTGACCACGACACTGCGGTCGGCGAAGCGCAGGGCGACGGTTCCGGACACGACGTGGAGCACTTCCACCTCGCAGTTGATCGTGTAGAGGTCGGAGCCCCCGTGCGCATCCGGCTCGAGCTCGGACCGAAGCAGCTGCACGCGATGCTCTCCGCGGGGAGACATCAACCGCTCCTCGGCGTGCACACCGCCCAGGTTGATCCTCGGAGCATCCGCGAAAGCCACGTGCTGCACGTCCGGCTCGGTGAAGAGCGCTCCGACCGGGAGCGAGAGCACCTGGCACAGCTGCACCAGGGTCGCGACACTCGGCGACGTCTCATCGCGCTCGACGCGACTCAGGAATCCCTTACTCAGCCCGGTGGTCTCGGCGACGTGGGCGAGCGTCATGCCCTGCGCGGTCCGGGCCGACCGCAGCTTCGCACCGATCGGCGTGGCCACCTCATCCGCCGCAGGATGGATCGCACGCACGGCTTCCTCCTCCCGGGGTGACATCGAGTGCTTGACGACCGGCTGTCGCGGGCGTACCGTATGCGCAGTAGTTGTCTATACAGTATCGAAAGTTGTCAAATATGCAACCCTCCAGAAAGGGTGCGTCGACCCCTCGGGGGCCGGTGGACGCGAGCGTCGTGCCCCGCTTCGCCGGCATCGCGACCTTCGCCCGGCTCCCACGCCTGGACGAGGTGGAGCACGCGGATGTCGCGGTGGTCGGCATCCCCTTCGACAGCGGAGTGAGCTTCCGACCGGGTGCTCGCTTCGGACCCGCCCACGTCCGCGAGGCGTCGCGACTGCTCCGGCCGTACAATCCCGCCCAGGACGTGTTTCCGTTCGGAGCGCAGCAGGTGGCGGATGCCGGCGATCTCGTCGCCAACCCCTTCGACATCGCCGCTGCGGTCGCTGAGATCGAAGCGGGTGCGAGAAGCCTGCGCGAGCACGCCGATCGGCTCATCGCCATCGGGGGCGACCACACCGTCGCGTTCCCCCTCCTGCGGGCGGTCTCCGCGACGCACGGACCGGTCGCCGTCCTGCACTTCGATGCCCACCTCGACACGTGGGACACCTATTTCGGTGCGCCGATCACCCATGGAACGCCGTTCCGGCGGGCCTCCGAGGAGGGTCTTCTCGACCTGACGGCGAGCATGCACGTCGGCATCCGGGGCCCTCTCTACGCGAAGAGCGACCTCGAGGACGACTCGCGACTCGGCTTCGCCATCATCACGAGCGAGTTCGTCGAGGAGCAGGGGGTGGGAGCCGCCGTCGACCGCATCCGGGCGCGGGTGGGGGATGCGCCGCTCTACATCTCGATCGACGTCGACGTGCTCGACCCCGCCCATGCGCCGGGCACCGGCACACCGGAGGCAGGTGGGTTGACGAGTCGTGAACTGCTGCGGATGATCCGCGCGCTCGCCGACCTCCGGATCGTCGGTGCCGATGTGGTGGAGGTTGCTCCTGCGTACGATCATGCGCAGCTCACCGCCGTCGCTGCAAGCCACATCGTCTACGAGCTCCTGAGCGCCATGGCACCGCGCTGATCCGATGGCTGACCAGCCCCGATGGCTGACTCGACCCGTTAGCTGACTCGACCCGATGGAGGAAGCAATGAACCCGACAACTCCGACCGAGCAGGACGTGCTCGCAGCGGCATCCGCGATCGTCGACGCATTCGCCGCCACCGACGGAGAGCGCTATTTCTCTCTCTTCGCGCCCGATGCGACCTTCGTCTTCCACACCGAGCCGGAACGGCTCGAGAACCGCGCCGAATACGAACGACTGTGGGGAGAGTGGGTGCAGAGCGGTTGGAGCGTGACGTCCTGCGTGTCGAGCGGCCGCCTCGTGCAGCTCTTCGCCGGCGGTGCCGTCTTCACCCATTCCGTCAGCACGTCCGTCCAGACGCCCGACGGACCCGAGTCCTATGCCGAGCGCGAGACGATCGTGTTCCGCTCGGAGGCCGACGCGCTTCTCGCGATCCACGAACACCTCTCACCCCAGCCCTGATCCGACTCTCACCCGAGGAGCCCGACGATGTCGCTCTATTCCCGCCTTGAACGCCGCCTGGAAGACCAATCGGATGACGCCGGTCCGGTCCGCGGAACCTACTCCCTGGGTCGGATCCTCATGATCTGGCTGGCGGCGAACCTGGTCGTGACCACCCTGCTCACCGGCACGCTGTTCGTACCTGATCTGCCCTTCGGGCTCGTCCTCGGTCTGATCATCGCGGGCACGATCGTCGGAGCCGCTGTGCTGGTGACGATCGGTGCCATCGGCACGCGCACCGGACTGCCGACCATGGCGCTGACGCGAGGCCCCTTCGGGACGCGCGGCAGCCTGCTTCCTGTAGCGGCGAACGTGCTGATTCTCATGGGATGGAGCTGGGTGCAGGCGATGCTCGCCGGCATCGCTCTCAACTACATCGTGGAGTCCATGACCGGATTCTCGAGCCCTGTGGTCTTCGCGGTGCTGTGCCAGACCATCGTCGTGATCCTCGCGATCTTCGGCCACGCCGGTGTGGCACGGGTGGAACCGTGGTTCGCGGCCGTCATCCTCGCCATCGCCGCCTACATCTTCGTCGTCGTCTTCCGAACGTACGCGCCGTCGGAGTTCGCGACGATCGTCCCGCCGGCTGAGCCGTTCTACTCTGCCGGACTCGCGTTCGACGTCGTCGTCGCGACGGCCATCTCGTGGACGGTGCTCTCCGCCGATTTCAATCGCTTCGCCGCATCCACCCGGGCAGGGGTCATCGGCTCCGGGGTCGGCTACACGCTGTCCACGGTGATCTCGATGTCGCTCGGCGCGACGGCCATCGGCTACGTGGTGCTCCGTGGCGGCGAGGCTCTCGCGTTCGATCCGGTGACGATCATCGAGCCGTTCGGCGCCCTCTTCGCCGTCGCGATCTTCCTCTCGGTCATGGCGACCAACACCATGGTGGTCTACGGCATGGTCACGAGCGTCGTGAACGCCCTCCCCGGGCGGCGGGTGAAGTTCCTCCCGACCGCAATCGTCCTCGGAGTCATCTCCATCATCGGCGCGACGTTCTTCGGGCTGCTCGCGCAGTTCACGACGTTCCTCGTCACGATCGGCGCGCTCTTCGCGCCCATCTTCGCGATCATGATCGTCGACTACTACATCGTCGCGCGCCGCAGCTACCACCCCGACATCCTGAACACCCGCGGCGGTCGCTACTGGTTCACTTCGGGGATCAACTGGCTCGCCGTGGTCGCCTGGGCGATCGGCGCGGCATCCGCCTACATCTGGGCGTACGTGTGGCCACTGCCGTTCGGGGCGACCATTCCCGCCTTCCTCCTCACCTTCGTCGTCTACCTCGCCGTCTCGTGGCCACGACGGGCAAAGACGCCGTTCGAGCCGAGCAGGCATCTCACCGATGCGGCGGCCGCGCATCCGGACGCCGCGGCCTCGCCACGGTGACGTGTCGATGCTTCGCGACCTGAGCCACCCGATCACGGATGGGATGCCGGTGTATCCCGGCGATCCGGCCGTGCACATCCGCGCCGCGCTCGACCTCGAACGGGACGGCGTGGCCGTCACCGAGGTGCGCTTCGGGTCGCATACCGGGACGCACATCGACGCGCCATCGCACACCGTCGCCGGCGGGCGCACCATGTCCGACGTTCCCATCGACGAACTCGTGGGCGATGCGCTGCTGATCCGGATACCGGAGCTCCGCGAGCGCCGGATCTACGGGTGGGATCAGCTCAACGCGCGAGCGGCGATCCCCGCGCGCCTGCCGCCCATCGTTCTCATCGACACCGGCTGGGCCCAATGGTTCGACCACCCTCGGGCCACCGATCATCCGGCGTTGGACGTCTCGGCGGCACGCGAGCTCTTGGCGCGCGGGATGCGCATCCTGGCCGTCGACACCCTGAGCCCGGATCTGACCGATGAAGCCCTCACCGACTTTCCGGTGCACGAGGTCGTGCTCGGCGGCGGCGGGCTGATCGTCGAGAACCTGTGCGAGCTCGGAGAGCTTCCCTCGACCCTGCGGATCGGGTTCTTCCCGCTTCGCCTTGGTGGCGACGGCGCACCGGTGCGCGCCGTCGCGTTCCTCTGAGCGTCGATGATGTATCCATGCCCGCCGCCCACCGCCCCGGTCTCCGGGTCAATGCCGGAATCACGATTCCGGAGTCCGAACTGTCATGGCGGTTCTCACGGTCTTCAGGACCGGGCGGGCAAGGTGTGAACACCGCCGACTCCCGTGCGGAACTGGTCTGGGATGCCGCCGGCTCCGCTGTGCTCTCGCCGCTCCAGCGCGAGCGACTCCTCGAGCGTCTCAGTGGTCGCCTCGTCGATGGAGTGCTCACGATCGCGGCATCCGAGCACCGGGCGCAATTGCGCAACCGGGATGCCGCGCGCGCCCGGCTCGCCGCCATCGTGGCCGAGGCCCTGCGGCCACCATCGCCGTCGCGGCGACCGACGACCCCCGGCCGAGGCGCCAAGGAGCGGCGCCTGAAGGCGAAGAAGCAGCGCACCGACGTCAAGCGGCTGCGCCGGCCACCGCACGACTGACCCCCACGCACACCCGCCTCGGAGCCGGCGCGTGCGCGGCCGGCGGTATTGCACCGCGGGGGTCCCGCGAGGAGAATGACGCCGGACGTCGCGGGCGGACGCAGGTCTCTGGAGAGGAGGCCATGATCATGGGGCGCAGCCAGCAACTCCGCGAGGAGGAACTCCAAAGCCTCCAGCGCGGCTACGGTGATGCCACCGAGCAGTTCGCGGCGATGAACGAGGTCCTCATCGCCCTCGGCCGATCATCGTCAGAGCCGGATGCCGTTCTGCACAGCATCGTGGCAAGCGTCCGGCGCCTCTGCCGGTGCGAGGCCGCGGGCATCTACCTCATCGAGGGAGGCCACCTCGTCCTCTCATCCTCGGTGGGCTTCTCGACCGAATACGTGAGCTACCTTGGCGAACGCCCGTTTCAGCTCGACCGCGCGTCGCTGCTCGGACGGGTCACCCAGGATGGGCAGACCCAGCAGGTGCCCGACGTCCTCGCCGATCCCGAGTACGGACGGCAGGACGTCCAGAAGATCGTGAAGTTCAGAACCGTGATGGCGGCCCCCATGCTGCTGGACGACGAGGTCGTCGGCGCGCTGTCTCTGGTTCGTACGGAAGTGGACCCGTTCGACGATCGTGCGCTCGCGCTGGTGGGCGCGTTCGCGGCGCAGGCCGCGGTCGTCGTGCGCAACGTGCACCTCATCAGCGAGTTGGAAGAGCGTGGAGTCGAGCTTGCCCGCAAGGTGGAGCAGCTCGAGGCTCTCAGTGAGGTCGGCGGCGTCGTCAGCTCCAGCCTCGTCCTCGACGAGGTGCTGTCCAACATCATCATGAACGCCGTGCGCTTCTCCGAATGCGACGGCGGTTCGATCATGGAGTACGACGAAGACGAGCGTTCGTTCTCCGTTCGCACGGCGTATGCGACCAGTCCGGACCTCCTCGCGCGGCTGCGCAAGATCGCGTTCGATGTGGACACCACACTCGTCGGCCGGGCGGCCCTGGCGGGTCACCCCATCGCGGTGCCGGATCTCGGCACCGTGCCGCTGGATCCGCATCTGAGGCTGCTTTTCGACGACGGCTGGCGATCCGTGCTGGCGGTACCGGTGCTTCGAGGCGAGCGGATCATCGGCGCGCTCGTGGTAAGGCGCAAGACGCCCGGCGACTTCCCGGCCGAGATGGTCGAGTTCCTCGAAACATTCGCCAGCCAGTCGGCACTGGCGGTGTGGAACGCCCAGCTGTTCCGGGAGCTCGAAACCAAGACCGCGGAGCTGCAGGTGGCGAGCCAGCACAAGTCCGAGTTCCTCGCCAGCATGTCGCACGAGCTCCGCACACCGCTGAACGCGGTGATCGGCTTCTCGGAGGTGCTGCTCGAGCGGATGTTCGGCGAGCTCAACGAGCGCCAGGACGAGTATCTGCGCGACATCCTCAGCTCGGGGAGACACCTGCTGCAGCTGCTCAACGACATCCTGGACCTGTCCAAGGTGGAGGCCGGGCGGATGGAGCTGGAGCGCTCGACCTTTCCGGTGACGGGGGCGCTGGAGTATGGGATCTCGATGGTGCGTGAACGGGCGGCCGCGCACGGCATCGGAGTGACTCTCGAGGTGGAGGAGGGACTGGTGACCCTCGACTCCGACGAGCTTCGATTCAAGCAGGTGCTGCTCAACCTGCTCAGCAACGCCGTGAAGTTCACTCCGGACGGTGGACGTGTGGCCGTCGTCGCCCGGCGACGCGACGACGACCTGCACGTCACCGTGACGGACAATGGGACCGGCATCCGGCCCGAAGACCGGGAGCGGATCTTCGAATCGTTCCAGCAGGGTCGCCGCGGCGCGCAGAGCGAGGAGGGAACCGGCCTCGGCCTGACCCTCTGCCGGCGGATCGTCGCCCTCCTCGGCGGCACCATGTCGCTGGAGACGGAACTCGGGGTGGGCAGCACCTTCGGATTCACGGTGCCGCTCGCTGACGCGGTCACCGACTCCGGTCGGTCGACGGATGGCACCGCACACCTGCCCGTGGTGATCGTGATCGACGACGATCACGCCTCGCTCGACTTGACAGCCGCGTATCTCGACGGACTCGGCGTTCAGGTGGTGCCTGCCCGCAGCGGGGAAGAAGGGCTGGAGCTGATCCGCGCGCGCTCGCCCAAGGCGGTGGTGCTAGACATCCGCCTTCCAGGGTTGGACGGCTGGGATGTGCTCACCCGATTGCGTGCGGACGACGCCACACGCTCCGTCCCGGTCATCATCGCCTCCATCCTCGACGAGAAGTCGCGCGGGCTCTCGCTCGGGGCCGCGGAATACCTCATCAAACCGATCGGTCGGGAGGCGCTCGTAGGGGCGTTGCGGCGAGTGGGCGGGCTGCCCGAGGAGCCGATACCGGGCCGCGATGGTCGGCACCCCGCTCCGATACCGGGGACGGTCTGATGTCCGGCCACCGCATCCTCGTGGTCGAGGACAACTCGCTCAACCTGAAACTCGTGCGTGACGTCCTGATCGCCTCGGGATTCGAGGTGGTGGCGGCCGGCTCCGGCGAGGAGGCGGTGAGCCTCGCCGAGGGCCGGCCGCCCGACTTGGTGCTGATGGATCTGCAGCTGCCTGGAATCGACGGGTACGAGGCGCTGCGCTTGCTTCGTCAGAATCCGGGGCTCGGAGACGTCCCCGTGATCGCGGTCACGGCGTTCGCCATGAAGGAGGACCGCGAGCGCACGTCTCGCGAGGGCTTCGACGGCTACATCGCCAAGCCGATCAGCGTGCCCGCCCTCACGTCGCAGATCGGCGAGTTCCTGAGCAGGGGGCGGACCCGTGTCCGATGACGACATCACCATTCTCGCCGTGGACGACCTCCCACAGAACCTCCGTCTGCTGGACGCCGTCCTCAGCCCCCGCGGGTATCGTCTGGTCACGGCCTCGTCCGGGGAGGAGGCCCTCGCGATTCTGCCCACCTCCGGAGCCGACCTGGTCCTGCTCGACATCTTGATGCCCGGCATCGACGGGTATGAGGTCTGCCGGCGGATCCGGAGCATGCCCGGCTTCGAATTCCTGCCGGTCGTGATGATCACCGCCAGCGGCGACCAGGAGAAGGTCCGCGCGATCGAAGCGGGCGCGGACGATTTCGTGAGCAAGCCGCTGAACCAGGGGGAACTGCTGGCGCGCGTCGCCTCGCTCGCGCGGGTCAAGCGCTACCAGGACACCATCCAACGGCAGTCGCTCGAACTCGCGGCGTGGAACAGCGAGCTGGAGGGCCGAGTGCGCGCCCAGGTGGAAGAACTCCAGCGGGTGAACCGACTGCGCAGGTTCCTTTCACCGCAGTTGGTGGATCTGGTGATCGACTCCGGAGAGGAAGGCTTCCTGGCCAGTCATCGCCGCGAGATCGTCGTCGTCTTCTGCGACCTCCGCGGCTTCACACCCTTCGCCGAGTCCAGCGAGCCCGAAGAGGTGATGGGGGTGCTCGCGGAGTTCCACGCCGCGCTCGGCGAACTCATCTACCGCTTCGAAGGCACACTCGAGCGGTTCACGGGCGACGGGCTCATGGTCTTCTTCAACGATCCGATCCCCTGCGAGAACCCCGCAGAGCGAGCCGTGACGATGGCCGTGGCGATGCGCCATCGGGTCGCGGAGCTCGCAGGCGGGTGGGCGAGGCGAGGTCACGACCTCGGCTTCGGGATCGGCATCGCGCAGGGATTCGCCACGTTGGGCCGCATCGGGTTCGAGGGGCGCTCCGACTATGCCGCGATAGGCAGCGTCACCAACCTCGCGGCGCGGCTGTGCGTGGCGGCGGGGCCCGGCCAGATCCTCGTCACGCAGCGCGTGTTCTCGGCGACGGAGGAGTTCGTCGTCGCCGAACCGGTCGGCGACCTGGAGCTGCGCGGATTCAGCCGGCCGGTCCGTGCCTTCGATGTCGCCGCCATGACCAGTCGAGCGGGAGGGTGATGACATGACCGCACTCGAGACGACGGAGTCACCCAGCGCGGTGGTCACGCTTTCGGACCTCGACGAGGGAGCCCGCAACCTCAGGTTCCAGCGGTTGCAGGACCGGATGAGCGCCGTATGGGACTCGATGAAGCGGGACCGCGATGATGAGTCCGTGGTGGTCATCCCATCCGTGAGCCTGAATCGCTCGGCCCCGGGGACCGGCAGCATGATGCAGGCCATGGAGGAACGGTCCCTCTTCCTCCTGCTCCTGCTGCGCCAGCCGCGGTTGCGCATGATCTATGTCACCTCGATGCCGATCGATCCGAGGGTCATCGAGTACTACCTCGCCCTGCTGCCGGGCGTCATTCCGAGCCACGCACTCGCCCGGTTGACCACGCTCTCGGTGGGCGACTCCTCGGATCGGCCGCTGAGCGAGAAGCTGCTCGAGCGGCCCCGGATGCTGTCGAAGATCGCGAGGCTGATACCCGACAGGGCGTGCAGCCACCTGATCTACTACAACACGACCGCACGCGAACGGGACATCGCCTTGTCCCTCGGCATCCCGATGTACGGCGCCGATCCCCGACTCGCCGACCTGGGCACCAAGACCGGGTGCCGACGGCTGTTCGGTGAGGTCGGAGTCCGATTCCCACTCGGTGTGGAGGACCTGCACACTGTCGACGATGTGGCCGATGCGATCGATGGGATCCTGACCGCTCGGCCGACCGTGGGGCAGGTCATAGTGAAGCTGAACGACGGTGTCTCGGGGGCCGGGAACGCAGTGGTGGACCTGGATGGCGTCACCGCCGTGCCCCAGCCCGCTCGACGCGCGGCGATCCGGGACCGCGTTCAGCAGATGCAGCTGGAGTCGCCGGACCTGTCGTTCGACGCGTATGTCGCCAAGCTCGAATCGGATGGCGGCATCGTCGAGGAACGGATCGTCGGCGAGGAGCTCGTCAGC
Source organism: Microbacterium sp. DT81.1 (assembly GCF_049844955.1). Classification (NCBI taxonomy): domain Bacteria; kingdom Bacillati; phylum Actinomycetota; class Actinomycetes; order Micrococcales; family Microbacteriaceae; genus Microbacterium; species Microbacterium sp. DT81.1. The sequence goes on from NZ_JBNCMA010000007.1 coordinate 147,208, forward strand.
CCGAGTGTGCAGCTGCGAATTCGACCCGACGGCGTCGTCGAGCTCCTGTCGACCCACGATCAACTGCTGGGCGGCGCCAGCGGCCAGCGGTATCTCGGCTGCACGTTCCCCGCCGACCAGGCGTACTCACGGCTCATCAGCGGCCCGGCGATGGCGATCGGGGAACGATTGTCCACCGAGGGGGTGCTCGGTCGCTTCGCAGTCGATTTCGTCGTCGTCCGGGATGCCGCAGGCGAGTGGACCGAATACGCCATCGAGCTGAACCTGCGGAAGGGCGGCACGACCCATCCGTTCCTGACCCTCCAGTTCCTGACCGATGGCAGGTACGACGGGCGGTCGGGGCTGTTCCTGACCCCCGAGGGGGCCGTGAAGCACCTGGCGGCGACGGATCATCTCGAGGCCGATGAACTGCGGGCGATCTCGATCGGCGACCTCTTCGACGTGGTGGCCCGGCACGGCCTGCACTTCGACCAGTCCCGGCAGGTCGGCATCGTCTTTCACATGATCAGCTCGATCACAGAGCACGGCCGAGTGGGGATGACCGCCGTCGGCGACACCCCCGAGCAGGCCGTGCGGCTGTACGACCGGGCCCGAGAGCTGCTGCTTGCAGAAGCTCGAGCCGCAGGCCAGGAGCGCGCCCTCCCCGATTGAGGGAAGCTTCTGCTTCGGCTCCATCGCCGGTGTCGGCGGAGTGCGGACTCCCTCTGAGATCGACGCGATCGCGGCGTAGAAGCGCTCCTTCCACAGTCCGCGCCGTCGCGCAAGCCCGTGAGCCGCAGCCCCGGCGGGCGTAGCGTTCTCCGCAGGTCAGCAGGGGAGGCCGACCAATGAGTACTCCGACTACGCTCATCGCCGATCGGTATCGACTGGTGAAGATGCTCGGCGCGGGCGGAATGGGCATCGTCTGGCAGGCGTGGGACGAACGACTGCATCGACCGGTGGCACTCAAGATGCTGCGCACCCAGCCCGAGCTCACCGACCGCGAACGTCAGCTCGCGACGGATCGAGCCATGCGCGAGGCGCGGATCAGCGCCGGGTTGCACCATCCGCACGCGGTGACGGTGTTCGACGTCGTGGAGCACGAGGGGCAGCCCTGCATCGTGATGCAGCTCATCGAGTCGACACCGCTTTCGGACCTGCTTCGCGAGCACGGGACGCTCACTCCCGCGGAGACGGCAAGAATCGGAGCTGAGATCGGGTCGGCGCTGGCGGCGGCGCACAAGATGCGGATCGTGCACAGGGACGTCAAACCCGGGAACATCCTCATCACCGAGGATGGGTCGGCGATGATCAGCGACTTCGGCATCTCGCACGCCCTCGGCGACGCGACCATCACCGCGACCGGCATGATCCACGGCACGCCGGCCTACCTGGCGCCGGAGGTCGCCCGTGGCCAGCCTTCGAGCTTCGCGTCGGATGTGTTCTCGCTCGGTTCGACCCTCTACGCGATGCTGGAGGGCTCTCCCCCCTTCGGTGCCGACAAGAACGCCATCGCGCTCCTGCACAGGGTTGCGCGCGGCGGCTATCCGCCGCCCAAGCACGCGGGGTCGCTCGGCCCCCTGCTCTATGAGATGCTCGCGACCAACCCGAAGCGGCGGCCCACGATGGCGTCGATCGCCGCGACGCTGAAGGAGCTTCAGGAGCCGAGGCTCCCGGGGCAGACGCCGTTCCCCTCGGCTGTTCCGATCGAAGACGTCCCGACGCAGCCCATCGGCGGGGATCCGGCTCCGCCGCCGGCGATCCCGGCGGTCGATGCCGCGGCGCCGGCGATCCCGATCGCCCCTGCCGCGGCGCCGGCGATCGGCCCGCCCACGCCGGCGACGGTCCCGGTGGCGGATGCCGCCGCGTCGGCGATCGACTCACCTGGGCCGCTGACGATCCCGGTCGTGGATGCCGCGGCATCCCGCACGCAACAGCAGTCGATCACGCGGCCGACCGTGCCCGCAGATGGGCAGACGCTGCCGGCACCAGCGGGGCAGGACACGACCGGGAAGACGATTCCGGTGGATCAGCCCACGCGCTACGAACCTCCGACGGCCGAGACCGAGCCGCTCGGTCCGCCCGCCTCCGGACCACCGACAGGCCCGCTCGCGACATCCGTGCCCCCTCCCAAGAGCGCCCCTTCGGCCCCGGCCCCGAAACGTCGTCGGCGCGTCGGCGTCGTCGTCGGTGCGCTCGTGCTGATCGGCGCACTGGTGGTAGGCGCCGTGAGCCTCTTCCCCGTCCTCCTGCCGGATGCCGGCCAGGAGGCTGCTCCCCGCGTGAGCCAGAGCCCGGGTGGCGGGCAGACGTCGACCGCTCCCTCTCCCTCGGAGACCGAAGCGGCCGACTCCCCTTCGGCGGCGCCCAGCCCCAGCGCCCCGCCCTCGGAGGAAGAGGAGCCGGAACCGCCCCCGCCGACGGCCGAGGAACGGGTGATCGGCACGGTGACCGGCTACTACGGGATGCTGCCCGGTGATCTCGACAGCGCGTGGCCGCTGATGACCGCGGACTACCAGCAGAATCACGCGGGAGGTCGCGGGGGATACGAGGCGTTCTGGGGCGCGATCGCCGACGTCGAGGTCGCCGATGTCACCGTGCCCGCGCCCGATCGGGCCCAGGCGACGCTCACCTACTACTACCGCGACGGCCGAGTGGTGCAGGAGGTGACGGCCTACCGGTTCGTCGAAGAGGGCGGCGTGCTGAAGATCGCCGAGACCGATGTGCTGAGCAGCTCGCGGCTGTAATAGAAGGCGCGCTCGTCCGAATCCGGGTCCGTATTGCTGAACCCATGGCGCTCGTAGAACCGCTGGGCGTCGACATCGCCCTCGTCGACGTTGATCTCGATCGCGCTGACGCCGTCGGTCGTCGCGTCCGCGAGCAGTCGCTCGATGAGCGCGCCGCCGATGCCTCGGCTCCGCAGCTCCGGCACCACATACAGCTCGTCGAGCAGGGCGACGGGACCCTCGTACCAGACGTTCGGCCTCAGCGTCACGACGGCGATGCCGACAGGGGGTTCGCCTGCGAGCAGCACCCAGGTGACCGCACCCGAGAGGAGCGTGTGCAGGCGGTCGGAGAGCACCTGCACGCCGGGAGTCGCCGCCTCGAACTCGGTGTTGAAGTCGTGCAGGAGCCGGGCGGCGGCCGGGGCATCAGCCGGAGTGGCCCTCCGCACCGAGCGGTCTTTCGAACCCATGCCGCTCATGCTAGCTGCGGGGCCCGAAGCGCGCGAGGAAGGTCGCGACGGCCTCGTCGGCGATGCGATCGAGCTCCGCGGGCGGGACGTGTTCGGCGCCCGCCTGCAGGGTCAGCCGGTTGAGGGGAGCCGCGATCGCCAGCCACGTGAACTGCTCCGCAGCGGTACGCGGCGCATCGGTCGCGATCGCCCCGCGCTCCGCGAGGCGGCGAAAGGCGTGGGCGAGGGTGTCCAGGTTGCGGTCCCAGCTTCTCGCGACGTAATCGCGGGCGACTTCGGGGAACAGGGGCGCTTCGGCGGCGACGAGCGTGCGCATCTGGAGCACGGGGGTGCTCAGGATCGCCGCCTGCAGCACGCGCGCGAATTCCCGGAGGGCGGCTGGGGTGTCCGGCGCCGCCGCCAGCACCTCGGTGTGAGGACGCATGGCATCGCGACCGCGATCGACCCAGTCGGTGACCACCGCGGCGTAGAGCACGCCCTTGGACGGAAACTCCCGGTAGAGCGAGTTCTTGGAGATCCGTGCGGCGGCGGCCACGGCATCCATCGTCGTGCGGGCATAGCCATGCCGGAGGAACTCCGCCCGCGCGATGGCAAGCAGCTCCGCGCCGTCGCTGCCGCGAGGGCGGCCTCGTCGTGCGGTCGCTTCACCGCCCATCGTGCACCCCCTTCAGTACTTGACAGTACTGATTTGTCGACGTACTGTGTAAAAGATACAGTACGGTACTTAATACGACCGAGGGGGCCCGGCATGTGGGCAGTCGGATTGGCGATCTCGGCGGTCGTCGCCTTCATCCTCAGCTCCGCGTACTACGCGCTGGCGCCGCGGCGCGTGCGCGCGGGCCCAAACGACCAATCCGTCCCAGCCGGATCCGCAGACGCCGGATCCGCCGACGAGCGCACGCGGCCATGGCAGATCGCCGTCGAGTTCGTGCGCAGCGCGCTCGTGGCCGGTCTGATGACTGGTCTCCTGCTGGCCGCCGACTGGAGCGGGCCTGCGGCCGGTGCACTGCTCGGGCTCGCGCTGTGGGTGCTGCCGCTCGTGCTGCTCGCCGGATCCGTGGTCTGGGAGAAGGTGCCGGTGCGTTCGGCGCTGCTGCACGCGGGGGACTGGCTCCTCAAGCTCGTCGCCATCGGAGCGATCGTCGGTCTCTTCGTCTGACAGATCGTCGCTGTAGAAAGGAAAGCCATGTCCCAGACACCCCGTCCGCTCGACATCACCTTCACCGCAACCCTCGGCAAGGTGCGAGAGGGAGACACCTGGACGTGCGTGCAGCTTCCCGGTTCCGCCGAGATCTTCGGCACGCGGGGGCTCGTCAAGGTCGCCGGCACCATCGACGACCAGCCCTTCCGCGGAGCTTTCATGGCGCTCGGCGACGGCACGCACAAGCTGCCGGTGACCGCCGCCATCCGGCGTGCGATCGGAAAGGGCGATGGCGACGACGTGATCGTGCGCCTCACAGAGCGGATCAGCTGAGGCCGGCGAGGGCGGAAGAACTCACGGCGCGCTCACAGCCACCGCGGAACAGCCGTGCCCCGGCATCCGTTCTCTTCAGTGGCGCTGCAGCCAGCCGCGCCATACAAGGGAGAAAACGTGTCACAGGACTACCGCAAGACTCCGGAGGCGCTCGCGCGCCTCACCCCGAACCAGTACCGGGTCACCCAGGAGGAGGCCACAGAGCCGGCCTTCCGCAACGAGTACTGGAACAACCACGAGCCGGGCCTCTACGTCGACGTCGTCTCGGGTCAGCCGCTGTTCTCGTCGACCGACAAGTACGACAGCCGCTCGGGGTGGCCGAGTTTCACGCGGCCGCTCGCGCCCGATGCGGTCACCGAGAAGGTCGACCGTACGCTATGGATGAAGCGCACGGAGGTGCGCTCGGCGGGCGCCGACAGTCATCTCGGGCACGTGTTCGATGATGGACCCGCGGATGCCGGCGGCCTGCGCTACTGCATGAACTCGGCGGCGCTGCGATTCGTGCCCGCAGCAGAGCTCGAGGCGCAAGGCTATGGGGAGTACCGAAAGCTGTTCCCGCAGTCGACGAGCACAGTCACCACGAACACGGACACCACGAACACAGACACCACGAACAACGAGGAGCGCGCATCATGACCGACGACGGAAGCATCACCCGCACCCCAGGAACCGAGACCGCCGTTCTGGCGGGCGGCTGTTTCTGGGGCATGGAGGACCTGATCCGCCGGCAGCCGGGCGTGCTCGACACGCGGGTCGGCTACACGGGCGGACGCAACGAGCACGCCACGTACCGCAATCACCCCGGCCACGCGGAGGCGGTGGAGATCGTCTTCGACCCCGCGAAGACCTCGTACCGCGACATCCTCGCGTTCTTCTTCCAGATCCACGACCCGTCGACGCTCAACCGGCAGGGCAACGACATCGGATCGAGCTACCGCTCGGCCATCTTCCCGCTCAGCCCCGAGCAGGAGCAGGTCGCGCGCGACACGATCGCCGATGTGGATGCCTCGGGCCTCTGGCCCGCGAAGGCGGTCACCACCATCGAGCCGGCGGGCCCGTTCTGGCAGGCCGAGCCCGAGCACCAGGACTACCTGATCAAGTACCCCAACGGATACACGTGCCACTTCCCGCGCGCCGGTTGGGTGCTGCCCAAGCGCCAGGAGTCCGCGGCGGTTTAGTCCGGCGCCGGGGTCCGTTCCCCGGCGGTCTGGTTCGGCGTCCGGGCGTCCGATGGCCGAGAGTTGTACGGCCTTGATCCGGATGCGGCCCCGCGCGACCGGTTCGGGAGGAGATCTGGCTTCGGGAGGATGAATCTGCGGGCAATCCGTCCTCCGGGCCCGGATCTCCTCCCGAAGGACCGCGCCCCGTCACTTCCTGTGGCGCCCGAACGGCCGCGCGCGACCCGGTTCGGGAGGAGATCTGGCTTCGGGAGGATGAATCCCCGGGCAACCGTCCTCCGGAGCCGGGATGTCCTCCCGAAGCACCGCGCCCCGCGACTTCCTCTGGCGCCCGAACGGCCGCGCGCGACCCGGTTCGGGAGGAGATCTGGGTTTGGGAGGATCGATCCCAGGGAGTCGGTCCTCCGGAGCCGGGATCTCCTCCCGAGGCACCGCGTCAGTGCCGCGCTCCCGAAGCGCCGCGCCCCGGAAGCACCGCGCCCGCGTGCCTCAGCCCTTGACGCTGCCCGCGGCGAGCCCCGACTGCCAGTAGCGCTGAAGGAAGAGGAACGCGATGATCAGCGGAAGGATCGAGACGAACGACCCCGTGATGACCGTGGAGAACAAGGCCTGCGTTCCACCGCCGGCGGACGCGGCCGCCTGAAGCTGCGCGAGACCCACCGTGATCGGGTACAGCTCAGAGGTGTTCAGCATGATCAGCGGCAGGAAGTAGTTGTTCCAGGTCGCGACGAGCGAGAACAGGAAAACGGTCACGAGGCCGGGCCCGAGCAGCCGCAGGCCGACCTGCCAGAAGATGCGGAACTCGCCGGCGCCGTCGACGCGCGCGGCCTCGATGAGGGTGTCGGGGATCGCGTCCGCTGCGTAGACCCGCATGAGGTAGACGCCGAACGGGCTGACCAGCGACGGGATGATGACGGCCCACGGGGTGTCCGTGAGCCCCGCCTGCGAGAAAAGCAGGTACGTCGGCAGCGCCAGGGCGGTCAGCGGGATCATCACCGCGCCGAGTGTCGCGCTGAAGAGAACCTTCTTCCCCGGGAAGTCGTACTTGGCGAACGCGTAGCCGGCCATCGTCGCCAGGAGCGTGGCCCCGACTGCCGAGACCACCGAGTACACCAGGGTGTTCAGCATCCATCGGATGAAGATCCCGCCGCGGATCGTGAACAGCGTCTGCAGGTTCTCCCAGAGTGAGAACTCCGGGGCGAACCACATGCCGAAGGTGGAGAAGAGCGCCGAATTGTCCTTGGTCGACGACACGAACAGCCACCACAGCGGCAGCACGAAGTAGAGCACGAGCAGCCAGAGCAGCACGGTCAGCAGCAGGCTGCGGCGCTTCTCGGGGGCGTAGCGACGGGCGGGGCGGCGTCGGCCGGTGCCCGCGCCGGTGACCAGTGTGCGCGTCTCTGTCGTGGTCATGACATGCCCCTCTCGCGACGCTCGCGCCGTTGCTCGCCGAGCTGCACGATGTACGACACGATCGCGATGACGAGCCCCAGCAGGAAGGCGACCGCGGCCGCGTAGTTCAGCTCCTGGTTGATGAACGCGAGGTTGTAGGCGTAGTAGTTCGGGGTGAAGGCGTTGGAGATCGCGTCCGGGGCGATCGCGTTGAGCAGGCTCGGCTCTGCGAAGAGCTGGAACGAGCCGATCACCGAGAAGATCACGGTGAGCAGGATCGCGGGCCGGATGGCGGGGATCTTGACGCTCCACGCCAGACGGAACTGGCCGGCACCGTCGATCTCGGCTGCCTCGTACAGCTCCGACGGGATCGACCGCAGGGCCGCGTACATGATGATCATGTTGTAGCCGACGAACTCCCACGTGACGATGTTCATCATCGAGCCCAGGATGTTCTGGGGCGAGAGGAAGTCCGGAGTCCCGAGTCCGACGGAGCGGGCGATCTGGGCGATCGGTCCGAAGTCGGCTCCGTACAGGTAGCCCCACATCAGCGTCGCGACGACGGCGGGCACGGCGTACGGCATGAAGACGAGCAGCCGGATGGCTTTCGAGCCGCGGGCGCGGGCGGTGTCGAGCGCGAGGGCGAGGAACAGGGCCAGGCCGAGCATGATCGGCACCTGGATGACGAAGAACAGCCCCACGCGGCCGAGGCTGGCGAGGAACTGAGGATCGCTGAGCGCGCGCGCGTAGCTCGCAAGACCCGCGAAGACCTCGCCGCCGATGAGCTTGCTCTCGAAAAGGCTGAGGTAGCCGGAGTACACGAGCGGCACGACGAGCATCGTGAGGAAGACGACGAAGAAGGGGAGAAGGAAGAGGTAGGCGGCCAGGTACTGCTTGCGTTTGGTGGGACTCGTGTGACGCTTCGGCTTCGCTGGTCTGGAGGGACGCTCGACGGTGAGCATCGGTGACTGCGACACGGGGGCTCCTTCAATCGATGGATGCGGGGGTATCGATGGATGATGCGGAAATCGATGGATGCCGGGCTCGGCACGGTGGTCGGGCCGGGTAGGGCGCGGAGCGCTCGCCGCTGCTGCGACGAGCGCTCCGCGAGGATTCAGCCGATGGTGCTCATTCGGATGCGCTCACCCGTGCGGGCTCATTCGACCGTGAATCCCTGGTCCTCCGCGTAGCTGACGAGCTGGTCCTGCCAGACATCGAGCGCGGCTGCGATGTCGCCCTTGTCGGCGACGACCGTGCCGATCGTCTCCTCGTACGTGGAGTAGACGTAGTCCATGAACGGCACCCACTGGAAGTCGGTGTCGACGGTCGTCGAGATCTCGGCGAACAGCTTGTTCACTTCCTGGCCCCCGTAGAACTCCGACGCCTGGTCGACGAAGGCGGGGTCTTCGAGCACCGACACCTGCGGCGGGTACAGGAACTGCTCGGTCGCGAGCATCATGGCCGACTCGGCGTCGTTGTTGATGAATTTGGCGAGCTCGTACGCGGCGATGGGGTTCTTGCTGGAAGCGAGGACGGCGTCGGATGAACCGCCCCAGTTTCCGGAGACCTGCTCACCCTCCGTCCACTGCGGCAGCGGTGCCGCGCGCCAGAGTCCCGCTGTGCCCTCGGCCGTGCCCTGGAGGAACACCGGGGCCCAGGCCGCCGTCAGCCACCCGGCGTACTTCCCGCTGGCGAGGCCCTGGTACCAGGCGTCGTTGAAGTCCACGTCGGTGGAGATCAGGTCGGCCTGGATGAGCTCCGTCCAGTACGTTGCGACCTCTTTGGCCTCGGCGTTGTTGACGTCGATCTTCACCGTCTCCTGGCCGTCGTAGGCGAAGGGCTTGATGCCGGCCTGCCAGAAGAAGCCGATCATCTGGCCGGCCTGGGTTGCGCCGAGGTTGGAGATGTACGAGCCGGTCGCGTCCTTGACGGCCTTCGCCGCGGTGGCGTACTCCTCGTACGTCGCCGGCGGCTCGGTGATGCCGGCCGCGGTCAGGATGTCCTCCCGGTAGAGGTTTCCCATGGGACCGACGTCTTGCGGGATCGCCCAGACGGCCTCGTCCGGCGAAACCTGGTTCCACGCCCACTCCACGTAGTCGTCGGCCAGGTCGTCGGCCCCGTAGGGCGCGAGGTCGAGGAGCGATTCCGGCAGCACGAAGGAGGGGATGTACTGGTACTCGATCTGCGCGACATCCGGGGCGCCCTCGCCGGCCTCGATGGCGCTGCGCAGCTTCTGATAGTGAGCGAGACCCTGGCCGACGTTCTCGACCTTCACGTCGATCTCGGGATACTTCTCCTCGAAGAGCGCGACCTCCTTCTCGATTTCCGGGACCCACGTCCAGAAGGTGAGCTCGGTGGGGGTGCTCAATGCCTCATCGATCTGCTCCTGGGTGATGGGGCCGTCCGCTCCCGAGTCCCCGGTGGTCCCGGGTGTGCATCCCGAGAGGACCAGCGCTACGGCGGCGCCGGCCGAGCCCAGCGCCAGCGCTGTTCTTGGTGCTTTCCTCATGTCCATTCCTTCTCTTGGTGGAACCGGGACGCGGCGTCCCGGTCTGCTCATCCGTCGATCAAGGTCAGCGTCGACCATGCGGCGAGGGAGAGATCTGTGTCCGCCGGGTGGGCGGTGCCGTTGACCGGATCGCTGACCGGTCGGGCGAGGGTGATCGTGGTCTCGGTCCAGCTCCAGTTGAAGACGAACCACGCACGGCGGCCGTCGGGCAGCAGCCCGGACGAGATCGTGACGGGCGAGGCCACGCCTTCGGCCAGTGCGGAGGCGAGCGGGCCGGGAACGGCCCAGCGCATGAGGTCTGCTGAAAGCGCGGGGGAGGGCAGGCAGCCGACGACGGTGATGCGCCCGTCGCCGTGCGCGTTCGTCGTGACGGCGGGGAAGGCCGAGAACCGCGGATGCCGGTAGGAGACGAGCGCGTCGGCGCCGTCGCTGATGAGCCCGTCGGCCCACATCGTCGCCATCGCGCCGCTGGACGGTTCGAGCGCGCCCAGACCCGTGACCGCACCGGCGCCCGCACCCGAGCCCTCGACCGGGACCTCGGAGTGCAGATTCGAGAACTCCTCGTAGTGCACGCCGGCCGCTTCGTGCAGCCGGTCGGGGGCGACGGCGACGCGCGCTCGCGCCTCATCGTCGGCGTAGCCGGTGCGGATGCCGATCACGAGGTGCCCACCGGCGGCGGCGTAGTCGCGCAGCAGATCGAGGTCCGCATCCGTTGCTGCGTAAAGGGCGGGCGCGACGAGCACCGGGAAGCGGGCCGCCAGTTCCCCGGCTCCCAGATCGCGCGCCTGTCCGGTGTGCAGGATCCGCGCCTGCGCTCCCGCGTCGAGCACGCCGCGATGGAAGGCGTCGAAGATGCGCATGTAGGAGCTGGGGTCGGGATGCCCGTGCGCGTCGGGGAAGGGCGGACTGAACTCCAGCGCGAATCGGCTGTCGGTCGACCACAGGATGGCGACATCGGCATCCGGTTCGAACCCGTCGAGCCGCTCGCCGACCGCGGCGAGCTCGGCACCGAGGACCGAGAGCTCTTGGTAGACCCGTCCGGGAACGAGGCTGTGCGGCAGCACCCCGCCCCAGTAGGTCTCGGTGCCATACGGCAGGCTGTGCCAGTGCCAGTACTCGATCATCGCCGCGCCGCGTGAGATCAGGGCGTAAGCGGCCTGCCGGAGCTGGCCGGGGTACGGCGGCAGATTGAACTCGGGCCCGCCGATCGATGAGGCGTCGGTTTCGGTCACGAGGAAACGTGACTGCTTCGACGAGAACATCCGGTCGGCCTGGCGGAGCAGACCCGCGACACCGGAGGTCGTCCACGGGGTGACGGAGTCGAGCGACGCGGTCGCATCGAGGTGGTCCTGCATCGCGTAGTACGGGTTGCCGGCCGTCACATCGAGGCGGCGGACGAGCGCTTCGTCATCGACCGCCGGCCGCGGGTAGGCGATGCACGTGGTGACGAACTGCCCCGGATGCGCGTACTCGCGCACGATGCCCGCCTGCCAGGCGATGAACTCCGTCGTGAGCTCGGCCTGGTAGCGGCGCCAGGCGAGGTCGTACTGCGGGACGGTGTTTCCGTCCGGCCGCCAAAGGTCGGACCAGTCGCTCAGCCGATGCGACCAGTACGTGAGGCCCCACTCGCGGTTCAGGGTCTCGACGTCGCCGTACGTCGCCTTCAGCCGACGAACGAACCGCTGGAACGAACCGTGATTGTGGAAGAGCAGCATCCCCGGTTCGTTGTCGACCTGGTACCCGATCACCGCGGGGTGGTCGGCATAGCGCGACACCACCGCACGGATCACCCGCTCGGCGTGGAAGAGGAAGGCGGGATGCGAGTAGTCCACCTCCTGGCGTGCACCCCACGGCATCGGGGCTCCCGACCGCGGCTCGCCCGCGATCTCGGGATAGGCAGTCTGCAGCCACGGCGGCACCGCATAGGTCGGCGTGCCGAGGATGACGGAGATTCCTCGCTCGTGCGCCCCGTCGAGTACCGGCTGCAGCCAGTCGAGGTCGAATTCGTTGTCGCGCGGTTCCCACGTGGACCACACCGATTCGCCCACGCGGATGACGGAGAAGCTCGCCGCCTTCATCAGGTCGAGGTCGGTGGTAGTCCGATCCTCGAGGTGGTACTCGGCGTAGTAGGCCGCTCCGAAGAGAATCCGGCTGGGGCTGTACGGCGGGTTCGCTGCCATGCGATGCGTCACTCCGTTGTCTCGCGGGGCCGCCTGCGGAGGACGGTTGCGAGGAAACTATCGGGGTTTGTTACCGGTAACAAGAGTTCGTTACCGGTTTGTTACCGGTAACAACGATGTAAGCGCCGGGCCGGGCGGCGCCACCAAGCCGCACCGCGGGCCGGTCCGGGGTCAGCCGCGCGCGGGACCGGTGGACTCGCGCAGGATGAATTCGGCGGTCGCGAGCGGCGCGGGCTGCACCGACGGCCCCTCGATCAGCCGCAGCAGCCGGCGGAATGCCGCGCGTCCCTGCAGGTCGAAGTCCAGACGGACGGTGGTGAGCGGCGGGCGGTAGTAGCCCGCCTCGGGGATGTCGTCGAACCCCGTGACGCTGACATCCCCCGGCACGTGCAATCCCCGGCGCTCGAGGGCGAGCATGGCGCCCAGGGCCATCTGGTCGTTCGCGACCACGAGGGCGGTGGCTCCGAGATGTGCTGGAAGGCGCTCGGCGGCGCGAAACCCGGACTCGGCCGACCAGTCACCGTGCGCCGTCCCGAGCGATGTGATGCCGTGCGCGGCGAGGGCCCGCTCGTAGGAGAGCTCGCGATTGCGCGCGGACACCCAGCCGAGCGGCCCCGCGATGTGGAAGAACCGCCGATGGCCGAGCGAGACCAGGTGGTCGACCACCAGCCGCAGGCCGACGAAATTGCGCGTGGCGGGGTGACCGCCGATCGCATCGTCGTCCTCGGCTTCGATGAGGGTGGGAACGCGGATCGACGCGTCGTCGAACGCCCGCGTCATCACGTCGGTCGAGGTGAATGCCAGGAGACCCGCGATGTCCTGCTGCATGATCAGGACGAGGGCCTCCTGCACCGCTTCGGGGTCCTCCACATCGAGCGTGACGATGTCGAGCAGGTAACCGGCCTCGCGGGCGCCGGCGCTCGCGCCCTCCACGATCTTGCTGGGGCCCACCTGACCGATCTCCTGCGTGAGCGCTCCGACGCGGTGGGAGCGGCTGGTGGCGAGGGTGCGTGCCGTCATGTTGGGCCGGTAGTCCAGAACCTGGAGGGCGCGCGCCACGCGCTCCCGCGTTTCCGGCCGGATGCCGGGGAACCCCCGCAGGTGACGGCTGACGGTCTGATGCGACACCCCGGCGAGACGGGCGACATCGTAGATGGTCGCCGGCTTGGACGACGGCGTGCCCGACGCCGCGCGCACGGCATCCGCCGACTCGTACTCGCCCATCCGATGCACCCCGATCCGCCCCCGCGTCCACCGCGCCTGCAATACGGCGTCGGTGGTAGGGACTCTACCCGGCGACGTCGGGGCGCTCGCGAACCGGATCCGGCAGGCGGACGGCAACCCCCTTGTCGTGCGTAGAACCCGGTGACAGCATGAGCGGGTTCGTGCGGGACCGAAGATCCGACCACGCCATACCGAGAAGGCGAATAGGGGACAGCATGTGGGGAACCCTCGCGTTCGGTGCCATCGCATCGAGTGCACTGATCATCGGTGCCGCCATAGGGGTGCGTTTCGAGCTTCCCAAGCGGCTCCTCGCGATCATGCTGTCGTTCGCCGCCGGGGCGCTCATCACGGCGCTGAGCTTCGAGCTCTTCGAGGACTCCTACGAGCGCGGCGGCATCTGGCTCGCAGCCGGAGGCCTGTTCGCAGGGGCCATCGTCTTCACCGTGCTGAGCGCACTGCTCGACCGCTGGGCACAGGCGGGCTCCTCCCGCCCGGCCGACGAGTACCCGGGCAGCGCCAAGCTCGATACGGATGCCGCGGCGGAGGATCGCCCTGCGACCGCGGCGACGAAACGGGGAGCCGCCGGGCTCGCGCTGCTGGCGGCTGTCACCCTCGACGGCGTTCCGGAGAACCTGGCCCTCGGCATCTCGCTGACCGAAGGCACCGGGGGCATCGCGCTGCTGGCGGCCATCTTCGTCTCCAACTTCCCTGAGGCCCTCGTGGGAGCGGCATCCATGAAGGAGCAGGGCCGCTCGACCGCTCAGGTGCTCGGCCTGTGGACGGCGTGCGCGGTGCTGCTCACGCTCGCCGTCGTCGTCGGCGCCGAACTGCTCGTGGGCAGCGACCCCGCGGTGGTCTCGCTGCCCCTGGCCTTCGCCGCCGGAGCCGTCATCGCCTCGCTCGCCGACACCCTGATGCCCGAGGCGTTCGAGCACGGCGGTCCGGCCGTGGCGCTGAGCACCGCGGCCGGTTTCGTGCTGTCCTTCGTGCTGTCGCTCGCGTGAGCGCGGTCGGTCAGCGAGGGTCTTCGCCGAACAGCGGAACGAGCTTGTCCAGTGACTGCTCGAGACCCTGCCGCGACAGCTCGATCGGCTCCGGGGTCGTGTACCCGCTCTCCCGCACCGTCATCCGCGTGCGCCCATCGCCGAGCTCGTCGAACGAAATGGCGTGGTGCACCACCGCGGGCACGCCCGGCGGCGCTCCGGCCGCCTGCGGATCGAGTGGCAGGCCTTCGGCATCCGAGAAGCGGAATTCGAACTCGAGCCGCCGCGGCTCCACGATGAGCGTGTAGGTCCACGCACTGAACATCTCGGGGAAACCGAGGTCGGGCGCGGCCATCGATACCACGGAGGTGCCGCCGACCCGCACGTCCATCCGGGCGGTGGGGCACGTGAATCCCGTAGGGCCCCACCACCGGTGCAGCAGCTCCGGGTCGGTCCAGGATCTCCACGCCTCGGCGGGGTCCGCCGCGAGGTCGCGCACCGCCACGAGTTCGAGTTCGCCCGGGCGAGGCGTTTCGGCTGTCATGCCCCCGACGATATTCCTCGCGACTGCCAGCCGGAAGGCCTCCTGTCGGCGCGGAGGGGAATGATTCCCCGGACGTTCTTCCGCTCGACACCACCGCCGCCTAGCGTGGGAGCACCGTCGGCAATGTCGCACACGAAGGAGCCCCATGCCCCGTTCCGCTCGATTCCGCCCGTTCCTGGCCACCGCCGCGTCGGGCGCCCTTGTTCTCGCCGCCCTCGCGGGAGCGGGTCCCGCCTCGGCCTCGTCCGCGGTTCCGGCCACGCTCCCGGCTCGGGCGCATGGGCTGGGCGACCTCATCTACCAGCAGAAGCCGCTGCGGGTCGCGACCTACAATCTGTCGCTCAACCGGGGTGCCGCCGGCCAGCTCGTCACCGACCTGTCCACGCCGGATGATGAGCAGGCGAAGACGGTGGCGGAGGTGATCCAGCGCGCCGCCCCGGACATCGTGCTGCTCAACGAGTTCGACTACGTCGAGGCGGGGGTCGCGGTCGACCTCTTCCGGCAGAACTACCTGCAGGTGTCGCAGAACGGCGCGCCGGCGGTCTCCTACCCGTATGCGTTCGTCGCACCGTCGAACACGGGCATCCCGAGCGGGTACGACTTGAACAACGACGGCACGGTGGGCGGCGGAGACGACGCCTTCGGCTTCGGCCTGTTCCCCGGTCAGTACGGCATGGTCGTGCTCTCCAGGCACCCGATCCAGACCGAGAACGTGCGCACCTTCCAGAACTTCCTGTGGAGGGACATGCCCGGTGCGCTGCTGCCGGACGACCCGGCCACGGCCGCGCCGAACGACTGGTTCACACCCGAAGAGCTCGCGGTCGTGCGGCTCTCGAGCAAGTCCCACTGGGACGTTCCCGTCACGGTGGGGCCCCATACGGTGCACGTGCTCGCGTCGCATCCGACCCCGCCCACCTTCGACGGACCGGAGGACCGCAACGGTCGCCGCAATCACGATGAGATCCGGTTCTGGGCCGACTACATCTCGTCTCCGCGGTCCGGGTACATCGTCGATGACGCGGGCCAAAAGGGCGGACTCACGCTGAAGGATTCCTTCGTCATCCTCGGCGATCAGAACGCCGACCCCCGGGACGGCGACTCGGTGGATACCGCCATCGACCAGCTGCTGGAGAACTGGCGCATCCAGGATCCGCTGCCCACGTCGTCCGGGGCGGTCGAGGCGTCGGCCGTGCAGGGTGGCGCGAATGCGACCCATCAGGGTGATCCGAAGTACGACACGGCGGACTTCGCCGACACCGCGCCCGGAAACCTCCGCGCCGACTACGTGCTTCCCTCGCGGGCCCTTCGCGTCACGGACGCCGGCGTGTTCTGGCCCGAGCAGGCCGACCCGCTGTTCCGGCTGACGGGCGTCTTCCCGTTCCCGAGCAGCGATCACCGGCTGGTGTGGGTCGACGTGCGGGTTCCCCGCTTCCGACTCTAGGAGTCGCAGGCCGGCGCGAGTGTTGTCAATGGGTATCATCGCCCGCGCCGCCCCCGTACGGTGACCGCATGGCGGTGACACAGCTGTGGCTGGTACGACACGGGGAGAGCGTGGGGAACGAGGCCGCCACGCGCGCGGACCTCGAGGGCCTCGACGTCATCCCCCTCGACATCCGGGATGCCGACGTCCCTCTCTCCCACACGGGCGAGGACCAGGCGGACGCCCTGGGCACATGGCTCGCGGAACATCGATCAGCCATCGACGTGTTCTGGGTGTCGCCGTACATGCGAGCCCGTCAGACGCTCGCCATCGCCCTCGGTGACAGTCCGTCGCCGGCCGCCGTCGCGGTGGACGAACGGCTGCGTGACCGCGAGCTCGGCATTCTCGATCTGCTCACCAGGCGGGGCGTTGCGCGCCTTCACCCGGAAGAGGCCGAGCGGCGCAGGCACCTCGGCAAGTTCTACCACCGGCCGCCCGGCGGCGAGTCATGGGCGGATGTCGCGCTGCGGCTTCGTTCGTTTCTGAGCGACGCGCTGGCGGGGCCTGGCGGGAGCGCCCTCGTCGTCGCCCACGACGCGATCGTGATGCTCTTCCTGTACCTGCTGCTGCCGATGGAAGAGGAGCAGCTGCTGGCGTTCGCGGCATCCCACACCGTGCTGAATGCGTCGGTGACGCACCTCGTGCGCACGGACGCCGGATGGGAGCTCGCCGAGTTCTCGGAGGTCGGACACCTCCAGCGCGAAGGCGCCCGCGTCACGGTGCACCCCGGGAACCCCGATGTCCAGCCCGACTGACGTGACGCCCGCACTCCTCCGGGAGTGGGGGCTGCCGGATCCGGGCGACTCCAAGAAGTCGAGGGGCAGGGTGATGGTGGTCGGCGGATCGCGGCGCTCACCCGGTGCCGTGCTGCTGGCGGGCGAGGCTGCCCTGCGGGTCGGCGCCGGCCGTCTCGGGCTGGTCGTCTCGGCGTCTGTCGAGGGCCAGCTCGGGGTGCAGATGCCCGAGGCCGCGGTGCTTCCCCTTCCGGAGAGGGCGACCGATCCCATCGAGGGCGGCCTCCGCGAGGAGCTCGCATCAGCGGACGCGGTGCTGGTGGGACCGGGTTTCGACGACGCCGACGAGACGCGTGACACCCTGCTCGCCATCGCCGATGCCGGCCTGAGCTGTCTCGTGCTCGACGCGTATGCGCTCGGCGTTCTGCCGGGCATCGATCGCGGCCGGCTGCCGGCGACCCTGATGCTCAATCCCAATGTCGAAGAGGCTGCGATCCTGCTCGAGCGCGAACCGGGGGAGGACCGGGTAGCCGATCTGGTCGAGATCGCCCGGCGCTATGACGCCGTTGTCAACTGCTACGGCCTGGTGGTCACGGCCGCGGGGGAGTCGTGGAACGTACCAGGTGGCGGACCGGGGCTCGGCACGTCGGGCAGCGGCGACGTGCTCGCGGGCGCGATCGCCGGTTTCGCCGCACGCGGGGTGGATGCCGCGCGCGCGGCAGTGTGGGGAAGCTGGGCGCACGCCCGCGCCGGCGACCGCCTCACCGAGCGCACAGGCATCGGATTCCTGGCACGGGAGATCCCGCCCGAGCTCACGCTGGCCGTGCGCGAGGCGCTGGGCTGAGCGCGCTCGCCCGATCCGTTGCCTTCCCGCGCCGCGGCGAGCAGAATGCCCGCGTGGCTACTCGAATGGGCGAACTGATGGCGGGCATCCTGCCCGAGCTCCGGATGCATGCGATCGACAAGTGGATCCGGGCGGAGTCCGACGGAGAGGTGATCGTCGACACCCGGCGCGCGGTCGTCGTGTGGGAGCCGCGGCGGGTCGTCCCCTCCTATGCCGTGCCCGACGAGCACATCGCCGGAGAACTGGTGCCCTACGAGGGACCGGTCGGGGCAGAGCACGGTGTGCGGATCGGCGCGGACGGGCCGCCCGTGCTCGATCCGAGTACCCCGTTCACCGTCCACTCGTGTCCGGGGACTCCCCTGAGCATCCGCACCGCGTCCGGCGAGCTGTCCGGAGCGGCGTTCCGGCCGGACGACCCGGACCTCTCGGGATACGTCGTGCTCGACTGGTCCGCCTTCACGCAGTGGTACGAAGAGGAGCAGCCGGTTCTCGGCCACCCGCACGACCCGTTCGACCGCATCGACTGCCTCCCGAGCACGCGGCACGTCATCGTCTCCCTGAACGGGCGCGTCCTGGCCGACAGCTCCGCACCCACGCTGCTGTTCGAGACGCCGCTGCCCATGCGCTTCTACCTGCCGCGGAAAGACGTGCGCATGGAGCTGCTGCGGGCGAGCGAGCGCCACACCGTCTGCGCCTACAAGGGCCTCGCGTCATACTGGAGCGCCGAGATCGACGGCGTCTCGTCGCCGGACGTCGCCTGGTCCTACGAGCATCCCCTGCACGACGCGCTCCCGGTCGCAGGCCTCATCGCCTTCCTGACCGAACGGCTCGATCTGAACGTGGACGGCGTCGACATCGAGCGGCCCGTCACCCCGTGGTCGTGACGGATGTGCGGATTCCCCCCGGTGCGCAAGCCCCTCGCGTCACCCCGACGTTGAGGGCAGGCTTGGGTTCTCTCCGCACGACTCGTCGAAGTGAAAGGACCTTCACGCTCATGGACAGAAACGCCGAAAAGCCCAGCCAGGCCGAGGGCGAAGATCCGGATCGCCCCGCGGACGCGTCGGTCGAGCCCATCGACGGCCACCCCTCACAGGCCGAGGGCGAGGACCCGGACCGTCCGGCCGAGTCCGAGGGCGAGGATGTGACGTCGGCGGACTACGACGACTGACAGGACGGGCTCCACCCCGACCTGAACGTGCGTCAGGCGCGGCCCTTCAGGATCATGTGCCAGTAGACCCACGGCAGGATGTGCCGATCGAACACCCAGGTGAGCCGGCGTTCCCGGTACAGCGTTCTCCAGAACGGGATCGTGGGCCGCAGTCGATACCGGTCGTCGAACTCGGCGAACACGACGCTCGAGCGCGACACCGTGAACGGGCACACCGAATAGCCGTCGTACTGCGTGCTCGGCTCTTCGCCGTTCAGCACCGCAAGGAGGTTCTGCGCGAGTGTGAGCGTCTGCTTTCGCAGGGCCCCGCCCGACTTCGAGTTCGTGGTCGCCGCCGCATCTCCGAGCGACCACACGTTCGGGTACCGGACGTGCCGCAGGGTGCGCGGGTCGACCTCGACGAAGCCGTCCGCGCTGTCGGGGGAGGGGAGACTGCTCCTCTTGATCCACCCCGGTGCAGACTGCGGCGGCACGACATTGAGAACGTCGTAGTTCACCCGATCGGCGCGGCCTCCGCCGATCCTGCGCAGCACGACGGCCTGCGCGTCGGGGTCGACCCCGATCAGCTCGGTCTCGAAGTGCACCTCGATGCCGTACTCCTCGATCTTCCGTTCGAGCTCGCGATCGATCTCGGGGATGCCGAACAGGGTCGCGTCGGGTACGACGAGAACGACGCGGATGTCCTTCAGCACACCGGTGGCCCGCCAGTAGTCGCAGGCGAGGTACATCGGCTTCTGGGAGGCGCCGGCGCAGGTGGCGGGCCCCGGTGGCTGCGTGAAGACGGCGGTTCCCCGGCGCAAGCCACGCAGCAGCTCCGACGATTTCACGGCCAGTTCGATCGCGTAGTGCGAGGCGCCGGCGGGCGAGTGCATGGCTGAAGGCAGACCGGGGACGGCATCCCAGTCCTTGTGGATGCCCGGGCAGACGATGACGTGGTCATACGTGAGGCGACGTCCGGTGGCGAGCATCAGAGCGCTGGATTCGGGTTCGATCCCGACAGCGGAGTCCTTGATCCACTCGACGCCCTTCGGCAGCGCCTTCTCCTGCGGCCGCACGGCCATGCTCGCGCGTGCCGTTCCGCCCGCGACGTGCGAGAAGAGCGGCTGGTAGAGGTGGTGCTCCCGCGGTTCGACCACCGCGATGTCCTCCACCCCGTAGCGACGCAGCCGCCCCGCGACCGAAAGCCCCGCGTTGCCGCCGCCGATCACCAGGACGCGATGATGATCGTCCCGATGTGCGCTCTCCGTCGACCCATGAAGCTTCGGCATGCGCCGACGATAGGTGAGGACGGCGACGCCCGCCATGGCTTGCGCGGGGCACGGGCTCGCGGTAGAAGCACTTCGGCCGGGGTGCCGGATGCCGCCATCCGTGCTCCCCGGCGGGAGGCGATGGCCAAATAGACGGATACCCCACATTCGGCGGCGGAAAGGAGGAGGATGAGGGCAACAGCCGCCCCGACGCTGGGAGAATCGCCATGGGCAGGTTCACCTACGACGCAATCGTCAAGATCGACTTCGAGGACCGTCTGCTCGCGCACCTGCAGGTCGTCATCGGGGCGAAGCTGCGCCGTGGCGAATCGTTCCACTTCTCGTGGAAGGACGACCAGAGCATCGGCGACGGGCGGACGACGGTGTGGGTCCATCCGCGGTGCTCGATCGCCTACAAGTTCTACGGCGGCGGCCGGCCGCAGATCAATCGCGCCTGGGTCGACGCGCTGATGTTCACGGCGAATTCGCCGGCGGGGCTCTATGTCGTGCCCGAACCGCCCGAAGACCATCACGCCGTCGACACGGGTCACCTGCACATCGGACCCCCGCAGTCCCTCTGATCTGTGGGCACACGAAGGGACTTCCTACCGGCCGCTCATCCCTGATGTCCGCTGTCCGTCCGCCGGCACCCGCCCGTCGTAGCCGTTCTGCACCACCGTCGGACCGGTGGGCGGAAAGTGGGCGATGTGCGTCGGCCGCTCGCTGCCGCGGCGCTGCTCGGTCCATCGGATGAGGTCATCGAGCGCGTCGAAGGCCGTGGCGTAGCGGGTCTGCAGGTGGACAGGCTGGAGCCATTCGACCTCGACATGGCATTCGTCCGGCTCGTGCAGCCGCGCGACGGTGTATCCCGGGTCGCCCGGTCCGAAGACGTGGTTCTCGATCTGCCACCGCGTATCGTCGACGCGACGCAGCTCGAAGGCATCCGACGACATCGTCCGGTGCATCTCAACCACCGGGCCATACTTCGATGACGCCCGTGCGCAGCAGCTCCTCGCGCAGCGCGTCCTCGAACTCGTCGGCCGCATCCATCAGGTCGTCCTCCGCAAGGGAATTCGTCCAGGAACGGCCAGGGTCGCTGTCTTTCCTCTTCACAGCTCCGTTGTCCACCGCGCTCACCTCGTCGTCGTAGCAGTGGCAGGGCTTTCGACTCTGCGTACCCATTGTGCGACGACGAGCGCGTGCACGTCGGGGGGTTGACAGAAGCCGACTCGGTGGTTCGGCGCGTCGAGGCGACTCCGCGGCCCCGAGCTAGCCGCTCAGCGGCCGCGCTCCGACGAGCTGCATGAACACCACGATGTTGTCCGGGGCATGGGCGTCGGCATCCAGCCCGTTGGGGCGGAAGCAGCTGACGAGTGCGAGCCGACCGGGAACGATCGCCGCGACGCGCGGGTCTTCGGAGAAGTCCGACTTCGACATCGTGATGATGTCGTTGACGCTGTAGGTCATGACACCGTATCGGGTCGTGACGGTCGCCTCGTCGCCGATCTCGACGTCGCGAAGTCCGTTGAAGACGGCCGGCTGCGTCCACGTATGTCCGAACAGGTACACCGTGTTCGTCGCGTGGCTGCCTGCCAGCGCATCTTCGATGCCGGAGTACCACGAGATGGAATCGAGGCGCGGTGGGTTGATACCGCCGTCCGCCTCTGCGTCGGCAGCGGTGTACTCCTCGACGCCGCCGTCGATCCCTGCGGCAGGAAAGGTGAGGTGCGTGGGGGGCCCGACCGGCACGGCCGCCGTCGGAGCGCCGAGGTTCGGCGAGGCCGCAGATGCGCCCTGCGTGGCGGACGGCGAGGCGGCGTCATTCGCCCGCTGAGAGATGTTCTCGGGCGGCGGCGTCGCACAACCGGCGAGCGTGCCGACGAGGGTGGCGGACGCCAGAGCGACCGCCACCCTCATCGCGCTCGATCTCAGTTTCGCCGAGCCCACTGGAACAGGCCGGCCGACAGCAGCACGGCCATCACGCCGACGATGCCGGCGATCGTGAGCGCCGGCCACGAAGAGGCCACGAGGGCTCCGTCGGTCTGGCTCGACGGCAGCTTGTTCGTGCCGGGCGCCGCCACGGCGACGGGGTGAACCGGGGCTGCGGGCGCCGCGCCGGGTGCGGGCGGCGTGCCCGGGTCGACCGGCGGGGGCGGCGGCGGCGCGTCGCAGCCCGTGACGGTGATCCGCGGGTCCGGGAAGCGGACCGGGCCCGACGTGTACTCGAAGGTGCCGTCACCCGGAACGTCCGATCCGAACGCCGTCGCCGTCACCCTGCCGAGGTCCGCGCAGGTGTAGCCCGGAAGTTCCGCGGTGAACACTCTCGTCTCACCGGGGGCATACTCGCTCGGCCCGAAGTCGAAGATCTCGCCGTCCGGCGCTCCGATCGTTGCGGATGCGTATGCGTCCACCGCGGAGGTGTTCGTCGTGATGACGGAGACGGTTGCCCCCTCATCCGTGAAGGCGATGGTGACGGTGCCCTCGCCGGTGATCGGCTCTGCCGCCGACGCCGAGGCGCCGCCCGCCAGTGCCAGAAGCACCGATCCGGCGACCGCGACGGCCGCCAGCTTGGCTGGTCCGCGGCGCGCCGCGAACCCCTTGGATGTATGCACAGTTGTTCCCCCCTGTAGGTGTGCGAAGACAGGGCGGAGCAACGCAGAACGTACCGCAATCCTTGCGGGGTGTCTCGACCGGCGAGGTCTTGCCCTGAAAGTGGATGGTGCGATGGATCTGTGGTGCACCCCGAGGCTACAACGGAATATGCCGCGACACGCAACCGGGGACCGGGCGGAGACGTAACACGCTCCTACCGCGGCATGAAGCACGCGCACGGGGCGCTGTCAATGGCTTTACCGGTTGAAGTCCGGTCGGAGATGCTGGAGTAGATGACTGACGTGAGTTTCTCGAGCGCCGCCGTGGGGGAGCTGCTCGATGGACGCTACCGCCTGGAGCAGCTCATCGGCACCGGGGGGATGGCGTCCGTGTACCGTGCGACGGACGAGACGCTCGGTCGCACCGTCGCGATCAAGGCTTTCCATCCCGGCGCAGCCGGATCGGCGGATGTCGTGCGGCGCGAGTCCGAGAAGCGGCTGCTCGCCTCGCTCAGTCACCCGGCGCTCGTGACCCTCTTCGACGCCCATCTGTCCAACGACGACGGCGCCTACCTCGTGATGGAGTACGTCGACGGCGGCACCCTCGAGGCCCGCATCGAGCAGGGACCGATCGCGCCGATCGACGTCGCGGCCCTCGGCGCGGATCTGGGCGAGGCGCTGCACGTCGCACACGCCGCGGGCATCGTGCACCGCGACGTGAAGCCGTCGAACGTGCTCCTCCGCCCGCCGCTGATCTCCGACCACAGCTTCCGCGCCATCCTGGCCGACTTCGGCATCGCCTACCTCGTCGACACGGCGCGCGTCACGACGCCGGGCATGGCGATGGGCACGGCCGCCTACATCGCCCCGGAACAGGTGCGCGGCGCCGAGCCGACGCCGGCATCCGACATCTACTCGCTGGGACTCGTTCTCATCGAATCGCTCACGGGAACGCGCGCTTTCCCGCAGCAGTCCCCGCACGAGGCGGTCGCCGCACGACTGTCGATGCCGCCGGTGATCCCCGGGACGTTCGGCTACCGGTGGCGGTCTCTGCTCACCGCCATGACGGCGCTCGATCCGCAGGACCGGCCGACGGCCCTCGAGGTCGCCGCGCGCGCACGCAAGCTCGAGTACGACGACGTCCCGCCCGATGTGACGGGCTACGTGCCGGACGACGCAGATGCCGTCGGCAGCGACTCTGCGGTGGACGGTTTCGTCGCGTCAACAGCCGTGCCGCGGCAGCTCACCGCGGCGACCGCGCTGCTGCCCCGCGGAGCGGAATTCGCGGTGCCGGTGTCCCCGTCCGTCGCACGTTCGGGTGACCCGATCACGGCGGGCGCGTCCCGGCGCGGACGCCTGTGGATCGCTCTCGGCGCCGCGGCGGCCGTCGTCGCCGGGCTGATCGTGGCGGTCATCGTGTGGACGGGCACGGCATCGACGCCGCCCGCACCGCCGGCGCTTCCGCAGCTCGAGGAGCCGCTCGACTCCCACCTGGATCAGCTGCTCGATGAGGTGACACCGTGACGCCGCGCCGGCTCGCCTCCGGTCGGCTGGGCACGCTGCTCGCCGCCGCCGCGATCGTCGCCGGAGCCCTTACCGGATGTGCGCCCTCGTCCACGGACCTCTCCCACGCGGTGGCGGAGACGATGCAGCAGAGCGTGGTCTCCGTCGCCGAGTCCGCGGCCGCAGGCGACTCCCCGGCGGCGCTCGCCACTCTCGATCAGCTTCAGGCGCAGCTGGACGGTGCGCTCGCGAACGGCGACGTCAGCCCCGCCCGCGCCGCGGCGATCCAGAGCGCGATCGACCTGGTGCGCGCGGACCTTCAGCCGCCCCCCGCGCCGGAGCCAGAGCCGACGCCGGTCGACACGGGCGGTACGACCGTCGACACCGGCGGTACCGACACCGGCGGCCTGCCCGACACGGGCAACGAGAACTCGGGGCCCGGAAACAACAACGGCAACGGCAACGGCGACAACGGCAACGACAAGCCGGGCAAGGGCAAAGGCAAGGGCTAGTCCGGCAACCGACGGCTGTCCCGCCGCCACCACTATTCGTTCGATTTCAAGGAGAGCACATGCCCGGAAAGTTCAACCTCGACGTCGCCACGATCGGTCAGATCCTCGATGACCCGCAGGCGAAGGCGATCGTGGATGACGTCGTGCCGGGGATGAGCGATAACCCCATGGTGTCGATGGTGAGGGGCATGTCGGCGAGTTCGGTGCTCGCGATGGCCGGGAGCCAGGTGGATGGCGCAAAGGTGGCCGAGCTGCGCGAGCGGCTCTCGGCGCTGTAAACGATGCACCCTGGATGCACCCGCCGTCCTCACGACGGCAACGGGTAGATCCGGCGAAGCACGAGGCGCTGACCGAGCGTCCAGCTCACCGTGACGACGAGGTAGATCGCTGCGGCGAGCGGCACCATCGTGGCGACCACCGCCGTCGTGAACTGCAGTGCCCCGACGAGCCTGAGCGGTCCCGGAACGGAGGCCGCGTCATCCGCAGGCCGGAATGCGCGTCGAGTCCCCTCGGCGACCAGCGCGATGATCAAGACGATCGCCCCGAAGAGCGCGCAGGTGGCCGGGTCCGAGGCCCCGGTGGTGAGGGTGCCCACGAGGCTGACGCCCAGCGGCACTCCACCGAGTTCAGCGGTGAGCAGCGCGTTGGCGTGGCCGGCGATGGACGGGTGCAGGAAGACGGCGTAGAGCACGCCGATGATCGGTGCCTGGATCAGGATGGGTGCGCATCCGGTGAGCGGCGACGCGTTCTCGTCGGCATAGAGTCGCATCGTCTCGCGACGGAGGCGCTCTGGGTCATCACGGTGGCGCCGCTGGAGGGCGCGCAGGCGGGGTGCCAGCCGGGCCCTGGTCTGATCGGCCTTGGCCTGCGCGATGCCCGTCGGTACGAGCATCGCGCGCACGAGCAGGGTGACCAGCACGATCGCGGCGGCGGCCGCGCTCGTTCCGGTGAGGGGCTGGAGAGTGGCGGCGACCCAGAGCAGGGCGCCGGAAGCGGCTTCGAGCAGCGCAGCGAGCGGTGCGAGGGTGAAGGGGTCCAAGACGATGTCCGATCGGGAGAGGGTGGGCGTGGGCGCGGAGCGGCCACGAACACCCCACGAACACCGACGGCGCCCGTCACAGAGCGGGCACACCGAGCGCGCGGTGCCTAAGCGGCCGAAGCCGCGAAGCCCGGAGCGCGAGGCCGGGAATGGCCGGGCGCGCCCGGATCGCTCTGTGTGAGAGCGACGGAGATGTCGATGGATCGACGAGCACAGGAGAGTGAGCCGGACCGGCCACCGGCGCCAGGAAGTGCACGCCGCACAAGAGCGAGAACGGCGAAGACGACGGATGCCAGAACGAGCGCCACGGCGGTGCCGGCATCCCCGGTGGAGACCAGGCCGGCCGATGCCAGCGCGAACGCGAGAAGGGAGGGCATGGCCGCGATCGTCCGGAGCACGCCGCACCTCCTCATCCAGTCGGTCACCTCACGCTACCAACGGGCGCCCATGGCGGCCAGGGCCGTTCCGGTGCGCCGGGTTCCCGCCCCGCGCGCCCACGCGCCCGCGCGCTGCGAAAATCGCCGCGAGCGCCGAAAAGTCGCGCAGCGCCCGACAGGAACTGCAGCGCCGGCCGGGCAGAGGCCGGGCGGCGTCGCCGTTCTCGAACCGGAAGGAGTCAGCCGGGCGGCGTCGGCGGTGCAGCGCCCGGGTCGTCGGATACCGGGCCCGGCTCGCTCGGACTGCCGGGCGCAGGGGACGCGCCGAGGACCACGGCATCCGACTTGCGAGGGGCGAGGAAGAGGTTCGCGAGGTAGCCGGTGAACGTGCCGAAGATGCCCACTCCCACGATGATGATCACCGTACCGACCAGTCTCCCGGCGTTTGTAACCGGATACTTGTCTCCGTAGCCGACCGTGGAAATGGTGACCATCGTGAACCACAGCGCATCCGATGCGGTGGTGATGTTCGCCCCTCGTGCATACTGCTCGATCGCCAGGATCCCGATGCTTCCGAACTCCAGCACGAGGATGCCCATCAGCAGCAGAACGAGCAGCGCACTGTTCGCGCGGTCTCTGATGATCGTCCGCCAGACGCCGCGAGCGCCCTTCTTGCCCAGCAGCTGATTCACCTGGACGAGGCGGAAGACGCGCAGCAGCTTGAACACGGGGAATGGGATACACGACAGGAGATCGGCCCATCCGAACTTACGGAAGAAGTACCGACCGCGCGCTGGTGCCGTCTTGAGTCGATAGAGGAAGTCCCCGAAGAAGATGAGGCTCAAGAGCCCATCGATCACCGCCAGCACCAACTGCAGGTCCGGGTCGGCGAGGAACACGAACACGAGCACGAGGTTCACGATGGCGAGCGCCGACAGCGCTCCAATGAAGATCTCATAACTGGTGTTCTTCAGCTCTCCGCGCGGCCTCGCCATGCCTGGATTCTGGCACAGCGATGGGAGCACTCCTGCTCGCACGCGCGCCCCTCCGCTGTGATCACACAGATGAGGTGATGTGCCGGCCAGCCGGCGTGGGGACGATGGACCTGCACACTCGTGCGTGGTGAAGAGAGCGTTGGAGGGCGGGTACAGATGAGTGACTACGATCTGGCGGAGCTGGGACCGGTGGACTATCTGGTCGTCGAGTTCCCCGAGGGGCAGCAGAATTTCACGGGTGAGCTGGCGGAGGAGCTGGTGCGGCTTTCGGAGGCGGGCACGATCCGTGTGATCGATGTCCTGATCCTGGTGAAGGATGCCGACGGCAGCGTCGACGCCATGGAGCTTTCGGATGCCGGTGAGCTCGGCGCGCTTGTGCAGCTCGAGACCGAGCTGGCAGAGCTGCTTGCCGCCGACGATGTCGAGCATCTGGCCTACGCGATGGACCCGGGCAGCGTCGCGGGTGTGCTGGTGTACGAGAACCTGTGGGCGGCGCCGTTCGCGTCGGCCGCACGGCGGGCCGGCGGGCAGCTGATCGCCAACGGCCGCATCCCCATCCAAGCGATCATCGCCTCGATCGAGGCCGATGACGCACTCGAGACGACAGGAGCCTGACATGTTGAGAGCAGCACGAGTGGGACGGGTCGGCGTGATCGGCGCCCCCGTGGCCAAGGCCGCGGTCGTCACCGCGGCGGTCAAACCGGGCCCTTCGCCTCTCGCCAAGGCGGCCGTGGTGGGTGCAGTGGTGACGCCCGGACGCCGGCGCATCTGATGAGTGACATCAATCTCGACGAACTGGGACCGGTTGACTACTTGGTGGTCGAGTTCCCGGCCGGCCAGCAGAACTTCACCGGGGAGATCGCAGAAGAGCTGGTGCGGCTCTCGGAATCGGGCACGATCCGGGTGCTCGATGTGCTGCTCCTCATGAAAGACGAAGCCGGCGACGTCGACGTGCTGGAACTGTCGGACGGCGGAGGAGTCGATGAGATCGTGCAAATGGAATTGCAGCTCGCGGACCTTCTCGCAGCGGAGGATCTCGCCAACCTGGCCATCGAGATGGGGCCGGGCAGCGTCGCGGGTGTTCTCGTCTACGAGAATGTCTGGGCGGCGCCGCTCGGATCAGCCGCCCGACGGGCCGGTGGTCAACTGGCCGGTGGTGGCCGCGTTCCCATCCAGGCGCTCATCGCCGCCGCAGCGGGCGATGACCAGGATTCCAGCGAGGGCTGAACTCTCCGAACACAACGCAGAAGGCCCGCAGGTGCCACAGACGCCCTGCGGGCCTTCGCGGTCGGTGGGCCGGCCTACTTGCCCTCGCGCCAGTCGTTGCTCTCGATGTTGGAACCGCCCTGCGGGCCCATCTGCAGCATCCCACCGTCGACCACCCACGATGCCCCGGTGACGTACGACGAACCGGGGGAGGCGAGGAACGCGACGACCGACGCGATCTCCCGAGCGTCGCCGGGCCGGCCGAGCGGCACACCCGGTCGTTCCACACCGTGCGGATCGACGTCCTCCTGGTCGGTCATCGGGGTGGCGATCTCGCCGGGGGCCACCGAGTTCGCGGTGATGCCGTTGCTGCCCAGCTCCAGCGCGAGCGTCTTCATCAAACCCCCGAGGCCGTGCTTGGCGGCGTCGTATGCCGCGGATCCGACGCGCGGCTGATGCTCGTGCACGCTCGTGATGGCGATCAGGCGTCCCTCTTGGCCGGCGTCGACCATATGCCGCGCGGCCCGCTGCAGGCAGATGAATGCGCCCTCCAGATCGACCGAGACGGTGTGGCGCCATTGCTCCAGGGTCAGCTCCAGGAAGGGCGCATTGTCGCCCGTGCCCGCGTTGTTCACGAACACGTCGAGGCCGCCCAGCTCACCGATGAGGGAATCGACGACATCGCCGCACGCCGGGATGTCGCTCGTGTCCAGGCGAGCCACGACGGCGTTGCGGCCGTACGAGCGCACCTCTTCGGCGGTCTGCTGCGCGCCCTCCTCATCGGTGTGCCACGTGATGCCCACGTCCATGCCGCCGGCCGCGAGCGCGACGGCGGCCGCCTTGCCGATGCCCGAGTCCGAGGCGGTCACGATTGCGCGTGTCGGTGTGAATGTCATGCGGCGACCTTGCCGGGCCCGTCGAAAGCCCGATACGGGGTTGACAGGGCGCGAGCCGCTGTTCAGCATGCGCCCGACTGGCCGCTAGCACTCGGTTCGGGGCCTCGCAAGCCACTGTCCGGAGGCCCGGGTCGCGGCAAAGGTGGCCGTCATGGGAGCAACGAAATCCGCCGCGCGCGCGGTGAGAAGAGTGTGGCAGCAGGTCGCAGAAGGCGTCTACCGCATCGATCGGGCACACGTGAACTGCTATCTCGTGGTGACCCCCGATGGCATGACGCTGGTCGACGCGGGTCTGCCCGACAGCTTCAGCGGCCTCCGGGTGGTGCTCGCCTCGTTCGGTGCGAAACCCTCGGACATCGACGCCGTCGTGCTGACCCACGGTCACTTCGACCACGTCGGCATGTCGTCACGGCTCACGCACGAGCACCACGTTCCCCACTTCGTGCACGACGAGGATCGAAAGCTCGCCCGGCATCCGTATCGCTACGATCACGAGGCTCCGCGAGCGGGGTACCTCCTGCGCTACCCGAAGGCCATCCCCGTCATCGCCGGGATGGCGACGGCCGGCGCGCTGTCGGTGCGCGGCATCGAGGCCGCGGGCGCCCTCCATCCGGATCAGCCCATGGACGTGCCGGGGCGGCTGGTCCCCGTGTGGAGCCCCGGGCACACCTACGGCCACTGCGGCTTCACTCTGCCCGGCTCGGGCATCCTCTTCGCCGGCGATGCTCTGGTGACCCTCGATCCGTACACCGGCGAGACCGGCCCGCGGATCGTGGCGAAGGCGGCGACCGCCGACAGCGAGAGGGCCCTCGCCTCGCTCGATGCGCTGGAGGCCACCGGGGCCCGGACCGTGCTGCCCGGACATGGCGAGCCGTGGCAGCAGGGCATCGCCTCGGCCGTCAGCGCGGCTCGCGCGGTGGGTGCCGAGTGATCGGTTCGACGCCCCGGCCCTGCCACATGAGCGGGGCCTTTTCAAGCACTGCCGGATGCCGCGGCCCTCGCCGTAGTGTCGCACGAAACGGGTGCGGCGAGCGTCGCGCACCGATGGCGAGAGGAGAGGACCGATGTCGCGCAACGTGAGGGTGCTGAAATGCAGCCCGGCCGACGTCTTCGCGGTGCTCGGGAACGGCTGGCTCTACCCGTCGTGGGTGGTCGGCGCGTCCCGCATGCGCGATGTGGACGAGTCGTGGCCGCGCCCGCACTCCCGCCTCCACCACTCCTTCGGCGTGTGGCCCGTGCTCATCGACGACAAGACGGAATCGCTGGAGTGGGACCCCCCGCGTCGGGCGGTGATGAAGGCCCGCGGCTGGCCGGTGGGGGAGGCTCGCGTCACGCTCGATGTGAAACCCCGAGGGGCCGATGGCTGCATCGTCCGGATCCAGGAGGAGGCGGTCTCCGGCCCCGCCACACTGGTTCCTGCGCCGCTCATGGATGTGATGCTGCACTGGCGCAACACCGAGACGCTGCACCGCCTCGCCTACCTGGCGGAGGGCATCGGCAGAGGGTCGGCATCCGAACTGAGCACCGCCGAGCGCGAGTCGCTCGGCGCGGCCGCCGATGGGTGAGGTGGATGCCACGGTCGTGGGCGCCGGCCCGAACGGGTTGGCGGCGGCCGTCACCCTTGCGCGCGCCGGGCTCAAGGTGCGTGTCTTCGAGCGTGCCACGCAAGTGGGCGGAGGCTCGGCCACGAAGGAGCTGACGCTGCCGGGGTTCGCGCACGACGTGTGCTCCGCGATCCACCCGATGGCGTTCGAGTCGCGCTTCTTCCGCGAGTTCGGACTGACGGAGCGGATGCGGTTCGTCACCCCCGAGCTGTCGTTCGCCCACCCTCTGGACGGGGGTCGTGCCGGCCTCGCCTATCGCGATCTCGCCCGCACCCGCGAGGCGCTCGGCCGAGACGGACGGGCGTACGAGAGCCTGCTGCGCCCGCTGGTCGAGCGTGCCGGCCGGGTCGCGGACTTCACGGGCTCGACGCTCCTGCGCGTGCCGCCCGATCCGATCACCGCCATCGCGTTCGGGCTCGCATCCCTCGAGCAGGGCTCGCCGCTCTGGCAGCGCCGGTTCTCCGAAGACGCCGCTCCCGCCATGCTCACGGGCGTCGCGGCGCACACGATCCTCCCGCAGCCGAGCCTGGTGGGAGCCGGTGCGGGTCTCGCCCTCACCGCCTACGCGCACGCCCGGGGTTGGCCCGTACCCATCGGCGGCAGCCAGTCCATCATCGACGCCATGGTCGAGGACCTCCGGGCGTACGGCGGCGAGGTGATCACCGGCCATGACGTCGCGTCGCTCGAGGAGCTGCCGCCCTCGCGCGTCACCCTGCTGGATGTCACCCCCCGGGCGTTCACGCGGATCGCATCGCGAACGATCCCGACCCGGTACCGCCGGGCACTGGAGAGGTTCCGCTACGGTGCGGGATCGGCGAAGGTCGACTTCGCCCTCTCCGAGCCCGTCCCCTGGACGAACCCCGCCCTCAGGGAGGCGGGCACGCTGCACGTGGGCGGCACCCGTGAGGAGGTCGCGGCATCCGAGAACGCGGTGACCAAAGGCAGGCTCAGCGAGTCGCCGTACGTGCTCGTGGCGCAGCAGTCGCTCTTCGACGACTCTCGCGCGCCCGCCGGCCGGCACACCCTCTGGACGTACACCCACGTGCCCGCCGACTCGACGGCGGATCGCCGGGAGGCCGTCATCCGTCAGATCGAACGCTTCGCGCCGGGCTTCCGCGACACGATCCTCGCCGTGTCGTCGCGCACGGCCGTGGACGTGGCGCGGCACAATCCCAATTACGTCGGCGGCGACATCGCATCCGGCGCGCCGAGCCTTCTGCAGCTCGTGCGCCGACCGGTGCTCAGCCCGGACCCGTGGCGCACGCCGATCCCCGGGGTGTACCTCTGCTCGGCGTCGGTGACGCCCGGGCCGGGGGTGCACGGGCTCGTCGGGTGGCACGCGGCGCTGAGCGCCCTGCGTCACGAGTTCGGAACGCGCGCGCTCCCGGACCTCTCGCCCCGTGAACCGGTGCGAGGAGGCACTCGATGAAGCACCAGACCACGGCGGGGAAGACGGACCGCACCGCGCGAAAGGGCAGGGTCATCGTCATCACCGGCGCATCGAGCGGCATCGGCCGCGCCACCGCGCGGGCGTTCGCGTCACGCGGCGATCGGCTGGTGCTCGCGGCGCGGAACGAGCGCTCGCTCCAGGTTGTCGTCGAAGAATGCACGGCACGGGGCGGCGAGGCGATCGCGGTGCGCACCGACGTCAGCGACGAAGAGCAGGTCCTCGCGCTCGCACGAGCGGCCGTGAACGCCTACGGCCGGATCGACGCGTGGGTCGGCGCGGCATCCGTCATGAGCTTCGGGACCTTCGAGCAGACCCCGTCGGCGATCTTCACCCAGGTGATCGAGACCAACCTGATGGGGCAGGTGCACGGCGCCCGCGCGGCGCTGCGCCAGTTCCGCCGCCAGGGTGCGGGCACGCTCATCATGGTCGGCTCCCTCTATTCGGAGGTCGGGTCGCCCTACATCTCGCCGTACGTCACCAGCAAGTTCGCGACGCTCGGGCTCGCCGAGGTCCTGCGGCAGGAGCTCCGTCGCTCGCGGGGCATCCACGTCGTCGCCGTTCTCCCGGCGTCGATCGACACGCCGATCTACCAGCACGCCGCCAACTACACGGGACGGCACGTTCACCCCCTGGTGCCGATCTCCGCCCCCGAGCGCGTCGCCAAGGCCATCGTGCGCTCGCTCGGGCACCGGCGGCCGGTGGTGGTGGTCGGCCGGACCCAGCGCATCGCGACCGCCCTGCACGGAATCGCGCCCGGTCTGTACGACCGCCTCACGTCGCTGGCGCAGGAGTCCCTCGCGCTGCGAGGCAGGGGAGCGCCCCGCTCCAGCGGCACGGTGCTCACCCCCGGCACGGACGACGGCGGCGTCACGGGCGGCTGGCGCTCGACGCCGTTGCGGGTGCTCGGTGTCGGGGCGGTGGCGGGAGCTGGTGCCTTCTACCTGCGCCGCCGGGTCAGCTGAAGCCTTCGCGCTGGGTGTCCTCGGCCGCCACCCGAACACCGTAGTGATAGGCGAGCTTGCCGCCGAGCCACCCGGAGGCACCCAGGGCGGCGAGGCCGACGACGGTGAGGATGAGGCCGAGAATGCTGACGTCCTCGTGGTCGCTGCCGGCCCGCACGAAGTAGTTGATCGCGAACAGCACCACGGCCGCGAGATTGAGGATCATGTGGATCGTGCCGGTGCGGCGAGCCGGGGTGCCGGCCGCGAGCTGCCGGTAGTCCATGAACCCCCACACGGCGGCCAGCAGTGCGCCGATGATGCCGATCGCGATCAGCACCTGCGCACCGACGGCGTACGGCTCGGCGTCCTCTGCGAACAGGCCGAGGACGTCGAACACCAGGCTCGCCGTCCACGTGCCGATCGGGATAGTGACGAGGATCGGGTGGAAGGGATGCCCGTACGGTCCTGCCAGGGCGTTGAGGGGGCGCTTGGCCCGCATGAGGGGTGAGGTGCGGTCGTCCACGGTGTCCTCCGTATCGGGTGGATCGCCAGGCTAAGCGGCGACTCCGCCGCTCCCGCAGGGGCTTGACACGGTGGGCGGTGGCGGTCAGGCGCCCGTCATCCGCTTCAGCGTCAGGGCATTGCGCACCGCGTGCCCCTCGCCGTCGTTGTTGAAGTAGGCGTACACGTCGTGGCGGGTGTCCCGCCACTCGCGGATGCGCTCGGACCACCATTCCAGGTCGTCGTCGGAGTACGAACCGGCGTAGAGGTGCTCGGAACTCGGCCCGTGCAGCCGCACGTAGGCGATGTCGGTCGTGGCGCGCAGGATGCAGGAGAGACCCGCGCCGCTCAACACGCAGTACGCGGCGCGGTGACGCGACAGCAGGTCGAAGACCTCGTCGGTCTCCCACGACGGATGCCGGAACTCGACGCAGATGCGCATCCACTCGGGCACGCGCTCCAGAAAGTACGCCAGGCGCTCATCGTCACGCTCCATCTTCGGCGGCAGCTGCACGAGCACGACCGCGCGCTTGTCGCCCAGCTCGTGCAGGCCGGCGGCGATGCGCGTCAGCCACTCCTCCGGCGCATACAGCTTGCGCGCGTGGGTGAGCCCTCGCGGTGCCTTGACCGTCATCGCGAATCCGGGGGGAAGGCGCCGGTTCCAGCTCTCGAAGCGCGGCGGAGCCGGCCAGCGGTAGAAGCTGGCGTTGAGCTCCACCGTGTCGAAGACGCTGACGTAGCGCTGCAGCCGCTCTCTGGGCGGCATCCCGGGAGGATAGAGCACTCCCGCCCAATGGTCGTAGCTCCATCCGGACGTGCCGATCCGCACCGTCACGGGCGCGTTCCGCCCTCGTGGCGGTGCGGCGGCACCACGCGGTCAGTCGCGATCGAACAGGTCGTCGTCGGCGTCGTCGGGGTCGGCGGCGAGCCGGTCGGCGTCGGCGCTGTCGATCAGGTCGTCGTTCGCGTCGGGATCGAGCACCTCTCGGTCATCCACCTCGCGTGTCGCGGCGTCGTCATCCTGCGAGCCGAACGCGGCGGCGGCGGCGAGGCCGCCGGCGGGCGGGATGGGATTGGAGCTTGACATGGACATCGGTTCTCCTTTCGTTGCGCCAACGGTAGGCCGGTCCGCTCGTGCGGCGAACGGGCTTGACCGCCGCGCTCGGGCGCGCTAATCGTGCTCCCGCGGCGACGTCCGCGGCATCCGTTCGGATGCGGGACCGACGGGGTCGCGTAGGCTCAGGGCCGTGTCGCACGCGCTTTACGACGGCCCCATGGACCGTGCCCTCGCGCTCGCCGCGGAGGCGGCGGCCGACGGCGAGGTGCCGGTGGGTGCGGTGGTGACGGATGCCGGCGGCCGCATCATCGGCCGGGGGCGCAACCGCCGCGAGCAGACGACCGATCCCACGGCTCACGCCGAGATCGTCGCGATGCGCGAGGCCGCGGCATCCACCGGCTCGTGGAACTTGGGGGGCTGCACACTCGTCGTCACGCTGGAACCGTGCGTGATGTGCGCCGGCGCGCTGCTGCAGGCCCACCTCTCCCGACTGGTGTTCGGGGCGTGGGACGAGAAGGCGGGTGCTGCCGGGTCGGTGTATGACGTCGTGCGCGACCGTCGGCTGCCCTACAGGGCCGAGGTCGTGGGCGGCGTGCGCGAGGCGGAGGCGGCCGCGCTGCTCAGGGAGTTCTTCGAGGCCCGACGGTAAGGCGCGGCGGGCCGGGTCAGTCGCTGGACTTCAGAACGATGGCGTCGGTCTGCAGCGGCTGCCGGCCGGGTCGGTAGATGTCGGGCTCGAAGTACAGCACGCGGGCGGTCGGCACGGCGGCACGCACGCGGGCTTCGATGAGGTCGATCTCGGCGGCCACCTCGGCCAGTTGCTTGTCGCCGGCGAAGCCGAGCTTGGCAGCGACGAGCATCTCGTCCGGTCCGAGGTACAGCGTCTTCATGTGGATCAGGCGCGGGGCGTCGGGAGTGCCCTGGATCGCCCGCACGATCGCGTCGTGCTCGCGCTCGGTCGCGCCCTCGCCCACGAGCAGGCTGCTCGTCTCCATACCGAGGATGATCGCGATCACGATGAGCAGCGTGCCGATGAAGAGCGTGCCGATGGCGTCGAATACCCCGTTCCCGGTGATCCAGGTAAGCGAGACGCCGGCGAGCGCGAACATCAGTCCGACGAGGGCGCCCACGTCCTCGAGCAGCACGACGGGCAGCTCCGGCGCCTTCGCGCGGCGCACGAACGAGACCCATGACTGCCCCGACTCCCGTACCAGATTGCTCTCCTTGACGGCCGTGCGGAGCGAGAAGGACTCGAGTCCGATGGCGACCAGCAGGATGACGACCGGCAGCCACGGCATGTTCAGCGGGTGCGGGTGCGCGAGCTTCTCGATGCCCTCGTAGATCGAGAAGAGACCGCCGACCGAGAACAGGATGATCGAGACGACGAACGCGTACACGTACCGCTCACGCCCGTAGCCGAAGGGATGCTCCTTGTCGGCCGCCCGCTTGGCGCGGCGCCCACCGAGCAGCAGCAGCAGCTGATTGCCCGAGTCGGCGACGGAGTGGACGGACTCCGCCAGCATCGAGCTCGACCCGGAGATCAGGTAGCCGATGAACTTGGCGACGGCGATGCCCATGTTGGCCAGGAACGCCGCGATGATCGCTCTGCCGCCGCCGGATGCACTCATGCGACGAGTCTACGGAGCAGTGCGCGGGACCGCCTCAGTCCTCGGACTTCAGGATGAAGGCCTCCGTCGGCGGGTTGGGGTCGGTTCCCGGGTCGACCGCCCTCGGCCCGATGTGGGTGAGCAGGGCATGCCGGAATTCGTCGGGGCGCTCCAGATTCGGGGTGTGGCCTGTGTCCTCGAAGAGCGCCTCGGTCACCGAGCCGCCGGCCGCGGAGTAGGCGTGCAGCACGTCGCGCATCTGGCTCACCATCTGCTGTGCGGGTGCCACGTCCTCGCCCGGCCAGCCGGGGATGATGCCGAGCTTCCCCAGGTAGTTGACGTCGAAGAACGACTCATCCGAGATGATGGCGTCGGAGTCGCCGTGGATCCAGAGGATGGGCGGCTTCTCTTCGAGGTCGACGA
The DNA here is from genome assembly GCF_049844955.1 of Microbacterium sp. DT81.1. Lineage (NCBI taxonomy): Bacteria > Bacillati > Actinomycetota > Actinomycetes > Micrococcales > Microbacteriaceae > Microbacterium > Microbacterium sp. DT81.1. The sequence continues at coordinate 184,042 of NZ_JBNCMA010000007.1, forward strand.
TGCCTGCGACGTTGTAGTACTTCGGCGACAGTGTGTTCAGCACACCGACGCGTCCGGGGGCGAAACCCGGCCAATTCGGGGAGTGCTCCGAGTCTCCCGGATAGTTCCCCGTCGCGGTCGAGGTCGTCAGCATGGACTCGACCCAGACGTCCTCGTGGGCGGTCACGAAGCCGGGAGCCACGTACGAGGCGCGGAAGACGTTGCGCGGCGAGGTCTGTGCCTCGTCGGTGGTGTCCTTGTCTGTGAGGCGCAGCACGAAGTCGGGATTCGCGCTGCCGGCGCCCGTGCCCGCGTCGTCGTCGGTCAGTCGCGACCCGTCACGCCGCGTGCCGCCGAAGCCGTAGGGCGACACGGGCGCCTCCAGGGTGAGGGTCAGCGCCTGGTGCTCGAGCGCGTATTGCATCACGACTCCCGCGCCCAGTGACCAGCCGACGAGATGGGCCGTGGGGATCTCCAGCGCCTCGAGGGTGGCGTGGATGTCGTCGCTGTAGTCCCGCAGGCCACGAGTGGCGTCGACGGGCGCGTGCTCGCTCGCACCGTATCCGCGGAGGTCGATCGCGATCACCCGTAGGTCGTTCGGCAGATCGAGCATCGTCGGCATGAAGAAGAGGCTGGAGGAGACGTTGCCGTGCACGAAGACGACGGTCTTGGCCGGGTTCGCCGCGGGGTCGTCTCCCACGCGTTCGAGGATGCCGACGGCGATGCCCGGGATGTCGAGAACGCGCTGCGTGATGCCGGGAAAGAGGGTCATGGTCGTCCTTCGTTGCGTGCACGAGGGGCCCCTGCGCCCCTCCCCGCTCACGAGCATAGACCCGCCTCAGTTCGGCATGAATCGACTCTCAGGTTCGGCCGCCGCCAGGCAGCGACCGCTCGTACGACATTCGCGTCCGTGCCGGCCGGGGGAGCGGTACATAGGATGGCGCCATGCCTTCCGAACTCCTCGCCCTCCCGCCCGTCGCCATCCTCGGAGCCGGTTCGATGGGCGGGGCGATCGCTCAGGGGCTGGCGCGCTCGGGCCTGGCGACGGCGGGCGTCACCGTGACCAATCGCACGCAGGAGAAGGCGGCGATGCTCTGGGGTCTCGAGAACGTCACCAGCATCGCGCTGGAGGACCGCGCCCATGGCAACACGGAGGCAGCCGCATCCGCCGACATCGTGCTCATCGGCGTGAAGCCGGCCATGGTTTCCGACCTGCTCCGCGAAATCGCGCCGCATGTTCGACCAGGCGCGGTGGTGGTGAGCCTGGCGGCGGGAGTTCCCATCGCCACGTTCGAGTCGATCCTCGGCGCGGAGATCGCGGTGGTCCGTTCGATGCCCAACACGCCCGCCGTGGTCGGCGAGGCGGTCACCGGCCTGTCCGCCGGGACGGGTGCCTCTGCAGGAGACCTGAGCCTCGTCCGGGCGCTGTTCGAGACCGTCGGCACGGTGATCGAGGTGCCGGAGTCCCAGATCGACGCGCTGTCCACGATCTCGGGATCGGGCCCTGCGTACTTCTTCCTGCTGGTCGAGGAGTTCACGAAGGCCGCGATCGGCAAGGGGTTCACCGAGGCCGAGGCCCGGCTGATGACGGAGCAGACCTTCATCGGCGCCGCCGCGCTGCTCCACGCATCCGGAGAAGAACCCGCCGAGCTGCGCCGCCGGGTCACGAGCCCGAAGGGCACGACCGAGAGGGCCATCGGCGTGCTGCAGGAGGCGCGCCTCGACGAGGTCTTCGCGAAGGCGACGGATGCCGCGCTCGCCCGTGCCCGGGAGCTCGCCGCCGGCTCCTGAGAGTCCTGCTGCGGACCGCGCCCGCGCTGCCGCCCGGGCCGCCCCTGCATCAGCTTCGGAAAATGTTGCGAACATCGGCCGGGATCACCGGAATCTTCCGAGGAACGCGACATTCGCCGAAGTTGGTGCGCCGCGGTGAGCAGCGGGCGCCCCAGCGGGCGCGACCGGGTCAGCGGTCGAGCGCCGCGAAACGCTCGATGTCGCTGTTGGTTCCCGACACGATGATCAGGTCGTGGTTCGTGACCACCGTGTTCGCCTCCGCATACCGGAACGGCTTGCCGGGCGACTTCACGCCGACGACCGTCACGTTGTACTTCGAGCGCACGCCCGACTCGTTGAGGCCGACGCCGCGGATGAACTTCGGCGGATAGAGCTTCGCGAGGGCGAAGTCGTCGTCGAACCGGATGAAGTCCAGCATCCGCCCGCTCACGAGGTGGGCGACGCGCTCGCCCGCCTCTCGCTCCGGGTAGATCACGTGGTTCGCGCCGACCCGCGCGAGGATCTTGCCGTGCGACTGCGAGACCGCCTTCGCCCAGATCTGCGGGACCTTGAGGTCGACGAGATTGGCGGTGATGAGGACGGATGCCTCGATCAGCGATCCGACCGCGACGACGGCGACCTGGAAGTCCTGCGCCCCGATCTGCCGCAGGGCATCGATGTTGCGGGCGTCGGCCTGCACGGTGTGGGTGACCCGCTCCGACCACTTCTGCACCAGCTCGAGGCTGTCATCGATCGCCAGCACTTCTCGATCGAGGCGGTCGAGCTCGCCGGCGCACGCGGCGCCGAAGCGACCGAGTCCGATCACCAGAACGGGCGCGTCGCCCCGGATTCGCTCAACCAACGATCGGCCTTTCCACTGGCAGCGAGTAGAGCTGCGAACGGGATGTCGCGGCCACGGCCGCGGCGAGTGTCACTGTACCAATGCGGCCCATGAAGATCGTCACGGCCATGACGTAGATCCCGGGGTCGCTGAGCTCGGCGGTGAGCCCCGTCGAGAGGCCGACGGTCGCGAAGCCGGAGATCACATCGAAGAGCACATCCGCGACGTCCGCCTGGCTGATCTGGGAGATGATGATCGTCGAGAGTGCGCAGATCGTGGCGCCCCACGCGACGACGGAGAGCGCCACGCGCTGCACATCGCTCGGGATGCGGCGGCCGAACACCTCGACGGATTGCCGTCCCTTGGCCTCCGACCAGACGGCGAGGGCGAGCACGGCGAGGGTCGTCACCTTGATGCCGCCGGCGGTGGACGCCGAGCCGCCGCCCACGAACATCAGCATCGACCCCACGACGAGCGACGACCCGTGCAGCTCGCCGATGTCGATGACGGAGAAGCCCCCGGAGCGGGTCATCGCCGAGAGGAACAGCGCTTGGAAGCTGGAGTCCCAGAAATTGAGCGCGCCGAAGGTCTTCGGGTTGTTGTACTCCAGCACGGTGAACGCCACGGCCCCCGCGAAGAAGAGGAACACGGTGGTGATCATGGTGATCTTCGCGTGCAGCGACCACTTGCGCACGTGCCAGACGTGCCTCCACAGGGTGTAGATCACGGGAAAGCCGATCGACCCCAGGAAGACGCCCGTCATGAGGACGGTGAGGAAGAAGTAGTCGTTGGCGAACGCGGCGATGCCGCCGGGATTCGGCGCGAATCCGGTGTTCGTGAACGCCATCGCGGCGTAGAACGGCGCCTCCCAGAGCGCCGTGAGCGGATCCACACCGCCGATCAGCAGCGACGGGTAGAGGAGGATGGCCAGGCCGGCTTCGATGACCAGGGTCGAAAGCGCGACGGTGACGAGCAGCTGGCCGACCTCCCCCAGTCGCACGGTCTGTCCCTCGTTCATCGGGCCGGCGTGGCTGCGGGCCGGGTTGGAGTCGCTGGCCGCGATGAGCTTCGCCCGCAGTCCGAGCCGCTTCGAGATGACCAGCCCCAGGATCGACGCCAGAGTGAGCACGCCCAGGCCGCCGATGTTGACGCCGACGTAGATGATCGCCTTGCCGAAGCCGGAGTAGTGCGTTGCGATGTCGACCGTCGAGAGACCGGTGACGCAGATCGTCGAGACCGCGGTGAACAGCGCGTCGGCAAGGGCCGTGCGGCGGCCATCGGCGGCGGCGGCGGGCAGGGAGAGCAGCGCCGTGAAGATCAGGATGAGGGCGACGAACACCACCACTGCAAACCTCGCAGGGGATGTCGTGGTGCGCGTGCGCACCCAGTCGAAGGCCTCCCGCCCCCGCATCCGCAGGGTCTGGCGGGGTCGCGCCTGGCCGGTTCGACCCGCCATGCGTCGCCCTCCTCGCTCCGAAGACGTTGTCATGGTACTCCGGCCATCACCCGACTAACCTAAGCACATGGCCGACATCTTCGACGTGATCGCCGACGGAACGAGGCGCGACATCCTGCAGCTTCTGCTTGACCGGGCCAGTGCCGGTGAGCAGTCCGGCACGAGTGTCTCGCACATCGTCAGCCGTCTCGGCATCAGTCAGCCGACGGTGTCCAAGCACCTCAAGGTGCTGCGCGATGCGGGGCTCGTCTCGGTGCGGGAAGAGGGTCAGCACCGCTACTACAGCCTGTCGTCGGCGCCGCTCGAGGCCGTGGACGACTGGGTCGTTCCGTTCCTGATCAACGAGACGGATGTCGATGAGGACCTCGACGGGGATGGCGCCAATCACGCCCTGCCCGACGGAGCCGCGCACGCCGCAGAGGTCGTCGGCCGTGCCGCCGCATCGGCGAAGCACGCGGTCGCGTCCGCCCTGAAGCGGCTCGGGGCGTAGTCGCGAGCGCCGCCGTCAGGCGCCCGGGGTCGGGGTGGGGCTGGGCGTCGTCGTGTCGTCCTGCCGGTCCTGCCCGTCGCGGCGATCGCCATCGCCGGGACGACCCGGACCGGGACCCGCGTCGGGACCCCATCGGTGGAACCCGCCTTCGCCGGGTGCGCCGGGGCCGCCGCCCTCGTCGGCGGCGAATCCGCCGCGGGTGAGCGCGCCGACGCCCAGGCCGGTGGCGACGCCACCTCCGAACACGAGCGCGAGCAGCAGCGCACCTCCCGCCGCGACGGCGCCGATCAGCCAGCCGCGGGAGACCTTCTTCTCCGTCCGGGGAGGCGCCTGCGGCGGTGCACCCTGGTCGGTCGGGGTTCCGACCGCGGGAGCGCCCGCCGTCGGGGTCACGGGGTCGAGGGGGGCGGTATCGCGGGCTTCGGCATCGGGGGCTTCCGTATCGCGGGAGGCGGCATCGTGAGTGTTCGACATGCCGCCACCCTGCGTCTGGGGTCGAGGTATCCGTTATGGGCGGGTTATGGATCCGCTGGGAGTCAGCGGCGACCCGCCTTGCGGCGGAACAGCCACGCACCCCAGACCACAGCGCCCGTGAGGATCGCGACGCACCAGCCGAGCGCCCACCACGGCTCCGTCCCCATCGGCAGGTCGAACAGCAGCCCGCGGATGGTCTCGATGATCGGCGTGATCGGCTGGTTCTCGGCGAACCACTGCAGCCAGGTCGGCATCGTGTCGACCGGCACGAAGGCGCTCGAGAGGTAGGGCAGGAACAGGATGATGAAGCCGTATCCGCTCGCCGCCTCTGGGCTGCCCGCCGCGAGGCCGATCGCCGCGAAGAGGTAGGTGATGGTGAGGATGTAGAGAGCGATCATCGCGACCGCCCCGATCCAGCCCCACACGTCGGCCGTCGGACGGAAGCCGACCAGCAGGGCGACCCCGATCACGACTCCTGTCGCGAGCAGGTTGCGTACGAGGCTCGCCACCACGTGCCCCGTCAGCACTGCGCCGCTGCGCAGCGGCATCGTGCGGATGCGATCGATGATGCCGCTCTTCATGTCCCCCGCGACATACACCGCGGTCGAGGCGGCGCCGAAGCCGGCGCAGAGCAGGATGATTCCAGGGACGACGTAGTTCACGTAGCCGCCGGCCGGATCGATCGCGTTGCCGAAGACGAACGTGAACAGCAGCATCAGCATGATCGGCAGCATGATCGCCATCAGCAGCGATTCGCCGTCCCGGAGAGAGTGGGTGAGACTGCGCTTCACGAACACCGACTCGGCGGTCAGGCCGGTGATGCGGGGGCGAAGAAGGGTCGCGGTGGTCATCGCTGCTCCTGAAGGTGCACGGGGCGGCCGGCGCCCGGATCGGTGAGGGTGAGGAAGACGTCATCGAGGCTCGGCCGCCGCAGTGTGACCGTTCCCTCGGCACCGCTGCGGTCGAGTTCGTCGAGTGCGCGGCGGAGCCCCCCGACAGTTCCGTCCGTGGGGATCTCCCTGATCGGCTCGCCGGCGGCATCGCGCACCTCGACGGTCTCGACGCCGACCGCGGCTTTGAGCTGGTCGGGTGTGCCGGTCGCGACGATGCGTCCGGCGTCGAGCACCGCGATGCGGTTCGCGAGCTGATCGGCCTCCTCCAGGTACTGGGTGGTGAGCAGCACCGTGGTGCCGGCGTGGGCGAGGGATCGGATGACGTCCCACAGCTCCCGCCGGCTGCGGGTGTCCAGACCCGTCGTCGGCTCGTCGAGGAAGAGCACGCTGGGCGCGACGACGAAGCTGAGGGCGAGGTCGAGCCTGCGGCGCAGCCCGCCGGAGTACGACCCGACCCGCCGACCAGCGGCATCCGTCAGCGCGAAGCTTTCGAGCAGTTCCGCGGCGCGCGCCTTCGCCGTCGCCGAGGAGAGCCCCGAGAGCCGCCCCATCATCACGAGGTTCTCGGCGCCGGTGAGCACGTCGTCGACCGCGGCGGACTGCCCGGTGAGCGCGATGCGCTGCGTCACCCCGACAGGGTCGCGGGCGACGTCGCATCCGGCGACCACAGCGGAGCCCTCGTCGAGCTGGAGCAGGGTGGTCAGGATGTTGATCGTCGTGGTCTTTCCGGCGCCGTTGACGCCCAGGAGGGCGAAGACTTCGCCCGGCTGAACCGCGAAGGACAGGCCGTCCAGAACGCGTTGCGCACCGAACGATTTGCCGACCTCGACCACCTCGATTGCTGGTTGCATGAGTGGACCCTTTATGTGTGCGGGATAAACTGTTTATGACGGTAACACACTGTTTACGACATAAACAGTCCTAGACTGAGGTCGACGAAGGGCAGGCTATGGGCGATTCCACGGACCTCGATCTGCCGCGCGGCGTCGCCCTCGCGTGGGGCGTCAGCGCGGACCCGCAGCGCGGGCCCAAGCGCGAGATGAGCGTCGAGAAGATCGTCGACGCCGCCGTCGAGCTGGCTGACGCGGAGGGACTGGGCGCGGTCTCGATGGCCGCCGTCGCCACCCGCCTCGGCTACACCCCGATGTCGCTCTACCGGTACGTGAGCGCCAAGGACGACCTCATGCTGCTCATGCAGGAGGCCGCGACGGGCCTCCCGCCGGCGTCGGTGCGAGACGTCGACGGCTGGCGGGAGCGGCTTCGTGCCATCTTCCGGGCGATGCTCGACATCTACCTGCGCCACTCATGGATGATCGACGTGCCGATCACCGGTTCCCCGACGACCCCCAACAGCTCGGCGTGGATGGAGGTCGTGCTCGAGGCGGTGGACGAGACGCCGTTGTCGGCGGAGGAGCGGCTTGCGGTCACCCTCCTCGTCACCGGGCAGGCGCGGTGGTACGGCACCGTGCTCGCCGGGTATGCGGCGACCGGCCGCGCGACCGGCCTCACGCCCGAGCAGATCACTCTGCGCGAGGCCGCGCTCTTCGACGGGCTCATCTCGGCGGACGAGTTCCCGTCACTGCGCCGCGCGATCGACGCCGGAGTGTTCCTCTCTCCCGACGACCCGTTCATGTTCGGGTTCGAGCGGATCCTCGACGGCCTCGCTGCGTACATCGACCGCCTCGAGGCCGGAGGTGCCCGCCCCGCTCCCGCCGGCTGGGCGACGCTGGACGATGCCGGGGTGGCCTCCGACAAGAAATACCGCGAAGCGCAGAAAGCGCTTCGGGATGCCGAGAAGGCACTGCGTGACGCGCAGCGCCATGTGCGCCAGACGCTGCGGGAGGCCCGCGAGCGGGCGGGCCGGCATCCGAGTGCGTAAGAGGCTTCGTCCCATCAGCCACATGGGTTTACAGGCGTCGCATCAACCCCATAGAGTGTGCTCAGCATCATACTGGGGGAGGGGGAAGCATGGCCGAACTGCCGGATGTCCGCTTCCTGACCGTCGCAGAGGTCGCCGCGATCATGCGCGTGTCGAAGATGACCGTCTACCGACTCGTGCACGCCGGGGAACTGCCCGCCGTGCGCTTCGGGCGGAGCTATCGGGTACCCGAGACCGCCGTGACCGACGCCCTCCAGCGACCGGTCTCCGACGTCGGTTAACGGCCTCTTCCCGCCTGATAGACTGCCCCGAGGCATTTTTCCGCTTTGCCCGTTCCCGGGTGGCGTGCGCACTTCCGCGTCGGCCGCCCAGACCCCGACTTAGTGAGGTTTTCCGTGGGTTCAGTCATCAAGAAGCGCCGCAAGCGCATGGCGAAGAAGAAGCACCGCAAGCTGCTTCGCAAGACTCGCCACCAGCGCCGCAACAAGAAGTAGCGGCCGGGTCGGTCCGCAAGGACCGATCAGCACACAAGCGCCTGTCCGAGGACGGGCGCTTCGTGTACCCCCGGCAACCGGGTCGGCATCCGAGTAAGGAAACCCCATGGAGTCCATCACCGTTGCACAGCTGCGGGAGCGCTCGGGCGTCCCGCTGATCGATGTGCGCGAGCCCGACGAGTTCGCCGCCGGCCGCGTGCCCGGCGCGGTCAACCTCCCCATGTCGCAGCTGGGACAGCGTCTGCACGAGCTCCCCGACGGGGCGTTCGACGTGATCTGCAAGGTCGGCGGCCGCTCGGCGCGGGTCGCCGAAGCGCTGACGGCCCGCGGCTACGAGGCCGTGAACGTCGACGGTGGCACCGACGCGTGGATCCAGGCCGGGTACCCTGTCGAGTCTTGAGGTTCCGGCTCGTCGGCCGGCCGGGGCCCGGAACGCGAACCTAGGATGGTTTCGTGACCACCCTGACCCTCATCGGCAAGCCCGACTGCCACCTCTGCGATGTGGCGCACGGGGTCATCGAGCAGGTCATCGCCGGTCTTCCGGATGACGTCGCGGACCGCATCGAAGTGCTCGAGCCCTCGATCCTCGACGACCCTGCGCTCCACGACCTGTGGTGGGAGAAGATCCCCGTCGTGCTGATCGATGGCACGCTGCACTCCCACTGGCGCCTTGCGCCCGAGCGCCTGCGCGACGCGCTGCTCGACGCCGACCGCCGCTGACCCCGACTCGCCAGAATCGGTCCGGTGACCGAAACGGCGCGCGACGCGCCGAGTCCCGGTCGCTCGACCGATTCTCGCCGCGGCGGTGGGGCCTCGGAAGGGGGTCAGGGGGCGCGGCGGTGGGGCCTCGGAAGGGGGGTCAGGGAGCGAGGCGCGTGGGGCCTCGGAAAAGATAAGTGACCTCGCGGATCGAGGACTCGCCGAGCATCAGCATCAGCACCCGGGCGAGGCCCATGCCGAATCCTCCGTGCGGCGGCACGCCGTAGCGGAAGAAGTCGAAGTAGAACTGCAGGTGCTCCGGGTCGAGGCCCTTCTGCTTCGCCTGCTCCATGAGGATGTCGACGCGATGCTCGCGCTGCGCGCCGGTGGTGATCTCGACGCCGTTGTAGAGCAGGTCGTAGCTCTTCGTCAGCCCTGTCTCGTCATCCCGCATGTGGTAGAACGCGCGGATCTCGTGCGGGTAGTCCGTGATGAACACGAATTCGTGCCCGTAGGTCTCCTTCACGTGCGCCGAGATCTGACGCTCGCCCTCCGGGTCGAGGTCGCCATCGGTGCGGGGGATGTCGTATCCCCGGGCGGCGACGATGTCGCGCGCCTCGGCGAGGGGGATGCGCGGGAAGGGCACCGTGGGGGCGCTCACCGCAACCCCGAAGAGCTCCTCGATCTCGGCGCCGTGCTTGGCGGCCACCGCACCGATCGCGAAGGACAGGAGCTCCTCCTGCATCCGCGCGACGTCCTCGTGCGAGTCGATCCAGCTGATCTCGGCATCCACCGACGTGAACTCGGTCGCGTGCCGACTCGTGAACGAGGGGTCGGCGCGGTACACGTCGCCGATCTCGAAGATCTTCCCGAAACCGGCCGACTGGGCCATCTGCTTGAAGAACTGAGGACTCTGCGCCAGGTACGCGGTCTGCTCGCCGAAGTACTCGAGCGCGAACAGCTCGGCGTTGGACTCGGAGGCGGATGACATGAGCTTGGGGGAGTGGATCTCGATGTAGTCGCGCTCGATCCACCACGTGCGCATCGCGTGCTCGAGTGTCGTCTGCACCCGGAAGATGAGGTTGTTGCGGCGCTGACGCAGGTCGAGGAAGCGCCAGTCCATCCGCTTGTCCATGGCGCTGTCGGCGGCGATCGGCGTCTCGGGGAGCGCGGCGGCCGCGACATCCAGCGAGGCGACCTTGATCTCGACGCCGCCGAGCTTGACGCGCTCGTCGTGCTTCAGCTGGCCGGTGACCGTGAGGAACGTGCCGGTGGTCAGGGTCGAGATCGTGTCGGTGAGCGCGAGCGCTTCGTCTCGCTTCGCTCGCTCAGCTGGGTCCTCGGCGGTGTCCTGCGGCTCGGCGGTCCTTGAGCCTGTCGAAGGGTCCACGGGCTCGGCCGGAGGGCGGGTGGCGGGGTTCACCAGCTGCACGGCGCCGGTCTCATCGCGCAGGATGACGAACTGCACCTTCTTCTGATCGCGGACGGTCTCGACCCATCCGGATACCGTGACGGGACCGTCGGGAAGGGACTGCAGCTGCTGGACCAGAACGCGTGTACTCACGAGGGATCAGTCTACGTCGGCGGATGACGGGGCCCCGGCGCTCCCGCGGGGCCCCGCCCTCTGCCTATGATGAGCTCGTGAGCACAGAGCCCCCCGCCTGGCAGCCGCCGCCGCCCCCGGCCGCCGGCTATCCGTCGGCCGGCTACCCACCGGCCGGATATGCGCCGGCCGGGTACGGCGCGCCGGCCCAGAAGCGGCCCGTGCGCACGTGGGACATCGTGGTCACCGTCATCCTTCTCGTGCTGCTCGGTGTGCTCGCCTTCTTCATGTCGTTCTTCGGCTTCTTCCTGGCGATGGCATCGGATCCCTGCGGCGCGGTCGGGTGCAACACCGACCTGATCGCGACGGGCATGCTGACGGCGGTCGTGCTGCCCTGGGTCTTCCTGCTGCTCGCTGTGGTGGGTGCCATCGTGCTGCTCGTGCTGCGCCGGCTCGCGTTCTGGGTGCCGATCGCGGCTTCGCCGTTCCTCGTCGGCTCGTGGTTTCTGGGCGCCGCCATCGCCTCGGCGGGGGTGCCCACCGGCTGAGCGGGGAGCCGCTCTCAGGCGGCTCACCAGGTGCCGCCGCGTAGACTGGAGGGGTGCCTGCAGCCCGCCTACATCTCGTGCGCCACGGGGAGGTCGACAACCCCCGCCGAGTGCTCTACGGCCGGCTTCCCGGCTACGTGCTGAGCGATGGGGGGCACCGGATGGCGGCCGCCGCTGCTCTCCACGTCAAGAACGTCGGACGCCCCGTGACCGCCCTCGTTTGCTCGCCGCTCGAGCGCACCCGCCAGTCGGCAGAGCCCTTCACGAAGCTGTTCGGCCTCGAGCCGACCGTCGATGAGCGGGTGATCGAACCGGTCAACGTGTTCGAGGGCCGGCGGATGCAGCAGGCGCTCGCCAACCCCCTGAACTGGCGCCATCTGGTTCGCCCGAGCCTGCCCAGCTGGGGAGAGCCGTACGTGTCCATCGTGAAGCGGATGCGCGAGGCCATCGATTCGGCGTGGGACGCCGCGCCCGATGGAGACGTCGTGATCGTCTCGCACCAGGCTCCCATCTGGCTCACGCACCTCTCCGTGGCGGGCGAGCCGCTTCGTCATGACCCGCGCGATCGGCGGTGCGCGCTCTCGAGCGTCACTTCCTTCGAACGGCAGAAGGGCGGATGGGTCGAGGTCGAGTATGCGGAGCCCGTCGCCACGACCGGCGCCGTCGACGTCGGGGCGGTCTGATGCCCGGCATCCGCCCGCTCGCCGCGGCCGCGCTCGCCGCGACCCTCGCGCTCGCTCTCGTCGGCTGCACCGACGATTCCCTTGCGGAGCAGTACCGCGCCGGAGACAACAAGGGCTACATCACGGCTGACGGCCGCGTGCAGGAGATCCCGGATGCCGAACGCGGCGAGCCGGTGGAGTTCGCGGGAGTCACGGAGACGGGCGAGCGATTCTCCAGCGCGGACGTCGCCGGCGATGTGGTCGTGGTCAACTTCTGGTACGCCGCGTGCGGGCCGTGCCGGGTCGAGGCCGAGGACCTCGAGTCGGTGTGGCAGGAGTACCAGGGCCAGAACGTCTCGTTCGTCGGCGTCAACACGCTCGACCAAGCCGACACCGCGCAGGCCTTCGCCGAGACCTACGGCATCACCTATCCGAGCATCATCGACGTGAACGAGGGATCGGCCAAGCTGGCCTTCGCCGGTGCGACGCCCATCAACGCAACGCCGACGACGCTCGTGCTCGATGCGACGGGGCGTGTCGCGGCCCGTATCGTGGGGCAGCTCGACGGCGTATCCACCCTCTCCACCCTCGTGGGCGACGCGCTCGCGGACAGCTCGTGAATCCCGTCGCGGTCATCTTCGACGGGGCGCTCTGGGTGGCCATCCCCATCGCGATGCTCGCCGGGCTCGTCTCGTTCCTCTCGCCGTGCGTGCTGCCTCTTGTCCCCGGTTACCTCGGATTCATCGGGGCCGCCGTGTCGCCGGCCCCGGCGCGCAGTCCGATCGCTATCGACGCCTCGACAGGCTCGGCGACCGGGGCCGCGTCGACGACCGGGCTGACGCAGGCGGTCGCTGAGCCTGTCGAAGCGTCGCTCCCCGGCCGCGGACGGCTGCTCGGGGGAGTGCTGCTCTTCATCGCCGGGTTCACGGTCGTGTTCGTGGCCGTCGCGGTGCTGGGCGGAACCCTCGGGCGCTTCTTCCTGGAGTACGCGGACATCATCACGCGGGTGCTCGGCGTGCTCGTCCTCCTCCTGGGACTGGTCTTCATCGGCGTGTTCGGCTTCGCCCAGCGCACCTACCGCCCGGCTCTCCGCGGCAACCTCGGCCTCGTCGGGGCGCCCCTCCTCGGGGTGGCCATGGGGATCGGGTGGACCCCGTGCATCGGCCCTACCCTCGCCGCCATCATCGCGCTCTCCTGGAATGTCGGGGATCCCGGTCGGGCCGCGCTGCTCGGCGTCGCCTACTCGCTCGGCCTCGGCATCCCGTTCCTCCTGCTCGCCATCGGATTCGGCTGGGCCACCCGCTCCGTAACCTTCCTCAAGCGCCACATCCGCGCGGTGAACATCCTCGGCGGGGCGCTCCTCGTGGCGCTCGGCGTGCTCATGGTCACGGGCGTCTGGACCGACGTGATGACGCGGCTCGGGGCGGTGATCGGCAGTGTCGAGCTCCCGCTCTAGCGCCACCAGCCCGGGTGCGGAGAACGACCCGCTGCGCCCGTCCGACCACCTCGAGAGCAACGACATCACGCAGCCGGCGCTCGGGCCGATGGGGTGGATCCGATGGGCCTGGCGACAGGTCACCAGCATGCGCACGGCGCTCGTGCTGCTGCTGCTGCTCGCGATCGCGGCGGTGCCGGGCTCGATCGTCCCCCAGCGCAGCGCCGACCCGAACGGGGTCACGCAGTACTTCACCGACAACCCGGACCTCGCGCCGGTGCTCGATAACCTGCAGCTGTTCGACGTCTACACCTCGGTGTGGTTCTCGGCGATCTACATCCTTCTCTTCGTCTCGCTGATCGGCTGCGTCATCCCGCGCACGCAGCACCACTGGAAGGCGCTGCGCGCCCGCCCGCCTCGCACGCCCGCACGGCTCTCCCGCCTCGACGCCTATCGCGAGGAGCTGGTCGAGGTGGCCGACGAGGGCGCGCACGGTTCCCCGTCGCCTGCCGCCGTCGAGGCTTCCGCCGCCGTCGACCGCGCGACCAAGCAGCTGCGAGCGGGCGGCTACCGGGTCGAGCGGTACGACTCCCGTGGATCGTTCTCGGTCTCGGCCGAACGCGGGTACCTGCGCGAGACAGGCAACCTGGTCTTCCACGCGGCCCTGGTCGGGGTGCTGCTCGCCGTGGGACTGGGCGGGGGCTTCGCCTACACAGGCCAGCGGGTCATCGTCGAGGGCACCACGTTCGTCAACACGCTGCTGGATTATTCATCGATGAACAGGGGGCGCTTCGTCTCCGAGGGCGCGCTCCCGCCGTACGCGATGACCCTCGACTCCTTCGACGTGACGTACCAGCCGTTGGGGACGAACGCCGCCGGCCAGGCGGGCGACTTCTCGGCGAACGTGACGGTGCGGACGCCGGACGGCGAGACGAGCGTGGGTGCGGTCAGGGTCAACCACCCGCTCGACATCGCGGGCGACAAGATCTACCTGCTCGGCAACGGATACGCCCCGACGATCGTGATCCGCAACGCCGAGGGCGAGGTGGTCTTCGACGAGTCCGTCCCGTTCCTTCCGCAGGACTCCAACATGACGTCCCTCGGCGTCGTCAAGGTGCCCGACGGCATGCCGGAGCAGCTGGGGATGGTCGGCTTCTTCTACCCCACTCAGGTCGCGCTCGACACGGGCGCCTTCACCTCGCGATACCCGGCGCTGGTCAATCCGTCGCTCACGCTGAACGTGTACGAGGGCGACCTCGGCATCGACGACGGGACCCCGCGCTCCGTGTACGTGCTGGACCCGAGCGAGATGACCCAGCTGACGGGCGGCAAGACCGGCGTGGACTCCATCGAGCTCGCACCGGGTGAGACCGCCGACCTGCCGAACGGCCTCGGCACGATCACCTTCGTCGACGAGACGCCGGCCGGCGCAGCCGCGGGATACGGCGAGTCGGTCAAGCGGTTCGCATCGCTGCAAGTGCACCGAGACGCGTCGGCGGTGTGGGTGCTCGTGTTCGCGGTGCTCGCCCTGCTCGGCCTGCTCACCGCGCTGTTCGTCCCACGGCGGCGGATGTGGGTGAAGGCGACTCCCGACGGGTCGATCGTGCGCATCGAGTACGCCGGCCTTGCCCGCGGCGAGGACCCGGCGCTGGCCGCCGCGGTCGAGCAGTTCGCCGCCCGCCACCAGTCGGCCGGGCGCGAAACCCCGCACGTAGACTGAGGACATGCCCGGCGAAGCCCTCTCCCTCGACGCCGTCTCGATCGTGCTGATCTGGACAGCGATCGCCCTCTACGCCCTCGCATTCGTGGCGTACGCGTTCGACCTGGCGCGACGCTCGTCGGCGGCGGTGGACGCTCAGGATGCCGCTGGCACGGCCCGCCTCGCGGAGCCCGTCCTGGTGGGGGCCGCCGTGCGCGGCCGCTCGGGCGCGGTCGAGGCCCGGCGCGGCTCTCCGCTGGGTGCCGGGGAGGGACGCGGTGACGGCCCGCGCACGCGCTATGTCATGGCGCGGATCGGCACGTCGCTCACGGTGCTCGGGTTCGCCTTCCACTTCGGTGCGGCCCTCACCCGGGGCATCGCGTCGGGGCGTGTTCCGTGGTCGAACATGTACGAGTTCGCCATGACCGGCACACTGCTGATCGTGGCCGTGTACCTCGTGGTGCTCCTGCGGTACGACCTGCGGTTCCTCGGAACCTTCATCACCGGGCTCGTCGTGCTCCTCCTCGGCGGGGCCGCCCTCGCGTTCTACGTCGAGATCGTGCCGCTGATGGATCCCCTGAAGAGCATCTGGCTCGTCATCCACGTCTTCGTCGCCTCGCTCGGCACCGCATTCTTCGCCCTCGCCTTCGCCCTCTCGGTGCTCCAGCTCATGCAGACCAAGCGCGAGACGCGGGCCCTCGTCGCGGCGGGGGGCGGCGAGGCGCCCACGCGCCGCAGCCCGGGATTCCTCCGCACGCTGCCGTCCGCCGAGGCGCTGGAGGCCCTCGCCTACCGCTTCGCCATCATCGGCTTCATCTTCTGGACATTCACCCTCATCGCCGGCTCGATCTGGGCGCAGGACGCCTGGGGACGCTACTGGGGCTTCGACACCAAAGAGGTCTGGACGTTCGTGATCTGGGTGCTGTACGCAGGCTATATCCACGCACGCGCGACGCGCGGTTGGCGCGGCACCCGGTCGGCGTGGCTGTCCATCATCGGGTTCTCGGCCGTGCTCTTCAACTTCACGATCGTCAACATGTTCTTCAAGGGCCTGCACGTCTATTCCGGACTGAACTGAGTTCAGCCGGGTGGGCCCGTCGGGACGGCGAGGAGCGATCGGTTCCGCACGGCCAGCGCGCGAGCGTGCCTGCGCGGGCGCGGGGTTTCGTGAGAACCTCCGCGCCCGCGCTTCAGTCGAGCTCGGGCGCTACGCCGGCACGGGGGAGGGTGCGAGCAGATCGGCCGGGCGCGCGATCCGCCTGCGGGCCACCGCCAGGGTCGTCGCCACGAAGGCCAGCACCGACCAGATCAGCAGTCCGGCGACCGCCGCACCGAGGCCGCCGGTCTCGGTCAGCGCCGCCAGCATGCCGTTGTAGGCGGGAGTGGTGGGAAGCAGCGCCGCCATGTCCGCGAGCACGCTGGGGACGGTCGAGACCACTCCGGTGGCCACGGCCAGCACGCCGACGAGGGCCGCGAGCCAGCGACCCGCACCCCCGAACACCGCCACGAGCGCCTGGTTGACCGCCGCGAAGGCCACGCCGGCGACGACGCAGAGCACCGCGAACAGCGACCAGGCTCCCCACTCGTACGAGGCTGCGAGCTGCACGACACCCGCCACCAGCAATCCCTGCACGGCACCGAGCACGGCGGCGGGTGCGAGGCCGCGGAGCGCCAGCACCGCCGACGGCGCACGCGAGGTGAGCGCACGGCGCGATGCCGCCTGCAGTGCCACGAAGGTGCCGAGGCCGCCGAACCACAGGGCGAGGGTCGCGAGCAGCGGCACGGCCGATGCGCCGAACAGCGAGGATCCGAGCCCGTCGGTCGCGACGGGGTCTGCGACGACGGTGGCGAGGCTGGTGGCCTCGTTCTCGGAATACGACGGCACCGCCTCGGATGCCTGGTCCAGGCCGTCCGCGAGCGTGGTGGTTCCCGTCGCCAGCTCGGTGATGCCACCGGCGAGCGAGGTCGCCCCCGTGCCGGCCTGATCGATGCCTCCGGCCAGCTGCGCGGCGCCGTCGCCGAGCTGCCGAGCGCCGTCCGCCGACTGCTCCGTGCCGCCGGCGAGCTGACCGAGGCCGCCCGAGAGGGCGCTCACGTTGTCCGCGATCGTGCGGAACCGACCGGCGAACTCGGCGGTCGCCGCCTGGTCGAACTGCGTCAGAGCGCCGGACGCGTACCCCGCCGCGGTGGCGGCGTCGACCGCGGAGAGCGCGGCGGCGCCTGTGCCGGCCGCTGCGGTGGCGAGCGTCGCGCAGAACGCGGCGTCGGTGCTGACCGTCGGGCACTGCGCCGCCAGCTGACCGAGCGTCGGGGCGACCGCCCCGATCTGTGCGGCGGTCGCGGCGGAGTCCGCCGCGGCATCCGCGGCATAGCCGCTGACCACGTCCGGCACGAGGCCGTTCGCCTCGAGCTGGTCGGCTCCGCCGTAGACGCCGGCCGCGAGCTGCGTGGCTCCGGATGCCGCGTCGCGCGTTCCGGAGGCGATGGTGTCGAGGCCGCCGGCGAGTTCGCCCGCACCGGAAGCAAGGCCGCTCGCGCCCGAGCTCAGCTGGCCCGAGCCGTCGGCGAGGGCGGTCGCGCCGCCGGCCGCCTGCGTGGCGCCATCCGCGAGCTGCCGGGCGCCGGACGCAGCCTCGCCGAGCTGATCGCCGAGGGTCGTGAATCCGAGGAAGACGTTCTCGAGATACACCTCGGAGAGCTGGGTGCCCATGATGCTCGCGGCCGCGGAGGTCACCTGCGCGGTGATCGCGTCGTCGACGACCTTCGAGTCCGGCGGCGTGGACACCTCGATGAGGGCCTGCTCCGGCGACCCGCCGGGGGCGGTCGAGGTGGCCGCAGCGGAGAAGTTCTGCGGAATGGTGACGACGGCCTGGTACGTGCCGTCGGCCAGACCCTCGGCGGCGTCCTCGGCGTTCGAGATCGTCCAGTCCAGGTTGCTGGCGATCTCGTCGGAGCCTTCGACGAGTCCGGCCGTCAGCTGGCGCCCGAGCGGAACCGTCTGGCCGTCGATCTCGACCGCCTCGTCCTCGTTCACGATGGCGGCGCTCATGGAGTCGAGCCGCTCGGCCGGGTTGTACAGGGCGGCGACGAGGATGCCGCCGATCAGCACGGGAAGAAGCAGCACGCCGATGATCGTGAGCCAGGTGACGGGGCGCCGCGTGCGGGCGCGCTCGATGTGGAGGGTCATGCGGGCACCTCTGTCGAAAGGGCGGATGTCGGAAGGGTCGACCGGGTGTCGTCGCCGGGCACGGCATCGAGGGGCGCGGGAGCGCCCGCGGAGGCGGGCCCGTGCGGCACGGAGACGTCGAGAACTGGCGCGTCGGGCCACCCGGCGTCGGAGAGGAGGGAGCGGGCGGCGTCGACGTGTGTCGATGACGCCAGCACGGTCAGCTCGGGGGTCGCGGCCGCGGCGTCGCGAAGGGCCGCGGCCGCCTGGTCGTGCTCGGAGCCGGCGGCGAAGGCATCCAGCCCGTCGATCACGAGGATCCGGGGCCGCCCCGCCAGTGCCTCGCGCACGTCGCGCAACGGGTCGGTGGAGCCCTCGAGCAGCGCGACGCCGACGTGCGCGCGCACCCACGCCTCGCGTCCGGGCAGGAGGTGGCCCCCGACCCTCAGGCGACCCTCGACCGGCGCCCGGCCGGAGAGCGCCAGCAGCAGCGCGCGCGGTCCGCGGGCGTCCGGAGCGGTGACCAGCACGGCTTCGCCGGGCTCCACCCGCAGCGAGACACGGTCGACGAGTCGTACGTCGCCGGCCGAGACGGCGACATCCTCGCCCACCACGGCGGCCGTGGTGTCCGGTTCGGGCCATTCGGCCAGCGACAGCTCGCGCTCGACGGCCTCGCCCTCGATGTCGAAGTGGGGCAGCGTGCGCTCCAGCCAGCGGGGCAGCCACCACGCGTTGTCGCCGAGCAGCGCCATCACGGCCGGCGTCAGCGTCATCCGCACGAGGAAGGCGTCGATCACGATACCGACGGCGAGGCCGAGTGCGATCGGCTTCAGCGACGCGTCGCCCTCTGGGACGAAGGCGGCGAAGACGGCGAACATGATGAGCGCGGCGGCCGTGACCACGCGCGCCGACGATGTGAAGCCCGACCGGATGGCCGCCAGCGCGGTGGCGCGCGCCTCCGCCTTCGTGGCCCCCGCCGTGCGGGCGTGGACGTAGTCCTCACGCATGCGGGAGACGAGGAAGACCTCGTAGTCCATCGCCAGGCCGAACAGCACGCCCATGAGCACGATGGGCATGAAGCTGATGATCGGTCCGGTGCGGGTGACGTGCAGCACGTCTGCCAGCCAGCCCCATTCGAAGACCGCGGCGACGACGCCGAATGCGGCGGCGACGGAGAGCAGGTAGCCGAGGGCGGCCTTGATCGGCACCGCGATGGAGCGGAAGACGATGGCGAGCAGCACGAGGGACAGGCCGACGACGAAGACGCCGAACGGGATCAGGGCGCGACCGAGTTGGTCGGAGATGTCGATGGCGACGGCCGTGAACCCGGTCACCTTGACATCGATGCCGAACTCGTCGAGCCACCGGTCGTGCTGGGCGCGCAGCTCGCGCACGAGCTCGGCGGTGGCGGGGTCATCCGGCGCCGTCTCGGGCACGATCTGCACGATGCCGGTGTCGGCCGTCTCGTTGGGGACGGCCAGCGCGATCGTCTCGACGCCCGGCAGGCGCTCGACATCGTCGGCGAGGTCCTCCATGAGCCCGAGGGGGTCGGTCGAGGTCACGATGGTGCCGGTCAGGATGAGCGGCCCGTTGAAGCCCGGTCCGAACTCCTCGGCCACGAGGTCGTAGCTCTGCCGCGCCTCGTTCTCCTCGGGGAGCATTCCGGCGTTCGGCAGTGCGAGCGCGAGGCTCGCGGCGGGGATCGCCATGATGCCGAGCGTGAGGACGACGGCGACGGTCGTGACGACGGGGTGCTTCGTGATGAGGGTCACCCAGCGTGTGGCGAACCCGCGCTTCTGGCGGGAGGCCGTCGCTCTCATCCGTTCGGTCCCCGAGCCTGTCGAGGGGTCGCCCTCTCGCCCCGACGACGCTTCGACAGGCTCAGCGACCGACGCCTTCGAGCGAGACGAAGCGCGCTTCGGGCGCCCGACGACGCGCCCCTTCACGAATCCGAGCATGGCCGGCGTAAGCGTCAGGGCCACCAGCACCGCGATCGCCACGGCCACGGCCGCCGCGATCCCCATGGTCGTCAGGAACGGGATGCCGGCGAAGCCGAGGCCGATGAGCGCGATGAGCACCGTGATGCCCGCGAACACCACCGCAGATCCGGCGGTGCCGGTCGCTCTCGCCGTCGACTCCTCCGGATCAACCCCCGCCCGCACCTGGTCCTGATGTCGGGCCACGATGAAGAGCGCGTAGTCGATGCCCACGGCCAGCCCCAGCATGAGGGCCAGCAGCGGGGTGGTCGAGGAGATGCTGGCGAACGCGGTCGACAGGAAGATCAGCGCGATCGACAGCCCGACGCCGATGATGGCGGTCAGCAGAGGGAGCCCGGCGACCACGAACGAGCGGAACGTGACGATCAGCACGAGCAGGGCGATGACGAGCCCGACGGCCTCGGTCAGGGTCACTCCGGGCACCGAGACGGCGAAGAGATCGCCGCCGAGCTCGACCTGGGAACCGGCGGGCAGTTCCTCTCGCAGCTCCGCCGCGATATCCGTCAGCGCGGTCTTCGTGCCGGCAGGCACATCCGTGGCCTGTCCGTCGAACTGCATGCGGACGATCGCGGCGTCTCCGTCGTCGGAGACCTGGCCGTTCACGATCTCATTGAAGGGGTCGGTGACGGCGAGCATCCCGTCGAGGTCCTCGAGCTCGGCGATGGTGTCGGCGATCGCGGCGGCGTACGGATCCTCGTCGATCGGCGCTCCGTCGGCCGTGACGATGATCGCCTGGGCGCTGGTGCCGCTGGCCTGCGGGAAGGTGCGGCTCAGCTGTTCGATGCCCGCCTGCGACTCGGTGCCGGGGATCGAGAACGAATTGTCCGTGCCCTGCCCGAGGGTCAGCGCGCCGGCGCCGGCGATGCCGAGCAGCAGCAGCCAGGCCACCAGTACGCGCCACGAGTGTCGGTACGACCAGCGACCGAGGGAGTACAGCAGGGTGGACACGACGCCTCCAGGATGACGATGCAGTTGTTACGACTTCGATGCAGCGGTTCCGATACGGCGATGTATCCGATACATAGGTGTATCGTATGGTAGCTGCTCATCACAAGCCTGTGGAGTTCGTGTGAGATCGCCCGAGGAGGTGCTCGTGACCGACACCGCACCGCGCGTAGCCACGCGCAGTCGTGAGAACACGCGCGCGCGTCTGCTGGATGCCGCCGCGGAGGTGTTCGCCGAGGTCGGCCTCGACGTGGCATCCGTCGAAGCGGTCTGCGAGCGCGCCGGCTTCACCCGCGGCGCCTTCTATTCGAACTTCGAGAGCAAGGACGAGCTGTTCCTCGAGTTGTCCGCGCGCGTGGCGCGCGAGCGGGTGGATGCCGTGAAGGCGCGCGTCGCGGAACTGGAGTCCGGCGGCGGCTTGGCGCCGGCACCGACCGACGCGCTGCAGATCGTCGAGCAGGTGCTCGATGTCAGCGGTGATGACCGTCTCGGCGTGCTGTTGATGAGCGAGATCCGCAACCACGCCCTCCGCTCACCGGCGCTCGCGGCCGCCTACCTCGCGCAGGAGGAGGAGATGGTCCGGGGAGTCACGCAGATCATCGATGACATCGCCCGCGCCAAGACTCTCCGCTTCCGCGTGCCGCCGGAGCAGGCCGCCAGACTGATGCTCACGACGTGGGAGAGCGCCTCGGTACGGGCCGCGATGGCCGGTCTCGACTACGAGGCGATGTGCCGTCGCACAAGCGAGGAGATCGCCCGCGTCGCACAGCTCATCATCGAGCCGCCCGCCGTCTGACCCTCAGGCCCCCGACTCCAGCATCGCGTGGCAGCGCGCGAGCCGGTCCAGCCACCAGGTCCGCCGATCATCCGTCGCCGCCAGAGCGTCCAGGCGCGCGGCATCCGGGGCGACCCGCCCCACGCCGATCGCGCCGCCGTGCGGCACCAGCGGCGGGTCGGCGACGTCGGTGACGAAGAGCGACGCGGTCCCGAGTCCGCAGTCGTAATCGAGCTCCGGCAGCGCCGCGGCGAGGACCGCGCCCATCGAGAGCCCCACCGACGTATCGAGCGCGCTCGACACCACCGCCGGCAGGCCCGCCTCTGCGACGATGGCCAGCGCCCGCCGCACTCCACCGAGAGGCTGCGCCTTGATCACGAGGATGTCGGCGGCCCCGGCTCTGGCGACCGCGATCGGGTCGGACGCCTTGCGCACACTCTCGTCTGCGGCGATCGGGATGCCCATGTACTTGATGCGGCGGCGCAGCTCCGCCAGCTCGTCGACGCTCGCGCACGGCTGCTCGACATACTCGAGGTCGCAGTCCGCGAGCGCGTGCACGGCGTGCTCGGCCTCGTCCACGTTCCAGGCGCCGTTGGCGTCGATCCGCACGCGGCCCTCCGGACCGAGCGCCGCCCGGACGGCTCGCACGCGGGCCACGTCGTCGGCGAGCGACTGTCCTGGTTCGGCGACCTTGACCTTCACGGTCCGGCATCCGTCATAGCGCGCCAGCACCTCGGGAACGGAGGCCGCCGGCACCGCCGGCATCGTGGCATTCACGAGCAGCGAGTTCCGCAGCGGGGGCGGCTGGCTGCGCCACCCGAAGTCGAGCGCCGCCGCGAGCCACGACGAGGCTTCACGGTCGTCGTACTCGGCGAAGGGCGAGAACTCGGTCCAGCCCTGCGGGCCCTCGAGCAGCAGCGCTTCGCGCGTATCGACCCCGCGGAACCGGGTGACGAGGGGGAGAGCGACCACGCGCGCGGTGGCGAGCAGTTCGTCGAGGGACGGAATGGATGCCGCGGCGTCGTTGCTCACGGATCCATCATGCCCGCTCGGCCCGCCCCCCTCGCGCACGCACCGGCAGTCCGCATATGCATCCCCAGAAGCCCGCCCCCTCGCGCGCGCACCGGCATCCGCCGGCACCGTCACTCGCCCTTCGACGGGCTCGCGCTGCTCTTTCCTGCACACGAGGCGCGAATCGACGCCGCGTCGTCCGGGAAGTGCAGCGCCGACACCGGCGGTGGTCACTGCGCACGAGGTCCCAATAACAATGCGCGATTGACAATAGTGTGCGATGCACAGTAATGTGACGGACATGAGCGATGACGACATCCTGGCGATGCACCTGCAGGAACTGCGCCGCGGCACCGTGGTGCTGGCGTGCCTGCAGCTGCTGCGCACCCCCGGTTACGGGTACGGGCTGCTGGAGACGCTCGATGCCGGCGGGTTCGCCACCGACGCCAACACGCTGTACCCCCTGCTTCGTCGCCTGGAGAAGCAGGGCTACCTCGAGAGCGAGTGGAACACCGACGAGGCGCGGCCTCGCAAGTTCTACCGCACCAGCCGGGCGGGCATCGCGCTCGCCGAATCCCTCACCGCCGAATTCCGCGCGATCGCCACGGCGATCGACACTGTCACCCCGGAGAACTGACATGACGAACCTCACCGAGCGCTACATCTACGCGGCGACGCGCAGCCTGCCCGAGAAGAGCCGCGCCGACCTCACGACCGAGCTCGAGGCGTCCATCGGCGACGCCATCGACGCCCGCGTCGACGGCGGAGAGCCGCGCGCCGACGCGGAACGCGCCGTGCTCACCGACCTCGGGGACCCGGACAAGCTCGCTGCCGACTACACCGATCGGCCGACGTTCCTCGTCGGTCCCCGCTACTACTTCGAGTGGTTGCGGCTGCTGAAGCTGCTGCTGTGGATCGTGCCGGCGTGCGCGGCCTTCGGCATCGCCCTCGGCCAGGTGCTGAGCGGGGCGCCGGTCGGGACCGTCATCGGCTCGACGGTGGTCGGCGTGCTCGGCGTCATCGTGCACATCGGATTCTGGGTGACGCTGGTGTTCGCGATCCTCGAGCGCAGCGTCGACGCCAAGAACGGAAAGCCGGAGCCGTGGGCGACCTGGACCCTCGATCGACTGCCGGAGCTCCGCCCGAAGGGCCTGGGATTCTCCGACATGGTCGCCTCGCTCGTCTTCCTCGCGATCGCCGCCCTGGCGATCCTGTGGGACCGCTTCTTCGGCTTCGTCTGGGACGGCGACGTGCGGATGCCGGTGCTCAACCCGGATCTGTGGCCCTGGTGGATCGCCGGTCTCTTCGTCGTCATGCTCGGCGAGGCGGCGATGGCGATCGCCATCTACAGGAATGGCCGCTGGACGCCCGCGTTCGCCGTGGTCAACACGGTGCTGGCGCTCGCCGCGGCCGTGCCCGCGATCTGGCTGCTGCTGAACGACCAGCTGCTCAACCCCGCCTTCTTCACGACGGTCATCCCC
Source organism: Microbacterium sp. DT81.1 (assembly GCF_049844955.1). NCBI lineage: Bacteria > Bacillati > Actinomycetota > Actinomycetes > Micrococcales > Microbacteriaceae > Microbacterium > Microbacterium sp. DT81.1. Next base: position 208,279 of record NZ_JBNCMA010000007.1, read on the forward strand.
GCGGATTCGTCGGCGGAGGTCTACACCATCGTCACCGTGCTGACCGGCTTCGGCATCGCGATCATCGCCGGCTGGGACATCATCGACGGCATCCTGAAGACCTACCGGCCGGCCCGCACCCCCGCCTGCCGCTCCTAGGCTGTTGCGTATGCTCACCGATACCCCCGTCCGGCTGGGCGTCCAGCTTCAGCCCCAGCACGTGCAGTACACCGACATCCGAGATGCGGTGCGGCGCCTGGAGGACATGGGCGTCGACATCCTCTTCAACTGGGACCACTTCTTCCCGCTGTCGGGCGATCCGGACGGCCTGCACTTCGAGTCGTGGTCGATGCTCGGCGCCTGGGCCGAGCAGACCGAGCGCGTCGAGTTCGGGGCGCTCGTCAACTGCAACAGCTACCGCAACCCCGACCTGCAGGCCGACATGGCCCGCACGATCGACCACATCAGCGCGAAGGGCGGAGAGGGCCGATTCATCTTCGGCACCGGCGCCGGGTGGTTCGAGAAGGACTACGACGCGTACGGCTACGAGTTCGGCACACCCGGCACGCGGCTGAACGACCTCGCCGACGGGCTTGCCCGCATCACCGCCCGCTGGGAGGTGCTCAACCCCGCACCGACCCGGCGGATCCCGATCATGATCGGCGGCTCCGGCGAGCAGAAGACCCTCCGCCTCGTCGCCCGGCACGCGGACTACTGGCACAGCTTCGTGCCCGCCGAGCAGCTGCCGCACAAGCTGTCGGTCATCGAGAAGTGGGCCGAGAAGGAGGGGCGCGACACGTCGAACCTCGTGCTCTCCAACGAGCTGCACCGGCGAGGCCAAGACATCGCCGACGGGCTCTTCGACGCGGGGGTGCGCCTGTTCACCCTCGGCTTCGGCGGACCCGACTACGACTACGACCTCGTGCGCTCGTGGCTGCGCTGGCGCGACGCAAAGAACGGCACGGTCTGAGCCGCCGCGCAGCCATAGGCTAAGGCAATGGCTCATCCCGTTTCGGAGCTCTTCGACGCCGAAGAGTGGATGCCGGCACCCGGCGCCCTGGACAGCGACGGTGCCGACGCATACACCGACATCACGGCGCACGTCTCCACCGACGGCCGCCTCGCGCGCATCGCGTTCCACCGGCCCGAGGTGCGCAACGCGTTCCGCCCGCACACGGTGGACGAGCTCTACCGAGCGCTGGACATCGCCCGGCAGGACCCACGCATCGGGGTCGTGCTGCTGACCGGCAACGGCCCGAGTGCGAAGGACGGCGGATGGGCGTTCTGCTCCGGCGGCGACCAGCGCATCCGCGGCCGCCACGGCTACCAGTACGCCCCGGCGGCCGACCCTTCGACGGGCTCAGGGACCGACCCTTCGACGGGCTCAGGGACCGACCCTTCGACGGGCTCGGGGACCGACCCTTCGACGGGCTCAGGGACCGATGAGGGGTCCGCCCTCTCGGCCATGAGTCGCCTCCACATCCTCGAGGTGCAGCGCCTCATCCGCTTCATGCCGAAGGCCGTGATCGCGGTGATCCCCGGGTGGGCGGCGGGCGGCGGTCACTCCCTGCACGTCGTCTGCGACCTGTCCATCGCGTCCGCGGAGCACGGTCGTTTCAAGCAGACGGATGCCGATGTCGGGTCGTTCGACGCCGGCTACGGCTCCGCGTACTTCGCCCGGCAGATCGGCCAGAAGTTCGCCCGGGAGGTCTTCTTCCTCGCCGAGGAGTACTCGGCACAGCGGGCGTACGAGATGGGGGCCGTCAACCGCGTCGTGCCGCATGCCGAGCTGGAGCGCGAGGCGATCAAGATGGCCCGCGGCATCCTGACCAAGTCACCGACGGCCATCCGCATGCTCAAATTCGCCTTCAACGCCGTCGACGACGGCCTGGTCGGCCAGCAGGTCTTCGCCGGCGAGGCGACGCGCCTGGCCTATGGCACCGACGAGGCGGTGGAGGGCCGGGATGCCTTCCTCGAGAAGCGCGAGCCCGACTGGGCGCCATACCCGTGGCACTACTGATGCCCTCATGAGGCTGGAACCCGTCGCGGGCGATGACCCGCGCGACCTGCTCCGTGCGCTGCGGGCCGCCCTCAACGGCGGGGGACCGGCGGTGGGCCTCGGCATGCTCGGCGCCCAGGCCGCCGCTCCGCCCGAAGTGCCTGCCGGCACGGCGGTCGTCGTGGCGACCTCCGGCTCGACCGGCACGCCCAAGAACGTCGCCCTCAGCCGCAACGCCCTCACCGCGAGCGCCCTGGCCACGGCGGAGCGGATCGGCGAGGGCTCCTGGCTGCTCGCCCTGCCGGCCAGCTACGTCGCCGGCCTTCAGGTGCTCGTCCGCTCGCTCGTGCAGGGCAGGGAGCCGGCCCTGCTCTCCGGCACCTTCTCGGCGCAGGCGTTCACCGCCGCCGCCCTCACCATGGCCTCGAGCGATGGCGGCATCCGAATACCGACGTTCACCTCCCTCGTCCCGGCTCAGCTGACCCTGCTGCTCGATGCGGCCGAGCACGAGTCGGCCGTCCGTGCGGCCCTGCGGTCCTTCTCGGCTGTCCTCGTCGGCGGGCAGGCGCTGCCGCCGGTCGTGCTGGAGCGGGCGACACTCGCCGGCGTGCGCGTCGTGCGCACCTATGGGTCCACCGAGACCAGCGGCGGCTGCGTCTACGACGGCGTCCCGCTCTCGGGCGTCCGCGTTCGCGAGAAGGGCGGCGAGCTGCAGATCGCGGGCCCGACGCTCGCCGACGGGTATCTCGGGGATGAGGGGCTGACGGATGCGGCGTTCCCCCGTGATCCCGACCGCACCCGCTGGTACCGCACCGGCGATGCCGGCATCGTGGAGGACGGCGTCGTCCGCGTGCGGGGCCGCATCGACAACGTCATCGTCTCGGGTGGCATCAATGTGTCGCTCGACCGCGTCGAGCGCATCGTGCGCGCCGTTCCGGGGCTCGAGGCGGCCGTGGTGATCGGCGTCCCCGATCCCAAGTGGGGCGAGGCCAGCGTCGTGGTGGCGCCCCGTGGCGAGGCCCTGCGTCGCAGCGAGTCGACGCAGCTGCAGGAGGCGCGCGACGCGGTGGCAGCGGATGTCGGACCTCACGCGCGCCCCGGTCGCCTCGTGCTCGTGGACCGGCTCGACACCCTCCCATCGGGCAAGCCGGACCGCGAGGCCATCCGGCGCGCCGTCGCGGGCCTCTCCCGGCGCAATCCGTCTACGCGTTGACGTCCACCACGCAGAAGCGGTTGCCCTCGGTGTCTTCGAGCACCACGTAGTCGGCGTCCTCCGGATACCCGTCCCAGTCGACCTCCCGGGCGCCGAGCCCGAGCAGCCGCTGGATCTCCGCCGCCTGGTCATCGGCGTAGAGATCCAGGTGCAGCCGCGGCGGATAGTGCTGGGGATAGCCGGTCACCGAGAGCGCGATGCTCGTGCCCGGTCCGTCCCACGTGCCCTTCTGCGGCGGGTCGAGGATCACCCAGTCATCCGACGGCTCGCCCCGGTCGACGTACCCCAGGGCCGCACGCCAGAACTCTCCGGCGCGGTCGATGTCTTCGACGGTGAGCACCGTCGTCCCGATCGTCAGCATGCGTCCAGTGTTCTCGCACGAGCGTCGGCGGACAACCCCTCTGCACGCCGTGGCGCGGACGACCCCATCTGCGCCATAGGATCACTTCTCGTGGCAGGCAACCCGAGCAAGAACCGCAAGCGTCCCCCGGCGAAGAAGCAGAAGCCGCGGGGGAACCCGGAGAAGGCGCACGTCTCGCGCGACCCGCGCAAGGTCGAACCGGCGACCTTCCGCGACTGGGTGGGCGCCGCGCGCCTGCGCACGCTTCCTCTCGCGTTCACCCCTGTTCTCATCGGCACCGGTGCCGCGGTGCTCGCGACCGGCGAGCTCCACTGGGTCATCGCGCTGGCCTGCCTCGTCGTCGCGGTCTCCCTGCAGATCGGCGTCAACTACGCGAACGACTACTCGGACGGCGTCCGCGGGACGGACGACCACCGCGTGGGCCCAGCCCGCCTGACGGCGTCGCGGCGTGTGAAGCCTCGCGCGGTGCTCACGGTCGCACTCATCTTCTTCCTCATCGCGGCCCTCGCAGGGCTGGCGATCGTCATCCGCACGCAGCAGTGGTGGCTGCTGCTCGTCGGCGCACTGTGCCTGCTGGCCGGCTGGTTCTACACCGGCGGCAAGCGCCCCTACGGGTACTACGGGCTCGGCGAGCTCTTCGTCTTCGTCTTCTTCGGGCTCGTCGCCACGCTCGGCACGACCTGGGTGCAGGCCCTCATCATCCCCCAGGAGGCCTGGTTCGGCGGTGTGGCGGCGGGCCTGCTCGCCTGCGCTGTGCTGCTGGCCAACAACCTGCGCGACATCGACCAGGACCGCCTCGCGGGCAAGCGCACCCTGACCGTGCTGATCGGCAAGCGCGCGACGCAGTGGCTGTTCACCCTCTTCGTACTCGGCGCGTTCGTCATCGGCGTCTACCTCGCCGTGTTCTACCCGATCGCCTGGCTCACGCTGATGGCCCTGCTCGCCGGCATCCCCGCGATCCTCATCGTGTGGACCTACCGCGATCCGCGCGAGCTGGTCGTGGCGCTGGCGCTCACGTCACTGACGTCGATCGCGTACGGCGCCATCCTGTTCTGGGCGTTCGTCGGCTGACGCGCCCGCTGAGCGCCGGCTCCAACTCCGGCTCCAACTCCGATCAGCGTTCGCCGGATGCCTCGCCGCGGCGCGACGCGTCGACCGCGTCATCCTCGATGTCTTCGTCGGGGCGGGTATCCACCGTCTGGGCGGGGCGTGCCCTGCGGGCGGCGACGGATGCCGAGACATCGGACAGCGGGCGGCGGAGGAAGAGCAGCGAGAGACTGAACCCGATGAGCGCGGCGAAGATCGCGGTCAGCCAGTAATACTCGCGCATGATCGGGATCAGCATCAGCAGGCCGAACGGAACGAGGAATGCGAGCAGCCGCAGAACGGTGTAGACGACGACCGGTGGGAGCTTCACCCGTCCAGTTTAGGTCGCCGTCTGCGCGCCTCCGGGCGGGCCTGCTGTATACCCGCTCACAGTTCGGCAACGACCAGCCGAAGGCGAGCCGACGCGCCTAGGATGGGAGCGTGACACGGCTGCTCCTCATCCTCGGGTTGCTGGCGATCGCTTTCTGGGTCTACAGCATCGTCGACTGCGCCGTGCAGCCCTCCACCCGGCACCGTGGTGTGTCCAAGGGCGCCTGGATCGCCATCGTGGTCCTGCTTCCCGTCGTCGGCGGCCTCCTCTGGTTCGTCGTCGGCCGCAGCGGCAGACGCACCGCGAAGGCGATGCGAGCGCCCGACGATGATCCCGAGTTCCTCAACCACATCGGCACGGTGAGCGACCAGGACGAGCGCATCCGCCGCCTCGAAGAAGAGCTGGCTCAGCTCGACGCCGAAGACGACGACCCCAAGTGGAGCAATCCGCCCACCGGACCGACGCCCGCTGCGGGCGCGACGGGCGGAACGCCCTCGCCCGGCCCCGACCCCGACGGAGACGACACCCGGGGCCAGCGCGGCGCCGTCGGCTGACGCGTGACCGACCGCTCCCCGCGCGTCTCGTCACCCGCGACGGATGCCGCAGCCGCCCTGCTGGGCGAGCTCGTCTCCCTCGGCCTCCGGCACATCGTCCTCAGCCCCGGCTCGCGCTCCCAGGCGCTGGCCCTCGTCGCCGCCCGGCTGGAAGCCCGGGGCGACGTGCGCCTGCACGTGCGCATCGATGAGCGCGTCGCGGGCTTCACGGCTCTCGGCCTGGCACGAGAGACCCAAATGCCGGTTGCCGTGGTCTGCACGTCCGGCACCGCGGCTGCCAACCTGCTGCCGGCGGCGCTCGAGGCCCACCACGCGGGAGTGCCGGTGATGATCCTCACCGCCGACCGGCCGCCGGAACTCCGAGGCGTCGGCGCCAACCAGACCACGCGTCAGCCGGGGATGTTCGCCCCGAGCACCCGATGGGAGGCCGATCTTCCGGTCCCCGAAGAGGTGGACGACGTGGGAGACTCGTCATCCACTGCGATGCTCCGCGCCCTCGCCGGCGAGGCATTCGCCGCCGCGCTGGGCGCAGGCACTCGTGCCGCGGGGCCGGTGCATCTCAATGTGCCGTATCGCGAGCCGTTGGGCGGGCAGCTGCCGCCCTGGTTCGAGCGGGCCGAGACTGCGCCGGAACCTGAGGTCCCCGCCGACGCCGAGGTCGTCTCGGGGGCGCTGTACCAGGGAGGCGGGGGCATCGGCGAGGCCGATCAGCCCGCCGAGCCGCAGGACGAGCCGTTCATCCTCGAGCGAGGGCCGCGCACGGTGGTCGTCGCCGGTGCTGACGCGGGGCCGGATGCCGAGGCCCTCGCGTTCGAGGGCGGCTGGCCGCTCGTCGCCGAGATCGTCAGCGGCGCTCGCTTCGGACGGCAGGCGGTGCGCGGCTACCGCACGCTCCTGCGCGACGCGGAGCTCGGTGGACGGATCGAGCGCGCGGTCGTCTGGGGCCACCCCACCCTCAGCAGGGAGGTGACCGCCCTGCTGTCCCGGCCGGAGGTCGAGGTCGTGGCGCTGCGCGGCCCCGGCGAGCCGCTGAACCTGAACGGCCTGACGATCGCCGCCGACACGGTGCGCGTTGCGACGGGGGAGCCCGATCGGTCATGGCTCGGCGCGTGGCTGCGCGCCTCCGCCGCGGCATCCGTCGATCTCGACCCGCCCGCCCCCGACACGGCGGCGCTCTCGTCCTCCGACTCGGCCGAGCGGCTCGCCGCCGTGGCCGCCGAGCTGGCGGCCGTCCGGCGGCCACTCGATCGCGAGGGTCTCGTCGACGCTGTGTGGCGAGCCACCTGGCCGCACGACCGCCTCATGTTCGGGTCGTCCCGGCTCGTCCGCGTGGCCGACGACGTGCTGGCCGGCAAGAAGGTGCCGGTGCATGCCAACCGGGGTCTCGCCGGCATCGACGGCACCATTGCGACGGCCACGGGCGTCGCCCTCGGGAGCCAGGCCGGGGGAGCGCCCGGCGTGACCCGGGTGCTGCTCGGCGATCTCGCCTTCCTGCACGACATCGGGGCGCTGGCCCTTCCCCCGGGTGAGGACGAACCGCGCCTGCAGGTCGTCGTCGGCAACGACGGGGGCGGCACGATCTTCGACGGACTCGAGGTCGCCGCCGTCGCGTCGCCCGCCGACATGGACCGAGTGCTGTACACGCCCCAGGCGGTGGGGCTCGAGCACCTGGCGCGCGCCTTCGGCTGGGAGTATGCGCGCGTGACGACGCGCGCCGCGCTCGACCAGGCGCTGACCGCGCCGGTCGTCGGACGCCAGCTCATAGAGGTGCCCCTTTCGCGCTGAGCCCGCCACAATGGCTCCATGAGTCACGATGATGCGACCTCCTGGACGATCCCTCCCTCCGACGCCCTGCGAATCGGAGACGGCTTCCGGCTCTCCGACCGCGACCCGGAATCCACGCCGGGGTACGAGGGGAAGAAGGCCGACGGCACGGCCGATCTCGAAGAGGGGACCCCGTTCCTCGACGGTATGCAGGAGCGGCTCTACGCCGCTTCGGTGGGCGGAGATTCAAAGGATGCGCTTCTCCTCGTCGTGCAGGCGATGGACACCGCCGGGAAGGGCGGCATCCTCCGCCACGTGATCGGATCCGTCGATCCGCAGGGCGTCCATCTTGCGGCGTTCAAGAAGCCGACGGAGGAGGAGCTCGCGCACGACTTCCTCTGGCGCATCGAGAAGCAGCTGCCGGCGGCAGGCAAGATCGGGGTCTTCGACCGGTCGCATTACGAGGACGTGCTGATCGGTCGCGTTCGCTCCCTCGTGCCGCCGGAGGAGATCGAGCGGCGATACGAAGCGATCAACGCCTTCGAAGCGGATGTCGCCGGCCGCGGCATCCGCATCGTCAAGGTGATGCTGCACATCTCCAAGGACGAGCAGAAGACGCGGCTGCAGGCGCGACTTGACCGGCCCGACAAGCACTGGAAGTACAACCCGGGAGATGTCGATGAACGGCTGCGGTGGGACGATTACATGGCGGCCTACCAGACGGTGCTCGACCGTACGTCGACCGAGGTCGCACCGTGGCACGTCATCCCGGCGAACCGCAAGTGGTACGCGCGGCTCGCGGTGCAGGGGCTGCTGCTGGACGCGCTGGAGAAGATCGACCCGCAGTGGCCCGTCGCGGACTTCGATGTCGAGGTGGAAAAGGCGCGGCTCGCCGCGTCCTGACCCGCTTTCTGCGCCGAGTGCACGGCAACCCGCCGAGCACACGGCCTCCGCGCGTCGCGATGCCGTGCACCCGGCGAGAGGCGGTCCACTCGTGCTGAGATAGATGTTGCTCATCTTCACGGCCGGCTGGTGGTGGGCGCCGCTTGCCCTGATCGGCGGATTCGTGGCGATGCTCACCACGCTGGCCCGCATGCTGTTCGCCCCGCAGTCGCGGGACTCCCGGGTGGCCTCGCGTGTGGGGGAGTAGCGGGCGTTCCCTCCTTCGGAGGATGTCGCGCACGTCGGCCCTTTCTCCGGTAAGGAAGCCGAGAAACGCGACATTCTCCGAAGTTGCTCGTCGGCCCCGTCACGAAGCGTCGAGCGGTCGCCTCGTAGGGTGGCCGGATGACCGGAAGGCGCGAGCACGACCAGGTGGGCGACCGCAGCGACCGAGACCGGCTGTGGGCGATCGCCGACGGGTATGTCGCGGCGCTCGCCGTGCACGAGCCGGATGCCGCGCAGGCGCTCGGTCGCGATGATGGGCCGCTGCTGGCCGACATCGGACCAGCGTGGCTGCTCGAGCGGTACGAGCTGCAGGGTCGCACGCTCGCCGACCTGGACGCCCTGCCCCCGGCGGCCGGGGATGAGACCCTGCGGGCGGCGCTGCGCGAGCGGGTCGAGCGCGAGCGGCTGCTCTTCGACACCGGCTTCACGACGCGCCTCGTCGCCGGGCTCGCCAGCCCCGTCCACCTCATCCGCTATTCCTTCGAGGGTGCGCAGCTGACTCCGGATGCCGCGGGTGTGCGCCTCGTCGCGCGCCTTCGCGCCGTGCCCCGGGCGATCGGCCAGTACATCGACACTCTCCGGTGGTCACGCGCACAGGGGCTGGCCGGGCGCTTCTCCGGCACGGGCGTCGCGCCCGTCCGGCAGATCGACACCCTCGCCGCTCAGGTGGAGGCGTGGGCGGCGGATGACTGGTTCGGTTCGCTGACGGTTCTCGAGCGAGCGGATGCCGCGCATCGCGCCGACTTCCGGGCGGCGGCCGAAGAGGCGAACACCGCCTTGCGCGGGCTCACCGAGTTCCTTCGGGAGGACCTTCGGCCGAGCGCCCCAACCGCGGACGGGGTAGGCGAGGCCGTGTACGGCGACCTTGCCGCCGCTATGCTGGGCGCGCGCATCGACGTTGCCGACACCTATGCCTTCGGGTGGAGGGAGCTCGAGCGACTGACGGACGAGGCGACGCTCCTCGCATCCCCGCTCGGCGGCACCGGAGCCGACCCGGTCCGCTCGGCGGCAGACATCTTGGACTCCGATCCGCGCTACCGGCTCGAGGGCATCGACGCCATCCGGGAGTGGCTGACGCAGCGCGTGCACGAGACGATCGACGCCGTGTCCGGCACCGCCTTCGACCTCCCGCCCGCGGTGCGCGACGTCGAGTGCATCGTCTCTCCGTCCTCCGCCGGAGTCGTCTACTACACGCCGTCGCCCCCCGACGGCTCCGAGCCCGGCCGCATCGTCTGGACGATCCCGAGCGGCGTGCCGGCGGCCGCGACGTGGCAAGAGGTCTCGAGCGTCCATCACGAGGGGGTTCCCGGGCACCATCTCGAGCACGTCATGAATGCGTCCAACCTCGGCCTGCACCCTTGGCAGCGCCATCTCTGCCACATTCACGGCTACGCGGAGGGCTGGGCCCACTACGCGGAGCAGCTCGCCGACGAGCTCGGCCTGATCCGCGACGACGCGGAGCGACTGGGACTCGTGCTCGGCCAGATCTGGCGGGCCGTGCGGATCGTCGCCGACATCGGTTTGCACACGGGATGGGGCATCCCGTCGAACACCCTCATCGACGACGTGGAATGGACGCCCGAGGTCGCCCGCCGGCTGCTCGTCGAGCGGGCCCTCGTCGAACCGGCGCTCGCGCGCTTCGAGGTCGATCGCTACCTGGGCTGGCCGGGGCAGGCGCTGGCGTTCAAGGTGGGCGCGCGCCTGTGGCACGACGCGAGGGATGCCTGGGCGGCCGAACGCGGCGACGCGTTCACGCTGCGCGACTTCCACCGCGAGGCGCTGGGCTTCGGCCCGATGGGGCTGGGACCCCTGCGCCGGCTGCTCCTGCGCGACTAGAGCGACGACCGGGCCGCGCGGCCGGCATCGTCGCGGACGATCACGCCCGCCTTCATCACGAAGTCGATGCCGCGCAGAGCTGTCGTCCCGCGAGTCGGGTCCTCGGTCATCGCAATGAGGTCGGCCGCGTAGCCCGGTCGCAGCGCGCCGAGTTCGTCCCCGACCCCGAGCCACGACGCGGGGCGGAAGGTGGCGGCGCGGATGGCGCCGACCGGGTCCAGGCCGCCCTGCTCCATGTGCTCCAACTCGCGGACGGTCGCCGAGGTGCCCTCGAAGGCCCAGAATGGCGGCATGTCACTGCCGAGCAGCACGTCGACGCCGGCATCCAATGCGAAGCGGTAGGACTCGAGGTGCCGATCCGCCGCGCCGAGCGCGCGCTCCTGCATCCACGCCGGCACACCGAGCTCGTCGAAGAAGGAGCCCGCGCGCGTGACCACGAGCGTCGGCACCAGCGCCACGCCCCGCTCCGCCATGAGCGCCGCGACCTCGGGCGTGAGCTCGTATCCGTGCTCGACGCAGTCGAGGCCCAGCTCTACCGCGTCGGCGATGACGGCCGCCGGACCGGCGTGCGCCGTGACCTTGCGCCCCCAGGCGTGGGCGGTGGAGATCGCTGCGGCCATCTCGTCCCGCGTGAGCTGCGGGGTGGTGATCTGCTCGTGCTCGCCGGCGATGCCGCCGGAGATCATGATCTTGATGAGATCCGCTCCGGCCCGCAGCTGTCCGCGCACTCCGCGGGTGAATTCCACGGGCCCGTCGCACTCGAGGGTGTCGTCCGTGTCGTGACCGTGCCCGCCGGTGCAGGCGAGCGCTCGACCGGCGGTGAAGATGCGGGGGCCCGGCACCAGACCGGCCTCGATCGCCCGGCGGAGGGCGAAGTCCGCCCCGCCCTTCTCCGCGACGCAGCGCACGGTCGTGACTCCCGACAAAAGGGTGCGGCGGGCGCCGTCCGCCATGTACAGGGCGAGCTCGGGGTCATCGAGCGCGCTCACCGCGTCGCCGGACGGTCCCGGCAGCGACAGCGAGAGGTGCGTGTGCATGTTGATGAGCCCGGGCATCACGTGCGCGCCGCCGAGGTCGATGGCACCCGCATCGGAAGGAACGGAGCTCGCCGGGGCGATGTCACGGATGACCCCCTCCCGGATCACGACGGCCACGCCGTCCCGCGGTTCCGGGTCGATACCGTCGACGAGCCGCAGGTTCGTGAGGATCGCGTCGCCGTGGGGAAGGAGGCTGCGGACGGTGCCGGTCATGCGAGGGCGTCCACGATGGGGCGGAACTTCACGCGGGTCTCCAGCAGTTCGGCCTCCGGGTCGCTGCCGGCCACGATCCCCGCACCCGCGTGCGCGGTGACGGGGATCGTCTCCCCGCTGCCCGCGGAATCCTCTGACACATCGAACTGGGCGCACCGCAGGGCGATGGCCCACTCGCCGTCGCCGTTCCCGTCCACCCAGCCGACCGGCCCGGCGTAGCGACCGCGGTCGAACGGCTCGAGCCGCCGGATCACCTCGATCGCGGCAGCCGTCGGGGAGCCGGCCACTGCCGCCGTCGGATGCAGCGCTCCGACGAGGTCGAGCGAGGAAGCGCCGTCCGAGAGATCGCCCTCGACATCCGTCGCCAGATGGAAGACGTTCGGCAGCTTCAGCGTGAAGGGCTGCTCGCTCGCCGCGAGGGCGCTCGTGTGGGGACGGAGCGAGGCAAGCACGCTCTGCACGGCGTAGAGGTGCTCGTCCTGGTCCTTGGCGCTGGTGGCGAGGGCGAGGGATGCCGCGGTGTCCGCATCCGCGTCGGCTCCCCGTGGGGCGGTGCCGGCGAGCACACGGGCGGTCACGGTTCCGCCCGACACCGTGACGAGTGTCTCGGGACTGGCGCCGATGATGCCGTCCACGGCATACGTCCAGCAGTCCGGGTAGCCGATCGCGAGGGCACGCGCGAGGCGGCGCAGGTCGGCGCCTCTCGGCACGGTGCCGACGAGATCACGGGCGAGCACGACCTTGCCGACCTCGTGGGAGGCGACCGCCTCGAGCGCCTCGCGCACCGAGTCCTGGTACCCGGCCGGTCCCTGAGCACCGGGCCCCAGAGTCGCGGACCAGTAGGGCCCGTACGGGATGGGCTCGCCGTGCCTGGCGTCGCCGGAGGCGGAGTCGTCGAGCTCGATGCGAGTGATCCACGACCGGCCGGCACGTCGGCCGACGACGACCCTCGGCACGACCAGCACGCTCGGACGAGGCGATCGGTCGTCGAAGGCGAAGGCGCCGAAAGCCACGAGGCCCGTGCCGCGGAGCACCACCTCGTCATCGACCGTCGCGACGGCGGCGAGCTCCCGCCAACGCGCCGCGAACCGTGGCGCCCGCGGCATCCGCTCACCCGCCGGCGAGCCGTTGAGACGCAAGGTGAGCGCGCTGCCGATGCCGGCGATGCCGTCTCCGCGGCGCATCCAGTACAGCGGGGAATCCGGATCGGCGTACGCCAGCACATCGTCGATGGACTCGATCGCCCGCGTGGTGACCCGCAGCCGAGGGACGTCGGCGGAGGCGGGGTCGGTCACACCTCCAGCCTAGACTCGGAGGGTGACCCCAGAGCCGATGCGCCCCATCCCGGGCACCCGGCTGACGTTCCGCTGGCGCAAGTGGGACGGGTCCCCGCACTGGCAGCACGACTGCTACTACCTGGGCTCCGATCGGTGGGGCGACTGGTTCGGACAGCCGGCCGGATCGCACAGCTCCCGGCCGGGTCGCGATGTGGTGATCGAGCACGCCGACATCACGCTGCTGCCGCCCAGCGGCGACTACGCGCTGACCATGAACGCGCCGCCGAACCGGACGCGGATCTACATCGACATCGCGTGGGATCTCCGCTGGTCGGAGAACGGCGAGCCGACCGGGATCGACATGGATCTCGATGTCGTCGACCATGCCGTTCGCGGCATCTACATCGACGACCGCGACGAGTGGGACGAGCATCGCGTGCGGTACGGCTACCCCCTGCACATCGTCGAACGGCTCGAAGCGCTCGCGGTAAACTTGGAAGTGCGCGTGACGGCACACGAAGCACCCTTCGATGCGTCGACCGCCGAGCACTGGTTCGCCGTGCTGAAGGATCTCCCGCGCGCCCCGATGGGGCTCCGCCCCAAACCCCCGGCTTGCTGACGCGCGCCCTAGACTCGACCCCGTGACACCGCACGACGCTTCCGAGCCCATCCGCGCCGACCTCGGCAAGGATCCGGCGCGCGTGAGCGGCATGTTCGACCAGGTCGCGAAGAACTACGACCGCACCAACACGGTGCTGAGCATGGGGAACGATCAGCTGTGGCGCGCGGCGACCACGCGGGCTGTCGCCCCGAAGCCCGGCCAGCGGATCCTCGACCTCGCGGCGGGCACCGGCGCGTCATCCGTCTCCCTCGCGCGCAGCGGCGCCGAGGTGGTCGCGGCCGACTTCTCGCCGGGCATGATCGCCGAGGGGCGTCGCCGGCACGGCGGCATCCGGAATCTCACCTTCGCCGAGGCGGATGCCACGAACCTCCCGTTCGAGAACGCCTCGTTCGACACCGTCACGATGTCGTTCGGCCTGCGCAATGTGAACGATCCCCGCAAGGCGCTCGCGGAGCTGCTGCGGGTCACAAAGCCCGGAGGTCGTCTCGTGGTGTGCGAGTTCTCGCATCCTCCGTCGCGCGGCTTCAACGGGCTCTACGGGTTCTACAACAACCGGGTGCTGCCCGTCGTCGCCAAGTCGGTCAGCTCGAACGCCGAGGCCTACGAGTATCTCAACGAGTCGATCCGGGACTGGCCGGATCAGCGCACGCTCGCCGGCTGGATCCGCGAAGCCGGCTGGGCGGATGTCGCCTACCGCAACCTGTCGTTCGGCATCGTGGCCCTGCACCGGGCGACCAAGCCCTCCTGACCCGAACCCGTCTCCGCCCGGCACCCGGGTAGGCTGAGGGAGTGACACCGAGCCCCTCCGCGTCGGGCTCGCGCCTGGCGAGCAGACTCGGCCTCAGCGACCGCATCTTCATCGGTCCCCAGGCAGGGCGGCTGCTGTCGAAGGTCGAGGCGGGCCTCGACCTCGTCGAGGACGGGCTGGCGCTCGATCTGCGCGTCACCGATGCACTGGCCGACTCCGCGAGCCGGTATCTGTACGAAGCGGGCGGCAAGCGCGTGCGTCCCCTCCTCACGCTGCTCACGGCGCAGCTCGGAGACGGCAACATCCCGGGTGTCATCGACGCGGCGAAGGCGCTCGAGATGACGCACCTGGGGAGCCTGTATCACGATGACGTGATGGATGGCGCCGACCGGCGTCGCGGCGTGCCCAGCGCGCACGCGGTGTGGGGCAACAGCGTGGCCATCCTGACGGGCGATCTGCTCTTCTCCCGAGCGAGCCAGCTGATGGCGCACATGGGCGACCGCGCCATCCGCCTGCAGGCCGACACCTTCGAGCGCCTCGTGCTCGGCCAGATGCACGAGACCGTCGGCCCCCAGCCGGGCGATGATCCGATCGAGTTCTACCTCGAGGTGCTCTCGGACAAGACCGGGTCGCTGATCGCGGCATCCGCGCAGGCGGGCATCATCTTCTCCAACGCACCCGAGGAGCTCGAGGCGCCGATGGCCGTGTACGGCGACAAGGTGGGCGTGGCCTTCCAGCTGATGGATGATGTCATCGACCTTTCGCCCAATCCCGAGGACACCGGCAAGGTGCCCGGGACCGACCTGCGCGCGGGCGTGCCGACCATGCCGTATCTCCTGCTGAGCGCCCGGGATGACGCCGCGTCGCGCGCCCTCCGCAGCAGGATCGATGACGGCGTGGCGCAGATCGCCGACGGCGCGGACCCCCGCATCCTCGACCACGAACTCGACCAGCTGCGCGACGACGACGCCACCGAGAGCACCCGGGCGCTCGCACAGGAGTGGTCGCAGGCGGCCGTCGAGGCGCTCGCTCCGCTGCCCCGCGGAGCCGTGCGCGACGCGCTCACGCGTTTCGCCGACGCTGTCGCCGACCGCACCAGCTGACCTTCGCGGGCTCAGCCAGACCACAGGCTCCGGGACCGCCGTACGGACCCGGGGAACGGAAAGAGAAGACCCATGACCAAGCTTCGATTGGCCATCGTCGGCGCGGGCCCCGCCGGCATCTACGCCGCCGACATCCTGCTCAAGGCCGAGCGCAAGTTCGATGTCTCCATCGACCTCTTCGAGCAGCTCCCGGCGCCCTACGGCCTGGTCCGCTACGGCGTCGCGCCCGATCACCCGCGCATCAAGGGCATCGTCAGTGCCTTGAGGGAGGTGCTCGACCGCGGCGACATCCGCATCTTCGGCAACGTCCGCTACGGCGCGGACATCACCCTCGACGACCTCAAGGGCCATTACAACGCGGTGATCTTCGCGACGGGCGCCATCCGCGACACGAGCCTCGACATCCCCGGCATCGAGGCCGCGGGGTCGTACGGCGCGGCCGACTTCGTGAGCTGGTTCGACGGCCACCCCGATGTGCCGCGCACCTGGCCGCTCACGGCCGAGTCGGTCGCCGTGATCGGCAACGGCAACGTGGCGCTCGACGTATCGCGCATGCTGGCCAAGCACGTCGACGACCTGCTTCCCACCGAGATCCCCGAGAACGTCTACGAGGGACTCCGCTCCAGCCCCGTCACGGACGTGCACGTCTTCGGCCGCCGGGGCCCGGCCCAGGTGAAGTTCACCCCGCTCGAGCTGCGGGAGCTGGGCGAGCTGCGCGACGTCGACATGGTGGTGTACGACGAGGACTTCGACTACGACGACGCGTCGCGCGCGGCGATCGCCAGCAACAAGCAGGTCATGGTCATCGATCGGGTGCTGCAGGCGTGGCGCAAGCGCCCTTCGGCGAACAACTACGCCTCGGCCCCTGAGCCTGTCGAACGGGCATCCCGCCGGCTGCACCTGCACTTCTGGGCGAAGCCGCTGGAGGTGCGCAAGGACGCCGAGGGCCGGGTGTCGTCGTTCGTGTACGAGCGCACCCGCCCCGACGGCGAGGGTGGCGTTGTGGGAACAGGGGAGATCCGCGAGGTGCCGGTGCAGGCGATCTACCGGGCGGTCGGCTACTTCGGATCGCCGCTGCCGGGCGTGCCGTTCGACAAGCGTCACGGCGTCATCCCGAACCACGAGGGCCAGGCCCTGCACAAGGACTCCAATGAGCGCGTGCCCGGGGTGTACGCGACCGGCTGGATCAAGCGCGGCCCGGTGGGTCTGATCGGCCACACCAAGTCCGACGCGATGGAGACGGTGCGTCACCTCATCAACGATCAGGGCTCCTGGTGGCAGCCCTCCGACCCGTCGGAGGAGTCCATCCCGGCGCTGCTCGACGCCCGTGCGGTGCGCTGGACCGACCTCGACGGCTGGCACCGCCTCGATCAGCACGAGGTCGCGCGCGGACTGCCGCACGGCCGTGCCCGCGTGAAGGTAGTCCCGCGCGAGGAGATGGTGCAGGTCTCGCGCGCCGAGTAGCGCCAGCCGATTCAGTCCGCTGAGGTGCGGGCGCCGATCACGACCCGCGAGACCTCCTCGATGCGTGGATGCCGCTGGTCACCGTCGTGCACGACGCCCTTGTGCCACGTCAGCTCCAGGCCGTCCGGCGTCTCCACGAGCACCGAGAGGTTGTTGTCGAACCAGGGCCCCTTGGTCGTGGTCCACTCGAACGGCGGATCGGGCACCTTCGCCGAGCGCGCTACGACGGCGCCCACGGGTCGGGCGAGGCCGTACGACATCACGACCGAGAACCAGCGCATGAGAATCGGCAGCGGGTTGCGAACCGGCGAGCACACGGCCTGCACGATGCGGCCGCCGCCGGATCGTTCGACCTCGGCGATGTACGAGAAGTGCACGTCGCCGGAGAGGATCAGAAGCGACTCCGGCGCCGGGCCGCGGCCGCCGTCGGCGATCTCGGTGAGGGTTCGGGCCAGCGCCTGGAAGCTGTTCTGCCAGGCGGCCCAGTGCTCGAGGTCGACGATCTGCCGCAGCCGCTCACCGATCCGCGCGGGGAACCTCCCCCAGGCGCCCTGCGAGACGGCCTCGTCCCATGACTCCACGTGATGCAGTCCGATGGGCAGCAGGAACGGCAGGGAGCTCGCGATCAGCAGATGCCGGAACCCACCCCGCAGCTGCTCATCCAGCCACTGCCATTCGGTGGAGTCGACCAGTGCGCGGGCGGTGGGGGTCAGATCGCGTGCGGCTCGCGAGTCGATGACCACCAGACGGATGTCGCCGAAGTCGCGGTGATAGCTGAAACGGTACGTGTCCGGCTGGCGGTCGATGCGATCGGCGAGGGCGTCGAGCGCGCCGCTGACATCCGCCTCGCCGGGACCGGTGTGCGCGACGATCCGCTGCCAGATCTCGTCGGCCGCGCGCTGCGCCGGCGAGAGGTTGCCGAGGTGCTGATACACCCAGTACGAGGCCAGCCCGGCGACGATGCGGCCGTGCCACCAGGACGTGGCATCCATCTGCTTCTTCCAGTCCAGCGAGGCGTTCCAGTCGTCACGCACGTCGTGGTCGTCGAAGATCATGGCGCTCGGCACCGTCGAGAGCAGCCACCGGATGCCATCGTCCGACCACGCGAGCCGGTAGAGGTGGGCGTACTCCTCGAAATCCTTGAGCTCCTTGCCGGGCGGCTCGCTGATGTCCCGCCGGCCGCGGATGAACTCCTGCATCGCCTCCGTCGTCATGTCGGCGTACACCTGGTCGCCCAGCAGGAGGATGAGGTCCGGGCGCAGCGACGCGTGCTCGGCCAGCGACAGCGCGAATGTGCGCATCGCGTCGACGCCGTGTGTGCGGTTTCCCTTCGCGTCGTGATCGACGCTCGTCCGGCACGAGCCCCATGCCATGCGCAGGGGCCGCTCGGCGGCGCGGGCGGCGATGACGGGCGCCGGGAAGGCAGAGTCCGGCTCGGGCCACACGCGCTCGCCGTCCAACCGCACCTCGTACGGCAGCACGGATCCCGGTACGAGGTCGTCCACGGCGACGAGCGCGTAGTGGTGACTGTGAACGGCGAACGTTCGGGCGCTCCACTCCCGCTCGCCGGCGTGCACGCTCACCGTGGCGTCGCGGTCAGTCTCCACCCACACGCTCGCACACGTCTCGGCGGTGTAGCGCAGCATCGGACCGATGAGGAGCGGAGTGGATGCCATGGTCCATGTCTAGCGCCCCCGGCAAGCGCCTGCCACGGGTCGGGTCGTCGGCCGACCCGTCGCTAGGCTGGCCGGGTGACCGAGACCCCGGAGTGGCAGCCCGACGTTCTGGGGGAGCCCTTCCGGCAGCTGACGCTGCCGCTCGACGACGACAGCGAGGGTCCCGTCGTCGCGACGCTGGTGCGCGCGCTCGCTCATCACGAGTGGTGGCGGATGCCGCGGCCGCCGCTCGAGGACGTCGATGTGCTGTACGTGCACGGCTGGTCGGACTACTTCTTCCAACGCAGCCTCGCCAAGTACTGGACCGACCGGGGCGCGCACTTCTACGCCCTCGACCTGCGGAAATACGGACGCAGCCTGCGCCCCGGGCAGACCCCGGGCTACATCGCCGACCTCGACACCTACGACGACGACATCGCGGCCGCCCTCTCCGCGATGGGCCGACCGCTCGACGGCTCGAAGCACGAGAGGCGGCTGGTGCTCGTCGGCCACTCCACCGGAGGGCTCGTGCTGAGCCTCTGGGCGGGGAGCCACCCGGGGGAGGCGGACGCCGTCATACTGAACAGCCCGTGGCTGGAATTCCAGCTCAGCGCCGTCACCCGCGTCGCGGTGGCGCCGATGGTCGGGCTGCAGGCGCGGCTGCGACCGTTGGAGACCCTGCCGCAGGTCGACTTCGGCTTCTACACGCGCGCCCAGCGCGAGGCGCGCGGTGCCGACCTGGACGTGCGCCCGGAGTGGCGCCCCGAGCAGTCCTGGACGGTGCACAGTGCCTGGCTCAACGCCATCCTCGTCGGGCACTCCAAGGTCGCGCTGGGCCTCGGCATCCAAGCTCCGGTGTGCACGCTGCTTTCGGCCAAGTCGGCGGTGCCGACCCGGTGGTCCGACGACCTCACCCGCGCCGACACCGTGCTGGTCGTCGACGACATCGCCCGCGCCGCGCTCAAGCTGGGGGAATCCGTCACCGTCGAGCGCGTTCCGGGCGCGCTCCACGACGTCTTCCTCTCGCGTGCGGACGCGCGGGATGTGGCGTACGAACGATTGGACCGGTGGGTGATGGGGTGCCTGGGCACCAAGCGCCTGCCCCTGTCGCCCGCAACCTACGACTGAGTCGCGAGGGGCGATATCACCGGCCGTCGATATAGCGGATCACGCCCCGCGTCAGCCCGCGTTCGGCCGACAATCCGCGTACATTGAGGTCACGTCGCGGAGGAACCCTGCCTCCGCGAAAGTCGCGATAGGCCTCGATCCCCCGCGAGTCGGTACGGTGCGCAGCGCCGAGGAGTCCCTCCGGACACTCGCGCAGCGGGCCTCAGCGGAAGTTGATGAACTGCAGGTCGACGTCGAGGTCGGCGTTCTTCAGCAGCGCGATGGTCGACTGCAGGTCGTCGCGGCTCTTGGACTGCACGCGCAGCTCGTCGCCCTGGATCTGCGACTTGACCGACTTCGGTCCCTCGTCGCGGATGATCTTGCCGATCTTCTTGGCGTTCTCCTGCGAGATGCCGTCCTTGATCGTGGAGGTGATGCGGTATTCCTTGCCGCTGGGCACCGGATCTCCCGACTCGAGGCTCTTCAGGCTGATGCCGCGTTTGACGAACTTGCTCTGCAGCACATCCAGCACCGCCTTCGCCCGCTCCTCCGAGCTCGCCCTGATCAGGATCGCCTCGCCGCTCCACTCGACCGACGCGCCGGTGCCCTTGAAGTCGTAGCGCTGCTCGACCTCTTTGCGCGCCTGCTGCAGGGCGTTGTCCGCCTCCTGGTGATCGACCTTGCTGACGATGTCGAACGATGAATCAGCCATGCGGGAAAGTCTACCGGGGCGTGCGATGTCGGTGCAGGCGCCGGGGAGCGAGGGGTTCCAGAGCCGGAGTGCCGACTCGCGGCTCGGCCGGCGGGTTGGGTCACGAGTTGATATCGATGGCCCAGCGAGGTGAGGACGTTTCGGGCGGCGATGATAGAAATGTAAGCGCTTGCATAAATGCGAGCAGAGGAACGGCTGCAATGGCGCCCCCGGTGCCGCGACGGCTGCACTCATTCCCACACGTGAGGAAGGCAACACCGATGAAGGTGAACAGGAGCGGCGCGCTCGCACTCGGCGCGCTCGTGACAGGAAGCATGCTGGTACTCGCCGGCTGCGCCGGCGGCGGCGAGAGCGGGGACACCCCCTCGTCCGCACCCGAGATGGCTGGAGAGTTGACCGTCTGGGTCGACCAGAACCGCGCGGATGCGCTGAAGGACGTCGTCGCGACGTTCGAGGAGGAGACCGGCGTCGACGTGACGCTCGTGGTGAAGGACAACGCGAAGATCGCCGCTGACTTCACGGCTCAGGTGCCGACCGGCAAGGGTCCCGACATCACGATCGCCGCCCACGATGCGCTCGGCCAGTTCGTTCAGGACGGCCTCGTGGCACCGATCGAGATCGGCGACAAGGCAGGCGACTTCCTCGACGTCGCCATCTCGGCCTTCACCTATGACGACAAGGTCTACGGTCTGCCGTACGCGATCGAGAACATCGCGCTGATGCGCAACACCGCTCTCGCCAGCGAAGCCCCGGCGACGTTCGATGACATGATCGCGGCGGGCGCCGCGGCGGGAACGAAGTACCCCTTCGTCGTCGGACTGAACCCGGAGAACGCCGATCCGTATCACCTCTACGGATTCCAGACCTCGTTCGGCAACTCGGTCTTCGCGCAGAACGAGGACGGGACCTACGACGGTTCGCAGCTCACGATCGGCGACGAGGCCGGCCTCGCGTACGCGAATTGGCTCGGTCAGCAGGGTGCCGCAGGCACGGTGAACCTCAACCTGACGCAGGATCTCTCGAAAGAGGCCTTCAACTCGGGTGAGACGCCGTTCATCATCACCGGACCGTGGAACGTTGCCGACGCGCAGGCCAAGGGCATCGAGGTCGCGATCGACCCGATCCCGACCGCGGGTGGCGAGGTCGCCGCGCCGTTCGTGGGCGTGCAGGGCTTCTATCTCAGCGCGAAGTCGGAGAACACGCTCGCCGCGAATGAGTTCCTCGTGAACTACATGGCGCGCGAAGACGTGCAGACCGCCCTCTACGAGGTGGGAGATCGTCCCCCAGCGCTGAAGGCCGCCTACGAGGCAGCGCAGTCCGATCCCATCACCAAGGGCTTCGGTGACGTCGGAGCCAACGGCGCCCCGCAGCCGAGCATCCCCGAGATGGGCAGCGTGTGGGAGGCGTGGGGTGTCGCTGAAGCCGCGATCATCAAGGGCGCCGACCCGGCGGCCACGTGGACGAAGATGACCGAGGACATCCAGGCCAAGATCGACGGTTAGTCGGTCGGTGCGGGGCGACGCCTGTACGGGCGCCGCCCCGCCCTCTACTCTCTCAACCACCAGGGCACAGCCCGAGACAGGAGCCGACCATGACCGGGCCCACGCTCGAGGAAGAACGCGTGGCGGGAACCCCTGCCGACAAGGCGATCCAGCGCAGACAGAGGCGCGCGGCCGCATACGCGGAGGCTGCCGGTGCGGGCTGGAAGGTCTGGCTGGTCAAGATCGCGTCGCTCGCGATCATCGATGCCCTCGCCGTCTACGGCATCTTCGTGCTGATCGCGCAGGACAACTGGCTGATGCCGCTCATCATCGCGATCGTCGTGATCGCGGTGAATCTCGTCTACCTGACGCCGGGACTGCTTCCCGCGAAGTACCTCACCCCCGGCATCCTGTTCCTGCTGGTCTTCCAGATCTTCCTGATCATCTACACCGTCTACGTCTCCTTCACGAACTACGGGTCCGGGCACAACTCGTCCAAGGATGACGCGGTCAATGCGCTGCTGCTGCAGTCGCAGACCCGCGTGGAGGATTCCGCTGCCTATCCCGTCAAGATCCTCGAGCAGAGCGGCGGCTTCTACCTTCTGGCGACCGACGAGGAGGGAGAGGCGCTGCTCGGCGGAGCAGACCAGCCTCTCGCCGAGGTCGATGACGCTCAGTTCGAGGGTGAGCAGGCGGTCGGCGTCGACGGCTACACCACGCTCGACTTCGCGGGCATCCTGGCCAACCAGGATGCCATCGCCTCTCTCGCCGTCCCGCTCACCGACGACCCGAACGACGGCTTCCTTCGCACGACCGACGGCTCGACCGCGTACGTCTTCACCTCGACGCTCGCGTGGGACCCCGTCGCCGACACGATGACCGACACGGAGACGGGAACCGTCTACAGCGACATCGGCACGGGCGCATTCACGGCGGAGGACGGCACAGAACTGCTGCCGGGCTGGCAGGTGGCGGTCGGCGCAGACAACTACATCGCCGCGTTCACCGAACCGTCGATCCGCGGCCCGTTCCTCTATGTGCTCGTCTGGACATTCGTCTTCGCCATCCTGTCCGTGGTGACCACGTTCGCGCTCGGGCTCTTCCTCGCGATCGTCTTCAATGATCCACGGATGAAGAGCAAGCGCTTCTATCGAGTGATCGTCATCCTGCCCTACGCGTTCCCCGGCTTCCTGACGGCGCTGGTCTGGGCGGGAATGTTCAATCAGGACTTCGGCATCATCAACCAGTGGTTCTTCGGCGGCGCCGCCATACCGTGGCTGCAGGATCCGTGGTTGGCGAAGATCGCGATCCTCACCGTCAACCTCTGGCTCGGCTTCCCGTACATGTTCCTCGTGTGCACCGGAGCGATCCAGTCCATCCCCGAAGACATCCAGGAGGCGGCGAAGGTCGACGGTGCGGGGGTGTGGGGCATCTTCCGATACATCAAGTTCCCGTTGCTCCTTGTCTCGGTTGCCCCCTTGTTGATCTCGTCGTTCGCGTTCAACTTCAACAACTTCGTGCTGATCTACTTCCTGACCCAGGGCGGCCCGCGTTTCCCCAACGCCTCCATCAACGTCGGTCAGACCGACATCCTGATCTCGATGGTGTACAAGGTGGCGTTCGTCGGCGCCGAGCGCGACTATGGGCTCGCCAGCGCGTTCTCGGTGATCATCTTCCTTCTCGTCGGAACCATCTCGTGGATCGCGTTCCGACAGACCAAGGCCCTCGAGGAGTTGAACTGACATGAGCGCAGAACAATCCGCCGGCACCGCTCCGGAGATGCTCGCCGTCGACTACGCGGCAGTCCTCGAGAAAGCCCCGAAGGAAGCGAAGCTTCCCCGTCGGCCATTCTCGAAGTACTTTCGCGAGACCGGATGGCGGCACATCGTCGGCATCGCCGTGCTGCTGTTCGCCGTCTTCCCGCTCGTATACGTCCTCTCGGCCTCCCTCAATCCCGGGGGCACGCTCCTCACCGCGAATTCGCTCTTCTCCAACATCAGCTTCGAGAGCTACTTCGCGCTGTTCCAGGACCCGAACTACCCCTACGCGGCGTGGTGGGTGAACACGCTCATCGTCGGCCTCGCCACGGCCGTCGGGACGGTGTTCCTCTGCGCCCTCGCCGCGTATGCGTTCTCCCGCATGCGGTTCACGGGACGGCGTTTCGGACTGCTCACTCTGCTTCTCGTGCAGATGTTCCCCCAGCTGCTGGCCTTCGTCGCGATCTTCCTGCTGATGTCGGCCATCTCCGACGTGTTCCCGGCGCTCGGCCTGAACTCGCTCATCGGCCTGATCATGGTGTACCTCGGTGGGGCGCTCGGGGTGAACACGTATCTGATGTACGGGTTCTTCAACACCGTGCCGGCCTCGATCGACGAGGCGGCAAAGATCGACGGTGCCGGACACGCGCGCATCTTCTTCACGATCATCCTGCGCCTGGTCGCGCCGATCCTCGCCGTCATCGGCCTGCTCGCCTTCACCGTAGCGTTCGGCGAGTACGTGATCGCCTCGGTGGTCCTGATCGACGTCGACAAGCAGACGCTTTCCGTCGGGCTCTTCCAGTTCGTCTCCAACGCGCAATCGAAGAACTGGAGCGTCTTCGCCGCGGGGGCAGTCGTGGCGGCGATCCTTCCTATGGCGGTGTTCCTCTCGCTGCAGAGATTCATCGTCGGCGGGCTCACGGCCGGCAGCGTGAAGTAGACGGGGCATGCGCGGCAGGTTCGAACGCTTCGACGCGCTGAGCGCCGGTCTCGCCGATGGTGTGCGGCAGCGTGAGGGACTCTTCGGCCTCATGCTTCTGGGATCGGCATCCGATGAGGCCGCCGACCGGCGCGACGAGTGGTCCGATCACGACTTCTTCGCGCTCATCGAGAGCGGTCGCGGCGACGAACTCCGCCCCGACCTGAGCTGGCTGCCCGACCAGGACCAGCTTGTCCTGACCGCGAGGGAGGGCGAGATCGGGTTCGTCGCCGTCTACGACGACGGGCACGTCTTCGAGTTCGCATTCTCGGATGTCGAAGAGCTGGCGGGGGCGGTCGCGGGGGAGGCCACGGTGGTGCTGGATGACGACGCGGGCTCGGTTGCGGGTCTCCTGGCTCGCGCCCGCGCGCGTGCCGCGGCAGCCGATTCATTCGATCCCGCCAACGACGCGAGCCTCGTGCTCGTCAAGCTCCTGATCGGTGTCGGGCGCGTGCGCAGAGGCGAGGTGCTGGGCGGCGGGCAGTTCGTGCGGGGTGCGGCCGTGCAGCACCTCGTGCGTGCCATCCGGGGGCGCTTCTCGGAGCGCTCCACAACCCTCCGCGACACGATCGACCCTCTGCGGCGCTTCGAGCGCGACTTTCCGGAGTGGGGAGGCCGGATCGCCGCGCTGCTCGACGCACCCGTCGAAGACGCGGCCCACGGACTGTTCGACTTCGCCCGCGAGATCCTCGAGCCCGGCTGGCCGGAGTTCCCGAGTCGGGCCGCCGATGCCG
The DNA here is from genome assembly GCF_049844955.1 of Microbacterium sp. DT81.1. Lineage (NCBI taxonomy): Bacteria > Bacillati > Actinomycetota > Actinomycetes > Micrococcales > Microbacteriaceae > Microbacterium > Microbacterium sp. DT81.1. Next base: position 233,458 of record NZ_JBNCMA010000007.1, read on the forward strand.
TCGCGGCGCGTCTGTGCTGGCGTCAAGCCCGACCCTAGGCCTCACCTCGCGCGCGCGACCGCCCAGCGGAACGCGTTGTGCAGCACGTAGCCGCCCGAGCCGTCGCCGAACGGCTCCGCGGCGGCGGTCACCACGGCTTTCAGCTCGTCGATCGTCTCCTCGTCCTCGCCGAGCAGGATGCCGCGGACGAGGGTGTCCTCATCGGCTGCGTGCCATGGCGCGTCGACGATGCCCGCCGCCACCAGCTCGAGCGACGCGGCGCGCAGGGCCGCCTCGAGTCCTCCGGCCGACCGGAGCGGTCCGTCTGGCCGCGGCTCGTCCTCGAGTGCGGAGGCCACGGCGGCCTCGATCACGTCGACATCATTGCGGGCGCCCTCCGCCCAGTTCGAGACGGCGATCAGCCCACCAGGGCCGACTACGCGGGCGAACTCATGAAGGGCGTCCGTGGTGTCCGCGGCGAACTGCAGGGCGTTGACGGCGGTCACCACCTCGAAGACTCCGTCGTCGAAGGGAAGCGATTCGGCGCCCGCCACCACGACCTCGACTCCGGTGCGCCGGGCGAGCCCGACCATCGCGGGTGCGGGATCGGCGCCGACGGCCGAGGCTCCAGTATCGCGCAGCAGTGCGAGGAACTCCCCGCTGCCGCATCCGACGTCGAGCACTCGCGTGCCGGGCCCGATATCAGCCGCATCCATCAGCGCGCGCCGCGCGGGACCCGCGAAGTCGCCCCACAGCTCGGCCCATCCGGCCGCGACATCCGACCAGCCCGATTCATCGGCACCATCCACCATCCCGCCAGCGTAGCGACGCCCACCGGGTCCTCCACAGGCGGTAGGCACGCGGTCCCGACGTACTGGATACTGAGTTCCATGTCAGCGTTGACCACCATCGGGTTGCCCGTAGCCCTCGGAATCATCATGTTCGGCCTGGGGCTCAGCCTCACGATCGCGGACTTCGCGCGCGTCCTCAAGCAGCCGAAGGCAGTGCTCATCGCCCTGGTCTGTCAGCTGCTCGTGCTGCCCGCCATCTGCTTCGGCCTGGTGCTCGCCTTCCAGCTCCCGCCCGTGCTCGCGGTCGGCATGATGATGCTGGCCGCCTCACCCGGCGGAACGACGGCGAACCTCTACAGCCACCTCTTCCGGGGCGACATCGCCCTCAACATCTCCCTGACCGCCGTCAACTCCGTGATCGCCGTGATCACGCTGCCGCTCATCACCAACTTCGCCATCTGGTACTTCGAGCCCTTCGACGACCAGCTCGGTATGCAATGGGCCAAAGCCGCCGAGGTGTTCGCGATCGTGCTGCTGCCGGTCGCGCTCGGCATGCTCGTCCGCCGGCTGTGGCCGCGGTTCGCAGATCGGATGGACAAGCCGGTGCGCATCATCTCGGTCTTCGTCCTCGTCATCGTCATCGTCGGGGCGGTGGCGTCGAACTGGGCGCTGCTGCTGGACAACTTCGCACGCCTCGCCCTCATCACGATCGTGTTCTGCCTGATCAGCCTCGCGATCGGATACTTCGTGCCTCGCTGGCTCGGGATCGGGACCCGCCAGGCGATCGCGACGTCGTTCGAGATCGGCATCCACAACGCGACCCTGGCCATCGTCATCGCGCAGACCGTGCTCGGCTCCGTGGAGCTCAGCCTGCCGGCAGCCGTCTACGGCGTGCTGATGTTCTTCATCGCCTTCGGGTTCGGTTTCCTGATCCGCGAACGCAGAAGAGCGGATGCCGGCGCCGCCGCCGAGGCAGAGCCCGAGGCGTCCGCGCGTTCGTAGACTGGCACGCACCGTTCTTAGACTGGCAATGAGGTGATGCCCATGCGTCCGCTGACCGAGACCGAGTTGCGCGCGTCCTTTGTGAACGCCGATCCCGACGAGCTGCGACTGGCCGCACTGCCGCCCGACTTCCTGCTGACCGACTGGGATCACCTGGACTTCTTCGCGTGGCGAGACCCGCGCACGCGCAGCCGCGGCTACATCGTCACCGAACGTGACGGGCGACCGACCGGCGTCGTGTTGCGAGCGGCGGAAGGCACCTCGCGCGCGCGATCCGCACTCTGCAACATCTGCCACACCATGCAGCCGGCCGACCAGGTGGCGCTCTTCACCGCGCGCCGTGCACGGCCGGCGGGAGAGGCGGGTGACAGCATCGGCACGTACATCTGCGCAGACCTCTCGTGTCACGAGAACGTGCGTCTGGCGTTCCCGCTCGCACCGAACGAGGTGCGGGGGAGCGTCGACCGGCGCATCGATGGCGCACGGCAGCGCTCTGAGGCGTTCGTCGAGAAGGTTCTGGAAGGGGCTGCCGTATGACCGAGCAAGGGCGGGTTGTCGTCGTCGGCGATGCCCTCATCGACGAACTGCGCGATGACCGAGGGGTCCGCGAGTTCGTCGGCGGCGCCGCACTCAATGTCGCGGTCGGTCTCGGCCGGCTGGGGGTGCCGACCTCGCTGATCGCGATGGTGGGAGAGGACGAGGACGGCGCTCACATCCGCGCATACCTCGGCGACTTCGAGGTCGAACTGATCGCCACTGCGTCCCCTCGCGGCACATCACGGGCGGTGAGCGTGCGCTCGCGAGCCGGTGAGCCGGAGTATGTGTTCAACGAGGCGGCCAAATCCCGCCGCATCCGGTTCGGCGATGCGGAGCGCTCGGCCATCGCGGTCGCGCCGTACGTGGTGATCAGCTGCTTCCCCTTCGACGATGTGGCGCAGACGCTCGAGCTGGCCGACGCGGTGCGCGGAGCGGCCCTCGTCATCGACCCGAATCCGCGGTCCGGCTTGCTGACCGACCGCGCGGAGTTCGTGCGCGGGTTCGAGCAGCTCGTGGCGGATGCGGCCCTGATCAAGGTCGGCGACGACGACGCCCAGCTGCTGTACGGGGTGGAGCTCGACGAGCTGCGCGCCCGGCTGATCGATCTCGGCGCGTCGGCCGTGCTCGCCACCCACGGGGCGGCGGGGGCCACGCTGGAGGCGGCCGATGTGCTCGTCACGCGCCCGGTATCGACGCTGCCTGGCGCGATCGTCGACACGATGGGTGCGGGCGATGCGACGCTCGCCGCGGCGGTGGCGTTGCTGGTCGCCGACAGACCGCAGGACGAGGATGCCTGGGCCTTGGCGCTGGAGCGGGCGATGGATGTCGCGGCCGCGACCTGCCGCTTCGAGGGTGCCCTGCTCCGCCTGCCATCGGCTCTGCTCGACGTCGATCTGGAGTCGCTGGGCACTTAGTTCCGCGCTGTCGATTCGCGTTCTGGCGGCGTTCACCGCCGGAGCGTGTGCAGATTGGGCAGCGCCGCGTTCCGCCTTCCGGCGCCGATTTCGGTACCCCCGGTTCACGGAGTAATATGGCTTCTCGCGCCTCCGATCGTCTGGAAAAGTCGGGCGGGTGCGCACTGGCGAGTTACCCAAGCGGCCAAAGGGATCTGACTGTAAATCAGACTGCTCAGCATTCGGGGGTTCGAATCCCTCACTCGCCACCATTGTCCTGGGCCGCGACAGAGAGGTCATCTGAGTCGCGACCTAGGTTGTGACATTTTCTATGAGAGCCCGGCCATCGGCCGGGCTCTCGTCGTTGGTGCGCCGCTGTTCGCGTCCAGGCTCGATCCAGCGGGATTGGGGCGCCGCAGTCTCTTCGGGTCGCACCTCTTCCGCCCCGAGGAGCGCAAAGCGCCCCAAACCCCGCCCCCGACTCGGGAGAACCCCGCCCCAGACTCGGGAGAACCGAGACCCTGCCGTTAGGGGACGGAGAACTCCTCGTCGCTGAGCAGCATGACCACGCCGCGATCGGCGAAGTTGCCGATGTCGGCGACCGCCGCCTGGCCCTCTGGTGAACCGAATCCGGCGAGTGCATCGTCCTTGGACTCGAACAGGACCTCGCCGAGAAGATAGAACTCCGGTGTGGATCCGTCGATGGAGTCTATGTGGCCCGCGGTGAGGCGGATGGCGCCTGGTATCCGACTGGCGATGGGGACGTGCGTGCTGCGGTAGTACTCGTCGAACGCCGCGGGATCGGTGGGCTGCCGGTAGGCGACGGTGATGCGATAGGCCATGAGTCACTTCCTCGTGCTCAGAATCGTGGCTGGATCTTCCCACGCTGTGCCGAGGGGCACAAGACGAGTCGTCGCGCGCACGCGGGCGCCGCCCAGGCACTCGGCGGAGTCGCTTCGCGCCGCTTCCCGGATGGGGGAGGCGACACGAAGCGACCGAGGCAGCGGTCGACGACTACGCGGCCGACCAGCCGCCGTCCGAGGCGAGGATCACGCCGTTCACGTTGACGCCGTCATCGCTCAGCAGGAACGTGATGGATGCCGCGAGGGCATCGGGCTCGACGGGATCCGGCATCACCGACATGCCGACGCGTACGCGCTCGGCGCCGAGCGCCGAGGCGAAGTTCGCCTCGATGTTCGTGATGGTGGGTCCGGGCGCCACCGCGTTCACGCGGATGCCCGAGGGTCCGTACATGAAGGCGCTGCTCTTCGTGAGCCCGGCCACCGCATGCTTCGACGCCGTGTAGGCCGCGCCGGCGGCGGAGCCGCGGAGCGCCGCCTCCGAAGCGGTGTTGACGATGGAGCCGCCGCCCTGGGCGAGCATCGTGGGGATGACGGCGCGCATGAGCTTCATGGTGCCCGTCACGTTGATCCGGAACACGCGGTCCCACACGGCATCCGTCACATCGCCGACGGGCGTCATGTCGTCCATGATCCCGGCGATGTTGGCGAGGGCGTCGACGGTGTCGCCCGCGGCCGAGACGATCTCGGCGATCGACGCGTCATCCGTGATGTCGCCCACGACCGGCACGACGTCAGCGCCGGCGTGCTCTGCGCGGAACTCGTCGAGGCGCTCCTGCGAGATGTCCACCGCGATGACGCGACCGCCTTCGCGTGCGATCCGGGATGCCGTCGCGCGGCCGATGCCGGATCCGGCTCCCGTCACGATCACGGTCTGCCCGGTGAAGCGGCCCGAGTCGATGCGCTCTTTCCACTCGCGCAGGGGCACGCTGGCGGTGGCGGCGGCGTCATCCGCGTCGACGACGGACTCGGCCTCGACACCGGCGGGCACTTCGCCCGCGGCCGCGCGGCGCACGAGTTCGTCGAGTGTCTCCTGGCTGAACGCGCCCTTGCTCATGCCGACGAGCCGCTTGATCGCGAGGCGCCTCACCGGGCGGAACACGTCGGCCGACTGGCCGCCCTGGGCCAGCATGTCTCGCAGGATCGGACCGCCCACCGGGTCGGCGAGCCAGTTCGCGATGGAGGTGTCGCCGGTGAGGCGCTGTGTATTGATGGTGGTCATTCGGGTCTCCCTTTCTACCGGACAGCAATGTCCGGTAATACGATACATCAGTGGACAGCGATCAGCCCAAAGCAAACCGAGGACCGAGCGCGGGCCCCGAGAATCGCCGCGCCATCATCGCCGCAGCGCGCGAGGTCTTCGCCGAAGAGGGGATGCGCGCGCCGCTGAACGCCGTGGCACGCCGGGCGGGCGTGGGGCAGGGCAGCCTCTACCGGCACTTCCCCGATCGGCTGGCGCTCGCCGTCGCGGTCTTCGACGAGAACATCAACGAACTCGAGGCGCTCGTCGGAGCCGAGCGCTCTGTCGATGACCTCTTCCTCAGCATCTCGGAGCAGGCGATGGCCTCGACGGCGCTCATCGAGATCATGACGGAGAACCAGCACGACGAACGGGCGGTCGCCCTGGCCGGGCGGGTGCGCGCGATCGTCGTGGCGCTCGTGGCCGGCGATCACGAGGCGGGTCGCATCGGCGGGGGCGCGACCGTCGACGACGTGCTGGTCGCCATCACGATGCTGGCCTACGCGGTGGCCTATACCCCCGAGCCTGCGCGCCCCCAGATCATCGAACGGGCTCGGCGGATGTTCCACGCCGCCTTCACGGCGCTGACCGCATGAGGATGCCGGCTGGGTAGCCTGTCGGGATGGAGTGGACAGCCACCGGAACCCTCACCGCACGGCCCGCGCTGGCGCATCCGGAGCTGCTCGCTGTACCCGTGACCGCCGCGCTGGGGGTCCTCGACCCCGCGCTCGCGGCATCCGTGGGAGTGGCCCCGATCGATCCGAACGTGGCGGACACCGCGGCGTTCTGCGAGCGCTACGGAATCTCGATGGATGCCTCGGCGAACTGCGTCGTGGTCAAGGGGAAGCGGGGCGGCGACGTGCGCTATGCAGCCTGCATGGTGCTCGCCTCGACAAGGGCGGACGTCAACGGCCTCGTGCGCCGTCACCTGGATGTGCGCTCGGCATCGTTCGCGCCGATGGACGAAGCCGTCGCCCTGACCGGGATGGAGTATGGCGGCATCACGCCGATCGGCCTGCCGGCCGACTGGCCGATCCTCGTGGATGCTGCGGTCGCGGCTTCCCGGGAGGTCGTGATCGGCGGCGGGGTGCGGGCGAGCAAGCTCTTCCTCCCCGGATCCGTCCTCGCAGCCCTGCCGGGCGCGCAGGTGATCGAGGCGCTGGGCCGCTCGGTCGGCTGATCCCTCCACAGGAACCCCGGCGCCACGGGTATCCACAGGGCACGGGGACCCTGTTCTCGGCCATCGGGCGCGTGTCAGGATGAGCACGCGGGGCATCCCGCCGCGAGAGAGGACCACGATGACCGCGCCCGGCCACGAACTGCGTCCCCAGCAACCGGCAGCAGCCGCGAAGGGCCGCCCGACCCTCATGCGCGGCGCCGTCTGGATCGCGATCGGCGCCCTGATCGCCGCGGCCATCGTCTGCGTGATCTGGGTGCTCGTGGGCTCCCAGAACGACATCGTCGGCAGGGCGTTCCTGACGATCCTGCTTCTGGCGGGGTTCGCGTGTGCCGCGCTGTACGACTCGCAGGTCGCTCCGCGTCGGCCGGACTGGTACGTCATCGCCAGCATGGTCGCGTGGGTCATCGCGCTGCTCGCCGGTGCGCTCAAGATCTGGATGCCGTACTACAGCACCTACAACGATTTCGACATGTACGGGTGGGACAACGGCGTCACCCGGTTCTTCGAGTTCCTGGCGATCGTCGTGATCCTTCGTCTGGCGCTTCTGCACGTGCGCCTCTACCTGAAGGCGCATTCGCGCTACGTCACGACGTTCACCACCGTGGTGACCATGGTGACGATCGCCCTGGTCGGCATCCTCGTCGTGATGCTGCTCGTCCCTCTGTTCTTCCCGCGCGAGATCGACTACGCGGAGTTCTACTGGAGAGTCGTGGTGGCCCTGGCCATCCTCGCGGCCGTCGGCACCGCGCTGGTGCCGCTGATCAACGCCCTGAGTGCGCCGAAGAAGCCCGCGGCGCCCAAGGCTTCGCCGTTCCACTACCCCGCTCCGACCCAGCAGTGGCCGACGTACGCGGACGGCATGACCCCGTTGCCGGTGATGCCCGACGGGACGCCCGACTGGAACGCCTACTACACGGGGTATCCGACCTACGCGCCTCCGCCCGCCGCGGCATCGGCGTATCCGGCGGGGCTGCCTTCTGCAGCCGCGCACCCGGCACCCTCTCACCCGGCACCCTCTCACCCGGCACCGGCGCACCCGGCACCGGCGCATCCGGCACCCGCGCCCTCCGCGGCGGTGCCCCCGTCATCCGCCCCGCAGACCGCGCCGGCGCAGGGCGAGTACCCGCCGCCCCCGCCCCTGCCCCCGCGGCCGCCGCTGCCCTGACGGCCGCTCGGCCGACCCGTTCGGCCGGCCCGTCAGCCGTCGCGATCGTCGCCCAGGATCTCCAGGGCGGCCATGGCGGCGTTGTGCCCCCCGATGCCGCTCACCGCGCCGCCTCGCCGCGCGGCCGATCCGCACATCAGCACCCGCTCACGGCCCGAGGCGACGCCCCACCGGGCCGCCGGGTCGTCGAGGATGTCGGCCGAATCGACCCACGGCCACGAAAGGGGGCCGTGGAAGATGTCGCCGCCGGTCATGCCGAGCGAGTGCTCGAGGTCGAGCGTCGTGCGTCCCTCGATGCAGGGGGAGCCGTCGGGCGCCTCGTACAGCAGCGGGGACAGAGGCTCGGCCAGCACCGACTCCAGCGAATGCTGCGCGGCCGCCAGCAGGGCATCACGCACCTGGTCGGGGTCGCCCTCGGCCGCGATGGCGTGGGGCACGTGCAAGCCGAACAGGGTCAGGGTCTGGGCTCCGGACGCCTGGAGATCGGGGCCGAGGATCGACGGATCCGTCAGGGAGTGGCAGTACACCTCGGCAGGGAGGGGCCGCGGGATGCCGCCGGCAGCGGCCTGCGCGTGAGCCGACTCCAGCTGCGTCAGCGTCTCGTTGATGTGGAAGGTGCCGGCGAATGCGGTCTCCGGCGACACGTCTGCATCGTGCAGTAGGGGCAGCCGACGGAGCAGCATGTTGACCTTGAATTGAGCTCCGGACGGGCGCTCGGCATCCGTAGGCGGCGCCCCACCTGCCCGCAGAAGTTCGGCCAGCACGGCGGGGCCGACTCCGCTCAGCACCAGCCGTCCCCGAACCGTCGCCGGAGCGGGACCGGCCGTTCGGACCTCGCCATCCGGCGAGACCTGAGTGACGGGGGAGTCGGTGCGCAGCTCCGCACCGGCCGAGCGCGCCGCGCGTTCGAGCTCGGCCGACACGCGACCCATGCCGCCGACCGGCACGTCCCAGTCCCCGGTGCCCCCGCCGATCACGTGGTAGAGGAAGCAGCGGTTCTGTCGCAGGCTCGACTCGTCGGCGCTCGCGAACGTGCCGATGAGACCGTCGGTCATCACGATGCCCCGGGCGATGTCCGACTCGAGCGTACGCCGTACGAGGGCGCCGAGCGGGCGCTCAATGACCGACTCCCAGACCTCTTCGTCACCCAGGCGTGCACGAGCCTGCGCCCTGGTCGGCAGAGGCTCGGTGAGCGTTGGGAACAGCGCACGGGCCAGCGGCGCCAGGCGGTCGTAGAAGCCGGCGAAGCGCCCGGCTTCTGCGTCGTCGCCCGTCACGCGGGCGAACGAGCGTGCCGTCGCCTCGGCATCCTGAGTGTCCACGAGGATGCCGCGCGACGGATCTGCCGGATCCGGCGTGTAGGAGGAGTACCGCCGCCGGCGCAGCTGGATGCCGAGCCCGAGATCGTCGATGATGCGGCGCGGGAGCAGGCTCACGAGGTAGGAGTAGCGCGAGAGGTTTGCGTCGACGCCACGCCACGGGCGCGCCGAGACGGCGGCCCCGCCGAGGTGGCCGAGGCGCTCGAGCACGACGACAGATCTGCCGGCCGAAGCCAGATATGCCGCCGCCACCAGCGCGTTGTGGCCACCGCCGACGATCACGACGTCGTGGGTGAAGCCCGCGCCGGTGCTGGAAACCATGACTTCACGGTACCCGGCTAGCGTTGAGCCATGACCCGCGAAGCAGACCTCCTCGAGCTGGCCACCGACATCGCCCTCGAGGCCGGTGCTCTCGCGAAGCGACGGCGCGCGGAGGGCGTCTCCATCGCGGCCACGAAGTCTGCGATCGCCGACATCGTCACCGATGCCGACCGCGAGGTCGAGGCGCTGATCCGCGCCCGGCTCGCCGCCGCTCGACCCGACGACGGCTTCCTGGGGGAGGAGTCGGGCGCCGAAGAAGGAGCATCCGGCATCACATGGGTCGTCGACCCGATCGATGGGACGGTCAACTACGCCTACGGCATCCCGGCCTACGCGGTCAGCATCGCCGCGGTCGAGGGTCCACCCCACCCGCAGACGTGGACGGCGCTCGCAGGCGCGGTTTTCGCCCCGGCGATGGGGGAGCTGTTCGCGGCATCGCGAGGCGATGGCGCGTGGCTCGGCGATGAGCGCCTGCACGTGAACGATGAAGCACCAGCGGGCGCGCTGCTGGCCACGGGGTTCGGGTACGACCCCGCCACCCACGATGGCGACCTCGCACGGGTTCGCCGCGTGATGCCCGTCGCGCGCGACCTGAGGCGCATCGGCGCCGCATCCCTCGACCTCGCCTATGTCGCTGCCGGACGCCTCGACGGCTACTTCGAGCGCGGCCTGAATCCCTGGGATCACGCGGCCGGTGCCCTCCTCGTGATCGAAGCGGGTGGACGGGTCGGCGGCTATCGTGGAGCGGCCGCCGGATCGGCGATGACCATAGCGGCCGGGGATGCCGTGTACCGGGCCATCGAGGAGATCATCGAAGGGTGACGCCGGGTCGCGCGTCGCACGGCACCCGGTTTCATTGCATATTGAGACGGCGCGCCCAAGGGCCTTACATGGCATTCCCAGGTGCTCCCCTGTAGTGTTTACCGTATCGTTACATCGCCTCCCCCCCGATTGGCGACGTAGCTCCCCCCGACGGCCGATTGCCGCACCCGAAGCGGCACGACACGAGAGTTCCCTGCGCGTTGCCCCTTGACACACCCATGGCCGAGCCCGCGCCCACGCGGCGTTCGACCAGAGACAGAGCGATGCCCACGGCTCCTCCGATCGGCGGTGACTCGACCTCCCGCTCGGGGCTGCGCAAGCGATCGACCGGGACCGTGCCCACCGTCCAGGCCGGTTGGAACCGCCCGGCTGAGACGCCTCCTGTCCCCGCCCCTCGAGTGATCGTCGAGGCAGCAACTCCGGCTCTCGCCCTCGCCGCTCCCGTCACCCGGCGCAGCAGCCGTGCCCAGGCGTTCACCGCGCCGAGCGCGCAGGCCGCCGCTCCGATCGTCGAGCCCGTCCGCGAAGCCGTTCACGAAGCCGCCGACGAGTTCGAGCTGCGCGAGCCGGAGGTCCTGCCCGAGCCCGAAGTCCTGGTCGAGACGGCCGCCGAAGCGGAGATCGACGAGTTCGCCCACGCCGCCAAGCTCTTCAGCTTCACCGGCGAGACGCGCGTCATCCCGCCCGTCGAGGCAGAGGTGGCTCCTCCCGTCGCGGCCCCCTCCGCGCCCCGCGTCGCCCCGACCAGCGCGCGCAATCGAGGCGCCTCGTTCCGACGCATTGCGACCGCATCGTTCTCCGTGGGCGTCATGGGCATCGTCGGGCTCCTCACGGTCGGCATGACCACGCCGGCCCAGGCCGTCGCCGCGGCTCGCTCGACGGTCGACGGCACGATGTCGATCGCCCCTTCACAGAACCCGACGCAGGTCTCCAAGGAGACCGAGGAGATCCAGGCCTACGTTGCGCCAGCCGAGGTTGCCAACGCCGAGCTCGACCGCACGGAGGGATACTCCGCCGTGTCTCTGGCCGAGATCGCGGCCGAGTCCGGTATCAACTACACGTCATCGGTCTTCACCAACGACCAGAACTCGCCTATCCAGTGGCCCTTCGCGGTCGGAGTCGGTCTCAGCAGCGGCTTCGGACAGCGGTGGGGCCGGATGCACGAGGGTCTGGACTTCACCCCCGGCGAGGGAGCTCCCATCCAGGCGATCGCCGACGGCACCGTGCGCATCGCGACCGAGTCGGGCGGCGCCTACGGAGTGACGGTCTACATCGACCACGTCATCGACGGGCAGCTCATCACGAGCCACTACGCCCACATGCAGTACGGGTCGCTCGAGGTCTCGGAGGGTGAGCAGGTCACCGTCGGAACGATCGTCGGGCACACCGGGAATACGGGGCGTTCCTACGGCGCGCACCTGCACTTCGAGCTGCTCGTGAACGGAACGACCCCGATCGATCCGCTCCCGTGGCTGCGGGCGCACGCGGGCGGCTGATGAGGTCCGTCTCGGTTTCTTGAGTACCGCCCCGCGGTGGTATTCTCTTGTGGTTGCCCGCTTGCGGGTGCGCCCCGATAGCTCAGTGGTAGAGCACTTCCATGGTAAGGAAGGGGTCGTCAGTTCAATCCTGACTCGGGGCTCGGACATCCTTCATCGGATGCCGCGCGGCAGGGTAGCTCAGTTGGTGAGAGCGCACGACTCATAATCGTGAGGTCGCGGGTTCAAGCCCCGCTCCTGCTACAACGAAACCTCGGTTGACCAGGATTTCTTGTCCCACACTAAGGGACAGAGATTCGATGCGTCCAACGTTTATTCAACACTTATCGCTGCGCTGCCGCGCGTTGGTGGCCCGCACAGAACAGGTGCTCGGGCCAGTTCGACCGACCTGGGTCGACCTGGCTTACCTCCTAGGTATGAACCGCGAACAGCTCTCCGGGCTGGGCCTGGAGCCGATGCTGACCACCAGCGAGCTCGCCGAATACCTCGGCGTGCACGTGCAGGCGATCTACGATCTGCGCGCGGACGGCCGTGGTCCGGCCGGCATCCGCGTCGGACGGGAACTGCGCTACCGCATCTCGGACGTGAAGAAGTGGCTGAACCGCCTGCATGAGCCGGAACCGCAGCGGGTTCCCATTGGAGGCGAGCTTTGATGGCCGGACGTCCACGTCTATCGATTGGGACGTTCGGTGACATCACGATCACCAAGATCGCTGGTGACCGCTTCCGGGCGACAACCCGCTTTCGTGACTGGGATGGAAAGGCCCGTCAGGTTGTCGCGACCGGGGCTAGCGGCAACGCGGCTAAGGGCGCGCTGAAACGGAAGCTTGCCGAGCGGATGCGCGGTGAGGACATGAGCGGCAGCCTCTCCGCCGACTCCCCGTTCACCGATCTGGCCGAGGCCTGGCTCGCGGATCTGCGCCTGGACACCGACCGGTCGGAGGGCACCAAAGAGGTCTATGAGCGGGAACTGCGCAGCCTCGTTCTGCCCACCTTCCAGCACTACACCGTCCGAGAAGTGACCGTCGGCCGGGTCGAGCGATTCCTTAAGGAGCAGCGGACCAGGTCCTTCGCGCGGGCGAAGCACTCACGCACGATCCTGAGCATGGTCATGGGCTTCGCGGTTCGGCGGGAGCTGGTTCCCCGCAATCCCGTGAAGGAGACTTCCCGGAAGAAGACGCCGAAGCGAACCCCAAAGGCCCTCACGCGGGCGCAGATCCAGGCCATTCGGACCGCCGCTCGGGACTGGCGGATGGAGAAGGGGTCCCTAGGACCTCACCCGGACGGTCAGGTCCGCGACCTCATCGAGGTGATGCTCGGCACGGCCATGCGGATCGGCGAGGCGCTGGCACTGCGCAAGTGCGACGCGGACATGGCCGCGAACCCCCCGACCGTAACGGTGTCGGGCACCGTCGTCGTACGCCAAGGAATCGGTGTGCTGCGGCAGCCGACTCCCAAAACCGACGAATCAAATCGGGTCGTCGCCGTACCACCGTTCGCGGCCGCGATCATTCGGCGGCGGTTGGCTCTCCTTGGCACAGAGACGGAGGAGCACTTGCTTTTCTTCACCAGGAACGGCACACCCCTCGCGCCGCACAATGTGCGTCGCACCTTCCGGCAGATCCTCCAGCTGGCGGGACTCGAGGGAGCCGATATCACCCCTCATGCGTTCCGCCGAACCGGCGCGACGCTGCTCGCCAACGAAGTGAACATCGAGACGGCCGCCGCCGTACTCGGCCACACCTCCGTGGCCACGACCCGCGAGCACTACGCCGAACCTGATCGGACGGTGGACCCCGTGCCCGCTCAGATACTTCAGCGACTGGCGCCCGAGCCCTAGCTCCGGACTTCATGGCGGGACCCGGCCAGTCGATAACCTACTTGAGGGCGGTCAACAAGACGACCGATCGCGGCGTACCGTGGCGGCCACTCCAAGGGGCCGAATGGGACGTGGTTTGCGCCAGGTGAGTAGGCCGCAGGCGCCTCGCGGACTCCCTCAGAGGCGATGCCTGCGGACAGACTAATCCGGGCGTCGGGCGCGCGTGCGCGCCGTCGCCTCTGCGATCTTCATAGCTCCCACCAAGGGTGCCAGTGGCCCGTGTGTTCCCGCCCGGATGGACAGGTGCTGGATGACCTGCGGGTGCACCAGGCTCTCCACTCGTGCGCGGACGCCTCTCACCAGGCTTTCCATGGGAACCTCGAGCGGACCGCCGATGACGACGTCTTGGGCCTGCAGGGCCGCCACGATGGGAGCGAGGGCAGTGCCGACGGCCTCGCCGGCGTCGTGCATGGCGCGAGCGCTGGCGGTGTCTCCCGAGGCCAGGAGGCGGGCCAAGTCGGACTCCTCGAGCCGTCCGTGGACCGGTTCGAGGGCGCGCAAGATTGCCGGCACGGATGCCAGCGTCTCCAGGCATCCGCGGTTTCCACATCCGCAGAGCTGACCATCCGCCTTGACGACGAGGTGACCGATCTCGCCGGCCTGGCCTCCGTACCCGCGAACCAGTGCGCCGCCTATGACGACGCCTGCCCCGACGCCGGTGCTGACTTTCACGAATACTGTGGTCTTCTCGTGGTCGCCGGCTTCCGCGATGGCTCCGGCATTCGCGTCGTTCTCGATCGCGGTCGGCACTCCGAATTCCGCTCGCAGGCGTCCGGCGACATCGAGACCGTGCCAACTCGTGAGGAAGGGCGTGGGAACCACCCGTCCGTCAGCCTTGCTCACAGGCTGCGGAACGATGGCGCTGATGGCGAGCAAAGGGCGGCTGTCGCTGGGGTCTGCGAGAAGTCGTGTCGCTAGAGCCATGGCGGTCGAGAGTGCCTGGCTTGGATCGGAGTCGACTTCGGTCGATATCCATTCATGCGCGGTGAGGTCGGTAGCGTCTGGACACACGGCGACCGCGATGTGGTGGTGCCCGAGATCTATCCCGCAGACCAGTCCCGGCGGTGCAGAAAGAATCAGGTGGGCGGGTTGGCGGCCTCTTGCATGCGAACTGCGTGGGTGCGTCTCCAGAAGTGTGCCCTCTGCTAAGAGCTCATTGACGGCCGCGGTGATGGTCGCTCGGGACAAGGCGGTGCGGTCGATCAGGTGCAACCGAGTCGCCGGTCCACGGTCGGCGATGGCATCGACGATGGCTTGTCTCGAGCGCCGGCTTACTCGGCCAGGCTCGCTGGATCCGTCTGGGCTCACCGACAGTGGCGACCTAGCATCACTCATGCGTCCGCGGCACCTTCCGTCTAGATCGGCCCGCTGGGCCTAAGACAAAGTATCAGCCGGTCAATTTGCCCAGAATTGGCGTTATCAAACCGTTATACAAGTTATCTTTTGCTCAGAGTTGGGCAGAGTGCATGATCGACTGCAGACACTGCTGCGGCGCTGGACGTCCGACTCGCTCTCCCGGCTGCGCTCGGGCGGGAGGTCGAACCTAGCCAGCAGAGCCGGCGCGTCGACACGATCGGCCTGCGCCGTCGTATCCGTCTCCCGTTCAACGAAGAAGGCAGAGCAAGATGATTCCTCGATTCTCCCTGCGGGCGGGTGTCGCGTCGGCGCTGGCGCTTGCGTTGGCATTCGGCGCCGTTTCGCCCGTGTCGGCGGATGACGCCGACCTCGCGCGTGTGGGGACGGTCACGGCATCGTCCACGCAAGCCGACAGCGACGGAACCTACCCGGCGACGAATGCGATTGACGGGAACGCGACGACCCGCTGGGCGAGCGCGAAAGGGCCCGACGCGGTCGAGGAGTTCACGGCGACCCTGACATCGGAGTTGGCCGACCCGTCGATCATTTCGCGGGTTGATCTCGCGTGGGAAGCGGCGTACGCGGTGTCGTATGAGGTCCAGGTGTCGGCGAGTGCGGCGGTGCCGACATGGCGCACCGTGCACGCGGAGACGGCAGGTGATGGTGGCCTGGATCGGATCGTGCTTTCGCAGCCGACGTCGGCCTCAGCTATCCGTGTGGTGATGAGCGAGCGTGCGCCGGTGGACTGGGAGCCGGGCTCGTCGCACTGGTACGGGTACTCGCTGTACAGCTTCGAGGTCTACGGCACGCCGGCGCCGGATGTGCCGCCGGCCGGGGCCGGTGCGGTGGAGGTGCTCGAAGAGTTCGGTGCCGGAGCGCCCGCGGACTACTTCTCCTGGTCCAGCGCGCCGGGTCTGCAGCCGCAGCTCTCCACGACCGTCGACGACTCCGTGCCCTCCTCTGAGGAGGGCAACTCGGTGTTGGTCGCGTCGGTGGCGGGGGATATCGGGGCCAACGACTACTTCGGGTTCACCAATGACACGGGTGCCCAGGACTGGTCGGAGTGGGACGGGTTCCAGTTCTGGTTCCTGGGCTCGGGCTCAGGCCGCTCCTTTTCGTACGAGCTGAAGAACGCCGGGCAACTGTTCGACGGGACCGTGGTCGATGACACGGCAGGGTGGCGCCTGGTTCCCGTGCTGTTCGCCGACTTGCGGGTGAAGGGCGACCCGACGTCGCCGGTGCGATTCGATCCCCGCGCGTCGACAGGGTTCGCGGTGACGCTGACGGGCCTGGGAGCCGGCACGTTCGGGTTCGACCGGTTCGCACTCTTCGAACGCGCCACCACCCTGGACGACTTCGAGGGAGACCTGCCGATCGGGTCTCGTTCGAACCCGGTGGGGTACTTCCCGTGGTTCTCCGACGGCGCCATGGTTACCCTCGGCACTGAGGTTCAGAGTCGCGGCGGTGATGAGGAGAACCGGGTACTGTCCGGTTCGGCATCCATCCCCTCCGACGGTTACGGCGGGTTCAGCGACAACCTGGCCGCCGCGCAGGATTGGAGCTCGTACCGCGGTCTCCGGTTCTGGTGGTACGCATCGCAGGCCAGCAACCCGGCCTCACCCACCGCCGGCGACCTGGTCACCGTCGAGGTGAAGGACGGCGGGTCGGACGGGGAGCGTACGGAGCGGTGGACTGCCACGTTCCGGGACAACTGGGGCAGCTCCACATCGCGGTGGAAGCTGGTCGAGCTGCCGTTCACCGAGTTCTCCCTCGCGGACTACCAGCCCGGATCCGGCGACACCCGCAACGGCACCCTCGACCTCACGACCGCGTGGGGATTCGGGCTCACCCTGCCCACCGGAAAGCCCTCCGCCGTGCGGTTCGCGATCGACGACGTGCAGCTCTACGGCACCCCTGCGGTCGCAGCCGACTACGCGGTCACCACCGATCAGGAGGTCTACCTCGTCGACCCAGGAGACACGGCATCGATCGCCCTGACCGTGACGACCGCGACCGGGCAGCCGCTTCCCGCGGATGTCACCGTGAACTACACGACCGGGGCGGGCGCGACCGCCGTCGCCGGCGAGCACTACGCCGACTTCGCCGGGTCCATCACGTTCCCGGCCGGTGCCGCATCCGGCACCTCCCAGCCGATCACGGTGCAGACCCTCCCGGTGGCGGGTGGGGACGAGGCGCGGAGCATCCCGATCGCTCTCACCGCCCCGGGAGCGCAGTTGCCGGAGGAGCAGCCGCGGGTCGTGATCAACGCCCACGACCTGCCCTACCTCGACCCCGCGCTTGCGACCGCGGAGCGGGTCGAGGACCTGCTGTCGCGGATGACGCTTCCGCAGAAGGCCGGGCAGATGGCGCAGGCCGAACGGCTCGGCCTGGAAAGCCCGCAGCAGATCGCCGGACTCGGCCTGGGGTCGATCCTCTCCGGCGGCGGCAGCGTCCCGGAAGGGAACACCCCGCAGGCGTGGGCCGACATGATCGACGGGTTCCAGCGGCAGGCGCTGTCCACCGGGCTGCAGATCCCTCTCCTCTACGGAGTCGATGCCGTGCACGGGCACAGCAACCTGCTCGGCGCGACGATCTTCCCGCACAACATCGGGCTCGGCGCGACCCGCGACCCTGCCCTCGTCCAGCGCATCGCGGAGGCGACCGCCGCGGAGACCCGCGCGACCGGAGTGAACTGGACCTTCGCGCCGTGCCTGTGCATCACCCGCGACGAACGCTGGGGACGCTCATACGAGTCTTTCGGCGAGGACCCTGAGCTGGTGAAGTCCTTCGCGGCCGCGAACACCGTCGGCCTGCAAGGCGCCGACCCAGGCAAGAGCGACGCAGACGAGGTGCTCGCCACGGCGAAGCACTGGGCCGGCGATGGCGGAACCCGCTATGACCCGTCGCTGATCGGGGACGGGTATCCCATCGACCGGGGCGTCACGCACTCCCCCTCCCTCGAGGAATTCTCCCGGCTTTTCATCGACCCCTACATTCCAGCGATCGACGCGGGTGTCGGCTCGATCATGCCCTCGTACTCGAGTGTGGACCTCGGCGACGGCCCAGTGCAGATGCACGAGCACACGCAGCTGAACACCCAGGTGCTGAAACAAGACCTGGGATTCGATGGATTCCTGATCAGCGACTGGGAGGGCATCGACCAACTCCCGGGGAGCGACTACGCCGACAAGGTGCGCAGGTCGGTCAATTCCGGGATGGACATGGGGATGGCTCCGTACAACTTCACCGAGCTCATCACATCCATCACTTCGGGAGTTGAGGCCGGCACGATCGAGGTAAGCCGGGTGGATGACGCCGTCCGCCGCATCCTCAGCCAGAAGTTCGAGCTCGGTCTGTTCGAGCGGCCCTTTTCAGACCGGTCTCTGCAGGCCACCATCGGGTCAGCCGAGCACCGGGCGGTCGCCCGCCAGGCAGTCGCGCAATCGCAGGTACTGCTGAAGAACGATTCCACGCTCCCGCTGGCCAAGCAGGGCTCGTTCTATGTCGCCGGCTCCAATGCGGACGATCTCGGGCACCAGATGGGCGGCTGGTCGATCTCCTGGCAGGGAAGTTCCGGCGACACCACCACGGGCACCACCATTCTCGAGGGGATCCGCAGCGCCGCGCCCGGTGCGAACATCACCTACAGTGAGGACGCCTCGGCCCCCATGAGCGGTTCCGACACCGGGATCGTCGTCGTGGGCGAGTCGCCCTACGCGGAAGGCGTCGGGGACGTGGGGAACAACGGCAACAGCCTCGAACTGGATGCCGCCGACCAGACCGCGATCGACAAGGTGTGCGGCGCAATGAAATGCGTCGTGCTGGTCGTATCGGGGCGGCCACAGATCATCACCGATCAGCTCGCCGACATCGACGCCCTCATCGCATCCTTCCTACCCGGCAGCGAAGGAGGAGGCGTCGCGGACGTGTTGTTCGGAGACGAGCCCTTCACCGGCAAGCTCCCCGTGTCGTGGCCGCGTTCAGCCGATCAGGTTCCGATCAACATCGGTGACGCCGTCTATGACCCGCTGTTCGCGTATGGCTGGGGGCTGGAAGCCGACAATGCTGCGAACTAAAGATGCGGGGGCAACCCCCTCGACCGCGACGGCTCGCGGGGGCTAACATCCCGCTGCAAAACTTCCCAATGAGCAACCCAAATGCCGCAGAGCGAACGCGAGCCCAGGAGGTGCAAGATGCAATTGATCAGTGGGGTGCATCACGCGGGGCAGGTCTTGGACCTCTTCACCAAGGGCGATTGGGAATGGGGCGCAGCTGATGTCGGGAGACGTCTTGCGATGTCGCGAGCGCACGCCCATCGATTGCTTTCCACGCTGGCCGAAATCGGTCTGTTGGATCGTGTCGAGTCCAGTGGACGTTTTCGCCTGAGTTGGACGTGGTTCCATTACGGCGGAGTCATTCGCGCCACGGACCCGCTCATTGCGTCGAGTGTTCCCATCTTGCGCCAAATCCGGGCGAGATACGGGTTGGAGACAATGCTGGCCGTCTGGCGCGGTGGCGCCATGCACGGCTTCTCTCCCGATGCGACACAAACGGCGGTTCACCGCCAGCGCTCCGTCTGTATCGCTCTCAGCGTCGTCCTGATCGCGGGCCTGGCAGAGGATGAACTCGCGACGCACCTCGCATCCGATCCGAACGCTGCGTGGTTTCCCCCGCCCGCAGAGCTCAACGAGATGATCCGGGAAGTCCGCGAGGGCGGCTTACTCGCTCGCCCCGAGCCAGGGGATGTCGATGGGGGATGGCTGGCCACGCCGATCATGGACGACGACAGGATCGTCGCCGCCCTGGGCGTGTACACCCGCAACGCTCGCTGCTCCGATGGGGAGAGCGCGGCAACGGCATTGAAGAAGGCAGCCGCGGCGCTGACCACGTCGTTGCATCGCGACCGGCCTAGCGCGGCCTAGCCCCCCGGCATTTTTACACTTTTGGCAGAGTCTCCAAATCGATTGGGCGTGCATTGAAGGAATCATCGAAGGTATTCGCAGGTATTCCCTCGTCAGCCGCTCGGAGGACGACAGGGTTCGAATTGCCTCGTGCCATCTTCCGGCGAATACCGCTGGCTCTTGCGACGCTAGTTATCGCGCTCGCGGCTGCCGTTCCGCTTGCTGCGGGTACCGTCGTCGCCGCCGTTACGGCCGATTCACCCGCGGCGGGCGTCGTGCGGGGCCCGGGTGGGCTCTGTCTCGATGTGGCTGGCGCCGGAACGGCCGACGGGACGCCGGTGCAGCTGTACGAGTGCAACGGCACGGCTGCCCAGACATGGCAGCCGTTAGCGGACGGGACTGTTCGGGCTCTGGGCAAGTGCCTCGACGCCAGCACGTATGGCGGTTTCGGGTACCTCGTGCAGCTGAAGACGTGCGATGGCGGTCGCGTCCAACGCTGGATAGGCCAAGACGACCAGCTGGTCAGCTCTGCCCGCAGCGGCTGCATCACTGCCACGTCCACCTCCGAGCTCGGCATCCGCTCCTGTGGTCAGGGTGAAACGCAGCGCTTCACGTTCCCGGTCGCCTCTGGAACCATGGTCGGGCTCGGGGGACTGTGCCTGGGTGTGGCAGACGTACGTGGAACTGACGGAGTGGCGGCGCAGTTGATCTCCTGCAACAGCAGAGGGGCACAGCCCTGGTCGCGTCCTGCGGATGGCACGGTGCGGTCGCTCGATAAGTGCCTCGACGTCGCAGGCGCCGGCTCCGCGAACGGCACCCGCGTGCAGCTGTATACGTGCAATGGGACGGCCGCCCAGGTGTGGAACTTCCACGCCGATGGGACGATTCTGAACCCGAGCTCGGGCAAGTGCCTCGACGTCACGGACTGGCGCGCCGAGAATGGCACGCAGCTGCAGATCTGGGACTGCTTCGCCGGCGAGAACCAGCGGTGGGCCGGGCCGGTCTGGTCGCCCCGCGACGGCGCGCGATCGCCGGCGGACTGGCGGTACGGTCCAGCCGCGTTCACGGGAACGATACGTTCGGACCGCGCCAGCGTGGAGTCCGGTCAGCTGTTCCTCGACGGAGCCACTCAGGGCACCGTCGAGGGTCGGCACGGCATGCACGTCTCCGACGGGGCGATGCATTCGGCGGTGACGGGCGTGTCGGCGACGTGCAGCTCGGTGCAACTGGAGCTCCGGGAGGTAACCGCCTACGGAGCCGCGGGCGGCGACGCCACCACAATCCCGTCGTACACCATCACGTTGACACGGGACCGCACCGAGAAGGATGTCACACACCGGTACTGCGCGATCGCCGCTGCGGTGCGGCTGGGCGCAGGCCCCGATGAGATCGCCGGCCGCCTGAACGCCATCCTCTGAAGGGCACTCACCAGCAGAGCCGGCTCACTTCTGGGACGCACTCCACCACCAAGTCAGACTCGTACGGGTGTTGGGCTACTCACGTATTTCGAGCGTCACAAGGGCCCTTCCCGGGACTTCGAGCAGCGTATCGGTAGATCCCACGCTCACCCTCGTCGTACGGGACTCCGGCGAGTCGTTGTACAAGAGCACCACCAGCGCGCCCGAGGGCGTTCGGAAGCCGGTGTGGCTGAGCGGCGAGTCGCCCTCCTCCGCCGTGTTCAGCGCGATGGAACCCCGAGGAATGAATCTGCTGGCGTGAGCGAGCACGTAGAACTCCGCATTGCGTGTGACGGCACCCGCGTCATCCACCGTCACGACCCCTGTGCAGGTTTCACAACCACCGATGTGCGGTCCGCCGGAAGGATCCAATGCGAGGTTCCAGGTGAGCACGGTGCTCGCCCAATTCCCCAGCGACGCGAGGAGAAGGTTGCGAGCCTGCCACGCCAGAGTGTTGCCGAAGATCGCCTCTGGGGTGTCGTCGGGGGCGTGGGAGCCAGAGCATTCGGTGATAAAGATCGGGGTGCTCGGGAACTGGTCGTGCAGAGAAGACTGTCGCGACGCGTCGCCCGAATAGCAGTGGTACGCCACGCCGCCGACCCACTCGCCCGCTGAGCTTGCCAGAACATCGGCTGGATACTCGGTCTCCGGTGCCCCGCCAGGACCCGCAGCGGCGTCTGCCGGGTGCAACGACCAGTTGTGGTCATACGCGAGGACGTCGACCTCGAGCCCGCTCTCCGCCAGCATGGGTCCGAGCACCTCGATGAGTCGGATCTGGTCGGCCACCGGCATATCGGTGCCGGGGTAGCCGCCCGGGTAGCGCGCCTGCGGCTCGTTCTGGACCGTGAGGTAACGGATCTGAACCCCGGCGGCAGCGTACTCCTGCAGTGCCCTCACGAGATACCTTGCGTAGGTGTCGTAGACGCGGTCATCGTCGCGGAGGCGACCTCCCACCAGGGAGCCGGAGTCTTTGAGCCAGGCAGGCGGACTCCACGGGGACGCGATGATCTGCAGATCAGGCGAGATGGTGAGAATCTGACGTAACAGAGGGCGCAGCGAAGTTTCGTCCGCCCCGGTACTGAAGCGCGCGAGATCCCAGTCCTCCTCACCCGGCGGGATGTCGTTGTACGTGTACGCCGGCTGCGAGACGAAGTCTGTGCCGCCGAACGGTACGCGGAGCACGTTCAGCCGGACGTCGCCGTCCGGATCGAACAGCTCTCGCAGGAGGGCATCGCGCGATGCGGCCGGCATCCCTGCGAGGAGGTCAGCAGACGAGTGGGTGAGGGCTGCGCCGAAGCCTTCGACGCGTTGGCGCCCACTGTTCGGATCCGCGGTGACGACATCCGTCGGTTCGCCAGTCTCCGCGGGAGTCAGCGGTGCCAGACGGAGGTCGCCCTCGGCCGCAGTCACCCATGCTTGCACCGACGGGTCGGCCGGAGTCGATGGTGTGGACGGAGTGTCGTTCTCGCTGGCGGGAGGTGCGGTGCACGCGACCAGGCCGAGCATGATCGCCGCCGCCACCAGCGCCGTGAGGTGGCGCCGGCGCGCCAGGATTCGTCGACGCTGTTGCCGCTGCATGTCAACCAACTTTCTCGTATTCCGACTCCATGCGATCCGAGCTGTCGCCGGATGACTGTCGGGTGTGCCTGAACGAACGGATGCCACGGCCCCAAGACGGCCGTGGCATCCGCACCCTATGCGGTCAGGACATCATCGCCTCACCACAACGACCGACCGTCCCGACGCGGCGTTCACGGTATCGCTCCCGGCGTAGTCGATCACGACCGGGTTGACACCGACGGGCAGCCGTCCGAGCCTGACAAGCACTCGCCCGTTCCGCAGTGTGCCATCGAAGGTCTGCCCGTTGACCTGCACCGTCACCTCACCCTCGGCGACAACACCTCCGGCCAGCGGCCGGACGTACACCCAGAGAGCGAAGTCCGTCCGCGAGTTGCCGAGTACCGGCCGGGGCACCCCTACGACAACGGCGTCCACCTTCTGCGCTTCGGGCTCCACCGTGAAGGTGCCCTGCAGTGCGGCATCGCTGGATGATCCACCGACGTAGACCGAGTAGGTCCCGGGCGCGATCTTCCAGCTGTCGCTGGGCGTGTCGAAGTAACCGAGCGGGTGCGTGGACGCGCCCGGATCGATCTGGATGCTCACGTCCGTCGAGCTGCCTGCCTCGGTGCTCACGCGGGTGTACCCCACGAGTCGCTTCGGCTCACCGGTCGATTCCGGAAGCCCGAGGTAGACCTGCGCGACCTCGTCACCGTCTGTAGCACCGGTGTTGGCGATCGTGAAGTTCACGTCGATCGGCGTGTCCTCCACCGCCTCGAGGGGCACGCTCTCCGGGACCTGGAGTCCGCTGTACTCGAATGACGTGTACGACAGGCCGTAGCCGAAGGGGAACAGCGGGGTGATGCCCGCGGTCTCGTACTCCTTGTAGCCGACGGCGATGTCCTCGGTGTACTCGACATCCACGTCATTGGTGGAGTTCTCGTACGGAGGCCGAACGCTCGGGAGCACCGTGTCCTCGCTGGTGGGGTAGGTGATCGTCAGCTTTCCTGATGGGTTCACATCCCCCCACAGCACCCGGCCGAGCGCCGCACCCTGCTGCTGTCCACCGAAGTAGGTCTGCACGACGCCTTCGACGTCGTCCAGCCACGGCATGGTGACCGTTCCGGCGGTGGCGAGCACCACGATGGTGTTCGGGTTGACTGCGGCGACGGCTTCGATGAGCTGGTCACCGCTCTGCGGCAGCTTCAGCGACACCCGGTCGTGGGACTCGCCCTCGATCGTGTAGGCGTAGACGATGGCCACGTCGCTGTTCCTCGCGGCTTCCACGGCCTCCTGGATCCCCGGCGACAGGGCGCCCTCCGGCGTCCTCCACTGCAGTAGAGCTGTGCCGTCGTTGAGGATCTCGTAACGGGCGTTGCCCTGGAAGGTGACGCGGATGCTGTGCGACTCGCCCGCGACCCAGTTCAGGACCGGTGTCTCGACCAAGGGAAGCGTTCCCTCCGCGCCGTCCATGAAGAGCACCTGCTCGCCGTCCAGCTCCAGCGTCGCATCTCCCAGACCGGTCAGGGACAGAGAATACGCTCCAGTCGCCGGGGCGGTGATGTAACCCTCGTAGACCGCGGAGCCGGGGCAGGTGGCGCAGTCCACCGGCGGCGGCGGGACCTGCGACGGTCCTGGGGCATCCAGCGTGCTTAGGATGCCCACGTCGTAGTTCACCTGCCGTGCGATGCGCTGCTCGTCCGGGGCACCCTCGAGGCTGTTGTTCCGCCAGAACGAAGCGTTCAGGCCGTTCCCCTCACCGCTCAGCGGCGTGAGGACCGACGACGGGACCGCAGTCATGTCGCGGGTCTCCAGCATGTTCGCGCCGTTGGCCGGGTCGTTGCCCTCTACCCACTCCACGGTTGCGCCCGCCGCCTCTGCGCGCTCGGTGATTCCATCCAGCGGTGTGGTCTTCTCTGTCGCCAGAACGAACGGGGTGCCGCCACCGATCGCATTGTGGTCAGCGTCCGCACCGATCACGGCGATCTTCTTGGCGTCGCCCGTGAGCGGCAGTGCGTCGCCCTCGTTCTTGAGCAGCGTGATCGCCTGCTCTTGCACGGCCTGGGCGACCCGGCTGCCCTCTTCGACATCGATCGCGCCTGGCTCGGCCGGGTTGTCGAACACGTTCAGCCGGAACATCGTACGGAGGATGTTCAGGACCGACTCATCCAGACGCGCCTCGGAGACTTCACCGTTCTGGAATGCCTCGGTCAGGTGCTGGGAGTAGACGTCCTTGTTGCCGGTCTCCATGTCCACGCCCGCGTCGAGCGCGCCCTGAGTGGTGTGCCCGGCGCCGTAGTCCGTGTCCACAAACCCGGTGAAGCCGAACTTGTCGAGGTATCCGCGCAGAGTGTGCGGGTTCTCGCAGCCGTAGTCGCCGTTGATCTTGTTGTACGAGCACATGATCGCGCCAGGGTCGGCATCGGCGATCGCGGCCTCGTAGGGGAGCGCGTAGACCTCACGCAACGCCCGCTCGGAGGCGATCATGTTGCCGCCGCGGTTGCGGTTGGTCTCCTGGGTGTACGCGAAGTAGTGCTTCAGCGTGGCGATGACGTCGTTGTCCTGGAGCACTTCGGTGAAGTCCGTCAGGTAGTGGCCCGTCTGGATCGGGTCTTCGCTGGGGCTCTCATTGATACGGCCCCAATACGGATTGCGCAGAATATCGCCGACCGGGCTCAACAGCACGTTCGCTCCCGAGGCCCGGGTCTCCTCCGCCACCTGCGCGGCATAACGCTCCGTCGTCTCACGGGACCACGTGGCACCCAGTGCCTGCGCCGAGGGGAACGCCGTCGCCTGCTCGCCAGTGTTCGTCGACTGCCAGCCGTGCGCGTGGATGCCGGACGCGGAGTCCTGCATCCTCAACGCAGGAATTCCGAGCCGCTCGATCGGCCCGTTATAAAACGCGTAGGTCCCGAACTCCTGATTGCTGCTCATCAGTTCGATCTTCTCGTCGACCGTCATCTCGGCGAGAAGCAGCTGTGCCCGCTGGTCCGGCGACAGCGAAGTATCCATCCACGGTCGATCGTGCTCATCAGCGGAGGCCGGTGGAGCGAGAGCGATCGCCGAGATGGCAACCGCCAATGCGGCGACCATCCCGCCTGCCCGCATCCTCCTACGGGTTTGTCCTGAATGCATGAGTGTGACTCCTTTGCCATCTGTGCCATCGCTGGCCCTACACTGCCTGTGAACTTCCCGTGCGTCACCTGAGAAACCCGGGTGCACGATTAGAGCACGGCAGTCAAGGCCGCGGCGAGGCTTGTCACCGTATTTGGGACGGCGAACGCAGGCCGGCCGCCGAGAGCTCCTCGAGTGGCAGGCTCGAGAGTGGGTTCAGGTGCGCGCTGAGGGCGGCGGCGGCTCGGCCGCCGCGACCAGCGGGCTTGGCTCGGGCGCCGTTGTTTCCGGTCCGGGTAGGTGGATGCGAGCGTGCGCTGGGTTGCGCTGCAGCGCCCGAGTCAGTGATGCGGCTGCCCGCTTCAAGACGATGAGGTCACTCTGGCCCTCGGGGAAGTTCTCCCGTTGCGTGCATACCCCTAGGGCCGCGACGATGCTCTCGCCCGTCACAACTGGTGCGACCAGCCATCGACGATTGCGATCATTCGTCGGTAAAGTCCTCAGGACCCCTCCGTTCCTGATGTGTCGAACCGCGTCACGGAGTTCTCGCTGGGTCGGAAGTTCAGTGGTCGGCGTAGCCGACGCGACCAGTGCCTCCAGCTCATCGTCGGGTAGATCAGAGATGAGGACGAGCCCGACCGCCGGGCAGTCTGCAAACTCCAGCCGGGTGACGGTGGGCGTCGCTGCGGGCTCCAGGCTGAACACTGCGCCCCGGCGCCAGACCGCAAGCATCGGGTCGAGTCCGTGCATCGTCCGGAGCTCTCGAAGGATCGGCACTCCCGCAACCACGAGTGGATCAGACTCGCGGAGCACACTGCCATACCCGAAACAGGCCCAACTCAGGCGAAAGCGACCGCCTGGCCCGCTGCGCTCCAATAGGCCGATCTCCGCGAGCGTGGACAGCAGCCGGTGGGCGTGAGACCGTGAGAGCCCAAGAGCCCGGCCGACGTCGGCTGCCCCCCACTCGGGCGCGCTGGCACTGAAGAGGTGGAGCACCTGCCCCGCCTGATGTACGCCGTTAACCAGTTGCACGTGAGCGCCTTGACGGTGTTCGCCAAGTCTGGGACCGAGCGGTGAGGCGGAAGCGGTTCATGGTGGATCTCTGAAGGGGCGCAGGAAGAGCCTGGCGGGCAGGGGGCCGAGCTCATGTGATCCGGTTAAGGAACGATCAGCTCCCCTCCAGAGCACCACGCCATCATTCGGGGAGGGAGTCTCTCCTGAGGGGTGTACCAGCAGAGCACCCCAACCGCCCGGACGGAACGGAGTGCCGTCAGCAGTCACTCCCCACGGTGGAGGTGCAGCAACCGCCCTGCCCGACGACCGCCCCCGGCGTTTCACGCTTCATGGAGTCCGTGAGAGGGCCCTTGGTGATTCCTGGAGTGTCTCTCACAGTGGATGAGGTCGGTGCGGTACTAGAAGTCGATGCGCGTAATGCCAGCGACGACGACCATCTATGCGGGTTCGGCGCCTCAACGAACCCGTCGGCGCTGCACCACTTCCAGCGCGCTCGGTCTCGCGCGATTGAGCAGGACCGGTCGGTGGGAGGTGTCGCGACGTGGCGGAGGAAGACGAAGGTGACCTGCGGGGGCCGGCTGGCAAGACTGACACCGCCGCGGCCCCAGCCACGTCAGTGTGCCTGTCGTGACGCCATCCCCCCGGAAAGCGTCGATGTGGACGTCGTCGATGGCGGCAAGCGCGGCTGTCATTCGGGCGTCCCCAGAGGCCCATCCATTACCCCTCTATGCTGCCGGACACCGGGAGGTCCTCGTCGTCGGCGAGTATTTCGGGTGGGTGCTCCGCGCTCCACGACGCGAGTAGTCGCAGCCTTTCGGCCGAAGCAGAACCGGGTTCGGCGGTATAGATCAGCATGACGTTTCCGCGCTCGGCGGTGATCGCGAGCTCCTCGTAGGCGAGGACCAGCTCCCCGACGATCGGATGCTGAAACCGTTTCGTCCCTGCCCCGTGGGTGCGGACGTTGTGCGCGGCCCACAGGGTGCGGAAGTGGTCGCTGCGGGTGGACAGTTCCCCGACGAGGTCCTGCAATGCCTTATCGTGTGGGTCGCGGCCTGCTTCGGCGCGCATGACCGCGACGCACATCTCGGCGAATTTCTCCCAATCCGGGTAGAACTCCCGGGCGGCCGGGTCGAGAAACTGGAACCGTGCGAGATTCGGTGTGCGGCCGCCATCGCCGATCACCGGGGAGTAGAACGCGCGGCCGAGGTCGTTCGCGGCCAGAAGATTCTGGCGTGGATCGCGGACGAAAGCGATGCCATCGGTGATCGACGCGAGAGCCCACTGCAGGCTCGGGCGTGAGGCCGCCGATTTGCCGCTTCGGCGACGCGGGCGGCCGCTGGTAGGGATTCCGTCGGCGGTGCGTGCCAAATCGAGCAGGTGCGCGGTCTCGGTCTCGTCCAACTGCAGGGCCCGAGCCACCGCATCCAGCACGGACGCCGACGCACCGGCGATCGCGCCGCGCTCGAGCTTCGCGTAATACTCGACACTCACCCCAGCGAGGCCGGCGACCTCAGTGCGACGGAGGCCGGCGACGCGGCGATTCCCGCCGGCCGTGATCCCAGCGGCTTCGGGCATGAGTCGGGCACGCCGGGTCATCAAGAACTCACGCACTTCAGCTCGGTTGTCCATGAACCGAGGTTAGAACCGGACCGAAGAATGAGGGACACCCTGTCAGAACACCCCTCGCCCATCCAGCCGTCGCGGGTTGGCTCAGGTAGAGACGGCATCAACGAACCGGCGGCGCGCGTATCCGCCGCCGTAGGGTCTGCGGGGTCGATGTCGCCCTGTGGGATCGGCCAGCCCCTACCGTCTTCCGTGCCCAGGACGGACTCCTCTATGCGAGATCACCACTCAACGCCACATCCATGCACTCCGGCTGCCGCATGCGCTGAGATCGGTCCGGGTCGGAGTCAGCCGGTCGGCCGCCCCTTCAGCGATGCTTCGTCCGTCTTGGCGGGGTCCGTCTCGGCGACACCCGCCAGGGCTTCGTCGATGGCGGTCATCGCGTCGGACTCAAGAATGACGCCGGACGCCTTGACGGTGTCGTCGAGCTGCTCCGGACGAGACGCGCCCACGAGCGCTGCCGAGACGTTCGGGTTCTGCAACACCCACGCGATCGCGAGCTGCGGCAGAGTCAGGCCGGCCTGTTCGGCGACCGGCCTCAGCTTCTGCACCGCCGCCAGCACGTCGTCGCGGAGGAAGCCCTTGATGAAGTCGGCGCCGCTCTTGTCGTCGGTCGCGCGCGACCCTTCAGGCAGGGGCTGACCCGGCAGGTATTTGCCACTCAGCACACCCTGTGCCATAGGCGACCAGACGATCTGCGAAATCCCGAGCTCCTCCGACGTCGGAATGACCTTCTCCTCGATCACGCGCCACAGCGCCGAGTACTGAGGCTGGTTCGAGACGAGCTGGAAGCCGAGCTCCTTCGACAGCGCGTGCCCGGCGCGTATCTGCTCGGCGGTCCACTCGGAGACGCCGATGTAGAGCGCCTTGCCCTGGCGGACGATGTCGGCGAAGGCCTGCATCGTCTCTTCGAGGGGCGTCTCGTGATCGTAGCGGTGCGCCTGGTACAGGTCGATGTAATCGACCCCGAGACGGCGGAGCGATCCGTTGATGCCGTCCAGGATGTGCTTGCGACTGAGCCCCTGATCATTCGGGCCCTGCGGCCCGATCGGCCAGTAAACCTTTGTGAAGATCTCGAGCGACTCACGCCGCTGTCCCTTGAGCGCCTCGCCGAGCACCTCTTCGGCAGCGGTGTTCGCATAGACGTCAGCGGTATCGAAGCTGGTGATCCCGAGATCGAGCGCTCGATGCACCGTCGCGATCGCGGCATCGTTCTCGATCTGCGACGCGTGCGTGATCCAGTTGCCGTAAGTGATCTCTGAGACTTTGAGTCCACTGTTTCCGAGATAGCGGTAGTTGACCATCACGCCACACTAGAGCGGCACGGCGGCATCGTCGCCGATCAGGGGTTCCCTGTTGGTACACCCCTTATCAGGGACTCCCGCGCACGTGAGAGGCGAGCGAAGCTGAATTCATGCGTCCCCGATCCGGCGTGCCCGCGCTGCAAGCAGAGCGTTGCTCGGCGTGGTCCGGATCTCCCGATCTCAACGAGGAAGGACACCACCGATGCGTGGAGTCATCATGTACGCCCCCCGCGACGTCCGGGTAGAGGAGCGGGAGAAGCCAACGATCCTCGAACCAACCGATGCCATCATCAAACTGGCGGCGTCCTGTATCTGCGGCTCGGACTTGTGGCCCTACCGTGGCGCCGAGCCTGTCGAGGACGCGCCGATGGGGCACGAGTACGTCGGTGTCGTTACCGAGATCGGTGCGGACGTGAACAGGATCAAGGTGGGCGACTTCGTCGTCGGGTCGTTCTTCACCTCCGACAACACCTGCGACATCTGCCGGGCCGGCTACCAATCGCACTGCGTGCACCGCACCCTGATGGGCACGATCGGCACCCAGGCCGAGTACGCCCGCATTCCGCAGGCCGACGGCACCCTCGTCGCCACGCCGGGTCAGCCTGACGCGGACCTCATTCCATCGCTGCTTGCCGCATCGGACGTGCTTGGCACCGGATGGTTCGCCGCTGTCGCGGCCGAAGCTGGACCCGGGAAGACCGTCGTAGTAGTCGGCGACGGCGCTGTCGGGCTCCTCGGTGTCCTCGCGGCCCGCGAGCTCGGTGCAGAGCGCATCATCGCGATGTCCCGGCACGCTGACCGCCAAGCCCTCGCCCGAGAATTCGGCGCGACCGACATCGTCGAAGAGCGTGGCGACGAGGGCGTGGCGAAGATCAAGGAGCTGACCGGTGGGGTCGGTGCACATTCCGTGATCGAGGCCGTCGGCACCCAGGCAGCAATGGAGCAGGCAATCCGATCCGCGCGTCCTGGCGGCCATGTCGGATTCGTTGGGGTTTCCCACGATGTGTCCCTAGACGGGCTGGAGCTGTTCTTCTCCGGCGTGCACTTGCACGGAGGACCCGCCCCGGTGCGCCGGTTCCTGCCCGAGTTCATCCAGCTGATCTGGGACCGCAAGATCAACCCCGGCGCGGTGTTTGACCTCGCGCTTCCGCTAGAGGACGCCGCGGAGGGCTACAAGGCCATGGACGAACGCCGCGCCACCAAGGTGCTCCTCACCATCTGACCATCGACCGGGCGGCCGGGTTTCCCGAATCCGGCCGCCCCCTCCCTCGGAGGAGTTTTCTATGCAGATCGAGCCACTCCCGCCGACCGACGAATACACGCCGGAACGATTCCAGGCGAACTCCGCACGATCTCGTCGGACCGAATGAACGGATACCCCTCGTGAACACCATCGCCATCATCGGCGCCGGCCCGGGACTCGGCACCGCGATCGCGCGCCGTTTCGGCGCCGAAGGGCACGCCGTCGCCCTCATCGCCCGCAGTCGGAGCCGCCTGGACGAACTGGCAGACGGACTCGCCGGCACCGGCATCACCGCCCGCGGGTACACAGCCAATGTCCGCGACACCACCAGCCTCCGCGCCGCTCTCGACCAGGCAACGCAGGATCTCGGCCCGATCGAGGTGCTCACCTACAACCCGCTGCCACAGAAGGAGTTCCTCCGACCCGTGCTGGAGACCACCCCGGAAGATCTCGCCGGTGCCGTGGAGTTCTCCGTCTACGCCCCGGTGACTGCAGCACACCAGGTGCTGCAGGGGATGCGCTTCCTCGGTCGCGGCAGCATCCTGTTCGTCAATGGCGGCAGCGCCGTTCGGCCCAACCCGGAGTACGCCGGCACGTCCGTCGCGTTCGCAGCCCAGAGCGCCTACGGGCAGATGCTGCACGACACCCTGGCGATCGACGGCATCCATGTCGGGCAACTGATCATCCCCCGCGGCATCACCCCCGGCGACGCCACCCACGCCCCCGACATCCTCGCCGGGCTGCTCTGGGACATGCACACACAGAAAGGGGACTTCCGCCGCTACGCGGACAGTCTCGACGCCTGAGAAGTGGCTGCCACGCTGCCCTGAAGGATTCGACCGGAGATTCTCACGCCATGACCAAGCACAATGCCCGCCCGCTCGCGGCTCTCCTCGCGACCGCCGCGATGTTTCTCGCCGCATGCGGTGCCGAACCGCAAGGGCAGCGAACGCGCAGCCCTGAACCGGCGCCGGCAACCGCTGCGCCTGCCCCGACGAGCCCGGCTGCCGCACAAGTGCAACCGACCGGCGACCCCGCCGCCCTGACGACGGGCTTGCTCACCCCCTGGTCGGTAGCCTTCTTCGGTCAGACAGCCCTCATCAGTGAGCGTGACACCGGCAACATCCTCGAACTGACCGGCAGCACTACTCGGGTTGTGGGGACGATCTCGGACGTCGTACAACGCGGAGAATCGGGGCTACTCGGTATCGCGGTCGATGACGAGCAGCGCCTCTACGTCTACTCCACGGGCCCGGACGGAAACCGCATCCAGCGCTTCGCCGTGGCCGGCACTCCCGGAACCCTCGCGCTCGGCTCGGGAGAGACCATCTTGAACGGCATCCCCGCGGCCAGCTACCACGACGGCGGACGGATCGCGTTCGGGCCCGACGGGATGCTCTACGCCACCACCGGAGACGCCGGAAACCGAGACGAGTCGCAGGACCCGGCGAGCCTTGCGGGAAAGATCCTCCGGATGACGCCCGAGGGCGCTGCGCCCGACGACAACCCGTTCGCAGGCTCGCTCGTCTACAGCTTTGGGCACCGCAATCCGCAAGGCATCGCCTGGGCGGAAGACGGCACTATGTTCGCGGCTGAGTTCGGGCAGGACACGTGGGATGAACTGAACATCATCAGGGCTGGTGGCAATTATGGCTGGCCGATCGTCGAGGGCATCGCCGGCGATCCCAGCTACATCGACCCCGTTCAGCAGTGGACACCGGATGAGGCCAGCCCCAGCGGCATCGCCGTCGTCGACGGCACGATCTTCATCGCCAATCTCCGCGGCCAGACCCTCCGCGCTGTGCCCGTAGCCAGCCCAAGCGATGCCACCGACCATTACACCGGCACCTACGGCCGCATCCGCCACGTCACGCATGCCCCCGACGGCAGCCTCTGGTTCCTCACGAGCAACACCGACGGCTACGGCACCGGCCCACGCGACGGCGACGATCGTCTACTCTCCGTCCCCTTGAACCGAGGCTGACGCTCTAGGGTCCCTGCCGCCACGTCCGAACAGACCAGGGAAGATGCCAGGTCCGTGGGCAGCGACACAACCGAGTAGTGAGCGACGATTGCATGCTTAGCTCCTGAAGGGCTGCAACGTCCCGACGTCCGCCTGGTTGATCTCAATGGCCGGATCGCCTGGCGTCCGGCGTCACCGTGCGGCTCGTCAGGTTCTTCCCGGGACTTGCGACATCAGAGCGGGCAAGTCTCGACCGGTTCCACCTCGACGGTTCACCTAGCCTCAGCCGAACTGGTGCCGGCCGTCGTTGACGGGCCCGACGCCTCCCCGGACGCGTCGAGGGCCCGAGCAGGCCGACGGGTCCGTCGGCGCACAAAGTCTCACGATCGATCCCAAGTTCCGCCCCGTGGAGGGCAGCGTGGCCGGTGCCGAACACGTCGGAGGGGTATCCACGGACAGGCTCAGGCCGAGTCGGCTGGTACGACAGTCTCGCGAGGGTGCCGTCGGTCCAGGGGCACGACCATCACCTCGGCCCGTCCTCCCTCTAGGAGAGCTCGGTGTCCCAGAATCGGCTGTGCACGTAGAGGTCTGCGGGCCTTGGCGGCAGTACTAGCAGGTGACGTCCGAAATCGCGAAGGCAGCAACGTCCGGGTTGCTTCTCTTCACGTTGATAAGGGCGGAGTCGGTGTCTCGAAGATGCCGGTGATTCGTACCCCCATGCGGGCGGGCCCCCGGTCACGGATCATCGAGTGGTGGGAATGCAGGTTGTTGCCGCAGATACAGGCGGCTGTGACGCGTCCGCGAGCTTCGGTGGGTTCTCCGAGCCTCGATTCGGGGACGTTCTCGTCCAGACGTTCCCGGCCACGTACATCAGCGTCCCCCGCGTGGGTGTCTTCCCTCTCCGTTGACCGGGGTCGGTTCGGTTCAGTGTCGGGCCGCGAACGCGGTGCGGCGCCCGTAGAGGGTGAGGGCGAGTGCAAGCAGACCGAGAATTGTCATGGCGGCGGGGAGGATCAGTGCGTCGAACGCGGTGAGCAGCACAGCTCCGAGAACTCCCGAGCCGAAGATCGCCAGATTGAACGCCACGGGCAGGAACGAGTTGGCGACGTCTGCGTTGTCTCCGCCGGCGTGGGTGAGCGCGTTCTGCAGCTGTGCGGACATTCCACCGAAGCTCACCCCCCACAGCAGGGCTGCG
Source organism: Microbacterium sp. DT81.1 (assembly GCF_049844955.1). Taxonomy (NCBI): domain Bacteria; kingdom Bacillati; phylum Actinomycetota; class Actinomycetes; order Micrococcales; family Microbacteriaceae; genus Microbacterium; species Microbacterium sp. DT81.1. The sequence continues at coordinate 267,669 of NZ_JBNCMA010000007.1, forward strand.
AGGAGGATCGCGGCGGTCCAGGCGTGCCCGACGAGCAGGATCACGCCTGCGCCGGTGAAGGCGGCCGCCGAGAGGTGGAGCAGTGGCCGCGGATGCCGATCGAGGAAGACACCCGTAATTCCGACACCGGCCAGTGACGCGACCCCGTAGACGAGCAGCATCAGGTCGGGGCTGATGCCGGTCGATGTCGCGCGCAGGTACGGGGCGACGTAGGTGTAGATGGTGCTGTGGGCGAGCATCCAGACGCCGATGACGATCAGCGCGATCAGCACCCCTCGCAGTCGAAACACCTCGAGCAGAGGAAGGCGTGTCGCCGCCGGCAACCCCGGGGCGTCAGGCACCGAGACGAGGATGATCAGCCCTACTATGACAGCGAGCAGGCTCAGGCCGGCGAACGACCAGCGCCAGTCGGTGAGTCCGCCGATGAACGCGCCAAGCGGCGTTCCGAACGCGAAGCCGAGGGGCGCCCCGATCGACATGATCGACAGGGCCAGACCCGATCGGGCGGGCGGGCTGATCCGGATGGCATAGGCGGCCAGCATCCCCCAGATGATCCCCGCGAAGGACCCTGCAACGAATCGGGAGACCAACGCCGCGGCGACGTCGGGAGCCGCGGCCGTGAGCGCGTTGGACAGGATCAGACCACTGACGCTGATCAGCAGGAGCGGCTTGCGGCGGAACCCTCGAGTGAGTGAGATCGCAGGCACAGTGACGATCACGGTGCCCAGCGCGTACGCGCTGACGAACAGACCAACTGTTCCCTCGCTGGTTGCCATGCGTGCGGCGATGTCGGGAAGGAGCCCCGCGGGCATCGTCTCGATCGCCACGAGGATGAACCCGATCAGCGCAAGAGAGACGAGTGCCAGTACGGGCATCCGACCATGGCCCGAATCACGAACCACGGGATTGTCGGCGGTGGCGGTGCTCATGTGGTCGCATCCGATGAAGTGGATGCCGCACCCAAGACGTCCCTCAAAACCCCGATCGCCGTCATGGCCTTGGGCCAGCCCGCATAGAACGCGAGGTGCGTGGCGGTTTCGATCAGCTCGGCTTCGGTCACGCCGTTCTGCAAGGCGCGGCCCGCGTGGAAGCTGAGCTGTGCTGCGTCGCCGCTGCGGATGAGTGCAGCAATCGTGATCAGGCTGCGGTCGCGAGGGTTCAGTTCGGGGCGGTTCCAGACATCGTCGAAGAGCACGTCGTCGGTCAGCGCGGCGAGTTTCGGGGCGATGTCGCCGATGCCGGCGCGCCCACCGCCGACCTGCCGGGGGGAGTCGGTCATGGGGTCCTCGATTCGAGAGATGCGGGTGGCTTAGGTCGCGGTCATGGTGCCCGTGAAGGCGGGTGCGTCGCGAACGGTCGCAACGTCGTCGAATCTGCCGAGCGGGATGATGCCGTTGTAGTAGCCGACGGTGTCGTAGTAGAGGACGAGCGCCTGGTCGGGGACGTAGTAGCCGATCGTTCCCGGCTCGGCGCTGCCGCCCGGGGGCATCCCGTCCATCGCGAGGGGCGCTGGGAGGGTGGCGATCTTCTCCTGGCCGCCGTAATCCTCGAAGGAGAGCTCGAGCGGCAGTTGCGCCAGCAGGGAAACCGTCGCCGCACTGTCCTGCAGCGTCCCTCTGACGGTCGTGCCGTTCACGGTGATGGTGATGCTCGTCTCAGTGAACACGGGTGCCTCCGGAGTCTGGGCGGGTGGCGTGGGGGGCGTGGTAGGGGTGACGGTGTCGGATTCGCGAGGGGCTGCGGACGGGGCGGTGCGTTCGGAACCGGCATCGCCGGACCCGGGTGCGCAGCCGGCGAGGGCGAGTATGACGGCGACCGCCGCCGCACTCACGGCGCCGCGAATTCTGCTGGCGTCAACCAACCGTCTGGCCTCCGTCGACGACCAGGGTGTGCCCCACGGCGAACGAACCATCGTCGCTGCTTAGCCACAGCACCGCGGATGCGATCTCCTCGGGTCGGCCGAGGCGGCCGATCGGCTCCTGCTCCACCATGCTGTCCGACTCCCCACCGGTGACCCGTTCGATCATGGCGGTGTCGATCACGCCGGGTGCGACCGCGTTGATGCGGATGCCGGAACCGACATACTCCAACGCGGCCGACTTGGTTAGCCCGATCACCGCGTGCTTCGCGGCCGCGTAGGCGGCCTGCTCCGCGATGCCGACGACGCCGGCTCCGGAGGAGGTGTTCACGATGGAACCGCCACCCCGGGCTGCCATGTACCGGATCTGGTGCTTCATGCACAGGAACACGCCCCTCACATCGACGGCGAAGATGCGGTCCCATTCGTCGTCGTCGAGATCAGCCACCCGGGCATTGGACTGCTCGATGCCGGCGTTGTTGAACGCGACGTCCAGCCCGCCGAATTCGGCGACCGTGCGGTCGATCGCCCGGACCACCTGCGCAGGGTCGGTGACGTCGCACGCGATCGCGATCGCCCTACCGCCAGCCCCGACGATGCTGCTGCGGGTGCTCTCGAGGGTGGCGCCTGGCAGATCGACGACGGCGACACGGGCGCCCTCGCGGGCGAAGGCGATTGCCGTCGCCTGGCCGATGCCGCTGGCGGCGCCGGTCACGAATGCGACCTTCCCGATGAAACGCTGCGTGCTAACCATGATTCTGGACTCCTTCTCCGGTCGTCAGTTGTCGTGCAATTCGTTGAATCGGGTCATGCTGAGTTCGAACGCGCGGAGCTCACCGCAGGTTCCGCTGCGCACGCGGTCTGCTCAGGCGACGGCGGTGAGCTGCCGTGCGAGGTTGGTCGTGAAGAATTCGTCGAGTTTGTCGAAGGGGATCAGGTCGGGGCTGTCGTAGAGGTCAATGTGTCGCGCCCCTGGGACTACGACGAGTTCCTTGGGTTCGGCGGCTTCGATGAACACATCGTCGCTGAACCATTTGGAGTGGGCCCGGTCGCCGGTGATGAGCAGGACGGGTCGGGGGGCGATGTCGGCGACATGGCGGAGGGCGCCGAAGTTGATGTGTGCGGGCTCGCTGGTGAGGGTGAAGCCGCCGATGGAGCGGGGGTGGTGGCCGCGGTCGGTGACGTAGTACTCGAAAAACTCGCTCGTGATCGGGTCCAGCCCGTCCGGGATCTCGGACGGGAACGTGGGGGAAAGGGCGGGCTCGCCGGCGTCGGCATCAGCCCAGCGCTGCGCGGCGGCGTCGGACAGGGTCTGTCGCCGGTCGGCGCTTGTGCCGGTGCCCTGCCAGCCGTCGCGCTTGACCCCGCTGATGTCGTACATGGCGGAAGTGGCGACGGCCTTGATGCGGGGGTCGACGGATGCGGCGCTGAGCGCGAACCCGCCGCTGCCGCAGATGCCGATGGCCCCGATCCGTTCGCGGTCGACGTAGGGGAGGGTGCCGAGGTAGTCGACGCCGGCGCTGAAGTCTTCGGCGAATATCTCAGGGGAGGTGATGTGCCGGGGGTGGCCGCTGCTCTCGCCGTTGTAGGAGGGGTCGAACCCGATCGCGACGAAGCCGCGACGGGCGAGTTCCTGTGCGTACACACCGGGACCCTGCTCCTTGATGCCGCCGTGCGGCGGCCCGACGACGATCGCCGGGTGCGTGAGGGCGTCGTCGAACGTCTTAGGCAGGTAAAGGTCGGCCGCAATCTCGATGCCGTAGCGGTTGGAGTACCGCACGGGCGTGCGCGTGACTTCGTCGGAGAGGACGAACGTGTATCCGTCGGGGTGCAAAGGCATGAGTGTCCCTTTCCGGGAGTCGGTGTGATGTCTGTCGATAACCAGTCAACGACCGATGCCGCAGGAGAGGGAGTCTCTGCTGAGGGGTGCACCCTCAGAGCACCCCTCATGGCCGTGTCGGCGGGTCAGGTGTAGGCGAGGAGTCTTCCGGCGAAGATCACGCCTGTCCACGCGGTCAGCGAGACGGTCGCCGCGGCGCGTGCGGCGACAGGGGCCACGGCGGCGTCCGCCCACTCACCGACGCGGCGGTAGACGCCGCTGTGGAACACCAGGACGTTCACCCCCGCGACGAGCAGCAGTCCGAGCTTCCACGGCGCGGCGCTGGAGTCCGCGACCACGGTCGGTTGCGCGCTGAAAAGCGCCACGCCGGTGACGAGGGCGACGACCAGGCCGATATGGGAGATGGGAAGGAGGTAACGTGCGGCGGTCGTCACGGACAAAAGGCGTCGCCCGACGCTCAGCAGTCGGAGATCGAACGCGAACGCCGGGCCGACCAGGAGGGCGATCCCGAGGATGTGGATGCCCTCCACGGTGGGATACAGGAACGGGGTGCCTCGCACCGCCTCGCCGAGCGCCGAGCCCTGCAACCAACTCAGCAGGGCATCAAGCCAGTCAGGCATGGGCCCCTCAGCCTTGCTGCGCGCGGCGGCGCAAGTAGACGAATCCGCCGACGACGCCTGCGGCTACGACGATCCCGAACACGGTCCAGACGACCCAACTTCCGACGCCACCTTCCCCGGAAGGTGCTTCCGTATCGGCTGCCGGCACCTCCAATGGGTCCGGAGCAGTCGACGTCGTCGAAGGGGTCGGAGCCGTCCCGCCAACGGATGGAGCGGTCGAGGAACCTGCCTCCCGCAGCGGCGCGCGTACCGGAAGCGTGCTGCCGAGCACTTGATTGACCGGCACATCGTCATCCCCGTACCAGAACACGACCGGGCGGAACAGTCCGTCGTCTGTCCGGTTGATGTAGCCGACCCCCCGGAAGCGCTCTCCGATTTCCAGCGCGCGATCCAGCCCCCACCTGCCGGACCAGGCGGGAGGTGCGATGATGACCTCCAGTCCCTCCTGCGGCCCGTCGTACGAGAGAGCGGCGTTGACCCGGATACTGTCCTCGGGGTCCTGCAGGTCCTCCGGAATCACCAGCTCAGGGGTGTCGGCGGGTAGGTCGCTTTCCAGGGTCACGTCGAAGACCGAGTGCGGCTCACCCCAATTGCCATCCGAAGAGACCGTGCCTTCGATGTAGATGAGGTCATCGGTGTCGAAGCCGTCCCAGCCGTGATGCGCGGCTGCCGGTGACGCCGGAACCAGCACTATCGCGGCGGCGGCGGCGGCAGCGGCGGTAAGGGTGGCGCCAAGGCGCCGGCCCTGCGGGCGGGGGAAAGTAGTGGTCACATCGCTCATCGTCGGAGCCCTTCCGGGTCGGTCGGTGGTCCCCTCCAGTATCAGAGCGATCCTGGCGTCGTCAGAGGCCCTGTCAGTACACCTCCCGCCGGGGCGGCGCAGAGGGGCTCGGTCCCTTCCCGCATCAGGGGTGGCTCAGCGGCGCGCGCTGATATGGACAGCCGAAACCACGCACGGGCTGTCGCTCCTATTCCGCCACGCATGCTTGACGCCTCGCAAGACGATCGTGTCGCCTTGGCGCATGAGTGTCTCCCCGGACTCGACCAGCACGTGAATCTCTCCGGATATGACGGTGACGATGTCGATCGTGTCGGTAGTGTGCATTCCTGGAGCATCCGCCGCATCCGGTTCGACACCGGAGTCAGCGAGCAGCTTGGCGTATCCCGCCTCATAGTTCCAATGGCTGTCGGGCGCGAAAGCCGTGATGTCGTAGCCGTAGCCCTTCGGCGGTGGCGGGATGACGGACGCGTCGCCAGGGCCGTTGGGCGCATCGACAGGAGTAGGGACTTCAAGACCCTGCCACAACTGATTCCGGGTGTACCCCTCGCCCACCAGCCGGTCGGTGGTCGGTGCATCGCTGATGAATACCGACTCACCGTCCGGTCCCGATCCGGTGACGATCAGGCGGGCGTATACGTCACGGTGACTTGCGGTCATGGGTGAGCTCCTTTGCGGCATTGCCGACGGCGTTGTCGTTCCAATCTTCGCTGAACCGCCCACATCACTCTCGCGTGCGTCCAAACTATTGACTAGATCCTATATAACGGGATATAGTCAACGCAACGACGCTGTTCCAGCAAGTGACGGAGCCATGCGTCCTGAGAAACGGCTTCCGCCATTCGAGATCAGGAGACAGCTGATGACCAAGATTGCGATCCTCCATACGAGTTTCGTCTTCGTGTCCGTGGAGCCGGTCATCAATGACCTGATAGCCGAGCTGATTCCGGACGCCGAGGTGATGCACTTCGTGGACTCGGACGTACTCGCGACGGTGGTGCGGGAGAACGGCATCTCGACGCGGAGCGAGGCGCGGATGACCCACCTCGCACAGGCGGCCGAGGAGGCGGGAGCCGACATCATCTTCTCGGCCTGCTCGTCTCTTGGCCCGGCGCTCGACGTTGCGGCGCAGAACGTGCATACGCCAGTGGTGAAGATCGACGAAGCGATGGCCATCCGTGCCGCGAGCGAGGGTTCGCGAATCGGCGTACTCGCAACCGTTCCGACCACATTGGGTCCGACATCGGACCTCATCCAGGCGCACGCCGACGACCTGGACCGCAGCGTGATCATCGAGCAGCGGCTCGCTGAGGGCGCGTTCGCTCTCCTCATGTCAGGTGATCGCGAGCAGCATGATCGGCTCATCATCGGTGAGGCCATCGATCTCGCCCAGCGAGTCGACCTCATCGTGCTGGCGCAGGCGTCGATGTCGCGACTGGCCCCGGTGCTGGAAGAGAAGGCGGGGGTACCGGTGCTCTCCAGCCCGCGCATCGGCGTCGACTTCCTGGCGCACCGGGTCGCCGAACTCGCCAACGCCTGACCTTTGTCCGGCCATCTGTTTCCCGCCCGCAATCACACCGTCGTGATCGGAGATATCCGTGTCAGCCAATTCTCATGACGTCAGCTTCGACGTCGACCTCACAGCGGTCCCCCCCGCACCACGACGAAGTGGGCAGTGGCTCACGGACCTGAAGTATCGGTTGCCAGTACGTTACCTCGCAGCGTGGGCAGCGCTGGCGCTGCTCATCCTCGTGAGTCTTTTCTTGGCGCCGGCCAGCATGCGTGGGCCGTCGATCTCGGTCGTCACCGCGCTTGCGGGCATCCTTGCGATCGCGGCTCTGGGTCAGATGTTGATCCTCATGATCGGCGGTATCGACCTCTCGGTGCCGGTCATGGTCGCAGTATCGGCCGGGATCGTCATACGGTACGGACTGCCCGGGGTCGATCTGCTGCCGGTGGTGCTCATCGCGTTGGGCGTCGCAGTGGCGTTCAGCCTCGTCAACGGCTTCTTCATCTCCGTGCTGCGGCTGAATGCATTGATCGTCACACTCGGGACGCTCGGCATAGGCACCGGCGCGATCACCTTGTGGACAGGGGTCTCCTTCTCTCTTACCGGGGCCGCCCCGCAGGCCCTTACCTCCTTCGCGCGGGCATCGGTCTTCAACGTCAACGTCTGCTTTTTCGTCGCTCTTGGCGTGGCCGCTGTCCTAGGGGTCGCGCTGGCTCGCACCCGTGTCGGACGCCGAGTCCCGGCCGTCGGCGCGAACCGCAGGGCAGCACGCACGCTGGGCACGCGCACTGTGGCCATCGAACTCGGGGTCTTCGCGGGTGCGGGCCTACTGTACGGAATCGCCGGCGTCCTGATCGCGGGGTTCATCGGAACTCCCGACACATCCATCGGTGCGCCCTATCAGCTCGCGACCGTGACGGCGGCCGCAATCGCGGGTGTCGCCCTCAACGGTGGCCCGGGCAGCGTCGCTCCCGTCATCGGAGCCAGCCTCTTCCTGCAGCTCCTCGACCAGGTCATCGCCATCGCGGGCCTGCCCACCGGCGTAGGAACGATTCTGCAGGGCATCTCGCTTGTCGTCGCCGTCGCCGCTATCACGATCTGGCAGCTGCTCTCGACTGGCGTGCGACGGGTGGGTCGCGCAACGCGCCCGAGAAGCTGACACCAGAACCTCGCCCGAGGACCAACAGCACACTATGAAAGAGGACAGTTCAATGAAGACTGAATCCGCTCGCCGTAGCCGGCGAACCCCACGCCTGATGACGGCGACCATCGTCGCCGGGGGCGTGGTCGCGCTCCTCCTGGCCGGGTGCACGAGCACCACAGGCGGCGGCGGCGCCGCCGAGGACACGACGCTCTCGGACGAGACGACGGACATCACCGTCGACTCGGTCGACCCTGAGCAGCTCGCCGACACCATCCGCAAGGCCTTCCTCACCGATATTCCGGTGGAAGACCTCGATCCTGTCGTCGCCGACACGCTCGCGGTGGCATCGGAGCCTCTCAACGAGGAGAATGAGGCCCTCTTGGCCCAGTGCCTGCAGCAGCCGGTGTGCGACACCGGTCGCGGCACGCTGAAAGTCGGCATCCCGATCTTCGTGACGGCGAACGCGTACACCAACGTCAATCGGGCGGAGGCCACTGCGCAGCTGCTCGCCTATCCCGAGGTCAAGGAGATCCACTACAGCATCTCCAACGGAGATATCGCTGCGTCGATCTCGAACGTTCAGAACCTGATCACTCAGGATGTGGACGCCATCATCGTCGACCTCGCCTTGGGTGCTGCGATGAACTCCGTGCTTCAAGAGGCCACGGATGCCGGCATCATCGTCATCAACGTCAACACGCCCGCTTCGGCTGACACTCTCCCGATCCTGACGATGGATTTCCCCACCGGCCTCTGTGAGACCTACCGGAATGGGGTTGAGGCGCTGACGAGCTCGATCACCGAGCCTTCCAGTTACATGCTGTTCACAGGAATCCCAGGAAACGACAACGCGGCGGCCTGGCAGCCGTGCGCCGAAGACGCCTTCGCCGCAGCGGGTTGGCGCGCTCTTCCCGGCGGCTTCACCAATTGGAACTCTCAGGGGGAGGCGCAGGCTGCGAACGCGCTCCGCGCCTCCGGAGAGAAGCCAGGGGCGATCGTCTACGACTTCTCGGCCGATCAGCTCGTGCAGCCCTTCATCGATGCCGGCGAGACCCCGCCCGCAGTGATCTCGGGGGTGTCGACCTACTCGTGGCTGGCAACTTCGCAAGCAGCAGAGGCCGCGGGCCTGCCCATCCAGTCATGGATCTCCAACGGGCATGTGTGGTTCAGCCGTCTCGCCGTGACCGGTGCAATCCAGACCCTCCACGGTGCGGACCTGCCGCAGCAGGTCACGATGGATCTGCCGATGGGTCCGACCGCAGACGTGCTGGAATCCGACTGGGAGGGTATCCCCGCCGATTCGGTCATCTCAAGCCTGCTCACCAACGACCAGATCTCGCTCGCATTGGCCGCTGGCTAGCAAACACCCGACCACCCGGGTGGGTGGGCCGTTCCGGCTCACAGACCCGGGGTAACAAGCGAAGGTACCTCCCATGGTCGACACCGTCTCGTTCACACCCTCAGATGCTCCCCAGCAAGCCACCCCTTCGCTGTCCCTCAGAGGGGTCACCAAGACCTACCCTGGCGTCCGAGCCCTCGACAGCGTCGACTTCGAGTGCCGTCCCGGCGAGGTTCACGCCCTGGTGGGCGAGAACGGGTCGGGCAAGTCGACCCTGATCAAGGTGGCATCCGGCGTTCTCAAACCTGATACAGGGGAGGTGCACATCGGCCGGGCTGCCGCGACGGGAACCGGTGTGCATCGCGCCCGCACCCTGGGCCTCGTCACTGCCTACCAAGACACCTCCCTCGTGCACGAGCTGAGCGTGGTCGACAACATAGCGCTGTCCTTCAACGCGCTGGGTGAGCCGCTTCCCGCCAACCTGGACGGCGTACTTCAGGGCTACGGCGCACCATTCAGGGCCGCGGACCTGGTGAGCGACCTCGGGCCCGGTGCCCGCCAACTGCTCGAAGTCATCCGCGCGATCATCCACAAGCCCGCAGTGCTCATGCTGGATGAGCCGACTGCGGCGTTGGACATGAACCTCGCCGCTCACCTCGAGGGCCTCATCCGCGACTGCCGCGATGAGGGAATGGCGATCGTCTACGTCAGCCACCGTCTTGCGGAAGTGCGGCGGCTCGCGGATCGGATCACCGTCATTCGATCCGGTGTGATCCAGGGCACCTTCGACTCGGGGAACTGGGAGGTTGACGACATCGTGGAACTCATGGTCGGCGTGCCAGCCGACCTGAAATTTCCCGACCGCACCAAGAGGCTGACCGCGAACAATCGACTCGAGGTGCGCAATCTGAGCGGCAACGGATATGGGCCCGTCTCGTTCTCTGTACGCGGCGGCGAAATCGTCGGATTCGCAGGCGCAGAGGGCAACGGGCAGAGCGCAACACTCCGCGGAGTGTTAGGGCTCGGCCACTCAGGTGGGCAGGTTCTCGTCGACGGCAGCGAACTGGCGCGCGTCAGTCCGGCGCGTTCGCTCGAGGCCGGTATCAGCTACCAGAGCGGGGACCGTGCGATCGAGTCGGTGTTCACGCCGCTCTCCGTCATGGACAATGTGACGGCTCAGCTCGGTCCCGACGCGGGACCCGCCGGACTTGCCCTCGGCAGTCGGCTGCGAACAGCGTTCGCAGCGGCATCCAAGCAGTTGAACATCGTCGCCGCGTCGCCATATCAGCCCATCGGCGCGCTGTCCGGCGGGAACCAGCAGAAGGCGGTGCTGGCGCGTCCGGCATTGCGCACCCCGAAGGTGCTCATCGTCGAGGAGCCGACGCAGGGTGTCGATGCGCGTGCGCGTCTAGACATCTATCGCATGCTCGTCAGTGCTGCCGAAGAGGGCGTCGCCGTGGTCATCAACTCCTCCGACTCGGGTGAGCTGGCGGGGCTGTGCGACCGTGTTTACGTGATGTCGCGCGGCGAGATCGTGGAGGAGATCGTAGACCCGGCCTCCGATACTGTCATCGTGCAAAGCTTCGTCAACGCTGGCGACACCGCGGCCATTCGGCAGATTCGCGAGTCTCGCAAGGGCTGGCGGGAACGCGTGCGGTCGCTGAACGTGCCCGTTCTGATCCTGCTCGCGCTCATCGGCATCGCCGCCGTCTACACGGGAACGGTATCGGAGTTGTTCTGGAGCCCGCGGAATCTCGCCAACATACTCGTCGCGACTCTGCCGCTTGCCGTCGTTGCGCTCGGTCAGCAGTACGCACTGATATCGCGCGGCTTCGATATATCGGTAGGAGCGACGATGAGCCTCACGGTGGTGGCGATGTCCTTCACCTTGCCGGCACTGCAAACGGTTCCCATCGCCATCACCCTGGCCATCCTGGTCGGCATCGCGCTCGCCGTGGGCGGCTTCAACGCGTCGATGATCATCGGCCTCAAGGTCAACGCCGTGGTTGCCACCATCGCGACGCTGAGCATCGTGTCCGGGATCGCCATCGTTCTCCGCCCGCAGTCCGCGGGAATCATCGCACCCGAGCTGCGCAGCCTTGTCAGTCTGGGTGTGGGCTTCGTTCCGGCCGCCTTCATCATCGTCCTCGCCGTGGCGGTCGCGCTGGAAGTGTGGCTGACCCGCAGCCGGTCGGGGCTGGCGCTTCGCGCCGTCGGATTCAATGAGGAGGCCAGCGGCCGGGTTGGCTGGCATGTCAATGCCATCCGCGCTCGGGCGCTGATCGTCTGCTCGACGGGCGCCGTGATCGCGGGTGTGTTCCTTGCGTCGCAGACCGGAGTGGGTTCAAACGCAGTCGGCGCTAGCTATGCGCTGGCCTGCTTCACCGCCGTCTTCCTGGGCGGGGCGGTGATGACCGGGGGGCGCGGGTCGTTCGTTGGCGCGTTCCTCGGAGCCATGTTCGTCTCTCTCCTCAACAACGCAATGCCGTTCTTGAACGTGCCGGCCGCCGTCTCGCAGGCGCTCAATGGCGCCATCCTGGTTGTAGCCGTCGCTCTCTACGCCATCACAGGGCGGATGCGCAGACGTGGCTGAATTACAGGAGGATCAGACCATGGCGACAACGGCACAGGATCGCGAGCGCGTTGCGCACTTCCTCGAGAACTACTACGACGCAATGGAGACCAACGACCCGGCGCGGTACTCCGCCTACTATGCCGAGGACATCACCCTCACCTTCGGCAACGAAGCCCCCATTCACGGACGTCAGGCGGTCACCGAGGCCTTCGACGGCGTGCTCAGTCGCTTCCGCTCCCTGCAGCACGAGTTGGTGAACGTTTGGTCGGAAGCGGCCGGGGTCGTCATCTTCGAATCGATCGGCACGTGGAACCTGCATGGGGGGGAGTCCGTATCGGTACCCGCATGCTCAGTGTTCACGATCCGCGGTGACCGCCTCACCGACTTGAGGATCTATGTCGACAACGGACCGGTCTTTGCTGCTCTTGAGCAGGAAACCCGGTGAGCGTTCACCTCCGTATGGCCCGGCGCGGCGCAAGTCAGCCGCTCGTCCCCTCTTCCCGCAGCGGAAACGATGTGTAGACGAAGCGCGCCGCCACGGACCGGCGGTTGCTCAGATCATGCTGGCTGTCACGCAACACGATCGTCTCACCGGGACTCAGTGTCACTCGTTCGGTTTCGAGGATGACGTCAAGTTCGCCGTCGAGCATCGTGATGACGTGGAGCGAGGGGTCGGAGTGCAGGTCGGGGGGCGCCGGCCGGTCGCGAGCAGGCGGGACCGTGAGGATTCGAACCACAGCCCCGGACTCAGGGGAGTCCGGTCCCAGAGTCCAGTCCACCGCCGGGAAATCGGCTCGGCCCGCGGGCAGTGCTCGCTGTTGCCACACCTCATCCAGGACAATCCCATTGGGCAGGGTGGTGGCGGGGCTTGCGTCGTCGCACACGACGGTAGAGGCTCCGCGCCCGTCGACGCCCACGACAACTCGTCGCGCGGGCCGGTGTCCATGGTCCTCCACGAGATCTCCTCTCCAGAACGCCCGAACGATTGTCACTGTATCCCGCCTTGTGAGACAGGGTCAAACGCGTAAGCGCACGCGGGCGCGGCCGTATTTGAGTCAGATAGGAGCAGTGAGAGCTCTGAGGCCGGGCGCCGCGGTCTCAAACCAGGGAACCTGGACAGGCAACCCGAGATGAGACAAAGGAGAAGGGTGGGACGATGAACATTTCCAGCGAGTACGAGGGGCGCGTCGCGTTCATCACGGGGGGAGGGAGCGGTATCGGACGCGCTTCGGCGCTCGCCTTCGCTGAGCAAGGCGCGCGCGTCGCGGTCGTGGATCGCATGATCGCCGCGGCCAACGAGACCGCGGAACGCGTGCGCGCTCTCGGAGTCGATTGTGTCCCGCTCGAGGCTGATGTCACTCGGGAGCCAGAAGTGGCCGCTGCTGTCGCCGCGACGGTGCACGCTTTCGGTCGACTCGACTACGCGTTCAATAACGCGGGCGTCGAGCAGCCGGCGTCGACGGTCGCCGAGACGGATACCGCCGAATGGAACCGGATCATCGGCGTGAACCTGAGCGGTGTCTTCTTCGGCATGAAGCACCAGATCCCTGAGATCCTGCGCGGCGGCGGCGGCGCCATCGTCAACACATCGTCCGGCGCTGGAGTAGTGGGGATCGCGCGTCAGGGTGCTTACGCCGCCTCCAAATGGGGTGTCATCGGCCTCTCGAAGTCCGCCGCACTCGAGTATGCGGCGCAGAACGTCCGGATCAACGTCATTGCGCCCGGCATCATCGACACGCCGATGATGGATCGCTTCTCCGGGGGAACGGAAGAAGGACGAGCCCGCGTCGTCGCCCAGGAACCGGTCGGACGCATGGGGCGGCCGGCGGAGATCGCTGCCGCAGTCCTGTGGTTATGCTCCGACCTCGCATCGTTCACCGTCGGTCACGCGTACGTAATGGATGGCGGCCAGACCGTCGGCTTCTGATCAAGTGTGTGGGGTGCGCGGAGTACGCGGGCGCGCCACCCCTGCTAACCGTCGTCGCTCAGGTATGAACTGAGTTTTCGCGTCACAGCAAGGAGCGACTCCTCATCGCCGACATTCCCGGCGAACACGACGTACGGGATCCCCGTCGCCGGTCCCTCCAGTGCCTCCCACAGCGACACGATGCCGGGCAGCATGGGCCCGCGCACCATGGCGCGTCGGATCTCCAGTCCGTTCGCCGCCACATCGGAGGACGTGATCCCTCCCTTGGCGATGACGAATCGGGGTGGGAAGATGTGCAGCGTCCGATTCACGACGGACACCACGCCGGCGCTGACGGCGCGCGAGATCCGCAGGCTTTCGGCGGCGTCATCGGAGCGCACAAGCAGTCGACTGGTGTGCAGGATGACGTCGGCCTGCCGCAACGCTTCAACCACCGTATCGACCGCGCGTGCGACGTAGTCCGAGGCGCTGTCCGCGTCGAGCAGCTGCTGCACATCCAGCTCGACGATCCGGGCGCGGCGGTGCACCGCAGTAAGTCTGCTCAGCTGTCGCGTCGTTAGCCCCACGTGCGAGCCGACGACGATCAGCCCGCCGGTTTCCACAGCTGAGCCCGCGCGCTCGGAGTGACCGCCGTATACCTCATCCGCGGTCAGCGGCATCCGTGGAGTCTGCCCGATCCGAGCGCGCACGAATGGTGGCCCGACGCGGTACAGCAGGGTCTTGCCCCGGCGCTCAGCTTCTTCGAGGCCCAGGGCGAGGGACCGCAGGTCATTCTCGGTGACGATGTCGACAACGATGGGCACCGCGTCCCGCGCCGGCTCCAGTGCGGCGGCAATGGTGGCAGCATCCGACCTGATTACTGCGAGGTCGAGGACGATGACGTCGTGGGCCCGTACACGCCCGGCAGACTTCTCCTCTATATAGGCGGGCAGGTACGAGGTGGAAAACCCGAATGTGGCGTCGCGGGCGAACTCGGTGTCGGCAACTCGCGTGAGCGTCGGCGCCTCGAGGAGATAGTGCTCCGAACCAATCGTGACCCTGCCCGCCTCGGGGAATGCCGGAACGATGACGACGCCGTCGATGCCATCTCCGCCCTGGGCAGCGACAGTCTCGGCGATGACCGAGGGCTCGAGAGGGTAGTGACCGCGTAGCGTCGAGTCGCTGCGGCTGACGAAACCCACGGCGAGGCGGGTCTCTGATGCGGCGATGAGGGCAGCCGTCACCACTTGCCGGTTGCGTTCTGCCGCCTCGTCGGGGTCGAGGCTACGCGTGTTGGTGAGGACGTAGACCGCCGACGCGGGCCGGCCTCCGAGGCGGATGCCGAAGGCCCAGCGAAAATCCTCGACGTTCCATCGAGTGAGAACCGGGAGGTTCGCGACCGATTGGGTGCCGGTCGGGTCGTCGTCGAGTACGACCAGCACGCGTCCGGAATCCTGGAAGCCGCGTTCGACTTCCTCCGCTGATACGGGCGAAGCGTCAGGATAGTTCAAGAGCAGTTCGTCGGTTCGGGGCATGTCAGTTCCTTGCAGGGTCGCGGTACTGGCCGGTGGCCCGTGCACGTTGAGTGGCGAGTTCTACCGCGAACTCGAGATAGGGCGTTGGAACGTGCATCATCGCTGCGAGGTCGAGCGGGGCGCGGAAGAGGGCATCGATCTCCATCGGCCGACCTGAGAGTAGGTCCTGCACGATGCTCTGCACGTGGGCGGATGTCCCGAGCTTGCTGACCACCACGCTCGCGTCTCCCGGGTCGCTGCGGTGCGCCCGGGCCACGGCGACAACCTCCTCCGCCATCGACTGGGCGGCCGCCGCGAGCGCCGGTGTGCTCATGACGTCCTTTGTCGCAGATGCCGTGAGGACGCCCAGCGAGCCTCCGACCGTGTTGGAGATGAGCTTCGTCCAGATCGCGTCGCGGATCTTCGTGGTGACCATGGTCTCGAGGCCAGTCGGGTTCAGAGCAGACGCGAAGCGGTCGAGCCGCTCGTCGCCCGCACCGTCGGGTCGACCGACGATCAGGCGGTTCTTCGCATTCTCTGCTCGGATCACACCGGGAGCAATCGTTGTGCTCGCCGTGTAGGCAACGCCGCCGACCGCCCGCTGAGGGCCGAGTGTGTCCCAGAGGGTCCCCGCGGGGTCGAGCCGCTGCACTCTGGTCTCGCGGAAAGGCCCGTCATCACCGTGAAAATACCACCAGGGGATGCCGTTGCCAACGAAAACTACGAGGCCGTCCCGCTGCGCCAGCGTGGCCAGATGTTCCGCTATGCCCGGGAGGGACGGCGCCTTTACGGCGACGAGAACCAGGTCTTGCGGTCCAAGATCCTGCGGACGATCGGTCGCGCGCGGGAACGACGTCAACGTCCCTTGTGGCGTCTCGACGCGCAGCCCCCGCTCCCGAATCGCGCCCAGCTGTTCGCCGCGCGCGACCACCGAAATCTCGAGGCCCGCAGCGCCGAGCCTGCCGGCGATGTGACCGCCGACGGCGCCTGCGCCGTAGACGCAAATTCTCCCCGGCGCCGGCATCAGTCGAACAGGTGACGCTTCTGCGTTGCCGCGGCGGCCAGGAACGAGATGTCGTTGCCGGTGGATACGTAGCCCGCGCCCAGCGCCACGTAGGATCGGATGAGGTCCGGCCACCCGCCCAGGCCGCCAAGGCCGACGGTCTTGCCCCCCGCCCGGCACGCAGCGATGACTCGCATGAACGCCGCGTCGATCTGCGGGTGATCCATCTGACCGGCGATTCCCAGCTCGACGCTGAGGTCGTTCGCGCCGACGAGGACGATGTCGATGCCTTCCACCGCCGCGATCTCCTCGACGGCGTCCAGACCGGCTCGCGACTCCACCATCACGACCACCATGGAGGCCTGGTCGAGTTCCTGGACCACCCGGTCGGGCGGCAACGTCCGGTAGTTCAGCTGTGGGGCGGCTCCGGCGAGCGATCGGGTACCGAGAGGCGCGTGTTTGACGGCGCTGACGGCGGCACGTGCCTCTCCTGCTGACTGCACGTCGGGAACGATGATTCCCATGGCTCCAGAATCCAGGACCCGGGCGATGAAGGCGGAGTCGGGTCCTGGCACGCGGACGAGTGGTGTGACGCCGAGGTGGTTGCACGCCAGGCAGATCTGACCGGCAGCCTCCAACGGGAAGCTGCTGTGTTCCATATCGATGTACACCGAATCGAAGCCTGCGGTGAAGGCGATGGAGGCGATGTCGACCGTGCGCACGAGTCGTACCGTCATGGAGTACACCGTTTCGCCACGAGACAGCTTCTCTTTTGCATGATTCCGAAGCGCGGGGGAGGGATCATTCGTCATGTCAGTGCTCCTGCTCGGAGTGAGGGAATTCCGCCACCAGAGACGGCAGGGTTGCAGTCTCGTCATCGAAGCCGTAAACGGACTTGAGCTCCAGGTACTCCTCCAGCCCGTACACCCCCATCGAGCGGCCGATTCCGGACTGTTTGTAGCCGCCCATGGGGGCGTACGGGTCGGTCGGCGCGCCGTTGTAGCTGACGCGTCCGGCTCGCAAGCCGTTCGCGATCCTGCGGGCCGCAGGTTCGCTACCGAACACGTAGGCGCCGAGCCCGTAGGGCGAGTCGTTCGCGATGCGCAGCGCCTCTTCCTCATCCTGATATGGGATGACCGCGAGAACCGGGCCGAAGATCTCCTCGGTCGCGATCTTCATCCGGGGAGTGACCCCGGTGAACACGGTCGGTCGCACGAAGTATCCGTGGTCGAGACCCTCGGGCGTCGCAAGGCCGCCGGTGATCATTTCGGCACCCTCGTCGATGCCGCTCTGAATGTATTCGCGGATGGACGCGTACTGCTCGGCGCTGATCACAGGACCCATGGTGGTCGAGCCGTCGAGCGGGTCCCCGAGGACGAATCGCTCCGCCTCGTCGACGAGGTAAGCAGTTGCGTCGTCGATCTGACCGGCGTGTACCAGCAGCCGCGTCGGAGCATGGCAGGACTGACCGGCATTGAAGAACGCGCGTTGCACGGTCCACCGTGCCGCTTTCTCCATGTCGGCGTCGGGCAGCACGATGTTCGGCGACTTGCCACCGAGTTCGAGGCAGACGCGCTTGACGGTCTCCGCCGCAGCGGCTCCGACGGTGCGGCCGGCTGTGGTCGAGCCGGTGAACGAGATCATGTCCACGCCGGGGTGCCGCGAGAGTGCGTCCCCGACGTCCCGCCCAATACCGTTGATCAGATTGAAAACACCGTGCGGTACGTCGGCCTCGTGCATGACCTGCGCCAACAGTGCACCGCTGGCGGCGGAGTTGATACTCGGCTTGGCGATGACGGTGCACCCAGCGGCGAGCGCGTAGATCATCTTGATCACGCCGGTCTGGATCGGCCAGTTCCACGGCGAGATGAGGGCACTCACACCGATCGGCTCCCGGCGCACGATGGCGCTGCCCAGGCGTGTCTCAAAGGGGTAGTCGCGCAGGATGTCGCGTGCGACGCGCATATGGGCGGCAGGGCCGGTGACCTGCGCTCGGTTCGCCACGGGGATCCCCACTTCACGGGCAATCAACTGGGCGAACTCGTCGGTGCGCGCCTCGTACGCGTCGATGATGCGGTCGATCAGCGCGATCCGCTCGTCGACCGAGGTGACTGAGAAGTGGAGGAACGCCCGCTGTGCGGCGGCGACCGCGATGTCCACGTCGGCGGGGCCACCGATGGCCACGCGTGCGAAGACTTCCTCGCGTGTCGGATCGATGAGGTCGACGTGGCGCGGTTCAACCGGCTCCGTCCACTCCCCGTCGATGTAGATGTGCGGGTAGTCATTCATTCGCCAGGTCCTTCCATGGCCGGTGTACTGCACACCGGATCAACTGCTGTGGGTATAGCCGCCGTCGCAGGCGATCGTCTGTCCAGTGATGAATGCGGAGGCGGGTGTGGCCAGGAAGAGCATGATGCCGACGAGGTCCGTGGGAACCATCCCGCGTGGTATGCACTGAAGTGCGGCGGTTCGCTGACGCACCTCGACCGTGGGGTTGACGGCGCGTTCCACCTCGGTCGCGACGCTGCCCGGGCGCACGCAGTTGACGGTGATGCCGTCAGCGCCAAGTTCGCGGGCGAGCGAGTTCGTCATGCCGATGACGGCTGACTTCGAGGTCACGTAGTGGAGGTAGTTCACGGTGCCGCGGGTCACTGCATCGGATGAGATGTTGACAATGCGCCCGAACCCGGCCGCGCGCATGTGGGCCGCGACCGCACGCACGCAGAGATACGCCCCGGTCACATTCACTCTCAGAACTCGATCCCACACGTCCAGCGGGATCTGTTCGAACGGTCCCTTCTCGAGAGTCGCAAAGATAGACGCGTTGTTGATCAGCACATCGACGCGGCCCCACCGAGCGACCACGGTGGACACCATTGCCTCCACGGATGACTCGTCCGCAACATCGACCGGGATCGCAAGCGCCGAGCCGCCGGCCACCTCGATCTCGTCGACAACCGCTGACGCCTTGTTCAGGTCGAGGTCGGCGACTGCCACGAGCGACCCCGCAGCGCCGAACTGCCGTGCCAGTTCGCGGCCGATTCCCTGGGCGGCACCAGTGATGATCACGACTCGGTCCGAAACGCTGAAGTCGCGCGCCGAGGCCGGCACGCCTGAATCCTGTGACGCGTGAGTCAGGGGAGTCGTCATCGTCATCCTCATCTCTAATGTTGGTATTGAAGATATCCCGTTATCTGGGATACTGTCAAACAATGAAGTCGAACCGCGCTCTCGGTTGAACCGGGCCGGCGACGAACCATCTCCGGTCCTCGCCGGGGCGACAGTGTGAAGGAGTACACAATGCGGGTTAGCAAAGCTGCCGACACTGGCAGTGAACGAGTCGGCACCATGCGCGAAGGTGTTCTCGAACAGAAGCACCTCCTGTTCGGAGAGGATGGCTCACCTAACAACTACGACCTGAACATGGGTCAGACGGGCGGTGGAGGGTGGCGAACCCCGCGACACCGTCACAACTTCGACCAGGTGCGGTACGTCATCAAGGGCCGGCTTCCTTACACGGAGACGGACTTCCTCGAAGAGGGCTGGGTCGGATACTTCCCGGAGAGCGTGGAATACGGCCCGCAGGAGCGCGCCGAGGGTCTGCGCACGATGGTGCTGCAGGCCGGTGGCGCGAGCGGTCAGGGCTACTTGAGTGTCGCCCAGCGCGAGTCCACTAACGCCGAACTGGAAAAGCAGGGCGAGTTCCGGAAGGGCCTGTATTACTTCACCGACGAAAACGGGGTGACGCAGGAGCAGGACGGGTCGCAGGCGATCTTCGAGCGCGCCGTGCGGCGCAAGCTCGAGTTCGCGCCGCCGCGTTACACCGACGTGATCGCCATGAATCCGGACGCCTACGAGTGGCTGCCGCAGGGCGATGATGGTGTCTTCGAGAAGTGGGTGGGCACCTTCACCGAGCGGAACTTCCGGATCGGGTTCCTTCGCCTCGAGCCGGGCGCCGTCTACCAGGCCGGCCAGTTCCCCTCGATCGAAATCCTCTTCCAGACCAGCGGTCTCATCTCCGCCGGCGGCGATACGCTCGGTCCCGAGAGCGGCTACGAGTTCCTCGCCAACGAGGGCCCGGTTCCGCTCGAGGCGCTCGAGCCCACCGAGTTCCTCCGCTTCGTGCTGCACCAGTTCTAACCCCGCGAGCGGCGGCTCGAGATCTCAGTGGTCTCGAGCCGCCCCGCCAGAGGGAACGCGCAGCTGGAGCGCGTGTCGCGCGACAACCAAAACACTGTGCTTTCCGATCAGATCGAAGGAGATCCCCAGATGAATGCGAAGCCATCCTCGTGAGAGCTGTTGTTTTCCGGGGCGAGGGGCGGCTCGAGCTCCGGGAGTACGCCGACCCGGTTCCTGGCCCCGACGAGGTCGTCATTCGAATGAAGGCCTCAGGGATGTGCGGGAGTGACATTCACCACCTTCACGGTCCGCTGCGCACCGAAGCCGAGCTGGTGATCGAAGGTCACGAGCCGTGCGGGGTGGTTGAGGTGGTCGGAGAGGCGGTCCGCCCGACGGAGGCACAGGTCGGGGACCGGGTCATGGTTCACCACTACGACGGATGCCGTACATGCGAGTTCTGCCGCTCCGGGTGGACACAGTACTGCCCGAACGGCAAAACGGTCTTCGGGGGACTCAACGGGGACGGCGGTCACGCAGACTTCATGAAAGTCCCCGCCCACACGCTGATAAGGCTTCCGCAGTCGCTGTCGTTCAAGAGCGGCGCGGCCATCTCGTGCGGGACAGGAACCGCGTTCGCCGCTCTCAAGCGCGTCGACCTGTCTGCGGACGAGACCGTCGCCGTTTTCGGCCAGGGACCGGTGGGGCTCAGCGCCACCATGCTGGCGAAAGCTTTCGGCGCCCGGGTCATCGCTGTTGACGTGGATTCGTCACGGCTCGAGATGGCGAGGAAACTCGGTGCGGACCATGTCATCGATGCCAGCGCCGAGGATCCTGTAGCTGCGGTGCGTGGACTCACGCGCGACGGCGCAGGTGCGGACAAGTCCATCGAATGCAGCGCAAACTCTGCAGTACGCCGCCAGGCGGTTCAGGCGGTTCGACCGTGGGGAACCGCATGCATGGTCGGTGTTTTCGGGACCTTCGAACTCGACACCGACGAACTGATCCACCGGCACAAGACCGTGCTGGGGTCGCTGACTTTCAGCAAGAACCAGCAAGAAGAGTGCGCTCGATTCGTCGCCGAGCGCGGCCTCGACCTCGAGTCCCTCTTCACAAGCGAGTTCCGCTTGGACGAGGCTCAGCTCGCCTATGAGCTGTTCGACCAGCGAAAAATTGGCAAAGGCGTCTTCCTCTTCGATTGAGAGAAGGCGACAGCACTTGAAAGGCAACTCATGACCATCACTCAGCAGGACGTCGAACTGTCCGAGCTAGCGCGAGGCTTCCTGTCGCGGGAGGTGCACTACCTGTTCATCGACGGCGAGAGGGTTCCCGCCGTGTCCGGCAACACGCTGAGTACTAGCGCCCCTTCAACGGGAGAAGTACTAGCGCGCTTTTCTTCGGGCGACAGCTCTGACGTGGACCTCGCCGTCGCGGCGGCTCGGCGAGCGTTCAAGGGAGAGTGGAGCACGTGGACGCCCTACCAGCGTCAGGCGCTGTTGATTCGGGTCGCTCAGGTCCTCGACGAGAGATTCGAAGAGCTCGCGCAGATCGAGGCGCTCGACATGGGATCGCCGATCTCCAGGGTGCGCAATTCGAAGCAGGGGCTCATGCGCATGCTGTCCTTCTTCGCCGCCCAGGCTCTGAGCATCTCCGGCGAGACCCTGACGAACGGCATTCCGGGCAACGTCTCGACGATGACTCTGAAAGCACCCGTGGGAGTGATCGGCGGGATCATTCCGTGGAACGGTCCGCTGAACAGCCAGTTCTGGATCATCGGAGCGGTGCTCGCGAGCGGATGCACCACTGTCCTGAAACCTGCTCAGTACGCGTCTCTGTCGGTGCTGCGCGTCGCGGAGATCCTCCATGAGGCCGGTGTGCCGGCCGGTGTACTCAACGTGGTCACCGGCAGGGGCAGCGAAGCCGGCACAGCGCTCGCTGCTCACACCGACGTCGACCGGGTCGCCTTCACGGGCTCAACCGAGACCGGCCAGAAGATCATTGAGGCGTCCACCTCCAACATCAAGAAGCTGCAGCTCGAACTTGGTGGCAAGTCGGCTGACATCATTTGCGCTGACGCCAACCTCGACAAGGCGGTGCCGGCGGCGGCGATGGGCGTGTTCGCGAACTCCGGCCAGGTGTGCTACGCCGGAACGCGCGTGCTCGTGCAGCGCTCGGTCGTGGATCAGTTCACCGAGCGGCTCCTCGAGTACATGACGACCTTGCGGGTCGGGCACAGTCTGGACTCTGCCGCGACGCTCGGGCCCGTCATCTCGGAGAGCCAGCTCGACACGGTGCTCTCCTACGTAGATGTGGGTGTGTCCGAGGGCGCTGAGCTGCTCTACGGCGGTGAGCGCCTCGGAGCGGGCGGGGGCTACTACATGCAGCCCACCGTTTTCGGAAGTGTCACCAACCAGATGAGGATCGCGCGCGAGGAGATCTTCGGACCCGTCCTGTCAATTATTCCGTTCGACGACATAGAGGACGCGATCGAGATCGCCAACGACAGCGATTTCGGCCTCGGCGGTGCCGTCTGGTCGGAGAACCTGTCCACCGCGCTGAGAGTTGTCCAGGGCGTGCACACAGGAACGATGTGGGTGAACTGCTACGGCTACATCGACCCGCTCGTCGGTTTCAGTGGAACCAAGCTGAGCGGTTACGGGGCGAAAGGAACGGCCGCGCACATGGACACCTACCTCTATACGAAGAGCGTTTACATCCAGCTGTGAGCCGTGGAAGGCGCGCAAACGGCGAGGGGTGTGGAAAGCTGTTTCCAAGACTCTGCTGAAGGGCAGAGTGTGCGACACAGGCCCCGGCTGGCAAGAAAGGGAATCGGGCATACCGCCATGAATGAACTCACTGCCCCTCGCGCCGCTCACGATCCCACCGAGGCGCCGGACGGTGCGGGCAGTCTCGCACGGATGCTTCACATCCTTGAGCTGTTCAGCGAGGACCAGCCCGTGTGGTCGACGGCTGAACTGATCGACGCGCTCGAAACTTCGCGGTCGACCGGATACCGGTACATCAAGACCCTGCACGATGCGGGTCTTCTCAGCGCAGTGCGGAACGGATACTACGGGCTTGGCCCGCGCATCATCGAGATGGACCTGCAGATCCGCCAGACCGACCCGCTGTTGCTCGCCAGCGAAGGCGTTCTCGAGACCCTCGTCCACGACATCGGTCACTCTGCCCTGCTGTGTACGGCGTATCGCGATTCCGTTCTCTGCATCGCCGAGAGCCGCGCTCCGGACAGTCCGGCGAATCGATTCAGCCGGGGCCAGCGACGCCCGCTGTTCCAAGGGGCCGTGTCGAAGGTGATCCTGGCGTACTTCCCTCACCATCGGCTCAAGTCGATCTATCCTCGCCACGAGCAAGAGATCGAGAGGGCCGGCCTCGGCGGCGACTGGGCAGAATTTCGAAGGACCCTCGGTCAAATCAAGAAGGACGGGTATCTGTTGACCCGGGGGGAGTTCAATCCCGGCGTCTACGGCGTCGCGGCCCCGATTCTCACAACCCAGGGCACGGCAGTGGGCAGCGTTGGCGTGGCCTGGGATGAGACGCAGCGCGATGTCCAGGTCGACAGTGCCATTCTCGCAGTGAAGCAAGCGGCGGCCCTCGTGACGGAGCGCCTACTCCGGGACGCCAGCCGAGGCTGATCCTCCGAAGCCGCAGGCGCACGTTCGATCGCCGGCAGGCATCAAGCGACGTTGACACCCGCGTTCACCGTCCTTGGCGGCCATTCCGTCACGGCACGCGGTCGGACGCCAGGACGCCGTCTAATCGCGCGGTCATCATTATTTGACAGATCCCATATAACGGGATATCGTTCAAGCACGTTCGTCACGGATACTCCCGATGCCGTGGCGTCGGTACCCCAGAGCGACAGAGCTCGACACAGGTTCTCAACGAGGAGGAACACAGCAATGCACATTCCAAAGGCAGCAAACCGACTCGCGGGAATCACTGCGATGGTTGCGGCTGCAGCCCTGCTCGCCGGCTGCGCTGGCAACGCCGGCAGCGGCGGCAGCGGCGGCACGAGCGGTGCAAGCGGCGACGACCTGAAGATCGGGTACGCCGGCTTTGCCCTCGACACCGCCTTCTTGAGCACGCTCGCGAGCGAGGTGGAAGCCGCCGGCGAGGAGGCTGGCGCCACGGTGACGGTCACCACCGCCGACGCCGATCCCGCGAAGCAAGCCAACGACATCAACACCCTCGTCACCGGGGGCGCGCAAGGCATCCTCGTTGATCCGGTCAACGCAGATGCGGTGGTGCCGGCGATCAACAAGGCAGCACAAGCGGGCGCCAAGGTCGTCGTCATCGACGGAACGGCCAGCGACGCCGAGGGCATCTCGATCCAGGTCGCGACCGACAACTATGGTGCCGGCGCAGAGGGCTGCGCGATCGTCGGCGATCTGCTTGACGGCGAGGCAACGGTGCTCAATCTGCAGGGGGGACTCGACAACCAGGCAGCGCAGGGCCGCACGAACGGCTTCGAGGAGTGCATGGCGGAGAACTACCCGGACATCACCGTGATCTCCAAGTCGTATAACTGGGATGCTGCCGAATGCGCTCAGATAGTTCAGACTCAGTTCTCCTCCACGCAGATCGATGGCGTATTCGCCGCCTCAGCACAGTGCCTCGGTCCTGTCGAGAGCACACTGGAGGCGCAGGGGCGCCTTGTGCCGTCCGGTCAGGAAGGCCACATTCCGTTCGCCATCGTGGATGGCACACCGGAAGAGCTCGAGGCCGTGCGTTCGGGAACGTTGACCGCTTCGATCGTGCAGCCGCTCGGCGAGATGGCTTCCGCTGGTGTCTACTGGCTGGAGCGCGCCATCGCAGGCGAATCCATCGAGGAAGGGCCGACCGATCACGGAACCGAGGTGGTCGAGTCCGGCGGTACGCTGCGCGACCTACTCGACCCGATCGTGGTGACCAGCGAGAACGTCGATGACCCCGCCCTGTGGGGCAACCAGTAGGAATGATCGCGTTGTTGCGCCCGCCCGCGAGCGGGCGCAACACCGTCCAGGGACGGGAATGAAATGACGAATGCAACAGCGGCGGTGGACGTGAGGCATGTGTCCAAGACTTTCGGCGTAAGCAAGGCGCTCGACGACGTGTCGATGCAGATCCCCGCCGGTTCGTCGGTCGCTCTCGCCGGCCGCAACGGTGCGGGCAAGTCGACGCTCATCTCAGTCATCACGGGCGTGCTACGTCCTGACGAGGGCGTGGTCGAGTTCGGCAGCGCCGCTGAGGAAGGAGGTGGCGTCGGCTGCGTTTACCAGAAGAGCACCCTCGTCCCCGACCTGACGGCGGCGGAAAACCTGATGATCAACGCCTACCCGCGCAGCCGCTGGGGCGGCGTGGACTGGCGCAAGCTACGGCAGCGCGGCGCGGAGATACTCGACGAGTGGGACTGCGCCCACCTGGCCGACACGCTGGTCAACGAGCTGGAACCGGTCGATCGAAAGATCGTGGAGATCTGCCGTGTTCTTTCCCATTCTCCCAGCGTCCTACTCCTCGACGAACCGACTGCGGGGTTGGACTACGCCGGTGCGCAGCGTCTGTTCGCGCACGTACGCGAGGCGCGCAGCAGGGGGGTTTCCCTGCTGTACGTGTCGCACCACCTCGATGAGGCTTTCGACGTCTGCGACCGCACGACCGTCTTGCGCGACGGGCGTGTAGTGCTCGATTGCGCATTGGAGGGACTGAGCGTCTCGGACATCGTCGGAGCCATGGTCGGCGATGCCCAGGCGACCGAGCGGGTCGAGCGCCCTTCCGCATTCGTGGCCGACGCAGCCCCGGTGCTGTCGGTCGAGTCGATCACGGTGGGCACGAAGGTGAAGGACGTGAGCTTCGATGTGCGTCCGGGGGAGTGTGTCGGAATCGCGGGCCTCGACGGTGCCGGGCACGTCCAAGCGGCCCAAGTGCTCTGTGGGCTCGTGCGTCCCGATTCAGGGTCCGTGACAGTCGCGGGTAAGCGAATGGCGCACTTCGATGTCGGGAGCGTGATAGCCGCGGGCATCGGCTTCACCCCCGAGGACCGTCACGACGGCGGGTACGTCCCGGCGATGTCAGTCGCAGAGAATGCGACACTGCCCGAGCTCTATCAGCTGACGGGCCCCACCCGCACGATCCGTCCGCGACTGCGCGACCGCCTCTACTCGAAGCTTGCCTCGGAGTGGAGCGTCAAGGCGTCTGGCCCTAACCAGCCCGTGGAAGAACTCAGCGGGGGAAACCAGCAGAAAATCGTACTGGCCCGCGCTGTGTCCTCCAAACCCTCCGCGCTCGTGCTCGTCAACCCCACCGCGGGCGTGGACGTTTCCTCAAAGCGCTCGATTTACAACACAGTGAAGACGAATGCCGAGAACGGGATGGGAGTGATCGTCGTCTCGGCAGACGACGAGGATTTCTCCATCTGCCACCGGGTCATCGTCATGTTCCGGGGTGAGGTCTCGCGTGAACTCGTTTCCCCGTTTACCGCGCACGAGCTGACCCTCGCCATCCAAGGAGCCTCAGAATGAGCCACACGACAACCGCGCCCGAGGGGACGACCCCGGACTCAACAGGCCGGTCCGACCGCAGAATCTGGCGCAAGCTTCTCAGTAATCGCAACGTCCAGAGTCTGGCGCTTGTTCCGGTCATCATCATCGCGCTCATCGTCGGAACCGTGATCAGCCCGGCGTTCATGACGCCGGTGAATCTGTTCAGCAACATACTCGCGTTCTCTGCTGCACTCGGCGTCCTGGTGATCGCCGAGAGCATCATCCTGATCGGCGGGTACTTCGATCTCTCGCTCGAGTCCACCGTGGGATTCTCGGTGGTGCTGCTCATGTTCCTGTCGACGTCGCCTGACACGGGCAAGCCCGGCGCAGGCCTACCGCTCTGGCTCTCCTTGCTGATAGCGGTCGCCGTGGTGATTCTGGTCGGGCTGTTCAACGGCGTGGTCGTTTCGGTACTGAACCTCAACGCTTTCATCGTGACGTTGGCGATGCTGATCCTACTGCAGGGTCTCACGCTCGGAATCTCGAATGGTCAGACCTACGTGCAGATCCCCGAGTTCATTCTCTATCTGGGCTCGGGAGACGTGTTCGGCGTGCCGATTCAGGCGGTGGTGTTCGTCGTATCGTTCGCCATAGCCGCGCTCTTCATGAAGTACGTCCCTACCGGTCGTGCGATTTACGCCCTTGGCGGCAGCAAGATGGCCGCCCGCGCAGCCGGGATCAAGGTCACCCGCCTGTCGATCGGGCTGTTCATCTTCGGCAGCCTCATGGCCATGTTCGCGGGATTACTGCTGGTAGGCCAAGTCGCATCGGTGCCCTCCAACCTCGGCAACGGCATGATCTTCACTGTCTTCGCCGCTGCGGTGCTCGGGGGCATCGACCTTAACGGCGGCCGTGGAAGCGTCGTCGGCGCCGCTCTCGGTGTCTTGCTCCTCGCAATCATCCAGAACATACTCACGCTCTCGCAGGTGCCGTCGTTCTGGATCAACGCCGCGTACGGGGGAATCATCGTGATCGCCCTGCTGATCGGCCGACTCTCGCCGCTGCGCGGACGCGGCGCATCCAGCTGAGCATCCGCAGATCTCCCCGACACCTGGAGAAGATGTGAATCCGACCTACGATTATTCCGGCAAGGTCGCGCTCGTGACCGGCGCCGGCTCCGGAATGGGCTTGGCCACAGCCATTGCTTTCGCCAAGGCCGGCGCGGCCGTCACCCTTGCGGATATCGACCTCGCTGCGGTGCAACGGGCGGCCGACGAACTCACGTCGAAGGGCCACCGGGCACTCGCAGTGCGATGCGACGTCGCGGACGAGCCCAGTGTTGCTGCGATGGTACAAGCCACCGTGAATGCGTTCGGGCGGCTTGATGCCGCTTTCAACAGTGCGGGGATTCAGAGCCCCGCGACGGATGCGGCCGATGAAGAGGGTGACCGGTTCGATCTGGTCACCGCGATCAACCTGAAGGGCGTTTGGGCAAGCATGAAGTACGAGCTCAAGCAGATGCGCGCCCAGGGGTCGGGCGCGATCGTGAACTGCTCTTCGCTGGGTGGTCTTGTAGGGAATCCCGGCCGCGCCGCCTACCACGCGTCCAAGCACGGCGTGATCGGTCTTACGCGCAGCGCGGCGCTCGAGTACGCCCCCCGCGGTGTGCGCGTAAACGCGATCTGTCCGGGCACGATCGACACTCCCATGGTGCGGAGCATGGTGGATGCCGGTGACCTCACGGTGGAGGGAGCGCTCGCCTCCCTCCCGATCGGAAGGTTGGGGACCGCCGAGGAGATCGCGGACTCCGTGCTCTGGCTTTGCAGTCCCGGCGCCGGATTCGTCGTCGGTGTTGCGCTGCCCGTCGACGGCGGCTGGACCGCGCAGTGACCAAACTTCAACCACCATCAGAAGGACCAACAATGACCGACACCAGTGCGCACCGTTTCGACGACAAGGTCGTCTTCCTCACCGGCGCGGCCAATGGCATCGGCCGCGCCACGGCCATCGCTTTCGGGAGGGAGGGCGCCAAACTGGCGCTCGTGGACATCGACGGCGCCTCGAACGCCGAGACGGCCAAGCTGGTCGAGGAGGCGGGCGGAGCGGCCATCGCGCTTCGCGCCGACGTCACGGTCGAGGCGGACGTCATTGCTGCGATCGACGCCGCCGTCGAGCACTACGGCCGGATCGACATCGCGTTCAATAATGTTGGGCGCGATCAGAAGGTCGCGCCGCTCCACGATACCGACGAGCACGAGTGGCGTCGCACCATCGATCTCAACGTGACAAGCATGTTCTTCTGCATGCGCAATCAGATCCCCCGCATGCTTGCGCAGGGTGGCGGGACGATCGTCAACACGGCTTCCGGCGCGGGCCTGATCGGAATCAAGGGCACAGCGGTGTATGCCACGGCAAAGCACGCGGTCGTGGGCCTGACACGCTCTGCGGCCCTTGACTACGCCGACCGGAACATCAGGATCAACGCGGTCGCCCCGGGCATCGTCGAGACCGACATGATGCGTCGGGTTTCCGGGGGAACAGAGCAGGGGAGGGCTGACATGGTCGCCGAGGAGCCGATCGGACGCCTGGGGCAACCGGAGGAAATCGCCTCCGCGGTGCTTTGGTTGGCATCGGACGGCGCCAGCTTCGCGATCGGCTCCACCCTCGTGGTCGACGGCGGTCACACCATCCGCTAATGCGCACCGCCGAGCTTCCTCGGCGGTGCACTGCGATGAATCCGACCTGAGCGTCCGCACCGCTCCGCCGCGCAGCCACGCGCTGTCAGACGCGGCCGAACTCCCTGATGTCGTCACCGAACAGGCGCGCGGTGTCGGAAGACACCGTCGCGGTCGTCAATTGGATCGCTTCGACGTAGTCCATGGTGGTCGCCACGTGCGCTGGCGATGATGCATCGCCGGAGTCGATGGCTTTCTCGAACGCCGATTGCGCCGCCTTGCGGGCGGCGAACTCGATATCGGCGGGCGAGAAGCCCTCGCTGGCACCGACAAGCTTCGTCAGATCGATAGAGGTGACGATGTCGAGCGGAATGTACCGCTCCCAGATCGATCGTCGAGCCACTGCATCCGGTAGCCCTATGGGGAGCACGTAATCGAAGCGCCCGTGCCGAAGAAAGGCCGGGTCCAGCATCCGGACATGATTAGTGGCGCAGATCAGCAATCGGCCTGGTTGCTCACGGAACGCCGGAATGATCTTCAGTAGTTCGTTCGTCACAGCGTGGGATGCCGACGGCCGTCCGCCCTCTCGCCTTGCTGCGATCTCCTCGACCTCGTCGATGAAGACAACCGCGTGCTCCAATTCGGTGACATTGAGGAAGGTCTCCCGGAGTGCTCCAGCAAGACCGCCGTGGGCCCCTTCGAGGCGTGACGGGAATACCTCGACAAACGGCCACTCCAGTCGGGAAGCGACGGCGCGCGCAAAAGTGGTCTTCCCCGTGCCGGGCGGTCCGAACAAGACGACGGCCTTCGGGGGAACAACGCCGAATTGCGCCGCGAGACGAGGCTGCGACAGCGGTACAACGAGCCGCTTCTCCAGCACTCGTTTTTCTTCCTCCATGCCGGCGATGCTGTCCCACGCGCCCCGTGGGAGAACGCGGCCGCCGAGCTTCTTGAGCACGTCGATCTCGTTCCGCTGGACCGGCAGCGCGCGTTCGAAGTACTGCAGATTCCTCTGGGCGGCGTAGCCGCGATTCTTGAACGAGTCCACGCGCGCGGCATTTTCGGGAACGAGGGCGGACAGCTTGGCCAACCCGAGCGGTGTCATTCGCGACTCTAGAGCCGCCAGCAGCGCACTGCCGATTCCGTGCCCGTGCCAGTCCCCACGCGTGCCCAAGAACATGACCCATCCTTGCGTGTGGGCCGCGCGGGCGACCACAGCGCCGATCACCTGCTCGTTCAGGACAGCGACAACGGCATAGTCCTTCTGGCATGACGTGAGAACCTCGCCCAACGCGTAGACAGACTCGCCCTGCCACGTTCGTACCTCACTCCACAGACTCACGATCCCGTCGAGATCGTCGGTGTGGAAATCTCGCAAACGCACAGAGCGCAGGTCAGGCAGGTCGGTGGCGCCGGCGGAGAACGGGTGCGACATCTCAGTCGGTTTCCGGCCCGTGGCAGTAGTGGCAGCCCCGGTCGGGGCACTCCCACGCCTCCTCGTCGTTGCTCCGCCGAACCATCAGCCCTGCCTGCGCGTCATCGATAGTGATACTCATCCCGGACACCTTTGCCTGACTATCTGCTTTCCCGCGCGGAGCAACGATCTGGGCTCAAACTGCGCGGCTTGAGTATGGTGGCCACTCGTCCGACGGTGTAAGACGCTGCGACCACCACGGAGACCCCTTGGTATGGCAGTCTGCATCCGCTCCAGGTTGTGCCGGATGATGGTTCGATGATTATATCCCACATAGTGAGATGTATTCAAGACGGCGGGGATCAACAGTGCAGCGCCTAGCCCGGCGGAGAGCATCGGATCAACCGAAGTCAGGCAGATCGGCTTGGCGGGAGACGCTCAAACGTGAATTCCCATTCATGAGATTTGCGATGGTCCACCTTCACCTGGGGGGCCAGGCGAAACCTTGTGGCGCTTCACTGAGGAGGAAGGCCACGGACGGGAGCCACGGGAGGTCATCGCGCTGAGCGTCTCGTATCCGTCGGTCAAGGGTGTCCTGATAGGGCACCCCAGAGCATCCGTTCGGCTTCTACAGTGGATGGCGTGACCATTCAGAGGCGCGTTCTCGGCACCGCCGCTCTCGAGGTGTCCGCCATCGGGCTCGGGTGCATGAGCATGACCGGCGGCTACAGCGGACACCCCGACCGGGCGCAGATGATCGGCGTCATCCGCGACGCTGTGGACCGGGGGGTGACCTTCTTTGACACCGCGGAGATCTACGGGCCGCATGCCAACGAAGAACTCGTCGGGGAGGCCCTGGAGCCGGTGCGCGACGCGGTCGTCATCGCCACCAAGTACGCACAGGACATCGACCCCACACAGCGCACGCCTCGGGGCCGGATGCTGCTGCCGGGCGACATCCGGAACGCGGTCGACGGCTCACTGCGCCGACTGCGGACCGATCACATCGACCTCTACTACCAGCACCGGGTCAACCCCGAGGCTCCCATCGAAGACTTCGCCGGCGCCGTTCAAGAGCTGATGGATGCCGGCAAAGTCGGAGGTTGGGGCCTGTCCGAGGCGTCGGCCGAGACCATCGAGCGCGCAAACCGGATCACCCCGGTCACGGCGGTGCAGAGCGAGTACTCGCTGTGGTGGCGGCGACCCGAACAAGAGGTGCTCGCCGTCTGCGACGCGCACGGGATCGGGTTCGTCCCCTTCAGCCCGCTCGGCAAGGGGTTCCTCACCGGAACCATCGACGACCGCACCACCTTTGAGGAGGGCAACGACCTCCGCGCGCAGATCCCCCGTTTCGCCCCCGAGGCGAGGGCGCACAACCTCGGGCTCGTCGAGAGCGTCAAGGACGTGGCCACCTCGCACGGTGCCACACCGGGACAGGTCGCGCTCGCATGGTTGCTTGCTCAACGACCCTGGATAGTCCCGATCCCAGGCACCACGAAGCTGCACCGCGTCGAGGAGAATCTCGCCGCTGCAGACCTGGCGCTGTCGGAGCAGGAGCTGGCGCGGCTGACCTCCGCGTCAGACCACGCCGATATCCGAGGCGGACGCTACCCCGAGTTCCTCGAAGCGCAGACCAACCTCTGACCGCATGCTTCTTGAACGTACCGATCGCCCGCGCAGCCCTCAGCTCCTCGCCACCTGGAGCGCCACGGAGCGTGCCGACGCCGGCACCGGCGTCGGCGACCGGCCCTACCGGTCGAGCTGACCGTGACGCGCCCGACGAACAGCCCACCCGACGGTGCCCGCGCCGGCGCGGAATCTCAGAAGAAGGACAGACCATGAACCCTCCCGTACAAGACAAGGAAATCGCCGCCATCATCGAGCGACTCGAGAAGCGGTTCCCCAATGTACCGCCGCCCGAGGTGGCGGCCGTGGCGCTCGAAGCCCATGACGCCTTCAACGGCCACCCGATCAAGACCTTCCTGCCGGTGCTCGTAGAGCGCCAGGCCCAGGAGCGCCTTCGAGGGCGATCAGGCGAACACTCATAGCCGGCGAGATTCGCCTGCAAGAGCAGCCGTCATCGCCACGGGAGTGGGATCGACCCACGGCGAGCGGATTGAGCTCAAACAGAATCGAGAATATGCGACGGATCAACACGGCGTTGATAGCGTCGGGAACGGCTCTTCTCGTGCACTCGCTGGTCGCCTGCTCTTCTCCGACCGAACCGCCGCACTCCCTCCGATCGGACTCCCGAAACCGAAAGCGCCGAACCGGCACTCGTGTGGAGCGACGAGTTCGACGGCCCGGCCGGCTCGCCCCCGAGCCCGGAGAGCTGGACCTACGATTCGGGGGGCGGGGGGTGGGGGAACGATGAGTTGCAGTACTACACCGACAGCACGACAACGCGTCCCTCGACGGCGACGGTCACCTGACGATCTCCACGCGTCAGATCGACCCGACCACGACTGATCTGCAGTGCTGGTCGGGCCCTGAGGGGAGCGGCATCTGGCCGGCGCTCTGGATGCTCGGAACCGACATCACCGAGGTCGGCTGGCCGCAGTCCGGCGAGATCGACATCATGGAATTCGTCGGCCGCTCATCAAACGAAATCTTCAGGACCTTGCACGGGCCGGCTATCCCGGAGGCCAGGCGTTCAGCGGCGTCCGCGATCTCAGTGGTCCCGTGGCAGCGGACTGGCACGATTTTCGAACTCGAATGGTCGCGCGAGCTCATCATGTGGTCCCTTGATGGCACCGAGTACCACCGGGCGGCCCCGGACGACATCGCGCCCGACGAGTGGTCTTTGAGCATCCGTTCTTCCTCATCACGAACGCGGCCGTGGGCGGCAACTTCGGCGGAGCGCCAAGGCCTGCTAAAGCACGTGCAAGCGGCGTCCGTCAGTGCGTTGTGCCTTCCGCCCCGAGCGGTACTGATCCTCGCCGAGACCGAGTCCGAGCAGGACCTGGAAGAGGCGTTGCGAGCCGGCGTGAGGGGTTAACTGTCTCGGTGGATCGTCGCACCGCAGTTGGTCCACGGCATCCGCGCCTTGTCCAAGACCGGGCTCGCCCTGGACCCCACGTTCGCCCGCCACCTCCTGCAGTCCCTGACCGCCCGACCAACCGGGGCGGCGGACACCCCCACCCAGCAGAGCGCTGTAACCCACCTGACCGAACGCCAACGGGCAGTGGCCCTGCTTGTCGCCGAGGGGATGACCAACGGAGAGATCGCGGCCCGGCTCTTCGTCAGTAATGCGACGGTTAAGGCCACATCACCTCGGTTTTGCGGCGACTGGCCATCCGGAGCCGCACCCAGCTGGCCATCTTCGTCAACAACACCGCTCGGCAGACTTGAGTGCTCACGATCTCAGGTAACGTGCCATCCGGGCCCCAGTCGACCCCAAAAAGGGCGCCGGACCGGCCTTGTCGTCGCGCGACTGAACCGGACCGGCGATGTACCTTCCGGAAACGGTGACCGTGTAAAGTCACACGCGATTCCCCCCGAGAAGAACCCCTTGGGGGAGAGAGAACTCTCGGGGGGAATCTGAACCCGCGGGCCGCACCGCCGCTTCAGGAACGCGGGAATGCTCAGCCTGGGGACTGGCTCCGACGCGGCGGCGGGTCTGCGGTCAGGATAGCTGCGCTATACCGCGCACCACACCGTCCGAACGGACAGCTTGCCTGCGACGAAGTGTTGAGAGTGCGGGCTGCTGGTCGCTTGGACGGGGAGACTCTTGAGCGGGTCGGTGCCGTCGATGACACTGACCTGATGAGTCGCGAGCCGAGTTCAACGCCGATGTGGCGCTGCCCGTTCTGCGGACGAACCTTCGCTGCCCGGAACCAGGCCCACACGTGCGCTCCGCTCGGCGATCTCGATCGGCACTTCGTTTCATCCGCCCCGTCTGTCCGTGCGACGTTCGGGAGGATCGTCGTCGTGCTGACCGAAGTCGGACCTTTCACAGTGTTGCCTGAGAAGACTCGGATCGCCTTTCAGGTGCGGATGAGTTTCGCTGCTCTCGCGCCGCGGCGGAGTTGGTTGAACGGGCATCTGGTGCTCGATAGGCGCGTTGAGAGCTCGCGGTTCACGAGGATCGAAACCTACTCCCGAAGAAACGTTCTCCATGCCTTCCGGCTCGTCTCGCCGGACGAGGTGGATGAGGAATTCGCCGTTTGGTTGGCTGCCGCGTACCGGGTCGGCGAGCAGGGCCACCGAGCGCCCCGAGATGGCTAGGGCTGTCAATTGGGAGCGAGGACGATAGTGGTGCGAGTCCACCTCGAACCCGGACGCCCGCCCGATGCGGGATGCCCGCAGACCGAGCCAGGCGACGGTCTACCGGTGGAGTCGGATATCAAGGAGTCGGGTACCCGCTAACAAGCGCGGAGCGTCGACGGGAAAGACTCGCGACAGCCGAGCCCCTCCGGGTCGGCAGCATCTTGGACGCAAGTCGTCTAGGACCTGCGCGGACGACGACGAAGGAGCAGCCATCCGGCGACGAGTGAAATCGCTAGTAGCGCGGCGAGCCACACCCAGAGGTTGGTTTCTAGGCCGATCATCGAGCGCGGGCATCGTGCCACAGTATGTCTGCTCGGGGTCTGTCGAGTCCCGACAGTAACCGCCGGTGATAGCTGGCGCGAGCGCGCAGCGAAACCACCAAGGCGGCCCTGAATGCACCGATGAGAGTGACCGCCGTGCGCTCAGGACTCGCCTCTGCGACCATGACCTCAGGCTAGATGGCTATGAGTTCGCGTCAGGAAATCGATACCAAGTCGTTTGTGCAAAGGAATCCGCATCTGGACGAGACACATTCCTCGCGCGAGTGGCAGTGGCCTGCGGCCCACTGATTGAGCCGCTACGCGACACTGATTCCTAAGAGGCGACGGTTCCGGAAACTCCGAGCCTAAGTCAGCTCCATCGGCTCCTTGCCCTCGCTCGCTATTTGCAGACTGCACCCTCCGCTGCGCTCCGGGCTCCACTTAGCTTTCGCGTCATGAGTCAAGGTGTGGGTTGGGCGTGGGTGATCGGCCCGGGTGCGTTGATGCGTCCGGGCTGGTGAGTGTGATGGACTGCGTCCGTGTGGCGGGGGGGCCGCCGGAGTTTCGGCAGGCTGATCAGGCGCCGTGATGCGGCAGGCTTTCGTGTTCGCCGTGGGAGGCGGCCCAGCGCGGAGGGGCGGCAGGCTAAGTTGCGCCGTCGAGCGGCATAGCAACCGTGGCGGTCACCGTCCGCGGCTGAGCCTCTCTTGACGGTACGCCTGTTCATCGAAGGGTTGTTGGGTGACGAGCATCCGGTAGATGAGGCGGCAGGCGTTGCGGGCCAGTGCGACGCGCGCCTGGATCGGGGCCATGCCGCGGGCGCGCAGCTGTGCGTTGCGTTCGGCGAAGGTAGGCGAATACATGGATAGCCCCCACGCGATGCCCATGAGTGCGTCGCGGTGCTCGGCCAGGCCTTGCCGGGAGATGCGTCCACGTCGTCGCAGTGTCGCAGACTCATAGAGCGCTGGGGGAGACCGGTCGCGGAGTAGAGGTGCTCCGCGTCGGGGAACCGTTGAATCGGCAGGCTGTGCGCTGCGAACGCCGCCGCCCGGATCGGGCCGACGCCGGGCAGGCTGGTGAGGACTTGCCCGGCGCTGGGGGCGAGGAGCAGTGTGATGTCGGTGTCGTGGACCGCGATGTCCTCCTGCAGGCTTCGGTAGCGTTGCAGGTCGCGGCCAAGCCGCGCGGCTCGTGCCTGCGCGTCTGGCGGTGGGGGTAGGCAGCCGCGCCACCGGTCCTGCCAGTACTGCGCGGTGGGCTGTGTCAACCGGCCCGGTGCCCTGGCGGTCAGGGAGCGAACCGATGGCGACCGGCCCGCAAACGCGACGGCGCAAGCCAGCACGGCCTGCCCCGTCGGCGATCGCGATCGGTAAGGCGCGGCCGTGTGCTGCCGGCGCTGATAGGCCAGGTACCAGAGCGTTGAGCTGATCGTGCAGACGCTGCTGGGCCTTGGTTCGATCAGCGATCAGTCCCCGCCGGTGCCGGACAACGGCCCGCAGCTCGTCTACGGCTGACTGCTCAGCCTGCTCGAGCCCGACCTGGTCGTGGTGGGCGAGGTGGGAGACGTCGCTTCGGCATGCTCGCTGGCCGACCGGGTGGACCCACACGTCGTCGTCATCCGCCAGGGGCTGCTGCAGCACGTGCAAGCGGAGTCCGTCGGTGCGTTGTGCCTTCGCGACCGAGCGGTACTGATCCTTGCCGAGACCGAGTCCGAGCACGATCTGGCAGAAGCGTTGCGAGCCGGGGCGAGGGGTTACCTTTCTCGGAGGGTAGCCGCGTCGCAGTTGGTCGACGGCATCCGCGCCGTGTCCAAGGACGGGCTCGCCCTCGACCCAACATTCGCGCGCCACCTCGTGCAATTCCTGACCTCCGAACCGACCGGCCCGGCGGAGATCCCTGCGCAGCTGGGCGCTCTGACCCGGCTGACTGAACGCCAACGGGCGGTGGCCCTCCTTGTCGCGGAGGGGATGACCAACGGCGAGATCGCCGCCCGGCTCTTCGTCAGTGATGCGACGGTCAAGAGCCACCTCACCACGGTCTTGCGGCGCCTTGGCCTTCGGAGCCGTACCCAGCTGGCCATTCTTGTCAACAACACTGCTGGGCAGTCCTGAGACGTCGCCATCGGGCGGGCGCGCCGGGGTTTCCGACACTCCGGGGGATGCGTGTACCAGCAGGATCTGCTCCCGAACCGTTCGACTGGTGCACGTCTGGGCGCTGGTCGTCGATCGGTGCACCCCGACCGTGGTACCCGGAAAGCGGACACGGATGTGGACTCCCGGTGGATGTGGGAGCGACGCGAACGGATCTATCGTCGTACTGACGCCTCGCGCGCACTGCCGGGCGCATCGCCGGTTGGCCGACGACGGGAGTTCGTGTGTGTCAGATCCTCGTGCTGAGCCGTCCACGACGCCGGTTCAGGGTGTTGGTCTGCGACGACGATGAGGTGTATCGGACCGGTCTTTGCACATCCCGGAAGTCGCTGCCGCAGATTGTGGTTATCGGGGAGACCGCTGACCCTGCGCGTGCCCTCGAGCTGTCCGAGCTGTTCGCACCACACCTTGCCCTGGTCAGTTCCCGGCTCGGTGATGTCGCGCTGCTCATGGTCGCAGCGCTGAACCGAGAAGGTGTTCGCATCCGCATGCTGGGCTCCCGATCAGCACGCGAGCCCGATTGGACGACGCACCCCGATGCAGACGCCCGGATACCTTCTTCGCGAGGCGAGTTCCGTCGAAGTCGTGGACTGTGTCCGAGCGGCCATGGCCGCCTGAGGGCCGACGCCGGCGTGCCCGTCCATTGAATACGTGGCGACGTCTTGGATGTCCAGGAACTGCTCGTCGGGCGCTCCGGTGTCGCCGGCATTGACGACGCCGATCTTGCACCCAGGCCAACGTTCTCCTTCGCGAGGACCGAGCGGAGACGGTTGCTCGGCGAGACGCCGACCCAAGTGACCGACACTGCGAGGTGCGACAGCCCAGCCGGTCTCTTGCCCTGCGCGCTTGGACATCGTCAGGTGACTAGCGACCTTATCGAGAACTAAAGTTCCGCGGTGGTGAGCTCCTACTCGACCGTCACCGTGACGCGGTGTGGTCCCCTCTGAGTCGTCGCTCTGTGCCTCGACGATTATGGGGTCCACGCCACGGACGAAGTGGATCTCCCGAAGTTGCGCACCGCGTGTCCGTCGTGGCGGGGCGGCGTGCGGGCTGAGATCCCTCAACGATCCACTCTCCCAAGGCGCCTGCTTTGGCGGACCGCCTCCCATCTCCGAAGCGCGATCGCCGCGACTGGTAGCCCACCCGACGACCCCCACCGACTTCGGAAGTCCCCCTACCCGGCCGCGCTCTAGAAACTCCAGGCTCGACCTGGAAGCGATAACTCGACTGTTATCGAAGCCCAAATGCCGGGCGGGCGCGCTCAGCGGCTGCGGCACAGGGTAATCGACCCGACCACTCACGTTGGAGGAGGTGAAGCTTGCGGCGGCGAGGTGAACCCGAAATGCCCGTAGGACCCGCTAGCAACGATACGCCGCCCCTGTTGGACCTGACGTAACCAATCCACGATCTGCGCCCTCTCATCCTCGGTCAGACCGACGTTCGACACTTCACTGGCATCCGCTGTCGTCGGCGCTTGAATCCTGAACGCTTTCGACGTTTTGGATTTCCAGCGGTCATTGCAACGAGGGGCGATTCTGGGAATGTAGCAGCCGGCTGAAGAGCTCGGCTGGGGTTCGGTCCCCGAGGGTGAGGCGCCGTCGACACAGCTGCAGGGAATTGCCGGCTCGATTGATGTTCACGGGGTCGTAACACGGCTCCGGACCCATCCGCGTAGGCTCTGACGAACACGTCCGCAAACAGATAACGAGGCACTGCAGAAGGAGGATCGACCTGATCCGCACCGCCATGCCTCGCACGTCCCGCACCATTCGGGCCGGAGCCGCCGTCGCCGGCGTCGCAGGCATCATC
Source organism: Microbacterium sp. DT81.1 (assembly GCF_049844955.1). NCBI lineage: Bacteria > Bacillati > Actinomycetota > Actinomycetes > Micrococcales > Microbacteriaceae > Microbacterium > Microbacterium sp. DT81.1. Next base: position 306,928 of record NZ_JBNCMA010000007.1, read on the forward strand.
GCGGTCGCCGGCTGCTCTGCGGCCGGCACAGGTTTGACCGCTGAGACCGACGCCGCCGACACCACGCCGTCGGCCGATGCCACGCCGTCGACCGATTCGGGCTCGACCGATTCGGGCTCGACCGATTTAGGGCCCGCTGACACCGGCTCGTCTTCGACATACGTCGACGGCAGTTATAGCGCCGAGGGCTCGTACCAGACGCCCGAGTCGATCGAGGCGATCAGCGTCACGGTGACGCTGGAGAACGACGTGCTCACGGCAGTGCAGGTTGTCGGAGACCCGAGCGCTCGCGAGTCGGAGGAGTACCAGAGCAGGTTCATTGGGGGCATCGCCGATGTCGTCGTGGGCGAAGACATCGACACGATCTCGGTGAGCCGTGTCGCCGGATCCTCGCTCACGAGCGGCGGATTCAACCAGGCGATCGAAGAGATCAAGGCCGAGGCGGCGGCCTGACGCCAAGGCGGCGGCTGTGCGCGCAATCTGGCCGTTCGAAACAACGGAACGGTGTCGGAGAAGGAGACCACCCAGCCGGTTCCGGCGGCAGCCCACGCCGCCGTCGATCGGTGCATCGCGGTATCCACGCCGACTGGTCACCGAGTACCACCACCCCGGCAACTCAACGCGCCTGGCGACGCTGGATCGAGATCAAACGATCCAGCATTCTTCGACTGAATACGTTTGAGGCTCTCGCCGATGACACTCGGCGTCGGATCCCTCTCGCTCTCGCCGAGGAACGGCGCACGGTCGGCGCACTGGCTGCGAACGAGGCGCACAGCCGTCCGGCGGTGAGCAGGCAGCCGCGGGGTGCTGCGAGTGTCCGCGCTCGTACGCGCGCGGGCGAACGGTCGAACCCGAGTGTATTGGCTTGACCTCGCGGCGCTCATGCCGGTGGGAGCGGGGTGTGGCTCGAGCGGCTTGATGAGTGTCCCGGCCGCCGCGAATCCCTCAGTGACTCGCGATGATGTCAGCCGCGGTACGGGCTCTAATCCCGTTACCGTGGCAGAGCTCGGACGAGAACCGTTCCGGTCGCAGACGCGCGAGCCCCTCCCCGTTGCTTCATGTCACTACCTCCGGGGGAGGAGGGGGTAGTCGATGAGTCAACGCGCCCTCTTGACAACCGGTGGGGGGTTCGGGACGATCATCGCGAGGACGGACTCCACGCATCGAGTCATCCCGCGCCTCTGCAAGACCACCGGCAGCACTGGGGACTGCCGCTGTGCGGGCATCTCTCGCTGCCTGGAGGCCTCCTTGCCTCAGACCATCGCGGTCAGTTGACGCACCCTTGGCCCGCCGACGTGAGGCCTCTTGTGAAGGGGGAGCACAGCCATGACTCAGGAGCTTTCTTCGACGGCGCGCCGGCCACTCAATCGGTCCGGGAGGGCGATTCGCGGAGTGGTTGCGTTCGGCGTTCTTCCGGCGGCCGTGCTGGTCTCCGTCGCACTGGGGGGCAGCGCGGCGGCAGCGGGACCGGGGGTGACCTGTGGCAGCACGGTGACCACGGACGTGACCTTGACCGCGGATCTTTATTGCCCATCCGGTGACGGCCTCATCCTTGGCTCAGAGGTCACCTTGGATTTGGGTGGGCACAGCTTGATCGGGAGCGGGTCCTCTGGGGTCGGGGTGCAGACCAGCCCGGACTCTCAGGGTGGCAACACGATCCGCAACGGCACCATCGAGGATTGGGGAACCGGAATTTTCCTGCAGGACAGTACCTTCGGCATCATGCTGCCGCACACCATGTCGGACGTTGATCTCCGCAGCGCGCCGATCAACCACTTCTTCGGCAACACGTTGTTGGACATGACAAGGGTCACGGCGGTGGATTCGAGGGTCGAAGGCCAACTCGGCGGCAACTTCGCTATTTCCCACTCCATGTTGACGCGTTCTCCCGTCATGGTGTTCCTCGCCACCGCGACGATCAGGGAGTCGACCCTCGTGCAGAGCTACGTCAGCACCTCCGCTGGGGGTGAGGTGATCATCGACTCCTCCAAGCTGGACGGGAAGGGGATAGCCCGCCTGGGTGACATCAGCGAAACGGGGATCACCATCACCAACAGCCTCGTCAAGAACTACGCTCAGCCGATCAGCGGCTTGTGGGGCGGTGTGACGTTCACGGGCAACAAGTTCATCAACATGCCCAACGGCGTTCTGGGCAACATCAGCTCCAATATCGGGTCCGATGGAATGTCGGTCATCACGGGCAATACCTTCATCAGAAGCGGAGTCGCGCTCCGAGGTAACGTGCCCATGATCGTGGAGAAGAACATCTTCATGTTCGGTGACGTCGGGGTCGAGTTCACTCTCTCCGCGGGGCTTCCCGACACCCCACCGCGGACCGCTGAGGGCTCCCGGGCCGTGGGCAATGTCTTGGTGAAGAACACCGGAACGGGGATCCAAACGGACCTGCCCGGTCTCGAGGTGGGCGGCAATATCGCAACGAAGAACGGCGGATACGGGATCTATGCCCCGGGAGCCGTCGACCTCGGCGGAAACATCGCCTTCGGAAACGGGATCGGTCAGTGCGTGGGTGTCGTCTGCACCGGCAGGTAGGCCCTAGAGTGCTGCCCGCCTATACACGGACTCCAGGCGTTCCACTGACCTCGATCCCAGCCGAGTGGGCCCCGCTTCTCTGCCCCGCTCTCCAGCTCGGAGCGAAATCCTGGATCCCGGGGGTGGCTCCTTTCGTTGGGGTACAAGTCGGATCCCTGCGGTCCGGTGGGTCGGCGACCTCCGCGCGGGCGGCACCGTGCAGTGCTGGCGGGCCGCCGGGGGCCGGCCAAGCGTGGGGGAGGTGGGCGGCCTCCCGGCGGCACCTTGCTTCGAGAGTGACGCATGGATCGCCTGGGGTGAGCGATCCCGCATGATCAGAGAACTCGAAGTAGGTTGAACCTATCCCTGCCGACAGCGTCCGGTCGGGGGGTGGGCTTGAGCTAGCAGTCGTGCTAGCCGTTGCGGAAGCCGTAGTGCGAGGAGTGGAGCGTATGGCTGCACCCGCTGTCGGTGCCCGCACCCAGATCTGGTGTTCCTTGGCGGGCGACAGTGACCCGGATCCCTACCGTGTTGGCGGTTCATACGCGGGTTGTCGCCCATCCCTTCAGAGATCTCCCCTGAGGTCGGCGTACGTGCCTGGACCACAGAGTCTGGCTACTCGTCCAGGCGGTCGGTAAAGTGACGAGAGCGGTTCCTCCCGAGAACGGCCTCTGCTGGGGATTGCGCGTTCCCGGGAGGAACCTGAACCCGTTGCCGCGGCCCGGCGATCAGATCGCGCGGGTGTGCAGTCCAAAGGGACAGGCACCGACGCGGCGGCTGTCGACGGCGCTCGAATTCTGAACGGTTTCGGCGCTTGAAAAGTGAACGATTGCGGGCAGTCTAGCGAGGGCTTTC
>NZ_JBNCMA010000008.1:0-240149 GCF_049844955.1 Microbacterium sp. DT81.1
GCTCAGGCGTCCACGCCGAAGGCACACAGCAACGGGACGCGGGGGATCATCCGGCGCGGGCCGAGCTGCACCGTCGGGATCGTCCCGTTCTCGATGCCGAGCTTGATCCGCTCGGGCCTGCCCGCGAGCAACCAGGAACGCCCTGCCCGCGACCTCCCTCGCGCGGGCATTGCGCGCATAGGGATCCCTTGCGGGCATCCGTTCTGCGACGGTACGCGCGGCCGAGAATGCCGGCAGTCTGCACAACGCTGCGCGAGTGCGCGCGTCGCGCCCACTCGTCGCGCCACTCGTCACCCCAGCCCGAGTACCCGCCGGGTGAAGCCGTTGCGGAAGACACCGCCGGGATCGAGCTCACCGGCCAGGGAACGGAAGGCGTCCATCTGCGGATACAGCGGTGTCACATCGAACAGCGGGCTGAAGACCTTGCCCCAGTGGGGCCGCGGCGAGAACGGCTCGAGAGCGCGCTCGAGAACGGGCAATGCGCTCGCGACCGCTTCCGGATGCCGCTTCCACGTGTGGGCGATGGACAGAGAGTCCCGGCCGTACGCCATGCTCAGCCAACGGTCGTCGGCGGCCACCGCCCTGATCTCCGACACGAAGAGGTGCGGCGCGAACGGTTCGCTGATGCGCCGGACTGCCTCCATCGCCGCTTCGGAATCGCGGATGTCCACCAGGTATTCGGTCTGGATCTCGGCACCCACCGAAGGGCGTGCGTCCATCCGGAAGTGCGCCAGGCGCTCGGACCACGGTCCCCACACTCCGCGACGCGGCGTCACGTTCTCCGTGTCTGGCAGGTCGGTCAACGCCGAGCCGACGTGGTCGGCCGCGTCGGCGTCTCCCTCGCGAGACTTGATGAGCAGCTCATGCCGGTCCAGCCAGTCGGTGAAGATGCTCACGCTGTACGCCGAGGACATCAGGGCGGGCACGTCATGCACGAGGTCCGCCCAGCGGGCGACGGCGAACGTCTGCTGGCGGAGCCGGTAGGACGGCACGATCGCGAGGCTGAGTCGGGTCACCACTCCGACCGCGCCCAGCGAGACGACGACGCCGGCGAGGCGAGGATCCGTGTCGTCGATTCTGAGGACTTGTCCATCCCCCGTGACGAGCTCCAGGGCACGCACCGCGGCCGACAGGGAGCCGTTCGCAAGTCCGGACCCGTGGGTCGCGGTCATGACCGCTCCGCCTATGGAGATGTGCGGCAGCGACGCCAGGTTCTGCAGGGCCCAGCCTCGATGCTCGAGCCATGCGGCAAGCGCGCCGTATGTCATCGCTGCCGAGACCCGCACCTCTCTGCGGTTGGCGTCGAGCACCGGTTCGATGATCAGTCGCTCGAGCGAGACGAGCTCCGCCGAATCGGCGAGGTCGGTGAAGGAGTGTCGCGTGCCGAGTGCCCGCACCCGGGTCCCGGACGTGATGACCCCCCGCAATTCGCCCATTGAAGAGGGCCTGTGCAGCGTCGACGCGGTGAACCGGTACGTCTCCGCCCACGTCGTGCCGACGGGGCCGCCGCTCATCGCGGCGGCTCCCTTCTCGCGTTCGGCGCAGCGATCACTCGGGGGTCAGCGCTCGGCGAGCTGCTCGGCGGTTCCGAGGTCGGTCACGAGCGCGGTCACCCAGCCGCCCGAGAGGGCGCCGTGGATCGCCTCGAGCTTGTGCTCGCCGCCCGCGATGCCGACGCGACGGGGGATGCGCAGGAGATCCTCGACCGGAATGGCGATGATGCGATCGTCGAACTCGCCGCGCACGAGGGAGCCGTCGGCGCTGTAGATGCGGTGGCAGATATCGCCGACCGCGCCGGCTTCGATCATCGCGGCGCGCTCGGCGGGCGAGAACGCGTTGCCGCTCTCGGCCAGCACATTCGACGGCTCGATGCTTCCGATGCCCATGATCGCCATGCTCAGCTCGCGCCAGTGCCGCGTGACCTCCTGCATCGAGGGGTCGGCCAGCAGGCTGTCGCGGATGGCCGAGCCGGCCACGATCCCCGGCGCCTGCACGTAGACCGGCTCTGCGCCGAGCATGCGCGCCAGCTCGCCGAGGATGCGGTTCGAGTGGCTCTGCGCCTCCGGCGCGCCGACTCCGCCGAGCAGCTGCACGACCTCGACGGCTCCGCGCGCGGTGAAGGGCCGCATCCGGTCCACCATCGCCAGCACGGTCTGACTCCACGACGAGACGCCGATGCGGTCGGTGCCCGAGAGGGTCGCCTCGAGGTAGGCGGCCGCCCCGGCGCCGATGGCGGCGAGCAGCTCGCGCTCGTCGGCCTCGGGGTCGACATCCACCACCACCGCCTCGGCAATGCCGTACTTCGCCTCGAGCGTCTCCTCGAGCTCCGAGTAGACACCAGGGGCGACCGTGACCGTCGTGCGCACGATGCCCAGGGCCTCCGCCCGCTTGAGCAGGCGGGAGACCTTGGCCTGCGAGATGCTCAGGGCGGCGGCGATGTCCGCCTGCCGCACGCCGCGCTCGTGATACATCCGCGCGACCTTGGTGAGCAGGCGCACGTGACCGTCATGCGGACGGGTGTAGCGGTTGGTCGACACGTGCGGTCTCCGATCGGTTGTCGCGGGCGGGCACCGGTGCGCGCCGCGGCATGGGGGAAACGATATTCAGTTGGCGGCCCGGGAGGCCAGTTCTGCGGTTCCGAGGGAAATGCGGCGGGTGTGCATCCCGTGGGGAAGCGTCTCGGGCTCCCGGCCCGGAAGGTCGAGCACACCCCGTGCCCCGACGGGAACGGTCGCCTGTACGACCAGCTCGCCCTCGAGCACCGTCCAGGTGATCGCAGTCTCACCGTAGGGGGTCAGGTGGCTGGCCGTCGCCGTGGTCAGCCCGCCGCCGGGGCGCGGCGCGAAGCGGATGACGCGGTAGCCCGGCTCATCGGGTGCCAGACCCGCGACGACGCGGTGCAGCCAGTCGGCGACCGCGCCCAGGGCGTAGTGGTTGAAGCTCGTCATCGTGCCGGGATTCACCGTGCCATCGGGCAGCATGGCGTCCCAGCGCTCCCAGACCGTCGTCGCGCCCATGTCCACCTGGTAGAGCCACGAGGGGCACTCCCGTTCGAGCAGCAGGGCGTATGCGGTGTCGACGTGGCCGTGCGCGCTCAGCGCGTCGGTGACGAGCGGGGTGCCGACGAACCCCGTCGCGATGCGGTTGCCTGCCTCTCGCACGAGCTCGGCGAGGCGTGCCGCGGCGGTGTCCCTGCGTGCGGCATCCGGGATCAGCTCGAACGCGAGCGCGAGGGCGTAAGCCGTCTGCGCGTCGCTCGTCATCGTGCCGTCGGCGCCGACGTAGCGCTCCGCGAAAGCGGCCGCGACCTCGTCGGCGAGGCGCGAGTATCGCGCCCGCTCATCCGTCAGCCCGAGCGCGTCGGCCATGTCGGCCACCGCGCGTGCGGAGCGGGCGAAGTAGGCCGTCGCGACCAGGTGGCGGTCGGTGCGGGCATCGGCCGGGTCCTGCGGCGGGGCGGCGGGATCGAGCCAGTCGCCGAGCTGGAAGCCCGTGTCCCAGAGCCGGCCGGGTCCGGCCAGGCGCTCCACGAGGTCGACCCACCCGCGGGCGCTGCCGAACTGGGCGCGCAGCACGCCGGCGTCGCCGAAGCGCTCGTACAGCGTCCACGGCAGCAGCGTCGCCACATCGCCCCATGCAGCACCAGGACGGATCGGCGTCCACATGTGGTGGGCGGGGATCACGGGCACGTACCAGGGGACCGTGCCGTCGGGCAGCTGCTCGATGGCGAGGTCCCGCAGCCAGCCGGTCAGCATGCCGCTCACGTCGTACAGCGAGGACGCCGCCGGTCCGAAGACCTGGATGTCGCCGGTCCAGCCGACGCGCTCGTCGCGCTGTGGGCAGTCGGTCGGGATGTCGACGAAGTTGCCGCGCATCCCCCAGACCACGTTCGCGTGCAGGCGGTTCACGGAGGCGTCCGAGCACTCGAACCACCCCGTGCGCTCGAGGTCGGAGTGGTAGACCCGGGCCACCAGGTCGCCGCTCGCCGCCGCGGCATCCAGGTCACCGGGCCATCCGGACACCTCGACGTAGCGGAAGCCGTGGAATGTGAAACGCGGCTCCCACGTCTCGCCCTCCGCCCGGCCCGCCAGCGTGTAGCCGTCGCTCGAGCGCGCTCCACGCAGGGGACGGGTGTAGAGCTCGCCGTCCTGCAGCACCTCGGCGGTGCGGAGGGTGACGGTGCGCCCCTCCTCGCCGCGCACCCGGATGCGCACCCGGCCGACGAGGTTCTGGCCGAAGTCGAGGATGCGGCTGCCGCTCGGGCCGGTGAGCACCGCGACGGGCGCGACCTCCTGCGTGCAGCGCACCGGCGGTCCTGTCGGCGCGACGAGCGTCGCCGGGTCGCGGTGGCGCATCGCCGCGCGCTCCCATCCGGTCTCGTCGAAGCCCGGCCGACTCCACCCCGCGCGTTCCTCGCGTGCGTCGTGGTCCTCCCCGTCGTAGATGCCGGAGCGGAGGATCGGGCTCGGCGCGGCCCGCCACGAGTCGTCGGTGGCGATGATCTCGCGGCGCCCGTCGGCGTAGGTCAGCTCCAGCTGACCGAGGAAGGACAGATCGTTGCCGTAGAGGTTGCGGAACCCGCCGCGCCAGCCGAGGCGACCGCGGTACCAGCCGTCACCGAGCCAGGCGCCGACGGCGTTCGGACCCTCCTCGAGCATGGCCGTGATGTCGTGGGTGTAGTACCGCAGCCGGCGGCCGTAGACGGTCCAGCCGGGGGAGAGGGCGTCGTCGCCGACCCGCATGCCGTTCACCTCCGCCTCGTAGAGGCCGTGCGCGCTCGCATAGAGTCGCGCCCGCACGAGTCCGTGCGCGACCGCGAACTCGCGGCGCAACAGGGAGGGCCGGCGTTCGTCCGAGTCGGGGTCTTCGGTCCAGGTGGCGCCGACCGGGCGGGCGATCCAGTCGTCGGGGAAGAGCAGTCCGGCCTCGAGCGTCGTGGGGTCGGACGGGGCCGACCACTCGCCGTCCGCGCCGCGCACGGCGACGCTGAGGCGCGCGGACTCGCGCGACCGGAGCGGAGCGTCCGGCCAATCGACGAGCACCTGCTCGCCGGAGCAGACCGTGAGCTCCGACGCCGGCGCCTCGCCCCGCTCGATCACGACGCGATAGGCGTTCTGCCGCCATCCGGCCGGAGCTTGGAGGACTCGCCACGAGAGACGAGGGGCATCCTCGCCGATGCCGAACGGCTCTCGGTGGTGCTCGAGCCGAGGCGATTCGACGATCACATCCACGACAGCTCCGTATCGGTTGCATTCACTATAGAATCATTATGCAATACGGGCTGAGAAAGCGCGAGAGCGGGACGCAGGAGGATCTGTATGGGCGAGCCTATGGTCATCGGGGTCACCGGGAGCGCCGGAAAGCTCGGCCGGGCCACGGTGGCGCGGCTGCGAGACGAAGGTCATCAGGTGATCGGCTTCGACCAGGCGGGCGACCCTGGCCCCGGGTTCACCCGCGTCGACCTTGCCGACTACGGCCAGACCCTCGACGCGATGCTCGGCGTCACCGCTCGGCACAGCGGGTTGGACGCTCTCGTGCACCTGGCCGCCATCCCGGTGAACGGCCTGGTGCCGGACGCCGAGACGTTCCGCAGCAACGTCGCGGTGTCGTTCAACGTGCTCTTCGCCGCGCATCGCGCAGGCATCCGCACGATCGTTCTTGCATCGAGCATCACGGCGATGGGCTTCCCGTTCGAGGAGACCCCGCCGTTCCTCCCGGTCGACGAGAGCTGGACGCGCGCGAACAACACGTACGGCCTCGGCAAGGTGGCCGAGGAGGCGGTGGCCGCACAGCTCGCGCTCTGGGGGTCGGATGTCTCGATCACGGCCCTGCGGTTCACCAACGTGGTGGGCGAGGGCGAGTATGCCACGTTCGACCGCGCGGCCGAGCCCGGCTATCGCCGCGACCTTCTCGGGTCGTGGATCGATGCGCGCGACGGGGGGCTGGCCGTCTCGCTCGCCCTCGCCGGCGCCACCCCTGGTTACCGGGTCTACAACGTCGCCGCACCGGAATCCGGCTGCGCCGCTCCTTCGCGGGAACTCGCGGAACGGTGGTTCCCCGGCACGCCCGTGGCTCCCGATCTCGGAGAGTTCGAGTCGCTCATGTCGACGCGGCTCATTCAGAAGGAGCTCCGGTTCCGCGCGCAGCACGACTGGCGGGCGCGGTCGGGGGCCGCGTCCGCCTCGTGGGACCCATCCCGCTCTCCGTCCGGCTCTGCGCCGGGGGATCCCCGCCGCGACGTGACCTATGTCGACCTGCCGAGGGGGCACTGGCCGCAGCTCACACGACCGGACGATCTCGCCCGTACGATCCTCGAGCAGCCGCCCCTCAGCCCTTGACGAAGACGTTCTCGGTCACCTTCGTGCCGGTCACCGGGTCTGGGTCGGCGTCGGGCTGCACGTAGTACGTGCGTGTCGCGTTGCTCACGCCGAGCTGCGGGCCGCCGCATCCCACCACCCAGTCCTCCCGGTGCACGAGAAGGCAGACGGTGCCCACCTCCGTGCCTCTCGCGAGGTACAGCTGGTCGCCGTCGTGCTCCGCGACCCACCGCGCGCTCGCGGTGTCGACGCTGTCGTAGGCGTCGCCGGCGAGGTCCGCGGGCAGCGCGTCCGCGGACTCTGCATCGCGGTCCAGCAGCGCGAATCCCGAACCGCCCACGCCCCCGACGAGAACGATCGCCGCCCCTGCGAGAAGCAGAAGACTCGTGGCAAGCAGAAGCAGAAGACTCGTGGCAGATCTGGTGCTCATGGACTACCCGCTTCCTTTCTCCGAGTCTTGCGGGCGAGGGCGGCTCACGCAAGGATCGGCGGCGGTCCTACTGAGGGGTGAGCGCCACTCGCGTCGCCTCACCGGAACCGAGGCGCAGCACGACCTCTCCGGCAGGTGTCGAGACGGTGACCTCGCGGTCCCGGTGGCCGATGTTCGCCGCGATCACCGTCGTTCGCCCCTCGTGCCTCCCGCCGAGGGCCCACACGGTCCCGTCGCGGCTCGGCCCGCTGAACAGGCTCGCCCCGTCGAGCTCGGACAGCCAGCCGAGCACCTGGACGACGGGGCGGGGGGAGCCGTCGGACGAGCGGATGCCGCGGGGCCCCCACTCCTCGAAGTAGCACAGGGTCGCCACACCGTCCACCGCGAGCGCGGCGGCGCTCGCCACCGTCCATGCCGCCAGCTCCGGCGCGGCCATGCGCGGGTCGTCGGCATCCGTGAACGCGGCCCCGTATCCCTCGGAGAGATCGCTCGCGGCGGGGGTCGGCGTGGGCCGTGTCGCCACGTTGTTGAATCGGGGTCGGAGGGTCACCGGCCCGATGTGCACCGGCCGGCCGACCGCCATCCGGACGGCCTGCTCGGCGACGAGGCGCTGGATGGGGACCGACTCGACCAGCTGCTCCGTATCGAGGGTGTGAAAGAGGGGGGTCACCGAGAACGTGAGGGCATCGAGGTCGCCGGGGACCAGCTCGGCGCCGCGGTTCAGCTCTGTGAAGTGGGACCTCGCTCCGCCGATCACGGGGAGAGCGAGACCCCTGTCGGAGAGAGCCCGGCGAAGCGCATCCCGCAACGGCGGGAGAGTGATCGAGTCGAGCCTGTCGTAGATTCCGATGCGCGTCACCGGGAGCGCGCTCAGCGCGTCGACCACGGAGTGCAGGTCGTCGCGGGTGTCCGCGACGACCCGTACGTCGAGGGGTACTCCAGACCGCGCCGCCCGCTCGAGCGCCGCACGCCAGTTGGGGGTGGCCAGATCGAGTTCGACGAGTACGAACGCGGTGCCGGGTGCCGAGCCGGATGCCCCGGCGAGCGTGGGTCCTGGCGCCGGACCGGGTGCGGGATCAGGCGCCGTGGATGCCGCGACACCGATCGATGGGAACGCACCCGCCTCGACGAGTTCGATTCGATCCACGGGCCCCGCCGCGTCGTTTCCGGGCGGCGTCGCACGGTGTCGCGCCGCCTGCGACGCGGCGGTGCCCGCCCCCAGCGCATCGGCCGGCGTGACCTCGAGCCGGGCGGTCTGCTCGGGCACCTCCCCCTCGGCGAGCGAGTACGGGAAGGGCAGTGCCAGGGGCCGGCTGTACGTCTTGTAGGAGGCGTCGGTCCAGTTGCGCTGGTCCTCCATCTCGAACACGTCGCCCGAGAGCGAGAGCCGCGCCTCGCCCCCGTCGAAGCGCCAGTCCATCCCGAAGATGTCGAGGGCGGGTTGATGCGGGCTGATGTCGATGGGGAATCGCATCGCCGTGGTGGTGCCATCCGGATGCCGCACCGTGAGCGGCCCGCCCGCCAGACCGGGCGGGTGCAGCAGCACGAGCCCCACGCGGTTCGTCTCCGCCGCCTGTGCCGAGACGGCCCGCCAGCGGATCTCGAGCGCATCGCCCTCCACGGCGGCCGTCAGGGTGCCGTGCACCGAGAGCCCGAGACCCTCCATCGCCAGCCGCACCGTGAGCTGCGACTCGCCGGGCTCGGCATCCACCACCCGCGTCGGGACCGTGCCCCAGTCCGCGTCGCGCACGACCGCGCGCACGCCGCGCAGCAGCAGGCGTCGCCGGAACCGGATGTCGGCGAGCTCGTCGCCCCGCAGCTCCAGCGACCAGTCCCCGCAGGACCACGTCCGGGACGGCGACCACCAGCCGGGTGCTGTCGTGCCCCCGGCATCCGTCCCGCCACCGGCATCCGCCCCATCGCCCGCCTCGGGAGTCACAGCGTCGTCATGCCCCCGTCCACGGCGAACAGCGCGCCGGTCGCGAAGGCGCCGTCGTCGCTCGCGAGATACACCATGATGCCCTCGACGTCGGCCGGGCTGCCGGCACGGCCCAGGGGAATCCGGCCGATGATCGCGGCGCGCGAAGTGGGATCGGATGAGATCGCGCTGACGAGCGACGTCTCGGTGTACCCGGGCACGACCGTGTTCACGCGGATGTTCCTGTCGGCGTAGGCGGCGGCGACCGTGCGGGCGAGCCCGTGGATGCCGGCCTTCGAGGCGCTGTAGGCCGTGAAGTCCTTGCCCTCGCCGTTCAGGCCGGTGGGGCTGCCGGTGAGGATGATCGAGCCGCCGACTTCGCGAGCCAGCAGCGAGCGCACGGCGTGCTTGACCGTGAGGAACGTGCCGGTGAGGTTGATGTCGATGGTGCGCCGCCAGACGTCGAGGTCGAGGTCGGCCGCCGGAGCGTCCTGCCCGAACAGCTGCACGCCGGCGTTGGCGACGACGACGTCCGGCGACATGCCATCAGCCTGGAGCTTTGCGAACGCCGCCTCCACCGCCGCCTCGTCGGAGATGTCCATGACGACGGCGACGGCGCGGTGCGCGTTGATCGTCTTCACCGCGGCATCGGCGGCATCCGCATCGCGATCGGCGACGACCACCCGCGCGCCTTCGTTCGCGAACCGCAGCGCGACGGCGAGCCCGATTCCGGTGCCCGCCCCGGTGATCAGCGCGGTCTTGCCTTCGAGGCGACCTGTCATGGCGTGGCTCCTCAACGCTCGATGTGACTGCGTTCGATGTGGTCGAGGTGAAGCATCCGCGCGAGGTTGCGGTCGAGCTCGTCGTCGCGGAAGATCTTCTTCCAGTCGTCCTTGATGATGCTCTCGCGACCGTAGTCCATCGCGATCAGGCACGCATCGCTGAAGGGGTTGTCGCCGCGCAGGCCGTTGGCGAGCGCGACCTGCGTGTGGCCGTACAGGATGCTGCGGGCGGCGGCCTCGGGCACGCCCATCGTGTTGATCGTCTCCTGCAGGGCCTCGTTGAGCAGGGCGCCGATCATGCAGGCGACGGTTTCGACGAGTGTGGGCTCGAGCTGGGCCAGCTGCTTGATCGTGACCCAGTGCACGTCGATGATCGGGGCGTAGATCGCGCGCACGGTGGACTCGACGATCGCCTGCTTCGCCGGGTCCTCCGACTCGACGGCGGCGATCGCGTCCTGCGGGGCGGCGATGCCCCCGAACGTGTCGGCCCACTCCTCGGGGGTCTGCCGCTGCAGGAAGATCGACGGGTGGCACGGGTGCGCGACGGCCTGGATGACGTCCTCGCGGGTGGTCAGCAGCCCGGCGTACGCGGCGGCGGGGTCGAGGGTGAGCACGATCGAGCCCGGCTTCATCTGCGGCACGACCTGTGCCGTCACGGGCCCGAGCGCCAGGTCGGGGACGGCGAAGACGACGATGTCGGCGTCGGCGACGGCATCCGCGAGTTCGGTGACCTCGCGGCCCGCCTCGCGCGTGCGCTCCTGACCAGCGGGCGAGTTCTCGACGTAGTAGACGGTGTGATCGGTCCTGGCGAGGTTGTTGGAGACGCGCATCCCCATCTTTCCGCCCGCTCCCAGGACGGCGATCGTGTAGGTCGCTGAGCCTGTCGAGGCGGTCCCTGAGCCTGTCGAAGGGTCGGTGGTGGTACTCATATTGTGCTCCTCAGGTATTCGAGTGTGATGCGGGTCCATTCCCGCTCGGTGGTGACGGTGGTCTCGGGGTCGCCCTGCCAGGGGAGCCAGTGCTCGACGATCTGGTTGATGCCGCGTTCGTCGGGCCTGACAGCGCTCAGCAGGTGCGGGTAGTCGTGCAGTCCGGTGCCCATCGGGGCGCCGGAGTAGGTGAAGCCCACCCAGCCGTCCTGGCGGGCGAAGGCGAAGTCCTTGACGTGGACGTTCTTGGTCAGCGGGGCGCAGCGCTCGACGGCGGCCCGCGGCGTCTCCAGCCGCGCGACGACATTGCCCGGATCGAGGCAGATGCCCAGGTGCTCGGAGTCGATCCGCTCGACCAGGCCCGCGAGGTCGTCCGTGGCGACCTGCTCGTACGTCTCGAGGGCGAGCGTGACCCCGGATGCCTCGTAGGCGGGCAGCGCCGTGCGCAGCATCCGCTCGGCCTGCTCCAGCGAGGGACGCGACTCCGGGGCGTACAGCATGCTGCGCACGAGCGCGGCGCCGAAGGCGTCGGCGAGGCGCAGGAACGCTTCGAGGTGCCCCGGGTCGACGCCCTTCGTGCCGAGTTCGATCACGAGGCCGAGGTCCCGCGCGGCGGCGGCGGCGTCGGCGATCTCGGCAGCGCTCATGACGAGCAGCGGCGCGTAGTCGCAGATCTGGAACAGTCCGACATCCTGGTCGCGGGTGGCCTGCAGTGCGCCGATCAGAGACAGCGGCTCGTCGACGCGGTCGGAGTGCTGCCAGAAGAAGGCGTAGGTGCCGAGGCCGATCATGCTTCGAGCCCTTCAAGCCCGTCGAGCCCGTCGAGCCCGTCGAGCCCCTCGGTTCGCTCGATCGCCAGCACCGCGGCCTCGTCGAGCACGGCCTCCAGCGCGACGGGATCGTGCGCGAAGCGCCCGAGGAACAGCCCGTCGACGGCGTCGCCGAGTGCGCTCAGCAGCCCGGGGCCCGCGGACCCGCCGTAGATGACGGAGGTGCCGGGTCGGTCGGCCACGGCGTCGCGCAGTGCCAGGGTGACGGTCCGGATGTGGGCGACGGGCGCCGGCTCGGGCGCGCCGATCGCCCAGACGGGCTCGTACGCGACGATCAGCGGGCCGGCGGGGGCGCCTTCGAGCGCGTCCACCAGCTGGGCCACCGTGCGAGCGGCCGCCAGGGGCGGCTCGCTCCGCTCGGTCTCGCCGACGCACAGCACCGGCCGAAGTCCGTTGCGAAGCGCGGCGTGCGTCTTCGCCCGCACCACTGCGTCCGTGTCGCCGAAGAGACGGCGGCGCTCGGCGTGCCCGATCTCGACGACCCCGACGCCCACCTCGGCGAGCTCGGCCGCGCTGACCTCGCCCGTGAAGGCACCGGAATCCTCGGTCGCGGCATCCTGCGCGCCGATGATCGTCGGAGTGCCCTGGAACGCCTCGACTGCGCGGGCGATCTGCAGGTAGGTCGGGATGACGAAGAACTCGACGCTTCCCGACGACACGGCCGGATGCCGTGCGGCGAGTTCCGCGACGCGCGCGAACCATGCGCGGGCCTCACGATGCCCGAAGTACATCTTGAGGCTCACGCCCACGGTCACGCGCCCGGTCATCAGCAGCTTCCGGTCTGCTCGTACTCGTCGATGACGGCGACCTTCTCGGCGGACGCCGAGGTCGGGTCGAAGCGGTAGGTCAGCCACTCGCGCGCGAGGCGGCGGGCGAGCTCGAGGCCGACGACCCTCTGGCCCATCGTGAGCACCTGGGCGTCGTTGGAGAGCACGGCGCGCTCGACGGAGAAGCTGTCGTGCGCGGTGACGGCGCGGATGCCGGCCACCTTGTTCGCCGCGATCGCGACGCCGAGCCCGGTGCCGCAGACCAGCAGCGCGCGGTCGGCCTCACCGGAGGCGACGAGTTCGGCGGCGGCGATCGCCACGCGAGGGTAGGCGGTGTGCCCGTCGGCGTCCACGCCCACGTCGATGACCGACGCGACCCCGGGATTGGCTTCGAGGTCGGCCTTCAGGATCTCCTTGTAGTCGAAGCCGGCGTCGTCGCTGCCGACGACGAGGCGCAGGGGCTGGGATTCTCCGGGCATGTCAGTTCCTTTCGGTGGATTCTGGGGTGGCGGACGCATCGGCGGCATCCGGCGCCCCGGTCGATTCCGCGAGCAGCTCGCCGATCGCGGTCGCGATGAGGGCGAGCGAGTGCGCACCGGGGTCGGGTGTGCCGAGGCTCTTCTCCGCGTGCGGCCGTGCGCGGCCCATGCGGGGGAGCAGCTCGGCGGTCGCGGCGGCGGCGCGGGTCGCGGCCTCCGCGGCGGCGGCCCACGCGTGGGCGAGGGAGGCGCCAGAGTCCGCAGCGATCGTCAGCTCCGTGCTGAACGGGACGAGGGCATCGACCATGGTCTTGTCGCCGACCTCGGCCTTGCCGTAGTCGGTGACGCCTCGGGCGGCGGCGGCCACACCCGCGGCGACGCCGATCGCATCGGGGGCGTCGTCGTCGCCGATCGTCTCGCCGATCGAGCGCAGGATGACGCCCCACAGGGCGCCGGATGTGCCGCCGGCCCGGTCGGACCACGCGTCGCCGGCGTGTGCGAGCACGGTGCCGACGCCGGCCCCGAGCTCCGCGGCGCGCTGGGCGGCGGCACGCGCGGCGCGGGCGCCTCGCTGCATCCCGATGCCGTGGTCGCCATCGCCCGCGATCTGGTCGAGGCGACCGAGTTCGTCCACGTGCGCATCGACGATCTCGGATGCCGCGGCGACGGCACGCGCGGCTACCGGGGCGAGGGCGCGCGACTCGGCGCTGGCCGCCGGGATCGCGGCGGTGTCTTCGACCGAGGCTGCCCGCTCGTCCTGCGCGGCCGCGACGACCGAGCCGCGGCGGTACGCGGGGGTGTCGACGGGTGTGTCCCAGAGCCGCTCCAGCTCGTCATCGAGCCAGAACAGCGTGAGCGAGGTGCCCGCCATGTCGAAGCTCGTGCAGTACTCGCCGACGTGCGGGTCGAGGACCTCGACCCCCGCCTCCTGCAGCAGCGCGGCGACGCGGCGGTAGACGACGAACAGCTCCTCGTACTTGACGGCGCCGAGCCCGTTCAGGATCGGCACCAGCTTCTGCCCGTCCGCGCTGTCGATGCCGTCGGGCAGCTCGGCGAGCAGCCGGCCGGTCAGCAGCTCGGCCAGTTCGTCCGCGGTGGGCACGTCGGTCTCATCTATGCCGGGTTCGCCGTGGATGCCGAGGCCGACCGCCATGCGCCCCTCCGGCACCGAGAACAGGGGCTGCTCCGCTCCGGGAAGGGTGCAGCCGGTGAAGGCGACGCCGAACGAGCGGGTGCGGTCATTGGCGAGCCGGGCGACCCGCTCGACTTCGCCGAGGTCGTACCCGGCCTCGGCGGCCGCGGCGGCGATGCGGAACACCGTCAGGTCCCCCGCGATGCCCCGACGCTTGTGGCGCTCCTCGATCGAGGCGCTCGAGATGTCGTCCGTCACCGTCACCGTGGCGCAGGCGATGCCCTCGGCGCGGAGGCGATCCTGGGCGGCGTCGAAGTTCAGCACGTCTCCCGCGTAGTTCCCGTAGGAGAAGAAGACCCCGCCGCCCCGATGCGCCGCGTTCGCCACGGACTGCACCTGCTGCGTCGAGGGCGACGCGAACAGGTTGCCCATCGCGGCGCCATGGGCAAGACCCTGCCCGACGAGCCCACCGAAGGCGGGGTAGTGGCCGGAGCCGCCGCCGATGACGACGGCCACCTGGCCGTCGGGCACCACGGTGCTGCGGACCACGCCGCCGGGAACGCGCCGGACGTACCGGCCGTTCGCGGCGACGAAGCCGTCGATCATCTCGTCCGCGAACGCGGACGGCTCGTTCCACAGCCGGGTCATGGGCGGGGTGCCCTCAGCGCTGCGGCATCCGCCTTCTCCTGCGCGGCAGCGAGGCCGGCGGCGGTGACGGCCGCCTTGTTCTGACGTGCGAGCACGACCATGAGTATCGCGGAGACGAGCATCACTCCGCCGACGATCATCATGGGGATCTCGTAGCCACCGGTCCAGTCCGCCACGGCGCCGGTGACGAACGGTGCGCTGAAGCCCGCGAGGTTGCCGATCGTGTTGATGAGCGCGACGCCGGCGGCCGCGGCCACGCCGGTGAGGAACTTTGTCGGGAGGGTCCAGAAGTTGGGCAGCGCGGCGAAGATCGCCATCGCGGTCAGGGTGATCACTGCGATCGTCGCGGCGGGCGAGCCGGCGAACAGGGCGAGCGGGATCGTCACGGCGCCGAGCACGGCGGGGCCGGCGATGTGCCAGGTGCGCAGGCCGCGGCGGGAGGCGTCACGCGACCAGAAGTACATCGCGATCGCGGCGGGCAGATACGGGATCGCCGTGATCAGGCCCTTCTGGAAGACGTCGAACTCGGTGCCGGCCGCCGTCTGGAACCCCTCGATGATCGTGGGGAGGAAGAACGCCAGCGCGTAAAGGCCGTAGATGAAGCCGAAGTAGATGAAGGACAGCATCCACACGCGGCCGCTGCTGAAGGCGAAGCGTACGGAGACGTGCTTCTCGGACTTCTCTGTGACCTTGCGCTCGGCGGCGATCGAGTCCGTGAGCCAGACCTGCTCCTCCTTGGTGAGCCACGGGGCATCCGCCGGCTTGTCCCTGAGGTAGAACCAGGCGATGATCCCGACGATGATCGCGGGGATGGCGACGCCGAAGAACATGAAGCGCCAGCCGGCGAGCCCGAAGAAGACCTCGTCCTGCTGAATCAGCCAGCCGGCGAACGGGGCGCCGATGACGGTGGTGAGCGGCTGGGCCAAGTAAAAGAGCATGAGGATGCGGCCGCGGTACTGCGAGGGCACCCACAGGCTGAGGAAGAGGATCGCACCGGGGAAGAACCCGGCCTCGGCGACACCGAGCAGGAACCGCAGCACGACGAGCTGCTCGAAGTTCTGCACCCAGGTGAACAGCAGCGCGACGATGCCCCAGCTCACCATGATGCGGGCGAGCCAGCGCCGGGCGCCGAAGCGGTGGAGGGCGAGGTTGGAGGGCACCTCGAGCAGGATGTACCCGATGAAGAAGACGCCGGAGGCGAAGCCGAACTGGGCGGCGCTAAGCCCGAGGTCCTCGTTCATGCCGTTCGGGGCGGCGAACCCGATGGCGGTGCGGTCGAGGTAGTTGATGAAGAACATCAGCGCCACGAAGGGCACCAGGCGCAGGGAGACCTTGCGTATGGCGGATTTGGCAACGGGCGACTCTATGCCCGTCACGACGGGGGTGTTGTCCACGGTGACTCCTGAGGATCGTCGTCGATTCTGGCGACGCCGGGGATGACGCCTGGGACTATTTTGGCAAACCGGTTGACCAATTGCAAGCGAAAGTTTCCGAGTACATTGGGCGTTATGCCCGCCTACGCCGCTGACTCCTCGGCCGAGATCACGGCCGCCCTGGGCTCGATGCCCGCCGGATCCGCCGTATCGGGGGTCGCCACGCGGCTGCTCGACCTGTTCACCAGCGGCCAGGTGGCGCCCGGCACGCGGCTGCCGCCGGAGCGGGAGCTCGCATCCACCCTCGGCGTCGGCCGCTCGGCGGTGCGCGAGGCGCTCGCCGCGCTCGAGATCCTCGGGATCGTCGACGTGCGCCCCGGTTCGGGCACCTATCTGCGCGGGACCTCGAGCGAGCTGCTTCCGCAGACCCTGCGATGGGGACTGCTGATAGGGGAGCGGAACACCGCGGAGCTTCTGGAGCTGCGCTCGGGGCTCGAGATCTACGTGGCGAGGCTCGGCGCCGCGAGGCTCACCGACCGCCAGCTCGCCACGCTCGGCCGCCACGTCGACCGGATGCGCGCCTCGGTGGATGACCTCAAGGCGTTCGTGCAGGCCGACCTGGACTTCCACCACGCGCTCGCGGCCGGGGTGGACAACCAGGTGCTGCTCGACATGCTGCAGGTGGTCCGCTCGCTGCTGCGGGTGTGGGCCGACCGGGCCGTGCACGACCAGGCGCACGCCGTGCGGGCGCTCGAGGAGCACGACGCGGTCTACCAGGCGCTGCTGCGTCGTGATCCGGATGCCGCGGCATCCGCCATGGCGACCCACATGGCCACGGCATCCGCCCGCCTGTCGGAGACGTCCCGCGCCTGACGCTGCCTAGTCCGCCTCGCGGGCGCGCCGGACCCCCCACGCGAGGCGGCCGGCACGGACACGAGGCGCGGCTTCCCGTCGGGCAACACGAGCGCACGGCTTCCCGACGAGTGCACGGGATACTGCCGCCGGCACGCCGTGCACTCGGCGCTGAGCCGTGCACTCGGCGGTACGCGCGACGGGCATCCGGGATGGCCCCGGCTAGCCCGCCTCGCGGGCGCGCAGCTTGTCGGCGCGTGCACCCTCCCGCTTGGGGAGCGGGATCGGCGTCGTGCCGGCGACCGCGTCGCTGTACTCCTCGGGCGAGACCACGCGCAGCGGCCTGGTCTCGTCGAGGGTCAGGCGGAAGCGCTTGGACGCGTGGCGGTGCACGCGGCCGGAGGCCAGCATCCACGTGACGCCGATCAGGAACGCGACGAGTCCGGCGGTCGCGCCGACGAGGATCGCGGCACGGGGACCGAATTCGGCGGCCACCCACCCGACGATCGGCGCGCCGACGGGCGTGCCGCCCATGATGACGGCCATGTAGAGGGCGAGCACCCGGCCGCGCAGCGCGGGGTCGGTCGTCGTCTGGACGTAGCCGTTCGCGGTCGTCATGACGGTCACCACCGCGAAGCCGACGAGGGTGAGCGTCGCGGCATAGCTCCAGTAGCCGGGCATCAGGGTCGAGGCCACCGAGGCGATGGCGAAGCCGAGCAGCGCCAGCACGACCACCCGGATGCGGGCCTGATCGCGCCGGGCGGCCAGCAGTGCGCCGGCGAGCGAGCCGATCGCGAGGATGGAGCTGAGCAGCCCGAACCCGTCGGCGCCCTGTCCGAACTCGATCGCCATCGTCGAGGCGAAGATCGGGAAGTTCATGCCGAACGCGCCGAGCAGGAACACCATCGCGAACGTCACCATGAGATCCGGCCGTTTGCCGACGTAGCGGAACCCGTCCGCAAGCCGGGAGGAGCCGGTGCTGCGCACCCGCGGGACGAGCTCCTTCGTGCGGATCAGCAGCAGGGCGATGATCATGCCGAAGAACGTCACGGCGTTGAGCAGGAACACCCAGCCCGTGCCCACCAGCACGATGAGCACGCCGGCGACGGCGGGCCCGATCATCCGCGCTCCATTGAAGGATGCCGCGTTCAGCGCCACCGCGTTGGACGCGTTCTCTCGTGACACGACGTCGGTGACGAACGCCTGGCGGGCCGGGTTGTCGAATGCGCCGATGACGCCCAGTGCCAGGGCGAAGCCGTACATCAGAGTCAGCGTCATGACCCCGGACAGGATCAGCACGCCCAGCGCCGCGCCGAGCACCATCAGCAGCCCCTGCGTGATCATCAGCAGCCTGCGCCGATCGAAGCGGTCCGCGACCCAGCCGGTAACCCCGACGAGAAGCAGCGGCGGCCCGAACTGCAGCGCCATCGTGATGCCCATCGCGCCGGCGTCGTTGTCGGTGAGCTGGGTGAGCACGACCCAGCTCTGGGCCGTGGACTGCATCCACGCGCCGATGTTGGACACGAGGGCGCCGATGAACCAGACCCGGTAGTTGAAGATCGAGAACGACCGGAACATGGCGCTCATCGCTCGGCCAGCTCTCGCATGACGATGGATGCCGCGGCCAGTGTCGCGCGCTGCTTCCGCGTCAGTTCCGCGAGCGCCTCTTCGAGCCAGGCGTCGCGGCGGCGAACGGTCTCGGTGACGACGCTCGTGCCGGCATCCGTCAGCTCGATGTTGACCTTGCGACGGTCGACGGCGTCGGCGGTGCGAGTGAGGTAGCCGGACTCTTCGAGGCAGTTCACCGTGCGGTTCATTGACGGCGCGCTGACGCGCTCGCGGTCGGCGAGCTCACCGAGGGTGTGGCCGCCGTGGATGTGCAGGGCGGCGAGCACGGCGAACTGGCCGTCGCTCATGGTGTCGACGGCGCGCTGGGCGCGGAGGCGCCTGGCGAGCCGGAACGTGGCCATGCGCAGATCCGAGGCGGCGTCATGCAGAGAGGTGTCGGCGGGAGGGGATGCGGGAAAAACGGAAGCACTCATAGATTTACTTAGCATAGCTCATTAGCCTTGCTAAGTAAATGGCTCGCGTGGAGGCTGGACCGTCACGAAGTGGGTTCGGGCCCCCCTGTCGGGAGACGGCGACGCCCCAGCAACTAGGCTCGCGTCATGCCCGAGTTCATCGATGCACACGGCATCGCCATCGTCTACGACGTCTACCCGGCGAGGACGACGCCACGCGCGGTGGTCCAGCTCGTCCACGGCCTGGGGGAGCACGCGAGGCGTTACAGCGCGCTCATCGAGGCACTCACCGCCGACGGCTTCGCCGTGTACGCCAACGATCACCGGGGCCACGGTCGCACCGGGATGGCCCACCACGGGGACGACAGCACCAAGCTCGGTCGCCCTGGTCCCGGCGGGTTCCGGGCTGCCGTCGCCGCGGTCTGGCAGATGACCGAGCTGATCAGAGAAGAGAATCCCGAGCTTCCGCTGGTGCTCCTGGGACACTCCGGCGGGTCGTTCATCGCCCAGATTCTGCTGAACGCCCACCCCTCGGCCTACGACGCTCTCGCGCTGAGCGGGTCGGCACTGCGCCTCCCGGGATCGCTGCACGCCGGCCGGCTCAACGCGAGGTGGCAGACGGCCGAGGCGATGGGGACCGAGTGGCTGGCGTCCGACCTCGACGTGGGCAGGGCCTTCCTCGAGGATCCGCTGACCACCGTCACACCGGCCGCACAGCTGTTCACCCTTCGCGACCAGTTGCGGTTCTACGGGCGCCCGCGCAGGAATCTGGGCCACGACATCCCGGTCCTGCTCATGGTCGGGCGCGATGATCCCGTCGGGGGACCGCAGAGCGTCCACAGGCTCGCCGACTCCTACCGCACCCGGTCCGGGCTCACCGACGTCACGACGCTCGTCTATCCCGGCGCGCGCCACGAGGTCTTCAACGAGGTGCAGCAGAAGGACGTCCGCGGCGACCTGCTCGCCTGGCTCGACCGGCGGTTCGCCGTCCGCGACTAGCCGGGTGGTGTGCACCGAACCAGGAGAACAGCGGGAGAGCAGGACGTTTTTGCCCTCGGCATCCTGCATTCGCGCACATCTCCTGCTTTCGCGCTGTCCATCGCCGAACCCTCGCGATTCATTGCCGCAGAGCGAGGTCCACCGTTGCACCGACGGGCGGATGCCGCGCGCACCAGACCCTTGACTTTGGGAGCGCTCTCACGGCATCCTGGCTCTGAACGTGTCCGTGGGAGCGCTCCCACGACCGGTCACCCGCGGTAATCCACGCGCGCACAGCGCACGCGATGGTCGACGAAGACCCTGGAGAGACATGACACACCTGTTCCGCACCCGAGCCCGCTGGGCGGCGCTCGCCGCCGTCGGCGTGGTCGCGGCATCCCTCACCGCGATCGCACCCGCGTCCGCGGCAGAACCCGGCGACCTCGCCGGTTCCGACCTCTACCTCAACCCCTACAGCACGACCCTCGAGGCGGCCCAGTCCCTGAGCGGCCAGGCACGGGCCGACGCCCAGCTGCTGGGCAGCATCCCGTCGGCCAACTGGTTCACCAGCGGAACCGCCGCAGAAGTGCAGGCGGCGGTCGACGAGGTCGTCTCCGACGCGGCGGTCAAGGGTCAGATGCCCGTGCTCGTGGCCTACAACCTGCCGTTCCGCGACTGCGCGCAGTACTCCGCGGGCGGCGCCGCCGACACGGCGGAGTACAACGCGTGGATTGACGGCTTCGCCGCGGGCATCGGGGATCGCGCCGCCACCATCATCCTGGAGCCGGACGGCCTGGGCATCATCCCGTGGAACACCGACATCAACGGCAACGCCGAGTGGTGCCAGCCCGCCGAGCTCGACCCCGCGACCGCCGTCGGCAACCGCTACGCGCAGCTCAACCACGCCGTGGACGCATTCGCGGCGCTTACCGCCACATCGGTGTACCTCGACGGCACCCACAGCGGCTGGCTGGGCGTCGGCGACATCTCCAACCGCCTGATCCTGGGCGGGGTCGAGAAGGCCGACGGGTTCTTCCTCAACGCCTCGAACTACGTGCAGACGGAGCGCCTGCAGAAGTACGGTCAGTGGATCTCGGACTGCGTCTACCTCTCTCAGAACAGCTGGTGGGAGCCGTCATACTGCGGCAGCCAGTACTACCCCGCGAACCCCGACGACTTCCCGACATGGGGACTGACCGATGCGACCTACGACAAGGCCTTCGCCGACACCGGCCTCACGCGCGACCCCGCCGTGCAGGCGCACTTCGTGATCGACACGAGCCGCAACGGCCAGGGCCCCTGGACCGCTCCCGCCGGCGCCTATCCCGACCCGGAGGTGTGGTGCAACCCTCCGGGTCGCGGAGCGGGTGAGGTTCCCTCGACGACGACCGGCAACGCGCTCATCGACGCGTACCTCTGGATCAAGGTGCCCGGTGAATCCGACGGCAAGTGCTATCGCGGCACCGGCGGCCCGCTCGATCCGGCGCGTGGGATCGAGGACCCGGCCGCGGGCCAGTGGTTCCCCGAGCAGGCGCGGGAGCTGGTCGCGCTGTCCAATCCGCCGCTCACGCCCCTGACATGCCACGTCAAGGTGAAGGACACGCAGATCGGCAGCAGGTTCGTCTCTGCGCTGGTCGTGCAGAACAACGGCACGACGACCACGGACCCGTGGACCCTGTCGTGGAGCTTCGAGGGCGACCAGAAGGTGACCAGAGTGGTCGGCGGCTCGTACAGCCAGACCGGGGCCGACGTCACGGTGACGGGCACGAAACTGCTGCCGAAGCTCGCCCCGGGCAAGAAGGCGGCGGTCGTCCTGACCGGCAAGGGGGCGGCGGACGCACCATGGCTGTTCTCCCTGAACGGCGAGCCCTGCACGTCCAGCTGACCACGTGAGAACACGCGAGGGCGCCGGATACCGCATCCGGCGCCCTCGCTGACGTTAGGCTTGGCCGCGCCTCGGCGCTCCGCCCCCCAGCTCCGTGCGCGCCGCCCTCGGCCTGCGCTCCCGATCGGAAGGTCCCCCCACCGTGATCACCCTCTCCTGGCTCCTGATCATCGCCCTCGCGGGCGGCGTGCTCGCCCTCATCGACGGCATCCTGCGGCTGCGCGGAAAGGGCGGGACGCTGTTCGGGGTCCTCGAGACAGTCGTGGCCGCGCTGTTCCTGCTGTCGCACTTCGTGCCGGGCATCCCGTTCGGCTCCCTCGTCCTCGGAATCGCCACGATCGTCGTGCTGGTGATCGGCCTCATCCTCCGGGCGAAGCACGCCATCGGCGTGACGATCGCGGCTCTCGTGGTCATCGGTCTGTGGATCGTGCTGATCAACCGCTGGCTGATCATCCCCGGGATCAACTGAGCCCGAGCTTCCGCGGCGCGCGCCCCCGCCGCCTCCCGAGCACGTCGCCGTAGGCTGAGCGCATGCACGGCGAATACAAGGTCCCCGGCGGCAAGCTGGTCGTCGTCGACCTCGAGGTCGAGGACGGCCGCATCGCCGACTTCCACCTCGCGGGCGACTTCTTCTTGGAGCCCGACACCGCTCTCGACGCGATCGACGCCGCCGTGACGGGCCTTCCGGTCGAGGCGGATGCCGCGGCGATCGCCGCGGCGGTGCGCGGCGCTCTCCCCGATGGGGCGCAGCTGCTCGGCTTCACACCCGAGTCCGTCGGAACGGCCGTGCGCCGCGCCCTCGTCACGGCGCCTGGATGGCGGGACTTCGAGTGGGAGGTCGTCCACGAGAAGGCCGTGTCGCCGCGCATGAACCTCGCGCTCGACGAGGTGCTCACCGCCCGGGTGGGCGACGGGCGGCGGCGCCCGACCCTCCGTCTCTGGGAGTGGGACGAGTCGGCCGTCGTGATCGGATCTTTCCAGTCGTATCGCAACGAGGTCGACCCGGATGGCGCAGCCCGGCACGGCTTCGATGTCGTCCGCCGCATCTCCGGAGGCGGGGCGATGATGATGGCCGCCGGTCAGATCATCACGTACTCGCTCTATGTGCCGGCATCCCTCGTCGCGGGCATGACCTTCGCCGACTCCTATGCCTTCCTGGACGACTGGGTGCTGCAGGCGCTGCGCTCGCTCGGCATCGAGGCCACGTACCAGCCGCTGAACGACATCGCGAGCCCGACCGGGAAGATCGGCGGCGCGGCGCAGAAGCGCCTGGCCAACGGCGGGGTGCTGCACCATGCGACCCTCAGCTACGACATCGACGGCGAGGTGATGACCGAGGTGCTGCGCATCGGCCGGGAGAAGCTCAGTGACAAGGGCACCACCTCGGCGGCGAAGCGCGTCGATCCCCTCCGCAGCCAGACCGGCCTGCCTCGCGAGCAGATCATCCAGCGTTTCATCGAGACCTTCTCCCGCCTGTACGGCGCCGAGCCGGGGCGTATCACCGAGGAGGAATACGCCGAGGCGGAGGCGCTGGTCGCGGCGAAGTTCGCGACGGACGAGTGGCTGCGCCGCGTGCCGTGAGCGGGCCGCCAGGTGGCCGCGTCCGGATCCACGAGGGCGACAACCTCGAGATCATCCGCACGTTCGAGGACGCCTCGTTCACGCTTGTCTACCTCGATCCGCCGTTCAACACCGGGCGGGTGCAGGCCCGTCAGGTCGAGTCGGCTCGGTCGGCCGGTCCCGGCCCGGTCGCCGACGCCACCATCCGGCGCGGGTTCCACGGTCGCGAATACGAGCGGCTGAGAGGGGACCTCCGCACCTTCGACGACCGGTTCGACGACTACTGGGCCTTCCTCGAGCCCCGCCTGCTCGAAGCGTGGCGCCTGCTCGCTCCGGACGGGACGCTCTACCTCCACCTCGACTACCGCGAGGCGCACTACGCCAAGGTCCTGCTCGACGCGATGTTCGGGCGGGCGTGCTTCCTGAACGAACTCATCTGGGCGTACGACTACGGGGCGAAGACCCGCAGGCGGTGGCCCACCAAGCACGACACGATCCTCGTCTACGTCAAGGATCCCGACCGGTACTGGTTCGACTCCGATGCCGTGGACCGCGAGCCGTACATGGCACCCGGACTCGTGACGCCCGAGAAGGCCGAGCGCGGCAAGCTGCCGACGGACGTCTGGTGGCACACCATCGTCCCGACCACGGGGCGCGAGAAGACCGGATATCCGACGCAGAAGCCGGAGGGCATCCTGCGCCGGATCATCCAGGCCTCCACCCGGCCAGGCGATCGCGTGCTCGACTTCTTCGCGGGCAGCGGGACGACCGGCGCGGTCGCTGCGGCGCTCGGGCGCGACGCGGTGCTCGTCGACGACAACCCCGAGGCGATCGCGGTCATGAGGGCGCGGATGCCGGCAGCGACGGCGTCTCCGGTGCCGGCTGGAACCCAGGCTCGCATCGGCGCAGACTAAGTCCCACGCGGCGCGCGATCATACCCGCGCTCCAGTGGCCTCACAAGACTGTTGGAAATTCACGGCGGATGCATATTCTTTCCTCATCCCCCGCCGCTTCGAGTGGTGGGGCGTGCCTTGCTGTATCCGCATGCCCATCCCACGAGGAGCCCCATGAGTCTCACCCGCAGCCGTCTGTCTCGAGTCGTGGTTGCGGGGGTGACGCTCTCCGGATTGCTGGTTGCCGGCGGCGTACCCGCATTCGCGCAGGACCAGCGATCCCTCGCCGCCGCCCCGGACGAAGGTCCGTCGTCGAGGTTCCAGCAGTCGCCCACGCGTGGCCCCGTCGGCACGGAAGTCCGCCCGATGAGCGTCGGCGCAGACGGGCGTGTGACGGTCGTCGTCGAGATGGAGGGCGACCCCGTCGCCGTCGTCCAGGCCGAGAAGGGCAGCGAGCTGACGACCGCCGAGCGCGAATCGATCAAGAGCACGCTCAAGAAGGCGCAGGATGCCATCGCGGGGTCGATCGAAGGCAGCGGCGGCACGATCGAAGCCCGCATGCAGTCGGCCTACAACGGCATTCAGGCCTCCATCCCGGTAGAGCAGGTCGACGCGATCGAAGCGCTGCCCAACGTGGTCGCGGTGCACCCCGTCAAGAAGTACTCCCTCGACAACGCGGTCTCCGTGCCGTTCCTCGGCGTGCCCCAGGTCTGGCAGGACACCGGATACACCGGCGAGAACGTCAAGATCGGCATCATCGACACCGGCATCGACTACACCCACGCCAACTTCGCCGGCCCCGGTACGCCGGAGGCGTGGACAGCGGCCAACGCAGCGGAGGCGGACCCCGCCGATCCGGCGTACTTCGGACCCGAAGCGCCCCGCATCAAGGGCGGCTACGACTTCGTCGGCGACGCGTACAACGCCGATGACGACGCCAGTGTGCCGATGCCCGACCCCAACCCGCTCGACTGCAACGGGCACGGCAGCCATGTGGCCGGCACAGCCGCCGGCAACGGCGTCGCTGCCGACGGCACGGCGTACACGGGCCCCTACGACGCGTCCACCCCGTCGACGCCGTTCGACATCGGTCCCGGCGTCGCGCCGCAGGCGGACCTCTACGCGCTCCGGGTCTTCGGCTGCGCCGGCTCGACGAACGTCGTCGTGCCCGCCATCGACTGGGCCGTCGACAACGGGATGGACGTTCTCAACATGTCCCTCGGCTCGCCCTACGCTCAGGCCGGCGACCCGGACGAGGTAGCGGTCTCCAACGCGGTCGGCGCGGGTGTCGTGGTCGTCCGGTCCGCGGGCAACGAGGGTCCGAGCCCCTATCTCGCCGGGAACGGCGATGGCGTGATCACGGTCGCGGCTGTGGACAGCACCGAGAGCTTCCCTGGTGCCGAGATCACCGTCGACGGTGTGGCCATCCCCGCGATCAACGCCAACGGCGCGGACCTCGCCGGCCTGCCCGAGATGACTGTCGTGCGTCTCACGGACGACCCCGGGACCGCGAACGAGGACGAGTCGCTCGGCTGCTCCATCCAGGCGTACAAGTTCGCCGGGGTCGTGCCGGGCGGCAACCAGCTCGCCGTCTCGACCCGTGGCCTCTGCGCCCGCGTGGCGAAGGCGATCTTCGCCCAGCAGGCGGGCGCTGCCGCGGCGGTCATGATCAACACGAGCGACGACTACCCGCCGTTCGAGGGCCCGATCACGTCCAACCCCGACGATGGGAAGGAGTACACGGTCACCATCCCGTTCCTCGGCGTCAAGCAGTCCGATGGGCCGAAGCTCGTGGACGGCGAGACCGCCTCCATCGCCGCTGCGGCTCTGCAGAACCCCGGGTTCCGCGGCTACGCGTCGTTCAGCTCCAGCGGCCCCCGCAGCGGTGACAGCGCGATCGGTGTGGATGTCGCGGCTCCGGGTGTCTCCATCGTCTCGACCGGCGTCGGGACCGGCAACGGCCCCGGAACCAACTCGGGAACGTCGATGGCTGCTCCGCACGTCGCGGGAGTCGCCGCGCTGAGCGTCCAGGCGCACCCGAGTTGGAAGGCAAGCGAGGTCGCCGCGGCGGTGGTCTCGACGGCCGACCCCGAGAAGGTCGCGGGCCAGAACGGCGTGCGCGGCGGAGTAGGCCTTGTCGATGCCGCACAGGCGGTGGCCGCCCAGGTGACCGCGACGGGTGACGCATTCCGCACCGAGAGCGGATGGCTTCGCGAGCCGGCGCTCAGCTTCGGCTTCCAGGAGTCGTCCTTCGCGTTCGGCGGAGTGAAGACGATCACCGTGACCAACTACGGCGACAAAGCCGTCACCTACAGCGTGACCTCCGCGCCGTCGGCTCAGTCGGAGAAGGCGAAGATCGTGCTCAGCCGGAGCAAGGTCACGGTGCCGGCCGGTGGTACGGCCAAGGTCGTGGTGGCGCTCGGCGCCACCACCAGCGCGGTGGGCTCGTCGACGGCTGGACCGGATCAGTTCTCGTTCTACGAGTTCTCGGGCGACATCGTCCTGAAGTCCTCCGCCGACACGCTGCGCGTGCCGTACCTGCTCGTGCCCCGCTCGACCAGTCGCGTCGCAGTCGCCGGCGGCAGCCCGCTGATCAAAGACGCCTCGGTCACCGACGGAGAGAAGTCCATCAAGCTCAAGAACCCTCTCGGGGCCCTCGCAGCGGACGCGGACTTCTACACGTGGGGTCTGAGCGACGAGAAGGACGTGACCGAGTCGATCGTCGACACCGGGTACGACGTGCGTGCCGCAGGCGTGCAGTCCTTCGCCGACGGCGAGGACCAGTTCCTCGTTTTCGCGATCAACACGCACAACCGCTGGTCGAATGCGGCGAGCAACCAGTTCGACGTGATCGTCGACACGAACGGCGACGGGAAGCCCGACTGGATCGTCTTCTCGGCGGATGCCGGACTCGTCACGGCCGGGTCCGCGAACGGCATCTCGCAGGTGTTCGAGTACGAGGTTGCCACAGAAAACACCTACGCCTCGGGCTTCCTCGCGTCTGCGCCGACCGACAGCAGCACGATCCTGCTGCCGCTGTACGCCAGCGACCTCGGCATCACGGCGGAGAACGCGACGTTCCGCTACACCGTGGAGAGCTTCTCTTCAGTGAACGACGGGGAGGACGCGATCGATGGCATGGCGACCTACAACCCGTGGGCGCCGGCACTGAGCAACGGCCAGTTCGTCACGGTGCCCCGCAACGGCACTGTCTCCGTGCCGGTCACGGTGGATGCGGACGAGTTCGCTGCCCAGAAGCCGCTCGGAGTCATGGCTGTCGTTCTGGACAACGCGTCGGGCGGAGAGGCCCTGCTGGTCAAGGCCCAGTAGCCGCTGCTGCGACGAAGGTGGCGTTCCGCTTCTGCGGGGCGCCACCTTCGTCCGTGCGAAGCGGATGCCGCGTCCCGGTCGCGACTCCCCTTCAGCGTTCGCAGAGCTTCGGCGAGTCCGTCGAACCGAAGCGATAGTCGTACGTCTCCCCGTCCACGCGCACGATGACCCGCATGCCGTCGACCAGCGCCTGCGTGTAAGAGGCGCCCGGTTTCGGGCAGCCCAGTGCGCCGTTGTTCCAGGTCACCGCCTTCGCCGAGACGAGTTCGGGGGCGCCGGTCACGTCCCTGGCGATCAGATCCGCCACGATGGCGTCCCAGCGGGCCGGAGGCACGTCGGTGGGTGCTCCAGATGCCGAGACGGGTCCGGGCGTCGTGGTGAGGAACGGCGGCCGTGTCGATGCCTCGGTCGAATCGTCCATGGAAGCCCCGGAACACGCGGTGAGAGAGAGAAGGAGGAACGCGGCGGCGGCGATGTGTAACCGAGACATCCGACTCCCCTTGGTCGGCTTCAGCCTAGGGCGCGGCGCTCCGAGTTGACTGGGAAACGCTTGCCCCTGAGGAGCCGTGTAGCCGATCACCGACCCTAGGCTTGCACCATGCGATTCGGTGTATTCATTCCCCAGGGCTGGCGTTTCGATCTCGTGGGCATCGAGCCCGCTCGGCAGTGGGAGGTCATGAACGGGCTCGCCCAGCGTGCCGACTCCGGAGCATGGGAGTCGCTGTGGGTTTACGACCACTTCCACACGACCCCCGTGCCCAGCGACGAGGCCACGCACGAGGCGTGGACCCTCATGGCCGCGTTCGCGGCATCCACCTCCCGGGTGCGGCTCGGTCAGATGTGCACGTGCATGGGCTACCGCAACCCGGCGTACCTCGCCAAGGTGGCCGCGACGGTCGACATCGTCTCGGGCGGCCGGGTGGAGATGGGTATCGGCGGCGGCTGGTACGAACACGAGTGGCGCGCCTACGGGTACGGCTTCCCGCCGATCCCCGACCGCCTCGCCAAGCTGCGCGAGGGTGTGGAGATCATGGACCAGGCCTGGACCACGGGTCGGGCGACCCTCGACGGCAAGCACTACCAGGTGGACGGCGCCATCGTTCAGCCCCGCCCGCTGCAGGACGGCATCCCGTTCTGGATCGCCGGAGGCGGCGAGAAGGTGACGCTCAAGGTCGCGGCGAAGTACGCCGCCTACACGAACTTCGCCGGCTCGCTCGAGGAGTTCGACCACAAGAGCGATGTGCTGCGGGGACACTGCGACGACCTCGGCCGTGACTTCGCGAGCATCACGCGCTCGTCCAACTTCAACACGATCATCGGCGACACCGAGGCGGAGGTGCGCGAGCGCATCGCCGCGCTGCGCGCGCGGGTGCTGCCTTTCGTCGGCGAGGACCGGGCCGACGCCATCGCGCGCGACTTCGAGGGGTCCGACGCGGTCGGCACGCCCGACCGCGTCGTGGAACGGCTGTCGGAGCGCGCGAAGCACGGGCTGGGCTACGCCATCCACTACTTCCCTGACTCCGCCTACGACACCTCGAGCCAGGAGCTGTTCGAGAGCAGGGTGATCCCCGCGCTCGCCTGAAGGCGGTCGCTGAGGTCGCTCTAGAGGAGCGCGGCGACTTCGGCGTAGCCGTCGGGGATCGTGTCGGGAGCGGATGGCGGGCCGCCGAACACGCGCGTCGTCCCCGGATTCTTCGACCACGCCGGCCAGCCGGGGTCTCCCGTGCGCACGAAGGCGACGGCCGAGCCGTGTACCGCGTCCGCGAGCGCGGGAGGCGGGTCCTCGCCGGCGATCCTGTCCACGCGCTCGGCGTCGAGGTGGTCGAAGAAGAAGGGCACGTCGAGGCAGTGGCACGACCACCCCTTCGTCGGGGACACCCACGAGAACCGGTACACCCAGGTGGGCGCCGGCCCGCGGGCGGCGGCGACCCGGGCGACGAGCGTGCGGAAGATCCGGTCGGTGGCGTAATGCCCGAGCACGGCGGCGGTGCCCTTGCGGCGCACGTCGCGGTTCGCCTTGAGGTAGGGGCGCCGCTGCGGACCGCGCAGCCCGATCACGCGACCGAGGGCGAGCCCGGCCGGCACGAAGCGCAGCTTGCCGCGGTAGCCGTCGGTGGCCATCGTGAACTCGTCGTCGGTAGCGCCGAGCACGAGCAGCTTGTCGGCACCGACGCCCGCTGCGATCGCCTCCACCGTCGTGTCGGTCAGCAGCTCACCATCGAGCACGGGTCCGTGCGACAGCCCGAGGCCGAGCACGCCGCGGAGCCGGTCGATCTGGCTCGCTCCCTCGGGGTACGTCGCATCTTCGCGCGTGTGGTTGATCTTCCCCGGAGTCAGCGTGCCGAAGCCCTCGCTCGTCGGCGCCACGCCCGTGAGCGCCGCCAGACGTTCGGAGATGCCTCGCGCACGCTCGAGCGGCACGTCGGCGGCCGCCCCCGACATGCACCACGCCGCCCGGAACAGATGCTGAGCGGCGGGCATGCCGAGCAGCCGGAGCACGGCGCCCCCGCCGGCTGATTGGCCGGCGATGGTGACCCGGTCGGGATCTCCGCCGAAGGCGCGGATGTTCTCGCGCACCCACTCCAGCGCCAGCAGCCAGTCGAGGACGCCCCGGTTGGCCGGGGCGTCCTCGATGTATCCGAAGCCGGTGAAGCCGAGGCGGTAGGAGACGGTCACGGTGACGACCCCGTCGCGGTTGAACGCGGCTCCGTCGTACCACGGGCTCGCCGGCGATCCCGAGAAGTACGCGCCGCCGTGGATGTAGACGAGCACCGGCAGCGCGGCATCCGGGGTCGGCGATGGCGAGAAGACGTTGACGTTGAGGGTGGAGTCCCCCTTGACCGACGGCTCCGGGATGAGGGTGGTCCCCCCGTCGCCGCCGCGCTGGGGTGTGGCGCCCATCTTGGTCGCCTCGAGCACTCCCTTCCACGCCCGCTGTGGAACCGGGGCGGCGAACCGCAGGGCGCCCACGGGCGGCTCCGCGAACGGGATGCCGAGAAACGCTGCCGAGCCGCCGCGCCAGAACCCGCGCACCGACCCGGCGGCGGTGTGCACGACGGGACCGCTGGCGTCACCAGCGCCGGGTCCGGCGGCGGGGCCGGCGGCGGATGCGCTGGCGGATCCGGCGGCGGGTGCCGCGGTGGGGCGGGTGGTTTCACCGATGGGTGCTTCGGTCATCGATTCCTCCTTGAGAGGACAGTCGTCCGGTTCCATCGTGCCGGGCGCGACCCGATATACCGAATCTCGTTCAGTCGGACCCGCTGTTCGTGTCCGACTGAACGCGGGGGCTCGGTCCCTGGGCATCCCCTCCTCCCGTCGCCTCCCGCGCGCCCCGAGCTTCGGAGAATGTCATGTACTTCCGACGATTCCTGCCGAACCGTCCGAAGTTCGCGCGATTCTCCGAAGTTGGCGACATCTGCGCAGCGCGAGAGGCCCGGCTCCAGCGCCGCGTCATACCGCCGGGCATGATGGAGACATGCCCGCACCCTCCGCCCTTGTCGTGATGGGGGTCTCCGGCTCCGGCAAGTCGACGATCGCCGCCGCCCTCGCTCAGCGCCTCGGCGCGATCTTCCTGGACGCCGACGACCTGCACTCCGACGATGCTCGCGAGAAGATGGCGGCCGGCATCCCGCTCACCGACGAGGATCGGGCCCCGTGGCTGAAGCGTGTGGCGGAGCACATCGACCACCCCGGAGGCGATGCAGCGAACGCATCGCCGCTCGACCCGGGTTCGAACCCGCGCCGGGTCGTGATGGCGTGCTCGTCGCTGCGCCGTGCCTACCGCGACGCGCTGCGCCGGGATGCCGGAACACCCCTCTTCTTCGTGCACCTGCACGGCGACCCGGCCGTCCTCGCCGCCCGCATGCATGCCCGCGCCGACCACTTCATGCCGCCGGCGCTGCTCGAGTCGCAACTCGCGACGCTCGAGCCGCTCACGCCCGACGAGGCAGGCGTCGTCGTGGACATCGCCCAGGCTCCCGACGAGATCGTCGACGAGGTGCTGGCAGGACTGCCGGCCTGAGCCCCGGTCGGCGCCGGCGACCGGCCGGGACTCTGACGGGATCCTGCCCTCCGGCGCCGCTCACGCGTCGGTGCCCTCCTGCCGCTCGCGCGTCGGTGCCCTCTTGGCGCCGCCTACGCGTCGCGGCGCGCACCCTCCGATGGACGGACGGTGAAGATGGTGGGGGCCGTGAAGCCGGATGCCGCGAACGCGGCCGTCACGGCGGCACCGACATCCGCCGTCTTCTCGTCGTCGATCAGCGCGATCGCGGCACCGCCGAAGCCGCCTCCGGTCATGCGGGCTCCGATGGCTCCATTCGCCAGCGCGGTCTCGACCGCGAGGTCGAGCTCCGGCACCGAGATCTCGAAGTCGTCCCGCATCGACGCGTGCGACGCGACCAGCAGCTCGCCGATGGTCCGCGGGCCGGCGGAGCGCAGCGTCCAGACGGTGTCGAGCACGCGCTGGTTCTCAGTCACGATGTGCCGCACGCGGCGGAAGGTCACATCATCCAGCACCTGCTCTGCGTGGGGCAG
Organism: Microbacterium sp. DT81.1; assembly: GCF_049844955.1. NCBI lineage: Bacteria > Bacillati > Actinomycetota > Actinomycetes > Micrococcales > Microbacteriaceae > Microbacterium > Microbacterium sp. DT81.1. Next base: position 31,658 of record NZ_JBNCMA010000008.1, read on the forward strand.
GTCCTCGACCGTGACATCGCGCAGCGACGAGACGCCGAGCCCGGCGGCGCCGGCCTCGCAGGACTCCCGGCGCTCCCGGTATCCGCCGGTCGCGTGGGAGTGCTCGACGTTCGTGTCCATGACGAGCAGCGTGAGCCCGGCGGGGCGGAAGCCCAGCTCGACCGAGTCGGTCTCGAGGGTTCGGCAGTCGAGGAAGGTCGCCGCATCGGCCACGCCGAGCATCGAGGCCATCTGATCCATGATCCCGGTCGGCGCCCCGACGGCGTCGTTCTCGGCCGTGCGCCCCACGCGGGCGAGTTCGACGCGCGACAGCCCGGCGTCCCACTCGTCGTTGAGGCCCGACGCGACAGAGCCCTCGATGGCGGCGGAGGACGAGAGCCCCGCGCCCACGGGCACATCCGAGGCGATCGCGATGTCGACGCCGAAGGTCTCGGCATCCGGCGCCGCCCGCCGCAGCGCCCACGCGACGCCGAGCGGGTACGCCGCCCAATCGAGCCCCCCGCGCGCGATGGCGTCGTCGAGCTCACCCAGGGAGACCTGAACGGGCTCCTCGGCGAAGGTCGACATCACACGGATCACGTCGTCGTCGCGCCGCGCAACGGCGGCCGCGGTGCGGTGCTCGATGGCGAACGGCAGCACGAAGCCCTCGTTGTAGTCGGTGTGCTCGCCGATGAGGTTCACGCGGCCGGGGGCCGACCAGACTCCGTCGGCCTCGCGGCCGGTCACCTCGCGCAGCAGCGCGGTCGCGGCATCCTGGGCGGTCATGCGGGCACCACCTCTCGCAGGCGCTCGGCCTGGGTCTCGGGGGCGACGTCGGCGATCCACGCGCCCATCGCGGCTTCGGAGCCCGCGAGGAATTTCAGCTTGTCCGCCGCCCGGCGGGGCGAGGTCAGCTGCAGGTTCAGGCGGGCCGTGTCGCGTCCGGCGTTCACCGGCGCCTGATGCCACGCTGCGATGTAGGGAGTGGGGGTCTCGTAGAGGGCGTCGATGCCCTTCAGCAGTCGCAGGTAGAGAGGCGCCAGCTCGTCGCGTTCCTCCGCCGTGGTGGCGGCGAAGTCGGGCACATGGCGGTGGGGGAGCAGGTGCACCTCGAGCGGCCAGCGAGCCGCGAACGGCACGAACGCCGTCCAGTGCTCACCGCTCAGGATGACGCGCTCCGAGGCGCGCTCGAACGCGAGGATGTCGGCGAACAGCTCGGGTCCGTACGCGTCGATCGAGGCGAGCAGGCGCTGAGTGCGTGGCGTGACGTAGGGATAGGCATAGATCTGACCGTGCGGGTGGGGCAGGGTCACACCGATGGCCTCGCCACGGTTCTCGAACGGGAAGACCTGCTCGACGCCGGGAAGGGCCTGCAGGGCACTGGTACGGTCGGCCCACGCCTCGATCGCCGTGCGGGCGCGGGTCTGCGTGAGACCGCCGAACGATCCCTCGTGCTCGGGGCTGAAGCACACCACCTCGCACCGGCCGACGGACGTGCGGGAGCGCCCCAGGCCGAGGGTGCCGAGGTCGTCGAGTCCGAGGGGCGGGTCGGATGCGGCGGGGGCGCCCTCGTGCTCGTGGATCAGGGCTGGGCCGAACGACGGCGACTTGTTCTCGAACACGGCGACGTCGTACAGGGCCGGGATCTCGGAGGGGTTGGCCGGCGACTGCGGGGCGAGGGGATCCAGGTGCGCCGGCGGCAGGAACGCGCGGTTCTGCCGAGCCGCCGCGATCGACACCCAGTCGCCCGTGAGCACGTCTTGGCGCATCGTCGCCGTCGCCGGGCGCGGGTCGAGTGTCCGCTGGTCGACGGCGCGCACCTCGCCGAGCGTGGTGTCGGGGTCGTCGTAGTAGACGAGCTCACGGCCGTCGGCGAGGCGCGTGGGGCGCTTCACGACTCCCGCGCCGAGGGCGATGGCAGTGTTCACGGAGACCTCCATGTCGTGCTCGGTCCCCCGGCGCGGCGATGCGGGAGACCGGAGCGAGCGTGTTTACGTCAACATGCAGACTAGCGCGTCGCCGTGATAACGTCAACATGCCGTCGGGCGGAGGTGGACGTGGACGAATCGATTCTGGGACGAGGGCGCGCATCGATGGCGGATGTCGCGGCCCTCGCGGGAGTGTCCGGCCAGACCGTCTCCCGGGTCGCGAACCGTCATCCTCGAGTGGATGCCACCACCCGCGCCCGCGTGGAGGCCGCGATGGCGGAACTAGGGTATCGGCCGCACCGCGCGGCCCGCGCGCTGCGCACCGGCCGCAGCCAGAGCATCGGCGTCGTGGTCGCGACCCTCGCCACGGTGGGCAACACCCGGATGCTCGAAGCGGTGTCGGGCGCGGCATCCACCAAGGGGTATGCCCTGGTCGTCGTCTCGCCCACCGATCGCTCGGGGCTCGACGGGGCGTTCACGACGCTGCGCGACCAGGGCGTCGACGGCGCGATCGTGCTGAACGAGGCGACGGCGCTCGCCCGGGGCGCCGAGCTGCCGCGCGCGCTCGACCTCGTCGTGGTCGATTCGCCGCCGGACCAGCGGTTCGCCGTCGTCGAGTCCGACCATGCCGGGGGTGCGCATATCGCGACGGCGCATCTGCTGGCGCTCGGCCACCCGACGGTGTGGCACCTCGGTGGGCCGGAGACGTCGTACGCCGCGGCCGAGCGCGAGGCCGGCTGGCGCGCGGCGCTCGAAGAGGCGGGGATCGTGGCACCCCCAGTGATCCGAGGCGACTGGAGTGCGGCATCCGGCCACGTCGCGGGGCTGGAACTCGCCCCTCGACCAGACGTGTCGGCGCTGTTCGTCGCGAACGATCAGATGGCCCTCGGACTACTGCGAGCCGTGCACGGCGAGGGGCGGTCCGTGCCGGGCGAGGTCAGCGTGATCGGTTTCGACGACGTGGCGGATGCCGCGGACTACACACCACCGCTGACGACCGTACGGCAGGACTTCGACACTCTGGGGCAGCGTGCCGTGGAGGCGCTGGTCGCCCGCATCGAGGGAGGTCCGATTGCGGAACCGGCCCAGGGCGAGGAGCCCGCGGTGCTCCCGCCGCTGCTGCGGGACGTCGTGCCGACCCGGCTCGTGGTGCGCGAAAGCACCGGCCCGGCCGCTAGCGTGGCACCGTGACCCGTACCGTCGTCATCGCCCCGGATTCCTTCAAAGGCACCATCGCCGCGGCCGATGCCGCCGAGGCGATCGCCGCCGGCTGGCGGCAGGAGCGCCCAGACGACGACATCCGCCTGCTTCCCATGGCCGACGGCGGCGAGGGGACGCTGGAGGCGTTTGCCACCGCGGTGCCCGACGCCGAACGGGTGCCCGTGACGGTGGTCGGGCCGGACGATCGGGAGGTCGAGACGTTCTGGCTGCGGCTGCCCGCCTCCGACGATGCACCCGGCGGAACCGCGATCGTCGAGCTGGGCGCCACGAGCGGCATCGAGCTGCTCACCGAGCTTCGGCCGCTGGCGGCCCACACCTTCGGTCTGGGTCAGGCGATCGCCGCGGCCCTCGAGGCGGGCGTCTCGCGGATCGTCGTCGGCCTCGGCTCCTCCGCCTCCACGGATGGCGGCACCGGGATGCTGCGCGCGCTCGGCGCGCGAGTGCTGGACGCCGCCGGAGCCGAGGTTCCCCTCGGCGGCGCGGGCCTGGCGTCGGCGGCCTCGATCTCCGGCCTCCCCGCGCTTCCGGCCGGTGGCGTGCGGGCGCTGAGCGACGTGACCAACCCGCTGCTCGGGCGGCGCGGCGCCGCCGCGGTGTTCGGTCCGCAGAAGGGCGCCACCCCCGACGACGTCGCGGCGCTCGATGCCGCCCTGGCGAAGCTGGCGGCTCTGCTGCCGGAGGTCGACCCCCTCACCCCGGGCGCCGGCGCCGCCGGCGGAACGGGCTTCGGTCTGCTCGCCTGGGGCGCGACCCTCGAACCCGGCTCGGTGGCGGTGGCCGAGCTTCTCGGGCTGCCGGCGGCCGCGGTGGCGGCATCCGTCGTCGTCACCGGCGAGGGCTCGTTCGACGGCCAGTCCGCGGCGGGCAAGGTCCCGGCTCACGTCGCCGAGGCCGCGGGCCCGACGCCCGTCGCGCTGGTTGCGGGGCGCATCACCCCGGATGCCGACACCTCCGCCTTCGCGGCGTCGCTCTCCCTCACCGACCTCGCCGGCTCGCCGGAGGCGTCCATGAAGGACCCCGCCACCTGGCTCTGGGAGGCCGGCCGCCGCTTCGCCCGCGACCTCGGCTGACCCGTCCTCGGCGCATCTGGAGCAGCCGCGAGCCGTTCAGGACCCGGCTGTCGCCGAAGACCGTCGAGTGCTAGCGTGCACGTGGCGGCCCACCTCGATCACTCGATCGTCTCCCGTCGCACCAGCAGCACCTGCTCCTGCTCGAGCACCATCACAGGTCTCTCGACCTGGTCTCCGTGAACTGGACCGTCATGCGCGTCCCCGCCATCCTGCTCGCCGCTCTCCTCGTTGTCTCCGCAGCCGTGCCGGCCGATGCGCCGCCCGCGGCGGCGAGAGCCACCGCGTCCGCGGCTGTCGCCACGCCTGCCGGATTCTCGACTTCGGTGGTCGGCGCCGTGGTCGCGCCGACCGCCCTCGCCCCGCTGCCGGACGGTCGCCTGCTGGTCGCGTCGCAGCGTGGCCCGGTGTACTCCATCTCGGGCGGGGTGGTGGCGGCGACACCCGTGCTCGATCTGAGTGCGAAGATCTGCGCCAACTCGGAGCGCGGTGTGCTCGGTCTGGCGGCGGATCCGGATCCGACCACTCGGGCGGTGTTCGTGTTCTACACGCGGAAGGGGTCGGACGCCGCGTGCCCGACGAACGCGTCGGGCACCGTCCTGCCGGCCGGGGCGCCGACGAACCGCGTGTCGCGATTCGTCATGCGGGCGGATGGGACGATCGACCCCGCGACGGAGTCGGTCCTGATCGACGGCATCCTCTCACCGGCTGGAAACCACAACGCCGGTGATCTGTTCGTCGGCAAGGACGGCAATCTTTACGTCTCCACGGGCGACGGCGGGTGCGACTACCGCGGCGGGGTGGCTGATCCGGGCGGGAGCGGGTGCGGCGGCGCCAACGATGCGAGCCGCGACCCGAACATCCTCAACGGCAAGATCCTGCGCATCACGCGGGCCGGGGCGGTGCCGGCCGACAACCCGTTCAGGGGGGACAACAGCGCGTCCTGTGCTCGCGGTCCCGCGCCGGCGGGCATGGTGTGCCAGGAGACCTTCGCATCCGGACTGCGCAACCCCTACCGGATCGCAGCCGATCCGAACGCCTCCGGGACGGTGTTCCGGATCAACGACGTCGGGCAGAACGCGTGGGAGGAGATCGACCAGGGGATCAAGGGATCCGACTACGGCTGGAACATGCGCGAAGGCCGATGCGCGCGAACCGGCGCCGAGTCCGATTGCGGAGCGCCCGCGCCCTCCGGCCTCACGGACCCCGTCTACGCGTACGGGCATTCCACCGGGTGCAGGTCGATCACGGGCGGCGCGTACGTTCCGAACGGCATCTGGCCGGCCGCTTACACCGGGTCGTACCTCTTCGCCGACTACGTCTGCGGCAAGATCCGCTCGCTCAGCCCTGCCGGCACCGCGACCGACCTCGTCACCGGGCTCGGCGTGGGCAGCGCGGTCGCTCTCGCCTTCGCGCGCGATGGAGCGACCACGTCGCTGTACTACACCTCCTACGCCGGCGGGGGCACCGTCCACAAGCTCCGCTACACCGGCACGGCGAACCGTGCACCCACCGCGGTCGTGACCGGGACGCCGTCATCCGGAGCGGCACCGCTGAACGTCACGCTGAGCGGCAGCGGGTCCACCGACCCCGACGGGGACGCGCTCACCTACATCTGGGCCTTCGGCGACGGCACGACCGGGCTCACGACCACTACGCCGAGCACGACGCATTCGTTCCGCGCCGGAACCTGGACGACGACACTCCGCGTCCGCGACGCGAAGGGCGCCGTCTCTCCGGCAGCCACGGTCAAGGTCAGCTCGGGCAATCACGCTCCGAGGCCCGTGATTGCTGCACCCGCGGTCGGCGCGACGTTCGTCGTCGGCAGCACGTACACCGTCTCGGGCAGCGCCACGGACGCCGAGGACGGAACCCTGGCGGCCAGCAGACTCACGTGGACCATCGAACGCCGGCACGGCGGGCACACACATCCCTTCCTCGGTCCGGTGACGGGGGCAACCGCGACCTTCGTCGCCCCTGGCCCGGAGGACCTGGCCGCGGCTGCAACGAGCGACCTCCGCGTCATCCTCAAGGCGACCGACTCCAAGGGCCTTTCGACCACGACGACGCGTACCTTCGCGCCCCAGCGCGTGAATGTCACATTCGCGACCACGCCGACCGGCCGGACCGTGCTCGTAGGCGGCACTCCCTACTCCGGTCCGACCACTCTCAGCTCGTGGGCGGGCGCGCTGCTGCAGGTTCGGGTGCCGACGCAGTCCACCGCCGACGGCACGGCGTACGAGTTCGCCTCGTGGTCGGACGGCGGCGCCGCGAGCCACACGATCACCACGCCTCCCGTCGCGACGACGTACACGGCGACCCTGCGGCTGCGGCCGGCACCCCCGGGCCCGGTTGCCTCGATTGTGGCGGCGCAGACCGGTCAGGATGCCGCGACACTCCGCTGGATGCCTCCGGCCATCACCGGAGGGGCGCCCCTCAGTGGATACCGAGTGTCTCGAGACGGCACGGACACAGCCGGGGCGGGACCATGGTCGTACACCGTGCCGGCGACGACGACCAACTTCACCTTCACGAAGCTGGTTCCGGCCTCCCTCTACACGCTGAGCGTGCAGCCCATCTCATCGGCCGGCGCGGGGCCGGCGTCGTCGGCGACGGTGAGGACCGTCGCAGGCACGCTCGCCGGACCACCGACCTCAGTGACTGCCACGACCCCCGTGGTTGCCGGCGCGACCCTGTCATGGCTGCCGCCGAGCACCACCGGCGGGCAGCCGATCACGGGTTACCGCGTCGCCCGGGACGGCACGGATCTCGATGGCGGCGGGCCCTCGTCGACGACGCTTCTTCCCACCGCTCGCACCTTCGCCTTCACGAGGCTCGTCGCCGGGCGAACCTACACGCTCACGGTGAGCGCGATCACCGCCGTCGGCATCGGGACGGCAGCGCCCTCGCAAGTCGTAGCTCGGTGACGGCGGCCAAGAGCAGGCGCTGCGGCTCGGCGCCGACCGATGAAGGCTCGAGCACTCGGCGTCCGCCGCATCCCTCTCGCGGAACGACCTCGCCGGTTCGCCGGAGGCCGCTATGGAGGACCCGGCGACTGGCTGCGCGAGGCGGGACGGCGCTTCGCGCGCGGCCTCGGCTGAATTGGCCCTTTCACTCATTTCGCTAGATAAGCTAGCGAAATGAGTGAATCACTGAGGACATCGTCGTCAAAGGTCGAGCGCTCGCGCAGGCCGCTGTCGGATCGCGCGCGGCTGGGCAGGGGCCTGGTTCTCTTCTTCGCGGTCGGCCAGCTCGTATCCAACCTCATCTTCAGTGTGCTCTTCCCCAACCAACTGCAGTCGGGGGTGGAGTTCTCGCCGCTGGTGCCCCCTGGTGCCATGTTCTCGATCTGGGCCGTCATCATCGTCGCGAGCATCCTCTACGCGGTGCTGCAGTTCCGACCCGCGGTACGGGACTCTGCGCTGATGGACCGGCTCGTGGCGCCGCTGTGCGTGGTCTACGCAGGCTTCGGCGCGTGGCTCGCCGCCGCATCGCTCGGACAGGAGTCGCCGCTGACACTGGTGGTCTTCGTGTTCATCGTCGGCGCCCACTTCGTGGCCTGGCGACGGATCAGCGCCGCTCGCGCCGAGCTGGCGACGTGGACGAGGCTGGACCGCGGAGTGCTGTATCTCTCGGAGGGTCTCTACGCAGGGTGGACCTCGATGGCCCTCTTCGTCAACGTCGCGACGGTGCTCCAGGCGACCGGCGCTCCGATCACCGGCCCATGGGGGACGACGTGGCAGCTGCTGATCATCGCCGCCGCTGCGGGTACCGCAGTCCTGTTCGTGGTGACGAGCGGCGGCTCGCTCTCATACGCGGTGGCCGCCTGCTACGCCCTCGTCGGGGCGGGGATATCGTCGGCGCTCGGCGGTTTTCCGGCGCTCGCGATCGCGCTCGGGGCAGGCGTCGCTGTTGTGGTCGGCTCGACCATCGTCACGCGGGTTCTCCGCAGCCGCCGCGTGCGCGCGGTGTCGGCCCCGTAGCTCAGCCCTTCGCCCGCCCGGCCACCGCCCGATAGCCCTCACGGATCTCCGGCCGCGGATCCGCCGGCAGCGTCTCCGAGCCCTCGATCGTCCACGACGGGCGCTCGCCGCTCAGCATCCACGCCGCCTGGGCCGCCGCGCCGAGGGCGACGTACTCCGCGGGCGGGGGCACGGTGACCGGCAGCCCGAAGACCTGGGCCGCGATGCGGCGCGTCGCCTCGAGCCGGGCGCCGCCGCCGATCAGCAGCAGGCGCTGCGGGTCGGCGCCGACCCGGATGATCGCCTCGAGCCCATCGGCGAGACCGCAGAGCATGCCCTCGATCGCGGCGCGCGCGACGTTCTCGCGCGTCGTCGAGCCGAGCGTGAGCCCCGCGAGCTGCGCCGTCGCGTCAGGGAGATCCGGAGTGCGCTCGCCCGAGAAGTACGGCACCAGCACGACGCCGCCGGCTCCGGGCGCGGCAGAAAGCGCCAGCGCCCCGAACCCGTCGTGATCGACGCCGAGCAGGGCGGCCGTGACGTCCACGACCTGCGCCGCGTTCAGCGTCGCCACCAGCGGAAGATACGCCCCGGATGCGTCGGCGAACCCGGCGACCGCGCCCGTGGCGTCGGCTGCCGGGGTGTCGGTGACCGCGAACACGGTGCCGCTGGTGCCGATGGACACCACGACGTCGCCCACCGACGCGCCGAGGCCGAGGGCCGCGCCCGCGTTGTCGCCGGCACCGGCGCCGAGCGCGATGCCGGCCGGGATGCCCTCCTGTTCGACGGTGGACCCGGCCCGCTCGTCCGGTGCGAGCACGCGCGGCACCACGACATCCCGCCCGAGCGCACGCACCAGCAGTTCGCGGTCGTACTCGCCTGTGGCCGCGGACCAGTAGCCCGTCCCGCTCGCGTCGGAGCGGTCGGTCGTGAGCGCAGAGAGGTCGGGCCCCAGGGGCGACTCGCCCTCCGGCCCGAACCCCGCCAGGCGCCACGTCAGCCAGTCATGCGGCAGCGCCACCGCGGCCACCCGCGCGGCGTTGTCGGGTTCGGCGTCCCGCAGCCACCGCAGCTTGGTCGCGGTGAACGACGCGACGGGCACGAGGCCCGTGCGGGCGGCGTACTGCTCATCGCCGACCTCGTCGCGCAGCGCCCGGGCGGCCCCTCCGCTGCGGGTGTCGTTCCACAGCAGCGCGTCGCGCACCACCCTGCCTTCGGCATCCAGGGCGACCATGCCGTGCTGCTGACCGCCGATCGAGAGCGCATCGACATCCGCCAGCCCGCCCGCATCGGTGATCGCCGAGCGCAGCGCGTCCCACCACGCGGCCGGATCGACCGACGTGCCGGCCGGGTGCGACGCCCGTCCCGAGCGGACGACGGCGCCGGTCGTCGAATCGACGACGAGCACCTTGCAGCTCTGGGTCGAGGAGTCGACCCCCGCGACGAGCCTCCTGTTCGCTCCTGTCGTCTGCGCCGCGGTCACTCTCGAGCTCCCCGGCGCGCGAAGCGCTGCTGCAGCAGCACCGCGACCACGATGATGACGCCCTTTGCGACGTTCTGCACCGACGAGGACAGGTTGTTCTGCACGAACACGTTGTTGAGCGTCGCGAAGATCAGCACCCCGAAGACGGTGCCGGTGATCGTTCCACGGCCTCCGACGAGCAGAGTGCCGCCGACCACGACGGCGGCGATCGCATCCAATTCCAGCAGGGTTCCGTGGGTGGACGTGCCGGCGGTGGTGCGCCCGAGGATCATGACGGCCGCGATGCCGGCGGCGAGGCCGGAGAGCACGTAGATCCACACGGTATGGCGGTTGACGTTGATGCCGGCCAGGCGCGCCGCCTCGCGGTTGCCGCCGATCGCGACCGTGCGGCGACCGAACGTCGTGCGGTTCAGCAGCACCCACCCGAGCACCGCGGCGAGGACGAAGATCCAGATCAGGATGTCGATGCCCAGGATGTCGGCGTTGAACGCCTCGATGAAGTCGCGTGAGTCGACTCGAAGGGTGCGTCTCTCGGCCAGGATCTCGGCGAGGCCACGGGCCGCGACCAGCATGGCGAGGGTGGCCATGAACGCCACGACCTTGCCGTAGGCGATCACGATCCCGTTGATGAACCCGGCGAGGACGCCGACACCCAGCGCGACGAGGACCATGAAGATCCAGTGGGTCGCCTCGGTGAACTCCTGCATGGCATCGAGCGTCGCGGCGACCGACGCGAGCCCCATGACGGCGCCGACCGACAGGTCGATGCCGCCGGAGATGATGACGAAGGTCATGCCGATGCTGACCACGCCGATGATGGATGCCTGGCGGAGGATCACGAGCACGTTGTTGATGCTCGTGAAGCTCTCGCCGGCGGTGATCGCGCCGATGATCACGATGATCACCAGCGCGAGCACGAGCCCGAAGTTGCGGCCGGCTGAGCCGCTCAGCACGCGGCGCCACGCCGGCGTGGCCGGACCGACGGGAGTGGGGGGCCCGGCGTGCGCCGGCTGTGGTGCGGAGCCGACGGTCTCGGCCCGGGTCTGATCGCTCACGCGGCGGATCCTTTCATCACGAGGTCGAGCACGCCGTGCTCGTCGATCTGGTTCGCGGGTACGGTGCTCAGCACGCGGCCGTCGGCGATGACGAGAACGGTGTCGGCGAGCCCGAGCACCTCCTCGATCTCACTCGAGACGACGACGACGGCGTTGCCCGCTGCGGCGAGACGGCGGATGAGCGCATAGATCTCGGCGCGAGCGCCGACATCCACCCCTCGTGTCGGCTCGTCCAGCAGCAGCACGCGCGTGCCGTGCACGAGCCAGCGCGCCAGCAGGATCTTCTGCTGGTTGCCACCGGAAAGGGTGATCGCCGGGCGGTCGGGGTCGGCGGGGCGCAGCTCGAGCGCTTCGATCTGCTCGCGCGCGGCCTTGCGCTCGGCGCGCTCGTCGAGGAAGCCGGCCTTCGCGAACCGGCCGAACGAGGCGAGGGTGACGTTGACGAAGATCGGCTCTTCGAGCACGAGCCCTTGGCTCTTGCGCTCTTCGGGAGAGAGCCCGATCCCCGATTCGACGGCGTGCACGACGGAGCCGTTGCGCAGGCGGGTTCCGGCCACCCGCACGGTCCCGGAGGTCGCGCGCCGCGCGCCGTACACGGTTTCCAGGATCTCCGAGCGGCCGGAGCCGACGAGCCCGGCGAGCCCGAGCACCTCGCCCGCACGCACCGTGAAGCTGACGTCTTCGAACACGCCTGCCGACGTCAGCCCGTCCACCTCGAGCACGACCGGCGCATCGGCGGGCCGCGCTGCGGCGGGCGGGAAGACGTTCGAGACCGCGCGGCCCGTCATCAGCTTGATGAGCTCGGGGGTGGGCGTCTCCGAGACCAGCAGGCCGGTGGCCATGCTGGCACCGTCCTTCAGCACCGTGATGCGGTCGCCGATCTCGCGGATCTCCTCGAGGCGGTGCGTGATGTAGACGACGGCGATCCCCTCGGATGTCAGTTCCCGCACGACATGGAAGAGGTTCTTCACCTCTTCGTTGTCGAGCACGGCCGACGGCTCATCCATGATGATGAGCTTGATGTCGTGCGAGAGCGCTCGCGCCATGCTGACGATCTGCTTGTTCGCGGCGCTCAGCTGCCCCACCTCGAGGTTCGGCGAGAGGTTGCCGTGGCCGAGCCGCTTCAGCAGCGCGCGCGTCTCGCGGTGCGCCTCCGAGCGCTTTGTGAAGCCGCCACGCGCGAGCTCGTGCCCGAGGAAGATGTTCTCCGCGATCGTCAGGCCGTCGACGACATCCAGCTCCTGGTACATCGTGGCGATGCCGAGCGCCAGGCCGGCCTGCGGGTTCGGAATGTCGACCACCTGGCCCTGCCAGGAGATGGTCCCGTCGTCGGGGCGGTGCACGCCCGCGAGGGTCTTGATGAGCGTCGATTTGCCCGCACCGTTCTGACCGAGGACGCAATGCACCTCGCCCGGCACGATCTGCAGGTCGACGCCGCGAAGAGCGCGCACCCCGGCGAAGGATTTGGTGATCCCTCGCACGTCGAGGAGCACCTCTTGGTCGACTTTGATCATGCTCGCAACATAACAGACGGTCCGCTGGAGCGCACCCGTCTGCTCCCGGCCGGGCAGGGTAGACGAGCCCCGGATCGGCTGTTATGTTGTGCCAAACGCCAATTGGGGGAACGACGCCGAGCGCGTCGGCCGGCTGGCGCACCTGCAGCACACCCGCATCACACTCAAGGAAGAGACAGCACATGACACGGAAACTGACGCTCGGGCGACGGCTCGCGCTCGGGGCGGGAGCATCGCTCGCCGCCATCGCCCTCCTCGCCGGCTGCACCGGCAGCGGGGCGGACGAAGGGGATGTCGTAGACCAGGGCACGACCTCCGAAGAGAACGCCGAGACGGGCGACACGGTCACGATCGGCTTCTCCGGTCCCGCCGCCGACCACGGCTGGCTCGCCGCCATCAACTCGGGCGCCATCGCGGCTGCCGAGAGCTTCCCCGACGTCGACCTGCAGACCGCCGAGGGCACCAACGACGTCACCGCCCAGATCGCGGCGGTCGAGCAGTTCGTCAATGACGGCGTCGACGCCATCGTGCTGCTGCCGAGTGACGGCGACCTGATGACCGAGGCCGCGATCGCCGCCATGGAGGCAGGCATCCCGGTCGTCAACGTCGACCGCGAGTTCTCCAGCCCGTTCGCCGCCAGGGCGACGATCCTCGGCGACAACTACGGCATGGGCGTCAGTGCAGGCACCTACATCTGCGAGCAGCTCGGCGACAACCCCGACGCGGTCGTCGCGGAGATCGCCGGCATCGACGCGCTCCCGCTGACGCAGGACCGCTCCGAGGGCTTCGCCGACGCGCTGTCCGACTGCGGACTCGAGGTGTCTGCCCGGGTCGCCGCCGAGTTCACCGTCGAGAGCGGCGAGGAGGTCACGTCTCAGCTGCTGTCCGCCAACCCGAAGATCGACGCCATCTGGAACCACGACGACGACCAGGGCATCGGCGTGCTCGCCGCCATCGAGTCGTCGGGTCGCGACGAGTTCTTCATGGTCGGCGGCGCCGGCAGCAAGGACGCCATGGAGCTCATCCAGGCGGATGACTCGGTGCTGAAGGCCACCATCATCTACCCCTCGACGCAGGCAGCGGACGGCATCGCCCTCGCCCGCCTGATCGCCCAGGGCAAGACGATGAGCGACCTCATCACGCCCGGTGTGGCCAACCGCATCGTGCTCGACGCCCCCGTCGTGACCAAGGACAACGTGGAGGAATACATCGACCTCGCATTCGAGTCCTGAGCCGCGGCATTCCGCTCTCTGAGAGGGGGCGTCCGCCGCTCGCGGGCGTCCCCTCTCGTCACCTCATCTCTCCGCTCCGATCACCCCATCTCTCCGATTCCTCGCCCGTCTCTCCGATTCCTCGCCCGTCTCTCCGATTCCTCGCCGCTTCCCTCACCCGCCCCCGCACAACCGGAGGATCTCCCCGTGTCCGACACCCCACCCGTCGCCGAGAAGCTGCGCGTCGCCATGATCGGCTACGGCTTCATGGGCGCCGCGCATTCCCAGGGCTGGCGCGTGGCGCCGCGCTTCTTCGACCTTGCCGCCCAGCCGTCCATGGACGTCGTGGTGGGCCGCGACGCGTCCGCGGTCGCCGCCGCCGCCGAGAAGTGGGGCTGGCGCGAGTCGGCCACCGACTGGCGCGAGGTGATCGCCCGCGACGACATCGATGTCGTCGACATCGTCACCCCCGGCGACACGCACGCCGAGATCGCGATCGCGGCGCTGGACGCGGGCAAGCACGTGCTCTGCGAGAAACCGCTCGCGAACACCGTCGCCGAGGCGGAGGCGATGGTGGATGCCGCTGCCCGCGCGGCCGAGAAGGGCATCCGGTCGATGGTGGGCTTCACCTACCGCCGTGTGCCCGCCGCCACCTTCGCCCGCGACCTCGTCGCGGCGGGGCGCATCGGCGACGTGCGGCAGGTGCGAGCGTCGTACCGCCAGGACTGGCTGATGGATGCCGAAGCGCCCCTGACCTGGCGCATGCAGAAGGACCGCGCGGGATCGGGTGCCCTCGGCGACATCGGCGCCCACGCCGTGGACCTCTCGGAGTACATCACGGGTCTCCGGCTCGAGAGCGTCTCGGGCGTGATCGACACGATCGTCAAGGAGCGTCCGCTCCCGGGCACTGCCGACCGGTCCCTGAGCCTGTCGAAGGGCGGAACGGCCTCCGACGAACGAGGCGAGGTCACCGTCGATGACGTCGCCCTCTTCAACGGCCGCTTCTCGAACCCCTCAGGCGTGTTCGGCGCGCTCGGCTCCTTCGAGGCGACCCGTTTCGCCACCGGGCGAAAGAACGCGCTGTGCATCGAGGTCTCCGGATCGCTCGGCGCTCTCTCGTTCGACCTCGAGCGCCTCAACGAGCTGCAGTTCTACGACGCGACGCTCCCCGCCACCGAGCAGGGCTTCCGCACGATCCTCGTCACCGAGCCGGACCACCCGTACCTCGCGCCGTGGTGGCCGGCCGGCCACATGCTCGGGTACGAGCACGGCTTCTCGCACCAGGTGGTCGACCTGATCGAGGCGATCGCCGCCGGGGAGCAGCCGCGCCCCTCCTTCGAGGACGGCCTGCACGTGCAGCGGGTGCTCGATGCGGTCGAGCAGAGCTCGCTCTCGGGCAGCGCCTGGATCCCCACCGCCGGATAGCCCGCGGCCGGCCCAGGCCGGCATCCACACTCTTCTCCTGAAAGGCAACCAACATGTCCGACAACGTTCACGACACCGGCGCGACCTCGCGCCCGATCACCCTGTTCACCGGCCAGTGGGCCGATCTTCCGCTCGAAGAGGTGGCGCGCCTCGCCGCCGGCTGGGGCTACGACGGGCTCGAGCTGGCCTGCTGGGGCGACCACCTCGACCCCTGGCGCTGGGACGACGACGAGTACGTGCAGGGTCGCCTGGACCTGCTCGAGCGGCACGGCCTCAAGGTCTGGGCCATCTCGAACCACCTCAAGGGCCAGGCGGTCTGCGACGACCCGATCGACCAGCGTCACCGCGACATCCTGTCCGACCGCGTCTGGGGCGACGGCGACCCGGAAGGCGTGCGTCAGCGAGCCGCCGAGGAGATGAAGAACACCGCCCGCCTTGCGGCGAAGCTCGGCGTGAAGACCGTCGTCGGCTTCACCGGCTCGAGCATCTGGAAGTACGTCGCGATGTTCCCACCGGTGTCGCAGGAGGCGATCGACGCCGGATACCAGGACTTCGCCGACCGCTGGAACCCGATCCTCGACGTGTTCGACGAGGTCGGGGTGCGCTTCGCGCACGAGGTGCACCCGAGCGAGATCGCGTACGACTACTGGACGACCGTGCGGACGCTCGAGGCCATCGGGCACCGGCCCGCCTTCGGCCTGAACTGGGACCCGTCGCACTTCATGTGGCAGCAGCTGAACCCGGTGGACTTCATCCTCGAGTTCAAGGACCTGATCTATCACGTGGACTGCAAGGACGTGAAGCTGAACGTCGGCAACGGCCGCAACGGGCGGCTCGGTTCGCACCTCGCGTGGGCCGACCTCCGACGCGGATGGGACTTCGTGTCGACCGGGCGCGGCGACGTGCCGTGGGAGGCGTCGTTCCGCGCGCTCAACAGCATCGGATACGACGGACCGATCTCGGTCGAGTGGGAGGACGCGGGCATGGACCGCCTGCTCGGCGCACCGGAGGCGCTCGAGTTCGTGAAGCGCAACGCCTTCGCGGCGCCCACGGCGGCTTTCGACGCGGCGTTCTCCACGCGCTGACCCTGAGGAGGGGGCTGCGGATGTCGGGTGAGGAGGTGTCGCGTTCGCCCGGGACGACCCTCGATGTCGTCCGCCGGCAGAACCTCACCCAGGTGCTCCGGCTGGCGCACCGCGACGGTCCCATCTCGCGGGCGGAGCTGACCCGGGCCACCGGGCTCAACCGCTCGACCGTCGGCGGCCTCGTCTCCGAGCTGCGGGCGAGGGGACTGGTGGAGGAGAGCGAGCCGCACCCCACGCGCAAGGTCGGCCGGCCGAGCCCCATGGTGGTCGCGGCGGATGACACCGTCGCCATCGCCGTGAACCCCGAGATCGATGCCGTCGACGTCGGCATCGTCTCGCTCGGCGGGCGGGTGATCCGGCGGGTGCGCTACAAGAACGAGCGCATCCCTACACCCACGGAGTTCGTGAACATCGTCTCGGCGATCGTCGACGGCATGCGGCCGGAACTGGACGCGTCGTACCGCACGCTCGGGATGGGGCTGGCGGTGCCGGGGCTGGTCCGCCGCGAGGACGGCCGGGTGCTGCTCGCCCCGCACTTGGGCTGGCGCGAGGCGCCCGTGAGCGCGATCCTCGCGAAGGTGACCGGGATGCCGGTGGTCGCCGGCAACGACGCGAGCTGCGGCGTGGTGGCCGAGAGCGTCTTCGGGGCCGCCCGCGGCGTGGACGTCGTGGTGTACCTCAACGGCGGTGCGAGCGGCATCGGGGGGGGCATCGCGCAGGGGGGCACACTGCTGATGGGCGCCGGCGGCTACGCGGGCGAGTACGGGCACACGCTCGTGGAATCGGCGGGCGCCGCGTGTCATTGCGGGGCGATCGGATGCCTCGAGACCGAGGTGCGCCGCGACGCGCTGCTCCGGGCGGTGGGCCTGAACGATGCGGATGTCGACCGCCTGCCGGCCGCGCTGGCGCTCGCCTGGCGCGAGCCGGACAGCGCGGGAGCGCGGGAGGTCCGGCGGCAGGTGGCGTACCTCGGCATCGCGCTCCGCAACATCGTCAACGGGCTGAACCCGCGGCGCGTGGTGCTCGGGGGGTTCCTCGCGACGCTGCTCAAGGTCGTCGGCGAGGCCGGCATCGCGTCGCACCTCGGGGTCGCCCTGCCAGGAGCCCGGTACGACGTGGGGTTCGTGGCGGCGACGCTCGGACAGGACGTGCTGCTGGTCGGGGCCGCGGAGATGGTCTTCGCCCCGGTGCTCGAGGACCCGACGCTGATGCCGCTCGAGCTCGAGCCGGCCACGGTCTAGCGCCCGGCCCCTGTGCGGCTTCAGGCGATGTGCGCCAGTTCAGGCCGCTGGCGCCCCGATCGTCCTGATCCCGTGCCCATCACCTGACCCGGTGCACATCCCTGATGCGTCGGACCCCGCGTCCGGCTCAGTCGCGCGCCGGGGTGCTGGCGCGCACCAGCACGTCGAGGGGCAGTGGCGCGGCGTCGCCCGTCCACTCGTCCTCGATCACCGCGCGAAGGGCGCGGTAGCCCAGATCCTCCAGGGGCACGTGCACGGTGGTGAGGTCGGGGCGGACGTCCCGGCTGGTCGGGATGTCGTCGAAGCCCGCGACCGCGATGTCGGCCCCGGGTTCACGGCCCGCGTCGCGGATGGCGGAGAGCGCACCGATCGCCACGACGTCGCTGACGCCGAAGACCAGGGTGCCCGGCTCCACTCCCTCCTCCAGGGCCTCCGTCATCAAGGAGTACCCGGCCTCCCGCGCGAAGCCGCCGCGCAGGATGTTTCGCACCCGCCCGCCACCGGAGACGAAGCCGTCGGTGAAACCCGCGATGCGGTCATCCGAGGTGCGCACGCCACTGCTCGCGCCGAGGATGATGGCGTCGCGGTAGCCGAGGCCCGTGAGGGCGGCGCCGAGGGCGCGCGCCCCGCCGACGTTGTCCACGGCCACCGAGCGCACATCGCCCCCGCCGGGGCCGAGGGCGACGACCCGCCCGCCCATGGCACCGAAGGCGTCGAGCTCGGCTCGGACGCCGTCGCCGTCTTCGTCCTCGGTCCGGGATGCCGCAAGGATGAGCCCCTGCGGGCGCTGGCCCCGGAGGGCGCGGACGAGCCGGGCCTCGCGCTCGGCATCCCGTTCGGTGATCGCGATCGTGACGACGAGACCCGCCTCGTCGGCGCCGCGGGCCACGCCGGCGGCGAGCTGCCCGAAGTACGGGTCGGCGATGTCGGCGACCAGCAGCGCGATGATCGCGGACGTCCCGCGCGCGGTCGCCTGAGCGGAGAGGTTCGCCGTGTAGCCGAGGCGCGCGGCCGCCTCTTCGACGCGTTCGCGGTAGCTCTCGGCCACCTTTCGTGCGGATCCGTTGAGCACGCGGGAGGCGGTGGCGAGCGAGACGCCGGCTTCGCGGGCAACATCGTGCAGGGTCGCCGCTGACCGATGCTGATTTCCCGTGTCATCCGTCACAGCCGAGAGTCTAGGGCCCGGAAAGCGATTGCTGCGCCTTGCGCGCCGCCGGTGAGGATGCGAGACTGGAGGCGCACCGGGCAAGCGCTTTCCCATCAAGCCGACGGTGGCGATCTCTCCTTCGCCAGAGTGCGCCGTCGTCGCCGCGAGGGTCTGCGCCGACCACCGACGTTCACGCCACCGGAAGAGAGTCATGACCATCACCTCCGCCATCGTCGGCACGGGCGCCATCGCCCACGCGCACGCCGAGGCACTCCTCCACCTCGGCGACAGCCAGCCGGGCTGCACGCAGCCCGAGGGCGCCCGGCTCGTAGGAGTCGTGGACCTGGACCCCACCCGAGCCCGGGACTTCGCCGAGCGGTTCGCGGTGCCCGCGACGTACGGGAGCGTGGCCGAGCTGCTCGAGCAGACGCGACCCGACTACGTGCACATCTGCACCCCTCCCGGTTCGCACGTGCCGCTTGCCATCGAGGTGCTGCGCGGCGGGTCGGTCCCGATCATCGAGAAGCCCCCGGCGCTGTCCCTCGCCGAGCTCGACCGCCTGCATACCGTCGAGCTCGAGACGGGCATCAGCGCCATCGGGCTCTTCCAGCAGCGATTCGGCGCCGGTGCGGAAGCCCTGCGCTCGGCGCTCGCAGAGGGTCTGCTCGGACGTCCCCTGGTGGCCGTCTGCGAGACGCTCTGGTACCGCGACGAGGACTACTTCGCCGTGCCGTGGCGCGGCAAGTGGGATGTCGAGGGCGGCGGGCCGACCATGGGGCACGGCATCCACCAGATGGATCTGCTGCTCTCAGTGCTGGGGCCGTGGTCCACGGTCCGCGCCGTCGCCGCTCGGCAGGCCCGCACCACTCAGACCGAGGACGTCTCGGCCGCGATCGTGACATTCGAGAACGGGGCGATCGCCACCGTGCTCAACTCCCTTGTGTCACCGAGCCAGGTCTCGCGGCTGCGTATCGACTTCGAGAACGCGACGGCCGAGCTCGTGCACCTCTACGGCTACGACGCGGGCAACTGGAGCCTCACCCCGGCGCCCGGCTCGGAGGCACTGGCCGAAACGTGGGCCGAGCGTGCCACCGGCGTCCCGAGCGGTCATGCCGCGCAGTTCGGCGCGATCGTCGCAGCACGCGAGGCCGGCACGCCGGCCCCCGTCACGATCACGGATGCCCGCGAGACCCTGTCGCTGGCGGCGGCGCTCTACGCCTCCGCCTTCACCGACACCACGATCGCGGCAGGGGACATCGGCCCGGGGCATCCGTTCTACGACAGCATGGAGGGCACGGGCGCACCCTGGGCCGCTGTGTCTTCGGCGGCTGCAGCCGCGCCGTCGTCAAGGAGGGAGGCGGCGCGATGAGCGGCTTCAGCATCGTCCACGAGCTCGATCGCAGCGTCTCTGTTCGCCTGGACGGGGTGGAGCTCGCCGAGTACGTGTACGCGCCCGACACCGTGCCGCTCGAGTCGCCGAAGCCCTACCTGCACCCGCTCCGCACCCGCGCGGGGCACCTCGTGAGCCTCTTCCGCCCGCACGATCACGTGTGGCACAAGGGCATCGCGTGGTCGCTGCCTCACGTGGGCACCGAGAACTTCTGGGGTGGGCCGACCTTCGTGCGCGACCGGTTCTACGTGCAGCTCGAGAACAACGGACGCGCCGAGCACGCGGAGCTGACCGAATTGCGGGCGGATGCCGAATCCGCCGTTCTCGCGCATCGCCTGAGGTGGATCACCCAGGCCGGCGTGCACATCATCGACGAGTCCCGCAGCCTGACGGCGACGCTCCCCGATGCGGGCGTCGCCGCGGGGGCATGGGTCCTGACCTTCGAGTCGCGCATGCGCAACGTCGGCCCCGAGGATCTGTGGATCGGATCGCCGACCACCAAGGGCCGCGAGAATGCCGGCTACGGCGGGCTGTTCTGGCGCGGACCCCGATCGTTCACGAACGGCCGGCTGCGCACGGTCGACGGCGACGGCGGCGACGAGCTCCGGGGCACCCGGCACGCCTGGATGGGATTCACCGGCCGGCACGACGGCATCGATGAGGCATCCACTCTGGTGATGGTCGATGACCCCGGCAACATCCATCACCCGCCGCAGTGGTTCGCGCGCACCGAAGAGTTCGCGTGCATGTGCCCGGCGCCGTTCTTCTCGGAGGAGGTGCTGCTCGCGCGCGGCGAAGAGGTGACCTTCCGCTATGCGGTGGTGATCGCCGACGGCGAGGCCCCCGGCGCGGAGGTCGAGGCCCTGGCGGATCAGGGGCTCGCGGCGCTCATCGGCAGCGAGGCGGCCGAGCGCGACGAGAGCAGGGTGTCGGTGTGACCGACGTCGTGTTTCCCGGCGGCACGTCGGTGAGCCGGCTGCGCGTCTACGACGACGCCGTGCCCGCCGGGTTCGGCGTCGCTCCGGACGGCCTGCCCGGCGGCACCCCGCATCTGCACACCGTGTCGACGGAGGCCTACGTCGTGACGGCGGGCTCCGGATCGCTGCAGACCCTCGACCGCACCGGCTACCGCGAGCACGACCTGGCACCGGGCGCGACCGTATGGTTCGCACCCGGCACGATCCACCGGGTCGTCAATGGCGGCGGCCTCGAGGTCGTCGTGATCATGAGCAACCGCGGCCTGCCCGAGGCGGGCGACGCGGTGATGACGTTCGCCGACGAGGTGCTCGCGGATGCCGAGCGGTACGGCGAGGCGGCACGGCTGCCGGATGCCGCGCCCGACCGGTCCGCGGCCGCAGAGGCCGCCCGTGCCCGGCGGGACGCCGCCGTGCGGGGCTTCGTGGCGCTGCGGGCGGCGGTGCAGGGCGGCGACCTCGCCCCGCTCGAGCGCTTCTACGAGCGGGCCGCGGCGCTCGTCGCTCCGCGTTCCGCCGAGTGGTCGCGGCTGCGCAAGGACAGCGTGCTCGCCGACGCCCGCCGCGGCGAGCAGCTGCTGGCCGAGATCGCCTCCGGATCGGCCGCGCTGCTGGGCGCTGCGGAGCCGCGCTCCAGCTCCGGCGCGGAGGGCGAGCGTCGCTTCGGGATGTGCGGCCTGCTGCGCACCTACGACGTCGACTGAACGTGCTGCCCGGAAGCCCTGACGAAGACAGTGTGGCCGAACTCGGCGCGGGAGCGATCCGCGCGAGACAACCGAACCGATGAGGGAGACTGACCGGATGCCGCACGCGATCGTCGCCGCAGGAACGGGCCGTTACTCGGACCCCTGGCACCCGTTCGTCTCCACCTCGCGCCTGATCGCCGAGGCGCTCGAGGCCGATGGCTGGACCGTGACCCTCGAGGACGACTTGGACTCCGCGCTCGCGGGCCTCGGGGGCGCGGTCCTTCCCGACAGGGCGCTCGATCTCGACGGCGCGGACCATTCCGACGGCTCGGTCCTTCCCGAGGGCGCGCCCCTTCCCCACGGCGTGGTCCTTCCCGACGCCGAGCCGCCCGACCTGCTGGTCGTGAACGCGGGCGACCCGTGGCGGAACGGCGAGACGGGCCACGGTGCTCCGGATGCCGCGGTGGCAGGACTGCGTGCCGCACTCGACCGTGGCATCGGCATCCTCGCGGTGCACAACGCGGTCTCGACGCTGCGCGACTATCCCGAGTGGCGCTCGGCGATCGGCGGCGCGTGGATCGAGGGGCGGTCATTCCATCCGGAGATCTCCGAGGCGACGGTGCGCGTCCTGGCGCGGCATCCGGTCACCGCACGTGTCACCACCGGCGAGACCGGCGCCTTTCGGCTGTTCGACGAGCGTTACACGGACCTGGCGGTCGACGCCGACGTCACGGTCCTCGCGGTGCACGAGCACGAGGGCCGGACGCATCCGCTGGTGTGGACGCACGAGTACGGTGCGACGCGCGCCGTCGTATCCGCCCTCGGGCATGACGAGCGGTCCTTCGCGTCCCCGGAGCACGTCGACCTGCTGCGCGGCGCCGCACGTTGGGCCGCGCGGTTGGATGCCGAGGGCTGAGCGCCGGGTCGGTTCAGCAGGGCGTCAGCGCCCCAGCGGCGCGAGGTGCGGGCTGACCGCCGCGCCGAAGGCCGCGGCCGTGCGGCGTACGACCTCGTCGTGCGGGGTCGCCCAGATGTCCTCGTTGAACAGCTCGACCTCGATGTCGCCCGTGTACCCGGCATCCACCACGGCGCCGGTCAACGAGCCGAAGTCGATGACCCCGTCGCCCGGATAGTGCCGGCTGAGCAGCACGTCGGCGGCCAGCGGGGTCTTCCAATCGCACACCTGGTAGGTCGCGATCCGGCCCTCGCGGCCCGCTCGCGCGATCTGTGCGAGCACGTCCGGATCCCACCAGATGTGGAAGGTGTCGACGGTCGCTCCGACCACCGACGGCTCGAAGTCCGCGGCGATGTCCAGGGCCTGGCCGAGCGTCGATACGACCGCACGGTCGGAGGCGTACATGGGATGCAGCGGCTCGATCGCCAGCGTGACGCCGGCGGCCGCGGCATCCGGAACCAGCTCCCCGATCGCGTCGCGCACCCGCCGGCGCGCGCCGATCAGGTCGCGCGAGCCCTCGGGCAGGCCGCCGGCGACGAGCACGAGGATCGCCGTGGATCCTTCCGCGCCGGCCGCGGCCAGGGTCGCCGCCTCCTCGATGGCGCGACGGTTGTCGTCGATGGCAGCGCGTCGGGCGGGTCCCTCCGGGAGCGTGAAGAATCCGCCGCGGCAGTGCGTCGTGAAGCGCAGACCGGAGGCCGCCAGCAGCTCCGCGGCGGTCTTCAGGCCGACCGCCTGCACGGGCTCGCGCCACAGGCCGATCGCCTGCACGCCGGCTTCGGCGGTGACCCGCAGGGCGGTGGCGAGGTCGGCGTACTTGATCGTCGCCTGGTTGATCGAGAGGCGGGGATCCGGCCGCGAAGCCGTGGCTGCGCTCGTCGTGACCGTGTCTGTGCTTGTCGTGACCGTGTCTGTGCTTGTCGTGACCGTGTCTCCGGCGGTCATGCGTCCACTCCGTTCAGGCGCAGCAGGCCGTTCCAGCGCTCGGCCGCCAGCTCCGGGCGCTCGAGCGCCTGCGAGGCGTTGGCGAGGCGGACGATCTCGCTGAGGTGCGGGAGACTCCGCGCCGAGTGCAGGCCGCCGACCATCTGGAAGGCGCTCTGGTGGCCGTTCAGCCACGACAGGAACGCGACGCCGGTCTTGTAGTAGAACGTCGGGGCGGCGAAGACCTGCCGGCTGAGCTCCTCGGTCGGGCCCAGGATGCTGAGGTACGCGTCGGGGTCGTTCGCGTCGAGCGCCTGGATGGCCGCCGAGGCGACGGGCGTGAGAGCCGCGAATGCGCCGAGGAGCGCGTCGGAGTGTCCCCGCTCGGCCGCGAGGGTACCGGTTGCCGTCGAGTGCACGGCTTCGGCGCTCAGCGAGCCCGTTCTCTGGGCGGCATGCCGTGCGCTCGACCCCTCGACAGGCTCGGGGACCGTTCCCGTGGCCGGAAGCGAGTCTCCGCCGATCAGGCCCACGTAGTTGAAGTCGTCGCCGGTGAACATGCGCACCGATTCGGGGAGGCGCTCGCGCACCGACACCTCGGCCGCGGCATCCAGCAGGCTCATCTTGACGCCGGCGATCTTGTCGGTGTTCTCCGCGATGACCTCCAGCAGCACCTCGGATGCCGCGGGCCAATCGCTTGAGCCGAAATAGCCGGCGAGCACGGGGTCGAAGGCCGTTCCGAGCCAGTGCAGCACGACGGGCGTGGTGGCCGCCGAGAGCACCTCGCGGTAGACGCGGCGGTAGTCGTCGGCCGACGTCGCCGCGCGAGCCAGGTGGCGGCTGGCCATGAGCACAGGGCCCGCCCCCTGCTCCTCGGTGAAGTGCAGCTGCTCCTTATACGCGTCGATGATCGCGTCCAGGCTGATGAACTCCTCATCGACGTGGTCGGTGTTGACGCCGACGACGACCGAGCCGCCCTCTTCGCGGGCGACCTGGGCGCTGCGGGCGATCAGCTCCCGCGTCGCCGTCGCGTCCAGGCCCATGTTCCGCTGCGCGGTGTCCATGGCATCGGCGACTCCGAGACCCCACGAGTACACGTGGCGGCGGAACGCCAGGGTCGAGTCCCAGTCGATGTCGGCCGGGCTGCCGGGGGTGTTCTCGCCCCACACCACCGGCACCACGTGCGCGGCGGCGTACGCCACGCGGCTGCGCAGCGTTGCGGTGGGCTTGGAGAACGAGGGCGCCGGGGCGAGTTCGATGCGCGTCGTGGCGCCCGAGACGCCGAGGAGCGTGAGTCGCCCGGTCGCTGAGCTCTGTCGAAGCATCAACGTCAGCCCAGCGCGAGCTTCGGCAGTTCGACCTTGCGGCCCTCGCGGCTGGACTGCAGGCCGGCCTCGGCCAGCAGCACGCCGCGCGCGCCGGAGAGGAGATCGAACTCGTAGTCGGTGCCCTCGACGACCGAGACGAGGAATTCCTCCCACTGCTGCTTGAAGCCGTTCTGGAAGATCTCGTTCGTCGGTACGTCGATCCAGTCGGCGTCGTAGTCGTGGTCGTCGGCCAGATCGGGGTTCCAGACCGGCTTCGGGGTGGCGTTGCGGGGCTGGATCTTGGCGCCGAACAGGCCGACCACGGCCGAGCCGTGGGTGCCGTCCACGTGGAACTCGACGAGCTCGTCGCGGTTCACGCGGACGGTCCAAGAGGAGTTGATCTGGGCGATGACGCCGTCGGCGAGCTCGAAGATGCCGTAGGCGGCGTCCTCGGCGGTGGCCGTGTAGTGCTCGCCCTTCTCGTCCCAGCGGTCGGCGATGTGAACGGCTGCCTGTGCGTACACGGTCTTGATCTCGCCGAACAGGTTCTCGAGCACGTAGTTCCAGTGCGGGAACATGTCGACGATGATGCCGCCGCCGTCCTCGGCGCGGTAGTTCCAGGAGGGGCGCTGCGCGGGCTGCCAGTCGCCCTCGAAGACCCAGTAGCCGAACTCTCCGCGGACGCTCAGGATGCGGCCGAAGAAGCCCGAGTCGATGAGGCGCTTGAGCTTCTGCAGGCCCGGAAGGTAGAGCTTGTCGTGCACGACGCCGGTCTTCACGCCCGCGGCGGCGGCGAGGTTCGCCAGCTCGAGGGCCTCGTCGACGGTCTCGGCGGTGGGCTTCTCGGTGTAGATCGTCTTGCCGGCGGCGATCGCCTTGCGAAGGGCCGAGGAGCGGGCCTTCGTGACGAGGAAGTCGGCGTAGATCTCCCAGCGGGGATCCGCAAGGGCCGCGTCGAGGTCGCTCGTGTAGTCCTCGATGCCGTGCTGGGCGGCCAGTTCGGCGAGCTTGGCTTCGCTGCGGCCGACGAGCAGGGGACGCACCGTGACGCGGGATCCGTCCGGCAGCACGACGCCGCCCTGATCACGGATGGCCAGGATGCTGCGCACCAGGTGCTGCCGGTATCCCATGCGGCCGGAGACGCCGTTCATGATGATGCCGATCTCGCGGGTGCCCGGCGCGGGGGCGGTGGATGCCGGGGCCGGGGCCGGGGCGAGGATGGTCGTCTCTGACACGGTCTTTCCGTTTCGCTCGGTGCGTTCGTCGGTGTCCCGAAGTGATCGGGTAAACGCTTTCCGAATAGTTTCGCACGTGGCGAGGCCATCGCGCAAGCGGCGGTGGAGACGGCGTTGCGGGACGGCTCGCCGGACACGAAGGTCTCGGCGCCGGCAGCGCGCGGCGCGCACCGTTACCGGTTCGCAGGTCGGGTCGCAACCCCGCCCTGCTCGGGAGCTCCTCGGGTTAGCCTCCACGAATGAAGGCAGAAGACATCCGGTGGAACGAACCCGCCCGAGCCAAGATCCTCGACGATGCGGACGCCGTGCTGCGGGAGGCGGTGCTGGACATCGCCCGGTCGCAGAGCGGCATCTCGTCCGACGACGCGTTCGTGGAACTCAACCGGCGCATGAAGGACCGATTTATCGACTACGAACCGGGTCCGGATATCCGCAAGTATGCGGACGCGATCGCGGCGGGCGAGATCGAAGACGCTCAGGACTGACGGAACTGGAAGACGCTGAGGGCTGACGGAACTGGAAGACCCTCAGGACTGACGGAACTGGAAGACCGCTCAGGACTGACCGGACTGGAGGACGCTCAGGACTGACCGAGCTGGAACAGGCACACAACCGCAGCTCACGTTCCGCCTGTCAGAACGGCCGCGGATCCCCGGACGGCATGAACCGCACGACCGGCTCCGGGGCGTCTGTGTAGTGACGACTCCCGGGGCTGGTCCATTCGAGCACTCCGCCGGCAAGTTGTCGCACCGTCCACCGGGTCGCGTGCTTCAGCGTGTGGTGGCGCCTGCACAGGTGAGCGAGGTTTGCTTCGCACGTCGCGCCACCGAGCGCGGCGTCGTGACTGTGGTCGAGATCGCACCGGTGAGCCGGCATCCGGCATCCGGGGAACCGGCAGTGCTCGTCGCGGACGCGGAGCGTGCGCCTCAGGTCTTCGCTGGGGCGGTAGCGATCGACGGCCAACACCGCACTCGTGACCGGGTGGGTCATCACGCGGTCCCAGCCGGTCGCACCGCCGGCGAGGACCCGCGCCGTCTCGGGGTCGATCGGCCCCGACCCTGCGAGCGTGGCAGCGGCGCCCGAGCGCCCCGCCAGAGTGAGGACCGGAACGGTCACCTGCACGGTCGCACGGATCGCACCGAGGGCCGTGGCTGGATCGTCGATCGTGGGGCTGGCTGTAAGCAGCAGGTCGCAGAGGATGTCGGCGCGAAGCTCGTCCATCGAGCGGTCGTGGACTGGCTCGGGGTCATGCTCACCCGGCGGCATCGCCGACGCGCGGAGTGGCTCGGCTGGGTCACCGGTCGCGGCGTCCGGCTCGTCGTCGCGTGAGCGCGCCGCCTTCACCGCGCGCGCCTGCTCGCTCAATCGGTCGTGGATTCCCCGTGCCAGCACGGCGGGGAGGGTCGCGATCAGTTCCGCCATACCGTCGGGGAGGTCATTGATCACGACCGCGCGGGCGAGCCTGGCACCCGCGTGCCGCTCGTCGATGGAGCGAGGATGGAGCCGATCGGCGACGATGCGGGCCACCGGCCGCAGCCGTCCCGGCGTCTCCCTCTCCGCGCGGGCGAGCACCGCCACCTCGTAGGCCCGACGAGCGTCCTGGTCATCGATGTGGAACCCGGCATCGACGATCACCTCGACGTGCCCCGAGGCGATCGTGCCCTCGCGCCACGCAGCCAGCGTCCGCGGAAATCCGCCGACCAGTGTTTCGGCCTCGTTCACCTGCCGCTGCATGCTGCGTTCGCTGACCCGCACCGCTGTGGCGAACTCGGCGACCAGGGATCGCATCTCCATCTCCCGCGCACGAGCCACCGCACTCGGCTCGCCCGCCACGCGCAGTGATGCGAGCTTCGCCGCGCCGGCCAGCGCCTCCGCTTCCTGCGCCTGAAGAGCAGCGATCGCCGCCCGCCCCGTGACCACGGAATCGACGAGAACCCCAGTGGCCGCATCGTATGAGTGGCGGTCGAGATTCGAAGACATGTTCTCATCGTCGCACCGGCCTCCGACATCCGGCGCTAGCGGGAAACGTCCTGGGGACAACCTCGCGGCATTCGCGTCTGTGCAGGAGACTCGGGCCTGCGAGACCCACGCAAGACATCCGACGCAGCAGCGCTCGCGCTCGGATCGCGCACCGTCTGATCGCGTGGCAACTCGCTGGGGCGGCCTCAGCCCACGCGCGGCCCGGGATGATTCACGAGGCGCGACACGGCCCGCGCCGCCCTAAGACCAAGCCCGCGGCCGACCACCAAAACCGCCGCCGACCTACCCCAGCCGCAGCGCCACCCACGACACCGCCGGCATCGTCACGCGCAGCACGCCGTCCGCGATGGTCGCCTCTGCCGGACGGGGCGCGACCCGCTCCGGATCCTCGAGGGTGTTGGCCGCGTAGATGTCATCGTCCGCGATCAGGTGCGACTCCCGCACCGACAGCCCTGACCCGAGCGCGGTCACGTCGATCTCCAGGACCTGAGGATCGGACAGCGAGCGGTTGACCAGGAAGACGCTCGTGCCGTCGTCATCCACCGTCGCGACGCCGTTGATGGTGCCGACCTCTCCGAAGCGCTCGCTCGTGAACGTCGGCGACTCGATGGCGAGCCGCACCGCGTGTCGGCCGGCGAGGCGCGAAGTGATCGAGAAGGGGAAGAAGGTCGTCTGCCGCCACGCAGCGCCGCCCGGCTCGGTCATGATGGGCGCGATCACGTTGACGAGCTGGGCCAGCGATGCCGAACGCACGCGGTCGGCGTGCTGGAGCAGGGTGATCAGCAGATCGCCGAAGACCACGGCATCCAGCACATGGTACTTCTCCTCGAGCAGCCGCGAGGCGAGCGGCCAGTCATCGAGCTGCGGTGCCGGGGCCTCCACACCCTCCGGAAGATGCAGGTACCAGATGTTCCACTCGTCGAACGAGATCATCATGCGTTTCGTGCTGTCCCGCATCGCCGCGACGTGGTCGGCGGTCGCGACCACGCTGTCGATGAAGCGCGACATGTCGACGGCCGAGGCGAGGAACTCCTGCGCCTTGCCGTCGTGCTCCTGGTAGTAGGCGTGGCAGGAGATGAAGTCGACATCGGCGAACGTGTGCTCGAGCACCGTCCGCTCCCACGAGCCGAACGTCGGCATTGCGCGCGACGACGACCCGCACACCACGAGCTGCAGCTCGGGATCGAGCATCCGCATGGCCTTCGCGGTACGCGAGGCGAGCTTGCCGTAGTCCTCCGAGTTGCGGTGACCGAGCTGCCAGAACCCGTCCATCTCGTTGCCGAGGCACCACATCTGCACCCCGAACGGCTCCGCCCTGCCGTTCGCCACCCGCTGGTCGGTCAGCGCCGTCTGCACGGGCAGGTTCGCGTACTCGAGCAGGTCCAGGGCCTCCTGCGTGCCGCGTGTGCCGAGGTTCACGGCGAGCATCAGGTCGCTGCCGATCTTCTCCAGCCACGACGAGAACTCGTGCAGCCCCACCTCGTTGGTCTCCGTCGAGTGCCATGCGAGGTCGAGCCGCCGCGGGCGCTCGGACACCGGACCCACACCGTCCTCCCACCGGTACCCCGAGACGAAGTTGCCGCCGGGATAGCGGATGGTCGTCACGCCCAGTTCCTGGACCAGCTCGATCACGTCGGTGCGGAAGCCGTCCGCGTCGGCAGACGGATGCCCGGGCTCGTAGATCCCGTCATAGATGTGCCGTCCGAGGTGCTCCACGAAGCCGCCGAAGATGCGGCGGTCGATGTCTCCGATGGCGAAGCGGGGGTCGAGATGCGTCCTGGCGATATCGGTCATGAGCGTCCTTGAAAATCGGAATCGAAAGGGTCGAGACTATCGCCGTCCGCGCCGCCTCGGCAGCGGACGGGCGGAGAGGTCCGTCATCGAGTCGCGACGGCGTCAGCGCGTTCGGTGCGGGCGGATGCCGTCTCGGGCGACAGCGCGAACAGCACACTCCGGGCGTCCAGTCGGCGGCCACCGATGTCGACGCCGCTCTCGGCATCCGTTCCGTCGACTTCGATCCAGACGGCCTCGTCGCCGTGATTGATCAGCGTCACGAGATCGCCGCGGCGGGCGACCTCCACGTCGGCCGGCAGATCGGCCACCACGGGGGTGACCCCCGATGCGTCCACAACCGCTCCAGCCAGCGCATCCAGGCCCGCCGCATCCGGCATCGTCGTGACGTACCAGGCCTCCCCTCTGCCGTAGGCGTGCCGTGTGACGGCGGGGAAACCCGCCGACGGGCCGTCGGTGAAGCTCGCGACGACGTCCGCCCCGACGGCCTCGACCACCTCGGCGACAAGCGTTCCGCGCACGGGCGCGCCGTCCAGCACGAATCCGGCCGAGCCGCCGTGCTCGCCGCGCGCCGCAGGCCCGCTCTGCGCCCCGACGCCCATGCCGCCGGCCGACCCGCCGTGTGCGCCGGCAAGAGCGCCGAAGTTCTCGAGCCGCACGCCGAGCACCGGCCCGAGCTGCGCGAGGAAGCCGCCGGCGCGGAACTGGTCGTGCTCGTCCACGACGTCGGTGAACGGGCCGGCGAGCAGCGTGCCGCCGCCCTCGACGAAGCGCGTCAGCGCCGCGGCGCCATCTTCGCGCAGCAGATAGAGGGCCGGCGCGATCGCGAGGTCGTAGCCGTCGTCCACGCGCTCGGGAGGAATGATGTCGACCATGAGGCCTCGTTTGTGCAGCGCCCCGTACCACTGCAGCGAGAGGGCGAGATAGTCGATGTCGACGGGGTGATCGCGTTCCTCGACCGCCCACCAGTTCTCCCAGTCGAAGACCAGGGCCACGCGGGCGTCCCGACCGGGCGCCGGCAGCGAGAGCGACCCGAGGCGGGAGCCGAGCTCGGTGACCTCCCGCCACGTGCGCGTGTCGGTGCCGGCGTGCGGGAGCATCGCGGAGTGGAACTTCTCGCTGCCGGCACGGGACTGCCGCCACTGGAAGAACATGATCCCGTCGGCGCCGCGGGCGATGGACTGGGCGGTCTCGACCAGCAGCACGCCTGGTTGCTTGCCGGGGTTCGCGGGACGCCAGTTCACGGCATCCGTCGCCTGCTCCATCAAGATCCAGGGCACGCCGGGCTTCAGCGAGCGGATCAGATCGCGCTGGAACGCCGCATCCCGCACCCGGTCGGGGTTGGCGGGGTCGGGGTAGCAGTCGTCGGCGATCACGTCCATGAACGGCGCCCACTTGCTGTAGTCGGCGGGCTTGAACGGTCCCATGAAGTTGGTCGTGATGGGCTGCGTCGCACCGGCCGCCAGCAGGATCTCGCGCTCCATCAGGTAGCACTCGAGCAGCATGTCGGACGTGAAGCGGCGGAAGTCGAGCATCGACGACGGGTTGTGGCTGTAGGGCGCCTTGCGTGGCGGGAAGACCTCGTCGAACGAGCCGTAGCGCTGCGACCAGAAATTGGTGCCCCACGCCTCGTTGAGGCGCTCGGTCGTGCCGTACCGCGCTCGGAGCCATCCGCGATACGCGTCGCGTGCGGCATCCGAGTAGTCGGCCCACAGGTGGCAGCCGAACTCGTTGCCCACGTGCCACATCACGACGGCGGGGTGGTCGACGTAGCGTTCGGCGAGGCGGCGGACCACCTCGCCCGCCAGGCGCCGGTAGGTCGGCGACGACGGCGCGAAGTGCTGCCGGCTGCCGGGCCAGTAGGAGGCGCCGCTCTCGTCGGCGGGAAGCGTGTCGGGGTAGCGCGCGCTCACCCACGGCGGGGGTGAGGCGGTCGCCGTCGCCAGATTCACCTGGATGCCGCCGGCGTGCAGCTTGTCGATCACCCGGTCGAGCCAGTCGAAGTCCCACACGCCCTCGGCCGGCTGGATGCGCGACCACGCGAAGATGCCGAGGCTCACGATGTTCACGCCGGCCTCACGCATGAGGCGGACATCGTCGTCCCAGACCTCTTCTGGCCATTGGTCGGGGTTGTAGTCGGCGCCGTACAGCACAGAAGACTCCTTGGTCTGAGTGGGGGATGGGTCAGGTGAAGGGAGGGGACGAGTCGAGCGGCGACTACGCGCGAGTGCGCCGTGCCCGCGCCGGGATGGCGACCGCGGCGAGGGCGGCGCAACCGAGCGCCGGGATGATCAGCGGCGGAAGCGCCCACGTGAGGACCACCACGAACACCGCCGTGGCGGCGAAGTAGAGGGTGCCGGGGATGTCCCCTCGGAGCGTGCGCGGCACGGACCGAACGGCGCCGCGCCAGCCTGTATGGGGCTCCGCCCCAAACCCCCGGCTTGCTGACGCGCGCCCTTTATGGGGCTCCGCCCCAAACCCCCGGCTTGCTGACGCGCGCCCTGTATGGGGCTCCGCCCCAAACCCCCGGCTTGCTGACGCGCGCCCTGTTTGGGGCTCCGCCCCAAACCCCCGGCTTGCTGACGCGCGCCCTTTATGGGGCTCCGGGCTCCAGGCGCCTGCGGCCGCGAGCAGCGACACGCCGACGGCGGCGAGGCCGACCCAGCCGAAGATCGCGATCGCTGCGCCGCCCGGCAGGAGTCCGGAGTCCGCCAGGTCGACATCCAGCAGCAGGATCGCCGTCAGCACGAGCGCAATCACGCCGACCACGAGCCCCCCGGCGAGCGCGGCCCGCAGGTCGCGCCAGAAGGCGAAGAGGGGCGACGCCTCGGCGGCGATGTAGCGGCGCAGGTGGCGGATGCCGGCGGCCAGCGCGGCCGGAAAGGTTACGAGCGGCAGCGAGACGAGCGTCACGAGCAGGCCGATGAGCAGCACCTCGCCGAGGAGCGCGAACCTCGCGGTCGCCCCGGGGAAGCGCGCCGGCGGACGCTCGTGGAGCGTCGGGCCGCTGCCCGACAGGTCCGCGCGCTTGGCGGCGCGTGCTTCTCGGCGGTCGATGGCCATCGTCAGCCCTTGAGTCCCTGGGTGGCGACGCCGTCGACGAGGAAGCGCTGGAAGACCAGGAAGAAGAGGAGCACGGGAAGGAGGGCGAGGAAGGATGCCGTGACGGTGGCTCCGAAGTCACTCGTGGTGCTCTGGTCGTTGTAGAGGCGCAGCGCGATCGGGAGCGGATAGTTCTCCGGACTCGTCAGGTAGAGCAGTGGCCCGAGGAAGTCGTTCCATGCCCAGATGAAGGAGAAGATCGCGCAGGTGATCAGGGCGGGCTTGATCAGCGGGAGGATGATCGACCAGAAGATGCGCAGGTGACCCGCGCCGTCGATGCGGGCGGCTTCGTCCATGTCACGCGGCATCTGGCGGATGAACTGCACGAGCAGGAAGACGAAGAACGCCTCGGTCGCCAGGAACTTCGGCAGCAGCAGCGGAATGAACGTGTCCACCAGCTCGAGCCGGTTGAACAGGATGTACTGCGGGATGATCAGCACGTGGAACGGCAGCAGGAGCGTGCCGATCATCGCGGCGAAGAGGATGCCGAGGCCCTTGAAGTGCACCCGCGCGAACGCGTACGCGGCCAGGGCGGAGGAGAACACGGTGCCGATGACCGAGACGACGGCGATCAGCAGGGAGTTCGCGAAGAACCGCCACATCGGCACCCCGGCGATGCCCTCGGACACCTTGGCGTAGTTCTCCAGGGTCGGGTTGTTCGGAAGGAGACCCATGTTCGATCCGAACTCGCCGTTCGGCTTGAAGGTGGACAGGAACAGCCACAGCAGCGGGTAGAGCACGACCGCGGTGACGCCCAGCAGCACGACCAGCCAGATCACGGTCTGCCAGGTCTTGCGCTTGACCCTCCGGGGGCGTGCGGTTTCCTTGGGGTCCGGGTCGACCTGGTTCTCGACCTGGACGAGCGCGGCCTCGGAGAAGCTTGAAGTGGTCATCGGGTGTCTCCGGAGTAGTGCACCCAGGAGCGCTGGGTACGGAAGAGGATGAAGGCGATGATGGCGACGACGACGAGCAGCACCCACGCCATGGCGGCTGCGTAGCCCATCTGGCCGTCGGAGAAGCCCCGCTTGTAGAGGTACAGCGTGATGTAGTTCGTCATGCCGGCGGGACCGCCGGAGCCGTTCGAGATGATGTATGCCGACGCGAACACCTGGAAGGCGCCGATCAGGCCGAGCAGCAGGTTGAAGAAGATCACCGGTGAGAGCATCGGCAGGGTGACCGCCCGGAACCGGTGGAACGCTCCGGCGCCGTCCATCTCCGCCGCCTCGTACAGCTCCTTCGGGATCTGCTTCAGGCCGGCGAGGAAGATCACCATCGTGGCGCCGAACATCCACACCGCCAGCAGGATCATCATCGGCACCGCGAGGTCGGGATTGCCGACCCACCCGCCGATGTCGATCCCGAAGAGGCTCAGGGAGCTATCGACCGGCCCGTTGTCGGAGAACATCGCCCGCCACACGATGGCCACCGACACCGAGGCCCCGATGAGCGAGGGGGCGTAGAACGCGGAGCGGAAGAACCCGCTGCCCTTGTCGCGGAAGTTCAGCAGCATCGCCACAGCCAGCGCTGCGGCGAGGGTGATCGGGGTGCCGACCAGCACGTAAATCAGGGTGATCTGCGAGGACTGGATGAAGTTGGGGTCATCCGTGAACAAGCGGACGTAGTTGTCCAGGCCGATCCAGCGGGGGTCGGAGAAGATGTCGTACCGGGTGAAGGACAGGTACAGCGAGTACAGCATCGGGCCGACGGTGAGGCCGATGAAGCCGATCAGCCACGGGAGAAGGAACCCGTACCCGGTCAGCGTCTCCCGGCGTTCGCGCCGCTTCAGGCCCGGCCGTCCTGCGTCTTCTGCGCGCCGTCTGCGCAGCAGGTTCTTGCGCGAGGAGTCTTCCCCGGTGACGATCACTCTCGTCGCTGTCGTACTCACGTCGGTCTCCTGAACGTTGGGTGGAGGTTCGGGGCGGGGCCCGGGCGTCGCCGCCCGGGCCCCGGGTGTCCTACTGGCCTAGGACGACGTCCATCTCAGTGAAGAACTCGCTCACGGCCTCGTCAACCGTCATGGTGCCGAAGTTCAGCTCGGTGCCGATCTGGCGGAACTTCTCCTCGAGCGTGCCGTAGCCCACGATCGGGACCGGGGGAGCGTCGCCGAGACGGTCGGCGATGGATGCCTCGTAGTCCTTCACCTGCTGGCTGAGCGGGTCGAGCTCCGCGGCCGCGAGCGCCGTCTCGGAGGCCGGGAGGCCGCGGTTGGTGCCGAAGATCTCACCGGACTGCGGCGAGTTGACCAGGAAGTTGACGAGCGTCGCCGCTGCCTCGGGGTGGTCGGTGTTGGCCGAGATCGAGTGGAGCATCGAGGGCTTGAGGTACAGGTCCTTCGCGCCTTCCTCCGTGACGGGCGGCTCGATCAGACCCAGCTCGGTGTACTCCGCTCCGAGGCCGGCGAGGTAGCCGGCGCCGAAGTTGTCCCACGTGAGCTCGCTGGCGGTCAGCGCGCTGTCGAACGCGCCCTTCGGGACGACTTCCTCCACCCGCTGCTGCGGGATGCCGATGCCGTCCTCGCGGATCGGTGCGCCCTGCTCCCAGAACTCGGTGAGGCGCTCCTCGTCGAAGCCCGGCTCACCGTCCTCGGTGAAGAGGTCCTTGCCCTCGGCGCGCAGCTGCAGCTCGAAGTTCTGGATGCGGCCGGTGAAGTCGCTGCCGCCCCAGAACGCCCCGCCGGCGCCGTCGGTGACTTCGCCCATCCATTCGGTGTAGTCCTCCCAGCTGCCGCCCTCGAACTGCTCGACACCGGCGGTCTCGAGAAGCTTCGTGTTGGTGAAGAGACCCCACGCGTTGGTGGACGTGGCGATGCCGGTCGTCTTGTCGTCCACCACGCCGATGTCGAGGATGTTCTCCGGCAGCGGCTCGGTGTCGATGATGTTGCCGAGGTAGGGCTCGAGATCGAGCAGCAGATTGTTCTGGGAGTACTGACGCAGGTACGAGTAGTCGAACTGCATCACGTCGGGCAGGTTCTTGCCGGCCGCCTCGGTCTGGCGCTTCTCCCAGAACTCGGGGAACGCGAGGAACGTCGAGTTGACCGTGATGTTCGGGTACTCCTCGTTGAACGCCTCGATCGCCTGGTTGTACAGGTCGGCGCGGATGTCGTTGCCCCAGAAGGCGAGGTCGAGGGTGACCTCCTCGTCCGGATCGAAGGTGGCGGCGGGCTCCGCCGCGTTGTCGCCTCCCGCGCATCCCGCCAAGACCAGTGCGGCTCCCGCCGTGAAGGCCATTGCAGCAATGGCCCGCTTCTTGCTGAACATCTTCGTCCTCTCTGACGTCCGCGTCCGAGTCGTGAGCCGGCGAACGTTCGTTGTTCTTTCGTGCGATTGACGGCGTTCCTTGGTGACGGGAAAGCGCTTGCCCATCACCGTACCCGACGGGAAAACGTTTCGCAAGAGTCAATCGCGTAACGGTGCGCGAGCGGCCGAATGTGCCGGTCAGCGCGCGCAGAGAAGCGTGCCGTCGCACACGGACAGCCGCGCGACGTGCACCGCACTGAGCCTGGAATCGGCGTCCTCGCTGGTGCCGAGCTCCGATCCGTCCCACCACGGATGCGTGAAGTAGTACAGGCGCGCGTCGTCCTCCGTGACGACGACCGAACCGTGGCGACCGATCTGGATGCCGCGCTCCGGCGGCCCGGAGTCGCCGAGGATCACATTCTCCGGCCCGCCCTGCCGTACCCACTCCACCGCATCGCTTGAGCGGTGGACCGCCATTCCGCGCCACTCGTCCGTGATCATCCACCACCACCCTCCCAGGGCGAAGACGTACGGGCCCTCGTGCGGTCTGCCGCCGATCGCCGTGCCCTCGAGGCGCCATGAATCGAGGTCGGGGGAGACCGCCACGCGCGTCACCGACGCGGCCGCCTCGTCCTTGAACCACAGCCGCCAGCTCCCATCGGGACAGCGCGCGACCGCCGCGTCGATGACCCGGTCGCTGCCGAGCTCGAGCGCCCCGCGCCTCTCCCAGCGCGTCAGGTCGTCCGAGACGTACTCGATGATCCGCCGGTCGTGACCGTCCCACCGGTCCGGGATCCCGTCGATCTGCGTGAGGTACATGCGCCAGCGAGGCCTGTCGCCGGCGACCGTGTCGTCCCGCACCACGTCGGGCGCCCAGTGCGTCTCCGCGATCTCCGCGGGGAGGGCGCCGGCGCGCAGCGACAGGCCCGCGTCACCGGGCTCGAGGGTGTCGGGCTCGAGGGTGCCGGCGTACGACCACGAGTACCCGTCCTCACCGCGGGCGACGCCGATCCGGCTGCCGTGCACCCACGCGACGCCCGGGCCGGGATCGGGATGCGTCGCCCGGCGCTGCGTGTAGAACATCCACCATCCGCCGTCCACATCGCGGACCACCGTCGGATCGGTCGCGCCGTCGTAGACCGGGTCGCGGTACACCTCGCCGGGAGCGACTCGGCGATCGGTCACGGCGTCGTGCTGGCGTGGCGCGGATGCCGCGGTGAAGGCACGCCGGTCATCCCGCCGCCGCCGCGCCGTTCTGGGTGGCGTGCAGGTGCGCGTAGCGCCCGCCTCGTACCAGCAGCTCGTCATGTGCGCCGACCTCCACGATGCGACCGCCCTCGAGCACGACGATGCGGTCCGCACTGCGGATCGTCGAGAGCCGGTGTGCCACGACGAGGGTCGTGCGGCCCTTCATCAGGCGCGAGAGTGCTTCTTTGACAAGCTGCTCCGACTCCGGGTCCAGCGCGCTCGTGGCCTCATCGAGCAGCAGGATGCGTGGATTGCGCACCAGGGCCCGGGCGATCGCCAGCCTCTGGCGCTGGCCGCCCGAGAGCCGCGCGCCGCGTTCTCCGACGATCGTGTCCCACCCGTCCGGCTGAGACGCGACGACATCGAGCGCGTTCGCATCCCGCAGCGCCTGGTGGATCGCCTCGTCCCCGAGCTGGGGCAGGCCATACGCGATGTTGTCTCGGATGCTTCCCTCGAAGAGAACCGAGTCCTGGGGCACGACCGACACGAATCGGCGCACCGTGCGGAGGTCCAGCTCCTGCATGTCGCTTCCATCGAGGAGGATCGTCCCCGCGGTCGGACGAACGAAGCCCAGCACGAGGTTCAGCAGCGTCGACTTGCCCGAACCCGACGATCCGACGAAGGCCACCGTCTCACCCGGTCGGATCTCGAAGGACACATCGTGCACCGCATCCACCGCCGAATCCCGGTACCGGTGGGAAACGGAGCGCAGCGTGATCTCGCCGGCGACCCGGTCGACCCGGCGCTTGCCCTCGTTCTGCTCGAGGTCCGGCTCCTGCAGCACCTCGGCGATGGACCGGACGGACTCGAGCCCGCGGGCGCCGACAGGGATGAGCATGAGCAGCTGGGTCAGCCCCTGGGTGAGCAGGGCGAAGTAGCTCGAGAGCAGCACGACCTCCCCGGGGGTGATCGGCACGATGCCGGTCAGCGAGAAGACGGCGGCGAGGCCCAGGCATCCGACACCGAGCAGCTGCATGCCGACCCACGAGATCGACGCGACGTGCCCGTTCAGCATGTCGAGGTGGAGCCCGGCTCGCCGCACCTCGTCGGCGCCGTCCGAGACGCGGCTCACCGCCGTCTGCTCGAGGCCGTGCGCGCGGGTGACGGGGATCAGAGACGCCATCTCGCCGACGCGTCCGGCGAACGCCTCCACCTCACGCCGGAACACCTCGTTGCGCGCGCGCGACCGCCGCGCCATCCCCCAGCGGAGGAGCAGGGCGAACGGCACCGTGAGCGCGTACACGGGCAGGAACTCCGGCACGACGACGGCCGTCATCACGATGGCGCCTGTGAGCACCATCACCGACGACAGCAGCGGATGCGTGACCTGCTGCAGCATCAGCTCGACGTTCTCGACGTCACGCACGACCTTGGTCTGCACGACCGACGAACTCGCACGCGTGTGATATCCGATGGAGAGGCTCTGCAGCCGCGCTGCAAGCGCGTTGCGCAGGCCGGCTCCGGTGTCGCGGACGACGGTCATGAAATTGCGCGTGTACAGGATGTGGTTCGGGTAGTTCTGCAGCAGCAGCGCGATCGCCACTCCCAGCCAGACGAGCACCGACGACACCGCGCCGCCGTCCGCGACGATGTCGATGATCGCGCCGGTCACGACCGGGAGGAACCAGAGCGGGATCTCCTTCATGGCGAACGCGAAGATGGCGACGGTCATCCGGCCGGGACGCCGGGCGAGCAGGCGCAGCACCGACCGCGCGGGATGGGCGCCGTCGACGACATCCGCGGTACGGGTAAACGCTTTCTCGCTCATGGGACAATCGTACCGAGCGCTCCGGAGCACGAGACCGAAATGCGGGATGAACGACAGAGCCGCAGGATCAGCCGACGGTGGATGCGCGGATCACCAGTTCCGGCTGGAACACGACCTGCGTGACACCGTCGAGATCGCCCGCGATGTGGCGGAGCAGCAGCTCGCCTGCCCGCTTCCCCATCTCCCGCGCCGGCTGCCGGATGGAGCTCAGCGGCACAGCAGCGATCGAGGCGAACTCGATGTCGTCGTAACCGATCACAGCGATGTCCTCCGGCACGCGCACGCCGGCGCTCACCAGTCCGTGCACGACGCCGCACCCCATGTGGTCGTTCGTCGTGATGATGCCGTCCGGCCGCTCCGCGGCATCCAGCGCGGCGATGCGGGCACCCAGCTGCTGGCCCACCCTCGCGGTGGTCCGCTCGCACCACGTGACATCCAGCGTGACCTCCGGATACTGCGCGACCGCTTCGCGGGCGCCTTGGAGGCGTTCACGCACCTGGCGCACCTCTTCGCGAGCCCCGAGAAAGGCGAGCCGGCGCCGGCCGATGTCGATGAGGTGTCCCGCCGCCATCCGGCCGCCGGCGATGTCGTCGAGCGACACGGAGGGCAGCGCGCCGGAATCATCCATGGTGTCGACGAGTACGACCGGGATGCCGCGCGCGCGCAGCCGATCGATCCACGGTCCGGTGTCGCCGAACGGGGTCACGAGAGCGCCCTCGACCTGCACGCGCTCGAACAGTTCGAGGTGGTCGCGCTCCTTCGTGACGTCGTCATCACTGTTTCCGACCAGCACCCGCAGGCCCGCGACGGCGACGGCGTCTTCGGCTCCCGCCATCAGTTCGGCGAAGAACGGGTTGGCGATGTTGATGACCGTCATCCCGAGCAGCCCGCTGCGGCGGACGCGCAGCTGCCGTGCCGCCTCGAGGGGGACGTAGCCGAGCTCGTCGGCGGCCAGCCGCACCCGGGCGACCAGCTGCGGGTTCACGCCGTCGGGCCGGTTCAGTGCCTTCGACACCGTGCTGATCGAGACGCCCGCCTCGCGGGCGACGTCTCGGATGCCTGTGCGTTTGGTCATGGTGCTCCTGCGATCATCATGCCCCCGATTGCAGAACGGCCGCTCGCGGCTGCCGGGCGTGGGCCGGGAGTTGCCGCCTCCGCGGACGAGCGCCTAGGCTGGGAAAGCGGTTTCTCACGTCCGCGATCCTATCCCGACGAAACGAGTTCTCGATGTCGAACGAACCGGCACGCCGCCGCTACGCGCTCGTGGGAACGGGCTCCCGTGCTCGCATGTACCTGCAGGAGATCGCCGGTCCGCACGCCGCCTTCGCCGAACTCATCGCGATCGCCGATGCCAACCCCGGGCGGGCCGCGCTCGCCCGCGACCTGGTCGTAGCGAGGGGCGCCGCGGCGCCCGCCGTCCTCGATCCGGCCGAGCTGCCGGCGGCAGTGCGGTCGGAAGGCATCGACGCCGTGATCGTCACGACCCCGGATGCCACCCACGCCGACTTGGTGGTCGCGGCACTGGATGCCGGCGCCGACGCCATCGTCGAGAAGCCGCTGACCACCACCGTCGAAGGGGTGCGCCGCATCGCCGAGGCGGCGGAGCGCACCGGACGCTCGGTGACGGTCACCTTCAACTACCGGTACTCGCCGCGCAACACCGCGCTGAAGAGCCTCATCGCATCCGGCGAGATCGGGCGCGTCACGAGCGTGCACTTCGAGTGGGTGCTCGACACCGCCCACGGCGCCGACTACTTCCGCCGCTGGCACCGCGACAAGACCAACTCCGGCGGGCTGCTCATCCACAAGGCGTCGCACCACTTCGACCTGGTCAACTGGTGGATCGACGATGTCCCGGCTCGCGTCTTCGCCTCGGGCGGCCTGCGGTTCTACGGCGACCGCAACGCCGCCGAACGGGGTCTCGGCGAGCGCCCCGAGCGCGGATCCGTCGATTCGCCCCTTCAGGACGCATTCAGCCTCGACCTGCGGAGCGAGCCGTCGATGAAGGCGCTCTACTACGACCAGGAGCAGTACGACGGCTACCGGCGCGACCAGGACGTCTTCGGCGAGGGCATCACGATCGAGGACAACCTGGCCCTCGTCGTCGATTACGCCTCCGGTGCCTCGATGTCGTACTCACTCAACGCGCACTCGCCGTGGGAGGGGTACACCGTTTCCGTGAACGGCACCAAGGGCCGGGCCGAGCTCACGGTCATCGAGCGTGGCGCTGTGCTCCTGGGCGAAGACGGACGGGTGCTGATCGATCCGAGCGCGCAGCCCGAAGGCGTCGAGAGCGACCGGACGCGCCCGATCTCGGAGCGGCTCGTGCTGCAGAAGCACTGGGAGACCGCCGTCGAGGTCCCGATCCCGGAGGGGGAGGGCGGGCACGGCGGGGGCGATGCTCGCCTGCTGCGCGATCTCTTCGAGGGCGTGGACGATGACCCTCTCGGTCACACGGCATCATGGCGGGATGGCGTTCGGTCCGTAGCAGTCGGGCTCGCCGGCAATCGATCGCTCGAGACCGGGCAGGCGGTCACGATCGCCGACCTCGACCTCGGGGTCGCCCTGTAGCCGGCGGCTCGCATGATCGTCATCGTCGTCGAGGGGGAGAGCGATCGCGCCGCCGTCGAGACGCTCGGCGCCCGGCTCGGCCTGGCGATGCCTCCTGTCGTGGCCGTCGGGGGGTCGAAGGGCGCCCGTCGGGCCGCACAGGATCTTGCGGGGGCCCGGCTGCTCGGTCTGGTCGACGCGGCCGAACGCCGGGACTTCGAGCGTGTGCTCGATGCCGTGTTCGTCTGCGAGCCGGACCTGGAGGGGGAGTTCGTGCGCGCGCTCGGCATTCACGGCGTCGAGTCGCTGATCGCCCAGCAGGGCGAACTCGAGTCGTTTCGCCGGTTGCAGCAGCAGCCGGCGCAGCGCGAGCGCACGCCCGAACAGCAGCTGGCGCGCTTCTTCGGCGGCCGCAGCGGCAACAAGCGCCGCTACGCGGAGCTTCTGGCGTCCGCCCTGCCGCTGGAGCGCATCCCGCCGCCCATCGCGCAGTTGCTGAGCGCTTTCTGAGCGCCAGAGGACCCCTCTGAGACCATCCGTCAACCCCTTGCCCTGACGATGCCCACAGGGGTGTGATGGAGTTCTACCCGCGCGCACCACAGTCGCCGCGGGCCATTGTGAAGGAGATCATCATGGGTGCAGACGACAAGATCAAGAACGCTGCTCAGGACCTCACAGGCAAGGCCAAGGAGGGCCTCGGCAAGGCGACCGACAACGAGCGCCTCGAAGCCGAGGGCAACGCCGACCAGACCGAGGCGAACCTCAAGAAGGCCGGCGAAGACGTGAAGGATGCCTTCCGCTGAACCACCGACGAAACGGCCGGGACGACCTCGTCCCGGCCGTTTCGCTGTCGGGGAGGTTCTTCGGTGCCGTCGGCTTTCCGGGCGCGTAGTCTGCGGATATGACGAGCGATCCAGGAGACGACCAACCCGTCGAGAACGACGGCGCACCCACCGGTGGCGACAAGACGACCGAAGACCAGTTGGAGGCAGACAACGCGGTCGAGGAGGACATGCTCAAGGCCCTCGACCCCGACGCGCCGCCCGCCTGATCCGGGCGGGGCCGCAGCGCCCGATCAGACCATGGCCGGGAGCCCTGCTTCGACTCAGGCGAGCTCGTAGGCCTTCCTGAGCCACCTGAGCAGCTCCTCGTCCACCTCGTCGATCGAGGTCACAGAAACGTTGTGCGTGCACATCCCCGTTGCGGCCTTCAGCCTTTCTGTGGGCGCTGTGCCCCTCACATTGATCCCCAGCTGAAGCCTCTTGGCGCTCGCCGGCTCCACAAGAGCGAACTGCTTGGAGCGACGGAGCGAGACACTGGCCCTCTTCGGA
Organism: Microbacterium sp. DT81.1; assembly: GCF_049844955.1. Classification (NCBI taxonomy): domain Bacteria; kingdom Bacillati; phylum Actinomycetota; class Actinomycetes; order Micrococcales; family Microbacteriaceae; genus Microbacterium; species Microbacterium sp. DT81.1. The sequence continues at coordinate 74,450 of NZ_JBNCMA010000008.1, forward strand.
CGCACGTCGACGTCGTCGCCGAACTGCCGCACGGCCGAGATCACGGCTTCATAGAGGGGACGCAGGCCGGCTCTCGGCCCGGCGTACTGGGCATCGACGAGGTCGTCGTCCGAGGTCGCCGCATCCCTTGACCGGTACTGCAGCACGATGCCGTTCGCGTACCCGTGGCTCACGCCGTGTCCGCCTTTCAGGTACGCCACCATCTCGGCGTGCTTCTCCAGGCCGGCGTGGCTGAGCACCGTGTACCACTCCTCCAGCGACTTGCCGGTGTTCTTGGGCAGATTGTCGATCATCGACTGCGTCGCGGCGTCCACGACCTGAGTGTAGGAGCGTCGTTCCAGCATGTCCATGACGGCGCATTCGACCTCGACTGCAGGACTGCTTCCCCCTTTCCCGACCGGGTGCGTCGTGCGATCACGACTGGCTGTCGGCGAGATGTCAAGCCCTCCCACGGCGCCTCCGGGATCGGGTCGAATGGAGGAGTACCGATCGAAACCGAAATGAGGAGTGACTCCATGGCGCAGATCATCGAAACCATCGACGTAGACGTTCCCGTGAGCACGGCATACAACCAGTGGACGCAGTTCGAGAGCTTCCCGAAGTTCCTCGACGAGGTGGAGTCGATCACGCAGATCGATGACACGCACACCCACTGGAAGATCAGCGTCGGCGGCCAGAAGCGGGAGTTCGACGCCGTCATCACCGAGCAGCACCCCGACGAGCGCGTCGCCTGGAACAGCACGGGCGGCGAGACCGAGCACGCCGGCGTCGTCACCTTCCACAAGCTGAGCGACACCACCACCCGCGTCACCGTCCAGCTGGATTGGGACCCGCAGGGCCTCATCGAGAAGGTCGGCTCCCTGGTGGGTGCGGGTTCGCACGCGGTGAAGAAGGACCTCAAGAACTTCAAGGAGTTCATCGAGTCCCAGGGCGTCGAGACGGGCGCCTGGCGCGGAGACGTCCCGGCCTAGCGGACTTTCGGGGGTGGCTCAGCGCGCGTCGACCACGCTGACACCGAGCCACTCCCCGAGCTCATCGAGCTCCGCGCGCACCATCTCGTCCTCCTCCGGCTCCAACGGAAGGAACTCGTGCACCGCATTTACGCGGAGCACCTCCCGTTCCCTGTCGACCTCGGCATCCAGCATCCCCACGAAGCGGTCGCCCAGCAGGATCGGGTGGGCGAAGAAGCCGTACCGCCGTTGCGGCTTCGGCTTGAACTGCTCGAGCACGTACTCGAACTCGAAGACGTCCCGCAACCGCGGACGGTCGAAGAGCATCCCGTCGTAGGGGTTGAGGAACGCGACCCGACCGCCGTCGTCCTCGTCGAGGGCGGCCACGGCATCCGGATCCACGCGCCACTTGGTGCGCATCCCCTCGATCGTCGCCGGCTCGCCCGCCTCTCCGACGGGCGTCCAGGGTGACTTCTGCTTCGCGATGCCCGCTGCCTGCAGCCTCCTCTCATCGAGCAGCCGCGCAGCCTCGTCTTCGTCGTACTCCGGGAGATCCCGGGGGTAGACACGCTCCGCAAGGTCCCAGATGCGATGCCGGCTCTCGCGGCCCGAAATGGCGACCACGCCCTGCCGCATGAGGAAGTCGAGCATGTGCGGCACCTGGTTCGACCCCGACCAGCCGTCGGGGGCCCTGCTGACCTGCGCGGTGTCGGGGATCTGGCTCGCGAGCAGTGGGCCCTCGGCGCGGAGCCGGGCCACCACATCGGCGCGGAATCCGGCGTTCGCCTCCAGCCACTGCCGGCTGCTCTCGCGCCGCGGCCATCCGCGCATCGCCGGCAGCATCAGCGGGAGCAGGCTCGCCGGACGGAAGGCGCCGTCGTACTCGAAGAGCAGCCGGTCCATCTCGACCGCCTTGATCAGCTGCCCCGACTCGTACGACCAGCCGATCCTCGACCACAGCACGGTGTGCTCGCAGGGGGCGATGGTGGCAGTCGGGTCGATCTTGACGGCGCCCAGCTGCTCGGCGACCTCCACAACGTCGCCCGGGCGGTCGGCGTCCAGCAGCTGCGCACGCACGGCGATCCGCCGCGCCTGATCGAGTGTGAGACGATGCGTCACCCGTCGAGGTTAGAGCACGCCTCCCCCGCGGCGCGGACTCAGCCCACGCGTCGGCCGCACATGCCGCAGACGCCGGTCGCCGAGATCTCGACGTAGCAGTCCGGGCACATCGCGCGCACCCTGTCGCTCGACGCGACGCTGCGCGGCGCAGGCGCGCGTCGCGCGACGCGAGCGGCCGCTGGCTTCGCCGTGGCAGCGGTCGGCGTCGAGTGCTGCTGCACCGCCGGCAGGTGCGGCCGGCAGTAGAACCGGACGTAGCCGGCGTGATCGTTCGGATGCCGGTGCTTCACCGCCCACAGCTCGGTACGGGGACGCAGCTCCGACGCCGTGCCGCACGTGAAGCAGCGCGTCGGTTCGCCGGGAACGAGGTCGGCGACGAGCATGGGGGAGTCGAACGCGATCGACTGACGCCAATCGGATGTCGTGGTGATCTTCATGGGGGTGTCCCTCCTGGATCCCCATGAATCCTACCCGCGCCGGCCGGGCATCACCCGGGGTCATCCTCCGGCCAGGCCGCGCATCGGGTCGGTTCCTGGCAGGAGCTGGACCTGAGTGGCGCTCGAGCGCGCGGATCGGTTTGCTCAGCGCTGAGATCTGCCGGTCTTCTCCTGCAGGCGCTCGATGTGCTCGGATGCCTCGGCCTTTGTCAGGTCGGCCGAGATCTCCTCGCCCGCCTCGCGTGCCAGAGTGTCGAGGTAGCTGCGCTGCGCCGCTGTCATCGGCTCATCACCGGTGACCCACTGCGACGGGTCCTTGGCTGCGGGGTTGTCTGTGGGCTCGGTCGCACCGAGGACCTCGCCGGAGTTGTTCGATTCGGACATGTGTTCGACGATAGTCCGCCAGACCGACACCCCGGTCGGGGTTGACAGAGGGGCGGCGAGGTGTCAGGTCATCAGAGCCCACCGAAGGCGCTCCGCCTCAGCCCGCGGAGGGCGCGCCGCCTCAGCCGGCGGAGCGGCGCTCGATGGCCCGCTCCGCCGCCCGCACCACCCAGCGCTCCTGCCACGGGGTTTCGACCGCTCGGGCGCGGTAGTGCTCCCGCACCCATGCAACGGCCCGATCCGGCTCGACGCCTGCCAGCGCCGCGAGCACGGCGAGCCCCGCACCCGTGCGGCCCGTGCCGCCCGCGCAGCCGAGCTCCACGCGCTCCTCCGCCGCCCGATCGTAGGCTTCGCAGAGTGCGCGCATGGCATGCGGGGTCGACAGAGGGACGCCGAAATCCGGCCATCGCACGAATCGATGCTCCCACGGGCCCGGATGGACGGTCCGGCCCAGCAGGTACACCCCGAACTCGGGAGTCTGGAAGTCGCTCGCCGGATGTGCATGGAGGCCGCGCCCGCGCACGAGCCGGCCGTCAGGCAGCTCGACCACGCCGACTCCCGGTTCCCAGTTCGTCACGCTCGAGATGCTACGCGGCGCCCCCGTCGTTGTGCGGCGGGGGGACGCTGAATAGCCTTTGGTCATGTCAGATCAGAACAGCGTCGACGTGGTGCTCGCCCTGATGACGGCGTTCCGCGAACAGGACCGCCCCAGGGCCGAGGAGCTCCTGGCCGACGACTTCGTGTTCACGAGTCCCCAGGACGATCACCTCGATAAGGCGACGTGGCTCGAGCGGTGCTTCCCCACCGCCTCTCACTTCGATGCGCCGTCGCAGACCCTGCAGATCGCAGACGTCGACGGGGTGGTGCTGCACCGCTACGAGTACCGCGTCGACGGGGTTCGATGGCGCAACGCGGAGGCCTCCGAAGTCGCGGACGGCAAGGTGAAGTCCGTCGAGGTGTACTTCGGCGGCGCGGTGGACCCCCAGAGCTGACCGAGCGGCGCCCGGGGCCGGCGCGGAGCCCCGCGCCGAGTCGTCGGCAGGGCTAGAGGCCCTCGGCGATCTCCCGGATGACGGAGAGCCGGCGGTCCCACTCGGCGCCGATGGCGTCGAGCCGACGCGCTGTGGCGCTCAGCTGCGATCCGAGCACCCGGTACTGCACTTCGCGCCCGACACGGACCGGCTCGACGAGCCCCGCCTCCTGCAGCACGGCGAGGTGTTTGGCGATCGCCTGACGGCTGACCGGGAGGCGCCCGGCGAGGGCCGACGCGGACGCGTCGCCCTCACCGAGTGCCGCCAGGATGCTCCACCGCGTCTCGTCGCCGAGCGCGGCGAACACCGGCACGAGGGTGCCCGTCGTCACGCGGCGCCCTCGAGCAGGGCGACCAGCTTGTCGAGTTCGGAGTTCCAGCCCTCGCGGTGGCTCTCGAGGTTGGCGGACGGGTCGGACGTGGTCTCGAAGCCGGTCTCCACGACGGTGAGCCGGGTGCCGTCCGGGACCGCCTCGAGCGTGAAGGTGAACACGGTCGAGTGCTCGGGGTCGACCTCCTCTGCGAGGTTTCCGAGGGCGTCGTCGTTCCCCCAGCGGTACGAGATCGAGCGCGGAGCGTCGATCGCCTCGATGCGCAGCGGAACCGCGCCGTAGTCGGGGAACGTCAGGGTCCCCGTGGCTCCGACTCCGGCGCCGTCGAGGACGGCGACGCCGAACCACTTCGAGATGTGCGCCGGTTCGGTGACGGCGGACCACACGGCCTCGACCGGCGCGGCGATCTTGATGGTGCGCCGCACGGTGAAGCCGCTCTGGTCGATGGTCGACGGATTGACTGTCATGCTCATGATTGTTCTCCTCAGGTCGGGAAACTAACTGCAACTAAATAGTTGCACAAGAAGAACAAGACTGCAACCCACAGGTTGCATCACGGCGGGCCGGTGGAGGGGAACCTAGCCGCCCAGCGCCGCGCTGACCACCGCGCGCGCCTCCTCCTGCACCTCCCGCAGGTGCGCCTCGCCCCGCAGGGACTCACCGTAGAGCTTGTAGACGTCCTCGGTGCCGCTCGGCCGCGCCGCGAACCAGGCGTGCTCGGTCTGCACCTTGAGCCCGCCGATCGCGGCACCGTTGCCCGGCGCGTGCGAGAGCTTCGCGATGATCGGCTCGCCGGCGAGTTCCGTGGCGGTGACGGCTTCGGGGGCCAGCTTGGCGAGCTGGGCCTTCTGCGCCGGGCTCGCCGGTGCGTCGACCCGCTGGTACGCGGACGACCCGAACCGGGCTTCGAGATCGGCGTACAGCTGCGACGGGGTCTTCCCTGTGACCGCGAGGATCTCGGCGGCAAGCAGGCACAGGAGGATGCCGTCCTTGTCGGTCGTCCAGACGGTGCCGTCGGTGCGGAGGAACGACGCTCCGGCGGACTCCTCGCCGCCGAAGGCGACGGAGCCGTCGAGCAGGCCAGGGACGAACCACTTGAAGCCCACCGGCACCTCGAGCAGCCGGCGACCGAGGCCCTCCGCCACGCGGTCGATGATCATCGACGAGACGAGGGTCTTGCCGACCGCGGCATCCGGCGACCAGCCGGGGCGGTGCGAGAACAGGTACTCGATGGCCACGGCGAGGTAGTGGTTGGGGTTCATCAGCCCGGCATCGGGTGTCACGATGCCGTGGCGATCGGCATCCGCATCGTTGCCCGTCAGGATGTCGTATTCGCTCCGTCGTGCGACCAGCGAGGCCATCGCGCTCGGTGACGACGGATCCATCCGGATCTTCTCGTCCCAGTCGAGCGTCATGAACCTCCACGTCGGATCGACGTCGGGGTTCACGACGGTCAGGTCGAGGCCGTAGACCTCGGCGATGAGGGCCCAGTATTCGACGGATGCGCCTCCCAGCGGGTCGGCACCGATGCGCACTCCCGCCTTCTTGATCGCCTCGACGTCGATGATGCTGCCGAGGTCGCGCACGTAGGCGTCGCGGAAGTCGTAGTCGCCGAGGGTGTCGCCGTCGATGTCGGCGTAGCGCACGCGCTTCACGCCCCCGAGCCCGGCCGCGATCAGCTCGTTCGCGCGGTCGGCCACCCATCCGGTCGCGTCGGTGTCGGCGGGTCCGCCGTTCGGCGGGTTGTACTTGAAGCCGCCGTCTCGCGGCGGGTTGTGGCTCGGTGTGACCACGATGCCGTCCGCCCGGCCGACGTCATCCAGTGCCCGGCCCTTGTTGTACGTCAGGATCGCGTGACTCAGCGCGGGCGTCGGCACCCAGGAATCCCGGGAGTCGACGCGCACGTCCACGCCGTTGGCGACGAGCACCTCGATTGCGGTGCGCTCGGCCGGCAGCGACAGCCCGTGGGTGTCGCGGCCCAGGAACAGCGGACCGCTGATGCCCTGCGCCGCCCTGTAGTCGACGATCGCCTGGGTGGTCGCCAGGATGTGATCTTCGTTGAAGCTGGTGGAGAGCGACGACCCTCGGTGGCCGCTCGTGCCGAAGGCGACGCGCTGCTCGGCGACCGCGGCATCCGGCTTTCTGTCGTAGTAGGCGTTGATCAGCTCATCGATATCGATGAGGTCCTGTGGTTCTGCTACCTGTCCGGCACGAGAGCTCATGCCTCCAGTCTTACAGTGCGAAGCGGCTCGGGCACAGGGTGGCGTCAACTCTCGCCGGAGTGGTAGGCGCCCGGCGCGGGCGGACCCGGGGACGGACGGCGAGCGGATTCCGCGGCGATAGGCTGAAGCGCGTGACGAGTGAGCCCGAGATTCCCGCACGCCGCACGTACAGCTTCCTCGGACCCGCCGGCACGTTCACGGAGGCCGCCCTCGCTCAGGTGCCGGAGGCGCGCGGCCACGACTGGCGGCCGGTCTTCAACGTCGGCGAGGCGCTCGGCGACGTCATCCAGGGACGCAGCGACGCCGCCATGATCGCGATCGAGAACTCGGTGGACGGCGGGGTCTCCACGACGCAGGACGCGCTTGCCACGATTCCCGGGCTGCGGATCGTCGGGGAGTACCTCGTGCCGGTCAACTTCGTGCTCGTGGCCCGACCCGGCACCGCCCTCTCGGATGTGACGCTGATCGCGGCGCATCCGGTCGCTTACGCGCAGTGCCTGCAGTGGCTCACCTCCACGCTGCCCGAGCACGCGCACATTCCCGCGGCGAGCAACGTCGCGAGCGCGACGGGCCTGCTCGACGGGACGAACAACGCGGATGCCGCGATCGCACCGCCGTCGATCACCGAGCACCATGACCTCGCCGTGCTCGCGACCGAGATCGGGGACAACCCCAAGGCCGTGACGCGGTTCGTACTGGTCAGCCGGACGGCGCCCCCACCGGCGCCGACCGGCGCCGACAAGACGTCGCTCATCGTCGAGCTGCCGGAGGACCACCCCGGCGCCCTGCTCGAGCTGCTGGAGCAGTTCGCGACCCGTGGCATCAACCTCAGCCTGCTGGCCTCGCGGCCGATCGGCGACGAGCTCGGCCGGTACCGGTTCGTCATCGACGCCGACGGGCACATCGAGGACGAACGGATGGCGGATGCCCTGCTCGGGCTTCGCCGGTTCAGCCCGAAGGTCGTGTTCCTCGGCTCGTACCCGCGCGCGGACCGGGCCGTCGTGCGGTACCCGGAGCGCTACTCCGACGACGTCTTCGTCGAGGCGCGGGACTGGCTGCGCGGCCTGCTCAGCGGCGAGCCCGAGGCCTGAAGCCGCGCGCGCGAGTTCTGCGCGCAGCCCGAAGCGTGCGCGCAGCCGTAAGAGCTGCGCTCCGCGGCCTGGCCAGCGCTCGCGCTGCACTTCGCTGCACGGGCGCCGCGAATTGACGCAGCGCGCGGCAAGAACTGCAGCCCGCAGCGAAGGGGTCGGTCGAGAACTGCAGCGCGCGGCGAGAAGTGCAGCGCGCGGGGAGAACTGCAGCGCGCGGCGAGAAGGGCCGCGCGAAGCGCGGAAGGCCAGCGCGAAGCGCGAAGCGCGTCTCAGGCGACGAGCAGTTCGAGGGTCTGCAGGCGGCCCGGCGAGGCATCCATCGGCTCACCGTCGAACGAGCCGGCGACCGGCGAGACCATGACCTCGTCCACGCCGTGCGCGGCGGCGAAGTCCGCCACCTGCGCCTGAACGTCCGGACCCGTGCCCACGAGCCACCGGCTGCGCGCGGACTGCATGATCGATTCCGCGAGCGCATCGCCCTCGGCCGCCATCGCCGCCCGCGCCTCCTCGACGGTCTCGAGCGCGGTCAGCGGCTTGTTGGTGCGCAGGCGCGCCATCATCCGCAGCTGCGGTACGGCGCGGGCCTCGGCCTCCTCTGCGGTCGGCGCCGCGACCGCGTTGATCGTCAGGAACGTGCGCGGCTCGAGCAGCTGCTCGCTCGGGCGGAACCCGCTGCGATACAGCTCGAGCGCGCGCTCGAGGCCCTCGCCGGAGAAGTGGTTCGCGAAGACGTAGGGCAGACCCATGGATGCCGCGAGCTGCGCCGAGTAGTCGCTCGAGCCCAGCAGCCACACTTCGGGTGCCCCGTCGGCCGATGGGGTGGCGTGCACGCTGTACTCGCCGCCGCTCGAGAACCGCACGGTGGCGCCGTCGGGCGAGACCAGCCCGAGGATGTCGCTGATGTGCGACGGGAACCGCTCCACATCCGAGGTGGTGCCCGACATCCGGAGCAGCTGCGTGATCACCGGGTCGCTGCCCGGGGCGCGCCCGATGCCGAGGTCGATGCGGCCCGGGGCGAGCGCCTCCAGCGCGGCGAACTGCTCGGCCACGACGAGGGGGGAGTGGTTCGGGAGCATGACTCCGCCGGAGCCGACCCGGATGCGGCGGGTGCGGGCGGCAGCGGCCGCGATCAGCACCGGGGGAGTCGTCGACGCCACCGCCGGCATGTTGTGGTGCTCGGCGAACCAGTACCGCCGGTAGCCCAGAGCGTCGGCGCGCTCCGCGACGGCCAGCGAAGCGGCGACCGCCTGCGCGCTGGTCTGCGCCGTGCGCACCGGCACGAGGTCGAGGACGGACAGGGCGGGCGCTGGTGCAGAGGTCATCGCTGAGGGCAACCGCGACCGAGCCTCCGGGTATTCCCAGCTCGAGCGGCTCCCGCGTCTACGGCAGCCGCGGCGTGTAGGCGACGAGCAGCCCGCGCTTGTCGCGCATGGCGCCGGCGATGACGAGGATCACATCGATGAGCCACCAGATGCCGAACCCGCCGAGGGTGAGAAGCTTCAGGATGCCGGTGCCGACCTTGCCGAGGTAGAACCGGTCGATGCCGAGCTCCCCGAGGAAGATCGACAGCAGCAGGGTCGCCAGCCACGACTTCGGGCTGACCTGTTCGGCTCCCGGCACGGCGTAGGGCTGAGGCACGGCGAAGGGCTGAGGGACGGCGTGCGGCTGCGGGACGGCGGGCTGGTAGGCGGGGGCTTGCTGCGACATGGCGATCCTGTCATCGGGTTCGGGTGTCCTCCGAGCCTAAGAACGCACCTTCCACGCCGCACGGGGGCTGGCCCCCGGATTCAGGCCCCTGCCCGCCGGACCACCTCGTACGCGGCGAGCGCCGCCTTGCGCGACGCCGCCAGGTCGACGATCGGATCCGGGGCCTCACCGCTCAGGTGCTCCGGCGCCCACCGCTTCACGTAGGCACCGTCCGGGTCGAACTTCTTCGCCTGCACCTCGGGATTGAAGATGCGGAAGTACGGAGCGGCATCCGCGCCCGATCCGGCCACCCACTGCCAGTTGAACGGGTTGCTCGCGCCGTCGGCATCCACGAGGGTGTCCCAGAACCACTGCTCGCCGAGCCGCCAGTCCAGAAGCAGGTTCTTCGTGAGGAAGGATGCCGTGATCATGCGCACGCGGTTGTGCATCGTCCCCGTGGTCCAGAGCTCGTGCATCCCGGCGTCGACGACCGGGATTCCGGTGCGTCCCTGCTGCCACGCCCGCAGCGCCGTCTCGTCGGCCGGCCGCCACGGGAACGCGTCGAACTGCCGGCGCCAATTGCGCGTCGCGAGATCGGGGAAGTGGTACAGCACGTGCGCGGCGAACTCACGCCATCCGAGTTCGCTCAAGAAGCGGCTCACGCTGTCGCCGTCGGCACCGGATGCCGCGACGGCATGCCATGCCTGGTACGGGCTCACCTCGCCCCAGCGCAGGTGCGGCGACAGGCGAGAGGTCACCCGGTCGGCCAGCGTGTCTCGCCCCGCGGCGTAGTCGCCGAGGTCGTCGGTGAGAAAGGCCCTCAGCTGCTCGCGTCCGCCGCGCTCGCCGGGGATCCACAGCTCCCGCAGGCCGCCGGCCCAGTCCGGACGTGCCGGCCTCAGCTCCCAGTTCTCGAGCGCGTCACCGGGGACGGCCGGCGCCCCCGTGAGCTCCGGCTCCGGCAGCGGATGCCGGGGCTCGGGCAGCGCGCGGCACGCGTTCCAGAACGGCGTGAAGACGGAGAAGGATGTGCCCGAGCCGGTCTGCACCGTCCACGGCTCGAAGAGCAGCGAAGCCGCGAACGATGCGACATCCAGCCCGCGCTCCCGCAGTTCGGCCTTCACGGCGGTGTCGACCTCGCGCTCCGCGCCGCCGTACCGCCGGTTCCAGAAGACCGCCTTCGCCCCGATGGCCGCGGCGACCTCCGGCACGATCGCCCCGGCCTCGCCGCGACGCAGAACGAGGGCGACCCCTCGTCCGGCGAGCTCTCCCCCGAGGGCCTCCAGCGACCCGTGCAGCCACCAGCGCGACGCCCCGCCAAGGGGGCGGATGCCGGGCGAGGCCTCATCGAGCACGTAAAGCACGACCACCGGGCCGCGCTCCGCGGCGGTGGACAGGGCGGGGTTGTCGGCGATCCGCAGGTCATCGCGCAGCCACACGAGGCTCGGGGCACTCATGGCTTCGATCCTGCCATCGGCCATCGCTACCCTGGGCCGATGGACACCGAGATCTTCTACGTGCTCGTCGGAGCGGTCGCCGTCGCCGCGGTGGCTCGCTGGCGGGGATGGCCGGCGCCCCTGCTCGTGACCGTGGTGGCGCTCGCCGTGTCATACATCCCGGCCGTCCCCGACCTCGAGATCGACGGCGAGCTGCTGCTGAATCTGGTGCTCCCGCCGCTGCTCTACTCCGCCGCGCTCGACGTGTCGTTCGTCAACTTCCGGCAGAGCCTGCCGCAGATCCGCCGGCTCGGAATCTGGCTCGTGCTCCTGACCGCGCTCGCCGTCGGGGCCGTCGCATTCGTGATCATGCCGTCGCTGACCCTTCCCGGCGCCCTGCTGCTCGGCGCGATCGTGGCGCCGCCCGACGCGGTCTCCGCGGCATCCATCGGTCGTCGTCTCGGGCTCCCGCGGCGGATCATGACGGTGATCTCGGGCGAGAGCCTCATCAACGACGCCACCTCGCTGACGCTGTTCCGCGTCTTCGCGGCGATCCTCGCGGGTGCGACCGTCACCGTCCTCCAAGGGGTGGGGCAGTTCCTGCTGGCGGTGATCGTCGGGGTCGCAGTCGGTCTGCTCTTCGGCGTGCTGCTGAACCTGATCCGCCTGCGGCTGGCCGACCCCGTCGTCGTCGGAACCTTCGGGCTCCTCGTGCCGTTCGGTGCCTACGGCATCGCCGAGCACCTCCGCGGCTCCGGTGTGCTCGCGGTCGTCGCGATGGGGCTGTATGTCGGGTACCAGGCCCCGCGCACGAGCTACGCCACGCGGCAGCAGGAGCGGCCGGTGTGGCTCTCGATAGACCTGCTGCTCGAGAGCTTCGTCTTCGCCCTGATCGGGCTGCAGCTCCCGGGGGTGATCACCGAACTCGCGACGGGATCCGAGTCGGTCATCCTTCAGACGATCCTGCTCTCGATCGCCGTGCTGGCGGTCGTGCTGCTGGTGCGGCCCGTCTTCGTCTTCGCGAGCTACGCGTGGGGGCAGTGGTCGCAGACCAGGCGCGTAGCCCGCTGGCGTGCGCGGATGACCGCCCTGCCCGACGACGACGCCCGTCGCCGTGTGCGCCGTGGCGCGCCCGTGCCCACGGAAGGGCAGATCCGGATGCGGATGGAGCCCGTGCTCTCGCGTCAGGACCGCGTGGTGGTCTCATGGGCGGGAATGCGCGGAGTGGTGACCCTGGCCACGGCCGCCGCCATCGCCGACGTCGCCCCCGGCTTCCCCGAGTCGGCCGCGCACGCCATCGTGTTCGTCGCCTTCGTCGTCACCGTCGGCACCCTGCTGCTGCAGGGGCTGACGCTGCCCGTGCTGATCCGCCGCCTCGCCGTCGCCGACGCCGACGAGAAGGTCGACGACGCGCGCGAGCTCGACGCCGTGCGCGCGCGCACCAACGAGGAGGGTCGCGCCTACCTCGCCGCCAAGCGGGAGGAATGGGAGGAGCGCTTCGGCGCGGGCTTCTCCGACCGCTTCGACCGGCTGGCACGCTCGCTGACCCGGCTCGAGACCGACTCGGAACGCGCTCAGGATGCCGAGCTCGGCGCCACGCGCGACTCGGATCCGGGGCATCCGGCGCCCAACTATGCCGACTTCGCGTCGCTCTCGCGGGGCTGGCTGCAGGTGCGCCGCCGAGTCGTCCTCGAGGAACGCGACGCGGGCAATCTCAACGAGGAGGTGATGCGCGAGCTGATCGTGGCGATGGATGCCGAGGAGCTGGCGCTCGATACCCGCGGTGGGCTGCGGGGAGGCGACTCCCGCGCGTAGGCTCCGGGATCAGGTCGCTACCCCGGCATGACGCGGAGTGCAGCCGTTTGCATCCGCTTGCAAGTTCTTGCGTACACTGACGACATGTCGAAGCGACTCGCCGAGGTGGCGCGCAAGGTGGGGGTCAGCGAGGCGACCGTGAGCCGGGTGCTCAATGACAAACCCGGCGTGTCAGAGGCGACCCGACAGGCGGTGCTCACCGCGCTGGACGTACTGGGGTACGAGCGGCCGACCAAGCTGCGGGGCGAGCGGGCGCGACTGGTGGGTCTCGTGCTGCCGGAGCTGACCAACCCGATCTTCCCCGCGCTGGCCGAGATCGTGGGCGGGGGACTCGCCCAGAACGGGTACACCCCGCTGCTCTGCACGCAGAACGCCGGCGGCATCACGGAGTCGGACTACGTGGACCTGCTGCTGCAGCAGCAGGTGAGCGGGGTCATCTTCCTCGGCGGCAACTACAGCCAGGGCGATTCCCCGCACGGCCACTACGCGCGCCTCCGGCAGGTCAAGCTCCCGACCGTGCTGGTGAACGCGCGCGTGGACGACATCGCATTCGCCACGGTGTCCACCGACGACGCGGCCGCGGCCGAGCAGGCCGTGTCGCACCTCCATCAGCTGGGGCACCGCCGCATCGGCATGCTGATGGGGCCACTCGATCACATCCCGTCTCAGCGCAAGCTGGCCGCGGCGCAGCGGCTGCTGGACTCCCTCGGCTCCCCGATCGACGAGGGCCTCGTCATCCGCGGTCTCTACTCGCTGGAATCGGGGCAGGCCGGCGCCACCCGCCTCTATGCGGCCGGGGCCACGGCCATCGTCTGCGCGAGCGACCTGCTCGCCCTCGGTGCGGTCCGCGCCGCGCGTCGCGCGGGGTTGCGCGTGCCGCACGACGTGTCGGTCGTCGGCTTCGACGACTCGTCGCTGATGAGCTGCACCGAGCCGCCGCTCACGACGGTGCGCCAGCCGATCGAGTCGATGGGAAGGACCGTCATCGACCTCCTCCTCGCTCAGATCGCCGGCACCACCGAGGCGGGAGACGAGCTGCTGTTCGAGCCCGAACTCGTGCTGCGGGCGTCGACGGGCCCGGCACCGGCCTGACGGACGGCTTCGACGGCCTGACGGACGGCTTCGACGGCGTCGGCGGCTTCGGCGGCTTCGGCGGCTTGGGCGGCAAGGGCCGTCCGACCCGACGCGCCATCGCGCGCGAGACAGCTCACACGCGCCGAGGCGGATGGCGCATGCGGATGCCCGGCAACGCAAGCACACGCAATTTGCTTAAGTTCGTTGCGTTCTTGCGTCATACCCACCATAAAGCTACTGTGATCTCACAGCCCCGAGCACTGGAGATCCGTGGACAGCGACGTCCTGACCCGCAGCGGCCGCGCCTATGGCGCGGCATCCGACCGACGCGGCCCCTCCGCGCCGACCGATGGCGCGACGACGCCGCGCGAAGGCAGCGTCTCGCCGCCGCAGGACGATCCGCTCTGGTGGCGGTCCGCGGTGATCTACCAGGTCTACGTGCGCAGCTTCGCCGACGGCAACGGCGACGGTACGGGCGACCTGGCGGGCGTCCGGGCGCGACTGCCCTATTTGAAGGACCTCGGCGTCGACGCCATCTGGTTCAACCCCTGGTACCCGAGCCCCATGGCCGACGGCGGCTACGACGTTAGCGACTACCGCGACATCCACGAGCAGTTCGGCACGCTCGATGAGGCAGAGGCGCTCATCCGCGAGGCCCTGGCCCTCGGCATCCGCACCATCATCGACGTGGTTCCCAACCACATCAGCGACCAGCACGAATGGTTCCAGGCGGCTCTCGCCGCCGGACCGGGGAGTGCGGAGCGCGAGCGATTCTGGTTTCACCCCGGCAAGGGGGAGAACGGCGACGAGATCCCGACGCGCTGGGTCTCGAGCTTCCAGGGCGAGACCTGGACCCGCACGATGGAACCCGACGGATCGCCGGGCGAGTGGTATCTCCACATGTTCACGCCGGAGCAGCCCGACCTGAACTGGAATCACCCCGACGTGCGCCGCGAGCACGAGGACGTCCTGCGCTTCTGGTTCGACCGCGGCGTCGCCGGCGTGCGCATCGACTCGGCCGCGCTGCTCATCAAGGACGCCGATCTTCCCGAGGTCGGCGAGAAGCCCGACCACCCGACGGAGGACCGCGACGAACTGCACGACGTCTACCGCTCGTGGCGCGCCATCGCCGACTCGTACCCGGGCACGCGCGTGCTCGTCGGCGAGATCTGGGTACCGGACATCGAGCGGTTCACCGCCTACCTCCGCCCCGACGAGATGCACACGGCGTTCAACTTCGACTTCCTCGCCCGCCCGTGGAACGCCGCTTCCTTCCGGGCGTCGATCACGTCGACGCTCGCGGCCCACGCGCCCGTCGGCGCGCCGAGCACATGGGTGTTGAGCAACCACGACGTCACACGGCCGGTCACCCGGTACGGTCGCGAAGACACCGCGTTCGCGTTCCTGAAGAAGCGGTTCGGCGTGCCCACCGACCCGAGCCTCGGCCTTGACCGGGCGCGCGCCGCCGCGCTGCTGGTCGCCGCCCTGCCGGGCAGTCTGTACATCTACCAGGGCGACGAGCTCGGCCTCCCGGAGGTCGAGGACCTGCCCCCGCAGCTGATCGAGGACCCGATGCACTATCGGTCGGGCGGAATCGATCCGGGGCGGGACGGATGCCGCGTGCCGCTGCCGTGGTCGGGGCAGACGGCTCCGTTCGGGTTCGGACCCGACGGCAGTCGATCCTGGTTGCCGCAGCCCGCGTTCTGGGCGACCCTCACCGTCGAGGCGCAGCTGGCCGATCCTGCCTCGACCCTCCATCTCTATAAGCAGGCCCTTCGACTGCGGCGGCAACTGCCGGAACTGGGCGATGGCGACCTCGAATGGTGGGATGACGCGGTGTCCGGCGCCCCCGGCATCCTGGCCTTCCGACGTGGCGAAGGCTTCGCCTGCCTCGTGAACACCGCGGAGGACCCCGTCGCCCTGCCCGCCGATCACGAAGTGCTGCTCGCCAGCGCCCCCGTTCAGGACGGTCGGCTGCCGGGCAACGCGACCGCATGGCTTGCATCCCGCACCACCCACCCCTCGAGGGAGCCCGCCGCGTCGAGAGGCTGACGCGGTCCCTCACCATGAAAGGAAAGACGATGAAGTCACCAGCAAGGGTCCTGCTCGCCGGTGTCGCCGTGGCAGCGACCGTCGGCGCACTCGCCGGCTGTTCCGCCGGCGACAGCGGCTCGGACAGCGACAAGACGGAACTGCGGGTCGCGACCTTCCCGCCAGGCGCGGATGCGGCGGCCTACGAGGCGTTCGCCGCACAGGAGAAGCAGTTCGAGGAGGAGAACCCCGACATCGACATCGTCGGTGTCGAGTACGAGTGGGAGGGGCCGACCTTCGCCGTGCAGCTCGCCGGCGGAAGCCTTCCCGACGTCTTCACCGTGCCGTTCACCGACAGCAAGACGCTCGTCGAGAACGGCCAGCTCATGGACGTCACGGAGGAGATGGAGGAGCTCGGCTACACAGACAGCTTCAACCCGATCATCCTCGACGGCGTGACCGACTCCGACGGGAACATCTACGGGTTCCCCCGGCAGGCCTACGCCGCCGCTCTGCACTACAACCGGGACCTGTTCGAGCAGGCAGGGCTCGACCCGGACAGCCCGCCGAAGACCTGGGACGAGGTGCGGGAGGCGGCCATGGCCATCACAGAGGCCACGGGCAAGGCCGGCTACGCCCAGATGGCCATCAACAACACGGGCGGATGGCAGCTGACCTCTCAGACCGCGGCACGAGGCGGCCGCACGCAGATCGACAACGGCGACGGCACCTACGAGTCGACGATCGACAACCCGGCGACGAAGTCCGTGCTGGAGTTCCTGCACGCGCTCAAGTGGGAGGACAACTCGTTCGGGTCGAAGGTGGATCTTGACTGGGGGACGATCAACCAGGAGTTCGCCGCGGGCAACATCGGCATGTACACATCCGGGTCCGACATCTACACCGCTCTCGTCCGCGACTTCGGGCTCGACCCCGACGTGTATGGAATGACGGTCGTACCGCTGGAGGGCGACGAAGCCGGAACCCTCGGCGGCGGCGACATCGCGGTGATGAGCCCGAAGATCGACGATGAGACCAAGGCCGCCGGCGTCGCCTGGATCGACTGGTACTACATGCAGAAGCTGCTGGACGAGGATGCCGCGGTGCAGGACGCCAAGACGCTCAGCGAGTCCGACCAGGCCGTCGGAACGCCGCTGCTGCCGGTGCTGAGCCGTGAGCTGTACGAGCAGTCCCTGGTCTGGATCAAGGACTACATCAACGTGCCGGTCGACCAGATGAAGCCCTTCACGGAGGGCATCTGGGAGCAGACGCCCGTCGGCGAGCCCAAGGGCAAGACGCAGGAGATCTACGCCCTGATGGACCCCATCGTGCAAGCGGTGCTCACCGATGAGAACGCCGACATCGACGCCCTCCTCGCGCAGGCGGATGCCGACGCGCAGGCGCTGCTCGACGAATAGGCCTACGCGCGCTGAGAACAAGGCAGGTGGATGCCGCGGCCTCGCGCCGCGGCATCCACCGCACCCGGGAAGAGACTCATGAGTGTGATCGACAGGGCACCGGCCCCCGCTCCGGCGGGCGGCGATATTCCGCCGCCGCCCGTCCCCGCGCGGCGGAGGGCGCGACGGACCCCCGCGACGTGGGTGCGCGGCGGCGGCCTCTCGAACCTGCTCTTCCTGCTCCCGATGCTGTTCGTCTTCGGCCTCTTCAGCTGGTCGCCGATCGCGCAGTCGGTGATCATGAGCTTCCAGGAGACGAACCTGGTCGACGCTCCCGAGTGGGTCGGCCTGAGCAATTTCGTCCGCGTGCTCGAGGATCCCCTCCTCGGCAAGGCGGTGCTGAACACCGTCTACTTCGCGGTGCTCGCGCTCGTGCTCGGCTTCCCCCTGCCGCTGTTCATGGCGGTGCTGATGAGCGAGGTCAAGCGGATGAAGGGGCTGTACAGCGCCCTCGCCTACCTGCCCGTCGTCGTTCCGCCGGTCGTGGCGGTGCTCCTGTGGAAGGTGTTCTACAGCGCGGACCCGAACGGCGTCTTCAACACGATCCTCGGGTGGGTCGGCATCCCGGCCCAGCCGTGGCTGCAGTCCCCTGCCACCGCTATGCCGTCGCTCGTGCTCGAGGCGACGTGGGCCGCCGCCGGCGGAAGCATCATCATCTACCTGGCGGCTCTCCTCGCCGTGCCGCCGGAGCTCTATGACGCCGCGGAGGTCGATGGCGCCGGCATCCTGCAGAAGATCTGGCACGTCACGCTGCCGCAGCTGCGCGGCATCCTCTTCATCATGCTCATCCTGCAGGTGATCGCGACCGCGCAGGTCTTCCTCGAGCCGTTCCTCTTCACCGGCGGCGGACCCAACAACGCCACGAAGACCGTTCTGCTCCTCATCTACGACTACGCCTTCCGCAACAGCCTCGGCGGCAACTACGGCATGGCGACGGCGCTGTCGGTGATGCTCGCGATCTTCCTCGCGGCGCTGTCGTGGGCCTACTTCCGACTGACGAACCGGTGGAGCACCTGATGACCACGACCATCTCGCAGACGACGTCGAGGGAGGGGCTGCGCGACTGGATGGCGCGCCGCCAACGCGGTGCGTCCGGGCCCGCCGACGACGAACGCGACCGCAGCATCGTCTCCCCCGCCGAACGCCGACGCCCCGGGACCGTCGCCGGCATGTCGCTGGTGCACCTGTTCCTGCTGGTCGGACTGGTGATCGCGGGGCTCGGCCCGATCCTCTGGCTCGCGAAGTCGGCCATCACCCCGACGCAGGACACCCTGTCGCAGCCGTTCGCGCTCTGGCCGAACGGCATGGACTGGGCGAACCTCTCCGTCGCCTGGAACGACATCGAGATCTCCAAGTACTTCGCGAACACAGTGCTCATCGCACTCGGGGCGTGGTTCTTCCAGCTGCTCGTCGCGACGACCGCCGGCTACGCGCTCTCGGTGCTGCGCCCGAGGTACGCGCCCATCCTCAACGGGCTGATCCTGATGACCCTGTTCATCCCGGCCGTCGTGCTGTTGGTGCCGCTGTACCTGACCATCGTCAATCCGCCGTTCCTTCCCGATGACGCGACGCTGCTGAACAACTGGGTGGCGGTGTGGCTGCCGATGGCGGCCAACGCCTTCAACATTCTGCTCGTCAAGCGCTTCTTCGACTCCCTGCCCCGCGAGGTCTTCGAGGCGGCACGCACCGATGGCGCCGGGCCGTTTCGACTGTTCTGGTCGATCGTGCTGCCGATGTCCAAGCCGATCCTCGGCGTCGTCTCGGTCTTCGCGGTCATCGCCGCGTGGAAGGACTACCTGTGGCCGATGCTCGTGCTGCCCGACAAGAACTGGCAGCCCCTGTCCGTGCGCCTGCCGGCGGTGCAGTCGCAGACCGAGCTCGATGTGTTCCTCGCCGCGCTCGCGATCTCCACCATCATCCCGATCGCCATGTTCCTCGTCTTCCAGGGCGTCTTCCTGCGTTCGGCGGGACTCGGCGGAGCGGTCAAAGGGTGACAGTATTCCGTTTCGATCACGGGGGCCCGAGAAGGTGCCCGAATGGATGCGCTCGCCGGAGCGCGCGGCGCTAGATTGACCGCATGACCGCCAAGCGCAGCATCCTCGCCCTCTCTGCCGGCATCGCCCTCGTCACGCTTCTCTCGGCGTGCGCATCGGGCCCGAGTACCGCGGGATCCACCCCCTCATCCGCTCCTTCCTCCTCCGCATCCGCCTCCGGCGAGGAGGTCGAGGTCGAAGCCGCCTGGCTCAACGGAGGCACGATGATCGGCCTCGTCTCCTACGGCAGCTCCACCTGCGTGCCGACGGTCGACACCGTCGAGGTGGCCGATGGCGGCACCCTCTCCGTGACTCTCGCCGATCCCGAACCCGACACCCCCTGCACGATGGACTACGTCCCGCGCGTCACGCTCGTGGACGTGCCCGCCGACGTCGACCCGTCGCAGGATCTCAAGGTCGAGGTGACGGGCGACGGCTTCACCGCCACCGCCGAGCTCGACGGCATCGAGGTCGGAGAGGCTCCGGACGAATACGGCCCGACCGCCGGTTGGACCGGCGAGGACGACTCCTTCGTGATCCTGACGTGGGGCAGCTCGACCTGCGCCCCGGTCATCGAGAGCGTCGAGCCGACCGGACCCGCGGAGGTCACGGTGACCTTCATGACGCCGCCGGCCGACCAGGTCTGCACGATGGACATGGCGCCGCGGGGCACCCTCGCCACGGTCTCCGGCCTCGAGGCCGACTCAGGGGTCGAGCTCGTGCTCACGGGCGGCGAGTTCACCGGCGCGCGCGTGGTGATCCTCGGCGAGAAGTAGCCCGCGCGCGCGACCCCGCGCGCCCCTGCCACCGGCACGAACTACGGAGAATGTCGCCAACCTCGGCCGATTGCACCGGAAACCTCCGAGCACGGTGACATTCTCCGAACTTCGTCGCATCGCAGCCCGGACCAGACCGCTCCGCACAGCCGACCGAACAGCCCGCCTCCAACGACGAGGCAGGCGACGGGGCCGGATGCCGAGACGTCACGCGTCGCTTGGCGCTATGCCCAGGGCGAACAACGGGATTTCGGCATCCACCCGTCGTTACCCTCGATACAAGGCGCCCCCGCAGAGCGCCTGGAGGAGTTTGCGATGTTTGAGAGATTCACCGACCGTGCCCGTCGCGTGGTTGTGCTCGCCCAAGAAGAGGCGAAGATGCTCAACCACAACTACATCGGCACCGAGCACATCCTGCTCGGGCTGATCCACGAGGGCGAGGGCGTCGCCGCAAAGGCGCTCGAGTCCCTCGGCATCTCGCTCGATGCCGTCCGCGAGCAGGTGCAGGACATCATCGGCCAGGGCCAGCAGCAGCCGACGGGGCACATCCCGTTCACGCCGCGCGCCAAGAAGGTCCTCGAGCTGTCCCTGCGCGAGGCGCTGCAGCTCGGCCACAACTACATCGGCACCGAGCACATCCTGCTCGGGCTGATCCGCGAGGGCGAGGGCGTCGCCGCACAGGTGCTCGTCAAGCTCGGGGCCGACCTGAACAAGGTCCGCCAGCAGGTCATCCAGCTGCTCTCCGGATACCAGGGCAAGGAGCCGGCCGCCGTCAGCGGCGCGGCGCACGACAGCACGGCGGGCGCTCAAGGAGGATCGCAGGTGCTCGACCAGTTCGGTCGCAACCTCACGCAGGCCGCACGCGACAACAAGCTCGACCCGGTGATCGGGCGCGAGAAGGAGATCGAGCGGGTCATGCAGATCCTCTCTCGTCGCTCCAAGAACAACCCCGTGCTGATCGGTGAGCCTGGTGTCGGAAAGACCGCCGTGGTCGAGGGCCTCGCCCAGGCCATCGTCAAGGGCGATGTGCCCGAGACGCTCAAGGACAAGCAGCTCTACTCGCTCGACCTCGGGTCGCTGATCGCCGGTTCCCGCTACCGCGGTGACTTCGAGGAGCGCCTGAAGAAGGTCACCAAGGAGATCCGCACCCGCGGCGACATCATCGTCTTCATCGACGAGATCCACACCCTGGTGGGTGCGGGTGCCGCGGAGGGCGCCATCGACGCCGCATCCATCCTGAAGCCGCTCCTCGCTCGAGGCGAGCTGCAGACGATCGGCGCGACGACGCTCGACGAGTACCGCAAGCACTTCGAGAAGGATGCCGCTCTCGAGCGCCGCTTCCAGCCGATCCAGGTCGCCGAGCCGAGCCTGCCCCACGCGATCAACATCCTCAAGGGGCTGCGTGACCGGTACGAGGCGCACCACAAGGTGCAGATCACGGATGGCGCCATCGTCGCCGCCGCCAACCTCGCCGACCGGTACGTGAGCGACCGCTTCCTGCCCGACAAGGCCATCGACCTGATCGACGAGGCCGGCGCACGCCTTCGCCTGTCGATCCTCTCGAGCCCGCCGGAGCTCCGTGAGTTCGACGAGAAGATCGCGAACGTGCGTCAGCAGAAGGAGCAGGCCTCAGAGGACCAGGACTTCGAGAAGGCCGCCGCCCTCCGCGACGAGGAGAAGAGCCTCCTCGCCGAGCGCCTGCGCCTGGAGAAGCAGTGGCGCTCCGGCGACGTGGCGACCCACGCGGTCGTGGACGAGGGCCTGATCGCCGAGGTGCTCGCTCAGGCCACCGGCATCCCCGTGTTCAAGCTGACCGAGGAGGAGTCCAGCCGGCTCGTCTTCATGGAGAAGGCGCTGCACCAGCGCGTCATCGGTCAGGAGGAGGCCATCGCGGCCCTCTCCAAGACGATCCGCCGTCAGCGCGCCGGCCTCAAGGACCCGAAGCGTCCCAACGGCTCGTTCATCTTCGCCGGCCCCACGGGTGTCGGAAAGACCGAGCTCGCGAAGGCGCTCGCCGAGTTCCTGTTCGACGACGAGGGCGCGCTGATCTCCCTCGACATGTCGGAGTTCGGTGAGAAGCACACCGTCTCGCGGCTCTTCGGTGCCCCTCCGGGATTCGTCGGGTTCGAAGAGGGCGGTCAGCTCACCGAGAAGGTGCGCCGCAAGCCGTTCAGCGTCGTGCTCTTCGACGAGATCGAGAAGGCGCACCCCGACATCTTCAACTCGCTGCTGCAGATCCTCGAAGAGGGTCGGCTCACCGACGGTCAGGGCCGCGTGATCGACTTCAAGAACACGGTCATCATCATGACCACCAACCTGGGCGCGCGCGACATCGCGGGCGGCCCGGTCGGGTTCCAGGTCGAGGGCGACAGCGCGACGTCGTACGACCGGATGAAGGGCAAGGTGCAGGAAGAGCTCAAGCGGCACTTCAAGCCCGAGTTCCTCAACCGCGTCGATGACATCATCGTGTTCCCGCAGCTGTCCAAGCCCGAGCTGATCCAGATCGTCGACCTGTTCACGAAGCGCCTCGGCGAGCGTCTGCTCGACCGCGACATGACGATCGAGCTCACGCTGCCCGCCAAGGAGCGCCTCATCGAGATCGGCTTCGACCCGGCTCTCGGCGCTCGGCCCCTGCGCCGCGCGATGCAGCACGAGGTCGAGGACCGCCTGTCGGAGCGGATCCTGCACGGCGAGCTCAACTCCGGCGATCACATCACCGTGGACGCCGTGAACGGCGAGTTCGTCTTCGAGAACGGTCCCCGTGGTCAGAAGGTGGCCGTCGGCATCACGAGCGGCGCCGAGATCAGCTCATCGCCCGACCTCGCGGTCGCCAGCGGCGAGTAGCACTGCGGGCCGTGGCCTGAACGAACGAAGACCGGATGTCGCGACATCCGGTCTTCGTCGTTTCCGCCCCCAGCGATTCCAGATGCGCACGCGGCTTAGGCTGGAACGATGAGCACATCCCGCGCAGCTCGCGAGCCGCAGATCGAGGATTCGGCCGCCTACCGCGTCCGCCCTGCGCGAAGCGCGGACGTGCGGGGCATCCAGTCCCTGCTGGCGCCTTTCGTCGAGCGCCGGATCCTCCTGGGCAAGGATCTCGTGGTGCTCTTCGAGTCCGTGCAGCAGTTCGTGGTCGCCGAGACGTCGGACGGCCGGCTGATCGGATGCGGCGCATTGCACGTGATGTGGGAGGACCTGGGCGAGATCCGCACGCTCATCGTTCAGGACGAGTGGCTGCATCACGGCGTCGGCCGCGAGATCGTCGAGGCCCTGGAGGGGAACGCGCGGACGCTCGGGCTCTCGAGGCTGTTCTGCCTGACGTTCGAGGTCGATTTCTTCACCCGGCGCGGGTTCACCCCGATCGGCGAACAGGTCGTCGACCCGGACGTCTACTCGCAGCTGCTGCGGAGCCCCGACGAGGGCATCGCGGAGTTCCTCGACCTGGCCCACGTCAAGCCGAACACGCTCGGCAACACACGGATGCTCAAGCGCCTCTGACGCCGGCGCCTTCCCGGCCCGTCACGCGGGCAGTTCGGCCTCCGGCCCGTCATTCGGGCAGCTCGGCCTCCCCGGCCTCCGCGGGCGGAATGTCGGGCAGCCCGTCATCCTCCGCCTCCGCGGGCGGGATGTCGTACGCCCACGACGGCGCGAGCGCCTTGATGCGCGCCTGCCGCCACTGCCACATCCCCCAGAGCACCGGCCAGAGCGCGGGTGCGGCGGTGCCGCCGATCACGAGCCGATCGCGCCACAGCGTCTTCTCCGGGTCATCGGGCGCGGGGGCGACGGCGATCTGGTGGTCCCAGACATCGAGCGCCGCGAGCGGGCCGGTCAGCGGGATGCCGCTGTCGCGGAAGATGCGCACCGGTCCTTGCCGGTCGGTGGTGAAGCGGTCGCTCGCGTGGATGAGCTGCCGCCCGAGGGGCAGCGCGCCGCCGACGCTCATCCCCACGGCGACATCCGCGCCCGACTCCCACCGGGTCGGGAAGCCGTCTGCACCGAGGGGCTCCATCTCGAGGAAGGGGCCGTAGAGCTCGGCCACCGCCCTCGGCGAGTGCAGGGCCCGCCATGCGGCATCCGCATCGCAGTCGATCACGAACTTGAGCATGACGCGCATCCCCCCATCCTTGCATCCGGGCCCGCTGGCGAGGCCTTCCGGGCTGCCAGTGCCCGCCATTTAGGCTGTCCGGGTGGACGCGACGCCTTTCGATCAGCAGACCTACCAGGTGCGACTCGAGTGGGGCGTCGCGGGGCTTGCGCGCCTCGCCCCCGCCGACGTGATCGTCGTCGTCGACGTGCTGCGCTTCTCGACGAGGGGGACGGATGCCGTGGCCGCCGGCGACGCGTTCCCGCTGGATGACTCCTCCCACGCCGTCTCGATCAACGGCGCCGCCGTGAGTGCCGCGGCCGCGCGCACGGACGCGCTCGTTCTGCTCGGCTGCCTGCGCAACGCTTCGTCCGTCGCCGCGGCCGTGCTGGCCGAGCAGGAGCGACGAGGCGACCGGACGAGCGTGGCGATCATCGCCGCCGGCGAGCTGACGGGACGCGAGGAGGACGCGTCGCTGCGCTTCGCCATCGAGGATCAGCTCGCCGCCGGCGCGATCATCGAGGCGCTGGGCGAGCGGGGGATCGACCACACGTCGCCCGACGCGGCCGTGGCGGGCGAGGCTTTCCGGGGCCTCCGCCGCGCCGTGCGGCACCTGTTGACCGCCAGCGGCTCGGGGCGCGAACTCACGGCGACGGGACGGGCCGATGAAGTGGCCGCTGCCGCCGTGCTGGACGCGACGGACGCCGTGCCGGTGTTCGTCGAGGGCGCCTTCGTCGCCTACCCCGCCGCGCCTGACGGGGCCGCTCAGCGGACGGGTCTCAGCGGGACCGCTGAGCCGCCAGTCGCAGTGCGGGAGTGATCTCCCGGCGCGTCCAGGCGAAGACGAAGCGCTCGTCGAAGCGACGGGCGCACTTCGCGCACGACGTCGATCGCGTCGGCTTGCGATGCCGGTAGGCGACGTGTCCGGAGGGGCATACCCCCACCCACGGCGCGAGCTCGGTCGCGGTCTCGCCGTCGTGGGTGGTGCCTCCGACGTACCCGAGGTCGCGCGCGATGGCCTTCCACT
This sequence comes from Microbacterium sp. DT81.1, assembly GCF_049844955.1. Classification (NCBI taxonomy): domain Bacteria; kingdom Bacillati; phylum Actinomycetota; class Actinomycetes; order Micrococcales; family Microbacteriaceae; genus Microbacterium; species Microbacterium sp. DT81.1. The sequence continues at coordinate 99,434 of NZ_JBNCMA010000008.1, forward strand.
TCGGACCATGTCCCGCCTTCGCACCGGCCAGCGCGTGCGCGACCTCGTGCAGCAGCGTCTGGTGGTTCGTGTCGTCGTCGTAGCGCGCGGCGAGGTAGCGCGACACGCTGATGCGCTTGCTCGTGTAGTCGCAGAGCCCGGCCCGGCGTTTGGCGTGATCGAAGGCGAACGACCAGGAGTCGTCGAGGTGGAGCGCGATCAGGGCATCGGCCCACGCACGAACACGGTGCAGTTCTGTCATGCGGAGAACTTAGAACACAGGTACGACAGTCGGTGCCCGGTGGCGGGACCCGCTCAGCTCGCCACGCTCGTCTGGGCACGGCGGCGGTCCGCCGCATCGATCGCCAGCAGCGACGACTCCAGCTGCTCGTCGGTCGCGCCCGACTCCTGCCGGAGGAAGAGCGCGCGCTTGAAGTCCATGCGGGCGTCGTCGAAGTCGCCGGCATCGAAGCGCACCTTGCCCCGGTGCTGGTAGGCGAAGGCGGCGATGGCCGCCCAGTTCTGCCCTTCGGCCTCTTCGGCGCACGTGGTCAGCTCGTGCTCGGCCGCCGCATATGCACCCCGCGCCTGCTGCACCGACGCGTGCAGGATGCGGGAGCGGAGCAGGTCGCGGCGCGTTCCGGCCATCCGGGCGACCCGCACCGACTGCTCGCTGATCACGAGGGCGTCCTCGAGGCGGTCGAGCACCTTCAGCAGCCACACGCGCTCGAGCAGGGCCGGCAGCGAGCGCTGCTCGCCGATCTCCTCGAGGCGCGCCTTGCACTGGCGCTGGTCGATCTTCTCGCGCAGTGTCTCCGGATCGTATCCGTGGATGTAGCTCACCGGGACTCCTCTCGCCGCGGGCGGTTCGCCTCCCCAGTCTGCCCCGAATGCGGCGGCGTTCCGAAGAAGGCGCGCGGGATGTCGAGACGCCGGTGTCGTCATCGCTCGAAAATCGACGCCTGGGGTCTTGGGGAGGGGACGGCATCGGCATCCGTGATCACCCGCGCACCGCGCGCGAAGGCGTCCAGTTCGGCGCCCATCGCCACCTTTGCCGGGTGCGGGCCTGCCGCCATGAGCCGGGGGAGCCACTCCGTGGGCAGCGGCGCGGCGGATGCGGCGATGACCAGGTTGCCGAAGCGACGGCCCTTCAGCACCTGCACCTCGGCGAGCACGGCGACGTGCTCGAGCACTGCGTGGATCGTCGCGACCTGCCGACGCGCGAACGCCAGGCCGGGGCCGTCGGCGACGTTCACGAGCAGCACGCCGTCGGGCGCCAGCATCCGCGCCGCCACCGTGTGGAATTCCACCGAGGTGACGTGCGCCGGTGTCTGCGACCCGGCGTACACGTCCGAGACGAGCAGGTCCACCGAACCCACGAGTCCAGGAGGCAGCCTCTCCAGCACCGCCCTCGCATCGCCGACCCGCACGCGGATCGACGCGCCCTTGGGCAGCGGCAGCGCGGCGCGCACCAGTTCCACGAGGGCCGGTTCGAGCTCGACGACCTGCTGCCGGGAACCGGGGCGGGTCGCCTCGATGTAGCGGGGGAGGGTGAGGGCCCCGGCGCCCAGGTGCACCGCGGTGAGCGGCTGACCCGGCATCCGCAGGCGGTCGATGACCGCCCCCATGCGCGCGACGTACTCGAAGTGCAGGTGCGTCGGATCGTCGAGGTCGACGTGCGACTGCGGAGTCCCGTCGACGTCGAGCTCCCAGCCGGACGTGAAGCCGGAGCGCACCACCCTGGCGATGGTGCCGTCGGACAGCCGGACCGTGATCGGGTCTTCCTGCCGCGCTCTGGCCATGGATCCACGCTATCCCGCCAGGATGAAACACGATCGAGACATAGGTGTAATGCCCTCACGGGCGCGGGCCGGATAGCGTCGAGGGATCACCCACACCGAGTGACGGGCCCGACCCGGGCCCGCATCCGACGATGGAAGGTTCACAGCAAATGCAACACTCACGAATCCGGCGAGGCGCTCTCGCAGCGATCGCCGGAGTATCGATCGCGGCGCTCGCCCTCGCGGGCTGCGCGAGCGAGCGGGGCGACGGGGGCGGCGACGCCGATGCCACCGACGCGGCGGTCGACGGCACGTTCATCTTCGCGGCGTCTGCCGACCCGGCCAACCTCGACCCCGCCTTCGCCCAGGACGGCGAGACGTTCCGCGTCTCGCGTCAGATCTTCGAGGGGCTCGTCGGCACGGAGCCCGGAACCGCAGACCCCGCGCCGCTGCTGGCGGAATCGTGGGACTCGGCCGAGGACGGCATGTCGCACACCTTCACTCTGAAGGAGGGGGTCACGTTCCACGACGGCACGGACTTCAACGCGGAGGCCGTCTGCTACAACTTCGACCGCTGGTACAACTGGACGGGCCTTGCCGCCAGCGAGGCGCTGTCGTACTACTACGGCAAGCTCTTCCGCGGCTACGTCGAGACGCCGGATGCCGCGGTGTACAAGTCATGCACACCCGACGGCGACTACTCGGTGACGATCGAGCTCAACCAGCCCTTCGCCGGCTTCATCCCCGCGCTCTCCCTGCCCGCCTTCGCGATGCAGAGCCCGACGGCTCTCGCCGAGTTCGACGCCGACGGCATCGGCGGCAGCGAAGAGGCGCCGACGCTGTCGGAGTACGGCTCCGGTCACCCGACCGGCACCGGTCCCTACAAGTTCGACGAGTGGGCACCGGGCGAGCAGCTGAAGCTGAGCGCGTACGAGGACTACTGGGGCGACGCGGGTCAGATCGACGAGATCATCTTCCGGGTGATCGATGACCCGACCGCACGCCGCCAGGCCCTCGAGTCCGGTTCCATCGACGGCTACGACCTGGTCGGCCCCGCCGACACCGGCGCCCTCGAGGACGCCGGGTTCACGATGGTCTCGCGCCCCCCGTTCACGATCCTCTACCTGGCGTTCAACCAGGCCGTTCCGGCGCTGCAGGACATCCGTGTGCGCGAGGCCCTCTCGTACGCGGTCGACAAGGACGCGCTCATCTCACAGGTGCTCCCGGAGGGCACCGAGAAGGCCACGCAGTTCATGCCGGATGTCGTCAACGGCTGGAACCCGGATGTCACGACGTACGAGTACGACCCCGAGAAGGCGAAGTCGCTCCTCGCGGAGGCGGGCTACGACGAGTCGAACCCGCTGACGCTGGAGTTCAACTACCCGGTCGACGTCTCGCGCCCGTACATGCCGGACCCGGAGCAGATCTTCACGGTGCTCTCGTCACAGCTCGCCGAGGCGGGCGTCGTGACGAACCCCGTGACGGATGCCTGGAGCCCCGACTACCTCGACAAGATCACCGGAACGCCGAACCACGGCATCCACCTGCTCGGGTGGACGGGCGACTACAACGACACCGACAACTTCGTCGGCGTCTTCTTCGGTCAGCCGTCGGCGGAGTGGGGCTTCGACAACCCCGAGCTGTTCGCCGCCCTGTCCGAGGCCCGCGGGGTTCCGAACCTCGAGGAGCAGACGGCGCTGTACGAGGACATCAACCAGATGGTCGCCGAGTTCATCCCCGGCGTGCCCCTGGCGCACCCGGCCCCGACGCTCGCATTCGCGAAGCGCGTCGAGAGCTACCCGGCCAGCCCGGTCAATGACGAGGTCTTCACCGACATCGTCCTGACTGAGTAAAACGCGGCACGTGCCGTAATGTGCGGTGCGGGGACCTGGCCATCAGCCGCGTCCCCGCACCGCACACCGTCCCCGACACCCCTGGGAGAAATCCGCTTTGCTGCGCACCATCGGCAACAGGCTGCTCCTGCTCATCCCCACGCTGGTCGGCCTCAGCATCCTGCTCTTCCTGTGGGTGCGCGCGCTGCCGGGCGGTCCGGCCGTAGCCATCCTGGGCGAGAAGGCGACGCCCGAGGCCGTCGAGCGCATCAATGAGCTCTACGGGTTCGACGAACCCGTCTTCGTGCAGTACTTCACGTGGCTCGGCCGGCTGCTCACCGGCGACTTCGGCAGCTCCATCGAGACCAGCCGAGCGGTGCTCGATGAGTTCGTGCGCCGTTTCCCCGCGACGCTGGAGCTGTCGATCGCCGCACTGATCTTCGCGATCGGCCTCGGCATCCCGCTGGGCTACATCGCGGCCCGCCGCCACGGCCGTTTCACCGACCACGCATCGGTCGTGGCGAGCCTGGTCGGAATCACGATCCCCGTCTTCTTCCTGGCGTTCATGCTGAAGTACATCTTCGCCATCCAGCTCGGGTGGCTGCCCTCCGACGGACGCCAGGACCCGCGGATCGATGCGACCCATCCGACGGGCTTCTATGTGCTCGACGGCATCCTGACGGGCGAATGGGATGCCGCGTGGGACGCGATCATCCACCTCATCCTTCCTGCCCTCGCCCTGGGTACGATCCCCCTCGCGATCATCGTTCGCATCACCCGCGCATCGGTCCTCGAGGTGCAGAATGCCGACTACGTGCGCACCGGCCGGGCCAAGGGCATCAGCCAGGGCACGTTGCGCAACCGCTTCATCATGCGCAACGCCCTGCTTCCGGTGGTGACCACGATCGGCCTGCAGACCGGTCTCCTCATATCGGGCGCGGTGCTCACCGAGAAGGTCTTCGCCTGGCCGGGAGTCGGTTCGTTCATGGCCGACGCCATCTACAACCGGGACTTCCCCGTGCTGCAGGGATTCATCATCTTCATCGCGATCCTCTACGCGCTCATCAACCTGACCGTCGACGTCTCCTACAGCTTCATCGACCCGAGAGTGAGGGTGTCATGACGTCCGCCATGCTTCCCCCCGCACCGATGGGCGGGCCGGTCGATGACACCTCTGTCGATGACCGGGAGTTGCTGCGGGCACAGTCGCCCGGCGGCTTCTGGCGCGATGTCTTCAAGAGACTGCGCCGCAACCCGACCGCGTGGATCGGCGCCGCGATCGTGTTCGTGTTCGTCTTCGTCGCCGTCCTGGCGCCGTGGCTCGCTCCGTACCCCGAGACGGCGCTGCCCGGGGCGAGGTACATCACCCCGACCAACATCCCGGGGCCGGGCGAACTCCCGCAGTTCCCTCTCGGGCTCGACCGCTTCGGCGGCGACGTGCTGTCCAAGCTCATCTGGGGCGCCCGGGCGTCCCTCGTGATCGGCGTGGTCTCGACCGCGTTCGGTCTCATCGGCGGGATGCTGCTGGGGCTCCTCGCGGGGACGTTCGGGGGCTGGGTCGACAACGTCATCATGCGCTTCGTGGACATCCTGCTGTCGGTGCCGAACCTGCTGCTCGCCGTGTCGATCGCCGCACTGCTCGGTCAGTCCCAGTACGCGGTCATGATCGCGATCGGAGCGTCGCAGGTCCCGATCTTCGCCCGCCTCCTCCGGTCATCGATGCTGCAGCAGAAGAGCGCCGATTACGTGCTCTCGGCGCAGACGCTGGGGCTCGGCCGGGGCACCATCACGATGAGCCACGTGCTGCCGAACGCCATCGGCCCGGTGATCGTGCAGGGAACCCTCACGCTCGCGACCGCCGTCATCGACGCCGCGGCGCTGTCGTACCTCGGCCTCGGCGGCGGGCGCCCCGAGACCGCCGAGTGGGGGCGCATGCTCACGTACGCGCAGGCCGAGTTGGCCATCGCCCCCTGGCTCGCGTTCCTCCCCGGCATCTGCATCGCCCTGACCGCACTCGGCTTCACGCTGCTCGGCGAGGCGCTCCGCGAGGCGATGGATCCCCGCACGCGGGCGCGCTGACATCCGACCCCTCCGTCGACGCTCGAGAATGGGTGCGGCGCCCCGGACTCGCCGCCGCGCGCTGATTCTCGGACGGCGGACCGAGTCTCGACGCGAGCAGGAAACCAGGCAACGCCCGGCTTCTCGGGGGTGGTTCAGCCCGCGATGCCGAGTTCGTTGCCGGGGATCGAGGCGAGGAGCCCGCGCGTGTACGGGTCGCGCGCGTTGGTGAAGATCTCCTCCGAGGTCGCGGCCTCCACCAGCACGCCGTCCTTCATCACGCAGACGTAGTCGCTGATCAGCCGCACCACGGCGAGGTCGTGCGAGATGAACAGGTAGCTCAGGTTGTACTCGCGCTGCAGGTCGCCGAGCAGGCGCAGGATCTGGTCCTGCACGAGCACATCGAGCGCCGAGACCGGCTCGTCACAGACGATCACCTCGGGGGAGAGGGCCAGCGCCCGCGCGATCGCGACGCGCTGCCGCTGGCCGCCCGACAGCTCGGACGGGTAGCGCCGCAGCATCGATGCGGGCAGGGCCACGTCATCCATCAGCTGCCGCACGCGCGCGGACCGCTCCTTCGAAGAGCCCCGCTTGTAGAACGCGAGGGGTTCTTCGATGAGCCGCTCGATCGTGAACATGGGGTTCAGCGACGAGTACGGGTCCTGGAAGATCGGCTGCACCTTCTGGCGGAACTCCCGCTGCTCGCGCCGGTCGAGGGTCTGGATGTCCTGGCCCTCGAAGAGGATGCGTCCGCTGGTCGGCTCCACCACCTTCAGCAGCATGCGCGCCGTGGTGGTCTTGCCCGACCCCGACTCGCCCACGATGGCGACCGTCTCACCGCGCGGGACCGCGAGTGACACGCTGTCGACGGCGACGAAGTCCTCCTTCTGGCCGCGGACGGGGAAGACCTTGGTCACGTCCTCGTACTCGACGACGTAGTCGACGGATGCCGGCTCCGCCGTCGCCGCGGGGCCGGCGGCGTCCGCCGCCGCAGGGCGGGTCGTGGCGGCCGGGACAGCGGGTTGCGCCGGCGCGGCGGCAGCCGAATCCGGAATGACGGACTCCAGCCGCGGCGCGGGCCGGAAGGCCTCCGGGCGCAGGCGCACGGCGGCGACGGAGGGCGCCGCCTTCACGAGCGACTGCGTGTAGGGATGCTGCGGGTCGTTCAGGATCTGGTCCGCCGGGCCCTGCTCGACCACGCGGCCCCGGTGCATCACGACCACGCGCGCGGCCCGCTCGGCGGCGAGCCCCAGGTCGTGCGTGATGAGCAGCACCGATGTGCCGAGCTCCTCTGTCATCCGTCCGAGCTGGTCGAGGATCGTGCGCTGCACCGTCACGTCGAGGGCGCTCGTCGGCTCGTCGGCGATCAGCAGGCGGGGCTTGCACGCCAGCCCGATCGCGATCAGCGCTCGCTGCCGCATCCCGCCCGAGAACTCGTGGGGATACTGCTTCGCCCGCTCCCGTGCGTTCGGAAGCCCCGCCGCCTCGAGCGTCTCGACGACCTTGTCATCGACGTCCTTGCGCGTCGCCAGGCCGTGTGCGAGCAGCGTCTCGGCGACCTGCGAGCCGATCTTCGTCACGGGATTCAGATTCGACATCGGATCCTGTGGCACGAGGCCGATCTGGCGCCCGCGGATCGCCCGCATGTCCGACTCCGGCGCCCCCACCAGCTCGCGGCCGTCGAGCGTGATGCTGCCGCGGGCGACGCGGCCGCCGCCGGCGAGCAGGCCGATGATGGCCATGGCCGTCGTGGACTTGCCCGACCCCGACTCTCCCACGATGGCGAGGGTCTCGCCGCCTGCGATCTCGAGGTCGACGCCCTCGACCGCGTGTACCACGCCGTCGGTCGTTGCGAAGTCGACGGCGAGATCCCGCACCGACAGCAGTGTCGTGGAGGCGGGCGCCGGGCCCGTGCCGATCGGAGTCATGCACCCCATCCTGCCCTGCGCCGGGGCCCGGGCGCATTTCCGGGCGGCGGCCTTTACCGACTCGTGACGACCTCGGGTACCGACTCTCGAGATCCTCGTGTCCGGGGCTACCGTGGACCCATGGCAAGTGGGGCCGCGCTGGAGGCGACACCGTCGATCGACCTCAACAGCGACCTCGGCGAGACCTGGAACGGCGAACCGACCGCCGACGACGAGGCGATGTTCGCCGTCGTCTCGAGCGCGAGCATCGCGTGCGGCTTCCATGCCGGTGACGAGCAGTCCATGCGGGCGAGCGTCGAGCGCGCGTCCCGGCTCGGCGTCGCGGTGGGGGCACATCCCAGCTACGCCGACAGGGAGGGCTTCGGGCGCCGCGACCGGAACCCCGAGCCCGGCGTGCTTCGCACCCAGATCGCCCAGCAGCTCGACGCGCTCGCGGCGGCCGGCGCCGACATCCGGTATGTGAAACCGCACGGTGCGCTCTACAACCGCATCGCGGTGGACCCGGTGCAGGCCCGTGCGGTGGCCGAGGCGATCGCGGGGTTCGCCCAGGCCGCGGGCCGGCCGCTCCCGGTGCTCGGGCTCGGCGGCGCCCTCGCGGAGGCGGCCCATGACGCCGGCCTGCCCTTCGTGCGCGAGGCGTTCCTCGACCGCGCCTACACCGCGGGGGGTGCGCTCGTGCCGCGGAGCCGAGCCGGTGCGGTTCTTCATTCCGTCGAGGTCGTGACCGCGCGCGCGCTGCGCCTGGTGCGCGAAGGCGTGATCGAGTCGATCGACGGCGCGCTCGTCGAGGCGGATGCCGCATCGCTGTGCGTCCACGGCGACACCGCCGAGGCGGTGGCGATGGCTCGCGCCGTGCGCGCGGCGCTCGAGGGCGAAGGCGTGGCTATCCGGGCCCCGTGGCGCGCGTCAGCAAGCCGGGGGTTTGGGGCGGAGCCCCATAGAGTGGCGCGCGTCAGCAAGCCGGGGGTTTGGGGCGGAGCCCCATAGAGAGGCGCGCGTCAGCAAGCCGGAGGTTTGGGGCGGAGCCCCATAGAGTGGCGCGCATCAGCAAGCCGGGGGCGTGGCTATACGAGCCCCGTGGGGAATACCGCCGCTAGGGTCGAGACGAAGAGCGCTGCCCCCGAGCGAACGGACCGACCATGACGAACGCATCTTCCACCGGAAGCCCCGACGGCAGGGACATCGTGCGCCAGGTGGCGGTGATCTCCTCGGTCGTGTTCATGGTCATCGCCGCCTTCATCGGCAGCGGAGCGGCCGGTGGAACCCCGATCCAGGAGGCTCTCGGCGGCGCGCTCGACTCGGATGCCTCGTACCTCGCACCCGCGCGGCCGGCGTTCACCATCTGGAGCGTCATCTACGGCGGCCTCATCCTGTACGCCATCTGGCAGGCGCTCCCGGTGCAACGCGCGGCGCGCCGCCAGCGGCTGCTCGGCTGGTGGATCGCGCTGACGGCCGTGCTGAACGGCGGATGGATCCTCGTGGTGCAGTTCGGGACGCTCCTGCTCAGCGTCGTGACGATCATCCTTCTGCTGGCCGTGCTCGCCTTCGTCTGGCGGCGCACCGTGCTCACCAGGGAGCCGGGCGACGGCGTTCTGGACAGCGTGCTGATCGACGGCGTCACCGGGCTGCACTTCGGGTGGGTGACGATCGCGACGGTCGCAAACATCACGGCGCAGCTCACGCAGGTCGCCGACGACGGGTGGGCGGATGCCGCCGGCTTCTGGGGTGTCGTGGTGCTGCTGGTGGCGCTGGCGATCGGCACCGCGATCTCGGTGTGGAGCAAGGGGCGCATCACACCGGCCCTCGCGATCGCGTGGGGCGTGCTGTGGATCGGCGTCGGCCGCATCGCCGACGAGCCCCGGCAGACGGCGATCGGGGTGACGGCGATCCTCGTCGCCGTGCTGCTGGTGGCCGTGCCCGTCGCCATCACCGTCGCGCGGAGGGCGCGCGGGGTGGCGCCCGCCCGCCTCTGACCCGGACGAACGAACCCTTCAGCGTCCGCCCCGAAGCCGTGTCCGAAGCCGCCGACCCGCACACCCTGCCGCGGCTCCTGCCGATGGGCGACCGGGCGCTGCTGGCCGAGGTCGGCTCGCTCGAGGCCGTACTGGCGCTGCGGGCCGCCCTCGCGGCATCCATCCCCCCCGGAGTCCTGGACATCGTGCCGGCAGCCCGCACGGTGCTCGTGCACCTCGACCCGGCGCTGCTTCCGCTGCCGGGCGCCCGGTCGTGGGTGACGGGAGCGGCGGCGGGAACTCCGGATGCCGACGGCCCGGCGGTCGCACCGACGGAGGTGACTCTCGACATCGTGTACGACGGGCCGGACCTCGCGGACACCGCCCGGCTGCTCGGCCTCAGCGCCGAGGCCGTCGTGCAACGCCACCGCGCGGCCGAGTGGACCGTCGCTTTCGCGGGCTTCGCGCCAGGATTCGCCTACCTCGTGAGTCGCGACTGGCGCTTCGACGTGCCGCGGCTCGACACCCCGCGAACGCGGGTTCCCGCCGGCGCCGTCGGGCTCGCGGGCGAGTTCACGGGTGCGTATCCGCGGGAGACACCGGGAGGATGGCGCCTGATCGGAACGACCGCGGCGCCCCTCTTCGAGCCTGGCGCGGAGTTCCCGGCGCTGCTGACCCCCGGTGCCCGGGTCAGATTCGCCGCCGGTCGTGCCCGTGCGTCCGCCTCGGGGGCGTCCGCCTCGGGGGCGCCCCTCTCCGGGGCGTCCGTCCCCGGTGCATCCGCGTCGGGAAGGGACCTCGCCGGGTCGCCGCCCCCCAGGACGGCGACCTCCGGGTCGCTCGAGGCGGAGGAGTCGCTTCCTCTCGGCGGGTTCCGCGTCCTCGAATCCGGGCTGCTGGCGACGATCCAGGACCTCGGGCGCCCCGGCCGGGCGTCGCAGGGCATCGCCCGCTCGGGTGCGCTGGATCGGGCGGCTCTGAAGACGGCGAACAGGCTCGTCGGCAACCCGGAGGGCGCCGCCGGGGTCGAGGTCACGCTCGGCGGGTTCCGGGCGAGCGCCGAAAAGCCCGCGTGGATCGCCGTCGCAGGCGCCTGGGGCGACATCCGCATGGACGGCCGCCGCGTCGACCCCTACGTCGCCCACCCGTGGCCGGCCGGTGCCGAACTGCACATCGACTGGTTCGCCCACGGTGTGCGCGCCTACCTGGCCGTGCGGGGCGGAGTCGACGTGCCCTCCGTCGCCGGTTCCCGCTCGACCGACGTCCTGGCGCGGCTCGGCCCCCCGGCCCTGCGGGCGGGGCGGAGCGTCGGCGTGCGGGCGGATGCCGTCGACCCGGTGCCCCCGGCAGACGTCGCGCCGTGGGGCGCGCCTCCCGACGAGGAGGTCGTCGTCGAGCTCGCCCCCGGTCCGCGCGCGGACTGGTTCTCGGCATCCGCGCTCGCCTCGCTCTACGAGGCCGTCTGGATGGTCACGGAGAAGGCGGACCGGGTGGGGGTGCGCCTTGAGGGACCTCGCCTGGAGCGGACCCGCACCGGCGAGCTGCCGAGCGAGGGCATGGTGCCCGGCGCGATCCAGGTGCCTCCATCGGGATTGCCCACCGTGCTGCTGGCCGACGGTCCCGTGACCGGCGGATACCCCGTGATCGCCGTCGTCGCCGACGGCTCGCTCGATGCGCTCGCGCAGCTGCGGCCAGGCACGCGCATCCGATTCCGGCACGCGCACGCGCACTGAGCCGCCGTCACCAGTGCGCGAGCAGCGGATCCGCGTGCTGGCGATCGAGCTCGGGCAGCGCGAGCGCGACGGCCTCGGGTACCGTGAGCTCCTCACCCGCTCGCTCGCCGGCCGCCACCCCCTCGGGGTCGCGCTCGCGGAGCCGCGCGAGATATGGCGTGTGAACGGTGAACGCCTCGACGTCGAACACGCCGATGCGATGGCGGATGCGGGCGGCCGCGACGGAAAGCGCTCCGGCCCGCCATGCGTCGTCGCGGGCGGCAGAGACGGCGCAGAGGCCCTCCAGTCCGTAGGCGACGCCCTCGTCGTAGTGCAGCCGGATCGAGAGCATGAGCGTCTGGATGAACTCCTTCTCGGCGCCATCGACGTCTCCGCCCAGGAACTTGAGCCGTGCGCGCAGGTTGCCGGCCACCGAGGTGTTGAAGAGGTCGTTTCCCGCCACCGCGACCGTCGTTGCCCGGTCGAAGTGCGCGAACGCCTCGTCGGTGCGGCCCTGCACCCACGCCAGCCGCCCGAGCGAGACCTCCGCGAGCGCCTCGGCCCAGCCGTTGCCGAGCGCCCGCAGCTTGACGGACGCGCGCAGCAGCTCCTTCTCGGCCTTCTCGGCTCCGGCCGCCGAGTACTGCACGCGCGCGGTCGCTCGGGCGGCCAGGGCCATCGCGGCGGCGTCTTCGTCGCCGGTGTCGGTGAACAGCCGCACGGTCTCCCCGAGCCCGGCGATCACCTCCTTCGACGGCCGCTGCCACATCTCGCCCCAGAGCGCGAGGAACCACGCCACCGCTCGGGTGTGCTGCGTGATCGGGCGATCCTTGCCGAGCAGCTCCAGCATCCACACCCGGACGCCGCCGAACAGGCCCGCGATCCACCAGTAGACCAGCAGGCTCCAGGCGAAGTCGGCCGCGTCATCCAGGCGGTCGGTGTAGACGAGGTGACGGATGGCTGCACGGAGGTTGGGCAGCTCGAGGCCCAGCTCGCCAACGGACTCCAGCTGACCGACGCCGCGGAGCCCAGGTGCCAGCCGGGCGACCAGGGCGCGGTAGTAATCGGCGTGCGCGGCGCGCACCTGATCCGCGTCGCCCCGCTCCTTGAGGCGTCCCAGCGCGTACTCCCGCACGATGGCCAGCAGCGAGAAGACGGACCGGCCCTCGACGTCGGTCTGCTTGACGAGCGATCCGTCGACCAGGGCCGCCAGCCCGTCGATGCCGTGCCCGTCCCAGGAGCGCCCGATGCCGAGCGCTTCCACCGCATCGATCGTGAAGCGGGTGGCGAAGACGCCGAGATCGGTGAGCATCTCCCGCTGGATGTCGGGCAGCAGGCTCACGCTCCAGTCGATGGTCGCGCGCATCGTGCGGTGGCGCTCCGGCAGATCGCGCACCGCCGCGGTCAGGAGGGGAAGGCTGCGCTCGAGGCGCTTCGCGATGCCCTGGGGGGTCAGCAGACGCACCTTCGCGGCGGCCAGCTCGATCGCCAGCGGCAGGCCCTCCAGCCGACGACAGATGTCGGCCACGGCGTCGGCGTTCTCCTCCGTCAGCTCGAACCCCGGTTTTGCGGCGCGCGCCCGGTCGATGAACAGGGTGCACGCCGCTGACCGGCGCGCCCGCTCGATCGACGCCGGCTCGCCGGCCGCAGGGAACGGCAGAGCCGGGACCTCGTAGACCCGCTCGCCGCGGATGCGCAGCACCGTCCGGCTCGTCACCAGGAACCGGGCCAGCGGGGCGACCGTGTACAGCCTCACCAGCACGGGGGCGACATCCACGATCTGCTCGAAGTTGTCGAGCACGAGGAGCACGCGCCGTCCCTCGAGCGCTCGCGAGATGCGCTCTTCGAGCACCGCCTCGCCGTTGTCGCGGATGCCGAGTGCGAAGCCGATCGTCGGCAGCAGCAGATCCCCCTCCAAGACACCCTCGAGGGGGACGAAATAGGTGCCGTCCGGGAACAGGTCCTCCGTGGCGAGAGCCGCCTCGATGGCCAGCCTGCTCTTGCCGATGCCGCCGGGGCCGATGAGGCTGATCACGCGGTCCTCGCCGCGGGCGAGCATCTCGCGCACCTGAGCCAGCTCCGCTTCGCGACCGATGGTCGTGGTGTACAGCGAGGGGACGCGGGCGACCAGGGATGCCGCCGACTCGACGCCGTCGGCGCCGGCCGACCGCGAATCGTCGAAGCGCTCGGCGAGCAGGGTCGCGAGGTCGGCGGCGACCTGTCGCTCGAGGTCCTCGGCGTTGCGGAAAGGGAGGTACGCGGCCGTGTCGTCGGAGCGGATCCGGTCGATCAGTTCCGCGAGGCGTGGATCACGCCCGTCGGAGGCCTTGATGTAGATCAGCTTCGGCATCGAGGCGGGCGCGAGGCGGTATTCGTCCTCGAGGCCCGAGATCTCCTCACCGGGAGCGACCCACCCGTAGCTGTCGGCGTAGATCCCTATGAACACGTCGCTCTGCGCCAGGTAGGAGCGGTAGAGCTCTCGAGGCGGGTGCGGGCGTGCGCCCAGCTCGAACATGACGGGAGCGAGTCCCATCCGCTCCACGGCGGCACGAACGGCCAGCCGTTCGTCTGCCAGCTCGCGCAGGGTGGAACTGATGAACACCCGGATCCGCTGATCGGGAGTGCGGATCGCAGGGTATGGGCCCCCGGTCATGACGACATCATTGCGCGCAGGACCGGATCTCTGCCACAGTATCGGCGGATTTCGCCGTTTCGGTCGCGGTTATACAGCAGGATCCAAAACTCGTCAAGAACCGGACTGGACACGGCGCGTCATCCGGCATATAGTTGATGTTTGCGCTCCTAGATTCCCCCTGCCCTCATATGGTGGTCGGCTGTGCCCGCGCGCCCCCGTTCGAAAGAACGGCGTGTGACACGTAGGCAACCGGGGAAGAATCGAGCATCCCACCCCGACGACAAGGAATCACGAGCCCTGCACGGGCTCATGGAGGTTATTCCCTTGGCTGCTGCGCGCAACGCATCCACCACCATCAAGAACGGCCGCGGAGCTTCCCGCCTCTCGTTCGCCAAGATCTCCGACACGCTGACGGTCCCCGACCTGCTGGCGCTTCAGACCGAGTCCTTCGACTGGCTGGTCGGCAACGAGGCCTGGAAGGCCCGCGTCGCCGACGCGAAGGCGATCGGCCGCACCGACGTGCCCGAGATCAGCGGTCTGGAGGAGATCTTCGAGGAGATCTCCCCGATCGAAGACCTCAGCGAGACGATGCAGCTCTCGTTCACCAACCCCTACCTCGAGCCGGAGAAGTACTCGATCGAGGAGTGCAAGGAGCGCGGCAAGACGTACGCCGCCCCCCTGTACGTCGAGGCCGAGTTCATGAACCACCAGACCGGTGAGATCAAGACTCAGACGGTCTTCATGGGCGACTTCCCGCTGCAGACCGGCAAGGGCACGTTCATCATCAACGGCACCGAGCGTGTCGTCGTGTCGCAACTGGTCCGCTCGCCGGGCGTCTACTTCGACAAGACCCCCGACAAGACGTCCGACAAGGACATCGTCTCCGCTCGCATCATCCCGAGCCGTGGCGCATGGCTCGAGTTCGAGATCGACAAGCGCGACCAGGTCGGCGTCCGCATCGACCGCAAGCGCAAGCAGTCGGTCACCGTGTTCCTCAAGGCCCTCGGCCTGACGAGCGAGGAGATCCTTTCCGAGTTCGCCGGCTTCGTCTCCATCGAGGAGACCCTCGCCAAGGACACGATCCTCTCCAAGGAAGACGCGCTCCGCGACATCTACCGCAAGCTCCGTCCGGGCGAGCAGGTCGCCGCCGAGGCCGCCCGTGCGCTGCTGGACAACTTCTACTTCAACTCGAAGCGGTACGACCTGGCCAAGGTGGGTCGCTACAAGATCAACCAGAAGCTCGGCCTCGACGCACCCCTGTCGGCTTCGGTCCTGACGACCGAGGACATCGTCGCGACGATCAAGTACCTCGTGCGCCTGCACCGCGGCGACACGACCTTCGACGGCATCCGCGCCGGCAAGCCGGCCGAGATCCGCCTCGACACCGACGACATCGACAACTTCGGCAACCGCCGCATCCGCGCGGTCGGCGAGCTCATCCAGAACCAGGTGCGCACCGGCCTCAGCCGCATGGAGCGCGTCGTCCGCGAGCGCATGACGACCCAGGACATCGAGGCCATCACGCCGCAGACCCTGATCAACGTGCGCCCCGTCGTCGCCGCGATCAAGGAGTTCTTCGGAACCAGCCAGCTGTCGCAGTTCATGGATCAGAACAACCCGCTCGCGGGCCTGACCCACAAGCGCCGCCTCTCCGCGCTCGGCCCCGGCGGCCTCTCGCGTGAGCGCGCCGGCGTCGAGGTCCGTGACGTCCACCCCTCGCACTACGGCCGCATGTGCCCGATCGAGACCCCGGAAGGCCCGAACATCGGCCTCATCGGATCGCTCGCATCGTTCGCCCGCATCAACGCCTTCGGCTTCATCGAGACCCCGTACCGCCGTGTCGTCGCCGGTCGCGTGACCGAGGACATCGACTACCTGACGGCGTCCGAGGAGGACGACTTCATCGTCGCCCAGGCCAACGCGCCGCTCAAGGCCGACGGTCACTTCCAGGAGGCCCGCGTCCTCGCCCGCAAGAAGGGCGGCGAGGTCGACCTCTTCCACGCCGACGAGATCGGGTACATGGACGTCTCGCCGCGCCAGATGGTGTCGGTCGCGACCTCGCTCATCCCCTTCCTCGAGCACGACGATGCGAACCGCGCCCTCATGGGTGCGAACATGCAGCGCCAGGCCGTCCCGCTGCTGCGCAGCGAGTCGCCGGTCGTCGGCACGGGCATGGAGGGCTACGCCGCCATCGACGCGGGTGACGTCGTCACCGCAGAGAAGGCCGGCGTCGTCGCATCCGTCTCGGCGGATGTCGTCACCATCCAGCTCGACGAGGGTGGCACCCAGGAGTACTTCCTGCGCAAGTTCGACCGCTCCAACCAGGGCACGAGCTACAACCAGCGCGTCATCGTGAGCGAAGGCGAGCGCATCGAGGCGGGCGAGGTCATCGCCGATGGCCCGGCCACCGAGAACGGTGAGCTGGCGCTGGGCAAGAACCTCCTCGTGGCGTTCATGACGTGGGAGGGTCACAACTTCGAAGATGCGATCATCCTGAGCCAGGAGCTCGTGAAGGGCGACACGCTCTCCTCGATCCACATCGAGGAGTACGAGGTCGACGCGCGCGACACCAAGCTGGGCAAGGAGGAGATCACCCGTGACCTCCCCAACGTCAGCCCTGAGCTGCTGAAGGACCTCGACGAGCGAGGCATCGTCCGCATCGGCGCCGAGGTGCGCCCCGGCGACATCCTCGTCGGCAAGGTCACGCCCAAGGGCGAGACCGAGCTGTCGGCCGAGGAGCGCCTGCTGCGCGCGATCTTCAACGAGAAGAGCCGCGAGGTCCGCGACACGTCGCTGAAGGTGCCCCACGGCGAGCAGGGCACGATCATCGCCGTCAAGGAGTTCAACGCCGAGGACGGCGACGACGAGCTCGGCTCGGGCGTCAACCGCCGCGTCGTGGTCTACATCGCCCAGAAGCGCAAGATCACCGAGGGCGACAAGCTCGCCGGCCGCCACGGCAACAAGGGCGTCATCGCGAAGATCCTCCCCGTCGAGGACATGCCGTTCCTCGCGGACGGCACGCCGGTCGATGTCATCCTGAACCCGCTCGGCATCCCGGGTCGAATGAACTTCGGCCAGGTGCTCGAGACCCACCTCGGGTGGATCGCGAAGCAGGGCTGGAAGGTCGATGGCAAGCCGGCGTGGGCCAAGGGCCTGCCGCAGGAGGCCCTCGAGGCCGCCCCCGGCACGAAGGTCGCCACCCCGGTGTTCGACGGCGCGGCCGAGGCCGAGATCGAGGGACTCCTCGACTCGACCAACGTCACCCGCGACGGCGAGCGCCTGATCGGCTCGAGCGGAAAGGCCCTCCTGTTCGACGGCCGCTCCGGTGAGCCCTTCCCGGCTCCCGTCTCGGTCGGCTACATGTACATCCTGAAGCTGCACCACCTCGTCGACGACAAGATCCACGCGCGTTCGACGGGCCCGTACTCGATGATCACGCAGCAGCCGCTGGGTGGTAAGGCGCAGTTCGGTGGCCAGCGCTTCGGCGAGATGGAGGTGTGGGCCCTCGAGGCCTACGGCGCGGCATACGCGCTCCAGGAGCTCCTCACGATCAAGTCCGACGACATCCTCGGCCGCGTCAAGGTGTACGAGGCCATCGTCAAGGGCGAGAACATCCAGGAGCCCGGCATCCCCGAGTCGTTCAAGGTGCTCATGAAGGAGATGCAGTCGCTCTGCCTGAACGTCGAGGTCCTCTCGGCCGACGGCACGGCTGTCAACCTCCGCGACACCGACGACGACGCCTTCCGCGCCGCGGAGGAGCTCGGCATCAACATCTCCACCCGGTTCGAGTCGTCGTCCATCGACGAGATCTAAGCCCGGCCCAGACACAAAGATTCGACACAGGAGAACACGTGCTCGACGTAACAACTTTTGACGAGCTTCGCATTGGTCTGGCCACCGCCGACGACATCCGTCGTTGGTCGTATGGCGAGGTCAAGAAGCCCGAGACAATCAACTACCGCACGCTCAAGCCCGAGAAGGACGGCCTCTTCGGAGAGCAGATCTTCGGGCCGAGCCGTGACTGGGAGTGCGCCTGCGGCAAGTACAAGCGCGTCCGCTTCAAGGGCATCGTCTGCGAGCGCTGCGGCGTGGAGGTCACCAAGTCCTCCGTCCGCCGCGAGCGCATGGGCCACATCGAGCTGGCGGCGCCCGTCACTCATATCTGGTACTTCAAGGGCGTCCCGTCGCGCCTCGGATACCTGCTCGACATGGCGCCGAAGGACCTCGAGAAGGTCATCTACTTCGCCGCGTACATGGTCATCTCGGTCGATGAGGATGCGCGTCACCGCGACCTCGCGACCCAGGAGAACAACATCCGTCTCGAGCTGAAGACGCTCGGCGACCGGCGCGACTCGCGCATCGCCGCCCGCCTGCAGAAGCTCGAGGAGGAGCTCGCCGTCCTCGAGGAGGAAGGCGCCAAGGCCGACCAGAAGAAGAAGGTCAAGGACGCCGCCGAGAAGGACATGTCCCTCATCCGCAAGCAGGCGGACGAGCAGATCGGCAAGCTCGAGCGCGTGTGGGAGGACTTCCGCACCCTCGAGGTCGGCGCCCTCAAGCCCGAGGACGACGTCTTCCACGAGCTGCAGGACCGCTTCGGTCAGTACTTCGAGGCCCACATGGGTGCGGAGTCGATCAAGCGTCGCCTCGAGGCGTTCGACCTGCAGGCCGAGTCCGACTCGCTGCGCCTGCAGATCTCCGAGGGCAAGGGCCAGCGCAAGATCCGCGCGATCAAGCGACTGAAGGTCGTCAACTCGTTCCTCACGACGGGCATGTCGCCCGCCGCGATGGTGCTGGATGTCGTCCCGGTGATCCCGCCGGAGCTCCGCCCGATGGTGCAGCTCGACGGTGGCCGCTTCGCGACCTCCGACCTGAACGACCTGTACCGCCGGGTCATCAACCGCAACAATCGCCTCCGTCGCCTGATCGACCTCGGTGCCCCCGAGATCATCGTCAACAACGAGAAGCGGATGCTGCAGGAGGCCGTCGACGCGCTGTTCGACAACGGCCGCCGCGGTCGTCCCGTCACCGGAACAGGCAACCGTGCCCTCAAGTCCCTGAGCGACATGCTCAAGGGCAAGCAGGGTCGCTTCCGCCAGAACCTGCTCGGCAAGCGCGTCGACTACTCCGGCCGTTCGGTCATCGTGGTCGGCCCGCAGCTGAAGCTGCACCAGTGCGGTCTGCCCAAGCAGATGGCCCTGGAGCTCTTCAAGCCGTTCGTGATCAAGCGTCTGATCGACCTCGGTCACTCGCAGAACATCAAGGCCGCCAAGCGGGCCGTCGAGCGCACCCGTCCCGAGGTCTGGGACGTGCTCGAGGAGATCATCCGCGAGCGCCCCGTGCTGCTCAACCGTGCGCCCACGCTGCACCGCCTCGGCATCCAGGCCTTCGAGCCTCAGCTCGTCGAGGGCAAGGCCATCCAGCTGCACCCGCTCGTCTGCGCCGCGTTCAACGCGGACTTCGACGGTGACCAGATGGCCGTGCACCTGCCCCTGTCGGTCGAGGCCCAGGCGGAGGCCCGCGTGCTGATGCTCGCGTCGAACAACATCCTGAAGCCGTCCGACGGCCGTCCGGTCACCCTGCCGTCGCAGGACATGATCATCGGCCTGCACCACCTGACCACGGTCAAGGACGGTGCGATCGGCGAGGGCCGCGCGTTCGGCTCGGTGTCGGAGGCCATCATGGCCAAGGACGAGGGCACGCTCGACCTGCAGGCCAAGGCGCGGATCCGCGTACCGGGGCTCACGTTCCTCGAGGGCGAAGCGCCCGACGGGTACGAGCGCCACGGCCTTCTCGACGCCTCGCTCGGTCAGGCCCTCTTCAACGACACGCTCCCGAAGGGCTACCCCTTCGTGCGCGAGGTCGCCGACAAGGGCAAGCTGTCGCAGATCGTCAACAAGCTGGCCGAGGAGTACCCCAAGGTCGAGGTCGCGGCGACGCTGGACCGCATCAAGGACGCCGGGTTCCACTGGGCCACGCGCTCCGGTGTCACCGTCGCCCTGAGCGATGTCCTGACCCCGCCGAACAAGGCCGAGATCGTCGCGGGCTACGAGAAGCAGGCCGCGAAGGTCCAGTCGCAGTACGAGAAGGGTCTGACGACCGACTCCGAGCGTCGCCAGGAGCTCATCAAGATCTGGACCGAGGCGACAGACGAGGTCCAGGCCGCGATGCGCGCCAACTTCCCCGAGGACAACACCATCAACCGCATGGTGTCGTCGGGTGCACGTGGTAACTGGCTGCAGATCCGGAACATCGCCGGTATGCGAGGCCTGGTGAACAACCCCAAGGGTGAGATCATCCCGCGTCCGATCATCTCCTCGTACCGCGAGGGTCTGTCGGTGGCGGAGTACTTCATCGCGACGCACGGTGCCCGCAAGGGTCTGGCCGACACGGCACTCCGTACGGCCGACTCGGGTTACCTCACGCGTCGTCTCGTGGACGTCTCTCAGGATGTCATCATCCGCGAGGATGACTGCGGCACGACCAAGGGTCTCGAGCTGCCGATCGCCGCACCCGCGGCCGACGGCTCGCTCCGCAAGGACGACAACGTCGAGAACTCGGTGTTCGCCCGCACGCTCGCGGCGGATGTCGTGGATGCCTCAGGCGCCGTGCTCGCGGTCGCCGGCGACGACGTGGGAGATGTGCTCATCAACCGCCTCGTCGAGGGTGGAATCGAGACGATCAAGGTGCGCTCCGTGCTCACCTGCGACTCGGCCGTCGGCGTCTGCGCGCAGTGCTACGGCCGTTCGCTCGCGACCGGCAAGCTCGTCGACATCGGCGAGGCCGTCGGCATCATCGCGGCGCAGTCGATCGGTGAGCCCGGCACGCAGCTGACGATGCGCACCTTCCACACCGGTGGCTCGGCCTCGGCCGATGACATCACGCAGGGTCTTCCCCGCGTGCAGGAGCTCTTCGAGGCCCGCACCCCCAAGGGCGCGTCGCCGATCGCGGAGTCGGACGGTCGCATCACGATCGATGAGACCGACCGCGCGAAGAAGGTCATCCTGACGCCCGACAACGGCGACGAGCCGCACGTCTATCCGGTGCTGAAGCGCGCGACGCTTCTCGTCGAGGACGGCCAGCACGTCACCGTCGGTCAGCCGCTGCTCGTCGGCACGCTCGACCCCAAGGAGGTCATGCGCGTCATGGGTGCTCGTGAGGTGCAGCGCTACCTCGTGGGCGGCGTCCAGGGCGTCTACCGTTCGCAGGGCGTGCCGATCCACGACAAGCACATCGAGGTCATCGTCCGTCAGATGCTGCGCAAGGTCACCGTCGTCGACCACGCCGACACCGACCTGCTCCCCGGTGAGCTGGTGGACTTCAAGCGCTACCAGGCCATCAACCGCGAGACGGTCGCCGAGGGCAAGCGTCCCGCGTCGGGCCGCCCGGAGCTGATGGGTATCACCAAGGCGTCGCTTGCGACCGAGTCGTGGCTCTCCGCCGCCTCGTTCCAGGAGACGACCCGCGTGCTGACCCAGGCGGCGATGGACGGCAAGAGCGACCCGCTGGTCGGCCTCAAGGAGAACGTCATCATCGGAAAGCTGATCCCCGCCGGCACGGGCCTTGCGAAGTACCGCAACGTCACGGTCGAGGCGACGGAAGAGGCGAAGAGCGAGCGGTACCCCAACCGCATCTTCGCGTCGGACGGCGCCTACAGCGAGGCGGACCTGAGCTACGTCGACTTCGACAGCTTCTCGACCGACGACTTCACGCCGGGCACGTACAACTGATCCGCGGGTCCTCGGCGAGGACCCGTGGAACCGAAGGGCCCTGGGAGCAATCCCGGGGCCCTTCGGCGTTCCGGGAGGGCGCCCGCTCGGACCGGCTCTACCGTGGTGGGAGGAGGCTCCCATGGCCCGCATCGGCGGACGCAACACCGGAATCGCGCTCGTCGCGGGGCTGATGTGCGTGAGCGTGCTCGCGGGGCTGGCCTACCTGGCCGCGCCCCTGGCACCCGCGACCCTGGAGTGGATCAGCGTCAACGTCGACCGCGCCATCTGGCGGGAGTGACGGCACCCGCACTCATCTCACGGCCAGATGTGGTCCACGATGCTGCCCGTATAGCCCGTCGGAGCCAGGTTCGAGTAAGTCGTGTCGATCAGCACGTCGTCCCTGAAGTAGAGCGTGCGCCCGTCGGTGACGGGATACTGCGGATTCGGGAACTCCTTTTCGCACCGGGTGCCGTCATCGGGCGTGTAGCAGATGAACCCCTCGTCATCGGCGAGGGCGTTCAGCATCTCGAGTGCCGGACCGCTGTTCATCCGCGTGATCTCCGTCTTCAGTCCCGCGGTGCCGGCCGCGGGGTCGGCCCAGATGCAGATCATCTCGCCGTCGGCCTGCGGCCCGGAGTTCCCGGCCGCGGGATCGTTGAGCGGCGTGGCGCCGAGCTGCGCCAGCACCTCCGCCGCCAGCATCGCCCGGCAGTCGGTGGGGATGACCACCAGCGGCTTCGGCGTGGTCGATGGCGCCGGCGTCGGCATCGGCGTCGCTGTAGGCGAACCAGCGGCACCCGGCGCCTGCGAGTCGACCGGCGACGGCGATCCGCTCCGACTGCCTCCACCATCCGAGGCGCATGCCGTGGCGGCGGTGAGGACGAGGGTGAGGCCCGCGAGGGCGAGCACGAAGCGGACGGGACGTCGTCGTCCGGAGGGGGTGCCGATCATGGGCTCACAGTAGCGCCGGGGGATGGCGGCATCCGGAAGAACCGCGGCGACACACGGCGGCACGCCTCCCGGAACGGCGCCGGAGCGCGGGGTACCCTCGCAGGGCGGGGACGTTCCCCGCGTGAGGAGTGCGCCCCGATGAGTGATCCCCAGGCTTCGAAGCAAGAGGCCCCGGTCGGCGAGCCCGTCGCAGAGCCGACGCACACAGACGACGTGGTCGACCGCGCGAACGGCAGCCTCGCAGAGGCCGAGGCCGCACGCGACGGCGTCCCCGGAGACGCCTCACGCGATGACACCCCCGTGAGCGCTGTACCGGCCGAGCCCCTGCACGAGAGCTCCGAAGAGCCGGTGACCGAGGCCTCCTACGGGCCCGCTGACGGGGCAGACGAGCGCGATTCCGTTCCTGGGCACGACGCCGACACGGCCGTCGTCGCGCCCGCATCCACCAGCTCGACGAGTGGCGATCAGGACGACGTCCCCTGGTACGACCGGCCCGAGCACCTGCAGCCGGCCGGCGCCACGGCTCCGATCGCCGACGACACACCGACGACCGTCGCTCCGATGGCGGGCGCCGCGGCGGCCGGCGCCGCAGCGGGCGGCGCGACCGCCGGCGAGCCCGTGTACGGGGAGTCCCCGTACGCCACGCCCGCCCCGCAGCCGATCTTCGTGCAGGCGCCCGAGGCTCCGCTGCCGCGGGGCAACCGCGCCGCTGCCGGCGCGATCGGTCTGCTCGCCGCTCTGTCGTTCGCGGTGCTGCTGCTGCTCGCCTGGATCGGCTTCGGCCTCATCAACGGCGATGTCTCCACCGAGGGGCTGGTCGACGCCACCCTCGCCGCCCTCACCACGTGGGCCTTCTGGGTTCCGGTCGTCGTCTTCTTCATCGCCTTCTGGCTGCTGGGCGCCATCATCAATCGCGGTCGATGGGGCCATTGGGTGGTCTGGGGCCTCCTCGTCGGCGTCGCCTCGTACGTGGGATACATCCTCGGTCAGCTCTTCCAGGCGCCGTTCTGGATGCTGAGCGCTCGAGAGGGCGCCGAGCTCGTCGAGGACCGGCTGCTCGCCCCCTTGGCGATCGCGGCCTTCGTGATCGGGCGCGAGCTGACCATCTGGTTCGGGGCTTGGGTCGCGGCGCGGGGCAAGCGCGTGACGGAACTCAACATCGAGGCTCAGCGCGAGTACGAGCGCACGCTCGAGGCCGGCCCGAAGCTCGTTCGCCAGTAGTTCGCGGGAAGGCACGCACACGTCCGAGCAGCCTCCTCAGCCGAGCGGCGGGCTCGGATGGCCGGCGCTGCTGGCCCTCTCCGCCGTGGGGTACGTCGCGCTGGTCATCTTCGGCCTGGGGATGACGAGCCTTGCCACGAACACCGACGTCATCGACACCCCCGGCCTGAGCGCGGTGCCGGGCGTCGCCGGCATCGTCGTATCGGCCGCCGGCTTCTCCGCCGTGCTCGGCGCGGGACTGAGGGTGCCGCATCCGTCGTTCTACACTGCGCTCTGGGCCGCCCTTGCCGCCGCCGTCGCCTACCTCGCCGGTGTCTGGATCGCCGCCGTGACGTCCGGAGTCGATACCGCCATGGCCGCGTCGGTGGTCGGCCGCCTGGCGGTGGGCTGGGCGGCGCCCGTCGTGGCCGTCGCCGCCTTCGTCACCGCCTGGGCGGCGATCGCGGTTCTGCGCACGCGAGCCCGCCCGCCTCGGTGGCCGTGGGAGCGCAACGACACCGAGGGCTGAGCACCGTCAATACGTCCGGATGCCGCGGAATTCCGCGTCGGCGGCACTACGGTAGGGGGATGGAGCGGTCGCTCGAGACCCAAGTCAGCCAGGCCGTGGACGCCTGGCTGAAGTGGCTCCCCCGCTGGGAGCCGGCGACTCACCGCGGACGCATCGCCCCCTGCCGTCGCTGCTTCGGGTCGCCCGTTCTCTCGGCGGCCGGTCTCGGCGCCGACGTTCCGCACGGGGTGCAGCACGGGCTCTCGACGCGCATCAAGACGATCGTCGATCATTCCGTCGCCGACTACACGGCCCGCAATCTGCCGATGCTGCAGGCCGAGCTCGATCAGCAGGCGGCCCGCAACCGCGCCCGCAGCTACCGTCCCACCGAGGGGCTCGAGCCGGAGTTCGAGGGGCTTCCGCTCGACCCGGATCCGGTGCCGGGTGCCCCGTTTCTCTTCACGATCTCCGGCCTCGCCGACGCGGCGGACGCCGACGTGCCCGACCTGCCGCCGCTCAGCGACGACGCCAAGGCCGCTCTGCGCCAGGAGGTCGGCCTCGCGGACGACTACGCGAACATGGTGGGCCGCGAGGTCTGCGCCGTGCTGCTGCACCACCGCCTGCGCATCCAGGCCGCCATCGCGCAGTATGTGGAGCCCCAGATCGAGGCCATGCTGCAGGAGCTCGCCCAGACGCTCGATGCGCCGTTCGATCAGAACGACCCACCGCCCGTTCTCTGACGTATCCACAGGCGGGCACCGGCGCTGGGGCGACGCTCAGGACTGCTTGTTAGCATGGGCGGAGCCCTGCAGCTCCCGTCGATGGTGCCCGGACCGGGGCCCGATCGTGTCGACGCCGAGGCAAGGAGTGGGAGTGGCAAAGCGCCTTCCGTCAGCCCCTCCCCTCGTGCCCGGTCTCAGCTATGTGCGGCCGCTCGGCTCGGGCGGATTCGCCGATGTGTTCCTCTACGAACAGGACATGCCGCGCCGCGCCGTGGCCGTGAAGGTGCTGCCGGGCGACCTGCGCGACCCCGACCTGGTGCGCATGTTCAACGCCGAGGCCGACGTGCTCGCGCACCTCTCCGCGCATCCGTCGATCGTGACGGTGTACCAAGCGGGCATCTCGGCCGACGGCCGCCCGTACATCGTCATGGAGTACTGCCCCGGATCGCTGGCCCAGCGCTACCGGATCGAGCGCCTGACCGTGCCTGAGGTGCTCACGATCGGCGTCAAGATGGCGAGTGCGCTCGAGTCCGCGCACCGCGCCGGGCTCATCCACCGGGACGTGAAGCCCAGCAACATCCTGGTCACGAGCTTCGGCGTGCCGGTCCTCGCCGACTTCGGCATCGCATCCTCGCTGGCGCGGGCCTCCAGCGACGAGGTGTTCGCGATGTCGGTGCCGTGGAGCGCCCCGGAGGTGGTGTCCGAGCAGACCTCGGGCACGATCGCGAGCGAGGTGTGGGGGCTCGGTGCGACCGTGTACTCGCTGCTCGCCGGCCACAGTCCCTTCGAGCGGATGGATCGTGGTCAGAACACGCGCGACCATCTCCGCCGGCGCATTCTGCGCGCGGCATACACCCGCATCCCGCGTCCCGACGTGCCCGATGCCCTGCAGGAGGTGCTCGCGGTCGCGCTCAGCCGCGCACCCGCTGACCGTCACCCGAGCGCCCTCGCCTTCGCCGAGAGGCTGCGCGAGGTGCAGACCCTGCTCGGGCTGCCCCCGACCCCGCTCGAGGTCGCGGTCTCGGAATGGGCTCCGCGGGATGCGGGCATCGACTTCGCCGACGCGGGGATGCGCGGGCCCGCGCGCACGAGCGTGCCGCACGACACCATCCGCAAGTCCGCGCCCTTGCCGACATCCGCAGGCGGCCGCCGCGACGCCGAGCCCGACTGGCCGGCCGCGGTGGCGACCACCCCGAGGCGCGCGCGGCAGTGGGCGCTGATCGGCGGCCTGGTGGCGGCGCTGATCCTCAGCATCGCGACGGCATGGGTCGTGCTCACCGGCGGGGTGCTCTGATATGGCTCGCCGTCGCGCCGTCGTCGCGGTGCTCGCAGGTGTGACCGCCGTCGCAGCGGTGATCGGCGTGAGCGCGGTATGGCCCGGTCTCGATGCCCGGCGCACCGCGCCCGTCGACACATCCGTGTGGGCGCTGCAGACCTCGGAGGGCCGCCGGTACGCCCGCGTCAACACGGCCATCGACGAGCTCGACACCGTCCGCAGCGTCAGCAACCCGACATCCATAGCCCAGTCGGGGGACGGTGCCTACCTCTTCTCCGAGAGCTTCGGGCGCCTTACCCGCATCGACGAATCCCTGCCCATCGACCTGGACGAAGAGGCGCTCCGCAGCTCGCCGACGACGCCGGCGGGCACCGTCTCGGTCGCCGTGGCGGGGGACTACGCGGCCTACCTCACCGACTCGGGCGCCGTCTTCGCCGGCGCGCTCGCCGACGACGACCCCGTCCAGGTCGACCCCTATTCGGCCGAGGACGATGCCGATGCGCCCGAGTACACCGCCGATGCCATCGAGGTCACCCCCGACGGCGAGCTGTTCAGCTATTCGTCGGACGACGGCGCCGTGATCCGGTACCGCATCGCCGATGCGCGCGTGCAGGAGCGCGACGAAGTGCCCGACGGCCCGAGCGGTGCCGGCGCGGCGCTGGGGGCAGCCGGCGACGGATGGGTGCTCGTCGATGCCGATGCGGGCCTGCTGTGGCGGGCCGACGGGAACGGGCCAGCAGATCTGGATTCCGCCTCGCCCCTCGCGCTGTCGCAGCCGGTCGCGGTGGGTGAGGCCGTTTACATCGCGGACGACGTCGGCATGCTCCGCGTTCCCCTGGACGGCGGCGACGTCGAGCGGGTGGCCGGAGGCGAGGTCCGGACGTTCGGCCAGCCGGCCCGGCCCCTGATCCTCGAGGGAGAGGTGTACGGTGCGTGGCTCGGCCAGGACGCGGGCGTGCTGTGGCGGTCGGGCGGCGGCGAGTCGACGCTGGACTACGGCGGGCAGCAGCTGCAGGACCCTCGGCGACCCGTGTTCACCGTCTCGGGGTCGACCGCGATCCTCAACGAGACGCGCTCCGGCTGGGTGTGGAGCGTGCCGGAGGGCGAGCTGATCCCGTCCAGCCAGAACTGGGGGCTCGAGGACTCGGCCGACACGGAGGCGGAGCCCAGCGACGTGCAGGCGGAGGTGCTGCTCGATCCCAAGCCCCCGGTCGCCGAGGTGGACGCCTTCGGTGTGCGGGCGGGGAGCCTGGCGACCCTGCCCGTGCTGCTGAACGACCACGATCCGAACGAGGACGTGCTGAGCATCGATCCCGCGTCCGTTCTGGGGCTGGATCCGGACTTCGGCACGGTGACCATCACCGACGGCGGAGGGAGGCTGGCCGTGCAGCTCGCGCCGGATGCCTCCGGCTCGGCCACGCTCTCGTACCGGGTGACCGATGGGACGAGCGCGGACGGGCTGACCTCCGCGCCCGCCGCCATCACGCTGAGCGTCGTCCCCGATGCCCGCAACTCCGCGCCGGCGTGGTGCGGCACACCGGGGTGCCTCGCCGAGTGGCCGACCCCGGAGGTGCAGCCGGGCGGAACGGTGTCCGTCCCGGTGCTCACCGGATGGGTGGACCCCGAGGGTGATCCCCTCATGCTCCTCTCCGTCGGGAACGACTCCGGTGTGGGGGCCGTCGCATCCACACCGGCCGGTGAGATCGTCTACCAGCACTCGGTGGCCTCCGATCCCGGCCCGGAGCTCGTCGAGCTGACCGCCACGGTCGCCGACACGCAGGGCGCCGTGACGACCCGCCCCCTCGTCGTACGGGTGACGGAGGATCCGGAGGTGTCGGCCGAGTCCTTCACGGTCGTGGACACGCTCGGCGGCGCGCTCAGCGTGGACGTCGCGCCCCACGTCACGGCCACGGCGGGCACCCTGCGCCTCTCGTCGGTCCGGGTGCTCGACGACGCGTCGGTGGAGGCGGTCGCCGCGGCCGGCGGAACCGCGTTCGACGTGTCGGCGAAGACACCGGGCACCTACCGCATCAGCTACACGGTGACCGACGACGTCAGCCAGAAGACCGCGACCGCGACCGCGCGGGTGACCCTGCTGCCCCAGGAGGCTCCGGCACAGCTCGCGACGGCCCCCGTGATCGCGTTCGTCCACCCGAGGGAGGACGCGACGATCGACGTGTTCGCCGCGGTGGCGAACCCCACGCGCCGGGTGCTGCTCCTGAGCGGGGTGGAGGCGGATGCCGCGGAGGGCGCGAGCCTGCAGGTGGACACCGTCGGGCAGAACTATCTGCGCGTGACCGGATCGACGGCGACCGGTGCCCCCGGCATCCTGGGCACCGTGCACTACGTCGTCAGCGACGGCACCGACGATGCCGGGTCGAGCGTCCGGGGCGAGGCGACCGTCTACCTGCTGCCGCCGGCCCCCGAACTCGCGCCGATCGCGGTGGATGACACGGTCGTGGTGCGCGCGGGCGCCCAGGTCGATATCCCCGTGCTCGAGAACGACGTCGCGCCCTCCGGCACGGCGATCACGCTCGATCCCGCATCGGTGGGAGCCGACCGGAGCGACTCGCTGGCCTTCGCGTCGGGCGGGATGATGCGCTACCTCGCGCCGACCGAGCCCGGCGTGTACCCGATCGAGTACTCCATCTACTCTTCGGGTTCACCGGCGCTCGCCGACACGGCGACCGCCCGCGTCACGGTCGTCTCGGACGAGTCGAACCGGGCGCCGCGGCCGGAGACCCTCGAGGGTCGCGTGCTCAGCGGACAGGCGACGAGGATCCCCTTCGACGGTTTCGAGGCCGACCCGGACGGGGATGCGGTCGAACTCGATCTGATCACCACGCAGCCCGAGAGCGGGTCGGCCGCGATCTCCGCGGACGGCGAGGGAATCCTCTACACGAGCGCGCCGGGCGAGCGCGGCCAGGTGTCGTTCCGCTACCGCGTGACCGACGGCGCCGGTGCCACCGGCGAGGGCACCGTGCGCGTCGGTGTGCTCGGCGGCGAGGCCAATCCTTCGCCGGTGACGTTCACGGACTATGTGTACGTCCAGGCGGGCGCCGGCAACTCCGTGCGCGTGAGTCCGCTGGCGAACGACATCGACCCCACCGGCGGAGTCCTCGAGCTGGGCGACGTGCGCCCCGACGCGCCCCAGCTGCTGGATGACGGCTCTCCGAACCGGCAGTACCTGCAGCTGCAGCGTCGCGTGGGCGACGCGGTCGGAGCGACGATCGAGATCGAGGCCGGAGAGACTCCCGGCACGATGTCCTTCCTCTACGACGTGGTGAGCGAGTCCGGCAACACGGGGCGTGGACTCATCGTCGTCAAGGTTGTCCGCGAGGCGGTGCCGGACTACCCCATCGTCGCCGACACGGTGCTGACCTCCGAGACGCGCGAGCGGTTCGCGCGGGGGGTGGATGTCGTCAGCGGCAAGGTCTCGTGGACCGGTGGCGACATCGATGACCTGACACTCCGGGCGTGGGGGTCGCCGTCGGGCGTGCGCGTGCAGGGTCGCGAGCTCGAGGGCACCCTCACGGGCAGCGCACGGATCATCCCGTTCGAAGTCGCCGGCACCGGCAGCGACGGCGAGCCGGTGAGCAGCTACGCGTTCCTCCGCATCCCGGCGGCCGGCGACGTGGCGCTCGCACTGCGCGGCGGGATCCCGCCCCAGGAGGTCGGTGAGGGCGAATCGATCGCCTTCGACCTCGACGACCTGGTCGCCGTGCCGGCGGGGGAGAGCCTCGAGGTCGGACCCGAGGTCGCGGCATCCGGTGCGAGGAGCGAGGCCGTCTGCGCGGCCGACGGGGGCACCGCCGTGCGTTACGACGCCGGTCTCGGCGCCCCCTACACCGATGCCTGCACGGTGCCTGTTCGCATCGCGGGGCAGGATGACTGGACCTACCTGTCCGTACCGGTCCGCGTTCGTGCGCTCGACCCCCAGCCGCAGCTGCAGCCGGCCTCTCTCTCGGTGAGCCCGGGTGAGAGCGCCACGTTCCCGCTCGCCGACATGACCACCTGGGAGCGCGAGGTCGCCGATGAGAGCATCGCCTACAGCGTCGACTTCGCGGGCTCGGTCTTCTCGACGGTGGTCGAGAATGGCGTGGTCACGGTTTCGGCGGGCGACCGCGCCGTTCCGGGCACCGAAGAAGCAGCGCTGGTCGGTGTCGTGAGCCACGACGGCGTCGCGCCTGCGAGGCTGACCCTCCGCGTCGGGCCCGCTCCCAGCGTGCTGCCCCAGGGCGGCACCATCGCGCAGCAGTGCTCGCAGGCGGCAGGCTCATCCTGCGAGGTCCGCGTGATCGGCGCACCCGGCGAGGTCAACCCGCTCCCCGGCACCCCGCTCGAGCTGACCGCCGTGCGCCCGACGGGCGCGTGCACCGGCGTCTCGTTCGAGGTGGTGTCGGCCTCCACCGTCCTCGCGTCCTGGGCGCCCGACGCCCCCGGTGCGACGTGCACCGCGGCCTTCTCCGTGCGCGATGCGCAGGGACGGGGCACGAACGCCGAGCGCGACGGCTCGCTGCTGCTTGATCTGCAGGGCTATCCCCGCGGCCCGGCATCGCTTCGTCAGACCGACTACGGCGACGGCGTCATCACGCTCCGCGTCGATCCTGGCGAGGCCCGGCTGGCGTATCCGGCGCTCAGCGGTTTCGTTCTCCGGTACGAGGGAGCCGTCGTCGCCGACTGCACTCCCGCGGGCGTCTGCCCGCAGATCGCGGCGCCGAACGGCGAGGAGCGCACCTACTCCGCCGTCGCGGTCAACGCCCTCGGCGAATCCACCGCGGCGGTGACGACCACCGCCTGGGCGTACGACGTGCCCGCCGCCCCCGCCGCCGTGCTCGCGGTGCCGGTCGTCACCGGCGGCGAGGGCGGCCTCATCGCCGTGCGGGTGACGGGCGTGGATGCCGCGGCCACCGGCTTCCTCGAGCTCGCGAGCCCGATGGGCGACCTGGTCCGGGTGCCCGTCGACCCGGGTCGCGACACCGTCGACATCGGCCGTTACCGCATCGGCTCGAACACGTCGAGTCCGCTCACCGTCACCCCCGTCTCGAGGTACCAGGTGCCGCCAGGGTTCACCGGCGCGGTCTCCGGTGCGGCCGTGACCATCTCGGCGAACGGCATCGGCCAGCCGACCTCCCCCACGCTCACGCTCACCTCGGTCTCCAACGGCGACGGCACATCGACCGTGACGGCATCGGCGGCCGCGGGGTCCGGTGGGGACGGGTCGGAGACGCTGTTCGGCATCGTGCGCGCCGACCAGAGGTGCGATGCGCGAGCGGCGGGCGGGACCGCCGTCTTCGGCGCACTTCCCGATGGCGAGGTCTACACCTTCGTCGCGTGCGCCGAGTCGTGGTGGAAGGGTGAGCGATACGGGCGCAGTACTGCGACCGCGGAGGTCCGAGCCACGCAGAGCGCCGCGCCCCCGGCCGGCTGGACGTTCGTCGTCGACGAGAGCCCTACGGTGTCGGGCGCCGAGGCACGCTGGATGATCCGCGACACGCCCACATCGCCCGAAGCCACCCCGCGGTACAACACGGTCGAGTTCGCTGGTGGACCGACATCCAGCGTGTACGACAGGGACCCCGAGATGCGGGTGCGCTACGTGCACCAGTCGTGGGGCCCCACGACCGACTGGGCCCGGGTCGTGCCGGCAGCAGGCTCCGCGCCCTATCAGGTGCGGGCATCCTGGGCGGTCGCGTCGTGCACCGCCGGTTCGCCACTCGTGGCCACCGGGCGCTCCACGCCCGACACCGGCGGCCGCCAGGCGACCTTCATGTTCGGCACCGACGGCGCGCGCTACTACGATGCCGCCGGGCAGCGACTCGAAGTCGACTCCGACACCGGCCTGGTGCCGGCGGGTGCCGTGCGTGTCGACGGCATAGGGGTGACGGTGGACTGGAGCGATCAGAGCTGGGGCCTCTCCCCGGCGAGCACGTCCTTCGGCGGCCAATGCGATCCCGGCCCGCCCGTCGAGGCGGTCACGCCGTGACGGCCGTACGACCCGCGGCCACCCCACCGCAGAACCGCCCAGGAGGGCCACCGATGACCATCTCGCAGGACCAGGCGACCAGGTTCGCGACGACGTTCGCCCAATTGGCCGACAACGTCGAGCGGGCCGTGCTCGGCAAGCGACACGTGATCGAGCTCGTGCTCACCGCGATGCTGAGCGACGGTCACGTGCTCCTGGAAGATGTGCCGGGTACCGGCAAGACGTCTCTGGCCCGTGCCCTGGCGCAGTCCGTCGAGGGTACGAACACGCGCATCCAGTTCACCCCCGACCTCCTGCCCGGCGACATCACGGGCATCACGGTGTACGACCAGAAGACCGGCACGTTCGAGTTCCACGCCGGCCCGGTGTTCGCGAACATCGTGCTCGCCGACGAGATCAACCGGGCGAGCCCCAAGACCCAGTCCGCGCTCCTCGAGGTGATGGAGGAGGGGAAGGTCACGATCGACGGGATCTCCCGCGCCGTCGGCGTTCCGTTCCTCGTGATCGCGACGCAGAACCCCATCGAGCAGGCGGGCACCTACCGGCTGCCGGAGGCGCAGCTGGACCGCTTCCTGATGAAGACGTCGCTCGGATATCCGGATCACGCCGCCACCCTCCGCATCCTCGACGGGGCGGCGGTCCCCACGGCCGACCTGGCTGCGGTCGTCAGTCCGCAGTCGATGGTCGGGATGGCGGATGCGGCACACGATGTCTACGTCAACGCGCTCGTGCTGGACTACATCGCCCGGCTCGTGGATGCCACGCGGTCGGCCGACGAGGTGCGCCTCGGCGTCAGCATCCGCGGTGCGCTCGCTCTCACCCGCTCGGCGAAGACCCGCGCGATCTCCCGTGGTCGCACCTACGCGACCCCCGATGACGTGAAGGCCCTCGCGGTGCCCGTGCTCTCGCACCGGCTCATCCTGCACCCGGAGGCCGAGTTCGACGGCGTCACGCCGGAGGCCGTCATCGGCCAGGTCCTGCTCGATGTTCCGCCGCCGTCCCAGCGCGAGGCCGTATGACGACCGACGCCGAACCGCGCCTGACCCGCCTCGACGCCGCGTCGGCGGCGACGGCCCACACCCGCGTGACGACGGCGTCGCGCGGGCCGCTGGTGCGCGGTCTGGTGGCGCTGATCTCGGCCGCCCGTCGCACGCGCGACGGAGTGGATGCGGCCGTCGACTGGGTCGGCCAGGTCGTCACGCCGGCCGGCTGGCTGGTGCTCGCCTCGGCGACCATCGGGGTGTCGGTCGGGTGGATCTTCGGCTGGGTGGAGTGGCTCGTCGCCGGATTCGCCGCCGTGATGCTGCTCGCGATGAGCATCCCCTTCCTCTTCGGCGCTCGCGCCTACGACGTGGCGGTGCGCCTCGATCACGAGCGGGTGGTGGCGGGGGGCGAGGTGGCCGGCGAGGTCGAGATCCGCAACCGCGGCGCGCGCGCGACTCTGCCCGGACGGATCGATCTGCCCGTGGGCAGCGGCCTGGTGGAGCTCGGCGTCCCCCTCCTGCGGGCACGGCATGTCGTGTCGCAGCCCGTGACGATCCCGACACCTCGACGCGGGGTGCACACCGTCGGCCCACCGACATCGGTGCGCACCGACCCGATCGGCCTGCTGCGACGCGAGCACGCGTGGCCCGACGTGCACGAGCTGTTCGTGCATCCGCGAACCGCCGCGGTCCCTTCCACGAGCGCCGGCCTGGTGCGCGACCTCGAGGGCAACCCGACCCGGCGCCTGGTGGATGCGGACATGTCGTTCCACGCTATCCGGCCGTACACACCAGGCGATTCCCGGCGCCAGATCCACTGGAAGTCGACGGCCAAGACCGGCCAGCTGATGGTCCGCCAGTTCGAGGAGTCCCGCCGCTCCCGCATGGCGGTCGTGCTCAGCCTTGCCCTCGATGACTACGCCGACGACGACGAGTTCGAACTCGGTGTGAGCGCCGCGGCGTCGCTCGGCGCCCAGGCCATCCGCGACGGACGCGATCTCGACATCGTCACCGGTGCGAGCATCCCGCGCGTGGTGAAGGGCAGGCTCCGCGCCATCCAGAACCTCGAGGCATCGTCGCCGCGCGCCCTGCTCGACGGCTTCTCGGCCCTGGAGGGCCTCGAGCACACGATGCCCGTCGAAGAAGTGTGCCGGCTCGCCGTGGAGGCATCCGACGCGCTCTCCATCGCCTTCGTCGTCTGCGGGTCGAAGGTGGGGCTGACCCGCATCCGGCAGGCAGCGCTCGCGTTCCCGGCCGACACCGCGGTGCTCGCCGTCCTCTGCGACGAACGGGCACACCCCCGCGTGCAGCCGGTCGGCTCGCTGACCCTGCTCACCATCGGTCTCATCGATGACCTTCCGGCGCTGCTGCTGCGCGGGGTGCAGTCGTGAACGCCCGCAAGCGGCTCCCCGCCCGCATCGTCGGCGGTGCGCTCTACGTCGGCGCGATGGTTGTCGTCGCGGCGATCGCCGCCTGGCCGATCTACCGCTCGGGCTGGTACCTGCTCGTCGTGGCGTCGGCCGCGCTCACGGGAGCGGCGCTGGCGCTCGCATCCCGCCGCTGGGCGTGGTCGGGCATCGTCACGGGCGTCGCAGCGGCCGGCGCGACGATCGTGCTCGGAGTGCTCGTGGCGGTGCCGGCGAGGTGGTCCGACCCCGCACGGCTCCCCGCCGCCCTCGGCGATGTCCTTGTGGGCGCGGTGACCGGATGGAAGGACCTGATAACGGTCGAACTGCCGGTCGGGTCGTACCGCAACCTGCTGGTGCCCGCACTCGTGGTCTTCCTGGTCGGCACCCTGCTGGCCCTGCGCCTCGCCTGGGCGCGAGGCCGCGTCGCGGTGGCCGCCACCCTGGTCTGCATCGCGATGGTCTTCTTCGGACTCGCGTTCGGGCGCCCGGTGACGAGCGAGGCG
Organism: Microbacterium sp. DT81.1; assembly: GCF_049844955.1. Taxonomy (NCBI): domain Bacteria; kingdom Bacillati; phylum Actinomycetota; class Actinomycetes; order Micrococcales; family Microbacteriaceae; genus Microbacterium; species Microbacterium sp. DT81.1. Next base: position 134,558 of record NZ_JBNCMA010000008.1, read on the forward strand.
CTCCGCATCGGAGCGTGGCTCGTTCCCGCCCCGCTCGAAACCGCCGTCGGGGCATCCGCGCTGCTCTGCACGCTCGGCTGGATGGCGTGGCGCTCGCAGGACGAGCGCCGGCAGGCGCTGCTCCGAGCCGCCGCCGCCACCGGGGTCCGCGTCTCGCGGCGACGGTCATCGTCGGACCGGCGACGGGCGATCCTGGCCGCCGGCATGCTGGCGGTCGCCGTCGTCGTCGCCGCCGTCGCCGGCCCCCTGGCCGCCGCCGGCCAGTCCCGCGAGGTGCTCCGCTCCGGCACCGGTCCGGAGCTCGTGCTCACCCAGGCGACCAGTCCCCTCTCCGGATACCGCGCGCATTTCTCCGACGACGCGCTCGACGAGGTGCTGTTCCGTGTCGACCCCGTCGGCACGCCGCCCCCGCGCATCCGCGTCGCGACGCTCACCTCGTACGACGGCGAGCTGTTCCGCGCTCTGGACGTCGCCTCGAGCACCGCCGACGCGCGCTTCACCCGGGTTCCCTCGCGCCTGGCCCCCGTGCCGGGCGAACCGGTCGGCGTGCGCGTCACGATCGATCGGCTCCGCGGGATCTGGATGCCCACGGCCGGGCAGCTGACGCAGGTCGCGTTCGAAGGAGCGGCTGCCGGCGCTCTCGCCGACGGCTTCTACTACAACCGCAGCACCGCGGCCGCCGTGGAGATCTCGGGGGGCGGCCTCGCGGAGGGCGACACGTACACGCTCGAGGCGGTGGCGCCCGACGTCCCGGCTCTCGCCGACATCACGGCTCCCGGGGTTCCGACCAGCGACGTCGAGCCTCCGGCCAGCCTGCTCACCTGGCTCGAGGAGCAGGATGTTCCGGCAGACGGGAGAGGCCTGGAACGCGCGATCACGCTCCTCCGCGAGCGGGGATACCTGAGCCATTCGCTCACAGCACCCGGCGGCGACGCCCCACCCGAGTGGGCGAGCGAACTGGGCGACTACTCATTCCAGCCCAGCGCGGCCGGCCACTCCCTGGCTCGCATCGACGAACTCTTCCGGCAGCTGCTCGATCGGCAGACGGATGCCGCGGCCGACGGCCCGGACTCGTCGCTGGTCGCGGCGGTGGGGGACGACGAGCAGTTCGCGGTCGCCGCCTCCCTTCTCGCCGGCCAGCTGGGCTTCCCCTCTCGCGTGGTGGTCGGCGTGCGCGTGGAGCCGGAGCCGGAGGCACCCGGCGCCTGCCCGGACGGCCGGTGCCGCGGGCGCGACCTCTCCGCCTGGATCGAGGTGCAGTCCGCGGAGGGCGACTGGGTGCCCGTCGACGTGACGCCGCAGCACACCGTCCCCATCGACAGCGATGCGCGCCGCCAGCGCGACCCGGAGAACGTCACCGAGGTGCGTCCGGAGACGGCCGAAGAGGTCGTCGCGCCGGACCCGATTCAGCGCGACACCGTGACGGATGACCCCCAGGACGAGGCGCCGCCCGACCTCTCGGTGCTGTGGACGGCACTGCGGGTGGTCGGGGTCACGGCGCTCGTGCTCGCCGTGGGCCTTGGCCCCTTCCTCCTCGTCATCGCGGCCAAGGCGATGCGCCGTCGATCGCGTCGCGGTACGGCAGACGTCACCGATCGCGTGGTCGGGGGATGGGACGAGTACGTGGATGCGGCCATCGACCATGGGCTCCCCGCACCGGTCGCCGAGACCCGCACCGAGCTCGCCACGAGGTATGCCACCCCCGCGGGCATCGCACTGGCCGAGAGGGCGGACCGCACCGTGTTCTCCGGCGAACGCCCCACCGACGACGACGCCGCCCGGTTCTGGGCGCTCGTCGACGAGGAGCGCCGGCGATTCAACAGGCACGCTTCGATGTGGCGCCGGCTGGGCGCAGCCGTATCGTTGAAGTCGTTCGTGCGCTTCGTCGCGCCGAGCCCGGCGCGTGGACGCATCCCATCCGCCGCGCGCAGTGAGAGGAGGATGCGGCGTCGCCCCGAGAACGCCGCGCGCACACCATGAACGATCCCGTCGCCTGGATAGTCGCATCCATCCCCGTCGCTCTCGCCCTCTACCTGTGGATCGCAGCCAGCCTGTCGGCCGTCTTCCGCAAAGCGGGGGAGGAGCCGTGGCAGGCGTGGGTGCCGATCCTCAACGCCATCGTCCTTTTGAGGCTGGGTGGGATGTCGGGCTGGTTCCTCCTGCTCGCGCTGGTCCCGATCCTCGGGACCCTCGCGCTGCTCGGCGTCTTCATCATCGTGTACGTGCGTCTGAACCGCTCGTTCGGGGTCGGGCCGGGCATGACCGTCGTCGCCGTCCTGCTGTTCCCGGTCTGGACGAGCATCCTGGGCTGGGGCCCGGCGCGCTGGCTCGGGGATCGCCGGGACTCGGCGGGCGGGCCGATGCGGCGCGGCGAGGCCGACTTCCTCGATGCTCGCGTCACGGGGCGGTCCGGCGGGGCCCAGCCTTCGTACTCCCCCGTGTACAGCCCCGCCCCGATCGACGGGACCGCCCCCGTGAGCCGTTCGCAGTCGCCGAACTCGGCCGAGCCGTTCGTGCCTCCGCGGCCCCCTGCGCCCGCGGCCGCCGGCGGACCCCTCGGCGGCCGAACGGCCTACGCGGCTTCCGCCCGGCCCGGTGACGCACCGGCCGAGCAGTGGTCCTTCGCGCCACCGCCCGCGGTCCAGTACGGCAGCGGTCCGCCGGGCACACCCACCTTCCGCTCCACCGCGGTGGGGGTGAATCCCGCCTTCGAGGACATGGATGACGACGGCACGGGTGGCGCGCTGTTCGCACCGACGCCTCCTGTCTCCTCGGTTCCGCGTGTCGAGGGCGACGGCATTGCCGGCGGCGACGGTGCGGAGGGCGACGGTGCCGCCGGTGCCGACCGGTGGGCTCCGCCGGCCGCCGCAGCGCCCGTGGAAGCGCCCGTGCCGATGCGGCGGGCGTCGTGGGCCCCGAGCCCGGGGGAGCGCGTCAGCGAGCCGGGGGTGTGGGGCGGAGCCCCGCGAGAGCAACGCTTCGACACGTCGGCGGAAGTGTCGGCCGTGCACGGAGCGCCGACGCTCGGCGAACCCCTCGCGGCGCGCGGGTCGGTGTCGGCCCAGCACGACGTTCCAGAGCTCCCCGACGCGGAGTCGGCGTTCGATGAGACGATCATCGCCGTCAGGCGACGTCCGACATGGATGCTGACACCGCCCCTCGGCGCGCCCATCGCCGTCACCAGCGACGCCCTCATCATCGGCCGCCGGCCGTCGGCCGACCCCGACTTCCCGGACGCTCAGCTCGTGCCGATCTCGGACGAGACGCGCACGATGTCCAAGACGCACGCCCGCCTCGAGCTGCTCGACGACGAATGGGTGATCGTCGACCTCGATTCCACCAACGGGGTGGTGCTGTTCCGCGACGACGGCACCGAGACCGAGGCCACCCCGGGTGTTCCGCAGCCCGTCGGCGAGCGGTTCCTCCTCGGCGACGCAGAGCTGCGAATCGCGAGGGCGGACACTCGGTGACAGGCGAAGTCGCCGAACCCCCGCCCGAGTGGGACGGCGAGGCGACGGTGCCCGCTGCGCGCGATGCGACGGTGCCTTCTGCTCGCGAAGCGACGGTGCCTTCTGCTCGCGAGGCGACGGTGCCTTCTGCTCGCGAGGCGACGGTGCCTTCGGCCAGAGTCGCGTCGACCGCGGAGCCGACGGATGACGACACCGTCGTCCTGCGGCGGGGAGCGGCATCCGCCCAGCCCACCACCCCGGTTGACGAGGACGCGCGCGACCCGTCGGCGCGTGCGGCCTCCAGCCCGGACGCCGACCGGCTGCGGGCGCCGTACGCTCCCCGCACCGCGCCGGTGCTCGCATCCCGCTCACCGCGGCCTTCCCCGCCCACGGGGCAGGCCGTCGACCGCGAAGCGGTCGCGCGCGGCATCCGTCGCAAGGCACGCCGTCAGGCGGCCGCCTTCGCGACCGCGGGAGCGGCGATCCTGATCACCGCCGGCACGCTGCTCGTGGTGATGGTGTCGAGCGGCGGCTGAGGCGCAGCGGACGGCATCCGCTCGTTTGACCGAGTTGCCCGCTCGGAGTATCATTGATCGGGTGTGCGCCCACGCGCGCCTTGCGCTGTGCCTCGGCACGCAACGGGACGTCAGCGCCGCATCTCGGGGACATGCCTGCGAACAGGACACCCCCACGGCATATCCACCACACAACCCGCGTCACTCATTGTGCCCGCGCCGGTGGATCAACGTGAACCCGAACGCAACGAATCGAAAGATCCGAACCGTCGGGGAGAGACCACGAACGCTGTCACCGTGCAGCACAACAAGGAGAGAACGTGCCAACCATTCAGCAGTTGGTTCGCAAGGGACGTACGCCGAAGGTCAGCAAGACCAAGGCGCCCGCCCTGAAGTCGAACCCCCAGCAGGCGGGCGTCTGCACCCGCGTGTACACGACCACGCCCAAGAAGCCGAACTCGGCGATGCGCAAGGTCGCCCGTGTCAAGCTCCGCAACGGCACCGAGGTCACCGCGTACATCCCCGGCGAGGGCCACAACCTCCAGGAGCACTCGCTCGTGCTCGTGCGCGGCGGTCGTGTGAAGGACCTCCCCGGCGTGCGCTACAAGATCGTCCGCGGCGCCCTGGACACCCAGGCCGTCAAGAACCGTAAGCAGGCTCGCAGCCGCTACGGCGCGAAGAAGGGTTAAGGAACATGCCTCGTAAGGGACCCGCCCCGAAGCGCCCGGTCGTAAACGACCCGGTATACGGCGCGCCGATCGTCAGCCAGCTCGTCAACAAGATCCTCGTCGACGGCAAGAAGTCGCTCGCCGAATCGATCGTCTACACCGCCCTCAAGGGCGTCGAGACGAAGAACGGCCAGGACGCCGTCGCGACCCTCAAGAAGGCGCTCGACAACGTGCGCCCCACCCTCGAGGTGCGCAGCCGTCGCGTCGGTGGCTCGACCTACCAGGTGCCGGTCGAGGTCAAGCCTCACCGCGCCAACACGCTCGCCCTGCGCTGGCTCGTCAGCTACGCCAAGGGCCGTCGTGAGAAGACGATGACCGAGCGCCTCCAGAACGAGATCCTGGATGCCTCCAACGGCCTGGGTGCCGCGGTGAAGCGCCGTGAGGACACCCACAAGATGGCCGAGTCGAACCGCGCCTTCGCGCACTACCGCTGGTAATCCCAGCCGCGCTTCGACGGGCTCAGCGACCGGGAGACCGGTCGTGCGACCGAATCGGTCGCGGCGACCGAATCGGTCGTGGCGACCGAACAGGTCCCTGAGCCCGTCGAAGGGCCCCGCGACATCCGCACAACACAAGTAAGGAAACACGCCCGTGGCACAAGACGTGCTCACCGACCTCACGAAGGTCCGCAACATCGGCATCATGGCGCACATCGATGCCGGCAAGACGACGACGACCGAGCGCATCCTGTTCTACACCGGCACCAACCACAAGATCGGTGAGACCCACGACGGTGCGTCGACGACCGACTGGATGGAGCAGGAGCAGGAGCGCGGCATCACGATCACGTCTGCCGCCGTCACGTGCTTCTGGGACAAGAACCAGATCAACATCATCGACACCCCCGGCCACGTGGACTTCACGGTCGAGGTCGAGCGTTCGCTCCGTGTGCTCGATGGTGCCGTCGCCGTCTTCGACGGCAAGGAGGGCGTCGAGCCCCAGTCCGAGACCGTCTGGCGCCAGGCCGACAAGTACGACGTCCCGCGCATCTGCTTCGTCAACAAGATGGACAAGCTCGGCGCCGACTTCTACTTCACGGTCGACACGATCATCAACAAGCTCAAGGCCAAGCCGCTGGTCATCCAGCTGCCGATCGGTGCCGAGAACGACTTCGTCGGCGTCGTCGACCTCGTCGAGATGCGCGCGCTGGTCTGGGCGGGCGACGCCAAGGGTGATGTCACCATGGGCGCCAAGTACGACATCCAGGAGATCCCGGCCGACATGGCCGACGTGGTCGCCAAGTACCGCGAGCTGCTGCTCGAGACGGTCGCCGAGTCCGACGAGGTGCTCCTCGAGAAGCACTTCGGCGGCGAGGGACTCACCGTCGCCGAGATCAAGGCCGCCATCCGCAAGATGACGGTGAACAGCGAGCTCTACCCGGTGCTCTGCGGCTCGGCGTTCAAGAACCGCGGCGTGCAGCCGATGCTCGACGCCGTGATCGACTACCTGCCTTCGCCACTGGACGTGCCCGCTATCGAGGCGCACGACCCGAAGAACGAAGAGATCGTCATCCCGCGTCACGCCGACCGCGAAGAGCCGTTCACGGCCCTCGCGTTCAAGATCGTCACGCACCCCTTCTTCGGTCGACTGACCTACATCCGCGTCTACTCGGGTCACCTCGACTCGGGCGCGCAGGTCGTCAACTCGACCAAGAGCAAGAAGGAGCGCATCGGGAAGATCTTCCAGATGTACGCGAACAAGGAGAACCCGGTCGACTCGGTCACCGCCGGTCACATCTACGCGGTCATCGGCCTCAAGGACACCACCACGGGCGACACCCTCTCCGACTCCCAGCACCAGGTCGTGCTCGAGTCGATGACGTTCCCCGAGCCCGTCATCGAGGTCGCGATCGAGCCCAAGACGAAGGCCGACCAGGAGAAGCTGGGTCTCGCGATTCAGAAGCTCGCCGAGGAGGACCCGACGTTCCGCGTCGAGCAGAACTCGGACACCGGTCAGACGGTCATCAAGGGCATGGGCGAGCTGCACCTCGACATCCTCGTGGACCGCATGAAGCGCGAGTTCCGCGTCGAGGCGAACGTCGGCAAGCCGCAGGTGGCGTACCGCGAGACGATCCGCAGGATCGTCGACCGTCACGACTACACGCACAAGAAGCAGACCGGTGGCTCCGGCCAGTTCGCGAAGATCCAGTTCGCCCTCGAGCCCATGGACCTCGGCGCCGAGACGACGTACGAGTTCGACAACAAGGTTACGGGTGGGCGCATCCCGCGCGAGTACATCCCCTCGATCAACCAGGGCTTCCAGGACGCCATGAACGTGGGCGTGCTCGCCGGCTACCCGATGGTCGGCGTCAAGGCGATCCTGCTCGACGGTGCGGCGCACGATGTCGACTCCTCCGAGATGGCGTTCAAGATCGCCGGCTCCATGGGCTTCAAGGAGGCGGCTCGCAAGGCCAGCCCCGTGATCCTCGAGCCGATCATGGCCGTCGAGGTCCGCACGCCCGAGGAATACATGGGCGACGTCATCGGCGACCTGAACAGCCGTCGCGGTCAGATCCAGTCCATGGAGGATGCCGCGGGCGTCAAGGTCGTGCGCGCCAATGTGCCGCTCTCCGAGATGTTCGGCTACATCGGCGACCTGCGCTCCAAGACCTCCGGCCGTGCCGTCTACTCGATGGAGTTCGACAGCTACGCCGAGGTTCCCAAGAACGTCGCCGAAGAGATCGTCCAGAAGAACAAGGGCGAATAGCCTTCCCGCCGGTGCCCACCGCGCTGTGGGCACCGGCATCCACAACTTCACAGATTCGCATCACCTCTCTCTACTAAAGTAGAAACCAATCCCCGTAGAGAACCGGTCGCAATCCAGCGCCCGGAGCATCTACACGAATGTCCTAGGAGGACCCAGTGGCTAAGGCCAAGTTCGAGCGGACCAAGCCGCACGTAAACATCGGAACCATCGGTCACGTCGACCACGGCAAGACCACGCTCACCGCTGCCATCTCGAAGGTGCTCGCCGACAAGTACCCGTCGGCCACCAACGTGCAGCGTGACTTCGCGTCGATCGACTCGGCTCCGGAAGAGCGTCAGCGCGGCATCACGATCAACATCTCGCACGTCGAGTACGAGACGCCGAAGCGCCACTACGCGCACGTCGACGCCCCGGGTCACGCCGACTACATCAAGAACATGATCACCGGCGCGGCTCAGATGGACGGCGCGATCCTCGTGGTCGCCGCCACCGACGGCCCGATGGCCCAGACCCGTGAGCACGTTCTGCTCGCCAAGCAGGTCGGCGTGCCGTACCTGCTCGTCGCGCTGAACAAGAGCGACATGGTCGACGACGAGGAGATCCTGGAGCTCGTCGAGCTCGAGGTTCGCGAGCTGCTCTCGAGCCAGGACTTCGACGGCGACAACGCCCCCGTCGTCCGCGTCTCGGGCCTGAAGGCGCTCGAGGGCGACGCCGAGTGGACCGAGAAGATCGTCGAGCTGATGGAAGCCGTCGACGAGTCGATCCCCGACCCGGTGCGTGACAAGGACAAGCCGTTCCTCATGCCCGTCGAGGACGTCTTCACCATCACCGGCCGCGGCACCGTCGTGACGGGCCGCGCCGAGCGCGGCACGCTCGCGATCAACTCCGAGGTCGAGATCGTCGGCCTGCGCCCGACGCAGAAGACGATCGTCACCGGTATCGAGATGTTCCACAAGCAGCTCGACGAGGCATGGGCCGGCGAGAACTGTGGTCTGCTCCTTCGCGGCACCAAGCGTGACGACGTCGAGCGCGGCCAGGTCGTCGTCAAGCCCGGTTCGGTCACGCCCCACACCAACTTCGAGGGCACGGCGTACATCCTGTCCAAGGAGGAGGGTGGCCGTCACAACCCCTTCTACACGAACTACCGCCCGCAGTTCTACTTCCGCACCACGGACGTCACCGGCGTCATCTCGCTGCCCGAGGGCACCGAGATGGTCATGCCCGGCGACACCACCGACATGACGGTCGAGCTGATCCAGCCGATCGCCATGGAAGAGGGCCTCGGCTTCGCGATCCGTGAGGGCGGCCGCACCGTCGGCGCCGGAACGGTGACGAAGATCATCAAATAGTTCCCGCAGTTCAGAGGGGGTCGGACCGAATGGTCCGGCCCCTTTTGGCGTATCCAGTGAGAAAACTCTCATCTTGACCCAACCTTGACGGCGCGATAGATTCGCAAGACGCGTCACCTCTCAGGTTTCTCACAGGTGCATGCACGTATTACGAGGCCGCCACGATCCCGGCGACCGCGCATCTTCGACGGCGAGAGTGGCGTTTTCATGGCCAGTAGCAACGGCGTTCAGGGTTCCTCCGATTCGACGCGCAAGGGGTTGCGGCAGCGCCGCACCAGGGACCGTGAGCTGGTGGTCCGTCATCGGTGGTTTGCGGGTGGGATCGCCACGATGGTCACGGCCGCGCTCCTGTTCGGCGGCGTGACCGCGCCCGCGGTGGCCGACGAGGTTCCGTCGCCGGCTCCCACCGACTCGTCCGCGCCCACGCCTGCGCCGGAGGAGTCGAGCCCCCCGGCCGACGAGGCGGCACCGCCGGCCGAGAGCCCCGCCCCTGTCGAGGAGACGGCTCCGCCCGTCGAGGACGCCACGACGCCCGCCGACGACGCGACCGCGCCGGCCGGTGACCCCGCCGCCACACCCGCCCCGATCCAGTCCGACGCATCGGATGCGACGACTCTGGACGCCGCTGACGAGCCCGACGTCGGAATCCTGACTGTTCCGGACCCCGGTCCGACGACAGCCGTCATCACCGTGAAGGTCGGATCCGACCGCACGGGTATCACCGGAGTCACCCCGCTCGCAGGGGTCGTGCTGCTGCTGAACACCGGCACCGCTTCTCCGAGCGGGACTCGGCCGGACGGCGTGGCCGGCGTGGCTGACGGGTGGGCCAAGTGCACCTCGGACGCGCAGGGCGACTGCTCGTTCAGCGTTCCGAACACGCAGGCCGCCGGGGGTGGCAACCCCGCAGGCGTCAATCGCGACGCTCGCTACTGGGTCGTCCAATCGGGCGTACCAGCCGGCTATTTCGCCAACCCGGTCCTTCGCACGGGCGACGCTTCGGGCGCCGGAACCGCGACGCCGTACCAGTTCCGCACCGGCCAGCAGCTTCGTGCGAACAACGTCTATTCCTCCCAGGACGCGAACGACTTCATGCTGTCCTCGGGTGCCACTCCGACCGCATCCGGTGGCATCTGGCAGCAGTCCCGCGTCAACCCCACCATCGCGCAGTCGTGCGGTATCAACGTCGCGCTGATCCTCGACCTGTCGGGATCCGTCGCACCAACACTCCCGCAGCTGAAGCAGGCGGCTGACACCTTCGTGGACGCGCTGCAGGGCACACCCTCGCGGATGGCCCTGTTCTCGTTCTCGACGGCGACTCCCGCGATCGGCGCCACCCAGAACTACCCCGCCCTCACCTCGGTGTCGACGGCGGATCAGGCGACGAACTTCAAGAACCGCTACGCAGCATGGACCGCGAGCGGCTACACCAACTGGGACCGGGGGCTTGGAGCAGCAGACGCGGCGAACAGCCCCGTGAACGACTTCGACCTCGCCGTGGTCATCACCGACGGCAACCCCACCGCCTACAACCAGCCCGCGCAGGGTCTCGGTGGCAACCGCTTCCGCGAGATCGAGAACGGCATCTTCTCCGCAAACGGGTTGAAGCAGGGCCCCGACGCAGCGCCCGCGCCGACGCGGGTGCTCGCCTTCGGCGTGGGCGCTGGGGCCACGGGGACGTCGACCGCGCTGAACCTGCGGGCGATCTCCGGCCCGACCGCCTACAACGGGACGAACGTCAACGACGCTGACTACTTCCAGACCACGGACTACCCGGCCGCCGGCGAGGCGCTGCGCGATCTGGCCCTCGGCAACTGCGAGGGCACCCTGACCGTCACGAAGCAGATCGTTCCGAGCACGGCCCCCGCAGGGAGCATCGACGGTGCGGTCGCGGCAGGCGCAGGATGGGAGTTCACGACCGCCAGCAACACCGCGGGCGTCACGACGCCGGCGCCGGTGCAGACGACGACGGCGGACGGCACCGGGGCGGTGAACTTCCCGCTCACCTTCGCGGGCGGTGTCACCAGCGGCTCGCTCACAGTGGCGGAAGCGCAGCAGACGGGCTTCACCCTCCAGCCAGTCGGCGGGTTCAACGCCACGTGTCTCAACATCACGGCCGACCCGAACACCCCCGTACCCGTGACCAATACCGGAGCTCTCGGGTTCACGGTGAACGTGCCGAGCTCCGTAGCGGTGAGCTGCACGGTTTACAACCGTGCACCTGTTCCACCCGCGGACCTCACCGTCGACAAGAACTGGATCATCAACGGAGTCCCCTACGCCAACGGCGCTCAGCCCAGCGACTTCTCCGCGCAGCTCCAGCTGACGGGACCGGGTGCCGCCGGCGCGACCGACCAGGGGTGGGGCGTCACCCGCACCGGGTACGAGCAGGGTGACACCGCCACGATCTCCGAGCTGCAGCCCGTGGGCCTTGTTGACCCGACCATGTGCACGAACAGCGCGACGGTGACCAATGTCAATGGAGCTGCTACCAACAGTCCGCTGGGTGCCGGGTATCAGTTGATCCTGTCCGCCGGGCAGAACACTGCAACCATCACGAACACGGTCGTGTGCCGCAGCACTCTCACGCTCGTGAAGCAGGTTCAGGGCGGCGCAGCAACTCCAGATAGCTGGACGCTGAATGCGCAGTTCCTGGCCGATGCGCCCGTTCCGGCCCCGGCCCTGCCCGGATTCGACGGACCTACGGGTACGACCGATGATGTCACGCCGAACGCGCGCTACCAGCTTTTCGAGGACGGCGGCGACCCGCGCTACGTGCAGACGGACAACCGGACATCCCTCCAGTCGAACCCGCTCTCGACTGGCTCGGCGACGTGCATCCGCGTCAACGCGGACGGCACGCCGTTCCCGAACAGCGGCTACTCCGACGGCATCAACGGCGGCGTGAACGTGCCGCTCGGCTACCGCGTGGCCTGCACGTTCGTGAACCAGACCGCCTCGCTGACGCTCCTCAAGAACGTCGTGAACGACGACGGCGGGACGGAGTCCGCGAGCGCATGGGATCTGACGGGCACGCCCGCGCCGCTGACGGGTCTCACCGCGTCGACGGTCGTCGGGTCGGAGACGCCGGTTGCGGCCAGCACGTTCCAGGTCCGACCGAACCACGTGTACACGCTCACCGAGTCGGACGTCACGGGGTACGAGTTCGCGGAGCTGCAGCAGTTCGTGGGCGGAGTGTGGGTCGACGTGGTGGCCAACGCGGACCCGGCGCTGTATCCCCAGCAGGACGCCGACGGCGACTGGCAGGTCACCGTCGGCCCGCTGAACCAAGCGGTGTACCGATTCGTCAACGATGACTTCTTCGACGACGTCGGCATCGTGAAGACGGCGACCGGCCTGCCGGCGGGCGGCTCGGTGGAGCCCGGAGACTCGTTCGACTATGTCCTGACCGTCACGAACAACGGATCCCGCGCCGCAACCAACGTGCGGGTCACGGACGACGACCTCAACGATCGCCTCGAGATCACCGGTCTGACGGTGACTCCGGCCCTCACCTGGGGTCCCCTTCCCGGCTATGCGGGCAACGTCGTCGATCTGACGATCGACTCGCTCGCTCCCGGGGCTTCGGCGACCATCACCGTCTCCGTGACCTTCCTGGCCGCTGACGCCCCCCCGGTGGTTCCGTCGGGAACCGATCCTGACGCGATCCCCGAGCCGCTCGACCCGCTGGAAAGCCTCACGAACACGGCGTGCGTGGAGGCCGACTTCGACGGCGATCCGACGAACGACTGTGCCGACCTGGAGATCCCGGTCCGCGATATCGCGGTCGTGCTCTACACGCGCTGCGTGGGCGATGCGCCGCTGCTCGGCTGGGTCGCATCCAAGTCGGCCGCCCTGTCGGACGAGGCGTTCACCTTCCTTTGGACGCCGGGTACGCCGGGCAATCCCGCGCCGGCGGACACGGATCCCGCGCAGGTGCTGATCGAGCAGCCCGACACCGCAAACACGTGGAGCGACGAGATCGAATGGGTCGGAACGGCGTTCACCCCGTCGGGGGTGAGCCTCGACTACCCGGGCTGGCGACCCATCGAAATCTCCGACGTGATTCCCGGGTCCAGCCCGCTGAACTTCTACATGCCGGGGACCGGGCTGCCGATGACGCCGCAGGAGAGAGCGGACAACGTCTTCAACGGCCTCATCCTCGACCCGTCGGAGCTCAACTACGCCTGGCGCAACCCGACCACGGCGACCATCTCGGTCAACCCCGAGATGACGTTCGAGGTCGAATACCCCGATGCGACGCCGGAGTGCTTCGTCGCGCGGCACACCGAGGTGCAGGTCGAGAAGACAGCCAGCGTGAAGAGCACCGACCCCGGCAAGTCGTTCACCTACACCCTGGCGGCCCAGAACGTCAGCGATGACTCGGCAGCCGAAGGCGTCGTCATCACGGACGCCATTCCAGCGGATGTGAAGATCACCGACGTCTCATGGCCGGGAGAGGGCAGTGCGACTGCGTTCCCGAACTGGTCGACGTGCGGGGTGACGGGGCAGAGCGCCTTCGGCTACGGCGGAACGCTCAGGTGCGAGCTGTTCGGGGTGCTGCAGCCCGCTGGTGCCGGCTTGGGCACGTCGGCGGCGCCGACGATCACGCTGGCGGCCACCGTGAACCCGGGTTCGGCGGCGATGGTCGTCACGAATGTCGGCGTCGTGGACTACTACACATTCGGGGATCCCGGAGACCCGGGACGGGACACGGACGATGCCGTGGTCACGCTCGGCGGCCTGCCGGCGACGGGTGGTGGGGTGTCGATTCCGCTGGTGACGTTCGGCATCCTCGCGCTCCTGGCAGGACTGAGCGCACTGGTCGTGTCGCGCACAAGGCGAGGACGACCGGACACGGGTTCGCTGCTCGGTGAGTGAGTGACGTCGAAGGGGCGGTCGCCGCACGGCGACCGCCCTTTCGCGCACCGGCTGTGCGATCCTGTGAGCTTGCCCCGCAACACGCCGTCGCGACACGCCCGGGTTTGCATGGTGGTTCTGCGCATGGCAAACTAGACAGGTTCCACATTCCGGTGGCCGCTGTGCTGTGCAAGCGCGGCGTGTACCGGATCACTGCCAGGGCAGTGCATAGGCGGCGCGAGAGCGCGAGGTCCTAGGCCGCGGGCAGCAAGAACAAAGCCACAACTGACACCCTCCTTCCGGGAGAGACTTCCGCGTGCGGGGGAGCCGGTTGCCGAGAGCCCCGCGGCGCTCGGATTGACAGCAGAACAGTGGTGCAGCAAACGAGTGCACTGGCGCGCGAGCGCCACCATGCGTCCGATGCCCCCGAAGTCCCGAGCTTGTCGGAGGACCGGGCCGGTATGACGCGAGAAGAGAGAGAGCAGACAATGGCGGGACAGAAGATCCGCATTCGCCTGAAGTCGTATGACCACGAGGTCATCGATTCGTCGGCGCGCAAAATCGTCGACACCGTGACCCGTGCGGGCGCGACCGTCGTCGGTCCCGTGCCGCTTCCGACCGAGAAGAACGTCGTGTGCGTCATCCGGTCGCCCCACAAGTACAAGGACAGCCGCGAGCACTTCGAGATGCGCACCCACAAGCGTCTGATCGACATCGTCGACCCGACGCCCAAGGCTGTCGACTCGCTGATGCGCCTCGACCTCCCGGCCGATGTCAACATCGAGATCAAGCTCTGAGGTTCGGCATGGTTGACATCAACTCCAAGATCTCCAAGGGACTGCTGGGCACCAAACTCGGCATGACCCAGGTGTGGAACGAGAACGGCAAGCTCGTTCCCGTCACCGTCATCGAACTCGCACCGAACGTGGTCACGCAGATCCGTACGCCCGAGAAGGACGGCTACAACGCGGTGCAGATCGCGTACGGCCAGATCGACCCGCGCAAGGTGAACAAGCCGCAGACCGCCCACTTCGAGGCAGCCGGCGTGACCCCCCGTCGTCACCTCACCGAGATCCGCACCGCGGATGCCGCTGAGTACACGCTCGGCCAGGAGCTCACGGTCGACGCCACGTTCGAGGCCGGCCAGCTCGTCGACGTCGTCGGCACGAGCAAGGGCAAGGGCACCGCCGGTGTCATGAAGCGCCACAACTTCAAGGGCGTCTCGGCGTCGCACGGTTCGCACCGCAACCACCGCAAGCCCGGTTCCATCGGTGCCTCGTCGACGCCGAGCCGCGTCTTCAAGGGCATGCGCATGGCCGGCCGCATGGGTGGCGAGCGCGTCACCGTCCTCAACCTCACGGTGCACGCCGTCGACGCCGAGAAGGGTCTGCTGCTCGTCAAGGGCGCCGTCCCCGGTGCGCGTGGCCGCATCGTCTACGTCCGCAACGCAGTGAAGGGGGCCTAGTCCATGGCTGACCAGACTCTTGCGCTTGACGTCCGCGGCACCGACGGCAAGAAGGCGGGCTCGGTAGAGCTCCCCGCCGCGGTGTTCGACGCCAAGACGAACATCCCGCTGATCCACCAGGTCGTCGTCGCGCAGCGCGCGGCGGCTCGCCAGGGCACGCACTCGACCAAGCGTCGCGGCGAGGTCTCCGGTGCCGGCCGCAAGCCCTTCAAGCAGAAGGGCACGGGTAACGCCCGTCAGGGCTCCATCCGCGCGCCGCACATGACCGGCGGTGGCATCGTCCACGGTCCCAAGCCGCGCGACTACTCGCAGCGCACCCCCAAGAAGATGATCGCGGCCGCCCTGCGCGGCGCGCTCAGCGACCGGGCCCGCGGCGAGCGTCTGCACATCGTCGATTCGTTCGGCATCGAGAACGCTCCCTCTACCAAGGCGGCGGCCACGTTCCTCGCCGGCGTCGGCGCCACCAAGCGCGTTCTCGTGGTCATCGACCGGGGCGACGAGATCACCGTCAAGAGCGTTCGCAACCTCTCGTACGTGCACGTGCTGCCCTTCGACCAGCTCAACGCCTACGACGTGCTCGTCTCGGACGACATCGTCTTCACCAAGGCCGCTTTCGACGCGTTCGTCGCATCGAAGGCCGTCACCAGCCAGGAGGTCTCCGAATGAGCACCGACTCCGTCCTGCACACGGCTCTCAACAAGGACCCGCGCGACGTCATCCTGAAGCCGGTCGTGTCCGAGAAGAGCTACGGGCTCATCGACGAGGGCAAGTACACGTTCCTCGTGGACCCCCGCGCCACCAAGACCGAGATCAAGCTCGCCATCGAGAAGATCTTCGGGGTCAAGGTCGCGTCGGTCAACACGATCAACCGCGTCGGCAAGGCCCGCCGCACCCGCTTCGGCACGGGAAAGCGCAAGGACACCAAGCGCGCGATCGTGACACTCCGCTCGGGAACCATCGACATCTTCACGGCAGTCGGCTGACGGTCGGGACGAAGGACTAAACAATGGCTATTCGCAAGTACAAGCCCACGACCCCGGGTCGCCGCGGTTCGTCGGTGGCTGACTTCGCCGAGATCACACGATCGACGCCTGAGAAGTCGCTGCTGCGCCCGCTGCCGAAGACCGGTGGCCGCAACAACCAGGGCCGCATCACCACGCGCCACATCGGCGGTGGCCACAAGCGCCAGTACCGTGTCATCGACTTCCGTCGCAACGACAAGGACGGCATCGACGCCAAGGTCGCTCACATCGAGTACGACCCCAACCGCACCGCGCGCATCGCGCTCCTGCACTACGCCGACGGCGAGAAGCGCTACATCCTCGCGCCGAACAAGCTGTCGCAGGGCGATGTCGTCGAGTCGGGTTCCGGCGCCGACATCAAGCCGGGCAACAACTTGCCGCTGCGCAACATCCCCACGGGTACCGTGATCCACGCGATCGAGCTCCGCCCCGGCGGCGGCGCCAAGATGGCCCGCTCGGCCGGTGCGTCGGTTCGCCTCGTGGCGAAGGACGGCCCGTACGCGCAGCTGCGCCTCCCCTCGGGCGAGATCCGCAACGTGGATGCCCGCTGCCGCGCGACGATCGGCGAGGTCGGCAACGCCGAGCAGTCGAACATCAACTGGGGCAAGGCCGGCCGCAACCGCTGGAAGGGCATCCGCCCGACCGTCCGCGGTGTCGCCATGAACCCGGTCGACCACCCGCACGGTGGCGGTGAGGGCAAGACGTCCGGGGGACGTCACCCCGTCACCCCCTGGGGCCAGAAGGAAGGCCGCACCCGTCACGCCAACAAGGAAAGCGACCAGTACATCGTGCGTCGCCGTACCGCCGGCAAGAAGCGCAAGTAGGAGTAGAGGAAGATGCCACGCAGTCTCAAGAAGGGCCCCTTCGTCGATGACCACCTGCTTCGCAAGGTAGTCACGCAGAACGAGGCGGGATCCAAGAACGTCATCAAGACCTGGTCACGTCGCTCGATGATCATCCCGGCCATGCTGGGTCACACGATCGCCGTGCACGACGGGCGCAAGCACATCCCCGTGTTCGTGACCGAGACCATGGTCGGCCACAAACTGGGCGAGTTCGCGCCCACCCGCACCTTCCGCGGCCACGAGAAGGACGACAAGAAGGGCCGTCGCCGCTAGGCGACCGAGGAGGAGAGAGAAATGGTGGAGTCCATCGCACGAGTGCGACACATCCGCGTGACCCCTCAGAAGGCTCGTCGTGTCATCGCGCTCATCAAGGGCAAGCAGGCCCAGGAAGCACTGGCGATCCTGAAGTTCGCGCCGCAGTCCGCGAGCGAGCCGATCTACAAGCTCGTCGAGTCCGCGATCGCGAACGCACGGGTGAAGGCCGATAAGGACAGCGAGTACCTGGACGAGCGCGATCTCTTCATCGCGAACGTCTACGTCGACGAGGGCACGACGCTCAAGCGTTTCCGCCCCCGCGCACAGGGTCGCGCGTTCCAGATCAAGAAGCGCACGAGCCACATCACGGTCGTGCTGGCAACACCTTCGGTCCCTGAGCTTGTCGAAGGGTCGACAAGCTCAGCAGCCGCAGGCACCAAGACCAAGAAGGCGAGCAAGTAATGGGACAGAAGGTAAACCCGTACGGCTTCCGCCTCGGCATCACCACTGACCACGTGTCGCGGTGGTTCTCGGACTCGACGAAGCCCGGACAGCGCTACGCCGACTACGTCGCCGAGGACATCAAGATCCGCAAGCTGCTGCAGACGACGCTTGACCGCGCCGGCGTCAGCAACATCGAGATCGAGCGCACCCGCGACCGCGTCCGCGTCGACATCCACACCGCCCGCCCGGGCATCGTGATCGGTCGTCGTGGAGCCGAGGCCGAGCGTATCCGCGCCGACCTCGAGAAGCTCAGCGGCAAGCAGATCCAGCTGAACATCCTCGAGGTCAAGAATCCCGAGGCCGACGCCCAGCTCGTAGCCCAGGGCATCGCCGAGCAGCTCAGCGCCCGCGTGGCGTTCCGCCGCGCGATGCGCAAGGGCCTGCAGGGTGCTCAGCGCGCAGGCGCCAAGGGCGTCCGCATCCAGGTCTCCGGCCGCCTCGGCGGCGCCGAGATGAGCCGCTCCGAGTTCTACCGCGAGGGTCGTGTGCCTCTGCACACGCTGCGCGCGAACATCGACTACGGCTTCTACGAGGCGAAGACCACCTTCGGCCGCATCGGCGTGAAGGTCTGGATCTACAAGGGCGACCTCACCAACAAGGAGCTCGCGCGCGAGCAGGCCAACGCGCCGAAGTCCCGCGGTCGTGACGACCGTGGCGACCGCGGCGACCGTCGTCCCCCGCGCGGCCCCCGCAACGAGGCCCCCGTGGCAGAAGGAGCGCCGGCGTAATGCTGATCCCCCGCAAGGTCAAGTACCGCAAGCAGCACCACCCCGGCCGTTCAGGTCAGGCGACCGGTGGCACCGAGGTCAGCTTCGGTGAGTTCGGCATCCAGGCCCTCACGCCCGCTTACGTGACGAACCGTCAGATCGAGTCCGCTCGTATCGCGATGACGCGTCACATCAAGCGCGGTGGAAAGGTGTGGATCAACATCTACCCCGACCGTCCGCTCACCAAGAAGCCGGCCGAGACCCGCATGGGTTCCGGTAAGGGTTCGCCGGAGTGGTGGGTCGCAAACGTCAAGCCGGGTCGCGTCCTCTTCGAGGTCGCTGGCGTCAACGAGGAACTCGCTCGTGAGGCCCTCACCCGTGCCATTCACAAGCTGCCCCTGAAGGCACGCATCATCAAGCGCGAGGAGGGCGACGCGTAATGGCGATCGGCACCAAGCAGCTCGCCCCGAGCGAGCTCGACACGTTCGAAGACCAGCGCCTCGTCGAGGAGCTGCGCAAGGCCAAGGAAGAGCTGTTCAACCTGCGCTTCCAGTCGGCCACCGGCCAGCTCGAGAGCCACGGCCGCATCCGCGCCGTCAAGCGCGACATCGCGCGGCTCTACACCGTCATCCGTGAGCGCGAGCTCGGCATCCGTGCCACGCCCGCCCCCGTGGAGACGGCGACGAAGGCGAAGAAGACGAAGGCCAAGAAGGCGGATGCCGACGAGGCCGTGAAGGAAGAGGCCGAGTGATGGCTGAGACCACTGAGAAGAAGGCTGCGGCCGCCGAGAGCGTCGAGGCGCCCGTCGTCGAGTCCGGTCATGAGTCGGCCGCCCACGACGTGCGCGACGTGAGCGCCCGCGGGTACCGCAAGGCCCGCCGCGGCTACGTCGTGAGCGACAAGATGGACAAGACGATCGTCGTCGAGGTCGAGGACCGCGTGAAGCACCCTCTCTACGGCAAGGTCATCCGTCGCACGTCGAAGGTCAAGGCGCACGACGAGCAGAACACCGCCGGCATCGGCGACCTCGTGCTCATCAACGAGACGCGTCCGCTGAGCGCCACCAAGCGCTGGCGCCTCGTCGAGGTCCTGGAGAAGGCCAAGTAGGCCCCGGCCCGCTTGCCCTTAAGGAGTAGAAGTGATTCAGCAGGAATCCCGCATCAAGGTCGCCGACAACACCGGCGCGAAGGAGCTGCTCACCATCCGCGTGCTCGGTGGTTCACACCGCCGCTACGCCGGTCTCGGTGACACCATCGTCGCAACGGTCAAGGACGCGATCCCCGGCGGCAACGTCAAGAAGGGCGATGTGGTCAAGGCCGTCATCGTCCGCACCGTCAAGGAGACACGTCGTCCCGACGGCTCGTACATCAAGTTCGACGAGAACGCCGCCGTGATCCTGAAGAACGACGGGGAGCCCCGCGGCACCCGCATCTTCGGACCGGTCGGCCGCGAGCTTCGTGACAAGAAGTTCATGAAGATCGTCTCGCTGGCACCGGAGGTCATCTAGTCATGGCGAAAATCAAGAAGGGTGACCTCGTTCAGGTCATCTCGGGCGCGAAGCCCGAGCGCGGCGGCGACCGCGGCAAGCAGGGCAAGGTCCTCGAGGTCCTGACCGAGCAGAACCGCGTTCTCGTCGAGGGCGTCAACTACGTCACCAAGCACACCCGCGTCGGCCAGACCCAGCGCGGCACCAAGACCGGCGGCATCGAGACCTTCGAAGCCCCGATCCACATCTCCAACGTCCAGCTCGTGGACCCCTCGACCAAGAAGCCGACCCGCGTCGGCCACCGCGTCGAGGAGAAGACGAAGGACGGCGTGAAGCGCACCGTTCGCGTTCGCTACGCCAAGAAGTCAGGTAAGGACCTGTAATGAGCACCACGACTGCCGCGCCGGCTGGCAAGATCCAGCCGCGCCTGAAGCAGAAGTACCGGGCCGAGATCCAGCAGAAGCTGCAGGACGAGTTCGGGTACGTCAACGTCAACCAGATCCCCGGCATCGTCAAGGTCGTCGTCAACACCGGTGTCGGTGAGGCTGCCCGCGATGGCAAGGTGATCGATGGCGCCGTCGACGACCTGACCAAGATCACGGGCCAGAAGCCCGTCGTGACCAAGGCCCGCAAGTCGATCGCCCAGTTCAAGCTCCGCGAGGGTCAGCCCATCGGCGCGCACGTCACGCTTCGCGGCGACCGCGCGTGGGAGTTCCTGGACCGTCTGACCTCGCTGGCGCTGCCGCGCATCCGCGACTTCCGTGGCCTGTCGCCGAAGCAGTTCGACGGCAATGGCAACTACACGTTCGGTCTGCAGGAGCAGGCGGTCTTCCACGAGATCGACCAGGACAAGATCGACCGGGTCCGTGGTTTCGACATCACGATCGTCACGACCGCGAAGACGGATGACGAGGGCCGCGCGCTTCTTCGTCACATCGGCTTCCCGTTCCGCAGCGACGACGCCCAGGCGTAGTCGCACACCCGCCGCAAGGCACCCACCACCACAGGTCGCCGGCCTCGGAAAGGCCGTCGAAACCTGGTGAACGAAGGATAGAACCATGACAATGACAGACCCGGTCGCAGACATGCTGACCCGTCTGCGCAACGCGAACTCGGCGCATCACGACTCCGTGAACATGCCGTCGAGCAAGCTCAAGTCGCACATCGCCGAGATCCTCAAGCGTGAGGGCTACATCGCCGATTGGGCCGTCGAAGACGCCCGTGTCGGCCAGAGCCTCACCCTGACGCTCAAGTACGGCCCGAACCGCGAGCGGTCGATCGCCGGCATCAAGCGCGTCTCGAAGCCCGGCCTGCGCGTGTACGCACGTTCGACCGAGATCCCCCGTGTTCTCGGAGGCCTCGGCGTCGCCATCCTGTCCACCTCCTCCGGTCTTCTCACCGACCGTCAGGCCGAGCAGAAGGGCGTAGGTGGGGAAGTCCTCGCCTACGTGTGGTAGTCAGCCATGTCTCGTATCGGACGTCTTCCCATCGACATCCCCGCCGGCGTCACCGTGTCGGTCGAGGGTCAGGATGTGGCGGTCAAGGGCCCCAAGGGTGAGCTCGCGCTCACCGTTGCCAGCCCCATCGAGGTGAAGGTCGAAGAGGGCCAGGTGCTCGTCACCCGTCCCGACGACGAGCGCGAGTCGCGTTCGCTGCACGGCCTCACCCGCACGCTCATCAACAACAACATCATCGGCGTCACCCAGGGCTACACCAAGGGCCTCGAGGTCGTCGGCACCGGTTACCGTGTGGCCCAGAGGGGCAGCTCGGTCGAGTTCGCCCTCGGCTTCTCGCACCCCGTGCTCGTCGACCCGCCCGCGGGCATCAGCTTCACGGTCGAGGGCAACAACCGCCTGACCGTGAGTGGCATCGACAAGCAGGCCGTCGGCGAGGCGGCCGCGAACATCCGCAAGATCCGCAAGCCCGAGCCCTACAAGGGCAAGGGTGTGCGGTACGCCGGCGAGGTCGTTCGTCGCAAGGCCGGAAAGAGTGGTAAGTAACCATGGCTGTCAAGTCGAAGTCCGACGCTCGTTCGCGTCGCCACGCACGCCTTCGCAAGAAGGTCGTCGGCACCGATGCGCGTCCGCGTCTCGTCGTGACCCGCTCCGCGCGTCACGTGTTCGTCCAGCTGGTCGACGACGCCAAGGGGTTCACCCTGGCATCGGCGTCCACCCTCGAAGCGGACCTGCGTTCGTTCGACGGTGACAAGACCGCAAAGGCCCGCAAGGTCGGCGAGCTCGTCGCCGAGCGTGCGAAGGCCGCCGGCATCTCGGATGTCGTGTTCGACCGCGGTGGCAACCGCTACGCGGGACGTGTCGCGGCGATCGCCGACGGCGCCCGCGAAGGGGGGCTGAACCTGTGAGTGGAGCAGTGGATAACGTGAGCAACGGAGAGACAGAAGTGGCAGGCACTGCCGAGCAGACTGCGCCCGAGGCGCAGGCCGCAGCCGAGACCCAGCCGGAGCGCGAGCCCCGCCGCGGTGGTCGCGAGCGCAACCCGAACCGCGACCGCGGTTCGCGAGACGCCGACAAGAGCCAGTTCCTGGAGCGCGTCGTCACCATCAACCGCGTCTCGAAGGTCGTCAAGGGCGGTCGTCGCTTCAGCTTCACCGCACTCGTCGTCGTCGGCGACGGAAACGGCGTCGTCGGGGTGGGCTACGGAAAGGCTCGCGAGGTTCCCCTCGCGATCTCGAAGGGTGTCGAAGAGGCCAAGCGCAACTTCTTCCGCGTGCCCCGCGTCGGCGTGACCATCCCGCACCCCGTGCAGGGTGAGGCCGCCGCCGGTGTGGTGCTGCTGCGCCCCGCCGCCGCCGGTACCGGTGTCATCGCCGGTGGTCCGGTCCGCGCCGTGCTCGAGTGCGCCGGCATCCACGACGTGCTCTCGAAGTCGCTCGGTTCGTCGAACACGATCAACATCGTGCACGCGACGGTCGACGCCCTGAAGCAGCTCGAGGAGCCCCGTGCGGTCGCCGCTCGTCGCGGTCTCGAGTTCGACCAGGTCGCACCGCCGCGTCTCGTTCGCGCGGAGGCCGACGCTGTCGCCGCTGCCGCCCAGAAGGTAGGTGCCTGATGGCTGACCGTCTGAAGGTCACGCAGATCAAGTCCAAGGTGAGTGAGAAGCAGAACCAGCGCGACACGCTGCGCAGCCTCGGTCTCAAGCGGATCGGCGACTCGGTCGTCCGTCCCGACGACGCGCAGACGCGCGGTTACGTCAAGACCGTCGCCCACCTCGTGAAGGTTGAGGAGATCGACTAATGGCCGACAAGGCTGAGAAGAAGACCGCCGTCCCGGCGGAGGAGAAGGCCCCCAAGGCGACCGCCAAGAAGGCTTCGGAGAAGGCCGCCGACAAGGCGCCAGCCAAGGAGCCGGCCGCCAAGGCCGACAGCGCGGACAAGGCCGAGAAGGCCCCCGCCAAGAAGGACGCGGCGAAGAAGGGCGACGCCCCCGTGGCGCGCCCCGGCGTGCTGAAGGTCCACCACCTGCGTCCCGTCCCCGGTGCCAACACCGCCAAGACCCGCGTGGGTCGCGGTGAGGGCTCCAAGGGCAAGACCGCCGGCCGTGGCACCAAGGGCACGAAGGCCCGCAACACGGTGCGGGTCGGCTTCGAGGGTGGGCAGATGCCGCTGCACATGCGCACCCCGAAGCTGCGCGGGTTCAAGAACCCGTTCCGCGTCGAGTACCAGGTCGTCAACCTCGAGAAGCTGGCCGAGCTCTACCCGCAGGGCGGCGACGTGACCGTCGGCGACCTGGTGGCCAAGGGCGCCGTTCGCAAGAACGAGAAGGTCAAGGTTCTCGGTACCGGAGACATCGCAGTTAAGCTGAATGTCGCAGTTGACAAGGTCTCCGGCTCTGCCGAGCAGAAGATCGTGGCAGCTGGGGGCTCAGTAGGCTGAGCTTTCGGGTGAATCCCGTGAAGCTTCCTGAGCGGCCGGAGTGCGAAACTCCGGCCGCTCAGAGAGCCACCCGCTCGTCCGTCAGGAGGCACGTTTTTGTTTAGCGCTATCGCGCGGATCTTCCGCACCCCGGACCTCCGTCGGAAGATCGGTTTCACTCTGGCGATCATCGCCCTGTACCGACTGGGCGCGCACGTCCCGGCTCCGTTCGTGGACTTCCCGAACGTGCAGGAGTGCATCGGCGCCAGCTCGACCACCGATGGTCTGCTCTCACTCGTCAACCTGTTCTCGGGTGGCGCGCTTCTCCAACTCTCGATCTTCGCTCTGGGCGTCATGCCCTACATCACGGCGACGATCATCACGCAGCTGCTGCGCGTGGTCATCCCGCACTTCGAGACCCTCTATCGGGAGGGTCAGGCGGGCCAGTCGCGTCTGACGCAGTACACCCGTTACCTCACGATCGCGCTGGCGCTCCTGCAGTCGACGACGCTCGTCACCGTCGCCCGCAGCGGCCAGCTGTTCGGCAACACCGGCATCCCCGCGTGCGATCAGCTGCTCACCAACGACGTGTGGTGGGCGCAGCTGCTCATGATCATCACGCTGACCGCCGGCACGGGCCTGATCATGTGGTTCGCCGAGCTCGTCACCGAGCGCGGCATCGGCAACGGCATGTCGCTCCTCATCTTCACGTCGATCGCCGCCACCTTCCCCGGTGCCATGGGCGCCATCTGGGCCGCCCGCGGCTTCGAGGTCTTCCTCCTCGTGCTCGCCGTCGGCATCGTCGTCGTTGCGCTCGTGGTCTACGTCGAGCAGTCGCAGCGCCGCATCCCGGTGCAGTACGCCAAGCGCATGGTCGGCCGCCGCACCTACGGCGGCACCAACACGTACATCCCGATCAAGGTGAACATGGCCGGCGTCGTGCCCGTCATCTTCGCCTCGTCCCTGCTGTACATCCCGGCCCTGCTGGCGCAGTTCAACCAGCCGCAGCCAGGTGAGCAGCCGGCCGGATGGGTCACGTGGGTGTCGCAGTACCTCACCACGGGCGACTCGCCCGTGTACATGGCGGTGTACTTCCTGCTCATCATCGGCTTCACCTACTTCTACGTCGCGATCACGTTCAACCCGGTCGAGGTCGCCGACAACATGAAGAAGTACGGCGGGTTCATCCCCGGCATCCGTGCTGGTCGTCCCACGGCCGAGTACCTCGACTACGTGCTCACCCGCATCACGCTGCCCGGCTCGATCTACCTCGGCCTCATCGCCCTGCTCCCGCTCATCGCGCTGGCAGCGGTGGGCGCGAACCAGAACTTCCCGTTCGGCGGGGCGTCCATCCTGATCATCGTCGGCGTCGGCCTCGAGACCGTGAAGCAGATCGACGCCCAGCTTCAGCAACGGCACTACGAAGGCCTCCTGCGATGACGGTTCGGCAGGCTCAGCAACCCGGGCAGGTCAAGGCCCCGACGGCCGCCAGGCTCCTGATCGTCGGGCCGCAGGGCTCCGGCAAGGGAACCCAGGGTGTCCGCATCGCGGAGGAGTTCGGCATCCCGGTGGTCTCCACCGGCGATGTCTTCCGCTCGAACATCGCGGAAGGAACCCCCCTGGGCAAGCAGGTCAAGGAGATCGTGGACGGGGGAGACCTCGTCCCCGACGAGCTGACCAGCGAGATCGTGCGCGATCGCCTGTCGCGGGACGACGCGGCGCACGGCTTCCTCCTCGACGGCTACCCTCGCAACACCACGCAGGTCGGTCACCTCGAGGACTTCCTCGCCGGGCGGGGCGACGCACTGGATGCCGTGATCGAACTGGCCGTGCCTCGCGAGGAGAGCATCGAGCGCCTCAAGCTCCGCGCCGCGGAGCAGGGCCGCACCGATGACTCCGAGGCCGCGATCGCGCGCCGGCTCGATATCTACGAGCGGGAGACCGCCCCCATCCTCGCGGTCTACCGCGAGCAGGGGATCGTCGATACCGTCGAC
The DNA here is from genome assembly GCF_049844955.1 of Microbacterium sp. DT81.1. Taxonomy (NCBI): domain Bacteria; kingdom Bacillati; phylum Actinomycetota; class Actinomycetes; order Micrococcales; family Microbacteriaceae; genus Microbacterium; species Microbacterium sp. DT81.1. Next base: position 160,311 of record NZ_JBNCMA010000008.1, read on the forward strand.
GGCGTCGGCTCGCTCGATGACATCACGACGCGGATCATCGCGGCGCTCGAGGCCCGCGGGCTCGTCCGCCGGGCCGCCGCCTGACGTGCTCCGTCGCTCGATCTACAAGTCGCCCGCCCAGTTGCGGTCGATGGTCGAACCCGGCCTGATCACCGCCGCCGCGCTGGACGCGGTGCGCGCGCTGGTCGCCCCCGGCGTGACGACGATCGAACTGGATGCCGCGGCATCCGCCGTCATCACCGGCCGGGGCGCTCGGTCGAACTTCCAGCTCGTGCGCGGCTACCGCCACACCATCTGCGCCTCGATCAACGAGCAGGTGGTGCACGGGATCCCGGGCGACCGCGCTCTTGAGGCGGGCGACATCGTCTCGATCGACTGCGGGGCGGAGTTCGCCGGCTGGAACGGCGACTCGGCGGTGACCTTCGTGCTCGATGACCCGACGCGGCCCGAACTGGTCGCGGAGCGGCGCGAGCTCTCCCGCGTGACCGAGGGGTCGCTCTGGGCGGGCATCGCCTCGCTGGCATCGGCGGCGAACGTGGCGGATGTCGGTGCCGCCGTGCAGGGCTACATCGAGGATCAGCCGGGCACCTACGGCATCCTGCGCGAGTATGTCGGCCACGGCATCGGCCGCAAGATGCACGAATCCCCGTCCGTGTTCAACTACCGGGTCTCCGATCCGGGGCCGGAGGTGCGGCCGGGCCTCGTGCTCGCGATCGAGCCCATGGTCGTCGCCGGAAGCGACGCGACGTTCGTGGAGGACGACGACTGGACGGTCTCGACCGTCGATGGATCCGTCGGCTCCCACTGGGAGCACAGCGTGGCCGTGCACGATGGCGGGATATGGGTGCTGACGGCGCCCGACGGCGGGGCAGCGGGGCTGGCGCAGTTCGGTGTCGTTCCGGCTCCCATCCAGTGATGGCCGAGACGACGGCGGCGAGAATGAACGCCTTGAACAGCAGAGCGAAGGTCGGATAGCGATGGCAGCCAACGGACGCAAGACGAACTGGTTCGCGATCTGGGTGAGCGTGGCCGTGGTGGTGGTGCTGGTCGTCGTCGGCATCGTCGTGGCCGTGGTGAACAACCAGGCGACGGCGCCCGGCGAAGCGCCGTCGGCGTCGAACATCGACTCCGAGACCGGGGCGATCCACGTGGGCGACGGGCCGGACACTCTCGCCACCTACATCGACTTCATGTGCCCGATCTGCAACAGCTTCGAGCAGACCTACGGACCCGCCATCGACGGGCTCATCGAGGACGGCACCATCACCCTCGACATCCACCCCATATCGATCCTCGACCGCGCGTCGCAGGGCACCCAGTTCTCGACGCGCGCCGCCAACGCCATGTACTGCGTGGCGGTGGCCGACGCGGATGCGTCGCTGCCCTTCATGAAGGCGATGTACGAGAACCAGCCGCCCGAGACGACGCCCGGACTGAGCAACGAGGAGATCCTGGCGATCGCCGACGGCGTCGGGGTCACCGACATCGACGCGTGCGTGAACGACGGCACGTACTCGAAATACGTCACCGACATGACGCCGCTGACACCCGTGGCGCCCGGCGCCCAGAGCATCGGCACTCCGACGGTCGTGCTGAACGACGAGGTGCTCACCCTCACCGGCGACCCGCAGGCGGATCTCGTCGCCCGCCTTCAGGGCTGACGCCGGGCGAGACATCCACGCCGGCGAACTCGGCGACACGTGGCCGCACCGCCGAGTTGCCGAGGCATCCACTATCACGTACTATTGATCTTTGGTGCCTTGCGCCTCTTTCGGCGTGTCCGCGGATTCGATCCGCGGAAGTCGGCACCACAAACCCAACCCACCGCAGACCGACCGGTCTGCACAAGCGTTAGCGAGTGTATGGCGAAGAAAGACGGTGTCATCGAGATCGAAGGCACTATTTCAGAGGCGCTGCCCAACGCGATGTTCCGCGTCGAGCTCTCCAATGGACACAAGGTGCTCGCCACGATCTCAGGCAAGATGCGGCAGAACTACATCCGCATCATCCCGGAAGACCGCGTCGTCGTGGAGCTCAGCCCCTACGACCTCACGCGCGGACGAATCGTCTACCGCTACCGCTAGACCGGTCGAGAAGTAACGGCCCGTGATCCGGATGCCGCGGCCCACCGCCGCGCATGCGCACGGGCACGAAGACAGCGATAAGGAAACATCATGAAGGTAAACCCCAGCGTCAAGCCGATCTGCGATCACTGCAAGGTGATCCGCCGCCACGGCCGCGTCATGGTCATCTGCAAGTCCAACCCGCGCCACAAGCAGCGCCAGGGCTAGAGCGCCCTTCGACAGGCTCAGGGACCGGGCTGTTGCTCAGGGACCGGGCGGTTGCTCAGGGACCGGGCTGTTGCTCAGGGACCGGGCGGTTGGTGAGCCTGTCGAACCACACAACTCAACACATACACGGCAGTTTCAGAACCCGCTCTCCACGTGAGCGGGGGACACCCCGGGCTGGAGGCCCGGGCACCGATTCTGCTCCACACCTCCACACCACTCCCAGGAGAACCGCATGGCACGTCTTGCCGGCGTCGACATCCCGCGCGACAAGCGCGTGGTCATCGCCCTCACCTACATCTACGGCGTCGGGCGCACCCGCTCCGTCGAGATCCTCAAGGCCACCGACATCAGCCCCGATGTCCGCGTCAAGGATCTGACCGACGACCAGCTCATCGCACTTCGCGACAACATCGAGACCTACAAGGTGGAGGGTGACCTCCGCCGCGAGGTCGCCGCCGACATCCGCCGCAAGGTCGAGATCGGCTCCTACGAGGGCATCCGCCACCGTCGCGGCCTCCCCGTGCGCGGTCAGCGTACGAAGACCAACGCCCGCACGCGCAAGGGTCCCAAGCGCACCGTCGCCGGCAAGAAGAAGGCGCGCTAGGCCTCCGCCTGCGCTACAGGATTCAGGAGAACCGCACATGGCTGCACCCAAGACCGCCGCGCGCAAGCCGCGTCGCAAGGAAAAGAAGAACATCGCGCTGGGCCAGGCCCACATCAAGTCGACGTTCAACAACACGATCGTCTCGATCACCGACCCGTCCGGCGCTGTGATCAGCTGGGCGTCCTCCGGTGGCGTCGGCTTCAAGGGCTCGCGCAAGTCGACGCCCTACGCCGCCGGCATGGCCGCGGAGTCGGCCGCCCGCCAGGCGCAGGAGCACGGCGTCAAGAAGGTCGACGTCTTCGTCAAGGGCCCGGGTTCGGGCCGCGAGACGGCGATCCGCTCGCTGCAGGCCGCCGGCCTCGAGGTGGGCTCGATCAACGATGTGACGCCGCAGGCGCACAACGGCTGCCGTCCCCCCAAGCGCCGCCGCGTTTGATCCCCGGTGCGAGGGCGTCCGCCGCAGGACGCCCTCGCCCGCAGGCCCGCGCGCTCGCGCGAGCCGGGTCGCGCAGCGACCACTACGACATCCGGATGACTCGGCACGAGACATCCGCCGACGAAAACTCAACACCTCACATCACGCAAGTGTCATATAGCGGGCACTTGATCGAAAGGAACACATAGTGCTGATCGCACAGCGTCCCACACTCACCGAGGAAAAGATCGCGGAGTTCCGCAGCCGGTTCGTCATCGAACCGCTGGAGCCCGGCTTCGGCTACACGATCGGGAACGCGCTTCGCCGCAGCCTCCTCTCCTCCATCCCCGGCGCCGCCGTGACGAGCATCCGTCTCGACGGCGTGCTGCACGAGTTCAGCACCATCCCGGGCGTGAAGGAGGATGTCACCGAGATCATCCTCAACATCAAGCAGCTCGTCGTCTCGAGCGAGCGCGACGAGCCCATCACCGCCTACCTGCGCAAGACGGGCGCCGGCGAGGTCACGGCTGCCGACATCTCCGCCCCCGCCGGTGTCGAGGTGCACAACCCCGACCTGGTCATCGCGACGCTGAACGACTCGGCGAAGTTCGAGCTCGAGCTGACGATCGAGCGCGGCCGCGGCTACGTCTCCGCCACGCAGAACCGCAACGAGTACGCCGAGGCCGGTCAGATCCCGATCGACTCGATCTACTCGCCGGTGCTCAAGGTCAGCTACCGCGTCGACGCCACGCGCGCCGGTGAGCGCACCGACTTCGACAAGCTCGTGCTGGACGTCGAGAGCAAGGCGTCGATCTCCCCGCGCGACGCCGTCGCCTCGGCCGGCCGCACGCTCACCGAGCTGTTCGGTCTCGCCCGCGAGCTGAACGTCGAGGCCGAGGGCATCGAGATCGGCCCCGCGCCGGTCGAGACCGTCCTCACCAACGAGCTGTCGATGCCGATCGAGGACCTCGATCTCTCGGTCCGCTCGTACAACTGCCTCAAGCGCGAGGGCATCAACACGGTCAGCGAGCTCGTCGCCCTCTCAGAGACGCAGCTCATGAACATCCGCAACTTCGGCCAGAAGTCGGTGGATGAGGTCCGCGACAAGCTCATCTCGCTCGGTCTTTCGCTCAAGGATTCGGTGCCCGGTTTCGACGGCGCCCACTTCTACGGCGGATACGACGACGAGACCGTCTGAGCCCCTCTTCCCACTTTGATCCTGGAGACACCCGAAAATGCCTAAGCCCACGAAGGGTCCCCGCCTCGGAGGCGGCCCCGCACACGAGCGCCTGCTGCTTGCGAACCTCGCCGCCGCCCTCTTCACGCACCGCTCGATCACGACGACCGAGACCAAGGCCAAGCGCCTGCGTCCCCTCGCCGAGCGCCTGATCACGTTCGGCAAGCGCGGCGACCTGCACGCCCGCCGCCGGGTGCTCGCCGTGATCGGCGACAAGGAGGTCGTGCACGTTCTCTTCACCGAGATCGCGCCGCTCGTCGCCGACCGCGAGGGTGGCTACACCCGCATCACGAAGATCGGCAACCGCAAGGGCGACAACGCCCCCATGGCGGTCATCGAGCTCGTGCTCGAGCCGGTCCAGCCCAAGGCGAAGTCGGCCAAGAAGACGGCTGCGGCCGCTGCCGCCGCGGCTCCGGCCGCTGTTCCGGCCGCTGACGCTGCTTCGGATGACGCCGCTTCGGAGGAGGTCGTCTCGGACGACGTTGCTACCGACGAGGCTGCTGCCGAGGCTCCCCAGGCCGAAGCGGCCGACGCCGCCGAGCCCAAGTCGGAGTAGTCCTCCTCGCATCTGCGCACCGCGAACCCGCGGCCACGCCTTCGGGCGGGCCGCGGGTTCCGTCGTTTCCGGGTGTCGGCGGGCGGTGGTGCCGGGCTCGGCGGTGCGTCGGCGGGCACCACCGAGCGTCGTCGTGCACAACGGCGGGGATCCTCGGCGACACGCCGGGTGATGGACGCCGCGGCCGGCGTGTCGCGGCCGAAATCCGCCGTTGTGCACGGGCGAGCGCGTGGGATCGCCGCTCCGTTCCACCCGCGGCCACGCCTGTGGACCGGACTCGGTGGGGTGTCGGCGGGCACCACCGAGCGTCGGCATGCACAACGGCGGGGATCCTCGGCGACACGCCGGATGATGGATGCCCCGGCCGGCGTGTCGCGGCCGAAATCCGCCGTTGTGCACGGGACCCGACCGGCTCGACGGATCCGAAGGCGCCCAGGGCCCGTCGAACCGCCGGAGGCGGGGGCCCTGCGAGAAGGGCGCCGCGGATAGGCTCGTCGCGTGACCGAGAGCGAGCTTCTGCCCCTGGATCAGCGCATCTCCGCCCCCGAGCGCCCGACCGAGCCCCGGCATCCGGATGTCGCCGAATGGCGCCCCGCGACGGAGGACGACATCGACGCGCTCATGGTGCTGATGCGCGCGCTCGACACCGCGGATCACCCGACGTGGACGACCGCCCGGGAAGAGGTGGCCGACCAGTTCGACACGCCTTTCATCGATCCCGCCGTCGACTCGCTCATCGGGCTCGACGGGGACGGGCGCATCGTCGCGCTCGCCTGGGCGGAGCTGGCCCCCGGACGCGAGACCCGCGTACAGGCCTACGCGTTCGGCGGCGTGCACCCCGAACTGCGCGGGCGCGGAATCGGCCGACAGGTCATGGAATGGTCGGCGCAGCGCTGCCTGCAGCGCATGGCTGAGACCAGGAGCACCCTGCCCGCCTGGCTGATGACCTATGCCGAAGAGACCAACGTGGCCGCGATCCGGCTGGCGGAGCGCCGGGGAATGCGGGTGGAGCGGTACTTCACCTCGATGGAGCGCGTCCTCGCCGACCCGATCCCCGACATCCCGATTCCCGACGACGTGCGCGTGATCGGGTACACCCCGGCCCTCGGCGAGGCTGCCCGCTCCGCCCGCAACGACGCCTTCCGTGACCACTGGGGGAGCCAGCCCAGTGCTCCGGAGCGCTGGCAGCAGTTCGTGGGCGGTGAGCTGTTCCGCGACGACCTCTCGTTCGTGATCATCGAGAGGGCGGATGCCGGCGGCACCGGTGTCACGGACGTGCTCGGCGTCCCGGTGCGGATCGTCGCCTTCGCTCTCGGCTCGGTGAACGAAGAGGACTGGGAGGTGCAGGGCTTCTCCAGCGTCTACATCGACCTGATCGGCGTCGCTCGCCATCGTCGCCGCCAGCGACTCGCGCCGGCCGCGATCGCCGCTCTCCTGCGCGCGGCGCGCGACGCGGGGCTGGATCGGGCGATCCTGGATGTCGACACGGCGAGCCCGACCGGTGCGCACACGCTGTACGAGGGGATGGGATTCCGACCGACGGAGCGCACGGTCGCCCTCGTCGAGGAGTTCTGACCGCGAACCTGCGCCATCCATGCCTCTGCGGGTATGAAGCCGGCGTCGCTCGCCCCTGAACACCTCTCGACGGGCGATCCCGTGCGCATCCCGGTCTCAGACGACCGCCTCGACCACCTCAAACACCGGCGCTCCTCGTATGTCACGAAGCGCACGCGCCTCTATGCGCACGGAATCCCGGACCGCTATCCTGAGCGCATTCCGGCATGAGCCGGCGGCGAATGACCTCGGCTGCGGGGCCGGTCATCGAAGCGTGGGATCGGGAGCGCATGTCCGGAACGGACACGGCGGCGGCACCCGCCGAATGGGTGGGCGTTCCGCGCGCGCGGCGGCGTCCCGGACTCTCGATCTACTCCATCCTGCTCATGATGCTGCTCTTCGTGAGCGTGCTCTCCAGCATCGTCGTGGGCGTCATCGGCTACATCAACGGCACCGAGGCGCTGCGCGCCATCGCCTACGAGCGCCTCGTCGAGATCCGCGAGAACCGCGCGCGGGAGGTGGATGAGCTGTTCACGTCGATCGAGAACTCCGTCCGTCTCGGTTCGCTGAATGCGACCAGCATCCAGGCCGCTCGTGCGTTCTCGGACGGCTTCCGCGAGCTGCAGAGCGCCGAGCCGGATGCCGCGGCATCCGCAGAGCTGACCGAGTACTACCGCGACGTGTTCGCTCCGCAGCTCGCCGAGGTCAGCGGCGAGGAGGTGGACGGCGACGCGTTCGTTCCCCAGTCGCCGGCTCAGGCGTACCTGCAGGAGCGGTACGTCATCCCCTACGACACGTGGGAGGAGGCGATCCAGGTCGATGATGCCGGCGACGGCAGCGCGTGGTCGGCGGCTCACGCGCAGTATCACGAGTACTACCGCGCCATGACCGAGCTGCAGCGCTTCGAGGACGTTCTGATGCTCGACACCGAGGGCAACGTCATCTACACCGCCTTCAAGGGCGTCGACCTCGGCACCAACCTCTTCGACGGCCCTTACCGGCTCACGAACCTCGCCGATGCGTATCGCGAGGTGATGAGCGCGAACCTGGTCGGCAACGTCGTCTTCGAGGACTTCGATCCGTACAATCCCAGCCTCGGGGCGCCATCCGGCTGGGCCGTCACGCCCATCGCCGAGAACGGCACGATCATCGGGGCGCTGGCCATCGAGCTGCCGATCGACCGCATCAACGAGGTGATGACGGTGGGTGAGGAGTGGCAGGACAACGGGCTCGGAACCACCGGCGAGACCTATCTCGTCGGCGAGGACACCCTGATGCGCAGCGTGTCGCGGTCGCTCCTCGAAGACCCGGAGGCGTACGAGCGGGCGGCCGTCGCCGCGGGGCTCTCCCCGGATGCCGCCGCCCTGGGCGTCGCCGACGGCAACACCCTGCTGCGCCAGACCGTCTCGACGGAGGCCGTGACGAAGGCGCTCGCCGGCGAGCGGGGCACGACGGTGACCCCCGACTACCTGGGGCGCGACAGCCTGACCGCATACGCGCCGCTCGCCATCGACGGCTTGCCCTGGGCCATCGTCGCCCAGCAGGCCACAGCCGAGGCGCTCGTGCCGGTGGAGGACTTCACGCGCAACCTCATCCTCTCCACCGCCGGGATGATCGTGTTCGTCTGCCTGCTCTCGCTCGTGCTGGCGCAGGTCTTCGTTCGACCCCTTCGCCGCCTGAAGCTCGCCGCCCACATGATCGCGGGCGGGCAGGAGGGCGTGCAGGTGGATGCCGGATCCAGCGACGAGCTCGCCGATGTGGCGACGGCGTTCAACGACATGAGCCGCAGCCTGCAGGTCAAATCGAGCCTCATCGAGCAGCAGGAGAAGGCGAACGAGCGACTGATCCTGTCGTTCATGCCGGAGGGGATGGCGAGCAGGTACAAGGGAGGCGACGACGCGATCACCCAGGACAGCGACGACGTCACGGTGATCTTCGCCGACATCATGGGATTCGAAGAGCTCGCACTCTCCATGACGAGCGAGGAGTCCATCGCCCGGCTGAACGACCTCATCCGCACCTTCGACGAGGCGGCGGAGCGGCACGGCGTCGAGCGGGTGCGCACGACGCGGCAGAGCTACCTGGCAAGCTGCGGCCTCGGCACTCCGCGCGTCGACCACGCCCGCCGCGCCGTGGAGTTCGCGCTCGAGCTCAGCGAGATCCTCGAGCGCTATTCCAACCAGCAGGGAGTCGAGCTGGGACTTCGGGCCGGGCTCGATTCGGGGAAGGTGACGAGCGGGCTGATCGGGCGGGCGCGCGTGGTCTACGACATGTGGGGGGATGCCGTGAACCTGGCATTCCGGGTGCAGGGGGAGTCGGCTGAGCCCGGCATCTACGTCACGCAGCGGGTGGCCGACCGTATCCCCGACAGCCTCGTGCTGCAGCCGGCCGGCGACGTGGAGACCCAGACCGGCACCCAGCGCGTCTGGCGGGTCGAGTCCCCCGCGGTGATGGTCGAAGGCTGAGGATGGCCGCGCGGGAAAGGTCATCGAAGAATGGCTGACATCGTGTCGCAGGCGTGGTTCTGGCCGGCCGTCTTCGTGTCGGTGGGGTTGCCGCTCCTGCTGATCGGGCTCACCGAGATGTACAACGCGCTCGTGCGCGGCGGCAGCCGGGCCGCGCCGATCGTGCTGATGGTGCGCAACTACCTCGTTCCGGTCGCGGCGATCATGGTGCTGATCAGCCAGCCGGGGGCGTGGGACGAGGAGCAGTCCTGGTTCAAGGTCTTCGCGACGATCTTCGGGCTGCTCGTCATCCTCGTCGTGATCAACGCGGTCGATCACCTCGTCTTCCACCGGGCGGAGAAGGGCTCTTGGCGCGACCGCTTCCCGACGATCTTCAGCGACCTGATCCGGTTCGTCTTCATCATCGTCGGGATCGCGCTGCTGTTCTGGTGGGTGTGGGGCGCCGATGTGGCCGGCGTCTTCGCCGCGCTCGGAGTGACGTCCATCATCGTCGGCCTCGCGCTGCAGAACGCGGTGGGCTCCATCATCTCCGGCCTGCTGCTGATCTTCGAGTCGCCGTTCGAGATGGGCGACTGGATCGAGACGAACGAGGACACCGGTTACGCGTACGGCCAGATCGTCGAGGTGAACTGGCGCGCGGTGCACCTCGACACCGGCAACGGCATCCTCGTCATTCCGACGGCCCTGCTTGCCGATGGCTCCTTCACGAACCTGTCGCGCAGCCCCGAGCCGTATCTGGCCAAGCGAGAGGTGGAGTTCGGCACGGATGACCCCCCAGGGAGGGTCCGGGAGCTGCTGGTGCGGGTGGCCCGTGACATCCCGGTCTCCTCGCCCGATCGGGAGCCGACGGCCGCGACGCTCGAAGGCTCGAAGTACTCGGTCGGCATCCCGCTGCAGAACCCCGGCGACCGTTCCGGTGCGCTGGATGCCTTCTCGACGCGGCTCTGGTACGCGGCCCGCAGGGCCGGGCTGCACCTCGACGGAGACGACACCGACGAGTGGCGCACGGCTGATCGGCTTCAGAAGGCGCTGCACCAGATCGCGCCGATCCTCGGGCTTCGAGGCGGCGAGGCCGATGCGCTCGCGAGCTCGGCCCGCCTCGAACGCTACTGCCAGGGCGAGGTGATCCTGCGACCGGGCACGGTGCCGGATGCGACCCGGTTCATCCTCGACGGCCGGGTGGTCCTCGGCATCCCGACCGAGGACCAGGGCTTCGTGCAGGTGACCACGCTCGGCCGCGACGATGCCATCGGCATCACCGCGCTGACCCGCACGACGACGATCTCTCGCGCGGTGGCTCTGAGCGAGGTGGATGTCGTGTCCCTGCCGGTCGCCATGCTCGATGAGATCGTGCGCGGGCATCCGCTTCTCGCGCGCGAGATCGTGCGTGAGAGCGAGAATCGGGTGCGGCTGGCTCGCGCGGCGCTCGCCGCGGTGGGAGAGGTGCTGCCATACGGGCGCAGCATGCTGGGGTGAGCCACCGAGCCGACCGGCGCAGCCCGCGACGCCCGCCAGGGGCTCGGTAGGCTGGCCCCGTGCGGATCCGGCTCGACATCGCGTATGACGGCACGCACTTCCGCGGCTGGGCCAGGCAGCCCGGGCTCCGCACGGTGCAGGGCACCCTCGAGGACGGCCTGGAGCGCATCCTCGGCTCCCCGGCGGCACTCACCGTCGCCGGGCGGACGGATGCCGGCGTGCATGCGCGGGGACAGGTGGCGCACGCCGACCTCGACGACGCGCAGGTCGCGCGCCTCAGCGCGACCCGGCGCGGCGACGCGGCATCCGACCCTCTGCAAGGCCTCGCGCGCCGCATGCGCGGCGTGCTCGGCGCGTACTCGGACGTCGCCGTCACGGCCAGCGGCCGGGCTGCCGCCGGTTTCGACGCGCGGTTCTCGGCCGTCTGGCGGCGCTACGAGTACCGCCTGGCCGACGGGGTGACCGGCTACGACCCGCTCGAGCGGCACCGCACGACGACGGTGCGTCCCGATCTCGATGTGGTGGCGATGGATGCCGCGGCCCGCTCCCTGATCGGGCTGCACGACTTCGCCGCCTACTGCAAGCCGCGGGAGGAGGCGACGACGATCCGCACGCTGCTGGAGTTCGACTGGCACCGCGATTCCGAGGGGGTGCTCGTCGCCAACGTGCGAGCCGATGCGTTCTGCCACAGCATGGTGCGAGCCCTCGTCGGGGCGTGCGTGGCGGTGGGAGAAGGACGGCTCGAGGTCCACGACGTCGCGGCCCTGCGTGACGCGGGCGAGCGGACCAGCGAATTCAAGGTGCTCGCGGCGCGGGGACTGACGCTGACGCAGGTGGGGTACCCGGATGTCGCCGAACTCGCCGCCCGCGCGGAACAGACCAGGGCGCGGAGGCTCGCCGACTGATCGCCGACTCAGGCGTGCGCGATGCGCGCGGGGCTGGGCTCGGCGTCGATCATGATCGGCAGGTGGTCGGACCGTCCCTGCGGCAGGGTCGTGACACGCGCGATGTCGAAGCCGACGGACGTCGCGAAGTCGTAGTGCCCGCGGAAGAACTTGTAGCGCGTGTACGTGCGCGCGTCGCTCAGGGTCAGCTCGTACCCCTGGTCGCGCACCTTCTGGCCGAGGTGCTCCTTGAACACCGGATAGTTGTAGTCGCCCACCATGAGGGCAGGCAGACCCGGACCCAGCTGTTCCAGTTCGCGCAGGGCCGCCCGGATCTGGTGCCGGCGCAGCGAGTTCAGCGCCGTCAGCGGCGCGGCGTGGAACGACGCGACGATGACGCTGCGGTTCTGATCGATGTCGTGCAGGCGGACGCCGAGCATGCGCTCGTGCGCGGGCTTCAGCACACGATCGTGGAGCGACTTCTTCAACGCGATCGCGCGGACCTCGCTCGCCCGATAGGTGTTCTCACGGTAGTAAAGTGCCAGCCCGAGCCGATTGCCCTGCGTCGAGTGGGCGAGCCGAAGCCCTGCGATGCCCTCGGGGAGCTCATTGGTGTCGCACTCCTGCAGGCACAGGATATCGGGCGCATGGCGCTCCGCCAGCCCGGCGAGTTCGTTGGCCGCGCGGTGCTTGCGCAAGTTGTACGAGATGACCTTCATTGCGAAACCAGCCTAGGGCGCGCGGGAGGCGCAGAGGAGCGCGCGAACTCATGCGAAGCGGATCCCCAGAGGACCCGAAGACGGCGGGCGTCTCCGGCGCTCAGGAAAACACCGACCCGCGGCGGTAGGATCCTGAGGACGAGCGGCGACGACGCGGCATCCCATCTGCCTTCGGAGGACCGCGTGACTCACCTGCACACCACTCGCGCGGGCCTGCAAACGCGTAGGGCCGTTTCCGCCGGCCTGCTCCTCGCCTATGGCGCGCTGCTCGCCGTCGTCGCGCTCTACCCGACCCCCGTCGACCGGCCCGTGTCGGGACTGCTGCAGGGGCTCGATGAGTGGATGCGGGGCAGCTACGACGTGCTGGAATTCACGTCGAACGTGGCGCTCTTCGTGCCGGTGGGCGTGCTCGTCGCCCTACAGCTTCCTCCCCGGCTGCGGTGGGCCGCCGTGCCGATCGGCGCAGCCGTGTCACTGGGCATCGAGCTGCTGCAGGCGGCACTTCTCCCCGAGCGCGTCGCGACGCCTTCGGATGTCTTCGCCAACACCATCGGGACCGCCGTCGGCGTGCTGCTCGTCGCCGTCGTGTCGCGGTCGAGGCAGAGGCGGCGTCGACCGAGCCGCTGAAGGGTGCCGCCCGCTACCCTTGCGGCATGGAGAACCCGACGGACTCCGCACGGTCGGTGTGGCACGACGGGACGGACGCGCTCGAGGTGATGCGCCGGCTCACCGGACGGCCGGTGTTGCAGGACCGGCAGTGGTCGGATGCCGTGCTCGCAGAGCTGTCCCGGCAACTCGATGACCCCCGGATCGTTCGGCGGGATCCGCAAGAGCGCCCCCTGCCCGGCGCCCCGGGCGTGCTCATCCCCGGCGCGCGCTGGCATGTCAACCTCTCGGCGATTCGCGGCCGTTGGCCCGAGCTCGCGCTGGCGGTGCTCGCCACTGTGACGACGCGCGATCCGCTGGTCGCGGCGGGCGCACTGGTTTCGCTGCGCCATACGCTCACGCAGCTCTCCGACGATGAAGCCGAGGTGGCCGCGACCCTGGTCCGTCTGGCCGAGGAGCGAGGAGGGTCGATCCCGCGTGCCGACCTCGAGGCGGCCTTTGCGTACGACCCCGCCCGCGACGGCGAGATGCCTCCGGGCATCCACCCGATAGACGCCCCGGCCGTCATCGGCGTGCTGCTGCAACGAGGTGTGCTCGCCGAGAAGGCCGGGAGTCTGTCGGTGCAGCTCTGAATCTCGCGGCACTCGCCCCAGGCCCCGGACTCGAGCGGGGCAGCCTTTACCTCTGTGAAACAGGCCATTCATTTGCGCTTGGTAGAGTTTCGGCATGCGGTCCACTCTTCTTGCCATCCTTCGCGCCCCGGCCGGCGCATCGAGGAGCCGTGACAGGTGACCGCTCAACTCCGATACTGCCCAGGAGTCCTGGACCACGCGCCCTTCTCGCCTGGCGCAGTCCTGGCCGGAACATAGCCTCTGCCGGCGTCTTGCGACGCCCGCCCGAACCATGTCCCAACGGCGGGACCGTCACGCCGAAAGGATAGACATCCGTGACTGAACTGAGAGGTCTCAGCTCAAGCGCTTCCGATAGGAGCCTGCCATGACGGCGGTGCAGAGCCTCGGTCGCACCGTAGGCCGGGGTGCCGTCGTCACATTCGGCGGCCAGATCGTGCGAATAGCGATCCAACTCGTCGGCATCGTGTTGCTGGCGCGGCTGCTCTCTCCTGCCGATTACGGCGTCACCGCGATGGTCCTCGCGATCGTCGGGGTCGGTGAGATCATGCGCGATTTCGGACTGTCGAGCGCGGCGATCCAGGCGAAGACGCTGACGGCGGGCCAGCGCGCGAACCTTTTCTGGATCAACTTCGGGATCGGAGCTGCGTTGACGGGCGCCGTCGCGGCACTCGCGCACCCGATCGCCGCATTCTACGGCGATGAGCGGCTCGTCCTCGTAACGCTCGCGCTCTCCACGACGTTCGTCCTCGGCGGATTCGTGACACAGTTCCGCGCCGACCTCACGCGAAACCTTCGGTTCGGACCTCTCGCGGCGATCGAGATTGCGGCCCAGGCAGCTGCGCTCGTCATTGCGCTCGCGCTCGCGGCCCTCGGCTGGGGGTACTGGGCGCTGGTGGCGCAGCAGGTGCTGCAGGTGTTCTTCCAGGCGGTGGCACTGCCGATCATGGGTGGCTGGTGGCCCGGCTTCCCTCGTCGCGGTGAGGAGATGAAGCCACTGCTGAAGTTCGGCGGCGGGCTCGTCGGCGCCCAGATCCTCACCTACGCGAGTCGTAACGTCGACTCGATCGTCATCGGCCGCGTCTTCGGCGCTCAGTCGCTCGGCTACTACAACAGAGCCTTCCAGCTGATGCTGCTTCCGCTCAACCAGATCAACGCTCCGTCGACGCGCGTTGCACTCCCGGCGCTCTCGCGGCTTCAGGATCAGCCCGCGAGGTACGCCGAGTTCATCAGCTTCGGCCAGATAGTCCTGCTGAACATCGTGAGCCTCGTACTCGGCTTCTCGGTCGCGCAGGCCACCGACATCATAGCCGTAGCTCTCGGTCCCCAGTGGGCGCCGACCGTTCCGCTGTTCCAGATCCTTGCCATCGCCGGCTTCTTCCAAGCGGCTGCGTTCGCGACGTACTGGGTCTTCCTCTCGCACGGCCTCACGGGGCGCTTTCTCCTTTACACCGTCTGGACCAGGCCGTTCGTCATCGGACTCGTGATCCTTGGCGTCTTGTGGGGCGTCGAGGGCGTTGCATTGGCATACCTGGTTACGACGGCCCTGCTCTGGCCGATCGGCATGCTCTGGCTGCGGGGTCGGTCGACCGCACCGCTCCTCCGCCTCTTCCTCAACGGACTTCGCACGCTTGCCGTCTACGGCGTCGCTGCGGTCGCCTCATACGCGTCGACGATGCTGCTGCCCGAGGCGTCGCCGTTCGTGCGCATCGGTGTCGGATTCGTGTCCTTGATCGCGGCGCTCGTGATCATGGCCGTCATCCTGCCCGCGTACCGACGCGACGTGCTGTCGATCATCGCCGGCCGGCGGTTCCTCGCCCGCGCGCGGCGGACCACCGACGATTCCGAGCCCGATCCTGCACGGGGGGATGCAGGATGACGCCCACGGGGGACGGTTGCGTCGCGTCGTGAACATGTTCGGACTGGGAGGCCGAGATGGGTAACACCGAAACCGTATGGGGCAGGATGCTCCGCACCGACGTCGGAAGGCGGGAGTGGGTGGACTTCGTCAAGGGGACGGCGATCATCCTCATCGTCGCCTATCACACGACACTGTTCCTGACGTCGATCGGGTTCGACGCGGCGGGGATCGGGCGGCTCAAGGTCGTGCTGGAGCTTTTCCCGATGCCGGCGTTCTTCCTGATCACGGGCGTGTTCCACAACCGCGTGGGGCAGTGGTCGTTCGCTGACGTCTGGAAGCGCCGCTTGCGTCAATACCTCTACCTGTACCTGCTGTGGTCCGTGATCAGATTCGTGCTGTACCGGCTGGCGCCGAATGTGCGCTCAGACGGTGCAGGATCGACGGCTTCCGATCCGCTCGCACTGCTCGGCATCCTGATCTGGCCGATCAGCTCCTATTGGTTCATCTACGCGCTCTTCATCTTCACGCTGGCACTCTGGCTCTTCCGCAAGGCCCCTCAGTGGGTGCTGATCTCCATCGCGCTCGTGCTGTCAGTGCTGTCGTCGTCGGGGATCCTCAACGCGCACAATGTCGGCATCAACCGCATGACGGAGTACCTCATCTTCTTCACGCTCGGTGCCTACTTCAGCCGCAAGATCTTCGACCTGTTCGACGGGATGCGGTTGTGGCGCGCGATCGCGCTGGTGATCGGCTTCGCCGGTTTCGCAGCGGTCGTGACGCTGTTCCCGGTCCTGCAGCGAATCCCGGGATCGGCCTTCGTGGGCCAGCTGCTTGCGATCGCGACGGGGTTCGCACTCGCGTACTACCTTGTGCATCTCGTCTTCCTCAAGTGGGTCGTCTATGTAGGGCTGCGGACGCTCAACATCTACCTCGTCCACCTCTTCGTCATCGCGCTCCTCGTCGCTCCGCTGGCGTTTGTCCCGGTGCTCGATGAGCTCCCGGGGCGAGGGCTCCTCCTCATCGGCGTGCTCACGACGCTCGTCATCCTGCTGTCGATCCTCATCACGCGGTATCTCACGCGGTTCTCCTGGCTCTTCGTCTATCCCTTCACGGGGCGAAAAAAGGGTCGCGCGCGCGCGGCGCACAATATGGAGGCGGATGCCACGGCCGAGCGGGCGGCGCGAGCGCCCGAGGGCACGGGTCCAGAGCAAGACCCGCCACAGAGTCCGACAGGGAAGGTTGGAACGGCTTGAGGCTCGCGTGGGCGGACGTCGCGCGCGGCGGCGCGATGATCCTCGTCGTACTGGCACACGCCCTTCAGCTGATGAACGTCTATGGCTGGCACAACGGATGGCTCGACACGCTGAACCTGTACCTGACGGCGGTCAGGATGCCGCTGTTCTTCCTGGTTGCGGGCGTTTTCGCTGCCAACGCGATCCGCCGGACGTGGGGCGGCCTCTTCGCCACTCGTCTCGCGCTGCTGCTCTACATGTACTTCCTCTGGATGCTCATCCGCGCCGTGTGGTTCACGTTCGTGCCGTGGCCGCTCAGTGAGGTGCATCCGTGGATCGCCTTCGTGATATCGCCGATCTGGCCGACCAACGGCCTCTGGTTCCTCTATGCGCTCATCGTTTACCTTGTTGTCGGCAGGCTGACGCAGCAGCTCCCCGCGTGGATCCCGCTCCTTGCATCCGGTGCTCTGGGCGTGGCGGCAGCGATGGGTGTCCTGCCGACGGCGGACAACATCGTGTGGCGCTCGGTTGCGATGTACATGTTCTTCTTCCTGCTCGGCGCGCGGCTTCCGGAGGTGTGGCGATCCGTCGCGGCGCGCGCCAATCCGGTGCTGCTTGTCGCCGCTATCATCGCCGTGCCCGCCGCCATGGCGGCCTTCTCCTTCATTCCCGGCCCCGCGAGGGGGGTGGGGCGCATGGCTCTATCGGTGGTCTGCGTGACAGCGTGTCTGGTCATCGCCGCGATGATCGCGAAAGTGGGGTGGCTGTCCGCTCCCTTCCGGTACATCGGCCAGCGAACGATCGCCGTCTACGTCGCGCACGCGATGCTGCTGGCAGCAGTCGTGCCGCTCATTCCGGTGGGCGTCGTGTCCCCGGTTCTCGCCGCCGCCGCGCTGACGGCGTTCGGAGTCGGTGTGCCGCTCGTCCTCTATCGGTTGCTCGCCCCCGTAGGCGGCATATTCAACCTGCCCAAGCCGATCGCCCGAGCTCTCGATCCGCAGGGGAAGCGGTTGCTCGAGTGATGTGAACGACAAGAAGCTGCACTCAAGGCCGAGGGGATCCCTCGGCCTTGAGTGCACGTCGTCCAAGCAGCGTGGCTCTGCCTACGGCCGCCCCATCCCGAAGTACGTCCATCCGGCCGCTCGCCACGCTGGAGCGTCCAAGCAGTTGCGGCCGTCGACGACGATGCGCCCCGCCGTGAGCGAGGAGGCGTGCGCTGGCGAGAGCTGGCGTCGGTATTCGTCCCACTCCGTGACCACGACGACCGCGTGGGCTCCCGTGAGCGCCTCGTCTCGTTCTGCATAAGTGAGCTGAGGGTGCCTGGACCTGGCGTTCTCAATGGCTTCGGGGTCGGTCACGACGACGTCCGCCCCGAGTCCGCGCAGCTTGACCGCGACATCGAGAGCGGGGGAGTCCCTGATATCGTCGCTGTGCGGCTTGAAGGCAGCACCCAGCACGGCGATCTTCTTCTCGTAGACGTCGCCGTCGAGGGCATCGACGACGAGCTGAACGGCGCGGTCCCGTCGGCGAAGGTTGATGGCGTCCACCTCGCGCAGGAACGCGACGGACTCGCCGCGCCCCAGTTCCTCGGCGCGCGCGGAGAATGCCCGGATGTCTTTCGGCAGGCAGCCGCCCCCGAATCCGATGCCGGCGCCGAGGAATCGGCGACCGATGCGGGCATCGTGCCCGATCGCGTCGGCGAGCTCGGTGACGTCCGCGCCGGTCACCTCGGCGATCTCAGCCATTGCGTTGATGAAAGAGATCTTGGTCGCGAGGAACGCATTGGCCGCAACCTTGACGAGCTCGGCGGTCGCATAGTCGGTGACGATGAAGGGCGTGTCGGTCGCTATCGCGGTGTGGTACACCTCGCGGAGGACGTCGGCGGCCCGTTCACCCTGGGCGCCCGACGGAACGCCCGCGACGAGCCGATCGGGCGAGATCGTGTCTTGCACGGCCCAGCCCTCGCGAAGGAACTCGGGGTTCCACACGAGCGTTGCCCCCGTCGCCGCGACCCGCTCGGCGAGGATGGCAGCAGTGCCGACCGGAACCGTCGACTTGCCCGCCACGATATCGCCGGGCTTGAGATGGGGGATGAGGGCGTCGACCGCGGCGTTCACGTAGGTCAGGTCGGCGGCGTAGCCATCCTTCTGCTGAGGCGTACCGACGCCGATGAAGTGGACGGTCGCTTCCGCAGCCGCGGACATGTCGGTCGTGAAGCGAAGCCGGCCGGACGCGACTCCCTCCGTGAGCAGTTCGGGCAGGCCCGGTTCGAAGAACGGTGCCTTCCCAGCGGCGAGTGCTTGGATCTTCGGCTCGTCGACGTCGATCCCGACGACGTCATGGCCGATGGAGGTCATGGCGGCCGCGTGTACGGCCCCGAGATAGCCGCAGCCGATGACAGACAGACGCATGGAACTCCTTGGTGAATCGTTGTACTACCGAGCGCCTTCGCCCGCCTGATGGTTCATTCCTACCGCCTGGCTGTTACGGCGAGGTTAACGCGGCAGGGTGCGTTAGGGTGGGAGGGGAGGCCTCTGGCGGCTTCGCCCTTTTTGCAGAGGTCGGGTCAAGCCCGCAGTGCAGAACATTAATCCCGCCGAAACAGACACTTCACGGCGACTCTCTACGATTCTGAACATGAACCCGCACGTTCCCGGAGGCACCATCAACGGCTTTATGCGCACGGGGACCAGTCTGTGACGCCTCCATACCTCGTCGCCGGGCGCACGGAGTGGAACCACCGGCTCCGGTCGGCCGCGGTGTTCGTCGTGGCCGTCGCATTCACGGGTATCACGACCGTCGGCCTGCTTGCTACGGTCGAGCAGCCGTCCTATGAGCTTGCGCTGGCGATCCCGTTGCTGACGGTTCTCGTCCTCGGCGTCTTCCTCATGCCGGTGCACATGATCCCGGCGGTGGTCGGTGCGGTGCTCTGCGTGGTGCCGACGAGATTCGTTCCCAACGACGGGCCGTTCAACGCCCTGCCTCCACTCGCTCTGGTGATGGGGATCTGGGTACTGCGCCGAATCGTACTCGCCCACGGCGCGGGGCGTGCATCCCGCCTTCCACCGTTGTCGCGGATCGGCCCCCGTCTGGCCGTGTATACCTTCGCTGTCCTGCTCGTCGCGTGGCTCGGGGTTTCCATCCTGCGGTCGGGCGTCAACGAGACGACGGTCGGATGGACGCTCGCATTCGTGGTCAGCGCACTGGTTCCTCTCCTCGTGTTCGATGCGCGCCAGGAGGTCGCGCTTCTGCGGACGGTCCTCCTGATCGGCGGTGCTCTCGCGGGCGCGAACATCATGGTCGAGCTGGTGCTCGGGATGTCGCCCGTCTACGGCTGGCTGGGCGGTTCGCGGGAATTCGGCTTCGCGGTCTACCGCGCGCAGGGGCCATTCAGCCACCCACTGTTCGCTGCCGCCTTTCTCACCGTCCCCGCCATGCTCGGGATCGGCACGTGGCTGACTACAGGGCGCCGGTGGATGCTCCTATGCGGCGGCCTGGCCGCCGGTGGGGTTCTGGCGACGGTATCGCGTGGCTCGATCGTCGCGCTGGGGGTGGCCGTCGGCGTTGCGGTGATTGCGGCGCCGTTCTTCCTGGGCTGGCGGAACGTCGGCCGGTGGTTTGTTTTCGTCGGCCTGGCCGGGCTCGGGGCCGTGGTGGCCCTCAATTTCGGCCCGCTTGTGGAACGTGCATCGTCGATCGAGTCGCAGCTGTCTGCCGGTGTTCGCGAGCGCGCGATCACCGTGGCGATCAGCGCGGCTGAGTACAGCGACTGGTTCGGCACCGGGCCCGGAACCTCGGGCCAGACGGGACGCCTGTTCGACACCATCGTCATCGAGAACTCGCTTCTCCAGCTGCTCATCAGCATCGGCCTGCCTGGGCTGGTGCTGTTCGTTCTGTTCCTCTCAAGCCTCATCTGGAGCGCGTGGGCGCGCGGAGACCTTGCGGTTGGGCTCGCGATAATCGCGTACACCGTCTCCATCAGCAGCTTCAATTCGCTGGACGCGGTGCGGGGCATGCACATCGTGATCGGACTCCTGGTGCTTCTCGCCGTGCACGACTCGACACCGCGACCGCGCGCCGACGAGTTCGAGCCGCTTTCCGCAGGCCGCGTGATGCAGCCGACCAGCGGGTGACTTCCCCCGATCAGCTCCCGCGCCGAACGGCGCCCACTTCGACCCAGAGGACTCCAATGATCGTTCGCCACGTCCGCCTCCGATACACCCTCCTCACCCGAGGAGTCTTCGATCACCTGGGAATCACCGAGCAGCGGGTCGCCTCGGCGCTCGAGGGCGTCCGGCGCGGATCCGCCCGCCATGTCCTCATCGCGCCACCCGGAGCCGGAAACATCGGCGACCAGGCCATGGTGGAGGCGTTTGTGGCGGCCGCGGACCGGCCGGTGACTGTCGTGACACGCGGTCCGAAGGACTTCACGCTCCCGGTCGATCTCGCCGCCGGCGCGGAGATCGTCGCCCTCCCCGGTCTGTTCTACGGGGCAGGCGGCGCTCACGCGAACGCCCTCGCGCGACTGAAGGTGCTGCTGACCGATGCCGCGACCGTGTCGATCGTCGGGGCCGACATCATGGACGGGGTGTACGTGCTGCGCAGCTCGCTCCGCCGCTCCGCGATCGCCGCGGGCAGTGCCCGCGCGGGCATCGACACGACGGTGCTCGGGTTCAGCTGGAGCGGAAAAGCACCCGCAGCGGCCCTGCGTGCGCTGCGCCGGGCGGGGGCGGCCGGTGTGCGCCTGCTTCTTCGCGATCCTGCGTCCGCTGCCCGAGTGCGTGACGCCGGCATCGGCGGCGTCGTCGAGACGGCTGACATCGTTTTCACCGACGATCGGCGCGACGACGCGAAGGCCGACGGCATCCTGAGGGGGATCGACGGTCCCTTCGCGATCGTGAACGTGAGTGGTCTGATCGCGCGCACGGTCGATCAGGTACCCGAGTACACGGCGCTGCTGGACCACCTGCGCGCGGACGGATTCACCGTCGTCCTGCTGCCGCACGTGCTGCGCGACACGGCGGACGACCTCACTGCGTGTCGCGAAGTCTATGCAGCCAGCGGAGGCGAGGGAGTCCTGCTCATCGACGAGCAGCTTTCGCCGTCCACCATCCGTTCACTCGCGAATCGTGCATCGCTCATCGTCACGGGGCGTATGCACCTGGCCATCATGTCGCTGGCCCAAGGTACCCCCGCGATCACTCTTGCGACTCAGGGCAAGGTCGAGGGTCTGATGAAGCTGTTCGGATGGCCCGAGCTCTGCGTCGCACCCGGACCGGGGATGGGTGAGCGGATCTGGGCCGTAGCGAGCCAGGTGCTGGCGGCGCCGGACGCCCGCGACCGCGTGCAGGCGGGCGCCGCCCGCGCGCGTGCCTTGGCCGCCGCCAACATCGATCGGATCAGTGGGAACGACGCGCGGGAGCGCTACGCGGAGCGCAACGCGAGTCGCTGACGGCTCGGCGCCTCGCGATCGTCGAGCGCGTCGAGCCAGATTCGCTCCACACGGGGATACACCGACTCTGCCGAGTACTCCTCTTCGAACCGGGAGTGCCCCTGAGCCGCGACCTCCGCACGCCAGGTCGCGTCACCCACGGCCTTGCGGAGCGCCTCACCCAGCCCCGCGGCGTCGCCCGGCGGCAGCAGCACGCCCGCGCCCCCACCGAGCACAAGGGGGATACCCCCGACCTCGGTGGAGATCACGCACGCGCGACGCGCCATCGCTTCGAGGATGAACATCGGCATGGCCTCGTCACGGGAGGGCAGAACCGCGATCTCCGCGCGCTCGAGCAGCTCCATGAGTCGAGCATGCGAGACACTGCCGAGCCACCGCGTGCGCGGGAGCGCACGGTCGACCAGGTGCTCGTCGCGCACCGGACCTGCGACCACGAGCTCCCACTCCGGGTGCTCGTCCGAGACCTCGCGCCATGCCTCCTGCAGGACATCGATGCCCTTGCGGTGCGAGACGACACCTCCGAAGACGACCAGCTTCTCTTTCGCTCGCGGCGTCCCACTGGGGATCGCGTTGGGAACGAGCTCGATCCGGTCCGCCGGTACGTGGCGCGCACTTATGTCGCTGGAGTCCTGGGACAGTGTGATGACCTTGGTGCACGCTTGCAGCACTCGTGCGACCGAGGCCGGGTTGGAGCGCTCGTACTGTGCGTACTCGCTTCCGTGGAGGTGAGCGATCACGGGCAGGCCGAGGCGGTTGGCGTATCGCGCAACCAGGCCTTCGCGAAGGAAGGATCCTCGCTCGGAGAGATGCGTCACGATGACTGCGCGCTCTCCCCGTCGAGCGATTGCGCGGACGTTTCGGAGGGTCCGGACGAGGCGCCGAGCTGCCGTGATGTGGTCGCCCGGATCTCCTCGGGATTCGAGCACCCGCACCGAGACGTTCTCGAAGGGCCAGGCCAGATACGCGTTGATGACCTGGGTCATGCCGCCGGGGATGTCGCCTGCGCGGCCGACGTGATAGATGCGGGGCCGTGCGCTCGCATCGGGGGCCGCCGTGGATACGGATGCGGGCGCCTGAGCGATGGTGTCGTGGAAGCCCTGCTTGGTCGCACGAAGACGCTCACGCGCGAGCAGCAGCGCGCCGACCTGCTCGCGCCGACGGCGGGCGATCCGGACGATGCGGTCCGCCAACTCATCGCCCGTGAGGCCGGTGCTGTTGATGGTGAGGTCCTCGAGCCCGATCGTGGAGAAGTGGCGGGAGATCTTGTCAGAGTCATCCAGCTGCAGCCCCACGGCGCCGGAGCCCTCGGTCAGGCCCGCAATGAGGACGTGGAGCCGGTCACTCGCTACGACCGCGGTGCGCCGATAGACCTCGCGCAGCCGAGCCTCCTGCGGACCATGGCCGCGTGACTCCGGCCATGAGACGACTTCTGCCCCGCCCAAGTCGGCGGCGAGTCGATGGGAGCGCCCGTCGTCCACACTGACCTGCGACACGACGCAGATCCGGAGGTCGAGGGCGTCTGCGGCTCCACGGATGCCGGCGAACCACTCCCCATCGGGGTATGGCCTGGGTGCGACCTCCGCGTCCGCCCGCAGGGAGACGACGAGCAGGTCGCGCTCGGCGCGGCCGTCGCCGAGACTCGCGACGAGTTCGTCGTCGGGCATGCCCTCGTAGAAGCCGAGATCGGGGGAAGCGGGCCCGTGGCCCAGGTAAGCAGCCGTGCGGTCGTCGCGCCAGCGTGTATAGCTGCTGAGGGCGTTGGACGGCCACATGAGCGCACGTGGGAACGGGGCGAAGTTGCGCGCTCCGACGCCGACTCGCGACACGGTCCCGCCGCGCAGCCGGACCAGCGAGACGGCTGGCAGCATCGTGACGTGCTCTTTCATGCCGATCAGCGTCAACTGAACTTCGCCGGGTTTGTAGACGGAGTGCGCCCGCCCGCGGAGAGCGGAGCGAAGCAGTGCCGCATACCAGCGCCCGAAGGACCGGTACACGTGATCCTCCGGCCGAAGGCCGAGTCCCTCATCGTAGCCATCGGGGGAGTTTCCGACATAGACGTGCAGCGTTCCTGCTGCGCGGGCCCAGTCCAGAAGCGGTCGCCGCAGGATGATGTCGCCGATGTTCTCGTACTGACCCCGTCCGACGGCGAAGATGTCACGGCTGGTCATCGGGGCCTCCTGCTGTGGGTCGGTCACTAGGCGGCGCCCGCTCGCAGCCCATCGACGATCCGACGCGACGCGGCCCTCTCGATGGCGGAGCCCGTCAGCTCCGGTCCGTCAACGGCGACGCCGATGTCGAGCTCATTCACGAGGCGTGCGATCTCTGTCTGGTGGTCGTCGACGTGCTCGCGGCGGTGAGCGCGGCGCACCGCTTGGACCGGATAGATGCCCATCCCGAGCAGCTCGAGGAGCGTGCCGACGCCGGCGTGCGTGACGACCGCATCCGCCTCGAGCGCGGTGCGCGCGAAGTCATCGGGAGACATGTACTGGTGGACGGTGCCCGGGAGGGAGTCGCTGCGATCCGTATCGCCCAGCTGCCACACCGTCTCGTCGTTCGCGTAACCGGTCCGAAGCATGGCGTCGACGACGGAGTCGAAGCGGTACCCCCGGATGGTACCGAGCGTGACGAACACCTTCCTCGGAACGGCCCTCGTCGCCGCAGGGACGCTGCGGAAGTCCGAGAGGACGCTATGCGCCGGCGCCCACCGTCCGCGGCTCCACTGCGGGTGAGGAGTGCGAAGGCGTACGCCGGGGACGAGTTCGAGGATGCGCCCCGTCGATGAGGGGCCGTGGACGCGGGAGACGCTCTCCACGTACGTCGCAGGAACGCCTGCCAGCACAGCGAGGGGAAGGGCTGCCACCGCCACAGCGGCGCCGGTGCTCACGGCGACCTCGAACGACTCGGCTTGGAGCGCACGGCGCAGAACCGGCATGGCGCGGAGCGTGCCTTTGAGGTCGCGAGGGCCGATATACGGAAGCGCGATCATGCGCCGGCCCTCCAGCAGCTCGCGACTCTGCGGCGTGTCGAAGGTCACCCAGAGGGACTCGGGATTCACACCGAGCTGCGCCTCGAGGCGGATGAGCTCTGACAGATGGCCGCCCGTCGAGCAGACGAGTAGGGCCTTTGCGCCCATCGGCGCGATCGAATCCGTCAGCATGCCTTCTCCTCGCCCGCAGAACATCGTAGGCCTCGGCACGCCGTCGGCGAGTCCTCCTCTATATGACCAAGGCTAGTAGGGCAAGCCGTCGGTGCACAGGGGCTTGACCTGACCTTTTACCCGCCCGAAACGACCGTTAACGGCTCGTTCACGCGCCTAGACCCGTGACATAGTTGGATGCTTACAGGTTAGGGGAAAAATATGGGGACTGTTAATCGAGGACTTCCGTCGACATCGCCGATGGTGTCGCGACGCGGATTCATCACGCTCGCCACGGGCGGTGTAGGCGCGCTGGCGCTCACCGCTGCCACCGGAGTGCCGGCGTTCGCCGAGTCGACTCCTACGCCCAAGCTGCCGGGCGAGTACTTCCGCAAGCCGAACCAGTTGACGGCTGCCGGAACGCTTTTCGACAACATCTGCGTGCGCATCAATGGCGATGTGGCGCGCATCCACGTCCCCCAGACGGTCAAGCCGTTCAGTGGCCAGGCGGTGCCGGTCGTGTGGTTCTACCACGGCGGCTCGAGCGATCACAACGCGCTCGACGGCGGCTTCAAACTGGTCTCCGCGGCCGTCGTCGACCACGGATGGGTGGCGATCTGCCAGACGGCGGGCGGCAACCTCTACTCGCATCCCACTGCCACCGCGCTTCAAGTCGCCGGCTATCAGTACATGAGCCAGACCTTCACAGTGAAGACGAACGTCCTGCGAGCGACCTCCGCCGGCGGCGCGCTCGCGACGGAGACTTACGCATCGAAGCTCATCCCATCGATTGCCGGAATGTACAGCGTGAACGGAACGTACGACATACGCGCTCACTATGACTCGGGCGGCCGGGCTCGCGACTCGGTCATCGCCGCCTTCGGGGACAACCCTGGCGCGATCGACGCAGCCAATCCCGCCCGTCACTCCGCCGCAGCGTGGGCCGGATCGACGATGCGTATCGTCGTGTCGCAGCCCAGCGAGACCGATCTGACCGTCCCGCCGGACGATCACGGGCTCGCGCTCCTTGCACTCGCCAGCCCCGTTGCCGCCGAGGCGACGATGCGTGCCCACACGAACGGCCACTCGACCCCCGGTTTCGCCCTCCCGGACTTCATCGCGTCGATGGAGCGGTGGGTCGGCGCCTCGTCCGGCGGCGACCGCACTCCGCCATCAGCGGCCATCGTCGCGCCCGTCAACGGTGCAGTGCTCAAGGGCTACGCCACGGTGACCGTCAACGCCACCGACAACGTGGGGGTGGTCGATGTCGGCATCTACCACGGTGAGTCCCGGCTGCTGACTCTGACCAAGCAGTCTGCGACACAGTGGGGCGCACGGATCTGGACGGTAGGGCCCCGGACTCCGAACGGCGATTACGTCGTGACGGCGCGCGCCACCGATGCGGCAGGCAATGTCGGTATCAGTTCGCCGATCAAGGTGAAGATCGCCAACTGAGTGCGGGCGTCTCAGCCCGCCGGTGGGCGCTTCAGCCTGCCGGCGGGTCGTCTTGGGGCTGCGTCGGTCGTGATGGGTGTGCCTCGATGACCGAGGCCTGCGACAGGGCGGTGTCGATGCCGACCGGCGAGAGGGGGCGCGGGTCGCTGCTCACGTACGCCAGAAGTGTGCCCACCTGCGTCGTGGAACTCGCGGCGAAGTACGTCACATCGAGCTCGTACTCGTCGGCGAGCGAGTAGAACTGATCGAAGAGCTCGTTCCACCCTGCGGCGTCCGCATCCGACTGCGCTCCGTTCGCGCCACCGGACGGCCATCCCACTTCCCCGACGGAGCATCTCACAGCCCACGCGCGGCACCAGTCGCCGAACGTCCGCAACCGGTCGAGCACGGGCGAGTAGTCCGTGCCGGGAACGAAGCCGGCGCCACGCTCGTTCGCGTAGAAGTGCTCCGAGTACATGACTTTGTCGAGAGGGTCGATGACCCAGGGGCCCTGCCGTGCGATGGCCGCCAGTCGCCCACGCTTATCGCTCAGGATCCCCTCGACCCAGATGACGTGGTCATCGCCTGTGGAGCGGATGGCATCCACCGCGACCTGCGCGTATCGCTTGTACGTCTGCACGCCTACGGACCAGCGGGGCTCGTTGAAGATGTCGTACGCGGCGACCCGCTCATCGTCGCGGAACCGTTCGGCTATGGTCTGCCAGAGGTTGGTCACGTGCGCCTCGGTGATACCGTCGCCGCATCGGAGGCTCCCCTCGACGAAATCTCCGGCGCCCCACGGATACGTGCATCCGTTGTGAAGGTCGATGATGGTCCGGATGCCTGCATTCGCTGCTCGGTTCACCTGCTCGGCGACCACCTCGAGGTAGGCGGCGTCGATGGGCTGCTGCAGCCCGTCCGCGGCGTCGCCGCCCGGCGGGATCTCCTGGAGCCGCTGCCATGGCACCGCAAGACGGATGATCGACACCCCGCGGGACGCGAGGAAAGCATAGCTTGAAGCGGGTTCCCCGAGAGCGGAGAGATCGTCCTGCTTGCCGGCGAAGATGAGGCTGTAGATGTTCACCCCACGCAGGTAGTCGTGACCGTCGAGGTAACTTCCATCGCCGAATCGAAGTGTCTCGTCGACGCTGCGGGATCCGACGGCCCTCCCGCCGGAGGGATCGGTGCTTGTGGGCAGGGGAGTGGGCTGTGCCTGCTCCCCGGAGCCGCCGAGGAGAGGATCTCCGGTGGAGCTCGGCCAGAGCATCAATCCGACAGTCATCGCGATCGCAGCAGTGACGGCCAGCAGCACCGTCGCGCGAACTCCTATGCGTTTCCTAGCGCTCCGCAAGGCCATGGCCGTACTGCACGGCGCGTTCCAGGAGCGCGCCGCTGAATCGAGGGGTGAAGCGATCGATCCAGCCGCCGACGTCCGTGACCTTGATCTTCGATGCGCGCTCGACGGCGTCGGCAACGGAGAGCGGGTGGTCATCGAGGGCGAGCTCGCCCGTGACGCCCGGAATGATCGCATCAGCGACGCCCAGTGCCGTCGAGATCGCCGTCGCCGGCACGGCGCGTGAGGTCGCCTGGACGAGGTCCGCGCCGACGCCTTCGCTGCGGGACGGGAGGACCACGACCGATCCCGCGGGAAGCCGCCAGTCGTCCTCGCCGACATCGTGGCGGATCGAGAATGGAACCCCGAGAGTGTCGGCCAGCGCGCCGAGAGCGGCTTCGCGTGGGCCTCCGCGCAATGACAGCACCTCGCTCCGGATGCCGCGATCGCCGAGGGACTTCGCGGCGTGCACGACGACGTCGGCGTCGGTGCGCGCCGTCAGCTCGCACGTCAGCACGAGGTGGATCGGACCGTCCCCCTCCGGCGGGCCGGCGAACGTGGCGTCCTCCCGGTTCTGCGCGAGAACGGGTCGCGGCACGACGAGGCTCCGGCTGGCGGGCACCCCGAATGCCGCGGTGAGCTCTGCAGCGATCGGATGCGAGGCGGAGATCGCGAGGTCCGCGCGTCGATAGGCTCGGCGGGCGTCGCGCACTTGCCGGCGTCGGGTGCGCGACTCGGAATCGAGGAAGAGGCTCAGAGGGTTCTCCTCCGTGACAACCGCAAGCGGCGGCGATGAGTGCCCCTTCATGGCCTCCAGCACGACGAGATTCGATTCCGTGCGCACCCCGACGACGGCGCCGAATGCACTCGAGCCGATCAGCGCGCTGAGGGCGCTGATCTTGGCTTTGTGCCCGTGCACCGCGGCGTTCTCGGTCACGTCGACCGAAGAATGCAATGACGACGAGACCGGCCCGGCCAGCAGAGGGATCGCGGTCACGGCGTACCCGGCGTCTGCGAACCAACCCATCCACGCGATCGACGGGTCGTCGTCACCGTCGCGCAGCGACGTGACGACGAACGCTATCCTGCCCTTGTCTTTCGATGCCACCGAAGTTCCCCCTGTGCCTTCCACCCTAATGTCCCCGAGTTCGCTCTCTTCGCCGCCCATGACCCGGTCACCCACTAGTAGGCCCCGGGATGGACGACGCGGCGAACCTCACGGGGCGCAGAACACGTTCGTGACGCCACCCGCCGCCGCATCCACCCAGTTGTCGCACGACACCTGCGAGCCCGACGACGGACTCTGGATCCAGAGGCCCGTGCCGGGGGTGCCGCTTCCCGAATTGTCCCGGAAGATGTTCCGGTAGCCCCAGTTCCCGTCGCTCGAGACGAACGACGCGTACCCGTGCTTCACGGCGTTCTGGCCGGAGTTGCCGCTGATGTACCAGTCGTTGCCCGTCACCATGATCCAGGCGTTGGCGTTCGAGCCAGAGCTGTGCCCGATGACCGTGTTGTGAAGGATCGAGCCGTCGGAAGTGCCTTCCTTGGCCTCGATCGCCTCAGCACCCGTTGCCTTGACCGTGTTGAGCGCAACGGTGTTCCGATCCGAGCGGTCGGGCTGGCCGTTGGTCACCTCGGCCCATCGGCGTCCCGACGTACCGATGTAGATGCCCTCACCGTATGGCCGGTTCACGAGACCTGTTCGCTCCACGAGGTTGCCCACGACGAAGCTGTCGGTGGTGTGCCCGTAGAGATGGATGCCTTCGTTCCCCGTGTCGCGGACATGCAGGTCGGTGATCGCAACGTCGTTGCCGTACTTGACCATGACTCCCGCCAGGGCATTGGTCACCGTGAACCCGGTGACACGTGCATGACTGGCTGTGCCCAGGCGCATCGCGGTTCCCGAGAATTCCGAATCACCCTGTACCACGGCGGTCCTGGGCCCGCAGACCCAGATCGGAGCGGTCGCCGTTCCCGACGCCGTCAGTGCGAAACCGCCCCTGTAGGTGCCGGCGGCGAGGTGAATGACGGTGCCCGGACGTGCCGCAGTGAGGGCATTCGTAAGCTCACTGGCAGTGTGCACGCGGACTGTGGCGGCAGGGCAGTCCTCGATCCGGATCGGCAGGGACCTCACAGCGGGAGGTGATGTCTTCCTTCCGACCACGAAGGAGTCATGGTGCGTGATCGTGCCGCTTGAGTTCGCGTTCGACAAACCCGTCCCGGCGATCCGGATCGTGTG
The DNA here is from genome assembly GCF_049844955.1 of Microbacterium sp. DT81.1. Classification (NCBI taxonomy): domain Bacteria; kingdom Bacillati; phylum Actinomycetota; class Actinomycetes; order Micrococcales; family Microbacteriaceae; genus Microbacterium; species Microbacterium sp. DT81.1. The sequence continues at coordinate 190,434 of NZ_JBNCMA010000008.1, forward strand.
GATGTCGCCGTTGAGCCCGTCAGCCGTGAACGCCCGGATCTTCGTCGTCCTCGTACCCGAGTAGTTGTCGACGCGCTTCTGCCTGACGTCGTCCAGGTACACGTCGACGATGCCACCCGAGGTCGAGTTCCACGTGTACCAGGTGATGCTCGATCCACGGAACGTCAGAGTGGCCGAGGCCTTCCCGTCGGCGTAGCGGATGGCGCCGCCGCTCGAGCCGCCGGACTCGAGCGAGGCCCATGAGCCCGTGTACACGGTCGCACTCGAGGACTCTTCGTACGTCGCCGGTCCGACGATCGTGGCGGCGGAGGCGGGTCCCGCCTGAGTGACTCCTCCGAGGATCAGCAGTGCTGTGAGGGCGAGTGCGGTCTTCCGGTCGGCGCCTGGGCGTCGCATGTTTCCTCCGTGAATTGTCGATTCGGTCCCCAGACGTCAGTTGGGGGCTTCTTCGCAACCCACTTGACAAGTATGGTCCCAAGCGCTGTGTAGGCGAAAGAGCCAGGGACGGACGCGCACGCAGCCGAAACACAACGTCACGCGAACGTCACACGAACGTCACAAATCCAGCTATCTGTCAGCGGCTCGCAGCAGGGCGCGGTGAGCGGCGAGCGAACTCTTGGCGGTGAGCGCCAGCGCGAGGCGACGCGCGTCTCGCCGCTTCGCGAAGAGGGCTATGTCGGACCACGAGAGCTCGGATCGCCGATCAGCCAGGTGGCGTCGGCGCTCATTGTCAGGATAGGACGCGAGAAGAGCGTCCTTTATGCCCGACAGTTGGATGTAGCGGGCGCGGAAGTACCGGTAATCGTCCGTATCGACGAGTCCGATTCGGTCCGCGTCCGAGCGGATGCGGGAATCGATGAGTCCGAGCGACTCCGCCCGCGCCGAGGTCGAGGTGATGACGGAGCCTTGCCGGAGACGGTATTCGTACACCGGCTGATCGGTGAATCGCACCGACCTGGCGTACGACAGGGCATCCGCGACCATGATGAGGTCGGACTGCACCCGGGCGGGCGCGAACGACGCCTGAGCCATCACTTCGCGGCGGAACAGCTTGTTCCACAGGTGACCGGTGATCTCGCCGCGCAACAGCATCGCGAACGCGCCGGCGCCGTCCACGCCAGGGCTTCGGGGCGCGCGCAGGGGGCGTCGAGAGCCGTCCTGATAGTGGAACTCGGCATCGGCTACGACGATATCTGCGCCCTCTGCGGCGGCGACCAGCGTCTTGAGCGCGGACTCGGGCCAAGAGTCGTCCGCATCGACGAACCACAGGTACTCGCCGGTGCTCTCGGCGACCGCGCGTTCGCGGGCTCGGGCGACGCCACCGTTCTCGGGAAGGATGATCGCCCGGACGCGAGGCTCGGCGTCGGCGAGAGCCCTCGCCACGTCGGCCGTCGCATCGCCGGAGCCGTCTTCGACGAGGACGATCTCGAAGTTCTCGTACCGCTGGCGCGAGAGCCGCTCGACGCACACAGGCAAGAAGTCGGCGACGCGGTAGGCGGGGATGATGACGCTGACCTTCGGCGCGCTCACACCAGAGCTCCCTTCGCCTCCAGGCGCTGTCGCAGCTCACCCGTCACCGCTTCCAGTCGGGAGCGAGCCTCCACGACCGATTCGATGATCTCAGCGCGCCGTGCCAGTGCATCGCGCACGACGTCATTCAGCGCGGCTTCGTCCGGGATGCTTCGGCCGACGCTGGTGCGGTCGATCCCCACCGAGGTGAGGGTTCGCGTGACTTTGTCCATGCGTCCCGTGCTGAGAGCGATGGGGATAGCCCCCTCGGTGGCAGCGATCACGGCGCCGTGCAGCCGATCGGTGAGCACGAGCGCGGACTCGCGGTAGATTCCCCGCAGCCTCTCCTCCTGCCGCGCGTGATCGTCGTCGAGCCAGGTCAGTGCCTCGCAGCCGAGCCGCTGCGCAAGATCGAGTGTCACTGGACCGTCGCGCTCGATCTGCGCGACGACGATGGGCTCGAGCGCGAGCCTGTCGGCGAGGGTGCGGACCTTCCGGACCCACTCGTCATCCAGACGGTCCCGGGCTGCGTGGTCGAGGCTCTGTCGAACCGCTATCGCCATCCGCGGCCGAGGGGCGTCGGCATCTCGCAGCACCTCAGCGGATGATCCGAGGGCGAACGCCCAGTCGGGGCTGACGGACCCGAAACCCATGATCGCGCGGCTGTCGGCGTCGCGCCACGAGACCAGGTCGCAGAGCCGGACGATGGCGCCGATCGGCTTGCGCCACGCAGTCGATTCCCGCACGCCCACGCCGAGGTGCACCGCCGTGCCGCCGCGGACCTTGTTGACCACCAGCAGCGGCGCGAGCTTGAGGTAGCGCTTGGCGAAGGCCCGGTCGACCTCTCGTTCCCCCGTGTCGAAGGCGTAGACACCGCCTTTCATCAGGTCACGCGAAACGACCGATCGCCACTCGCCGTTGTCACGCACGGCGACGTCGTCCGAGTGCAGCCCCAGACCGCTGATGTACGAGTCGGGCTTGCCCCCGACGAAGACGCGCAACGGCGCGATCGTACGCAGGTGGTCGAGGAACCCGCGCCGGAGCACCGTGTCGCCGACGTTGTCCGTCTGTCCTACGGCTGAAACAAGGATCCTCACGCGGTCGGGCCTTTCTGCCGGTGTCCGTCAAGGTGATTCGAGATGGCCCGTTCGAGAGCGACCGTGAGCAGCCTGCCGCTCTCGTCTGTGGAGAAGCGCCGGGTCCAGTCGCCGACGTGGTGCATGGGAGTGTCGCGCGCGGCGAGAACGGCATCGGCGAGCGCCTCCGGAGTGCCTACAAGCGCCAGCTGCCCGCTGAAGCCCGGGATCAGGGCGTCCGCGACGCCGAAGGCATTCGACACTGCGACGCTGGGGATTCCCGCATAGGCGGCTTCGACGAGCACGTTGCCGAATCCCTCTCGGTACGAGGGAAGGACGGCTACTGCGCCTGGAGGAGTGGCAGCGACCCAGTCGGGAACCCACCCAGGCGCCTCGAGCGGAACGCCGTGAGACTCGGCGTCTGCCGCCAGCCCTGTCATGCCACTCTGAGTTCCGAAGCACAGGATGCGCGCATCGATGCCTCGTTCGCGCAGGACGGCGGCCGCCGCGACGGCGAGCCCGACCCGCTTCTGCGGCACCAGTCGCATGGGCAGCGTAAGGCGCACGGGTTCGTCGCCGGTCGGTACGGGACGAACGAGCGAGCTGCGTGCCTCCGCGCGCTGACCGGCGGGATTGGGCACCGTCACGACGCGCGATCCGGGTACTCGATAGACGCTCACGAGCTCGGCGGCGACCGAGTGCGAGACGGCGATCGCGAGGTCGGCGCGACGGTAGAAGCGCAGGGCGAGCATCCGCTTGATGCGATCAGGAAGGCGCATCGGCTCGCCTTCGCGACTTGTGATGTTCCGCTCCGACACGATCAGCGCGGGGCGTCGCCTGCCCATGCAGGCAGCCAGAGCGAGAAGATTCGGCCACGACTGGATCGCGAGGACCACGTCCGTGGGCTCGCCGAGGAGGACCTTGCGAAGCGAGCGGATCGCCCGAGCAGGATTCCGTCCGTCGAGCGGGATGTGCCGCACCCCTTTCGGCGCCTCGCCGTTGTCGTGGATGGTGGTCGTGGCAAGCCGCACATCGAAACCGTGCGACGCGAGCCAGTCGGCCCAGGTGCGCGCGACGAACTCCGCGCCGCCGCCCGCGAACGACGTCGTCACGATCAGGATGCGAGTCGAGTCGTGCCCCCGGCTCACGAGCGCGCGGGCCGCAGGTCGCGGTACGCCGCCGTCGAAACGTCGGCGTCCGCGCCGGACCGTGCCGCATCGAGCACAACGACACCCAGCACCGAGGCATCCACGCCCTCGAGCGTGGTCTTCGCCGCCTGGAGCTGTGTAGGCGTGACGCTGCCCGAGGTGACCGCGAGGAGGACGCTCTTCGCCGCGGACGCCGCGAAGAGCGTGTCGCTCAGCGGAAGCACGGGCGCCGAGTCGATCAAGACGATGTCATACGAGGCGGCGACCTCTCGGACGACGCTCGAGAAGCGAGCACCGGCGATGAGCTCGGCCGGGCTGTCCGTCGTCGTACCTGCCGGCAGCACGCCGATCCCGTTCACCTGCGTGATCGCGTCGCTCGCCGTCGCCGTCCCGGACAGGCACTGCGCAAGACCCGGACCATCGAGCCCGAGCGATGACGAGATCGAGCCGGAACGCAGGTTCGCGTCGATGATGGCTACCCGGGCGCCGAACTCCTTGAGCGTCAGCGCGAGATTGCTGGTGAGAGCCGACGAACGGTCCCGTGGCGTTGCAGCGGCCACCGCCACGACGCTGAGGTCCGCATCCGTCGAGTGGGCGAGTGTGGCTGCGATCGTGCGGTACGACTCCGCGATCGCGCTCAGGGGATCGTCGAGCACGACGGTCGGCGAGTCGGACTTGGCGCCCACCGGGACGCTGCCGATGGCGCGCAGCGAACCGGGCTCGGACGCAAGATCCGAGCCGTTGTAGATCTTGCGGTCGCGAAGCGCTGCGATCGCGATCCAGAGGATGCCCAGGGCGAAGCCGACGAACATGCCGAGTGCGATGTTCACCAGGAGATTGGGGGATGACGGGTCCTCGGAGGCCACCGGCTCCTCGAGCGACTCGATCCGCAGGGGCGGTACGCCTCCCGCCGTCGGCGTCTCCAGTTCGAGGACGACGTCGGAGAACGACGAGACCACGGCAGCCGACAATGCGGCTGCGTCATCGGCGTTGGGTGCAACGGCGGTGATCTGGAGCACCGCGCTGTTCACCGGAACCATGACGGTGATATCGCGGGCCAGCTCGTCCGCCGTCGTGTCGAGGTTGAGCTCATTGATCACTTCGTCGAGCACACGCTGCGACTTCGCGACCTCGGTGTAGGAGTACACCTTCTGGATGGCGAAGTTGTTCGCCTGTACGAGCTCTGAAGAATCAGCGCCGGCGGGCGCGTCGAACGCCACGAAGATCTGGCTCGTCGATTCGTACTGGGGAGTCATCAGCATGGTGGCCGCTGCTCCCGCCGCTCCGCCGAGGACGGTCAGGCCGACCACGACCCACCACCACTTTCGAAGAGCGCGGACAAGTGTCGTGGGGCTCATTGGCATTATCCGTTTCGCTTGATTCATGTCGTTCGTGGCGTGGAACCGAGGCTGCCTGCGGTCATCACGAGGGCTAAGTCACCGGGACGGTGCTGCGCTTACGTCCACGCTAGCCTCGCATTGTTGCGAGAGTGTTGCGACCGATGAGCGGCTGATGACGTTATGGCGACATCCGGTCGACGAGAAAGTCCCTGATCTGGACTCTCGATCCATTGTCTATGAGTTGCAGACCGTGCCGCTCGCCGTCGACGACGAGAAGCGTCACGTCGGCGCCGGCTTCGCGCATCGCCTGTTCGAGGGCCTCCGCCTGCTCGACAGGAATCACGTCCTCTGATCCGTGCACCAGCAGTGTCGGAGTGTCGGCGGGAACGTTGAACCGGGGCGAGGCGGTGACGGCCTGCGGGCAGTCGTCGATGTCGTCGCACCCCAGGTATGAGAGGACGACCTCCTCGAGGGAGGGGTCAGGGTCACCCAGTGCGAGCGCCTCGGAGGTGAGGTCCCCGGCGGCCGACAGCGTCACCACCGCCGACACCGGCGACCCTGACTTCGCGAGTGCATCGGCGGCGGTCAGGGCGATGATCCCACCTGCGGAACTTCCCAGGAGCGCAATGTCGCCCGAGAGGTTGAAGCGGTCCGTCTGAGCTGTTTCGCGCAGCCAATCGACCGCTGTGGCGGTGTCCTCCGCCTGAGCGGGGAAGCTGGCCGGCAGCAGTCGGTAATCGATCGCGAAGGCGGCCAAGCCATCTTTTGCCAGCTCGCCGCACAGGCTGAGCATGTTGGAGCGGCTGCCCTCCTGGAAGGCGCCGCCGTGGATCAGGATCACCGCGGGGAACGGCCCCGCGGAGTCGTCTTTAGGAATGCAGGCATCCAGATCGAGGTCTTTCCCGTCAACCTGTTCGTACGCGATGGACTTCTCCACGTCGACGGTCACGCCCCCCGTGGTCGTCGCGCCCGGCGCGGGCGGCGAGCTCTGGCACCCCGCGAGGAGCACGGCGCTCACCAGCGCGACGACCCCGAGCAACAACCGGGTCCTCATCGGCGCCCACGATCCTTGGCGCCGGCGATCGCGTCGTGGTACACATCGCGGTGCAGCCGGCCGATCGCGACCCAATCGCGTCCGTCCAGCTTCGGACGTTCCTCCGAGCCCAGCTCGTCCGCGGCCGCCAACGCGCTCATCAGCACCTCCTCCGTGAGGTCGCCGTCGTACTGACGGACCCACGCGTCACCCACCTCGTCGGCAAGGGCGGAGTTGGATGGCGTGCGCGGGACCAGGATGGGCCGGTCGAGCGAGAGCGCCACGAGCGCGGCGCCGGAGTTGTGCATCTCGGCGTAGGGCAGAACCACCAGCGAGGCGGCGGTGATTTCACGGACCAGCACGTCGTCGTCGACGAATTCGAGCCGGCCCGACACTGCCTGGTGGGCGTCGATGAGTGCGCTGATGCCCTCCCGCAGCTCGCGGCCAGGAGATCCGACGATGCGCAGAGACGTTCCGGGGCGCTCGCGGCGCGCATAGAGCTCGATGAGCTTGTCGACGTTCTTGTACGGGCGGATCAGCCCGAAGTAGAGGATCCGGCCCTTCTCGCGCTCTGAGCGCGGGTGATGCGCGAACCGATCCCTGTAGTGCCCGTGGAGAATGGTCACGCCGTGCATCTGCGGCTCGAGCTGGGTCGTCGGGTTCAGCTTGATGAACACCGCCGTCCGGCGGTCGATCGCGTTCAGGAGCCGGCGCTCCGCGCGGCCGCCGTCCTCGTGCGGGTGCAGGTTGTGCACCGTGCGGACGATCGGGATGCGCCGCATCCGTGTCATCAGCAGGGTCGCCCGCATAGCCTGCCGCTTGCCGACCCGCTTCGAGAGCCGCTGGTCCCGCGTGAGGAACTCCGGCCAGTGCAGGTGCAGCACGTCGTAGTCGCCCTTGAGGGCCTTCTTCCAGGAGAAGTAGCGCACTTCGACGTCGTCCGGCGCCCCCTCGGTCATCTGATCGATGAATCTCGTCCGGCCATCGGGCGGGGCCAGGGAGTGCAGCACTCGAATTCGGTTCTGGGTCATCTGGAGCATCCTTCTGCAAAGGCCGTCAGATCGTCTGCATCCGGGCTGTCGCCGACTGCTGCTGTAACGGATGAGACGGTCTGACCGGAGGCTTCGAGCGCCGAGACGAAGGCGTTGGCATCCTCGGCGAGCAGGGGCGGACCATCGGGCACCACGACACGATACGTCATCCCGCTGGGCAGCGACTCAACGAGGAGAATCGGGTTGTCATCGGCACCGGGCTCTCGTCCCCACGCATCCGCGATCCGGGGGCCGATCGCTTGGTTCTCGCCGACGAGCGCGGCGAGGTCGGTCAACGGCGCGGCGGCGTAGAAGCAGGTCACGCCTAGGTCGGGGTATCGAGCGAGCGTCGTGAGACCCGTCGTCGCACCCATGCCGACGCCCGCGAGCAGCGCCGGCACCGGCCCGGCGGTCTCGACCGCCCACGCCTTCAACTGAGACAGCCCCTCGCTGGCGGCGGTCGAACCCCAGCTCTCGCCCCCGAGCACCCCCGTGGCGACGGCCCACCCGCTCCCGCGGAGTTCCTCCGCGGCACGCGTATCCAGCAGCGCCCGCGCGTCGTCCGTCGCGTCGGGCAGCAGGATCGCGATTCCCGCCGGTTCGCCCTGCGGCATCGCCAGCCACGCCGTTCCGCTCGGCAGGGTCGTCTCCTGGACCTCCGGCACCGCGGGCTCTGTCGTCTCGACGGTGTCCGAGGCCGGCGGAATGATGGTCCGCGCGGGCGCCGTGGTATCCGAAATCGAAAAGGCGACGACGAGGATGATCGCGGCGCCGAGAAGCAGCCCGATGAACGCGCATACCGCGATCACGCGGTGGCGCCGCCTGAGGCGGGCGGGCGTGGCGTCGGTCGGCGCGATCAGTCGCGAGGCGGTCGGGCCGCCGGGCTTGGAAGTCGGGTGCACCGTCCCGACCCTATCCCGCGGAGGTTTCGCAGGCGTTAACGGGCAGCGTCGCGAGTGGCGTTCCGACGGATGCCTCCGCCGGCTACTCGGCGGGCATCGGGAGCAGGCCCCCAACGATCGAGTCGACGCGGTCGCGGTAGGTGGACCCCTTCATGTCCGCTGCGGCGGGCCACTCCCGCATCCGGGTGATGAAGTCATCCCACGTGGACACCACGCGAGCCGGAACGCCGGCGACGACGCTGCCCGAGGGCACCGACCGGGTCACGACAGATCCGGCGCCGACGACGACGCGGTCACCGATCTCGACGCCCGGCATGATCGTCGCGCCGGCTCCGATGAACACGTCGCTCCCGATGCGGATGGGCGCGTACCGGTAGCGGCGGCCGCGCTCGTCGTTCAGGATCCATCCGGAGCCATCGTGCGTGACGAGCGAGACGCGACTGCTGACCGTGACTCGGTCGCCGATCGATACCAGCCACGGCTCGCTGGTGGCGACGTTGGAGAGGATGCGGCATCCCGTTCCGATCCGCACGCCTTCGCGTCTCGCCCAGCGCTCCCACCCGAGCTGCCGTTGCCTGATGCCACGAATCACCTTGCCCATCGCACTCCTCCCGGGTCACCCTCACGGCGTCCCGTTCACCGTACTCTTGCTCGAGGCGGCGACATCCTCGTTTCGGGCATTGAGCCCGACCTGACGCGGAGAATTTACATGGGCGAGCACTTCAGGTTCACACACGGCGGCTATCGTCGAATTGCACGCGCGATCGACGCTTTCCGGGATCGGTCGCGGGCCCGCGGCCAATCCCCGAACGCACGGGAATTGGGTCCGGCAGACTCGTGAAGGCCCCGGGTGAAGGAGTTCGTATGCGCATCGTGAGTGACATCTCGTACGGAAAAATCGTCGACGCCGTCGACCCCGCGCCGGGCGCACGGGGCGGTGTCGCGTCGTCGCTGCGCCTGTTCCGGGCGTCGAAGAGCGCCGACGCGATCTTCACCAACGAGGGCAAATGCACTCGACCGGGACTGATCGTGCTTGCCCTTCTCCTCTGGGTGTCGCGTCGCCGCAAGCTCGTGCTCTCGGAGTTCCTCCCGGGACATCTGACGGGGCTGAACGGCCGGGTCGTCACCGCCGCCTACCGTCTGCTGCTGCCCCGCGTCCTGCTGGCCGCACAAGTGATGACGCAATGGGAGCGGGACGATTATGCGGTGCGGTACGGGATTCCTCTCGAGCGCCTCAAGCTGATCCCGTTCTACTCCTACGACGATCGAGTCGAGCCGGAACCTCTCGCCTGGGATGCCAAGGAGCGCCACGGATATCTGTCGACCGGAAAGAACTCCTGTGACTGGGAGACGCTGATCGCGGCCGCGCAAGACGAGGACTGGCCGCTCACGATCGTGTGCCGCGGAAGCGAGCGCAAGAAGTATGAAGATGACGCGGCGGCCGCCGGGGTGACGATACGCAGCGACATCCCTCGAGCGGAGCATGACGAGCTGCTCGCATCCTCGGCGCTGCTCATCATGGCGCTCAAGGATCGTGCTGTCAGCGCCGGCCACGTCCGGCTGATGACGGCTGCCACGCACGGAGTGCCCGTGATCGCGAGCGAGATCCGGGGCATCGCCGGCTACGAGGAGCTGGCCGTCGCGATCGTGCCTCAACGCGACCCGGAGGCACTGCGGGCGTCCGTCGACGACCTGATGGGCAACCCCGACCACCTGGCGCGGGAGATGGAACGGGTTCGCGAGTATGCGCGTCGGCGACCGTACAGCGTGTACGAGGCGGAGATCGCCGCGCTGGTCGGCGACGCGGTACGCCAGCGGGCGTGATTCGAATTGCCGGTGTCGCAATGGCCGAGGTTCGTGGCAGACTGGACGAGCTTTCGCTGGTGCAAGGGCAAACGTCTCTCGGAGGGGGCAGACCGGCGAAGGGCGACGTCACCGATATTCGTGCAGGCTCTCGGATATCGATGATTGTGCCGGTTGTAACAAGCCGGTAACCCATCGTTGGCAAAAGCCAGCCAAGATGCTTAATAGGAACCGTCTCTGGGGGGAGAAGGGGGTGAGCCTCCTGCCCGTCTGTCCATCCCCAGGGCCGAAGCTAATTCGGAAGTGGTGGTTATGGCAGTGACGATGGCAGTCGACAACGAGCGAGTCCGCGGCGGGTCGATCCCTCGGGTGGCTGCAGCGCCACGCCCGGCGCGGTGGGAGCGAAAGTACGTGCGCGCTCTGGTGAGCACCGACGTGCTCCTGCTCGCGACCGTGGGGACGGCGGTCATGCTGGCGGCGCCGCATCCCTCGGTCGTGGAGTCCACGCGGCTCGGCGTGACCATCCCTGTCGTGGGAATCGTCGCCGGCGTGGGAGCCGTCATCCTGGCGCTGCTCTCCCTCACCGGCAGCCGGGCGCCGCGGGTGGTGGGCGTCGGAAGCCAGGAGTATCGCGCCATCGTGCACGCGACGTTCCTCGCCTTCACGACGGTCGCGCTGCTCGCGTACATCCTCGGGATCGACGGCCTCCACTACATCCTTGCCTACGGCCTGGTGGCGACGACCGGCACACTCGTCTTGAGCCGGTGGGTCTGGCGACGGTGGCTGGTCGCCCAGCGCAGGCAGGGCAAGATGGCGAACCGCGTGCTGCTCGTGGGGTCAGAGGAGTCCGTCGCCGGTATCGCGCGGGATCTCCGGCGTAACCCGGCGGCCGGACTGCTGGTCGTGGGAGCGTGCACGCCGACGGGCCGAATCGCCGACGTCATCCCGGGCACCGACATCGCGGTTTCCGGTTCCGTGGACAACGTCATCCAGGCTCTTGCGCGGGTAGAGGCGGACACCGTGCTGATCACCAGCGCGAACGAGCTCAGCGCGGCGACGGTGCGCACCCTCAGCTGGGAGCTCGAGCCGGGGCGTCAGCACCTGATCCTGTCCCCGAGCCTGACGGACATCAGCGGGCCCCGCCTGCACGCGCGGCCGGTCGCGGGCCTCCCGCTCGTACACGTCGAGACGCCCCGGTACGAGGGCGGCAAGCTGCACGCCAAGCGCACTTTCGACATCCTGGCCGGGGCGGCCCTCCTCCTCCTGCTCTCGCCCGTTCTGATCGCCGTCGCGCTGGCGGTACGGTTCTCGAGCCCTGGTGGGATCTTCTTCCGTCAGGAGAGGGTGGGCCTCGGCGGGGAGCGGTTCAACATGCTGAAGTTCCGCTCCATGTACGTCGACGCGGAGGAGCGTCTCGCTGAGCTGGCCGAGGCGGGGCGTGACCGCGGCAACGACGTCATGTTCAAGATGAAGGACGATCCACGCGTCACGGGGATCGGACGGGTTCTGCGACGGTTCAGCCTGGACGAGCTGCCGCAGCTGATCAACGTGGTCCGCGGCGACATGGCTCTGGTCGGGCCGCGCCCGCCGCTCGAGCGCGAGGTGGAGCTGTACGCCGACACCGTGCATCGCCGCTTCCTGGTGAAGCCTGGCATCACGGGGCTGTGGCAGGTCAGCGGGCGAAGCGACCTCAGTTGGGACGAGACGGTTCGCCTCGACCTGTTCTATGTCGAGAACTGGACGCTGACGGGCGACCTGACGATCCTCCTGAAGACCGTGCGGGCGGTGCTCAAGAGCCAGGGGGCTTACTAGCCGGTGCGAGCGATCGTGGCTCAGCCGCTGGTGTAGCCGGGATTGAACTCGTGGCGAAGCGTGTCCATCGCGTGCTCGTGCTCTCCCACGGCGGCCGCGCGTCCGAGCAGCACGGCGCTCGGAAGCGCCACGGCCATCCAGGTGGCGGTGGCGGCAAAGATCAGTACGAGGTTCATGTCGCTCTCCGTTGAGCCGGTGAATCGGTGCGGTGCGTGACGTCGGAACCCGTCTGGATCAAGACTAACAACGCGCGACCAGTTAACGGCAGGGGCAATATCAACCGATGTAGGCGCGCAGCGAGTCGAACATGCGGTTAATCGCTCTGCCGTATGTCGAATCCGCTGAAGCGGCATGCGCAATACCCCGCCGGTTTGGATGCCGCATCCGGATGCCGTAAGCTTGATCCTTGGTGCCCGCGCCCCTGCTGGCCGGTCACCGCGAACGTGAGCCCTCCACTGGTGTGTTTCGCCCTTCGCTCCTCGACAAGCTTGGGGACAGGGATGGAAACCCCCCGGAGCGGGATTCACGAACCTCTCCGTTCGAATCAAGAAAGCAGCACTATTGTGACGCGCACGTACACCCCCAAGGCTGGCGAAGCCCAGCGCGAGTGGCACATCATCGACGCAACAGACGTCGTGCTCGGCCGCCTCGCGAGCCACGCCGCCGTTCTCCTTCGCGGCAAGCACAAGCCGACCTTCGCCAACCACATGGACATGGGCGACTTCGTCATCATCATCAACGCCGACAAGGTCGCGCTGACGGGACAGAAGCTCCAGAAGAAGAAGGCCTACCGCCACTCGGGCTACCCGGGCGGCCTCAAATCGATCACCTACGAAGAGCTGCTCGCCAAGAACCCCGAGCGGGCCGTCGAGAAGGCCGTCCGCGGCATGCTCCCCAAGAACAGCCTTGGTGCCCAGCAGCTGCGCAAGCTCAAGGTCTACCGCGGCGCCGAGCACCCCCACGCTGCTCAGCTGCCCAAGACCTTCACCCTCGACCAGGTCGCCCAGTAAGCGCCTCCCAGACTGACTAAGGACACACTCGTGGCGAAGATCGAAGATTCCACCGACATCCCTCAGACGTTTACGACCGAGACCCCGGCAGACCAGGCCGTGGAAGCGGCCCCGCGTCCCGTTCTCAGCGTTCCCGGCGCAGCCGTCGGCCGTCGCAAGCAGGCCATCGCGCGCGTGCGCATCGTCCCCGGCTCCGGCGTCATCACGGTCAACGGCCGTTCGTTCGAGGACTACTTCCCCAACAAGCTGCACCAGCAGCTCGTCAAGGACCCCTTCACGGTGCTCAACCTCACCGACGCGTACGACGTCATCGCCCGCATCTCGGGTGGCGGCCCCTCCGGCCAGGCGGGCGCACTGCGCCTCGGCATCGCGCGCTCGCTGAACGGTATCGACGAAGAGAACAACCGCCCGACCCTGAAGAAGGCCGGCTTCCTCTCGCGCGACGCTCGCGTGAAGGAGCGCAAGAAGGCCGGTCTCAAGAAGGCCCGCAAGGCGCCTCAGTACTCCAAGCGCTAGTCGCGAAGGTTCCGATGCCGCTCTTTGGCACGGACGGTGTACGGGGGCTGGCCAACGGCCCCCTGACCGCCGACCTCGCACTCACCCTGGCCCAGGCGACCGCTGTCGTCCTGGGCCAGGGGCGTACCGCGGAGGCCCGTCGGGCCGCCGGCAAGCGCCTCACGGCCGTCGTCGCTCGCGATCCCCGCGTCTCGGGTGAGTTCCTCTCGGCCGCGGTGTCGGCCGGGCTGGCGTCATCCGGCGTCGACGTGCTCGACGCCGGCGTCCTTCCGACTCCAGCGGCCGCTTACCTGATCGCCGACATGGATGCCGACTTCGGCGTCATGGTGTCGGCGTCGCACAACCCCGCGCCGGACAACGGCATCAAGATCTTCGCTCGTGGCGGCGTCAAGCTCCCCGACGTGGTCGAGCAGCGCATCGAGGCCGCGCTCACTGCGCCCAAGCTGCAGCCGACCGGTGGGGGCGTGGGCCGCATCCGCCGATTCGCCGATGCGGAGGACCGCTACGTCGTGCACCTGCTCGGCTCCCTGCCGCACCGGCTCGATGGCCTGCACGTCGTGCTGGACTGCGCGCACGGTGCGGCATCCGGTGTGTCGCCCGAGACGTTCCGCGACGCCGGCGCACGCGTGACCGTCATCGGAGCGGACCCTGACGGCCTCAACATCAACGACGGCGTCGGCTCCACGCATCTCGACCAACTCGCCGTGGCGGTGCTGAAGCACCGCGCAGACGTCGGCATCGCGCACGACGGCGACGCGGATCGCTGCCTCGCGGTGGATGCCGCCGGTCGCGTCGTCGACGGCGACCAGATCATGGCGATCCTCGCGGTGGCGATGAAGAACCGCGGACATCTGGTGGAAGACACTCTCGTCGCCACCGTCATGAGCAACCTCGGCCTGCACGTCGCGATGCGGCAGCAGGGCATCCGTGTGCTGCAGACGGCCGTCGGCGACCGCTACGTGCTCGAGTCGATGAACGAGGGCGGCTACTCGCTCGGCGGCGAGCAGTCAGGCCACGTCATCATGAGCGAGTACGCGACCACGGGTGACGGCCTGCTCACGGGCCTGCACCTGATGGCGGAGATGGCACGCTCGGGCAAGAGCCTCGCCGAACTCGCGTCGGTCATGACCGTGTTCCCGCAGGTGCTCGTCAACGTCCGGGGCGTCGATCGCGCCGGCGTCGGCTCGGACGATGTGCTGGCCGCTGCGGTCGCCGACGTCGAGACCGAACTCGGCGACACGGGCCGGGTGCTGCTTCGCGCTTCGGGCACGGAGCCCCTCGTGCGGGTCATGGTAGAGGCGGCCGACGCGCACTCGGCGCAGTCCTACGCCGACCGCCTTGCCGACATCGTCAGCGACCGGCTCGCTCTCTAGGGTTTCGCTTGTCGCCTACGGACGATGGGCGTTCGACACCGCCGCATCCGTCGGCAGAGCCGAGCGGCGCATGGTCCGCTCGGCCCACGCCGCGAAGCCCCCGTAGAGGACGAGCGCCATGCACAGCAGCGCGACGAACCCCCACGCGGCGGGCCGTTCCCAGTGCATGTCGTCGCGGCGCACCAGGACCGCGAAGAGAAGGAACGCCAGGCTGACCAGCTGCGCCGCGTAGAGGGCCCGGTAACTGCTCCATCGGCGATCCACGATCATGGCGACGTTGACGAATCCGGTGAGGCTGAGGATCGCACCGACGGTGCGGGCGGTCAGCGGCGTCAGATCCCAGCCCCAGAGTTCGATGAAGGCGGTAGGGACGACGAACATCGTCAGTCCCGTCACGGCGGCGATCGCACCGACCCCGACGAGGCACCATGCGAGAAGGGCCGGGATCTCCGTGTCGAGGGGTGCCGGCGTGCCGGGGTCCGCAGGGCGCTGAACGATCGCCGCCCACGCGACGAGGAAGGGGGTGGTGGCGTAGAGCGCCGCCCAGGCCACGAACGGAAGGTTCAGCGTGAACTTGTCCATGTGCAGAGCCGTCGCGATCCCGAGAAGGGTGGCGAACACGAAGACGGGCAGGAAGCCCCGGCGAACGCGGTGCCAGTCGCGGGTCAGGACGACGGCGGCGAAGAACACGATGCCGCCGACGTACGCGGCACCGAGCACCATCGCGGTGAGCGGCGGCGCGATCGGCCAGGCGAAGAACTCGGCCGTCCGGCCGGGAAGCAGGATCAGGATTCCGGCGGCGACCAGGAGGAAGGGCAGCAGCAGAACGGCCAGCCACCGAACGGGAAGCAGGATGCGGTCAGAGCCCGCGAGGGGCGGCCGTTCAGACTCGCGCATGATCGAGAACCTCCGCAATCGGCAGCGCGCGACCCCGGGCGGCCGCGGCGTCGAACTCGTCGCCCATGCCGGCGGAGCGGAGGGCTTCGATGGCCGGCCCGTGGAAGGAGAAGGCGGCGGCGTTGAACGATCCGGTTCGCTGCCGAAGCGACTCGGCAGCACCGGACAGCTCTCCCGCGCGCGCCGCGTCGCCGGCGCCCGCCGCGAGGGCGACGAGCCCCTCGAGCCCGTAGGCGACGCCCTCATCGTGGCCCAGGGATGCCGAGATCTCCAGTCCCCGGACGAAGTCGCCCTCGGCGCCATCGACGTCTCCGCCCAGCAGGCGCACCCACCCCCGGTGGTTCAGCGCGATCGCCATGCCGAGCGGCTCTCCCTCGGCCGTCGCGAGATCGAGGCTCTCTTCGAAGCGGGATGCCGCGGCATCCACCTGCCCCGCCACGAGAAGCACCCGCCCCATCGTGACCAGCGACATGGCCTCGCCCCAGCGGTCCTGGGCGGCGCGGAAGCGAGTCAGGCTGCGCTCCAGTTCGGCGATCGCGCCCGGCACATCCGGGGTGGTGGCGGCGAGCCGGGCGAGGGCGGATGACACGCGGGCCAGGGCCTCGCCCGACGCGTCGCCGGATTCGCCGAACAGCTCGGCGCTTCGGGTGAGGCCTCCGACGAGGTCGACGTCCTGCTGCTGCCAGAACGCGATGGCCCGGGTGAAGTACAGCGCGATCGCCTCGGCGCGCGGAGAGAGCTGTTCGCCGCGGGCGGCCGCCTCATCCATCAGCCGCGTCATCCACGTGCGCACCTGCCCGAGCAGTCCGCCGAGCCAGAGGTAGAGCCAGAGCGACCACGCGAGATCGGTGGCGCTGTCCCACGCGCCCCGCTGAGTGAACCAGCCCACGGCCGAGGCGAGGTCGGCGCGCTGGATGTTGAGGACGATCAGCCAGTGGGCCTGATGCCCGCCCGCGCGCAGGCCGACGCCCGCGCTCCGGGCGAGGCCGAGGAAGTACTCGGCGTGCGCGTCGCGCGCGGCATCCCACTCGTCCGGCGTGCTGAGTCCCGCCGAGTACGACCGCACCGTCGCGAGCAGGCTGAACACGTCCTCGCCCTGCATGTCCCGCTGACGCACGAGACTCGACTCCACCAACGCGTCCAGCGAGTCCAGCGTGCCGTCGCCGACCAGCGCTTCGGCCGCCTCGAGGGTGAAGGGTCCCGTGAACACCGCGAGCCTGGCCAGAGTCGTCCGCGCCGAAGCCGGCAGCAGGTCGACGCTCCACTGGATCGTGCCGCTCAGCGTTCGCTGTCTCTCCGGCAGGTCCCGGGCACCACTGGAGAGAAGGCCGAGGCCATCGGCCAGGCGCTCGAGGATGCTCTCGGGGGAGAGGCTGCGGACGCGCGCAGCGGCCAGCTCGAGCGCGAGGGGCACGCCTTCGAGTGCCCGGCAGATGCCCATCACCGCCGACACATTCGCCTCGGTCAGCTCGAAGTCGGGGCGGACCGCCCGTGCACGCTCGACGAAGAGCGCGACGGACGGCACGGCCGCCGCGGCGTGCGGCGACAGCTCGGCATCCATCGTCGGCACTTCCAGCGGCTGCACCTCGAAGGTGCGCTCGGGCCGCAGGCGCAGCGGCGAGCGGCTCGTGACCAGCACCGTGAGGTCGGGCAGCGTCGAGATGAGCTTGATGACGACGGATGCCGCATCCAGCACGTGCTCCATGTTGTCGAGCACGAGCAGCAGCCGGCGCTGCGCCAGCGCGGTGAGGATCTTGTCCTGCAGCGGGCCGTCTCCTGAGTCCCGTACGCCCAGCTCGTGCGCGATGGCCGGCAGCACGAAGTCCGCGGAGCGCACCGCCTCGAGCGACACGAAGACGACGTCTCCCCCCTCCGCTGCCATTCCGCCGGCGATCTCGATCGCCAGGCGAGACTTGCCGATCCCGCCGGGTCCGGTCAGGGTGACCAGCCGAACGTCGCGTCGCTCGAGCAGCTCCCGGACGGTCGCGATGGCGCCGGCGCGTCCGACGATCGCAGAGAACGGGGCGGGAACATGACCCGCCGTGCCCCCGTCCTCCGGGGGCCTCTCCTCCGTCTCGGCGGACCGGCTCGCGTCGAAGCGCTCGGCGAGCATCACGGCGATGTCCGCGGTGATCAGCTCCCGCAGCTCGTCGGCGTCCGTGTACCTCTTATAGGAGGTCTGATCGTCCTCACGCAGGCGGTCGAGCAGCTCCTCGAGGCGGGGCTCACGGCCGGGCGCCTGGTCCTTGACGTAGATCAGCTTCGGCAGGCCGGCGCTCAGGATGTACTCGTCCTCGAGGCCCGAAACCTCCTCACCCGGTGCCACCCAGCCGTAGCTCTCGCCGTAGATGCCGACGAAGATGTCGCTCTGCGCGAGGTATGAGCGATAGAGCGACCGGGGCGGGTGCGGCCGGGCGCCGAGCTCGAACATGATGGGTGCCAGATGCAGCGACTCGATCGCCTGGCGCGCCGCGCGTCGTTCGGCCTCCAGCTCTCGAAGAGTGGAACTGACGAAGACACGGATGCGCTGGTCGGGAGTGCGGATCGACACCGCAGGTGCGTCCATCTACGCAGTGTGGACCACGCAGGCCCGCCGCGTCCAGCCCGCCGTGCCGGTGGGCGTCTACGTGGGTGGCGCTGTCCACGAGAGCGACTCGATGTAGCGCAGCAGCACGCCTTCGCGCAGCGCCCACGGCGACACCTCGAGCTCGTCGACATCCATCGCCTTCATCGCCTGGTGCAGCACCACCGCGCCGGCGACGATCTGGAACGTGCGGTCGGGCGTGATCCCCGGCAGCTCCTGCCGCGCCTCCGCCGGGATGCGCGCGAGCCGGGGGATCCACGCCTTCAGTGCTGCGCGGGGCAGCACCATGCGCTCGATGCCCGACCAGCCGGGCATCGGGTAGCCCGCGAGCTTGGCGAGGGAGCGGATCGCCTTCGACGAGCCGACGACATGGTCCGGACGGGGCTGCGACGCGAAGACGCGGGCAACGGGCGCGAGCAGCTCGGCCGCATGCGTTCGGAGCCCCTCGATCTGGGCCTCGCCCGGTGGATCATCCGGCAGGAACTCCACCGTCATCCGGCCCGCACCGAGCGGAACCGACTCGGCGACCGCGGGCAGCTCGTCGGAGCCCGCGGCCAGCTCCAGCGAACCGCCGCCGATGTCGAAGAGCAGGATCTGGCCGGCCGACCACCCGAACCATCGCCGCACCGCGAGGAAGGTGAAGCGCGCCTCCGTCTCACCCCCGAGCACCTGCAGCGGCTGGCCCAGCGCCGCCTCGATGCGAGCGATGACGTCCTCGCCGTTCGTCGCGTCTCGAACGGCGGATGTCGCGGTGGCGAGCAGCTCGTCGACCCCTTCCTTCGCGGCGACCTGCCTGGCGGCCGCGACGGCGGACTCCAGGCCCGAGACGCCCTCCTCGGTGATCGATCCGTCCGGCGCGAGGTAGCGCATCAGACGCAGCACGGTCCGCTGGCTCGTCCGGGCGAGGGGACGCCCGCCCGGCAGCATGTCCGCCACGAGCAGATGGACCGTGTTGGAACCGATGTCGAGGACTCCGAGGCGCACGCGTCGACCCTATCGCGGGGGCTCCCGCCGTCCGGCGATACGATGGGCGCGATGACCACCGCCGACCCCGGAATCCCCAGCACCTCCGTGCTCTCCCCCTATCGGGAGATCGATCGAGCCGACTGGGCGCGCCTCGCCCCCGAGGTCGAGCAGCCGCTGACGGAGACCGAGATCGTGCAGATCCGCGGACTCGGAGACCGGCTCGACATGCTCGAGGTCGCCGAGGTCTACCGCCCCCTGAGCCGGCTGCTGAGCCTCTACGCCACAGCCACGAAGCGGCTCGGGGCATCCACCAGTGAGTTCCTGCGCGAGCCCGACACGACAACGCCCTTCGTCGTGGGCGTCGCCGGCTCCGTCGCGGTGGGCAAGTCCACGATCGCCCGTCTGCTCCGCGAGCTCATGAGCCGATGGTCCGACACCCCTCGTGTCGAGCTGGTGACGACCGACGGATTCCTCTACCCCAACGCCGAGCTGGAGCGGCGCGGACTGATGGACCGCAAGGGCTTCCCGGAATCGTACGACCGGCGCGGTCTGCTCGATTTCCTCACCGAGGTCAAGAGCGGCGCCCCGGAGGTGCGCGCGCCCTTCTATTCGCACATGCGCTACGACATCGTGCCCGACGCTCATGTCGTGGTGCGCAGGCCCGATGTCGTCATCGTCGAGGGGCTCAACGTGCTGGCCCCGCCGCCCACCCCGAACGACGTGTCGGTGGGCGACCTCTTCGACTTCTCCATCTACGTGGATGCCGAGACCGCCCACATCGAGCAGTGGTTCGTCGACCGCTTCCTGGCGTTGAAGCAGGGCGCCTTCGCCAACCCGTCGTCGTTCTTCAACGTGTTCGCGCACCTCGACGACGCGGAGGCCGCGCGCACCGCGCTCGGCTACTGGAACGACATCAACCTGCCGAACCTCCTCGAGAACGTGCTCCCGACCAAGCACCGCGCGACGCTGATCCTGCAGAAGGGCGCGAACCACTCCGTCGACATGGTGCGGTTGCGCAAACTGTAGGACCGGTTCCGAGCCACGGTCCCTGAGCATGTCAACGGGTCGACGCCTCGACAGGCTCGGCGACCGGCGGGTCTGCCCAGAGGTTCGTCCAGGGTCCTCGCATACCCTCCCGCTTAAGCTGGTCGCATGTGTGGAATCGTCGGATACGTGGGCCCTCGCGACAGCCAGGCCATCCTCCTCGCCGGCCTCGCCCGGCTCGAGTACAGGGGATACGACTCGGCGGGCGTCGCCGTCATCGACGGCAGCGGTGAGCTGGGCATGCGCAAGCGTGCGGGCAAGCTCAAGGTGCTCCGGGAAGACCTGATCGAGCACCCGCTGGCCGACGGCACCACCGGCATCGGTCACACGCGCTGGGCGACCCACGGCGGCCCCACCGACACCAACGCGCACCCGCACCTCGCCGACGACGACAAGCTCGCCGTCATCCACAACGGCATCATCGAGAACTTCGCCGAGATCAAGGCCGACCTGCTCTCGGACGGCTACACGTTCGTCAGCGAGACCGACACCGAAGCGGCCGCGATCCTGCTCGGCCGGGAGTACCGGGCCGCCGGCGGCGACCTCGAGGCCGCGTTCCGCGCCGTGGTCAGCCGCCTGGAAGGCGCCTTCACGCTGCTCGCGATGCACGAGGACCACCCCGGTCTGGTCGTCGGCGCCCGCCGCAACTCGCCGCTCGTGATCGGGCTCGGGGAGGGCGAGAACTTCCTGGGATCGGATGTCGCGGCCTTCGTCGAGCACACGCGCAACGCGCTCGCCATCGGTCAGGACCAGATCGTCTCGATCACCCCGACCGGCGTGCGGGTGACCGACTTCACCGGCGCCGACGTCGAGGTGGAACCCTTCGAGGTGCTCTGGGATGCCGCGGCCGCCGACAAGGGCGGCTGGTCGAGCTTCATGGCCAAGGAGATCAGCGAGGAGCCCGAGGCCGTCAACAACACGATCCTCGGGCGCGTCCGCGATGGCCAGGTCGTGATCCCCGAGCTCGACGGGATGGACGAGCTGCTCACCGGCATCTCCCGCATCATCATCGTGGCGTGCGGCACCGCCGCCTACGCCGGCCTGGTGGGCAAGTACGCCATCGAGCAGTGGGCCCGGGTGCCGGTCGACGTCGAGCTCGCGCACGAGTTCCGCTACCGCGATCCCGTGATCGGCGACGACACCCTGGTGATCTCGATCAGCCAGTCCGGCGAGACGATGGACACGCTGATGGCCGTCAAGTACGCCAGGGAGCGCGGCGCGCGCACCCTGTCGATCTGCAACACTCAGGGCGCCACGATCCCACGGGAATCGGATGCCATCGTCTACACGCACGCCGGCCCGGAGGTGGCCGTCGCGTCGACCAAGGCGTTCGTCGCCCAGATGACGGCGCTCTACCTCTTCGGGCTGCACCTGGCGCGTGTTCGCGGGTCGATCTCGCCGACCGAGGGCGCGCAGCACGTGCTCGAGCTCGAAGGCATCCCGGGCAAGATCCGGCGGATCCTCGACGGCGAGCAGGGCCGCATCGAGCAGCTCGCGCATTGGATGGCCGACACCCGCTCGGTGCTGTTCCTCGGCCGCCATGTGGGGTACCCGATCGCCTTGGAGGGCGCGCTCAAGCTCAAGGAGCTCGCGTACATCCACGCGGAGGGCTTCGCCGCGGGCGAGCTCAAGCACGGTCCCATCGCGCTGATCGAACCCGGGCAGCCCGTCTTCGTCGTCGTGCCGTCTCCTCGGGAGTCCGCGGAGCTGCACCGCAAGGTCGTCTCGAGCATCGAGGAGATCCGCGCCCGCGGCGCCCGCGTCATCGTGATCGCCGAGGAGGGCGATGTCGCCGTGCTGCCGTACGCCGACGAGGTTCTGCGCATCCCGCTCGCGGGTCCGCTTTTCGAGCCGCTGCTCGCGGTGGTTCCCCTGCACATCTTTGCGATGGGCCTCTCCACGGCCAAGGGCCTGGATGTCGACCAGCCGCGGAACCTCGCGAAGTCCGTCACGGTAGAGTAGCCGCGGCCCGCGCGGGCGGGAGGGGATGCGTGTGATCATCGGCATCGGCGTCGACCTCGTCGACATCTCTCGGTTCGAGCGATCGATCGAGCGCACCCCGCGGCTGCTGGAGCGGCTCTTCTCGCCGGGTGAACGCGCCCTCCCCGTGCGCTCGCTCGCCGCGCGATACGCGGCCAAAGAAGCGCTCATCAAGGCACTCGGCGGATCGGAGGGTCTGCACTGGTCCGAGATCGAGGTCACCCCGGAGGAGTCCGGGCGCCCGTGGTTCACGCTGGGCGGCTCGACCGCCGTCGTCGTCGCTGAGCGCGGAATCACCGTCATCCACCTGTCGATGACGCATGACGGCGGCTTCGCCGTCGCGTACGTCGTGGCCGAGGCGGCGGACGGGGCGCTGCTGTGACGCGGATGCCCGCCGGGGTCATGCGCGAAGCGCTGATCGACGTCTCCGCGATCACGGCGAACACGCGGCACCTCCGAAAGCTCACCGGCGCCGAGGTGATCGCGGTCGTGAAGGCGGACGGCTACGGCCACGGGGCCGCCCGCTCGGCGGTCGCCGCGCTCGAGGGCGGTGCGTCGCGCCTGGGTGTCGCCGACACCGCCGAGGGCATCGCCCTGCGCCGCGCGGGCATCATGGCCCCGATCGTCGCGTGGCTGCACGCTCCGGGGGCTTCCTTCGCCGAGGCCGCCTCGGTCGGCGTCGAACTGGGCATCTCGACGTTCGATCAGCTTCTCGCGGCCGCGGCCGCGGCATCCATGGATCGCCCCGTCGGCGTGCACCTCAAACTCGAGACGGGTCTGTCCCGCAACGGCATCGCGCCCGCCGATTGGGGCGTCGTGTTCGCGGAGGCGGCGCGGTTGGAGCGCATCGGCAAGGTCAGAGTCGTGGGGCTGTTCAGCCACCTCTCGAACGCGTCCGCCGACGACGATCGCGCTGCCCTGGCGGAGTTCGAACGCGGTGTCGCCGCGGCGGCCGCGGTCGGGATCGCCCCGCCCCTGCTGCACCTCGCGGCCACCCACGCGGCGATCGCGCTGCCCGAGACGCGCTTCGGCTGCGTCCGTATCGGCGTCGGCCTGTACGGGCTGTCGCCGTTCACGGACCGATCATCGGCGTCGCTGGGCCTCATCCCGGCGATGACGCTGCGCGGCGCGGTGGCGGCGGTTCGCCGAGTGCCGGCGGGTCAGGGGGTCTCCTACGGGTACGACCACCGCACCTCCGCGGAGTCCACGCTCGCGCTGGTGCCGCTCGGATATGCGGACGGGGTGCCCCGGCAGGCGTCGGGGAGCGGTCCGGTGATGATCGGCGGATCCCGGTTCTCGGTTTCGGGACGCATCGCGATGGACCAGTTCGTCGTCGATGTCGGCGACCACCCGGTGGCCGTCGGCGACGAGGTCGTGCTCTTCGGCGACCCCACGCTCGGTCTGCCGGCGGCCGATGACTGGGCGGACGCCGCGCGGACGATCAATTACGAGATCGTCACGCGGATCGGACCACGCGTGGCGCGGAGGCAGGTGTCGTCGTGACCTCTTCGGGGCCTGCGGAGCTGGAGGGGCGACAGGTTCTGTCGACGGTGGATGACACGGAGGCGTTCGGCGAGCGGTTGGGGCGGATGCTGCGCCCTGGGGATCTCGTGGTGCTGACGGGTCCGCTGGGAGCGGGCAAGACGACACTGACGCGCGGAATCGCGGCGGGGCTCGGAGTGCGAGGTCCCGTGCAGAGCCCGACGTTCGTCCTCGCACGCACGCACCCGTCGCTGGTCGGCGGCGCTCCACTGGTGCACGTCGACGCCTACCGGCTGCGGTCTGCCAGGGAGCTGGACGATCTGGACATCGACTTCGACGGCTCGGTGGTGATCATCGAGTGGGGTCGCGACATGGTGGACGGGCTGCGCGACTCGTGGTGGGAGATCGAGCTGGAGCGCCCGGTCGGCGGCCGTGGCGCGGACACGGCGTGCGGGGGACCCACCCGCGTCGAGGTCGAACTCGACGCCGATGCCCCCCGGGTCGTGACGGTGTCGCGCCGACCGTAGGGTTCCGGCCTCCGGCGTCGCTGCGCTCCGCCCTCGCGGAGTCTCGGCCGGCGGGGTCTCTGCCGGCGGGGTCTCGGCGGCGCAGCTGTTCTCTTTCGACGTACTCAAGTCTGCGTCTGCCCAAGCGCAGACTTGAGCGGTGCGTGGGCCAGCCTCGCGTCGATGCAAGTCTGCGCGAACCTCAGCGCAGACTTGATATCGCGAATCGCCGACACCTGCGCCCGAGGGCCGACCACGCGAACGCCCGCCCGAGCGGGGCGACGGCCCGCACTACCCTTGAAGGGTGATCCTTGCCGTCGACACCTCGATCGGATCGACCGTCGTCGTGGTCGAGCCGAACGGCGTCGTGCGCGGCGCGGCCGTGAGCGAAACGCGACTCGGACACGCCGAGGCCATCGGCCTGCTGCTCGAGCGCGCGCTGGCCGAGGCATCCGCGGCGCCCGCCGACATCACTCATGTCGTCGCCGGCATGGGCCCCGGTCCATTCACCGGGCTGCGCATCGGCATCGCCGCCGCCCGTGTCTTCGCGCTCGCCAGGGGAGTGCCCATGATCCCCGTCGCCAGCCACGACGCGGCGGCCCTTGCCGCGACGACGGGTGCCGAGCGCAACATCCGTCGCACGCCGTTCGCCGTCGTCACGGACGCCCGGCGGCGCGAGATGGCCGTCAGCATCTACGACGGAGTCGACGACGACGGGATGCCCCACAAGCTGGAGGGTCCGCAGCTTCGCGCGGCGGGCACCGACGTCGTCGTCGACGGGCTCACGCTCGAGGGGGATTCCCTGCAGGTCGTGACCTCGATCGACCCGTCAGGGCTGGGCCTGCTCGCGGCCCGGGCGGTCACGTCGCAGAGGAGCCTGCCGACATCCGAGCCCCTCTACCTGCGCGCCCCCGACGTGACGATCGGTCACGCACCCAAGCGGGTGGGCACATGAGCATCCGACTCGCGACACCCGCCGACCTCGAGCCCATCATGGCGATCGAGAACGCCTCGTTCCCCACCGACGCCTGGTCGCCGGCCATGATGCGGGAGGAGCTCCGGAGTCCGCACGGGCACTACATCGTCCTCGAGACGGCCGGGCGCATCGTCGGGTATGCCGGTCTTCGCGCTCCACGCGGGGCTGCGGATGCCGACATCCAGACCATCGCGCTCGCCGAGTCCGCCCGTGGCCGCGGCCAGGGTCGCCGACTGCTGCGCACGCTGATCGCAGAGGCGTCGGCGCGCGGCGCCCGCGACCTCTTCCTCGAGGTGCGCGCCGACAATCCGGTTGCCCAGGCGCTGTACGCATCCGAGGGCTTCACGGAGGTCGGGCGTCGCCCGCGCTACTACCAGCCCGACGACGTGGATGCGGTCGTGATGAAGCTCGATCTGCCGGCATGGGCCGCGGCGCGGGCCCCGCGTGCGAAGGAGACCATGCACCTGAACCGCGAACCCCTCGTCCTGGGCATCGAGACGAGCTGCGACGAGACCGGCATCGGCATCGTCCGAGGGCGCACGCTGCTCAGCAACACGATCGCGAGCAGCATGGACGAGCACGCGCGCTACGGCGGGGTCGTCCCGGAGGTCGCTGCACGCGCACACCTCGAGGCCCTGCAGCCGGCCATCGAGGCGGCGCTCGCCGAGGCGCGCGTGGCGCTGAGCGACCTCGATGCGGTCGCGGTCACCAGCGGGCCCGGTCTGGCCGGCGCGCTCATGGTCGGCATCGGGGCCGCGAAGGCTCTCGCGGTGGCGCTCGGCAAGCCGCTCTACGCCGTCAACCACCTCGTCGGGCACATCGCGGCCGACATCCTCGACGCCGAGGCGCCGCCCCTGGAGTACCCGACCGTCGCCCTCCTCGTCTCCGGAGGGCACACGTCGCTGCTCCTTGTCCGCGACCTGACCAGTGACGTCGAACTGCTGGGCGAGACCGTGGACGACGCCGCGGGCGAGGCGTTCGACAAGGTCGCGCGGCTGCTGGGGCTGCCCTACCCTGGTGGCCCCCAGATCGACCGGGCCGCGGCATCCGGAGACCCCGCCTCGATCCGCTTCCCCCGCGGCCTCTCACGTGCCTCGGACATGGACAAGCACCGGTATGACTTCTCGTTCTCCGGTCTGAAGACCGCGGTGGCACGCTGGGTCGAGCAGCAGCCGGAGGGTGCGGAGATTCCCGTCGCCGACGTCGCGGCCAGCTTCCGCGAGTCGGTCGTCGACGTGCTCGTCACCAAGGCCCTCGACGCGTGCGCCCGCTACGAGGTGCCCCGGCTGCTGCTCGGCGGCGGGGTCATCGCGAACAGGCGACTCCGCGACGTGGCGCTCGAGAGGGCGGATGCTGCGGGCGTGACGGTCCGCATTCCCCCTCTGTCGCTCTGCACCGACAACGGCGCGATGATCGCCGCCCTCGCGTCGGAGCTCATCATGGCCGGCCGCGCGCCCTCGAGCCTCGGCTTCGGCGCCGATTCCACCTTGCCCGTGACGCAGATCCAGGTCGACGAGGCGGTGCCGGCATGAGCGGCTCAGCCATGAACGGCAGTGGCACGAATTGGGGGGGTGAGCGGCCCGTTCCACAGGAGCCGCCCACGCCGGATGTCGATCTCGACCACGCCGCCCGACCGGAGGCACGCGTCCCCGGCGTGCCCTCCGCGTCGTTCTCCCGGCTGCCGACCGGCCCGGTGGATGCCGTCACCGCCTCGCACGACGAACCCGATCCCACCGCGCCGTTCCCGCAGTGGATGGTCACGCCGCCGATCGCTCCGCACCGCGGCCTCGGGGCCTGGGGGCTCGGATTCTCGCTGACCGGGCTGATCTCCTCGTTCTTCGTCGGATGGGGTTTCCCCATCTCCGTCGTCGGCATCGTGCTCGCGGCGCTCGCGCTCCGCCGACCCCTCGAGAGCCGCCCCGTTGCGACCTGGGCGCTGGTGCTCGGCATCCTGGGCCTCGTCTACAGCGCCGGCTGGATGCTGTGGGCGGCCGCGCAGCTGAGGCTCTTCAGCTGACGCCTCTCGCCGTCAGCGAGCCACTCGGTCGGCGAGCACCGTCAGCCGGCGGTCGCCGATACGGGTGAGGATGAGCGTCCCGCGCGCGGGCCCGCGCAGCGACAGGCGCTTCCGCAGCACGGCCGGATCGACATCCACGCCCCTCTTCTTGATCTCCAGGGTCCCGATCTCCCGCGAGCGGAGCGCCTTGCCGAGCGCCTTCAGATCATTCGGCAGCACCTCCCGCACCCGGAAGGT
The DNA here is from genome assembly GCF_049844955.1 of Microbacterium sp. DT81.1. Taxonomy (NCBI): domain Bacteria; kingdom Bacillati; phylum Actinomycetota; class Actinomycetes; order Micrococcales; family Microbacteriaceae; genus Microbacterium; species Microbacterium sp. DT81.1. The sequence continues at coordinate 217,676 of NZ_JBNCMA010000008.1, forward strand.
GGACACGAACGGGCTCGTCACGGCCGCATCTCCGGTCAGATAAGCGATACCGGGCGAGAGCATGCCCGCCTCGAGCGCCCGCCCGACCTCGCCGATGAGGCGGGCGCGGATGACGGAGCCGTCGGGTTCATGGATGTACTCCCCGAGCTCTCGCGCTTCGACGTCGGGCGCGTCATCCGCCGCGGTCAGCTCTGTGGCGCTGTCGCCCCGGATCACGAGCGCCGCTCGGCGGATACCGGGCCGCGCGAGGGATCCGAACCACAGCGCGAGCTCGACGACGGAGCCGTCGACGCTGACCCACTGCGCCTCCGCGTCGACCGGAATGCGGGACCGGTCGAAACCGGGTCCGAGCTTCATGCCGAGCGGCCGGCTCGCGGCCAGTCCGAACGCCCACTCCACAGGGGGCGAGTAGTCCTCGCTGCGCGTGAGCCGGGTCGTGTCGGTATGCCCCGCCGTCCGCCGCGCCGGGTCGAGCCACACCCCGTCCCACGCCTCCAGATCGACGTCCTCCGCCCTCGCGTGCCGCACCTCCGTCCCCGGCCGGAAGGGTGCGAGGTTGTAGGCGGCCATCGCGGCGGTGACCTCGTCGGCGTCGACGGCCAGCACGTCGATGCCGACGCCGCAGAATGCCAGGGCATCGCCCCCGATGCCGCTGCCGAGATCGGCGACCCTCGTGATGCCGGCGTCGCGGAAGCGGCGCGCGTGCATCGCCGCGACCGGCAGCCGGGTCGCCTGCTCCAGGCCGGCCGAGGTGAAGAGCATCCGGTCGGCGAAGTCCCCGAACTTGAGCCGGGCCCTCGCCCGCAGTCGCGCCTGGCCGACGACCGCCGACACGAGTTGGGGGGAATGCCCGGCCGCGCGCAGCCGCGACACCTCGTGCGCGACATCCGCCGTCGACCAGGCCTGATCCAGCAGGCGCAGCCCTTCGGGCGTGAGCAGCGCGGTGAGTTCGGCCATCTCCACACCCTCAGCCTACGGTCGTCTTTTCCGGCGATCGGGTCTCGACTGGCACTCGCGTTGCATGAGTGCCAGCGCTTGCCTAGACTGGCGTTAGCACTCTCGGGGTGAGGGTGCTAACAAGTCTTCCGTGTTCAGAAGCGTTAGAAAGAAGAGGTAGACCGTGTCGGTTTCCATCAAGCCGCTCGAAGACCGCATCGTCATCAAGCAGATCGAGGCAGAGCAGACCACCGCAAGTGGCCTGGTCATCCCCGACACCGCCAAGGAGAAGCCCCAGGAGGGCGAGGTCGTGGCCGTGGGCCCCGGCCGCATCGATGACAACGGCAACCGAGTTCCGCTGGACGTCGCCGTCGGCGACCGCGTGATCTACAGCAAGTACGGGGGCACCGAGGTCAAGTTCGGCGCCGATGAGTTCCTCGTGCTCTCGGCCCGTGACGTGCTGGCGGTCGTCGTCCGCTGATCACGCCCAGAGCGATGAAGGGCCCGGATGCTTCGGCATCTGGGCCCTTCTGCGTGTCCCGGCCGGGCGGCCAACGCGCGGGCGCATCGGACAGAACGCGGGGCCGAATGGCAGAGAACGGATGCCGGCCGGCATGCGGTTCGCGTCGCCCGCGTCGGCGCGCGGCATAGGCTGGACGAGTGTCAGCCGCCCGTCCCGACCCCGCCCGGGAGCGCATCCTCGGCGGCGTATACGCCTTCTGCGCGTATTTCCTCTGGGGCTTCCTGCCCCTGTACTTCCTGACGCTCAGCCCCACGGGCCCGTGGGAGATCGTTGCATGGCGCATCGTCTTCTCCCTGCTGTTCTGCATCGTGCTGATCGCGGTGCTGCGATCGTGGCGGCGATTCCGCGACATCGTCCGGCAGCGCCGCCTGCTGTTCTGGACCGCTGTCGCGGGCATGCTGATCTACGTCAACTGGCAGGTCTTCCTGATCGGCACGCTCACCGGCCATGTGCTCGAGACGAGCCTCGGCTACTTCATCAATCCCATCGTGACGGTGCTGCTCGGCGTGCTCGTGCTTCGAGAGCGCCTGCGGCTCACGCAGTGGATCGCGATCGGCGTCGCGGCGCTCGCCGTTCTCGTCATCGTGCTGGGATACGGCACCTTCCCCTGGATCTCCCTCAGCCTGGCGGTGTCGTTCGGGCTCTACGGGCTCGTCAAGAAGCAGATCGGACCCGCCGTCGACGCGGTGAGCGGCCTCACCCTGGAATCGTTCTGGCTCCTGCCGATCGCGATCGTCCAGCTGATCGTGGTCGGCGCCACGACAGGGATCACGCTCGGCGCGGCCGGCCCATGGCACGCGGTGCTGCTCTCGCTCGCCGGAGTGTTCACGGCCACGCCGCTGCTCTTCTTCGCCGCGGGTGCCCGCCGCGCGCCCCTCGTGCTGATCGGCCTGCTGCAGTTCGTGGCGCCCATCCTGCAGTTCGTGATCGGCGTGTGGCTGCTGGGTGAGCCGATGCCGCCCGAGCGGTGGGTCGGCTTCGGGCTGGTGTGGCTCGCGCTCACCGTGCTGACCGTGGATTCGGTCGTGTTCGCACGCCGGGCGCGGGGCGTCTCGGATGTGGCCGCGATCACTTGAGATGCGCCGGTGCGTTGCGGAAAAGTAACGATTCAGTCGCGTTACACATCGTTAACGAGACGCAACACTCGGGAGCCCGGCGCGAGGTTAGGGTAAACCTCATTGGGTCGGCGCCCGAGCCGCGCCCGCGTTCATTCACAGCAAGGAGCACTATGAGCGTCTTTTCCCGAGGCACTGCCTCACGCTCGCGCGTACGCGCGGCACTCGGCGGCATTGCGATCGCCGGCGTCAGCGTACTGGTCCTCGCCGGCTGCACGAGCGGCGGCGGCGGCGAGGCAAGCGAGCCGACCGAATCGGCAGGTCCCGTCGAGGATCTCGCCCTGACCATCGGAACGGCACTGCCCCAGACCGGCAACCTGGCCTTCCTCGGCCCGCCGGAGGAAGCGGGCGTCGCCTACGCGCAGTCGCAGATCAACGCGGCGACGGCCGACACCGGGCTCGAGCTCGAGGTCGTCTTCGGCGACTCGGGCAACACCGACAACAAGGCCTACGAGACCGAGATCCCGCGTCTGCTGGGTGAGGGTGTGTCGGCCATCATCGGTGCGGCATCCTCGAGCACGTCGTTGCAGTTCATCGACCAGGTCGTCGGTGCGGGCGTCATCCAGTTCTCGCCGGCCAACACCTCTGACGCGTTCACCACCTATGACGACAACGGGCTGTACTTCCGCACCGCGCCGTCCGACGTGCTTCAGGGCGAGGTGCTCGGCAACCTGATCGCCGAGGACGGCAACCAGACGCTCGGCATGATCGTGCTGAACGACTCGTACGGAACCGGACTCGCGAAGTACGTCACCGAGGCCTTCGAGGCCGCCGGCGGCGAGGTCGTCGCGGCCCCGACGTACAACACGGGTGACACGAGCTTCGACGCGCAGATCAGCGAGGTGCTCGCCGCCGCTCCGGATGCGATCGCGCTGATCACGTTCGACGAGGTCGTGACCATCCTGCCGAGCCTCATCGGTCAGTTCCCCGCCGACAAGTTCTACTTCGTCGACGGAAACCTGAAGAACTTCGAACCGGGACAGTTCCCCGAGGGCTCCCTCACGGGTTCCAAGGGCACCCTTCCGGGCCTGACGATCGACACCCTCGGTGAGTTCACCGATGAGCTCGACGCCTTCCTTGAGGAGGAGGGCACCCCGGCGCTCACGGACTACAGCTACGCGGCTGAATCCTACGACGCCACCATCCTCCTCGCGCTGGGCGCACTTGCGGCCGGCTCCACCGAGGGCGAGGCGATCGCCGGAAAGCTGCAGGAAGTCTCCGGCGGATCCGGCGACGGCGAGAAGTGCGAGACGTACGCCGACTGCGCAGCGATCATCGTGGGAGGCGGCACGGCCGACTACGACGGTATCTCCGGTCCGATCACCTTCGACGAGGTCGGCGACCCGACCGAGGCGTCGATCGGCATCTACGAGTACCAGGACGACAACACCTACGTCGCCTACGAGGGCTGAGCAGCACTCCCAGGGAAGCGGCCCCGATCCTCTGGATCGGGGCCGCTTCTTCGTGCGGCCGGCATCGAGGGACCCCGGGAGATCACGAAGACGGATGCACCTCTGGTCGGACGGCACGGGGCACGACGAGGGGTGGATGCCGCGGCATCCACCCCTCCTCTTCCAGAACTGCGGGCCTGCGCCTAGGTGCCGAGTGTTCCGAGGTACAGCTCGGTCACCTTCGGGTCGTGCAGCAGCTCGCGGCCCGTTCCGGTGTAGGCGTCCCGGCCCTGATCGAGCACATAGCCGCGGTCGCAGATCTGCAGGCAGCGGCGGGCGTTCTGCTCCACCATGATGCAGGTCACTCCGGCCTTGTTGATCTCGGAGACGCGGATGAAGGCTTCGTCTTGACGGACCGGTGAGAGTCCCGCCGACGGCTCATCCAGCAGCAGCACCTTGGGGTCCATCATCAGGGCCCTGCTCATCGCCACCATCTGGCGCTCACCGCCGGAAAGGGAGCCGGCGCGCTGCTTGAGCCTCTTGCCGAGTTCGGAGAAGATTCCGGTGACGAACTCCAGGCGTTCCTTGTAGGCCGACGGGTTCTGGTAGAGGCCCATCTGCAGGTTCTCTTCGATCGTCAGGCTGGGGAACACGTTGTTCGTCTGAGGTATGAACCCGACCCCACGGCCGACCAGCTTGTTCGCCTTCAGGCCGGTGATGTCTTCGCCCTGGAGGCTGATCGTGCCGCTGCGGACGTTCACCTGCCCGAAGATCGCCTTCAGCAGTGTCGACTTGCCGGCGCCGTTGGGGCCGATGATGCCGATGAGCTCGCCCTGATGAGCGACGAGCGAGCAGCCGTTCAGGATGTTCACTCCCGGCAGGTAGCCCGCATGCACGTCGTCGATGAAGACGACGGGGGTGGCGGTCGTGACGTCGGTGCTCACTTCTGTTCCCCTTGGTCGAGTTCTGCGAGGCCGGCGGCCTCGATGTCTTCGGCGCTGACCGCCTGCGAAGCCGCGGCATCCGTCGTCGGATCGGCATCGACGACGGAGATGCGTCCGGTGACCACTCCGAGGTCGAGCTCCTGGTGGGCACCGAGGTAGGCGTCGATGACTGCGGGGTTGCGCATGACGGTGTACGGATCGCCCTCGGCGACCACGCGGCCCTCCGCCATGACGACCACCCAGTCGGCGATGTGGCGCACCATGTGCATGTCGTGCTCGACGAAGAGCACCGTCATCCCCTCTTCCTTGAGGTCGAGGATGTGGTCGAGCAGCGACTGCGTCAGGGCCGGATTGACGCCGGCCATGGGCTCATCGAGCATGACGAGCTTGGGCTGCGTCATGAGCGCGCGGGCCATCTCGAGCAGCTTGCGCTGGCCCCCGGAGAGGCTCGCCGCGAAGTCGTTCGCCTTGGTGTCCAGCTTGAACTTCGCGAGCAGGCCCATCGCCCGCTCCTCGATCTCCTTATCCTGCTTGCGCCAGAGCGCCGGGATCATGCTCACGAAGAAGTTCTCACCCCGCTGACCGGTGGCCCCGAGCTTCATGTTCTCGAGCACCGTGAGCAGGCCGAGGGCCTTCGTGAGCTGGAATGTGCGCACCTGCCCGAGGCGGGCGACCCTGTATGCAGGGACGCCCGAGAGGGACTTGCCGTCGAACGTCCACGTGCCCGTGTTGGGCTTGTCGAAGCCGGTGAGCAGATTGAAGAGTGTGGTCTTCCCGGCGCCGTTCGGTCCGATGAGCGCCGTGATGACCCCGCGCGGGATCTCGAGGTGCTCCACGTCGACCGCGTTGACGCCGCCGAACGAGCGGCTGACGTTGTCGGCGATGATGATCGGGTCGACCTTGGCGACTCCGGGAACCGCGTCGCCGACGTGCAGGCCGGTGGCCTTGGGGCGCTCGACCGGCGCCGTCATGCGACGCTCCACCGGAGCGCCCTCCTGGGGTGAGCCGTCACTTGACAAAGGTCAGCTCCTTCCTGTTTCCGAGCAGGCCCTGAGGCATGAAGATGACGAGCAGCATGAGGGCGACACCCACGAGGATGAAGCGCAGTGTGCCTGCCTGGATGGCGGTCATGAACGGCAGGAACCCCGCCTGCACGAGCGCCGGCAGGAAGTTGCTCAGGAACGTCTGCAGCGCCCAGAAGATGAGCGATCCGAGGAGCGGTCCGAAGACCGTCGCGGCACCGCCCAGCAGCAGAGCCGTCCACACGAAGAATGTCAGGGACGTCACGTAGATGCCCGGGCTGACGGCGGAGGGGAGCGCGTAGACGATACCTCCGGCGCCGGCGAGCACGCCGCCGAGCACGAGCGACTGCATCTTGTAGGCGTAGACGTTCTTGCCGAGGGCCCGCACCGCGTCCTCGTCCTCGCGGATGCCCTTCAGAGAGCGGCCCCAGGGGCTGCGCATCAGCATCCAGACGACGAGCGCCGCGAAGGCGAGGGTGATCAGACCGGTGATCCGCACCCACCAGCCCGTCTCGTTGTACGTCCACGGGCCGAATCCGTAGGTGCCGTCGGGAATCGGGTTCGAGGCCCGGAAGCTCTGGTGATACCCGCTGAGGCCGTCGGCGGACCCGGTGACCTCGTCGAAGGCACTGGTGAGGAACAGCAGGCGCACGACTTCGGCGGCGGCGATCGTGACGATGGCCAGGTAATCGCCGCGAAGGCGCAGTGTCGGAATGCCGAGGATCAACGCGAACACGGCCGATGCCACGAGACCGATGAGGGCGGCGAGCCACCATTCCAGGCCGAACGACAGCACAGAGATGGCGTAGCCGTAGGCGCCGATGGCCATGAAGCCCGCGATGCCCATGTTGATCAGGCCGGTGTAGCCGAAGTGCACAGCGAGACCGAGAGCGGCGAGTGCGAACCCGATCGTCGCCGGGCTGATGATCGACGATGCGGTGTTGGAGAGGATCTGAAGCCAGTCCATGTTGCGCCTAACCTATTCTCTCGCGGCGACCGAGGATGCCCTGTGGCCGGAACAACAGGATGACGATCAGAATGAACAAGGCGCTCGCATACCGCAGATCCGCGGGGATCCAGAGGCTGGAGACCTCGACGAGGACCCCGACGATGAGGGACCCGATCAGAGCGCCGAACGCCGTTCCGAGGCCGCCGAGGGTCACGGCGGCGAACATGAGCAGCAGAACCTCAGCGCCCATATCCCACTTGATCCCGGGCCGGAAGTACGCGTAGAGGATGCCGGAGAGGCCGGCCATCGCGCCGGCGAGCACCCATACGACGCGAACGACGAAGTCCACGTCGATGCCCGACGCGGCGGCGAGCGACGAATTGTCGGAAATGGCACGTGTCGCCTTTCCGATGCGCGAGTAGAGCAGCCAGAGCGCGAACGCGACGATGACGATGATCGAGATCGCGAGCGAGACCATGTCGATGACACTGAGCTGCACGACACCGAACAGGGGGATCTTGGCGGCCGAGGCGAACGGCAACTGGCTCGTGCCGCCGCCGATGAAGAACTGGAACGTGTAGCGCAGAGCGAGCGAGAGGCCGATGCTCACGATCATGAGCTGCACGGCCCCGACGCCTTTTCGCCTGAGCGGTCGCCACAGGATCACGTCGAGCACGAGGCCTAGGAGCGCGCTCAGGATCACCGCCACCGGAAAGCCGATCCAGAGGGGAAGGGCGAGCGATGCCGGGCCCACCAGCAGCAGGGCCGCTATCGCGCCGAAGGTCACCATCTCGCCGTGAGCGAAGTTCGAGATCCCCGTCGTGCCGAACACCAGCGAGAGCCCGACGGCCGCGAGCGCGAGCATGAGGCCGAAGCTCACTCCTGTCACGATTCGCTGTACGAACTGGTCGAAGAAGCTGGTGACGTTGCGCACGCCCTCGCCGATGAAGAAGTTCACCGTCACCCGGCCACCGGCTCCCACCGTGACTTCCTTCACGTTCGGGGTGTCATCCCCCTCTTCGACGACGGCGATGCCCTCCGGGAGCGACTCCTCGTCGAGCGTGACGGTGTAGTCCTCGTTGCGCTCGGGAACGCCGACGCGCCACTGGCCGTTCTCGTCGGTCTCGACCTCCTGCTCACCGCCGGGGCCGTCGATCACGAGGATGACTCCTTGCAGGGGCTCCCCATCCAGCTGGACGTTGCCGCTGATGCGGTAGGGATCGTCTTCGGCCGCGCTTGCGGGCGCGGCTGTCAGCACGCCGACGCCCATCAGTGCGGCGAGTACGAGTAGGAACGCAGCGATCAGCCGGGAGAGTCGCCCCGGCGATGATGCGGCGAGAGGGGTATGGGATCCCACGAAACCTCCAGTTGAGATGCCACGACCGAGCGCGGGTCTCGCATCGGCCGTGAGGGAGACTTTATGAGCGTAGTGTGTCGGCCGCGTTTCGAGCGCATGCCGTCCGCCAACCGGTGCGCAAACGTGAGAAAGCCGTGTGTCCCGGCTCCCGGGAATGAGCGAGGGGCACCCGCGCTTAGACTTCTATACAGCGGACTCGCCCCGCGGCTCCGCTGAAGCCCTTACCCTGACGCGCGCGACCCGCGAGAAGGAATCAGCATGGAGCAACCCGATCCGTTCGGCTTCGTCGGACTCACCTACGACGACGTCCTCCTGCTCCCGGGGCACACCGATGTCATCCCGAGCGAGGCCGACACCTCCTCGCGCGTGACGCGCCGCATCACCGTCGCGACGCCGCTCCTCTCGAGCGCCATGGACACCGTCACCGAGGCGCGGATGGCCATCGCCATCGCGCGCGAGGGCGGCCTCGGCATCCTGCATCGCAATCTGTCGATCCAGGAGCAGGCGTCGCAGGTCGACCGGGTGAAGCGCAGCGAGTCGGGCATGATCTCGAACCCCATCACGACCACTCCGGATGCTTCCATCGACGAGGTCGAGGCGCTGTGCGCTCAGTTCCGCATCTCCGGACTGCCCGTCGTCGACGAGGATGGACGTCTGGTCGGCATCGTCACCAACCGCGACATGCGCTTCGTCTCCGGCTTCGAGCGCTCCACCACCCTGGTCAAGGACGTCATGACGAGCGAGGGCCTCGTCACCGCGCCCGTCGGCATCGGCGCCAACGACGTCATCGCGATCTTCGCGAAGCACCGCGTCGAGAAGCTGCCCCTCATCGACGAGGACGGCAGGCTCGCCGGCCTGATCACGGTCAAGGACTTCGACAAGAGCGAGAAGTACCCCCTCGCCACCAAGGACGATCAGGGCCGGCTGCGCGTCGGCGCGGCGATCGGCTTCTTCGGCGACGCATGGGAGCGGGCCGAGGCTCTGCGCGACGCGGGCGTCGACGTGCTCGTGGTCGACACCGCGAACGGCCAGTCCGCGGGCGTCATCGACATCGTCCGCCGACTCAAGGCAGACCCCTCCTTCGAGCACATCGACATCGTCGGCGGCAACGTCGCGACCCGCGAGGGCGCGCAGGCGCTGATCGACGCGGGGGTGGATGCCGTCAAGGTGGGCGTCGGACCCGGTTCCATCTGCACGACCCGCGTGGTCGCGGGCGTCGGTGTGCCGCAGGTCACGGCGGTGTACGAGGCATCCATCGCCGCGCGTGCCGCCGGCATCCCGGTGATCGCGGACGGCGGGCTGCAGTACTCCGGCGACATCGCCAAGGCGCTCGTCGCCGGAGCCGACTCCGTGATGCTCGGATCGCTGCTCGCCGGCACCGACGAGTCGCCCGGTGAGATCGTCTTCCAGGGCGGCAAGCAGTTCAAGCAGTACCGGGGCATGGGATCGCTCGGCGCACTGCAGACGCGCGGCAAGAAGACCTCGTATTCGAAGGACCGCTACTTCCAGTCCGACGTACCCTCCGACGACAAGCTCATCCCGGAGGGCATCGAGGGTCAGGTCGCATACCGCGGTCCGGTGTCCGCGGTGGCGTACCAGCTCGTCGGCGGCCTGCGGCAGTCGATGTTCTACGTCGGAGCACGCACGATCGACGAGCTGAAGGCCAAGGGCCGTTTCGTGCGGATCACCGCGGCCGGGCTCAAGGAATCGCACCCCCACGACGTGCAGATCGTCGTGGAAGCGCCCAACTACAAGCGCTGACGCGGCATCCGACCGGCGCCCGTTAGCCTGGCCGCATGATCCGTCCGCGGCATCCATCGGCATCGCTCTCGACGACGCGCACGGAGGCGTTCACCGACGGCGTCTTCGCGATCGCGTCGACGCTGCTGGTGCTCGATCTCACGACGCACGGGATGGGGAAGGTGTCCTCGGACGCCGAGCTCTGGTCGGGCCTCGCCGACGAGTGGATGCTGTTCCTCAATTTCGCGCTGAGCTTCGCACTGCTGTGCCTGCTCTGGCTGACGCACGTGCGGCAGTTCGAGCACATCGTGCGGGTGGACAGCACGATGATCTGGCTCAACAACGCCCGGCTGCTGTTCATCGTGCTCGTGCCGTTCAGCACGGGGATGGTGACGGAGTACTCCGACTTCCTGGCGGGTCGTCTTCTGCTGCCGCTGAACTTCTTCTTCGCGATCCTGTTCAGCTGGCTGCAATGGTGGTGGGCCGTTCGGCACCGCGAGCAGATGATGCCCGACCTCTCCGAGGCGGATGCCGTGGGTTACGGCCGCGGCGCGCTCAGCGCGCTTCTGCTCGCGGTCGTCGTGCTCGTGCTCGCTCCCTGGATCGGTTCCATCGCCTTCACCGTGTTCCTGTTCGACGGCGTCCTGACCCGGGCTCTGCGGGGCAAGGGCTCGTGATCGCTTCCTTCCCTCGTGCGGGAGGGGCGGCGTACCGTGGAGGGCATGTGCCGGAACATCCATACACTCCACAACTTCGAGCCGGCCGCGAGCTCCGACGAGGTGCATGCGGCCGCTCTGCAGTACGTCCGCAAGATCGCGGGCACGACCAAGCCGTCGAAGGCCAACCAGGAGGCGTTCGACCGGGCAGTGCACGAGATCGCGCACATCACCCAGCACCTGCTCGATGACCTCGTCGCGGTGGCGCCGCCGAAGAACCGGGAGGAAGAGGCCGCCAAGGCGCGGGCTCGGGCGATCGCATCCGGCCGGTACTCCGCGGCCTGAGCCCGGGCACGACCACGCCGCCTGGGATAGGCTGATCGGCTCGCCGTCGGCGGGCCGACGGTTCCCGTCGACGGATGCTGCGGCGACGCGGCCGCGGTCAGGATCGGCATGCCCTACATCGACATCACCGGCGTATCGTTCGGTCTGCCCGACGGCCGGCCGCTGCTCGACGAGGTGTCCTTCCGCGTGGGCGAAGGATCGACGACGGCCCTGATCGGCGCCAACGGCGCGGGCAAGACGACGCTGCTGCGCATCATCCGCGGCGATGAGTCTCCACACGCCGGCACGGTCGCCATCGGCGGCGGGCTCGGCGTGATGGACCAGTTCGTCGGCCACTGGTCCGCCGGCGCCACCGTGCACGAACTCCTCATCGACGTGGCGCCACGACGGATCCGCGACGCGGCACGCGAGCTCGAGGCGGCGGAGGAGGGGATCATCGAGCGCGATGACCTCGAGGCACAGCTGCGATACGCGAGCGCCCTCGCCGATTACGCGGATGCCGGCGGCTACGAGCACGAGACGGTCTGGGATCAGTGCACGGTCGCCGCCCTCGGCGTGCCCTTCGAGCGGGCGCGGTTCCGCGAGCTGACGACTCTGTCCGGGGGCGAGCAGAAGCGGCTCGTGCTCGAGGCGCTGCTGCGGGGGCCCGACGAGGTGCTGCTGCTGGACGAACCGGACAACTACCTCGACGTGCCGGGCAAACGATGGCTGGAGCAGCAGCTGAAAGCGACGCAGAAGACCGTGCTGCTCGTCTCCCACGATCGGGAGCTGCTGGCTCGTGGCGCCGACCGCATCGTGACCCTCGAGACGGGCGCCGCCGGCAGCACCGCCTGGGTGCACGGGGGAGGCTTCGCCACCTATCACGCGGCCCGTGAGGCGCGGATGGACCGCCTCGACGAGCTTCGCCGCCGGTGGGACGAGGAGCACGCCAAGATCAAGGCGCTCGTCGCCGCGATGAAGGTCAAGGCCACGGCGAGCGACGAGTTCGCGTCCCGCTACCGCGCCGCGCAGACCCGGCTCGCGCGGTTCGAGGCCGCCGGGCCGCCCGAGGAGAGGCCGCAGGTTCAGGACCTTCAGCTGCGGCTGCGCGGCGCGCGCACGGGGAAGCGGGCGGTCGTCGCCGAGGCGCTCGAGCTGACCGGGCTGATGCGGCCGTTCGACCTCGAGGTCTGGTTCGGCGATCGCATCGCGGTGCTCGGGTCGAACGGGTCCGGCAAGTCGCACTTCCTGCGGCTGCTCGCCCGAGGCGGCACAGATCCGGACGGACGCCTCGGTCATCTCACCTCGACCGGCGCCGATCTCGAGCCGGTGGCGCACACCGGCCGCGCCATCCTCGGCGCCCGCGTCGTTCCCGGGTGGTTCGCGCAGACGCACCGGCATCCGGAGTTCGTCGGCCGCACGCTTCTCGAACTGCTGCACCGCGGCGACGACAATCGGCCGGGCATGCCGCGTGAGGCCGCGAGCTCCGCGCTGGATCGATACGGGCTGGTGGCGCAGGCGCTGCAGACGTTCGAGACGTTGTCGGGCGGGCAGCAGGCGCGGTTCCAGATCCTGCTGCTCGAGCTGTCCGGCACGACCCTGCTCCTGCTCGACGAGCCCACCGACAACCTCGACCTGGCCTCGGCCGAGGCGCTCGAGGATGCCCTCGGCCGGTTCGAGGGCACGGTGCTCGCCGTCACCCACGACCGCTGGTTCGCCCGCTCGTTCGACCGGTTCCTCGTCTTCGGCGCGGACGGGGGCGTGTACGAGTCGAACGAACCGGTGTGGGACGAGAAGCGCGTCGCGCGCATCCGTTGATCCCGGCTGCGAGCCCCCGACCACCAAGTTGCCGAAGGGACGCAATCTGCGCGATCCGGCTCTGGATGCCCGCAGATCGGGTCCCTTCGCGGACTGAGGGACGTCGTGTCACGTGCCGGACTGATCGTTCGAATCGGGGACCGGTCGCAGGATCGCGACGGGGATCGTGCGTGCCGCCTTCCTGGCATAGCGACGAACGGACGGCACGCGCGCCGTTATGAGGTCGTTCCAGACCGCATCGCGCTGCGCGCCGACGTACTCGTGCACCGTTGCGGGGAAGGTCCGCCCCAGTACCTGCACCTCGGTCCGGCCGGCCGCGCGAAGGTTGCGGAACCAGTGCGGATCTCGCCGCGCGCCCGAGGCGGTTCCCCACACGATGTAGCCCCCATCGCTCTCCAGGAACGCGACGCATGTCGAGCGCGGCTCGCCCGAGCGGCGCCCGGGAGTAGTGAGGAGGAGGACCCTCGGCGCCGAGCGGCTGGTCATCGCGCGCCCCTTCGTGCGGCGATAGGACCACACCCCCATCCGGGCGCCGGCGCGACGGAACAACCCCCTGAGTGACATGGATGCCTCCCGCCCCGATTGTCCCACGGGGCGTCCCGGGCTGCCATGGCACCCGTCAGCGCAGCCGGAACGCTTGCGCTGCGCGCGCATCGGGATCGAGGGCGAGCCCGGCCAGCACCGTGCCGACACCCGGTGCGAACTTGAAGCCCTGACCAGAGAATCCGGCGCCGACCACGATCCGGCCCACGCGATCGAGCACGAACGCCTCGTCCGGCGTCGATGTGTAGGTGCAGCTGATAGGAGAGGCGGTGTCCGCATCGAGCCCGGGCATCCATTCGCGCACGTACCGGGCAAGAGCCTCCGCATGCTTGTCCATCCGGAACGGCCGCGCATCCGGATCGACGACGTCGCCGACGGAGTGGAAGCCGACCTTGACGCCTTCGCCGGGCGTCGGCATGCCATAGACGTTGGCCGGCCATGAGCCCGGCGCGACGAAGTGGTTGAACGACGGCCAGGCGTGCGCCGGATCGCGCGGCGTGAAGTGGGCCGGGCTCTCCTCCGTCACCCGCAGCCGCGGGAGGGGAATGCCGTCCAGCACCGAACTCGTCCAGGCTCCGACCGTGACGATCACGATGTCGGCGAGGACCGTGCCCGCGGGGGTGTGAACGATGACACCGTCGGCATGCTGTTCGAAGCGCAGTACCGGAGTCTGCCAGCGGACCTCGCCGTCGCCCTCGACGATGCGCCGCTCCATCTGCTGCAGAGCGGCGGATGCGCGGGCCACACCGGCATCCGCGGAGAAGAGGGCGGTGTCCTCGAACCTCATGCCCGGCCAGCGGCGCGACGGCTCGGCGCCGTCGAGCAGCTCGGCGGGGATGCCACGGTGCCGCAGCTGGTCGTGGATCTCGATCAGCCCGGCGCCTGTACCTCCGAGTGCGGCGCCGTCGCCGTGCGAGACGAGCCCGTGCAGTCGCAGCACGGGCTCACCGCCGGGTGCGCCGAGCGCGTCCCATCCGTCCCGGGCGAGCGCGAGGAGATCGAGGTAGTGCTCATCGGCGTACGCGTTGTTGAAGTTGCGTGTCGCGCCGTGCGACGCGCCGTGGGTGTGGCCGCGCGCGAACTGCTCGAGGACCAGCGGTCGCTCACCGCGCCGCGTCAGCGCCCAGGCTGTCGCCAGCCCCATCACTCCTCCGCCGACGACCACGAAGGGGACGCGTTCGCTCATCCCCCGATCTTCCCAGCCTTGGCCCGGAGCCAGGGGCGCCCTCACTTCCCGGGAGCTGCGGAAGGGACGCAATATGCGCGAACATGCCCGGGATGCGGTCACATTGCGTCCCCTCGCCGGCGAAGGGGCGCCGGCGAAGGGACGGGAGGAGTCGCCGGCAAGGGCGCGGGGGTCAGACGGCGAGAAGCTCGCGCTCCTCTTCGGCAGGAGCGACCGTCGATGAGCGGCCGGCCGGAAGCCGGAGCGCGATGACCATCGCGGCGAACAGCACGGCCGCGCCGGTGAGGATGGCCGGCTGCGCCGCTTCCACGTAGAGGTCGGGGCGCAGCTCACCGCCGGCACCGACGAAGATCGCCGTCATGACCGCGGTGCCGAGAGCGATGCCGATCTCTCGCACCGTTGAGTTGACGCCCGACGCCTTGGCGTGATCGAGGAGCCCGAGGGTCGCCAGCAATGCGGTCGCGGACGGTGCGAACACGAGCCCCATGCCGACGCCCGCGAGGATGAACGGCGCCACGAGCTGCGCGTACGGGATGTCGGCCGACATCGTGACGCCGAGCCAGAACAGCGCGGCGCCCTGCAGGAACAGCCCGGTCACCATGAGCGCCCTGGTGCCGATCCGCGGTCCGAAGATGCCGGCGAGCGGCGCCACCACCATGGGTGCGAGGGTCCACGGCATGGTCTGCACGGCCGCCTCGAACGGCGACGCGCCCTGCACCACCTGCAGGAACTGGATCAGGATGAAGATCGAGCCGAACGTCCCGAAGCTGAAGGCGAACCCCACCATGTTCGTGACCGAGAACGACCGGTCGCGGAAGAGCCGGAGCGGCACCAGCGGCGCGCCGACGCGAGCCTGCCACACGAGGAAGGCGGCAATGAGGGCCGCTCCGAGCGCGAGTTCCCCCACGACATCCGGCGATCCCCAGCCGTCGTCGTTGCCGCGCACGATGCCGTGCACGAGCGCCAGCACACCGAGCCCCGCGAGCAGACCGCCGACCACATCGATGCGCACCCGCGCCCCGAAGTCGTTGTTCAGCGCGAAGAGAGCCAGGGGGATGGCGATGATGGCAACGGGGACATTCAGCCAGAAGATCGCCTGCCAGTTCCAGCCCTCCATGATGGCGCCGCCGACGAGCGGGCCGACCGCGACCCCGAGACCGGACACCCCTCCCCAGATGCCGATCGCGAGCGGCCGGCGCTCAGGAGCGACCCCACCGGAGATGAGGGCGAGGGAGAGCGGCAGCACACCCGCCGCGCCGAAGCCCTGCAGCGCCCGCGCCGCGATGAGCTGAGCGGGGTCCGTGCTCAGGGCTGCGAAGACGGAGCCGACCCCGAAGATCGCTATGCCGATCAGGAAGACCGTCCGGCGCCCGAAGCGGTCGCCGAGCGCCGAGGCGATGAGGATGGCGCCCGCGAACGCGAGCGTGTACGCGTTCATGAACCACTGCAGCTCCTCCACCTCCGCTCCCAGTTCCGTGTGCAGCACGGGGAGGGCGTTCGTCATCACGAGATTGTCGAGTGTCGCCATGAACATGGGCAGGGAGGCCGCGGCGACGACGAGCCCGAAGGGTCGGTGCCGCGCAGGCGCGAGGGTGTCGAGGGTCACGGGGAGCCTTCCGGGCCGTTTGTAATCGGATGATTACTAAGATCAAGATGACTGTAGTAATCGACTGATAACATGTCAAGCGTGAGTACCAAGAGCATCGCCGAAGAAGTCGTCACAGCGGATCCCGCGCGCCGGATGAGCTCCGAGGAGCGACGGACCCAGATCATCGAGGCGGCCATCGCCGTCTTCGGCGCCCGGGGCTACGTGGGAAGCACCACCGACGAGGTCGCGCGTGCGGCATCCATCAGCCAGCCCTACGTCGTGCGCCTGTTCGGCACGAAGGAGAAGCTCTTCCTCGCCGCGCTGGAATACTGCATCGATCGCCTGATGGACGCCTTCCGCGCCGTCCAGGCGACCGCCGACCTGCAGGAGCGCAAGGAGACGATGGGCCAGGCGTACCTCCGGCTGCTCGAGGTTCGCGGGCTCCACCAGCTGCTCTCCCAGGCGTTCCTCCTCGGCGCGCACCCGGTGATCGGGCCGGCGGCCCGCGAGGGCTTCGCCTCGGTGTGGCACTACCTCCGCGAGGCCGGATTCGAGCCGGAGGAAGCGCAGAAGTTCCTCGCGACCGGCATGCTCATCAACACGATGATCGGGCTGAGACTCACCGAGGAGTACGGCTCGGACGCCGGCATGACGGAGCTCTTCAACGAGTGCTTCCCGATCAGCGTCCAGATGGTGCTCGACGCGGCGCCGCGTATCGACGAACCGTGGTGAGACCCGCGGCTCCCGGGCGGCTCCGCCCCAACGGGTAGGCTGAACGGGTGACCATGGAGATCGAGCTCGGGCGCGGAAAGCGCGCGCGCCGGGCCTACACATTCGACGACATCGCGGTCGTGCCCTCCCGGCGCACCCGCAACCCGGAGGACGTGTCGACCGCCTGGTCCATCGACGCCTTCGGCTTCGACATCCCGATCCTGAGCGCCCCGATGGACTCCGTAGTGAGCCCCCGGACCGCGATCATGCTGGGCAAGCTCGGCGGCCTGGGCGTGCTCGATCTCGAGGGTCTCTGGACCCGCTACGAGGACCCTGAGCCGCTGCTCGCCGAGATCGCGTCGCTGCCCGATGGCGCGGCGACGGGCCGGATGCAGCAGCTCTATGCCGAGCCGATCAAGCCCGAGCTCGTGACCCAGCGCCTCGCGGAGGTCCGTGCCGCGGGCGTCACCGTCGCCGGCGCCCTCACGCCGCAGCGCACGCAGGACCTCTATGAGACCGTCGTCGAGGCCGGTGTCGACCTCTTCGTGATCCGTGGGACGACGGTGTCGGCCGAGCACGTGTCGTCGGTCGCCGCGCCGCTGAATCTCAAGAAGTTCATCTACGACCTCGACGTGCCCGTTATCGTCGGCGGAGCCTCCACGTACACGGCCGCCCTGCACCTCATGCGCACCGGTGCCGCCGGCGTGCTCGTCGGCTTCGGCGGGGGAGCGGCGTCGACGACGCGCGCGACCCTCGGCATCCATGCCCCGATGGCGACCGCCGTCGCCGACGTCGCCGGCGCGCGCCGCGACTACCTCGACGAGTCCGGCGGCCGCTACGTGCACGTCATCGCCGACGGCGGAGTCGGCACGTCCGGCGACATGGTGAAGGCGCTCGCGATGGGGGCGGATGCCGTGATGCTCGGCGTCGCACTGGCCCGGGCGACGGATGCTCCCGGCGGCGGCTACCACTGGGGACCCGAGGCGCACCACCCGAAGCTGCCTCGCGGTCGTCGAGTGAAGATCGACCAGGTCGCGAACCTCGAAGAGGTGCTCTACGGACCCGCCCCCGTGGCGGATGGCACCACCAACCTCGTCGGCGCGCTTCGCAAGTCGATGGCGACCACCGGGTACTCGGACCTCAAGGAGTTCCAGCGCGTCGACGTCGTGGTGGCGCCGTACGTCGCGCGGTGACCACCGACGTGACGGCGAGCCGAGCAGAGTCCCCCGTCTTCCCCCCGACCCTGCGCGAGGTCATGCTGCGGCGGCAGTGGCTGCTCATGCTGGCGCTCTGCCTCGTGGTCGCGGGGGTCTTCGCGTGGCTGGGGCAGTGGCAGCTGGCCCGCGCCATCGACACCGACCCGCCGCCCGCGGGCAGAACCGAGCAGGTGCGCCCGATCGCCGACGTCGTGCAACCCGGGGCGTATCTCGAGGAGCCGAGCGTCGGCCAGCGGGTCGAGGTGCAGGGATCGTGGGTGCCGGGTGACTTCTCCGTCGTCTCCTCGCGCTTCAACGACGGCGTAGAGGGGTACTGGGTGACGGGCCAGCTGAGGGTGGCGGAGGAATCGACCGGCCTCGCCGGACAGCCCGTCTCGCTCGCCGTCGCGGTCGGGTGGACGCCGACTCGCGAAGAGGCGGATGCCGCGGCATCCGCGCTCGACGAGGCCGCGGCATCCGGCGACTCGCTCCAGCTGACGGGGCGCCTGATCTCCGATGAGGGACCGGTGCTGCCGCCTCCCGGGGCCGACCCGCAGGAGATGACCCGGATGTCACCCGCGGCGCTGCTCGCGCGCTGGCACGACATCGAGGGTCTCGACGTGTACCGGCCGTACCTCACGTCGGACGAGCCGCTCGCCGGGCTGGAGAGCATCTCGTCGCCGGCACCCGCCGAGGCGTCTCCCGTCAACTGGCTGAACATCTTCTACGCGGCGGAGTGGGCGGTCTTCGCCGGCTTCGCCTTCTACCTCTGGTACCGTCTCGCCCGCGACGCGTGGGAGAAAGAGCTCGAGGACCTCGAGGAGGCAGCGTCTCACGGTGGGGTGCGGGGGGCTTAGCACCGAGCGGTGCCACGCGCCAGGGGGCCGCGGTGAGGGGAAGCGAACCATACGCTCGTCCTGTGACCAAGAGCGTGAGCATCCTGATCCTCGGCGCCGGCGGAGACCTGACCAAGCGCCTGCTGCTTCCCGGTCTGGCGAGCCTGCTATCGGTGCACGACTACGACGTGCAGGTTCTCGGTGCGGCCAGGGAGGAGCGCACCGACGAACAGTGGCGGCAGCTCATCCGCGACAGCTTCGGGCAGGTCACCGACCCGGCGGATGCGGACCGCTTCCTCGAGTCCGCCCGCTACATCGTCACGCCGGACGTGACCGATGTCGCGCGGCTGCAGGTATTGATCGCTGCCTGTGACCACACGCCGATCATCTACTTCGCCCTGCCGCCCGCGGTCACCGCCGCGGTGTGCGCCGCCCTGCGCCAGGTGGACCTGCCCGAGGGGACCCGGTTGGCGCTGGAGAAGCCCTTCGGCACCGACCTCCGCTCCGCGCGGGCACTCAACCGCCTGATCGCGCAGCTGGTCCCGGAGGAGCAGGTGTTCCGCATCGATCACTTCCTCGGCATGTCGATGGTGCTCAACATCCTCGGACTGCGGTTCGCGAACCAGCTCTTCGAGGCGGTGTGGAACGGTCGCCGCATCGAACGTGTCGAGATCGTCTACGACGAGACCCTGGGCCTCGAGGGGCGTGGCGGCTACTACGACCACGCCGGCGCTCTGATCGACATGCTGCAGAGCCACCTGCTCGAGGTGCTGGCCCTCGTCGCCATGGAGCAGCCGCCGAAGCTGAACGAGGTCGAGCTCCGCTCCAACGCCGCACAGGTGCTTCGGGCGACGCACGTCTGGGACGACGACCCGGTGGCGAACAGCCGCCGTGCACGCTACACCGCGGGGAAGGTCGGAGACCGGTCGCTGCCCTCCTACGCCGACGAACCCGGTGTCGACCCCGCGCTCAAGACCGAGACCCTGGCTCAGGTGACGGTCGAGATCGACACCGCCCGCTGGCGCGGCGTTCCGTTCGTGCTGCGCTCGGGCAAGGCGCTCGGCGAGAAGGTGACTCAGGTGCGGGTGCACATGCGCCCGGTGCCCGAGATTCCCGGCTTCGGCGGGGCCCCCGCGCCGGATTCGATCATGCTCGACGTGAAGTCCGGTGCGGTCGAACTCGACCTGACGATGAACGGCAGCGGGGATCCCTTCACCCTCGAGCGCAGCACACTCGTGGCGAAGAAGGAGCCGGGTGATCTGCTGCCGTACGGGCAGGTGCTGCACGGCATCCTGGATGGGGACCCGCTGCTCTCGGTGCGCGCGGACATGGCTGAGGAGTGCTGGCGGATCATGGGGCCGGTGCTGCGGGCATGGAAGAAGGACGAGGTGCCGCTCGAGGAGTACCCGGCGGGCTCGTCCGGACCGGAGGGCTGGTAGCTCAGCCGCCCTGACCGCTCGGCGGATCGCTGTCGGCGGCATCCGCCGGAGTGCTGCCTTCGGCATCCGCCGGAGTGCTGCCTTCGGCATCCGCCCTCGCCTGACGGGGCTTGGCGCCGAGGTCCCGGTCTCCGCCCGTGTCAGGCTTCTGCGGCGACGATGGCGCACCGCCGGGCCGCTGCTCCGTGACCTCCGCCTGCTCGCCCTCGGACTCTCCGCGCACGTAGGGCAGCCGGTCTTCCCTGCCGCGCTCTGCCGCGGCGATAGCGTCCGCCGCCCGGACGAGGGTGAGGTGGGACAAGGCCTGCGGGACATTCCCCATCTGGCGCTTGCGAACAGGGTCGTACTCCTCGCTCAGCAGCCCCACGTCGTTGACGAGCCGGACCAGTCGGCCCATGAACGCGCGCGCCTCGGCGATCAGGCCCGAGGCCGCGTACTGCTCGACGAGCCAGAAGGAGCACGCCAGGAAGGGATGCTCCCCGCCGGCGAGGCCGTCGACGCCCGTCTCGGAGCGATAGCGCAGCAGGAGGCCGTCCTGCATCAGATCTTCCTCGATCGCCGCGACGGTACCCAGCATGCGCGGGTCATCCGCTTCGACGAAGCCGATCTGCGAGAGCTGGAGGAGCGAGGCATCCACGGCCGTCCCGCCGTAGTGCTGCACGAAGGTGTTGCGCTTCTCGTCGTAGCCGTGGGCAAGGATCTCCTCGCGGATCCGGTCCCGCAGTTCCGCCCAGCGTGACGGATCGCCCGGCAGGTCGAACTCCTCGATGCCGCGCACACCTCGGTCGAAGGCGGCCCACACCATCGCGCGCGAGTGGGTGAACTTCTGCTCCGCGCCGCGGATCTCCCAGATCCCGCAGTCCGGCTCCTCCCAATTCTCCTCGAGGAAGCTCAGCAGCGCGCGCTGCAGCGGCCATGAAGCCCGCGTCTCCTCGAGGCCGGCGGTGCGGGCGCCGTGCAGGGCGACCATGACCTCGCCGAAGATGTCCCACTGCCGCTGGAGGTAGGCGGCGTTGCCGATGCGGACCGGCGAAGCGCCGCCGTAGCCGGCCAGCTCGGGGAGCTCGTACTCTGGGAGGCGCCGCTCGCCTCCGATCCCGTACATGATCTGCACGTCCGCCGGATCGCCGGCGATCGCCCGGAGCAGCCAGCCCCGCCACTCCTCCGCCTCGGCACGGTAGCCGTGCGTGATGAGAACCTCGATGGTGAGCGCGGCATCGCGAAGCCACACGTAGCGGTAGTCCCAGTTGCGGACACCGCCCTCCTCTTCGGGGAGACTCGTCGTGGCGGCGGCCACGATCCCGCCGGTGTCCTCGTGAGTCAGGGCGCGCAGCACGAGCAGCGATCGCTGCACCTGCTCGTCGAACGGCGAGGGCGGATTGCTCCGTGCTGCCCAGTCCTCCCACCACATGATGGTCTGCTCGAGGGCATCGTCGACGTCGAATGGCTCCGGAGGTTGACGGTAGGACGGATACCACGTCATGGCGAGGTCGACCGTCTCTCCAACCGCGACATCGAACTCCGACACGTGTCGCAGGTCTTTCGCGCTTCGTCGGGGCCCGCGCACCAGCACGGCATCCGGACCTGCGGTGGCCAGCAGGGCCTTGCCGCCGCCATACGGCACTTGCCGCATCCACGGCGTCGCGGCTCCGTAGTCGAAGCGGATGCGGATCTCCTCGGCGAAGCGCACCCGGCCCCGGAGGCCGCGCACCCGGCGCACGAGGTTCGCCTGGCGGTCGTGCAGCGGCATGAATTCGAGTACCTCCGCCTCGCCGTCGCTCGTGTGCCAAACGGTGCGCAGCACAAATGTGCCGGGCAGGTATTCGCGCTCGACGCGGATGACATCGCTGGCGGGGGACAGGGTCCAGTGACCGGCCTCGGGCGAATCGAGCAGGGCGGCGAACATCGTTGGGGAATCGAATCGAGGCATGCAGAGCCAGTCGATCGCCCCCGAGCGCGAGATGAGCGCGGCGGTGTGCAGGTCTCCGATCAGCGCGTAGTCCTCGATGGGGCTAAGAGGCCGAATCGGCTCGGCCGTCGGGTCGAAGTCTTCGGAGTCGTGCTTCATGGGTTTCTCCTATGTCAAGTGTCAGGCTGCGAGAGGGATATTCGCGGCGTGTTCGATGGGGTGCTGGTCCGCTGTCAGGGCGTTGAAGACGATGCGGGCAAGACGCCGCTTGAGGCAGCGGAGTGCTTCGAC
>NZ_JBNCMA010000009.1:0-75012 GCF_049844955.1 Microbacterium sp. DT81.1
CGCCCCCTCCTGCAACAAAAAAACATTTTTTTAATGATACGGCGACCACCGAGATCTACACAGTGCCACTGTCGTCGGCAGCGTCATCTGACTATCCCCTGCGAGATGTGTATAAGAGACTTGATGCAGGCTGAGCGCTGCGCGCCCATCCCACGGCACCCGGCAAGCCGGCCGCTGCACCCGGACGGGGTTTCGTGGGGTGTTGGTCATGGCAGTGAAGGTTCGGCGCTGCGCGCCGAGCCGAGTCGACCGGGGGCGGGGGTCAGCTGCCGAGGTTGGCGATGAGCTCGAGCACCGTCTGCAGGCCGTAGGTTGCGGCGCTCCCCCACAGCAGCAGGCGTGTGGTCTCGCGGGTGAGGTTGGCCCACTCGTGGAAGATGTGCCGGACGTGCCGGATGCACCGGTGGGATCTCTTGGACATGGTCATGCCGGCTCTATGCGCGGCGATCGGCGCTGCGCGCCGGTGTGACCTACTCTGCGATCGCGCGGATGCCGACCTGGGCCTTGCTGCGGGTGCGACGGCGGGGGTTGCGGCGGTAGGAGCTCAGGGGCTTGCGGGGTGCCTCGGCGAGCCACGCCTTCGACCCGCCGCGGTTGAGCTTTCCTTCGGGCATCTGCACGCGGAAGGGGTAGACGTCTTCGAGGATCTCGAGGCGGGCGATAGCGGCGGCGAAGTAGTTCGAGAAGGTGAGGATCTCGGCCGGTGGTAGGTAGTGGCCGTGCTCGTCTTTCAGGCCGCCCTGCAGCATGTTCCGCTGTGCGGTGGCGGAGCGATCGTGCTTCGCGATGCGGGCGACCATCACGGGGGCGCCGGCGATCTTGACGATTGCGAGATCGTGGCGATCGAGCCAGCCCTTGTGCCCCCAGAGATCGGCGCCTTTGTGGGGGTCGGCCGTGGCGATCGCGAGGTTGTCTCGGGTGGTGAGGAGATCGGAGTGTTCGAGCTCGAAGGCGCCCTGCGGCGGCCGCACGAGGTCGATGACGGCCTGCATCTTGCCGGCGGGCACGCCGTTGCGCACCCAGCGGCGGATGGTGCCCTCTGTGACGCCGAGGACGGCGCCGGCGGTGTGTGCGTCGACGTTCCCGCGGCGGTTGTAGCTGCCGAGCGCTGCGCCGAGGATCTGCGACAGCCGATGCGCCCCCCAGGCCCGTTCGAGCACGTCGAGGTTCGCGTGCTCGGTGGTGCGCCAGAGGGGCGTGGGATCGGTCATCGTGGCTGAGGGGTGTGGTTACTCGGCGGGAGCGTCGATGGGTGCGACGTCGAGGCCGCGGAAGGTGAGCAGCTGGTAGAGGAACGGGTGTCCGGTCTGCTTGTGCAGTTTCTTGATCGTGACGGTGTCCACGGCCGGCAGGCCCTCTTTCTCGCTCGTGTTGAGCACCGGCAGGGCCAGCTGGTCGTAGATCGCTGCGCGCAGCGCACGACGATCGCGAAGGTCAATTTCGCGTCCGAGGATCCGCGCGGCTTCCTCGAGCGCGTCGACCTCGGCCTGTGTGAGCGGGCGGGCCTTCACACGGCCCTTGCCGGTGGTGCTGCCGGCCCGGCGGCTCTCGATGAACTCGTCGGCTGCAGTCTTGGTGAACAGCGGCTGACGGTGGCCGGCGGGTGTGATGGGGCGCGGGAAGTTCTCGAGGCGCTGCGCGTTCGTCTCGCTGGCGTAGGCGTAGATGGTGCGCAGCTGGACGTCGAGCTCTTTGGCGAAGTAGTCGTATCCGACGAGCTCGACGTCGGTGATCTGCTGCAGCGGGTTCGTCGTGGCCATGTTGCTGTCCCTCCCTGTCCGTAAAAGTAAAGTGCATGTGACGTACATAACACTAGCGGTGTTGGGGTCGATCGCGCAGCGTCGACGCGCGTCTACGGTGAGAGACGGGAGGCTGTGATGGTGAGCGGAGCGTGGCTGTACGAGCATAACGTCGACAACTCGGCGCGCTTCGTGCTGGGCACGGTGGGCGCGAATCCGTTGATCTGTGTCGGTGTGAATCCGAGCACGGCGGCGCCGGGAGATCCGGATCTGACGGTGAGCAAGGTGATGGGCTTCGCGGAGCGGAACGGCTTTGACAGCTGGGTGATGCTGAACCTCTATCCGCAGCGGTCGACCGACCCGAGAGGTATGCACCTGGTGCACGAGCCGGCCCTGCAGGAGGAGAACGAGCAGCACATCGCTGCGCTGCTGGATGGTCGCCCGTTGACGCTGTTGGGGGCGTGGGGCGAGCTGATCGCGACCCGCAGCTACCTCCCGCAGCTGTTGGCCGGCATCGTGGCGGTGACTGACGCCTCGGATTGTGAGTGGGTGTCGATCGGCGACCTGCTCAAGAGTGGGCATCCACGTCACCCGTCTCGGGCGGGCTACGCCTTGCCGCTGCAGAGGCTCGATGTGACGGGGTATCTGCGCGCCATCGGGGTCTGAGCTAGAGGCTCATTTCGAGGGCGGCGGCCGCGGTGCGGGCGATGAAGACCGAGCTCAGCGTCGAGGATTTGCCGATGCGGTCGTTCCGCTTCATGTCGGCGAAGATTCTCCGCGCCTCGACGGTGAGCTCGTCGTCGGTGGGGAACTGCGAGATCCGGATGCGGTCGAACGTACTGAGGGGGCCGGCGGGGACTTGCGTCTGGGGGCGTTCGTAAACGAGCCGGTCCTGACGATCGCCGTCGAGGTACGTGATGAGCACGGTGCACTGCGTTGTGTAGTCGACGGTGTCGGCGCGGCTGGATGTCATGGTGCGACCCAACCACAGATCGTCGGGGTGATGATGGGCGACGCGGTCAGCGCCACATCATGCCGTCGACGCCGTGGAAGCGCCAGGTGCCGGAGTCGGTGTAGCGACCGGGTTGGGCGTAGATCCCCTCGAGGTAACCCAGCGCGCCCTGGTCTCCCCCGTTGCCCCAGGCGTCGAGCAGCCCGCGCTGCTCGTCGTCGCTGAGATGGATATAGCTGTTGCCGTTGCGGTTGTATCCCATGTCCTGGGGGTCGGAGGAGAGCCCCTGCACGCCGTGGATGATCAGGGTGCGACGGTCGCCGGGGAGTGAGGCCTGGGCTTTCTTCGCCAGCTGTGTGCGGCCGCGCTTGGTGGTCACGGTTTGGCGGGTGCGGTCGGCGAGCTTTTTGAGGAGCTCCGGGCGGGGCTTGGAGTCGCCCTTTGCCCAGCGCTGCACGGTGCGCTGTGAGACGCCGAGGCGGGCGGCTGCGGTCTTGGTGTCGATCGGGTGGCGGTCGCTCTTGCCGGCGAACAGGTAGCGGAGCATGTTCGACGGCGACGACGAGACGGTGGTGTAGTCCTGGCCGGTGAAGAACTCGAAGACGGCGTTGCGCTGGGCGATGGAGTCGGGGATGTCGTTGTCGTAGTCGGGCATCAGAAGATCTCCCCGAGGTCGTTCTTACCCTCGTAGGGGCGGGCTTGGCCGGTGAAGTACTTCGCGTGCTCAGAGAGCGCGGCGGTGCCTTCGTACTTGAAGCTGCCGAGTCCGCGTCCATAGTGCTCGGGCCTTCCGGGCCAGGAGCTCACGGCGTCGATGTCGGGGCTGGTGTAGATCAGCGTGTCCTTGCTGATCGCGACTGGCCAGCGGTTGGTGTCGCGGCCGATCTGGAACACGCGGCGCAGGATGTTCGCGCGGGCCTTGGCGATGATGTGGTCGTAGCGGTGGGGGGCGTAGCCCTGGCGGCCGTTGCGGTGCAGGTCGCTAGCCATGATGCCGAGACCGGAGACGTAGACCTTCTTGAGCAGGTCGCGGGCGATCTGATCGTCGGGGTTGTCGGTGTCGAGCAGCTGGCGGGCCTCGCGCATCCGCTTCTGCCAGGTGTCAAAGATGCGGCCCTTCTCGTGCCACAGATAGGCCTCGTGGATCTCGGGCTCGACGCCGAGCTCGACGGCGAGCTCCATGGTGGGCGTTGCGACCCAGATTCGCGTGCCGGGGGTGGCCTGCCCGCTGAGGCCGCGGGGGCTGAACAGGTTGGGGGTGAGCCAGTGGCCGTCCTCGGGGATGGTGATGTTCCAGTAGCCGGGGAGCTTGGTGAACGGCAGTGGTTCGGGGTGGTGCGTGGGTGAGCCGATGCCGACCTCGAGGCCGGCGACAGCGGCGAGATACGAGCCGCCACGGTCGTAGGCGTGCACCCAGCTGTGCTGCTGCTCGTCGGGTGTGAGGGTCCGCTGCCAGTCGAGGTCGGTTTCGGAGTGCCCCGCCTCGCGGAGCACCGCGGGTGACTCGCAGGAGTCGAACAGGCGCTCACGCTCGGTGCGGGGATGCAGGGCGAACGCGAGATCCAGTCCGGTGCTCGAGGGGGTCTTGCGGTAGGGGAAGCGCAGCGCCGTGGTGAAGCGCTGCAGCCGGTCGGCGACCACGAGGGGTGTCGGGTCGTCGGCGAGGATGACCTGCTGGAATGCGGGCGGCAGGGCGGGCAGGAAGCCGATGAGCACGCCGAGCTCGGGGTTGTTGTCGTGCCAGACCTCGATGCTCGGGTCGAGGGATTCCTTGCCGGAGACCTGGAAACCGGCCGTGCGGGCGTCGGCGATGAACGCGGTGCCGGCGGTGGCCTCCTGCAGCTTCTCGCGGTAGCGGAACGCGATCGGCGCGGGGAGCTTGTCAAACGGGATTCCGAGCGTCAGAGCGAAGTCGTGGGTGACGTAGATCTGTCCGCGTTCGGTGCGGCGCAGCTTGCTGGGGCCGGTGTTGATCTGGGTTCCGAGGGAGAGCTTGGAGGCGAGCATCGCGACCTGGCCGGCGTGGGTGATCTGCTCGTCGAGGTCGAGGCGTGTCCCATCAGGCAGCCACACCCCATCGGTGTGCAGGACCGCCACGGAGGCGCGGAACGCGCTGCGCGGTGTGGTGCGCGCCGCCGGCGTTGCGGCCGCGGGGGCCGGGGCCGCGGGGGCCTCAGCCTCGGCGGATGCCGCCGGCTCGTCAGCGGCCGTATCGCTGACGTCTGAGGCAGGCGTCTCGTCGAGGTACGGGTCGGTCGGCGGGTACTCGTCGGCCGGCGGCTCCTCGATGGGCGGCTCGTCGACGTCGGGGGCCGTGCCATCAGTGGCCGGGCCGGTGGGGCTTTGCGGGTCGGTGTCGAACAGGCCGGGGTTGGTGTCGGGGCTGTTCGGGTCGTCAGACGTGGGGCCGCTGCCGGGCTCGTCGTCGGCGCCGAGCAGAGCGTGCAGGGGGAGATCCCAGACGCGGATCTTCTGCCCACCGATGCGCCGGGCGCCGGAGCGCTTGCCCTCGTGGTCTTTGGTGAGCCAGCCGTGACTCTCGAACGAGCTCGCGATCGAGTGGGTCGTCTCGGAGAACACTTCATCGGCCCGGGAGGCGACGGTGTTGGCGACGCCAATCGCGACGGACGGGATCAGGTAGACGCGCTGCGCGTCGCCCTCGCCGACGATCACGCCGATGCGGGAGCCCATCGGCCGCCACTGGGGCATTTCGCCGGCGCTTTGGCCGACCCAGCCGAGGCTGGCGGCATCCATCGGTGCGTCGCCGTGCTGGGTGCTCAGGTGTGCGCCGCCGGAGATCAGTGCCTCGCGGAGGAAGCCGAGCAGCAGTTCGCCGGCATCCGAGGAGGCGGAGTCCTGCAGGGCGACGGCGTCGTAGATCCCGTCGCGGCCCCAGGCGTAGAACTCGACGGCCTCTTCCTTGGTGATCGCACCGTACTCGCGGAGCATCTTCAGCATGATGTAGATCCCGCGGTCGAGGTCGACCGCGATGTTCTCGAGGCGGTTGCGAACGCCGGAGTCGTGGGGCAGGTCGGCGAGGCGCTGTTCCCAGTAGGAGTCGGTGGCCAGGGGCGAGGGTGCGTCGCCTTCGACGGCGACCTGGATCTCCTCGAGCATCTGGTCGCGGTGCTGGGCGACCCAGTGGATCAGCGAGGAGCCGAGGAGGGCGCGGGCGGCGCGGTAGCTGCGTGACTCGAGGCGCCCGAAGAGGGCCTTGCCTTTGTCGACGGACTGGGGGTGCAGCGGGATGTTCAGGATGCGGGTGTCGGCGGAGCCGGTGGCGGTGAGCTCGCCGGTGGTGATGAGGTTCGCTTCGATGGGGCGGTCTTCGCGCACTCCGCCGCGCTGGGTCGAGACCTTCCGGCCGGTGGAGTTGAACCGCATACGGGCGAGCTCGCCGAGGCGGTTCTGAGCTTGCTTGGCGTTGCCGTCCGGGGCGAAGTCATCGATGAGCAGCGGCAGGTGCGAGACAGTGTTCGCGCTGCGGATCAGACCTAGCGCGGAGCCGCCCTTCGCTGATCCCGAGAGCATTTCCTTGACGCCGTGGTAGTGGACTTCGGGGGCGAAGTACTGCACGGCGAGACGCCCGTGTGCGGACTTGAGGGAGGCGCGGCCGCCGACCAGGTGCACGGTCGCGTCGTTGGGCTTGAGCACCGATCCCCAGGACTGTGCGAGCAGCGGTGCGAGTGCGCGGCCGAGCAGCCAGGAGTCCTTGGCCTCGAGGGTGCCCTTGTGCCACGCGGCGCGGAGCTCGTCGGCGTCCGTCGACGGCGCCGGGAGGGCGAACACGTTGAACAGCGACGGCTTGACCTCGACATTGTCGATCGCGCCGTCCTGGCCTATCGCGCCGGTTGAGTGGACGAAGAACGGCTGCCCGTCTGCGCCGGTGCGCCAGCCGAGCGTCGTGTAGACGAGGCTGTTGCTCGCGACCGTCTGGCGGGCTTTGCGGATCGCGTCCCATGCCTGATCCTTGCCGCGGCGAGTGGTGGACTCGATGAGGTTCGGCCACGGCAGCGCCTGCGACCAGGTGCCGGTGCGCAGCTGCTCCTCGTCGAACTTCACCAGCGTTGATTCGATCTGCGGGTGCCCGGTCTCTTCGTCGACGATGGCGCTGCCGCGGGCATCGCGGATGTAGCGGTAGAACCGGATCGAGATCATGTGGGGGGCGCGGGCGATCTCGCTATCGGTGCCGTCATCTTCGACTGCGACAGTCTCGATCTCTGCCCATCCGTTGAGAACCGCGGTGTAGCGCGGCTCCCACTTGGTCTTGCCGTCCTCGCCGGCCTCGTCAGCCGGCGCCCACTTCACGCTGACGGTGATCCCGTCGACGACGTCGTACTCCTCGCGCTTGATCGTGGCGCGCTTGCCCGAGTCGCCACCGTCGAAACGAGGCCGGCCGCCACCGGTGGAGCCGCTGCCGCCCTTGCCTCCGCCGGTGCCGTTGCCGGTCTGGAAGGTGACGGTGAGAGTGCGGGGATCGCGGGCGGGCCGCTCGTCGACGTCGGGCTCGGTGTCCTCGAGCTCGGGTGCCGTGCCGATCGCTGCGACGACGCCCTGGGGGATGTCGAGGCCTGCCAGGGCGAAGGTGTCGCGGGAGATCTCCGCGGCCGCGGTGATCGTGGCGGCGAGCTCGTCCCGTGCGGCCTCTGCCCGCTCGCTGAGGGTGTCGGCGAGCGTGGGCTGCAGCGACGTGATCCGGTCGAGCCGCTGCGCGGACTCCCGCGCCCACGCCTCGGCGTTGCGTTCAGCGGTGGCGCGGTCCTGGTCGCTGGCGTCCAGCTGGGCGCGGGCCTCTTTGAGGCAGATCTCGACCTGTCCAAGCAGCTTCGCGGCCTCGGCCGCGGCGTCGAGTGCGGTGGCGTCGTCGACGGAGATCTCGACGAGGGTGTCGATCGTCCCGCCCGCCTCGAGGTGGTCGGTGAAGTCGGCTTTGCGCTCGGTGAGAGAAGGCAAGTAGGAGCGGGCTTCGATGCGTTCGTTCAGCAGCTGCGCGGTCACGGATGCGGCCCGCTTGTAGCCGGCGTGGTCGTTGTCGACGACCAGGTGCACGCGGCCGCCGCGGAAACGGTCGACGAGCTCGGCGGGGAACGCGGTGGCGCCGCCAGCGTTGGTCGTAGCGACCAGTCCCTGGGCGATCGCGTTGTCGGCATCCTTCTCGCCCTCGAGCAGCCAGACCTCGCCGCCATCGGCGACGGTCGTGGTGACGGCGCGCAGGTTGTACAGCAGCGGGGCGAAGCCTTCGGGCTTGCGCTTGACGAACCGGCCATTGGCGCCGCGGTAGCTCTGGGTGAAGCGCTTGTGTCGGACGCCGTCGACGACGGTCTCCTCACGGTGAACGCGCTGCTGCACGACGCCGTTGTCGTCGACGTACTCGTAGGCCTTGACCCGCTGCCACGACGCACCGGTCAGATCCGGTGCGGGGGTGGCGAGCTCCTCGCGGGTCAGTCGTGGCGGGAGGGAAGGTCGCTTGGGGCGGGGCGACCTGTTCTGCGTGCGGCGATCAGCGGGCAGCGGTGCGTCGAAGAGGTCGCTGACCGTCAGGCTCAGCTGAGCGGTGATGTCGGCGACGCTGGCCTCGCAACCGAAGCAATGCAGCGCGATCTTGCCAGCCTGCGGGTCGTAACGCACGCTCAGCGACGGGTTGGCGTCACCGTGAACCGGGCAGAGCGCCTTGAAGGTGTTCGCACGACGGGTCGGCTTGAAGCCTCCACGGTCGAGCGCCTCCCAGACGCGGTCGAGGGAGTTCATCGAGGCGGCGGTGCCGGGGATCTCGAGAGTCATCGCAGCGCCACCCCCACGGGGTAGCGTGCGCTGCGGCTCGCAGCGTGTGCGACACGACGCACACGCACGCTAGACAACCGCAATACAGCCGCTATACTCATGAACGACCTCTCCGGTCTGATTCAGAATCAAATACCTTGCGTCCTCTGCCAGGAGGACGTGACCCAAAACTCATTACCCCTGTTGGTTTGCCGACCAGCAGGGGTGAGTTGTTTTATGCGGACTTAGGCATGTCGAGCATGTCGATCTCCTGTTCCGTCGCATGGGCTGCCCGTTCCTCGGCGGCCTTGCGGATCTCTTTCTGGACGTAGTCGGGGACTGGCAGGCCTTCGTGCTCAGCAAGAGCCAACGTGATCCAGCTGCTGAGCGGGATGCCGAGCCTGTCGGCTTGCTGCTTGTACGTCTCGGCGTGATCGCCGGGGACACGCATCGTGACACCGACACGATCACCCCGCGGCTGTGGGCCGCGTCGACGTACCTGCTGTGCTGCCATGTGACTTGTCTACCACTACTCGTATTCAGAGTGGGGATTTCTGTCGCGACACGGCCGCGGCGCTCTGAGTGATCCATGACTCATATAGGCCGATCATCCACGCCTTCGCGGACATCCGATCCGGGAAAAAGTTGACGGTGCGCCTGGAACACTCTCGCGCGCGCACACACATCGCGCGTGCGGGGGGTGTGTGCCTGAAAATGTGTTCCAGGTGTTCCAAGCGACTATAAATACCTGATCAAACTAACTTTAGGAGCGGAACACCTACGGGTTCCAAGTTCCACCGCTCGCACAAAAACTCCTGGTCAAGGGCGGAACACCTGGAACACATTGTTTCGGTAGGCTGGCACGGAACCCCCAAAACACGTAAAGGCTGTCGACAGATTTTTCCCGATTTCATGCCTCGTAAACGTCACGAGGAGGCCCCGGCGGTTGGCAAACCAGGGATCGCTCAACGGATCTGGGTGAGAGATCCGGCGTGTCGTGTCAGATGAGCAGGCCGGGACTGAGGCGCCATACGCGAGTCAGAGTCCCGTTGATGCTGCGGGGGATGCTTCGGCCTTGGCGCCGTGAGGGGTAGAGCACGCCGCGGTTCTCGAGCGCGGCCGCGACGGCATTGCTCGTCAGCGTGGTGTCGTTGAGCTCGGCTCGGATGAAGGGCATGAGCTCGCCGGGGATCACGTACAGGTAGTCCTCGTCCCTGCGACCGAGTATCCAGTCGCCGGCGGTGGCACGGCCGCCCAGGAGTGCGCCGTTGTCGAGGACGTACTGCAGCGCGGCGTAGACGCCGACGAGGATGCTGTCTTCGCGCGGCATCCGGTGCCGGCTGGTTCCGGCGTCGAGCTCGAGTGCGCGCAGCAGCACTCCGCCGACGTGAAGTGCGGCGTCGCGGCGGCGTTCGTGTTCGATGTCGACGCCGAGGGCGAGGCGTGTGGCGGCGCTGTCGGCGCGACTCAGTGTGACGCGCGGGATCTGTGCCTGCAGGAACGTGTGCACGCTCAGTCGCGCGGCGGCCGCGGCGGCGCTGTGCAGCTGTTCGTAGACCTTCCCCGGTGCCCGGCGTCTGTTGATGCGTGTGGCGAGAGTGCGCTGCAGGCTGAGCTCGTCGATCTTCTGCTCACCAGTGGCGACGACGATGGATGCCGCGTTCAGCGGGGAGTTGCGGCTGGCGTAGACCTCGGCCTGGATCTGAGTGAACATCGCCGGCCGAGCGCGGGAGTGCGCCGGCGCCGCGTCATCGAGGACGAGCGGCTCCCCCGGTGTCGCGGCCTTGCGGATGGACGCGAGTGATCGCTGAGGGAGCTCGAGTGTTGCGCTACGGCCGGTGAGCTCGCCGATCGTGCGGGCGAGGGTCGTCTTGCCGGCGCCGGCGCGTCCGGTGATGAACACTGGCACGGGGAAGGGGGCGCGGTGAGCGAAGGCGATCGCGCGGAGGATGTCGCCCGCGTGATCGGGGAAGGCCTCGAGTAGGGGTGCGACACCGGTCTGCCATGCGGCGCGCGCCTGAGAGGCGGAGACCGGCTCGGCGTCGACGACGGGTGTGGGCATCATGGGCCGATCAGACGGGGCGAGGCACGCCGCTGCCGGATAATCGCGGCGATCTCCTCGTCGTCGGTCGGCATCGGGGTCATGGCCCCAGTC
This sequence comes from Microbacterium sp. DT81.1, assembly GCF_049844955.1. Lineage (NCBI taxonomy): Bacteria > Bacillati > Actinomycetota > Actinomycetes > Micrococcales > Microbacteriaceae > Microbacterium > Microbacterium sp. DT81.1. Next base: position 10,607 of record NZ_JBNCMA010000009.1, read on the forward strand.
TTGCACCAGACACCGTGCGCGATGCAGGATACCTGTTCTAATATCGGGTGCGCCTCGCATACTCTGAATCGGTCACATGTTCTAGAAGAGGCGGGAGGCAGCCATGCTGGCGCTCTCTCCGCGGCCCGTCGACGAGACCACCGCCGCCGCCATTTTGCAGGCGGCTCCGGTCGCCGTGGCGTGCGGGTTCCCCTCCCCCGCCTAGGACTACTACGACGGCCCGATCGACCTGACCGCGATGCTCATCGACGACGAGGAAGCGACTTTCAGCGTGCGCGCGTCGGGGCACTCGATGACCGGCGCCGGCATCAGTGACGGCGACGAGCTCCTGGTCGACCGATCGAAGCGGCCGCGGGACGGCGATGTCGTGGTGGCAGTGCTCGACGGGCAGCTGACAATCAAACGGCTGCAGGTGTCGTCGGGGCGGGTCACGTTGAGATCCGAGAGTGCTGACTACCCGGACATCGTCGTGCAGGAGCTCTCCGAGCTCGTGATCTGGGGTGTGGCGACCTTTGTGATCCACCACCTGCGGCGGCCCTGAATGCTCGCCCACGTCGACGTCAACAGCGCCTACGTCTCTTTCGAGCGGGTGTTCAATCCGGCCCTCGAGAACGTGCCCACGGTCGTTGTCGGAAACGTCGTCACGTTGCACTTGTCGCCCTTTCGTTGCACTGGTGCGACTTTTCATTGCACTAGATGCAGTGAAAGAGCGGCAGCGATCGCTACGGCAAAGATGTTAGATATCTGGTCGGCGGAATTGAGGTCGTGTTCACTGCCGCGGTGCCCACGCTGATCATTGTCTGTCCTGCGCTTTCGTCTACGAGCTGTCGATGCGATATCCACACCCCTGCTCATCAACGTTCATACGCAGATATCACTAGTCTGACGCGTCGCTGTGTGGCCTTAGCGCGATCCAGAGGCCGCACCGCCGGCATAGGAAACCTGCTTGGCGGCTCAGTGCGTGGACTTTTCTTCTGGGAGGCTCCTGCCGCAGCAGGAGCACTCTACGAGTGCATCACCGTCCATGGGGGGCCAACGCCTCAATGAACTGCGAGTTCGACGGCATCCCAGCGAGGCCCCTCTCGGTGGCGTAGACCCGGCACGCGAGGTCGGAGGTGCGTGCGATGCCCGGGAACAGATCCTCGCCGTCTAGAAGGATTGTGGGCGATCCCGCAAACGGAACCCCCGCAACCTCGTCGGTCGTCCTCAGGACTCGATAGTTGATCTTCGCGTCGCCGAACCCGGTGGTGTCCAACGCCTCCCGCAGCCGGTTGCCCGCCTCGACCCAACTTGGGCAGTCGTCGATATGAAGCACTTCGATGATCATCCCTCAATGATCCTCCTACCGGTGCGCGAGTGCCCGGCATCCACGTGTCGGAGGAATCTCCAGGGCCTGCAAGCCCGAAACGTTCCGTGGCGGGTGGCCTTTCTGACTGCGGTTATCTGGCCCAGCACGAGTGGACTGTGCCGGTCGTGGCCTGGGCGACAGTCGGAATGGTCTCGAGAAACGCTCGCGTCACCGACTCCGACGCGGAGTATTTCACGACTCGCCAACCCACGACGCCGAAGTCTTCGTCCAGGGCTTTGATGGCGCAGGCGAAGGCTGTGTTCGTAGGTGGGGTGACTTGGAACGACACGGTCACAGTGCGTGCGTCGACCAGCTCGAAACCGGTCTCGTCGTATCCGACATCGTCAGCGGAGTTCGAGACGGTCAACCATGAGAGCGCCACGACTGCCACGGCGGCCGCAACCGTGAGGATGATCCACCGCGCGCGGCTGCGGGCGGGGTGCGAAGCGCGGCCGTAGCGTTCGTCGAGCTGTTCCTTTGTTGTCATGCGGCGCCTCCTGCGCGGATCTCGATAGATCCTTCCGATGAGGCGATCATTTGCGGTCGCGGGTGTCGCGCATGGCGAGCTCGCGCAGGCGTGCGTTGTACGCATCCAGTTCGGCTTCGCCGGTGCGGTCAGCGTGCCGGTCGCGGCGCTTGGTCTCGCGTGCGTCGCTACGGCTCCACTGGATCGCGACGGTGATCGCGAGGATGAGGGTTGGGATCTCGCCGATCGACCAGGCGATGCCGCCGCCGGTGTACTGGTCTTCCAGCGGTGTGGCTCCCCAGGTGCGGCCCATCGCTCCGAACCACTCGGCGACCATCAGCCCCGATTGCATCATGATGGCGATGCCGAAGAAGGCGTGCATCGCCATAATTCCGATGAGCAGCAGTAGCCGGCCGGGGTATGGCAGCCGCCACGGCACCGGGTCTATGCCGATCAGTGACTGTACGAACAGGTAGCCGGTGATGAGGAAGTGGGCGATCATCCATTGGTGACCGAGGTGGTCATACAACGACCATCGGAACAGGTTGGTGTAGTAGAAGATCCACAGCGACCCGATGAACAGGCCGGCCGCGACAAATGGGTTCGTCAGCACGCGCGCGACTGGGGAGTGCACGGCCCACAGGATCCACTCACGGCCGCCGCGGGTGCCGTCGTCACGCTTGCGGATCGCTCGGGCGGCGAGCGTCACCGGAGCTCCTGCGACCAGCAGCACCGGGATCGCCATCGTGAGGAGCATGTGTCCGACCATGTGCATGCTGAATAGGTAGTCCTGGTAGACGTTGATAACACCCCCGGTGACCCATACCAGTAGCACCATTCCCGCGACCCAGAGGATCGTGCGGTAGACCGGCCACGCGTCGCCGCGGCGGCGTAACCGCCACACCCCGGCGAGGTAGAAGAAGACCGCGAAGCCAGCGACCACAGCCCACAAAAGGTCAACGTTCCAGGCGGTGACCCACCGTTCGATCGTGAGCTCCGGGGGCAACGGTGCACCGGTAAGGCGTTCAGCTGCGGACGGGATCGCGGGGAGCGGGACCGGGTTGGGGGGCGGGGTGCGTGCCAACGCTGCTGCGGCGCCGCTGGCCAGGCCCATCAATCCCAGCTCGAAGGCGATCAGTGTCCAGAAGGCGTGGGATGCCGCGTCAGAGTCGCGCATCCTGCCGACCAGCCGAGCGCGGTACCACACGCCGAAGAGTCCGAGCCCGATGAGCGTGATGACTTTGACGCCCAAGATCGCACCATAGGGAGAGAACAGGGCAGACCACCCCTGTAGTCCAATGGCCGCACGGACCGTGCCGGACACGGCGACGAGCACGAACGCGGCAAGGGCGATGCTCGAGTACCGGGCGACGACATCGGGGATGCGGCGCCGATCAGGGACGGGACGGACGGCGATGAGCAGGAGCAGCCCGCCGAGCCACACCGCGGCGCCGATGATGTGCAGAATGAGCGCCATCATCGCCTCGTGGTGGAAGGCATCATCGCCGGAGTGTCCCTGTGTGCCCATCGGCACGAGCGAGGCGATTGCGAGCAGCGCAACGACGAACGTGCCGACCCAGGATCGTACAGCGAAGGTGAGCACGGTGAGTGCTGCGCCCGCAACCGTCGTGATCAGCCAGGTGCGGCCCACCTCGAGCTCGACGAGGAAACGACCGAGCTGGGCGCCGAACTGCGGTCCTGCGTTGAGCGCGGGGTTGAACACGCTGAGAAATGTGAGGAATCCGGTTGCGCCGGCGGCGACGGTGAACACGGCGGCGGAGATCGAGGCGGCGTCAAGGGCGACATCGAACTCGCGCTCACCGGCGCGGAGCGTGAATAGCGCCGTCACGAGCACACCGACCATGCCCGCGGCAGCGAGGTTCACGGTCAGCTTTGCGGCCGGAAGTCCCCAGCGGACGATCGGGCCTGCGTCGTCTAATGACAGTTCGGCGGCGCCGCCACCGAATGCCAGTGCGCCGACCAGGGCAGCGAATGCCACCACAACGAGGATTGCCGGCCCAACGGCCCGCAGTCTTCGGTACCTCACATTTCTGGCGGACGACATCAGTTGTACCCCGCGTGCACAGGATTGCAGCGGGCTCGCCTGCACAACTTTTTGGGCCTTGAGGTCACGGTTACTCTTTCGGTTCGGTCTATGCGCAACCAGGCGGAGCGGTCGCTTCACCAGCCGGGGCGTGGCGCTATCGTGTGCTATTCGCAGCCCATTCGCGCCTGCATGGACTCCATAGCGCTGATCTCGGCGGCCTGTCCGTTCTTGATGTTCTCCGCAACGGTCAGGGCACGCGGATCTGAGCCGAGTTCGATGAGCGCTTCGGCCATAGGGATGGCGCCTTCGTGGTGGCGGATGAGCAGCCCGAGGAAGAGACAATCAGCCTGCTGCCCGGTCGTGGCCTGCAGAGCGGTGATCTCGTCAGCTGAAGCCATCCCCATTTCAATGCGTGCCTCTTCCTCCGTCATGGCCGCACCGTCAGACATGGCGTGGCCGCTCCCGACCGGAGGGGCATCCATCCACTTCATCATCGGGCTACCCGACTGTGGCAGACCCCACTGCACGAGCCAGTCGAACATCTCGCCGCGCTGGCCAGCCTGCCCGGTGGCGATGTCGTAGGCGAAGATCCTCAGTTCGTCGTCGGCAGTCTTTCGGTAAATTTCCATGGCCATCTGGATGGCCTGAGCGTGATGCACCTGCATGTCACGTGAGAAGCCGGCTTCGGGAGAGTCAATACCAGGAGCGCCAGCGCCCTGCGACCCGAAGGTCGAGAAGCGTCCCGTGGCGAATGCCAGCGCGCCGATCGCGAGCGATACAAGGATGACGTTCCGCCACTGACGCCATCCTCGGGCTGGGGCCGCGCAAAGGGTTTCGCTGGGGTTCATTGCTTTCCGGGGGCGTCGTACGCGCCAGTGCAGGCGGCGTTCGGCTCGGGGGCGTTCTGGCTGCGCCAGTACTCCTCGAAGAACTCACCTATGCGCTCGTCGTCGGCCGAGTCAACCTTCAGCTGCTGGTTCCAGTTGGACATCACGATCGGCGTTTCCAGACCCTCATAGGGGGAAAGAACGACATAGGTCGAGGGCAAGTGGCTTTTGAGTGCTGCGAGTTCATCGCCCGCGACCTCATCGGGGTTATACGTCACCCACACAGCGCTGTGCTCCATGGAGTGGACCGCGTTCTCATTCGGCACCGGTTGGTCATAGACGCCGCAGTTCAGCCAGACAGCATTGTGCGGCCCGCCTGCCGGAGGGCTTTGCTCATACTCCACAACACCCTCGACGTGCTCAGCCGTATTCTCGAAGGTCTCTACACCGTCGATGGTGGCCCCCTCACTACCGGCCTCATACTGTCGTGGCGGTGACGGAGCGAGCACGACTGATGCGACAACGAGGCCGATGATCACCACAGCCGCCGTCGAACCGACCACCCACCAGACCAGTTTGCTCCGACGGCGTTTGGCGAGCTGCTTCTGATACTCGACCAATTTCTCCTGGCGCTTCTGCTCGCGCTGTTGCTTGACGGTCACCTGACCGTGCTGAGGTTTGTTGGCCGGATTCGATCGATTCGGGGTCATATGCGCGCTTTCGGTTCTGGGCTCGGGCGGATCACGGAAGAGGACTCAGCTGAGCCCGGAGTAGGCGTGGAGGCCTTTGAAAAACATGTTGACGATCGTGAAGTTGAACAGCACCGCAACGAACCCGATGATGGACAGCCACGCGGAGCGGGTGCCACGCCATCCCCTTGTCGCGCGGGCGTGGATGTAGCCGGCGTAGAGCACCCAGATCACGAACGTCCACACTTCCTTGGTGTCAAAGCCCCAGTAGCGGCCCCAGGAGTCGTTCGCCCAGATCGAGCCGGCGATCAGAGTGAACGTCCAGAACACGAACCCCACGATCGCGAACCGGTAGGCGAGCGATTCGAGCGCGTCGGCGGGGGGCAGAGTGCGCAGGAACCCGGGGCCGGAGGGGCGGGCAGTTTCCGAGGATGCCTGAGCGCGGCGTTCACGGCGTGCTTGCATGAGCTGGGTGATGGAGAGGCCGCATGCGATTGCGAACAGGGCGGTGGCGAGCGAGGCGACGAAGACGTGGATGACCAGCCACACGCTCTTGAGTGGGTCCATCAGCGGGACGACGTCGACGTAGAACGTGATCGTCGCCCCGCCAAGGAGCAGCACCACCATGCCGATCAGGAACGCGCCCAAGAACCGGAGGTCAAAGCGGCGGAGCACCAGCAGGTACACCGCGACAGTCAGGACAGTGCCGGTCAGCGCAAACTCGTACATGTTCGCCCACGGCACCCGTTCAGCGGCGATTCCGCGCAGGATGGTGCCAGCCAGGTGGAACAGGAACGCGAGGACCGTCAGCGATGTCCCTATCCGCGCCCACAGCAGTCGTTGCCGCTGGGCGGGCGGTGGATGACTGCTGTCGAGCGGGCCAGCTTGAGCGGTGTTCGTCTGCGAGCTGTCGGCTGTGCCCGCGCTGACCAGGAGCGGCTCTCGCTGCGGGATGCTGGTGGGGACGGAGCGTTGGGCGAGGTCCACGGTGTACGCGATGAATGCGAGCAGGTAGGTGGCGATCGCCGTCCATACCAGCAGCAGTGAGATGCCGTCGAGGGAGAGCGCATCGGGTCCGGTCATGGCAGGGTCGTCCTCTTCATCGTTGTGATCACGGGGCTGGGGAAGAGCATGGTGGCGTGGCGAATGCGTGACGGCACAGTCAGCCTGCGTTCGCTTCTAGCCAGGCCAGCGAGTCGACGGCGGTTCCGTCGAGATACACCTCGAAATGCAGGTGGTTTGCGGTGGAACGGCCAGTGCTGCCAACGAGACCGACCAGCTGACCGGCGGTGACCGTTTGGCCGACGGCGACTTGTCGGCTTCCGGCCTGCATGTGTGGGTACACCGTGCTGATCTGCTGCCCGTTCAGGACGGATTCCAACACGACGGTGACGCCGTAGGCGTTGTAGCTGTCTTGCGAGATCCGCACGACGCCGTCGACGGATGCGTAGACGGGGGTACCACCGGCGGCGACCATGTCGGTACCCATGTGCGCGCCGCCTCGAGCGCCGAACCTGTCGGTCACGGTGAAGGGACCGCCCACCGGCCAGCGCACGGTCCCGCTGCCAGGTGACACCAAGTTGTAGTCGAACGGCACCGACGCGACGCGGGCTGCGTCGCGGGCGCGGGCTGCGGCTGCTTCTGCCGCCTTCTTCTGGTCGATCTCCGCCTGGGTGGTTGCGGCGTAGCTTTCCCGAGAGAGCTGTCCTGCGGCTGAGTCGGAGGCCACGACGAGGGATTGTGCGTCGTCCGAGGCAACTTGCTGCAGTGTCGAGATCTCTGCGTCTGCCGGCTGCCAGGCAGCGTATGCGGGTAGCGCGACGGTGGCGACCAGGCCGGTGACCATCGTGAGGACCGCCAGGGACCGCATCGGGCGGAGCGCATTGGACCCGCGGGGAGCGGACTTACGTGCGGTCGTGCGCCGTAGGGGTGGGGGCGTCAGGATGCCGGCATGTGGCAGGGGTGCGGTGTGGCGCAGGCTGCGCCTGGTGGGGGGACTCTGGGGGTGATCGCCGGTTGGTGAGGTGGGCTGGTCAGTCATGATGTCCTCCTTCGTTTCGGGTTAGATGGAGACGCCGCGGTCGGCGAGGAAGTTGATGGGGTTGACGGGTGACCCGTTGACGTAGGCCTCGAAGTGCAGGTTGCAGCCGAACGCGTTTCCGGTGTTGCCTTCGCTGCCGATGAGGTCGCCGGCGTTCACGCGCTGGCCGTATCCCACGTTGAACCCGCCGTTGCGGATGTGGGCGTATCCGGTGCCGATCCCGCCGCCGTGGTCGATTTTGATGTAGTTGCCGTAGCCGCCGTTGTATCCGGCGTAGACGACGGTGCCGGCGGCGGCGGCGTAGATCCCGGCGCTGCAGCCACCGCTCAGGTCGGCGCCGTAGTGGTAGCTGGTCGAGCAGTACCCGTTGCCGCATTGCGAGCTGCGCGGCCCGAAGTCTGATGTGCGACGCCCGGATGTCGGCCGTGCCCACCCAGAACTGACCACACCCCCTCCGTCGCCTGCGGCGGCGAGACGTTCAACCTCTGCTCGTTCCGCCGCTCGGCGTTGCTCCTCGGCGATGCGGGCAGCTTCGACCCCGGCCTGATAATCGGCGATGGTCTTCGCCGTGGTGTCTTGGAGAGCGGCGAGTTGGGCTTGCAATTGACCAAGGTTGAGTGTCTGGGCGTCGAGGGCTGCTTGGGCGGCATCGGTGGCCTGCTGCGATTCGAACATCTTCTGCTCCGCTAACGTCTGCAGCCGGTCGCGCTCATCTCGGGCCACGACCGCCTGATCGGTCAAACTCTGCGCAGCATTGCGCGCGGTGATCGCGGTGGCATACACCCTCTGGTTGCGTTCCAGCAGTTTGTCCATCACGCCCAGCCGGGTGAGCAGGTCATCCGCGGTGGCGGCGGAGCCCGAGAAGAACAGCTCGAGCGAGGTCGTGTCGCCGTCTCGGTACAGCTGCGCGGCAACACGGCCGGCTTTGTTCGCCGCGTCGGTCGCGTTCGCTGCTTCCGCATCAGCCTGGGACTGCAACGTGTCCGCTCGGACGGCCGCCTCGAAGTACTCCTGCTGGGCGGTGTAGAACGCGCCCGCGGCCTGCTCGGCCGCGGTGCGGGTGCGCGCCACTTCGCCAGTGAGGCTTTGGATAAAACCCTGGATCCGCTGCACCTCGGCAGCCTTTGTCGCTTCGTTCACTTTTGCTGCCTGCACGTCATCCCAGGACGGATAGGTGGCCGCGAACGCTGCCGGCAGCGGCGGGCCACCCACGATCGCGGCGACCAGGCCAGCCGTCCCCACGCCCAGCAGGGTGCGTCGGCTGACACCCGCCCGCATCGCTCGGCTCTCCGCGGGAGTCGGTGCGCACCCGCATTCCTCTGCCCTCCGCGGATCTTGCTCCGCGGCCTTGGTGGGGATCACCTGTAGCGTTCGCCGTGCGTGGTCATGTTGGTATCCGGCGTTTCCCGTCCGTGCCGCGTTCATGGAAGACTCCTTCGGCCGGTCGACTGATCCGTGGCGCCCACCCGGGTACGGGCGCGGTGGGAGATGCCGGCGGCCGTGAGAGCAACACCGGAGGCGAGGACAATGAGCCCGGTGAGCCAGGGACCGAGCACGGTCGATGGGGTGAGCCCGGTGCGCAGCGGGACGGTGGCGATTGACGCGCCAGCGGTGTCTACGCCGACACTGTCGAGGGTGGTGCCGTCTGGGGCGATCACCTGACTGGTGCCCACCGTTGAGACGTTGACGACGGCGCGGCCCGTTTCGATGGCGCGCATGCGGGCGAACGCGAGTTGCTGGAGGTTCTCGTCGGTGCCACGGAAGTCGGCGTTGTTGGTCTGAAACACGAACAGCTGAGCACCTTGCTGGGCGCCGTTCCAGATGACGGTGTCGTAGATGACGTCGAAGCAGATCGCCAGCCCGACACCGACGTCGCCGACCTGCACGAGGGGCGGGTTGGTGCCGGGGGTGTATTCGCGCTGGATCAGACCCACCATGTCAGGGACGATTAGTTCGTAGAACCACCGGTCGGGCACGTATTCCCCGAACGGGACCGGGTTGACCTTGTCATGCCACTGCCGGTCCGCGGGATCTGCGGTCCACAGCAGGGACGTGTTGAAGACGTCGTCGCCGCGGGTCGTGGCGGCGTTCATCAGCAGCGGCGCTCCCGCCGCCTGCACGACACGGTCAAGCGCCGCAGCGGCGGCGGGGTCGCTGAGGGGGTCGGCGTCGACGCCGCCCTCCGGCCAGGCCAACAGATCCATCGGTTTCCCGTACAGAGGGCGCGTCGCGGTGGTCTGCGCGGCGAGGACGTCGCCGGGCGCCTTTACGTCGAAGTATCCGGTTGGGCCGTTGCCCTGCACCCACCCGACCCGGAACGCTCCGGCCTCCGTGGTGGGGAACTGCGGCGCCACAGCCAGGAGAACGGCCACGACACCGACGAGGAGCAGACCGCGGAGGAATCGGAGCCCGCCCGCACACAACGACTGCACCACGGCGGCGCACACCATCACGATCAGGAACGACAAACCGGTCACACCCGACCATGACGCGACCTCGACGAACGGCCCACCGACTTGTGTCATCCCGACCCGCGCCCACGGGAAGCCGGAGTACGGCCACGCTCCCATCGCCACCTCGCGAACCGCCCACAGCCCCCCGACCAACAGCGGCACGGCGAGCAGCTGAATGACGCCATTAGCCCGGTGACGGGCAGTCCACCGGTAGGCGAGGGCGATCGGCACCGCGCCTACGCTGAACAAGATCGCTTCCAGCCCGGCGAGGGCAAGCCACGGCACCGGGCCGAGGAACTCCCCCACCCACACCAAGTGGGTGACGTAGAACACCGCACCGAAGACGGTGCCCACCAGCAACGCACCACCAAGACTGCGCCCAATCAGAGTCACCAGGGCGACCATGACGCTCACGAAGGTCAGCGGCCACCCCCCGACCGGCGCGGACGCCCAATCCAGGAGGAACCCGGCCGCGGCCGCCGCCATCACCGCAGCCCAGAGCGGCATCGACCACGATGCGCGCCGCAGCGTCCCGTGCTCCGGCACAGCAGCCGGGGCGAGAGAGGGCACGGTCGTGGGCATCGGTCAGGTGTCTTTCTGGTGCAGTCGGGTCAGGTAGTCGTTGTATGCGTCGAGTTCGGGGTCACCGTGAGCGTCGGCGCGGCGGTCGGCGGCGACGGCCTGGGCGGTGTCCTCACGAAACCAGCGGTGCATCACGTAGATGAGCATCAGCAGGGTGGGAGCTTCGCCGTAGGACCAGGCCAAGCCGCCGGCGAGGCGTTGGTCCTCGATCGGGTCAATGCCGAGCGCGCTCGTCGGCCCGGTGAACTCTTGCACGAGGGTGCTGGTGGCCATCATCAGGAACACGCCAAAGAACGCGTGCAGGGCGGCTTCCGCAAACACATCCAGAGCGCGTCCGCCGTGGCTCATCCGCACCGGGAGCGGGTCTGAGGACAGAATCGGGATCGTGAACAGCATCCCGGCAACCAGGAACCCGACCTCAAGAAGGGTGTGGCCCGTGACGGTGGACAGGATCGGGTCGGCGAAGTCCGCCAGGTAGAGACCGTAGAAAGCGGCCAGGTACAACGGGACCGCCAGCCACGGGCTGAGCAGCCACCGGGCGGTCCGGCTGCGCAGCCCCGCATGTGCCGCACGGAGGATCAGGAGGCCGGCGCCGTGGTGGGGGGTGGCGCGCAACAACAGCGTGCCGGGAGAGCCGAGAACCAGCAGCGGCGGGATTGCCATCATCAGGGTGAGCTGCTGGAACATGAACACCGAGAACAGCGCGTACCCGTACCCCTCGACTCCGAGCCCGGTGACCGCGGCAAGGGCGACGCAGCCGAGCAGGAAGCTGACCGTGCGCCACACCGGCCACCGACGCCCCAGCGACCACAGCCGCACCGCGCCGGCCAGGTAGCCGACCGCGAGCACGCCGGCCACAAGCGGCAGCAACGGCAACGGCAACGGCCCAGGGCTGAGGAAGCCGAGCAGTGTCGGCGGTGCCCCGGGGATCCAGTCGTTCACGGTCTCATCTCGGTTGAGTGATCAGAAGTCGAAGAGGTCGCCGAGGAAACCCTCTCGACGGCGCTTCCCTCCTCGGTCGTGACGGGAATCGCCTCGGTTCGGTTGAGAGTCGCTGCGGCCGTGGTGGGAGTCGCGTGATGGTGGTGCGGGGTATTCCGGTGCGCGGGAGTCGGGGGCGCGGTCGATGATCTTGTCCAGTTCGCCGCGGTCCAGCCAGACGCCGCGGCATTGCGGGCAGTAGTCAATTTCGACACCGGAGCGCTCGGTCACCACGAGCAGGGCATCGTCAATGGGACATTTCATCGGTCTTCTCCTTCGGGAGGGGTGTGGCTTATGGTGCCGGTCAGCGCGGCGGCATGAGTGTCCGCGATGTCGCGGACGGCTTTATGCAGGGTCGGGTCCTCGCCGCGCGCGAGGCCGGCGTACTCGACGCGGACGCCCGCGGGAGTGGTGTGGGCTTTGATCCACACGCGGCGGCGGGGGACGAACATCCCGGCAATCAGTCCCAATGTGGCGAGGGTGGCGAAGGCGAGCACCCAGGTACCGGAGGGGTCGTTTTGGATCTGCAGCGACGCGAACCGTTTCACCGGTTCACCGACCACCGCGGTGTCGTCCTCCCAGGTGATCGTCCCCCACCCGTTGGGAAGGTCAGCGGTCGCGCCGGGGGTGAGCTCGAGCGAGTCGGCGCCGGTGTCGGCGCCGGTGTGCTGGGTGAGCCCGTCGACATCGAGGGTGTAGACGGACCGGGGGGTGCCGTCATCGATCCCGAGGTCACCGCTGAACACGTTGAGAGTGAGCACCGGGTTGATCGCATCCGGGTACACCGATGTATACGCGCCGGACGGCAGCACACCCTGGGTGGGGTAGAAGAACCCGACCAGGCCGAGCTGTTCAGGCATCCCGTCCGGGATCTTGATGACCCCCAAGGAGGTCATGAATGAGTCCTGCGGCAAGAACGGCTGCGATTCGCTATACACAACTTCCCCTTCCGGGTTCCGGATGGTGAGGGTGGGCGCGTACCCGTTTCCGAGCAGGTAGATCCGGTCACCTTCGACGGTGATCGGATAGTTGACGATGACGCTCTCGCTGCGGTCGTCCTGCCCGGGTTGGCGGATGGTCACGTTGGCGGAGAAGTCCCCTGCTTGCCCCGCGCCGGGGGTACCGGGTAGCTGATAGGTGACCTCGAACTCGTCGAGGGTCATCGAGTACGGGGCGAGGCCGGTCCCGTCGATGAACCGGCCGGGGTTGAAGGAGGAGTAGTCGCTGAGCGCGTTGACGAACGTGGTCCCCTCCACCACGACCCGCTGTCCGGTGTATGCGAACCCGCCGCCGATGCCGACGGAGACCAGCACCCCGATCAGAGCGATGTGGAAGACCAGGTTCCCTGTTTCTCGCAAGTAACCGCGCTCCGCCGAGACAGATGCCCATCCGCGGCCGTCGTACCTGTGCACCCGGTAGCCGGCGCGGCGCAGTTGCCGCTCCGCGAGCTCAACGGCCTCTTCCGCCGCGTTCTGGGCCGCCGCCCCTGCGGATACGGTGACTTCCCGGTAATCGGGGAGGCGGGAGAGGCGGGCCGGAGTGCGGGGCGGCTGGGACCGGAGGGCTTTGTAGTGGTGCTTTGCGCGGGGTATCACGCAGCCGATGAGGGAGGTGAACAGCAGCAGGTAGATCGCGGAGAACCAGGGCGACTGGTACACGTCGAACAACCCGATCGCGTCCGCGAGAGGGAACACGTCCGGATTGTCGCGTTCCCATTGGATGACGCCGTTGGGGTCGGCGGTGCGTTGCGGGAACAGCGACCCCGGTACGGCGGCGATCGCAAGGAACAGCAGCAGCACCAGGGCGGTACGCATGCTGGTCAGTTGCCGCCACGCCCACCTCGCCCAGCCCACTATGCCGAGCGCCGGCGAGGTCACGTCCGCGGCATTGTCACCGTCGTCGCTGTCGGCGTGGTCGCGAGGTCGGAGCGGGTCGACAGCCTCGTTCGTCGTGTCGGTCTCAGAGCGGGAGGGGGACATTGATCACCACCTGTTGCAGTGCCGACATCAGCGCCGTCCACAGTCCGGTGACCATCAGCAGCCCGAGGAGGATGAGCATCACTCCGCCGATGATGTTCAGCGCGCGGATGTGGCGGCGCAGGAATGTCACGGACCGGGATGCCCACCCCCAGCCGGCTGCGAGGATCAGGAACGGGATCCCCAGGCCGAGAGAGTAGGCCAGGCCGAGCAGGCCGGCGCGAGCCGGGTCGCCCAGGTTCCAGGACATCGAGATGATCGCCGCGAGGGTGGGGCCGATGCAGGGCGTCCAGCCGACACCGAGCGCGAAGCCGAGCAATGGCGCGCCGATCAACCCGGCCCGGCCTCGGGTGCGGGGGCGGAGGGTGCGTTGGGCGAGCCCGAACAGACCGAGGAACACCAGCCCGAGAATGATGATGACGACCCCGAACACCCGGGTGAGGATGTTCGCGTACTGCAGCAACAGGAATCCGAAGGTGCCCCCGAGGATGGTGACTGCCACGAAAACCAATGTGAAACCGGCGATGAACAAGGCCACCCCGAGCAGCAGCCGTGCACGCTCTGCCCGCACCGCGACCCCTGACCCGTTTCCGACTGTTCGGGTGTCGGTGGTGGTGCTGCCGAGGTAGCCGAGGTAGCCGGGCACGAGGGGCAGCACGCACGGGGACAGGAAGGACACCAGCCCGGCGAGTACCGCGACCGGGACGGCCACCCACAGGGCGCCGTCGATGATCGCCACCCCGGGGTTCACGGGGCATCCTCTGCGAGGGTGTCGGCGACGAGTGTGGAGAGGATTGATGCGGTGGCCAGTTGTCCGATGATCCGGGCGGCGACTCTCCCGTCGCGGTCGATGACGAGGGTGGTGGGGGTGGCTTGGATGGGGGTGAGCTGTGCGAATGCGAGTTTGACTTGCCCGTCGTTCACGTCGATCACGCTGGGGTAGGTGATGTTGTTGTCGCGGGCGAAGGAGAGCGCGGTGGCGGGCTGGTCGTAGGTGTTCACCCCGAGGAACGCGACACCCTGATCCTGGTAGTCCTGCCACACCTCTTCCAGCAGTGGCGCTTCGACGATGCACGGCCCGCACGCGGCGTACCAGAAGTTCACCACCAGCACCCCACCCCGGTAGTCGTCGCTGGTCACCGTCTCACCGGTTTCGGTGACACCCTCGAACACGACCGGGTCACCCCGTTCCGGCTCCGGGATCTCCACGACCTGGAAATCGCCGGAGATGTAGCCCTTCTCGTTGCCGTCGCGGTACTGCTGCGCCAGGGAGTCATCCGCCGCGCAGCCGGTCAGCAACGCGCCCGCGAGGAGAAGGGCGACAGCAGTCCGGGTCCGACCCATGTGGGTGGTCATGGGCGGCGCACCTTGATCAGCGCGCCGGCGACAAGGAACACCACCGCTGCGGCCGGTTGCGCGGCCGTCCACACCGGCCCCGCGAACGGGAACGGGAAGACCGGATTCCAGACCACCACGATCACCGCGAACACCGGCACCCACCACCACTGCCGCGCCTGCACCGCAAACCACGCCACAATCACACCCAGGATGGCGGTGAGGAACAGCACAGCCAGGAACCAGTCATTGCCCATGAGCGCGGGGGCAACGAACAAGGCAGCTGCAGCGAGCAGGCTCGGCGCGAACGCGTTGCGCTGATACGTCGAGGGGATTCGCTGTTTCGCCATCATCGTCCCGCCTCCACCGCGGCAGCCGGGGCCGTGGGATCATCCTTTGCTGTTGTTGTGCGGGTGCGGCGGTGACGGATCCAGAGACTTCCGGCCAGGACGACCACGCCGGCGCCGAGAGCGACGTCGGCGAGGTTGCCGATGAACCAGTTGCCGTAGGCGAGGAAGTCGGTGACATGGCCGCGGCCGAACGCGGGCGGGGCGAACAGTCGGTCGATCAGGTTGCCGATCGCGCCGCCCAGGATCAGCCCGATCCCGACCGCCCAGCCGGTGGTGCGGGCGCGCGTTGCGGCGATGACGAGCACGGCGGTCGCGGCCACCCCCAGCAGGGTGAGCAGCCACGTCGCCCCGGACCCGAGGGACAGGAGGGCTCCCGGGTTGAAAGCTAGTTGGAGACCGAGCAGATCACCCAGCAGCGGGATCCGCTCCTCCTCGCTCAGGGAGGACAACGCGGCCGCCTTGCTGGCCTGATCAATCAGCACCACTCCTGCTGCCGCGATGCAGGCGACAGCGAACCTGCGTGCCTGGTTACGACTCATCAGTCGAGTCCTTCCCGGCGGGAGTGTCCCGGGCGGCTCGCGCGGCGTCGGCACGGTCGCGGCGTCGACGTTCCCTGCCGACCATCAACACGATGACGAGGGCGCCGCCGAGGACAACCACTCCCCCGACCACAGCGAGGATCGCGAAGGTATCGCCGCCTCCGGAGGTCTCGCCCCCGTATCCGTTGTCAGCGGGCGCTTCGGTCGCGGTCGGTGCGGGGGTTTGCGGAGCCGTGCTCGGTGTGGCGGCGGGGCTACTCGGGACAGCGTCGGTGGGTGCGACGGTGTAGGTGTATTCGCCGCTGATCGGGTGGCCATCGCTGGAGACGACTTTCCACCGGACGGTGAACAGCCCGGCCGGCGGGTTCGGGGCGAGGTGCTGAGTGATGGAGGTGCCAACTTCTGAAGGTGCATCGGTGGCGATGTTCTGCCCATCGGGGGCGATCACCTCGACGGCAGCGGATTGCATCCCCGCAATGAGTTCACCGCTGAAGGACAGGGTGATCTCTGCCGGTGATCCGGTGATTGTGGAGCCCGCTTCGGGATAGGAGGAGACCAGTTCGTCGTGTGCTTGGGCGGGGGTTGCCACAGCCAGGGTTAGTCCCGCTCCGAGGAGGAGGGTGGCCATGGCGGTGATGAGTGAGCGGCGGGGGTTACGCATGGGTGGTGTGTTCTCCGGGGTGGGATTGCGATTCGATCTGGAACGTGGCGTGCTCGATGCTCACCGGGAAGTGGTCGGCGACACATTCCTGGAGCTCTTGCAGGAGCCGGGCGGACTGTTCCGGGGTGAGGGTGTCGTCGACGACGACGTGCGCGGTCAGAGTGGGGAGGTCCGTGGAGACTTGGGAGGCGTGCAGGTCGTGCACGGCGACCACCTGCGGGAGCTCGAGGATGTGTCGGCGTACCTCCGCCAGGTCAAGGCCGGGAGGGGTGGATTCGAGCAGGACGCTGCCGGATGCGCGGAGCAGGATGAAGGTGCGCGGGATGATCAGGAGAGCGATCAGGATGCCGGCGACCGCGTCTGCCTGGTACCAGCCGAGGGTGGCGATCAGGATGGCACTGACGATGACGCCGACGGAGCCAAGTGCGTCATTGAACACCTCGAGGAACGCGGCGCGCATGTTCAGGTTGCGTGTGCGACCGCTCATCAGCACCAGCAGGGACGCGATGTTCGCGACCAGGCCGACGATCCCGAAGAACAACAGGCTGCCGGACGCGATCTCGGGCGGCTCAAATAGTCGCCGTACGCCCTCAACCAGCGCGAAGATCCCCACACCGAGGAGCAGGGCGGCCTGGGCGAGAGCGGCGAGCACTTCCGCACGCCGCAGCCCGAACGTGTACCGGTCAGACGGGGGCCGGTTCATCAGATGCGCGGCGGTGACCGCCATCGCGAGGCCGATCACGTCGGTCAGCATGTGCGCGGCGTCCACGAGCAGCGCGAGGCTGCCGGTGATGACTGCGCCGATGACTTCGATCACGAACACCGATGCGGTGATCGAGAACGCGATCAGCAATCTGTTCCGGGGGGTGGCCTCGCCCGTGTCGTGGCTGTGTCCAGCGCCCATGTTGGTCCCTCTCTTATGGCCGGTTGATGATGTGGTGTGCGATCGCTGTCGCGTCCGCGGAGACCCCGGCGATGGTGTCGACACCGCGGCGGCTGTATTGCGGGAATCCCGCGACGAACAGGCCCGGTACGGGGGTCGTTGTGCGCCGCGGCCCACGGATGCGTGCCTCATCGGGGAGCCAGTCGTCTCCGGGGAGGTAGCCGGTCGCGAAGATCACCGAGCCCGGTGATGCCGTCGTCCCGTCCGCGAAGGTCACTGCACCGCCCCGCGCGTCGGTTACCGCGGGGACGACTCGCACCCCGGCCTGTTGCAGCCGTTCGTAACTGTCACCGAACACCGGCTCGGGACGAAGATCCCCGCCGAACAACGGCCGACGCCCGCCGGCGGCCAACGGGTAGCTCGCTAACGGCCGGTGCGCGCGGCGGGTACGCACCGCCACGGTCACTGTGTGGGAAGCGGCAAGTTCCCGTGCGATCTGCAAACCGCTGTTGCCGCCGCCGACGATCAGCACATCCCGGGTGGGAATCTGGCGGGGGTATTGGTAGCTGCTGGTATGGATCGCGACACCGGGGACGCTCAATGCGGTGGCCCATTCGGGAAGTCGGGGGTGGGCAGCAGCGCCCGTGGCGCAGACGATGTTGCGGGTCTGCACCTCACCCACGGTGGTGGACAGGTGCAGGGTGGTTCCGTCGCCACGTCGCTCGACCCCGGTGACGTGGATATTCCAGGCTGTTTCGACACCGATCCCGGCCTCGACCACCTTGAGGTAGTCGACCATCTCATCCACCCGGGGGTGCAGCCGTTGATCCCCAGGATGCCGCCGAGTCGGGAGAGCGCTGTGTCGGGCGTCACTGAGCAGCACCATCGAGTGCCACCTTGACGACCAGCTACGCTGACCCGGAGCTGCCGCATCGATCACGACGAAATCCTGCTGCGGCCGCAGCCCTTCCGCGCTCAGCGCCGCAGCGACAGCCAGGCCCGACTGGCCGGCGCCAACGATGATCGCCCGACGGCGCGCAAGACTGGCAGGCATCACGGGGCCGTGCTCAGCGCTTGAGTGATGGCGTCCTCGAGGTCGTTCCACTGCTGCAGCTCCAGCGGTTCCCCGTCCACGAAGAACGTCGGGGTGCTGGAAACACCCAGCGCCTGACCCTCGTTGAGGTCCATCTCCACCCGGGCCAGCGTTTCCGGGTCCGCGACGGCCGCATCGTAGGCTGCCATGTCCAGCCCGAGCTCTTCCGCAAATCCGCGGAACAAATCCGCGCGGGATTCTTGCGACTCGCCCCACTCGGCCTGCGTCTCGAACAGCCGGTGATACATGTCCTCGAACCGGTCCTGCCCGGCTGCGGCCTCCGCAGCTAGGGCCGCGTTGGTGGAGTTGGTGTGACCGGGGAGCGGGAAGTAGCGGACGACATAGGTGATCTGCCCCGCAAACTTCTCCCGAATGTCTTCGACGATCGGGTAGAACGCCCCGCACGCCTCACACTCAAAGTCGAGGAACTCCACCACCGTGACCGCACCCTCACCCCCGTCGTCCAAGACATGGGAGTTCGGTCGCACCACCGATGCAGGCTCCCCCTCCCCTCCCGGGGAAGGCGTCGAGCGTTGATTGACAAGGACATAGATGACCGCCGCCAGGATCAAGGCGACGACGACAGCGACAGTGATCAAGGTCACTTTCACAGGGGTTTTCATGGAGGCACTCCGAACGGTCACGACGCGTGGGCATGAGAGAAATCTCCCCGGCAGGCGCCGGAGAAGGTCACCACCACAGACGGGTGGCGTGCCAGGTGTCAGGTTCGGGAAATGCTCAGCTGTGTCAGCGTGAACGCGGCGGCGCGGGGCGGTGCCGGCGTGGGCAACAGTGCTCTCAGCAGCGGCAGCAGTCCGCGTTCAGGCTGTGGCCGCCGGGTGCGATGCAACCACCGGGTCACCACGACCAGTAGCAGCCCACACAACACCCCAAGCACACACACCGCGACGCCTAGCAGCATGGGACTCGTCGTTCCCTGATCGATCACCGGAGTACCAGCAACGATTGGCGCGATGTGCGCGTCCACATGCTCCGTGACGGACGACGCGGTCGGTGCGGCTGCCTCGGGTTCGGTGTGGGTCGCCATCCACGCGCCGACGATCAGCAGCAGCGCGAGCGCCACGCTCGTAATGATCCTCGTTATCAGCAGACGCTCGCTCAGAATCACAGCATCCTGTGTTCGAGCGGCCGAAATCATCTTTCGCAGTCTACCTTCCACGGATTAGTGGGTTGCGGTGCCCAGATTCAGGCCACCGTCAGCGCGTGCTGAGGTGCGGGAGTGGACATGCTGCGGGCGAGGGCGGGGCGGCGGGCAGCGCGAACACCGTTGGCGATGACGATCAATTCGGCGATCTCGTGAACCAAGACCACCCCGGCCAGGCCCAGCACCCCGAACAAGGCGAGAGGGAACAGGACGACGATGATCGCCAAGGCGAGGGCGATGTTGGCGGTCATGATCCGTCGGCCGCGTCTGGCATGACCAAGCGCGGCGGGGATGAGCCGGAGGTCGTGGCCGGTGAAGGCGACGTCGGCGGATTCGATCGCCGCCGCGGACCCTTTCACGCCCATCGCGATTCCGACCGTGGCCGTGGCCAAAGCTGGGGCGTCGTTGATGCCGTCGCCGACCATTGCCGTGGGGCGGGTGGCGACCAGGGCGGTGATCGCGTCGGCCTTGTCTCTCGGCAGCTGTTCGGCTTGCACGTCGGTGATTCCGGCCTCGCGGGCGATCGCGCGGGCGGTGCGGCCGTTGTCGCCGGTGAGCATGACCGTGTCAATGCCCTGCGCGTGCAGCATCCGCACTGTCTCCGCCGATTCCGGGCGCAACTCGTCGCGCACTCCGACCAGGCCGGCGAACCTCCCGTCAACCTCCACGACCACAACCGTCATTCCCTGCCCGGCCATGTGTTCCGCGGTGTCGCTCTGCTCGCTGACGTCCAACCAACGTGCGTTGCCGACACGCACGGTGCGGCCACCGACTCGGCCCGTAATACCGTGCCCCGCGTCCTCCACCACATCCACCGCGGCCGGAGTACTGGGCGTGGCCGCCGTGATGGCCGTGGCGAGGGGGTGAGTGCTAGTCGATTCGACTGCCGCCGCCCAGGCCAGTAATTCCTCGTGGGTGACGCCCGGCGCCGGGTGTACCTCGACGACGACGGGCTGGTTTCGGGTGAGGGTGCCGGTCTTGTCCAAAGCGATGGCGCGGATAGTGCCGAGTTGTTCGAACGCCTCGCCCGACTTGATGATGACACCGAATTTGGACGCGGCGCCGATGGCGCTGATCACCGTCACCGGGACAGCGATCGCCAGAGCGCAGGGGGACGCAGCGACCAGGACGACGAGCGCACGTTCTGTCCACGTCCCGGGGTCCCCAATCAAGAAACCGAACAACACGATTGCGGCGGCCGCAATCAGCACCGCAGGAACGAGAGGCCTCGCGATCCGGTCAGCAAGCCGCGCTCGGTTGCCTTTTCGTGCGTGTGCCTGCTCCACGAGGGCGACGATCTGCGTCAAGGAATTGTCACGGCCGTCGGCGGTCGCCTCGATCCGCAGGGTCGCTGCCCCGTTCACGGAGCCGGCTGCCACCAGGTCTCCCGGGGCGACGTCGACGGGGATGGATTCGCCCGTTACCGCGGACGTGTCCAGACTCGACTGTCCCTCCACGACCACACCGTCGGTGGCGACGCGTTCGCCCGCGCCGACCACGAGGATGTCGAGCTCCTGAACATCCGCAGCAGGGATCGTGACATCGCCGTTCAACCGTGACACTCGTACCGTGTCGGGGATCAGCGACAGAAGCGCGCGCAGGCCTTCTCTCGCACGATCCATAGCGCGGTCCTCAAGGGCCTCGGCGAGGGAGAACAGGAACGCGAGCGTCGCTGCCTCACCGACGTGACCGAGCAGCACCGCTCCTATCGCGGCGATCATCATTAGCAGCCCGACACCGACGTGACCGAGCAGCAGCCGGCGGACTGCGCCAGGAACGAACGTGTAGGCACCCGCCAGGAGCGCCACCCACTGCAGCACCAGCGCGGGAACGGAGAGCCCGGACCACTCGAAAACGTACCCGGCAAGAAGGAAAACACCGGATAGGACTGAGGGGAGCAGTGCAGGATCCCGCCACCACGGCGGCCGCACCTCCGGCTCCTCTCCTGCGGTACCGGTCACCGCCGACGAGACACTCGGACCGCAGCACGCGTCTCCGTCCTCGACGTGAACGGGCGTTGCGTCAACGGCCAGTGCGGCGGGCTCGCCCGGCGAGCAGCAAGAATCCGCGGCTACCCGAGGTGCAGACAACTCGATTCGCCGTACCGTCCTGGCCTTGCCAGGCTCGTCAGGAGCGCAGCACTCCTCGCTCATCCCGCCCACCCCGTCCGCTCGAAGACCGATGCCCCGCCGGTCATGCGCAGCACTCGCACGCGTCGTCAACGCAGGGGACACCCTGATCGACAGCAACCACAGCCTCGAGTAGATCGCGCATCCCTCGGGTCAGATGAGGATCGGAGATCTCGTATCGCGTGCGGCGGCCCTCGGGTGTTGCCACCACCAGGCCACACCCTCGAAGGCAGGTCAAGTGATTGGACACGTTGGTGCGAGTCAACTCCAAGTCCCGAGAAAGCTCTGCCGGATACCCCGGCCCATCCAGCAAGGACAGCAGGATCCGCGAACGCGTCGGATCGGCCATCGCCCGACCGAGCCGGTTCATCACATCAAGACGAGAAGCAAGAGTCAGCACACGATGACTATACAGCCCGCGATGACCTGTTGAGAATCTCCGTTGGTCGACGTGCATATGACACTGAGCTCGCTCCTATCGCTCTTTGAGCCGCAATCTCCTGGCAAGGAAGCCCGCCAGCCCCCCAAGAAGAAGGCAAACGACAGCGATCGGCACCGCGACCTTCCACCAGACATTGCCGGTGAGCAGATTCGCCAGAAGGACCAACAAACACAACGCGTTGAACATGAAGGCAAAAAGGACGAATCGAGTAGATGACCAGCGTTCACGCGCGGCCGGACGTTTGACAGCAGAAGGCACGACGATCCATTCACCGGAAGAAGATGCTCCGAGAATACAAGTAGCAAACACACGCCACCCGAAAGATGATCAGTCCAGATTCCTCCCGCGACAGGTGCCATCAATCGCCCTGTTCCTCGCCGTGTGCGCTGGCGCCTCCTAAGGCCCGCCAGGCGGCCTGTCTCAGGAAAGTGTCACGACAAGGATGCCGCGCAACCCTCAGAAGTGATCTTCCGGCGCGACACCTAGTGTCATCGAGTAGCGATACCGACAGTCGTCCTGAGCAACAACGACGGGATGGTGGTTGCTTCGAGCAAAGAGGCGAAGGCGCTGGGGCTGGATCTCGGCCGCCCATGGTTCGAGCTCCGCCCTCACGCGCAGCGGCTGGGAGTGACGGCGTTGAGCTCAAACTATGAGCTCTACGGCGACATGTCCCGCAGATTCCACGCCATCCTGGCCAGGTTCACCCCGGAGCTCGAGATCTACAGCATCGACGAGGCATTCATGCGGGTGAGTCCGAAGATCGCACGCGACCCCGATGCGATGACAGCCCTGGGCCGGGAGATCAAAGACACCCTCCATCAGCTGATCGGCGTGCCGGTGTGCGTCGGGATCGCGGAGACCCGCACCCAGGCGAAGCTGGCGAACCGGGCGGCCAAGAAAATCGCGGCATTCGAGGGTGTGTGCGTGTGGCCGGCGACGCGACCGCAGTGGCGGCAGCAGCTGATGAGCCGGCTTCCGGTATCGGAGGTCTGGGGTATCGCGTCCCGCCTCGAGCGACGGCTTGTGGCGATGGGGATCTCGTCGATCGCGGACCTCGCTACAGCCGACCCGGTGCGGATCCGAAAAGCGTTCAACGTGGTCGTGATGCGCACGGCGCTGGAACTGCGGGGCGTGCCATCCATCGTCGCGGAGGAGGACCGCACGGGGCGGAAAGAGCAGCTGATCGTGTCTCGGTCGTTCTCGGAGAAGGTGACCACTCGGGACGGGATGTGCCAGGCGTTGTCGATCTACGCGCAGCAGGCGGCGACCCGGTTGGTGCGCCAAAAACAGGTCGCGAAGTTGCTCACCGCGTTCGCGGGGACGTCGCACTACTCCGAGCAGCGCAGCTTCCCCTCGGTGATGGTGAAGCTTCCGGCGCCGACCGCTGACCCTGTCGAGCTCACCCGTGCCGCACACCGTCTCTTGCCGCTGATCGAGGACGGTGGGCGGTACGCACGGGCGGGCATCATGCTCACGGACCTGCGGCCGGCTTCCCAGGCGCAGTCGCTCGAGCTCTTCCGATATGCCCACGAGGAGTCGGGTATCGCCGAGCTCATCGACAAGGTGCAGAAGAAAGAGGGCCGGGATCTCCTCGGCCTCGGATACGGCGGCATGCGTCCCGGCCCGTCGTGGCAGATGAAGCGCGAAATGCTCACCCCCCGCGCTACGACCCACTGGGACGAGTTGGCACACTGTAAGGGCCTGAGCGGCACTCAGGAGCTCGTGGGGCGGGTGCGGGTATGTGGAGGCACCACGGTGCCGTCTGAGCGCTCGTAGCCTGCGACGTAGATCTCGCCGGCGGCGGCGGTGGTGCTGTCCCCGCCGGCCGGTGCGCTCGGGGCGGAGTCGGTGGCTGCACGAGGCTGTGGCCGGGGGATCTCGCGGATCTTCTCGTGCGCGAATCCGTCCACGTCGTCCTTGCGGTAGCTGCGCCAGGGTGCGCCGGCGGCGTCGACGTCGTCGACGTAGTAGACGTCTGCGCACACGGTGAGCCCTTCGGGCGCGCCCTTGATCGCCATGGCCACGGCTCGCGTGCACGCAGAGAATCGCTCGTCGTCTTCGTAGAGCGAGTCGGTGATGTGTTCGGGAACGTACCTGGCCTGGTAGGCCGCATCGTCGTCGGTGCCGTCCTGGAAGGCGGCGTAGCCCTTCTCCCAGCGGTTGATTACCCGCGCCCGGGTGACTTCGCGCGGCCCGTCGACCGCGATGATCTCGATCGACGTGTATCCCTGGTCGGAGAGTTGCTGGAACCGCTTGAGCAGCTTCACTTTGCTGCCGTGCACGCCGTCGATCACCACCCGCTCCCCTCGCTCGAGGGAGAGCGTCGCGGCTTCTCGGGCGAGCTCGGATGATTCCTCGTGTACAAGGGCGGCGAGCTCGCCCGGGGCGAACCGGTCACCTTCGTCGATCCGCGCCTTCACGGCCGGCGGCACGATGTCGTCGTACTCGCCTGAGTCGCGCAGCTTGCGCAGCAGCCGCGTCTTGAAATCGTCGGGGTCGATGAACCGCCAGTGCTTCTCCTCGGCCTCGGGAATCCGTTCACGCCGAGCCGAGCTCTTGCCGGCGCCGGGAGGCCCAGCCATCACCAGCACTTGGCGATCGCGGATCACCGCGTCGTTCTCGGCGAAGAACTCCCGGATGATCTGCTTGTGCAGCCTCGCTCGAGGCGCAGTGAGGCGCCCATTGCGGTAGTTCTGCTCGCGCTGGTACGTAGCGGTAGGTGCGTCTGCGTCGATCGGGCCGTTGACAGCGGTGAGGGATCGAAGCGCCGTCAGGTGCTCCGAGTTTTCTGAGTCCGTCAAGCGGCTGCGCTCTCGATCTCCTCGTACTCCTCATCGGAGAGCAGATCGAGACCGACATAGGCGTGGTAGACCGCATCGAAGCTGTTATCCACGACCTCCCAGTCGTCGGCTTCACCCTGGGTCTTGTACTGCGGGTCGTAGTTCCAGTGCTTGAGGAGCTCGACGAACTCCTGGTGCGTGATCTCGCCCCGCTGCGCCTGGCGCACGAGCTCCATTGCCGTCGCGGCCACAGGCTTGCCGGTCGTCACGACGACACCCTTGCTCTTTTCCAGCGCCTTGAGGATCCGCGACATCTGCGACTCGCTCTTGCCGAGCGCGGCGCCGAGCTCCTGCAGCTGGACGCCCTTGCCGAACCGGAGGGACACGAGACGCTCGTTGATCGCCTTCTCGATGAGCTCCTGCCGCAGGTGCAGGTTCGCGAGCTCGCGAAGCTCTGCGGTGGTGTTGGTGCCGGTGATCGTGGTCATGTCGCTCGCCTCCTCACACCCCAGTCTACTAGCTCTTGCATATATGCAAGTAGCTTTTTCTGGGATGCGCGGTCAGGCGCCGGCCAGCTGCGGAAGCTGCTCGCGGATCGTCCGCACCGCGGTCAGCAGCGAGTCAGGTTCCGAGCGCAGGCGCTCGACGTCGGTCATCAGGTTGACCACGGGGTCGGGCGGCACCAGGCCCCACGCGCTGCCCTCTCTGAGGCGTTCCGGGATGCGAGCGATCAGCCAGACCGGGCCGTCGAAGGTGTAGCCCCGCTCGAGCGGAAGCCGGCGCAGCACGGCGTAGATCTCGCCGGCGATGATCGAGATTCGCCATTCGGACTCGGGGGTGCCGGGCAGCTGTGTTTCGGCGAGGCGGAAGCCATCGGCGACGTCCCATCCGCCGAGATCTCCGGTCACGCCGTTCGCGGCCTCACGGTCGGGGTTCTCCGCTAGGTAGACGAACGGGTTCTCGTAGACGGTGACGCCCTCGGGCAGCTCGGTGTACCGGGGACGGTTCACTAGTCGGCTCCCGCGGGGTCGACCCGGAGGGCGATGAGCTCGTGGCCCTCGGGGACCTGCGCGTACAGCTGCTCGCGGGCCTGCTCGTAGGTGTCGGCTTCGACGGTGATGCGATCGGTCGCGGTGCTGCGGATAGTGCCAATGACGCGCATGGGACGGGACTCTAGCCGCGGGGTGCGACGTCGGTGCTTAGGCGACCGGCTGGATCAGACCTGCGTCGCGGGGGTCCCGACTTGTTCGAGCGTCTACCCAAGCAATTAATTCTCTGGCTGGGTCGCTTCACCATCGCCCGAGTTTGCGCTGATGAGGAGCAGGCCGAGCATGGCGACCCCGGCGACGACGAGGATGTCTGCGACGTTCCCGACGAAGAGGTCACCATAGGCGATGAAGTCCGTAACGTGTCCCTGCCCGAACGAGGGAGGGTTCACGAGCCGGTCGATGAGGTTACCTACCGCGCCGCCGAGAATCAGCCCCAGCGCAATGCCCCACCTGACACCCCGCAACCGCACGGCGAACACGATCGTCGCCGCGGCGGCGATGACACCGACAACAGAGAAGATCCAGGTAGCTCCGGAGCCGAGCGAGAACGCGGCTCCGGGGTTGTAGATCAAGGACAGGCCCAGCAAGTCGCCCACCAGCGGGGTGCGCTCGCCCGGCGGGAGGTTGGACGCCGCGACTGCCTTCGTGCCTTGGTCAAGCACCACACCGAGCCCGGCGACGGCCAGGGCGACGCCGAGCGCGCGCCGGGACGTTCCTCTGGTGGCCGATGACGCTGTGTCGCGCTCTGCACTTGCCTCCTCGCTGCGCATCGCAGGGGCGGAAGCCGTCACGAGACTGCCTTCCGGGTGCGAGCGGCGCGGAGGCCATTGAGGATCACGATGACCTCGGCGATCTCGTGGACGAGCACGACAGCCGCGAGGCCAAGAACGCCGAATAGGGCGAGCGGGAGCAGTGCGGTGATGATCAGCAGTGACAGCACGATGTTCTGGTTGATGATGCGACGCCCGCGGCGGGCATGGTCGAACGCGCGCGGGAGGAGGCGGAGGTCGTGGCCCGTGAAAGCGACGTCCGCGGATTCAATCGCAGCGTCGGAGCCGGTCGCGCCCATCGCGATTCCGATGTCAGCGGCAGCGAGGGCCGGGGCGTCGTTGATGCCGTCACCGATCATCGCCACCGGAGCAATGCGGGACAACTCACCGATCGCGGCCGCCTTGTCCTCGGGCCGAAGCTCCGCGCGCACGTCCTCGATCCCGGCCTGCGCGGCAAGAGCGCGCGCTGTGCGGGCGTTGTCGCCGGTCAGCATGGTCACACCGATGCGATCGCTCGCCAGCGTGCGGACGACTTCCGGAACCTCGGGGCGCAGCTCGTCGCGGACTCCGATCGCGCCAGCGGGCGTCCCCTCTCGGTGGACGATCACCACGGTCATGCCCTGTTCTTCGAGGGCGGCGACCTGGTCGCCGAGGTCGCCGACATCGAGCCATCGGGGGCTGCCGACGGTGATCTTCACACCGTCGATGGTGCCCTCAATGCCGTGGCCGGCCAGCTCGGTCACCGCGTCGGCCGCAGGGGCGTCGGCAGCCGCGGCAGCGATCGCTGCCGCGAGGGGGTGGGTGCTGTGCTGCTCCAGAGAGGCTGCCCAGCCGAGAAGCTGACTCTCAGCCACGCCGTCGGCGGTGAGGACCGCGGTAACCGTCGGCTCGTTGCGGGTGAGGGTACCGGTCTTGTCGACGGCGACGTGGCGGATGCCACCGAATCGCTCGAAGACCGCGCCGGACTTGATGATCACACCGAACTTACTAGCCGCGCCGATCGCGGCGACTACCGTGAGCGGTACCGAGATCGCCAGCGCACAGGGCGAAGCAGCGACGAGCACAACCAAGGCGCGGGTGATCCACAGCTCCGGGTCTCCGAACAGCGACCCGATCAGTGCGACCAACGCGGCAAGGATCAACACACCCGGCACCAGTGGCCGGGCGATCCGGTCGGCGAGGCGGGCACGATCGCCCTTCTCCGCCTGCGCCTGCTCAACGAGCTCGACGATCGTGGTCAGCGAGTTGTCGGTTCCCGCCGCGGTAGCCTCGACCTCGAGCGCCCCCGCCGTGTTGATCGCCCCGGCGGAAACGGCATCACCAGGCTCAACTTCGACCGGGATGGACTCGCCGGTAATCGCCGAGGTGTCCAGACTGGAGCGCCCCGAGCGAACGACGCCGTCGGTAGCGATCCGCTCCCCGGGACGTACCAGCATGACCTGCCCCAGCGTGAGGTCCTTCGCCGCGATCTCCGTCTGCATTCCGTCGACGAGCACTGTAGCGGTGTCAGGGACCAGCTTCAGCAGGGCCCGCAGACCGCCGCGGGCGCGGTCCATCGCCTTGTCCTCGAGTGCCTCGGCGATCGAGTAGAGGAATGCCAGCGCGGCAGCCTCTTCGACGTAACCGAGGATGACCGCGCCGATTGCGCTGATCGTCATCAGTAGCCCAATGCCCAGCTTGCCCTTGAACAACTTCCGAATCGCGCCGGGCGTGAATGTCGACGCGCCCAGCAGCAGGCCGATCCAGAACAGCACCAGCGCCGGGATCTCCGCTCCAGACCACTCGCAGATCAGGCCCGCGAGGAACGCGATACCGGAGAAGACCGGCACCATAATCCCACGGTCCGTCCACCACGGCCCGTCGTGGTCGTCGTCATCGTCGTCTAGATCGACACCCTCGATCTGAGACTTCGTCACCGCGCTCATTTGCCCACTCCTGCACCACAGCAACCCAGCACCGTGCACGAGGAGTCCACGCACGGCGCGTTCTCGTCCACCGCCAACGTCACATCCACGAGCGATATGAGCGCCGCCGCGAGATGCGGATCCGCGATCTCGTAGCGAGTCTGCCGCCCCTCCGGCTCGGCGACCACGATCCCGCAGTCACGCAAGCACGTGAGGTGGTTCGAGACGTTCGAACGGGTCAGATCCAACCCGCGCGACAGCACGGCGGGATAACTGGGGCCATCGAGCAGGGTCATCAAAATGCGCGATCGTGTCGGATCGGCCATGGCACGGCCGAGCCGGTTCATGACGTCGAGGCGCGAAGCAATAGTCAGCATTCACTGATCATACAGCGCATGCTGACATATTTGCTAGGACACCCAGCGATCGTCCGGTTGCATCGGGTGATTAATGCTCAGACCTTTGCTCATCGCGAATCTTCCGCACACGCTGCGAGGGTATCCCCGGCATCAGACGTGGGGGCCGTTCTCGCTGCTACCGGGCGGGCCGGACGTCGACGCCTGTGCGACGCCGGATCTCCGCGAGCAGGTTGGGGTAGCTCCGGTGATCGCTCGGGGTGTGCGGGATGGTGATGGTTACGCCGGGGTGGTCGCGATAGGTTGCCTTGTGGTGGCCGCCTCTGCCGGCAGAGATCTCGAAGCCGTGAGCGATCAGAAGCCGCTCGAGCTCCGCGCTGCTCTCCGGCATCTGGTGCGCGGGGCCTCCCGACGCGCGACGGCCGCGCGGTGCCGGCGCGGCGCCCGGGTCGATCCGCAACAGTGCGATCACGAGTGCCGGATCGTCGTCCGGGACGATGACGCCGAGGTCTCCGCGGATGTAGAGCGTGCCGTTGTGCTGGTGAGTCCGCTCCGTCGAGTGGGGCTCACCGATCGCCCGGTCAACGGCCGCGACGTCGACGCCGAGCTCCTGGATCTGCGTGGCGGCCTTGCGAGACAGACGACGGCCTTCCGGCGTGCTCCGAGGCGCGGCCGCGGCCGCCGCGCGAGGGGCGACCCGGGCGGCGATCTGGGAAGGGGTGGGTTGGGCAGGGGCCATGTTCTCGCGCAGTGCCTTCCTTGTCGGGGTCAGGTACTCATATAGGCCGCGGCCTCGGGTCTTCGCGGACATGCGGGTCTTGCTGTGGATAGAGAATTCGGCCGCCGCCGGCGGAGCCCTACGCTCGTTCGATGGACGACGACCTGCAGGAGCAGGCGCAGCCGTGGTGTCGCGACTGCGGTGTGGTGATGCGCGATCGACCTCCGGGGTGGGTGTGCCCCGTGTGCGGGTGGTCGATCTCCGTCGATGACGTGATCGTGCAGCCGGTCTTCACCGGTCTTGCCCTGGCTGGTTGGTGAGGAGTTGCCGGCGGACGGTTGATCAGCCGGCGAGCTTGGCGACGAGAGTGACTAGGAGCGCGGCCGCGGCGAGGTAGGGGCCGAAGGGCAGGCGAGTGTCGTGGGCGCTGTCGCGACGTCGCCGAACGAGGTGGATGACGGCGTGCGGGATGGCGAGCAGGTAGCCGGCGATGAGCGCGTACAGGGGCAGCATCCAGCTGAACCAGCCGGTGAGTAGCCCGATCGCGAGGAACAGTTTGATGTCGCCGGCGGCGAGGGTTCCGAGAAGGGCGATTACCACGGCCACCGCGCCGATCACCGCCGCGGTGATGAGGGCTTGGGCGAGCAGCTGCCACTGGCCGGTGGCGGTGGCCAGCCCGGTCCAGTAGCCGAGGAGGCCGGCGGCCAGCGGGAGGGTGCCCAGGTTGGGGAGTCGTCTCGTGCGTGCGTCGATGACGGCCAAGGGCACCGCCGCTGCAGTGAAGAGGATGATCGCACCCCACTCCCCCACCCCTTGGCGGTGTTCGGCCGGGAGCGGGCCTGTGAGCGCCGCTGAGAGGCCGAAACCGCCCACGAGGGCTGCCAGGCGCAGCAACAGCAGTCGACGGGGCGCAGAGCGGCCCTGAGGGCTGCCCGCGAGCGTCGACGGACTGGTTGCCATGGTCATTGGGGAAGTCGCGGTCAGCTGGCGATCGCGTGCCGGCGGCGCAGCTGCGCGATGAACTCTTCGGTCTCTGGCTCGGGCTCGGCGTAGTCGGGGTCGATCTGAGTGAGCGCGTGCTCGAGTTGAGTGACCAGGCGCTCGACACCGGCGGCGTCGCCCGCCATGTGCTCGGCGCGCAGCGCATCGCGCCAGAAGACCTCGTTGATCGGGTCGACCATGCGACCGATCGCGGCGGCCATCCGCGCGTTGCGAGTGCTGCCCTCGCGCAGCGCCCGGGTCGCGAGCTCGTGGGCGGCATCGCCAATCGAGGCGATCATTTCCTGGCGCAGCGTCTCCGACCAGACGTAGTACTTGTCCTTCACGCCCGAGATCGGCTGGCCCTTGACCAGGCCGAGCGCACGGACGAGGTTCTCGGTGGTGGCGTTCGCCGGGTCGTCGCCGACGAGCGCGATCCAGTCATCCCAGTCGCTGGTGAACGTGTCGGTGAGGCCGTAGATCCCCTTCGTTGCGGGGACGAGGTAGCTGTGGCCCGCAGTGTCTTTGCCGAGCCAGCGTCGCGCCGCGGTGGTGAGGCGGTTGCGCGAGGACGTGCCCTTGGCGGGGTCGCTCCCCGGCCACAGCGCGTCGTGCACCTGCTCGGTGCTGGCCTCGGGGTGCGTGGCCACAAACGCGATGAGCTCGATCGCACGAAGGCGCTGCGAGTTCCACTGCTGCAGGTTGCTGGGGGCCTCACCCTGCGGGTTGAGGACGTTGACCGGGCCGAGCAGCTGCAGGCGCGGTGATCGCAGGTCGACGATCGGCGCGATCGAGCGCGGGTCGCTCTCCGCCGTCTCGACCGCGGTCTGGGGCGCTGCCTCGATCGTCTCGTCGACGTCCTGGTCGTCGGTCGTCTCATCCGTTGCGAGCACCTGGTCGACCGGAGCCGGGTCGACCAGGTGCTCGGTGAGAAGCTCCTCGGCGTCGACGGCGGTGCCGTTCGGGTCGAGCTCGGCGGTCTCTGCCTCCGGGTGGGTAGGAGCTTCGTCTGTGGCGCCCTGGTAGATGTCGTCGATGTCGACCTCGGCCGAGGCGGAGGAGTGTTCGGTGGCGGGTTCGGTGTTGGCCACGGTGAACAGCGCGAGGATCCGGTTGTACTCCTCGCTCGTGACGACCTGCGGGGTGAGGGCGAGGGCAGCGCCGCCGGTGTCGGGGATCTCGAGCTCGGCGGTGGTGCGGTCCTGCAGACGGAAGTTCCAGCCGCCGGCCAGGTGCCCTGCGGCGATCGCGGCGATACCCACGCGCGGGACGCGACTGACGAGCTCGGCAAGCTCGGCTCGGGTGTCCTCGTCAGGCAGCTGCCCGAGCACGATGATCTCGGGGGTCCACGATTCGGCCAGTGGTCCGGCGGTGCGTGCCTGCTCGAGGCTGGTGATCCCTGCATCCGCAAGAGCAGCGGTGACTTCCTCGGCCTGGCTGCGGAGGTCATGGATCAGAACAGCGACGTCGTCGACGTGACGGACGCGACCGGAGCCGATCGCGTCGGGGAGGCCGGGGGCGACGCCGACGAGGGTGACCTGCAGGTTCTCTGCCCAGGTGCTTGTTGCGAGCTCGAGGGCGAGAGCGGTCAGTGCCGCCTCCTCGAGCTCCGGTGTGCCATCGATGTTGAGCGAGCCGAGCTTCTCGAGGTCGACGAGCAGGTGCGCATCGTTCTCGTCGTGGCCGAGGGTGACCAGGGCCGGGTACGGCGCCGATGGGATCCGCTCGAGCGGTGTCAGATCGGTGAAGCTGATCGACCACGCCATTTCGTCTTCGGTATCCTGCCGGAACGGCGCGGGCAGCTGCGCGGGTTCGTCGAGGAAGATCGCGATCTCCTCGGCCGAGAGGCGGAGAGCGTACAGCGCCGGCAGGGTGGCTCCGGTGTCCTGCGACCAGATGGCCAGGAGGCGGAGTGCGTGGTCGACGGCCTCCATGCCCTGGGGGTTCTCGACGGCGCGAAGCTCGAGCTCGACGGTCGAGATCTCCTCGGTGGGCATGGCGATGCGCTGTCCGGGCTTGCGGTTGCGTCGCTGCTGGATGCGGCGGATGCCGAGGAAGCTGAGCAGTCCCGCGGCGAGGACGCCGCCGATACCGAGGGTACGCCAGTCGGTGACGACGTCGACCCAGTCGGGCGCGTCGCTTGCCTCAGCGGCATCGTCGATCTCTGCCGCGGCAGGTGCCGGCCCTTGCTCTGTGTCCTGGGTCGACGCTTCGCCATCGGTGACGAATCCGAGCCCGTTGTCAGCGGTGGCATCACCCTCAGCACCGACAGCCCCCTCTGCCTCGGCAGCGTCATCGACCGCGTCCGTGCTGTCCGCACCGGGTGCCGCTTCGGGTGCGCCGGCTTCCGGTGCGACGGCTTCTGGCGCGGCGGCCTCGGGCGGCACAACCTCGGGCGCTGCGGCCTCCGGGATGGATGCGGCGGGTGCGGCGACTTCGGATCCGGGGATGACGACGGTCCAGCCGGGAACGATGAGGTTTGGATCGGTGATGTGCCGACCATCGGGCTGGGCGATGTCGCGGGAGGCCTCGTAGATCTCCGGGTACCGGTCACCCGAGCCGAGTTCCTCGGCTGCGATGTCCCACAGCGTGTCTCCGGATGCGACGGTGTGCTGTTCCTCGATGCCCTGCGCAGACGTCTCTGCCGGGGTGACGGCTGCGCTGGGGAGCTCGAGCATCATGCCCGGGTCGATGCCGTCGCGCTGGCCAACGGTGTACCCGCCAGGCTGCGGGCGGTCGCGGTTCAGGTCGATGATCTCGTGATAGCGCTGACCATCGCCGAGGAACTGTTCGGCGATCGCCCAGAGCGAGTCGCCGGCAACCACGGTGTATGTCGGCGCCGAGCTCGCGGTCTCCGCGGCCGCGGCGGGGTCGGCGGCCGCGTCAGCGGTGTCGTCCGCGGCGGTGTAGCTGCTCACGCTCGCGGACACACTCACCGGCGCGACCTCAGGGCCGGTGGACGGGGTTGCTGCCATGGCGGCGGTCGGCGCGAAGACGGCGATGATCGCCGCGATGAGGACGCCGGCGGCCTTCTGCTGCATTCCCAGGCCGGGCAGCGTCATTCGCTTCACACCAGGACCGGCCGTGGCGATGCGCAGCTGGTTGGGAATCTCCGCCAGGTATCCGACCGCGAAGGTCGCCCACGCGATCCACGCCACGATCGGGATGACGGTGCCGATGAGGAACTCGCCGCCATAGTCGATCGTCGTCAGCGCCGACATGAGCCGATCCCACGACGGGATCGGGTTGCCAGCCAGGAAGATCAGTGCGGCGGGCGGCCCCACCAGCAGCACGGCAGACAGGATGAGAGCTCCGAGCCCTGCGGTGATTCGCCTCACGGTCGTCTCCTCGTATTCGGCGTCAGTGCCCGCGCGGTGCGGGTCCTACGTCATATAGGCCCCGCTGGTGGCTGTTCGCGGACATACCGGTTTCACCCGCCGACGTTGACGGTCTGCAGTTCGTTGATCTCGATCGGCACCGCGCTCTGCGTGGTGAGGTTGACGGTTCCGTTGGCGCCGCTGAGCGCCGTCCACGTCACGACCCACTGGCTCGTCGCGGTCACGGTGTATCGATCGCCGCCCTGCGACTCCGAGGTTGTCCGGAAGCGGTAGCCGCAGGTGGGCGAGTCGGTGACCCCGTAGCCGGATGTGTACGGTGTGCCGGTGCCGCCGCAGACCTGCGAACCGCCGTCGCCCATGTCCCATCGCACGGATGTCACTTGTGCGGTCGCGGTGATGGTCTGGCCACCCAGGGTCGCTGTTTCGGTGTACGGCCCCCACGTCAGCGGCTGCGGGTTCTCGACCCAGAGCCACACGGGGATCCCCACGTAGGAGCGGCGGTGACCCCATGCCGGATTGACCTCCGGCGCCATCCCGATGTCGATGCCTCGCAGTGCGAACGTCGCGATCAGCTGCGCCGCAGCGCGACCCGGAGTGAGCACCTGCAGGCCTGGGGGGACACTCTCACTCCAGAAGTTCGTTTCCGTGCCCACGCCCGGCGCTCCACCGGGTGTCGGGTTGAACATGATGCACCCGTAATAGCCGGCCTCTTCGGAGTATCCGGGCGGGCGGGTCGGCCAGACCCCGTCCTTCATGAACACGTAGCACTGCCGGGAGTTTGACCAGTAGGACGTCGATCCGCCGCAGTCGATTAGTGCATAGAACCGCTGGTAGCTGCCCCCGTCGAAGACCCGGATGTCTGCCTCCGTATAGCCCAGCTGCAGAAGTCCCGATTGCGAGTTCTCGTAGTAGCAAGTCGGCGCGCCCGCAGTCCAACCGTTGCTGTCAGGACGAGGCGCTGGATCAGACGGGATGCTCGAGATCGTGATGTAGCAGCGATTATCGAGATCGCAATACACACCGTCTGCAGCCTGAGCGGGTGCGGTCGCCACGAGCGAACCCACCGCGATCATGAGAGCGGTGGCGAGGACTGCGAGCGTTCGTTTCAGCATGTGGTCCCCAGGCTGATTCGGTCGTCGACGAGCCAGGTCTTCGTGTCTGCGTTGTAGACGACGTGGAACTCGACCTCGTTGCGGGGGTTGGGATTCTGCATGGCCGGCTTTCCGTCGGCGGTCGTGATCTTCCGTCCCGATCCGTCGAGGCAACCAGGGACGATCACGAGACCGTTGGCGATGCCGTCGAACTCTTGCCCATATGCAGTTTCCGGCTCGAAGACGACTGACCCCTCAACCGTCGACCGGCCATCGATGCTTTCGCCGTCTTCGTTGAGCGTGGGACCGTTGGCAATGCCCTCTGCGTCGGCAACATAAGTCCGAAGTGCGTTCCCGGTGGCAACGGACTCGTAGGCGGCGGTGTCGGTGCCCCCGGCTTCGGTGACTCGTGTCTGTGTGTCGAGTAGGAGCTCGATCGTGGCTTCTGCCTGGTCGATAGCTTCGCTCTCGTCTGCGGGCGCCTCACCGGTGATGGACGTGGCGGAGGGCGTCGGCGTCGGCGATTCGGTGGGGCTGGCCGTGGGGTTCGGGTTGCCCGTGCCAGTGCAGGCGGTCAGCGTCAGTGCTGCGGCGATGATGCCGGCGATGGCGATGCGCTTGATGCTCATGGGGGGCTCCTATTGCGTGATGATCTCGGCCGTGGCGGAGGCTTCGGCCGGGAGTGTGGCGATTCCGATGATGGAAACGAACTTCGTTGTGTACGAGGTTTCGACGCTAACGCTGATCCGGTTGCCGACGACGCTGACCGTCCCTGTCATGCCGGACGCTTCGATGTAGTCGGTTGCCGCGATCTGGGCTCGGTTGTTGTCGAGGCTGATGCCGCCGTTGACGACGACCTGGGATGCGACAGCGTTGGCAGCGGCGCGGCTGGCGCCGGAGGCGATCGCCTGCGCGTTCTCGTTGGCTTGGATCTTGCCGGCTCCGTCGACGACGAGGCCGATGATCAGGACGAGCGCGGGGACGAGAACGACAAAGAACGGGGTGATGGATCCACGCTCGTCGTCGCGGAGCTTGCGGAGCAGCTGGCGGATAACGTGCATGTTCAGCCTCGCTCTCGGTAGGCGTCGACGGGGGATGCTGCCGACGAGCTCATGGTGCGGCTCCCCGGGATGCCGGGGAGGGTGATGTCGGAGAGGCTCACGTCGCAGTTGACGGCGGCAGAGACGCGGCCGGTGGTGCCGATTGGGGAGTTGAGTCCGCTGGCGTCGACGTTCACGGTGAGCGTCGTGCAGCTGATGCCGGCCTGGGCCATGGATCGGCGCGCAGCATCCTCGGCGTTGTTGATCGCGCTGGTGGTGTCTCGGGACAGGGATGCGGCTCGGGCTGCGGCGAAGGCGGCGCTCTGGGTCGCGTTGTCGGCGAGAGCGGTGCGGCCACCGGCGACGAGCACGAGGATCAGCATTGCGATCACGGGAGCGATGATGACGATCTCTGCGGTGTTGGATCCGCGCTCGTCGGTCAGCAGCCGGTGTCGGAGGCGGGAGATCATGGCACCCACCTTTCGATGGGGCCGGTGATGGTCTTGGTGACGGTGGTGTTCACTCCGGGCAGTAGACCGGGGGTGACGGCGGTGACGGTTGCCGTGACTTCTGTGGCGTTGCGCTCGACGTTCACGTTGACGTCTGTGAGCATCCCGCCGGCCTGCTCCGCGGTAGCGGTGCCGGCGTTGACGCCGTCCGTGGTGTTGCCGTCGTAGAGGCGGGCGGCTTCGTAGGCGTTGACGGCTGCAGCCTGGACGAGATTGGTGCCGTGGTACCAGAGGCCGCCTTGCACGATCGCGAAGATGAACAGCAGCAGCATCGGGAGGACGATGACCGTTTCGGCTGTCTCGAATCCGCGCTCGTCTCGCTCTACTCGCCGGAACGGGTGGAGGAGACGAGCGCGGATGGAAGCCATGGTCACGACCTCAGTTGCTGGGCAGCAGTGCGATCTGGCCGTTGACGAACGTCGTGATGGCGAGGATCGCGGCAGCGGCGAGGATGACCGCACCGACCGTGAGGAAGATCTTCTCTGCGGTCTCGAGGCCCTCTTCGGGTGCCTCGCTGAGTTCGCGGTAGCGGCCCTTGGCGGCCTCCACGGCGACGGTGATGCGTTCGGTGGTCTTGGTCATGGTGCTCTCTCATTCCTTGGTTGGTGGTGCGTGGACTGCCGGGGTTTTGAGTTGTGAGTCAACTACGGGTGCTGCGGTTGCAGGGAGCCCTACGTCATATAGGCCGCGCGGTTGGCTGTTCGCGGACATTTTTCTTACGTGGCGAGCAGGTTGAGGATCAGCGGAGTGATGATTATGCCCACGTAGACGAACAGAGTGGTTGCCAGTGGCATCTGCATCCGTTCGCTCGCGCTGTTCGCTTTCTCGTGCTCCTCGGCGAGGAGCTTGTGCCGGAGGGTCTTTCCCCTCGATCTGAGTGTCTCATATATCGATGCGCCCTCCTCTCCGGAAAGTCGCACAATCTTGGCGACATCGGCCAGGTCTGGCACGTCAATTTCGTCGGACAGGGTGCGCAGCGCGTCCCAGGGAGCAACGCCGGCGTATCGGGCTCGGGTGAGCTCCTGACGGATGCGGACGAACACCCAGGAGCGGCCGACGTCGGCGGAGGTTTCGAGGGCTCGTGCGGCGGTAGCGCCTCGTTTGCGCTCGGCCGCGACGAGCTCGAGGTAGACGGCGACCGCGCGGGTGAACTCGGCGCGTGCGTCGTTGGCCTTCGAGCGGATGTCCTGGTCGACGCTGAACCACAGCCAGACGGCGATGGGGAGGCCGAGGATTGCCGGGATGTAGAACGGCAAAAAGCCGAGCGCCTGAGCGAACAGTCCGAGGGCGAGCGGGGAGACCAGCCCGACGAGAGCCAGGAGCACCTTGTCGTAGTAGTACTTGTCCAACGGCATCTGGATGAGTCGCAGGTCGGTGGTGGGCACCTTGAGCCAGGACCGCTCGGGAAGATGCTGGGCGACCCACGATCCGACCCGGTGCTGCAGCGTGTCGTCACCGGCCTCGGGGATGGCGATCGTGGTCTCGGTGAGTCGATCGAGGGTCGCTGCCAGGTGCGGCTGCCGAGGGAGGAGTGCGGCGACGATCAGAGTGACGCCAATACCGAGGATTAGTCCGGGGATGAGAGCGAGCAGGTTCACAGCGACTCCTCCTTCGTCTCGGGGGCCACGAGTAGCCGTGGCGCGGGCTTGCCGATGCTGATCGAGCGCATCCACACCAGGAGCAGGCCGAACAGGGCGACCCAGATGGTCAGGAGCACTTGACCAAGCGGTGTGGCGTAAGCGGCGGTGTAGGTGCCCAGGAAGGGCAGCGCGGCTAGTACGACCAGAGTGGCGATCGCCACGATGCGGACCTGGGTGCGCGGCTTGGCGCGGTCGGTTTCGATCTGCCGGCGCACCTTCACTTCCTCGAAGATGATCTCCGCGAGGTCGTCCAGCGCCTCGGCGAGACCGGCACCGCGGGCCTGCTCTTTGAGCAGCAGGTGCATGACGATGAGGTCGGCGGTGGGGTCGTCGAAGTCGCGGGCGAAAGCCTCGAGCGCCTCGTGGGTGGGCCAGCGAGCATTGAGCCGGGCGACGAGCGATCCGACCTGCGTCTTGATGGCTTCGGGAGCGGATGCTAGTGACGAGGTCAACGTCTGCTCGAGGCCGGCTCCGGCGACGGTGAGACCCGAGAGGCTGCGGGTCCACGTCTCGAGCGCCTCGAGGCGGGAGATCTTCTGCGGGGCATCGCCCTTGCTCAGGAACAGCGGCAGCGTGGCTCCGGCGACGGCGGCGATGGGCACCAGGATGAGCCATCCGGAGTAGATGAACAGCAGCACGCCCGAGGCAAGGCCGATCAGTGCCCACAGCTGCTGCTGTCGGCTGAACAGCGGGGTGGTCCGCTTGGCTCGCACGGGCTTGGCGGTGCCCGGCTCGGGCGGCTGGTAGGCGAGCCCGAGCACGACCAGGATGCCGCCGATGACGGCGATCAGGATCGCGATCAGGATGCCGGCGGTGTTCATGCGCTGGCCTCCTTTGAGTAGGGGCTGAGCTCGCTTTCGCGGAAGCCGACATCTGTGAGCTTGTCGAGCAGTTCCCGGGATGGCAGCTGGCCGAGCTCGAGCGTCTGCGTCGCTTTGTCGAACGCGAAGATCTTGCTGATCGTGGGGCGGGCGATGCCGTAGCTGTCCTCGCCGGGCTGGATCTCGCTGATCGACGTGATCACGCGGCGGGCTTTGCCGGTCTCGTGATCACGGATCTTCGCCATCTGGATGATCAGGTCGATGTTCTGAGCGATCTGCCGGTAGCAGTAGGCCGGCGTCGCGTTGGAACCGTCCTTCATCATCAGCGTGACCATGCGCTCGATCGCGTCCTCGGGGCTCTGCGAGTGCAGCGTGCTCATCGATCCGACGCCGGACTGCATCGCCTGCAGCATCGCGTTGATCTCCGAGCCGCGGACCTCACCGACGATCAGACGGTCGGTGGTGTGTCGCAGCGAGTCCTCGAGGCCCCGGATCAGAGGGAACTCCCCTGCCCGCTCCCCCGACACTCCGGGCTCGCCCTCGCCGGGGCGGTACTCGAAAGCGATCACCAGGGGGTGCTTCGCGGGGTTCTTGTGCAGGTAGAGCTCGCGTTCCATCTCGATCGTCGCCAGCTTCTCGTCCGGCGGGATGCAGTCGGCCAGCGCGCGCAGCAGCGTGGTCTTGCCACTGGACTGGAAGCCGTTGGTAACGAGGCTGAGCCCGGCGAGCACCGCGGCGTCGAGGAACTTCGCCGCGAGCGCTGTGAGGGTGTGGGTGGCGACCAGGTCGCCGAGCGAGATATCGACGTGACGGTGGATGCGGATGGTGATTGCGGGGCGTTCCGCGACGGGTCGAGCGAGCGCGGCCAGTCGGGCGCCGCCGGGCAGGTCGAGGTGCAGTGACGGGCGTGAGGCGTTGAACGATCGCGCTCCCTCGCCGCGGCGGGTGGCGATGAAGTTGATCTCCCGCTCGAGCTCGTCGTCGTTGCGGGAGACGGGGTGCGGGTACTTCTGCCTGTTGCCGCCGGAGAAGGTGAGCCACACGTTGTCGTAGCCGACGATGTCGATGTTCTCGACGCCCTCGATGTCGACGAGCGGCTGCAGCCGACCGAGGCGGAACATCGCATCGAAGACGGCCTGCGCGATGTCTTCCTGCAGATCCATCGACCACTGTTCCTGGCCGTGGCGGGTGAGGTCGTCGACCCGTGCGCGGATGAGCTCTGCCGTGTGCTGGCGGGCCATGTCCTCGCGATCTTCGTCTGTGAGGCTGGGGTCGGCCTGTCCGGCGTCGGCGAGGATCACCGAGACAGCATCACGGAACTCCGACACCGCCCCCCAGGGGATGCGACCCTGATCCTCGAACATTGCCGCGGCGCTTCGGCGGCTCGGCGATACGACAGGTCGCGTCGTGGGGGGAATGGACGCGGCTGTGTCGGCGACCGCGAAGGGGTCGATGGTCGGGGCCGATGTCACCGGCTCCGACACTGGCGGTGTGGGTGCCGGCTGTTCGGCCCGGGCGGCTGCGCGCAGCAGGTGGCTCGCAGCGGGATTTGCTGCGGGACGCGGCTGGCTGAACAGGGGCAGCGAGGAGAGGTCTGCGGGGTCTGGGGTGTTGTTCTTGGCCATGGTCAGTCCTGTGCGGTCGGCGTGTAGCGGCGGCCGGCGAGATCGCTTTCAAGGGTGGTGATGATCTCTGTCAGTGCCTTGGAGTACGGCGAACGCTTCGCGGGTGCGGCGGCGCCGTGAGAGTAGTGGGCGGCGGTAGCGGGATCCCAGGGCAGGGCGCCGATGAACGGCATCCCCGTCTTCGCGGAGATCTCGGTGGCGCTGTACCCCTGGCCCCGGAGCGGGCTGGTGGTGATGGTCAGCCCCAGGTAGTCCTTATGGCCGGCGGCCTCAAGGGTGGTCCCGAACGAGCTCGAGGCTGCGTAGAGCGCGTGGATGTCAGGCAACGTGTTCCCGGTCACGACGAGGACCGCGTCGGCGGCCGCGATCAGCGGGTTGCGGGGATCTCCGGGAGCGAACCGGCCGGCGTCGACGATGATGTCGAGGTCCGGGGCCCCAGCGGTGCGGGGCAGCTGCTCGAGGGCGCGGAGCAAGTTCGCCCAGAACGAGCTCGTGGTGCCGCGTGCGCCGCCGAGATCGTTGAATCCCGGGATGACGTAGCGGCCCTCCCCCAGGCTGATCGTCTGGGCGAAGAGGATCTCGCCGTCGAGCCCGCCGCGCAGGTTGGCGATGGCGGCCTCAGTGAGGCTCTGGACGTGCTGATATTGGCCGCGAAGGTAGCCGGAGAGGATGTGGCTGGTCTTCGCGGTGTCGGCCTCGAGGAGGAGTGCCGGCCGCGGCCAGTTCAGCGTGAGGGCGGTAGCCAGGGTCGAGACCCCGGGAGCGCCCGACGTGCTGGTGAGGTAGACGATCGACATCCGGTGTTACTCCCCCGCGCTGTCGAGGATGATGGACACGCGCTGGGTGGCTGCGCGTGCGGCAATGGATGCCGCTTCTCGCTCGGGCACGACGACGTCGACGATCCACGTCTGGTTTGCCTCGTCGTACGTCGTGGTGAACACGGTGGCGTCGAATGTCTGGGGGTCACTTGTCGGCGGCTCCCCCTGGGCGACCGGGGTGTCCACGAGCCGCACCGCGTCACCGGCGACGAGGCGGTACGACGGCAGCTGGCTCGAGTTGAGGGCGATGCCGACGATCGAGGAGCCCTCGGGCACCGGCAGGGTGTCGAGCGTATTGCCGGAGGTCAGCAGCGACCCTGCGGGAAGGTCGACGCTGGCGACGCGGCCGACGAT
Source organism: Microbacterium sp. DT81.1 (assembly GCF_049844955.1). Taxonomy (NCBI): domain Bacteria; kingdom Bacillati; phylum Actinomycetota; class Actinomycetes; order Micrococcales; family Microbacteriaceae; genus Microbacterium; species Microbacterium sp. DT81.1. The sequence goes on from NZ_JBNCMA010000009.1 coordinate 52,405, forward strand.
TTCGGCCGCGTCTGATGCCGGGATCGCGTCGACGTTCTGGCCGCCGGCTACCGTGATGGTGGTGAGGTCGTTCTGCGTGATCGCTTCGCCTCGCTGCACGTTGTCGCTGGTGGTGAGCACCGACACGGTGCGGGATGTGGTGGTGGTCACGTACCAGGTCATCAACGCGCCGATGAGGACGATGGTGATGCCCAGGGCGATCATCCATACGCGGCGGCGCGATTTGGTCGGCTGACCTACGGCTGCAGGCCGGGTCGCCGGCTTCTCGGCGTTCCGAGCGCGCTTGCTTGTCTTCTCAGGGGCGGTTGTGGTCATGGGTTAGCTCGTTTCGGTGGTGGGCAGGTAGGCCTCGTAGGCCACGGTGATGAGGAAGTTGCGGCTCGGAGCTCCGAGCTCTTCGGCGATGCGATCGAGGGTGTTGCGGTTGCTGTCGCTCATCCGCACCGTGTGCTTGATTCGCGCCTCACCAGAGGCTTTCGGGGTGGGACGTGAGGGGCGGTCGAACAAGGGAGTGCGCTCAGCCGCCGCATCGTCTGATGCGGTCGCTTGGCTGATGAGCTCGGGCAGGCGAGTGTAGGTCGCCTCGATGGCGTCGAGGAGAACGGTCTGGTGACTCCACGACTTGCGGGTCATGTACGCCTGCAGGCGCTCGTTGAGCTCCTCGGTCAGCTGGACCGGGACACCCTTAGATGCGGTCTCGCGCTCTCCCCCGCTGTCTGCGGCTGCGGCTGGTCGACGGGGCGCGCGCTGCTTTTTCGCCGGCTCGGCCGGCGCAGCATCACTGACGTCGTCAGCTGCTGCGGGAGTAGGTGCGGGTGCGGGTACTTCGGCCGGAGCCGCGGCGACCTGCGGGGTCTTCGAGGGGGCCGGCTGCGCCGCCGGGGTGTTCGGGGTTGTATCGGCATCGTTGCCGACCAGTGCTCCCAGGTCTTTGCGCGCCATCAGTTAGCTCCCTTCGCTGTGGCGGCGGGTGTGGCTTCCAATGCCTGCTGTAGCTCTCTGGCGACCGTCGTGAAATCAAAGATCGCGTTCTGCGTAGCGCGGGTGTCGTTGTACTGGGTGACGACCTTTCCGTCGAGCGGCCCGTCCGCGATGCTCTTGCTTGCTCGGACGTATCCGTTGAAGCGGGGCATCTTGAGTCCGTCGTCGATGAGCTTTTGCCAGTCCTCGAGTTGGCCGAAGACACGACGGTCGATCTTGTTGAGCAGCACCCGGTAGTCCAACCCCCGCGGCACGATGTGGTGCGCGACTGTGCGACGCAGAGCGGGCACGGCGAGGGGCTCCGGGTTCAGCGGAAGCACGACGAAATCGGTCACGTCGAGGACGGCCGAGAGGACGTCGGTGTTGTCGAGTGTTCCTGGGGTGTCGATCAGCACGTAGTCGTAATCGGCGTTGCGGATCCGTGACAGCTTTCCGGGCTCGACGTCGGCGGTGAAGTCGAAGGGAAGCTCCTCCCCCGCGTTCTCCGCCCACCAGGTGGTGGATTCCTGTGGGTCCACGTCGACGACAAGCACGCGACGTCCTCGCGTTAGGCAAGCAGCGACGTTCATGACGGTCGTCGTCTTACCGATGCCGCCCTTCTGGCCGGCGATCGCAATGACCTTCATCGGTTCCTCCCGTTCCTGATAAGCGCTGACGTGTCGCTGGTGGTGCTGCGCAGTGGCGCAGTTGCCTCGCTCGACTGTAGGCAGATGTGCTGACTCATGGCGTCAGTCTAGCGAGCACTCCCCGACATACCGCAACCATATGCGCGCAATACACGCGCTATATAAACGCACTAAAGGCGCCCGGGCACCGCTAGATGACCTGCAAAAACCCGCAAATATGCACGGATACGGGTGCAGCGTCAACGCAGGAGCGGCGCACATAATGCGATGCATAACCGCATACAAATCGCTATACGCTCGCTATATATACGCCATATACGCGGTTGTATTGCGCCGGTATGGCGTAAATAGAGCGCGGATCAGATCCGAATCAAGCGTGGTGCTTGCCCGAGTGCTGCGGGGGGCATGCGGGATGCGTGCGCCCGGTGCTGGGCGGAGATAATGCCGCCAGGTGCTGCGCCTGGTGGGGCCCCCCGCAGGCCTGGGGGAGTCTACGACTTGGATGGGTCGCCGAAGTGCAGAAGGCTCGAGCCCCGGGGGGGGGGTCACAGTCCCACCTGAGGGGGGGAGGAGAGCGACACCCCGGCGGCTTGGCCGCCCCGCGAGAGGGCGTCAGCGCCCGCCTGAGCCGGTTTTGAGGCCAGTCTGGGGAGTAAGAGCCGTGCGCGCACGCGACAAAGCCTCTAGGGGCCATCCAGAGGCTTTGTCCGTTCGGGGTCGAGCTCAGCTACGACGAGGGGCGTAAGAGACGCGCTCCTGGACGTCACCGCACACGGCGGTCATGAGCTTCGAGCGGATGCGATGCACCCGTCGGTTGAGGGTGTCGCGGCTGATGCCGAGCTCGGCAGCAGCGTGTTCGCGCTCCTCACCGGGGTTGCCCTCCGCGAGCTCGATTCGTGCGAGCAGCCGGACCTCGTCGGCAGTCAGTGTGCCGTTATCGATCGCCCAGGTGAACAGGGTGACGAGGTCGTGGAAAGGGTCGTCCGTGTCGGCGGCGGCGTCGGCGTTCACCAGGTGCTCCAAGGTCTCGTCGTCGACGGCGAGCTCGACGTCGGTCGACGCTCCGAAGCCTCGCTCGAGCAGCTTGATGCACTCGAGGCGGATATTGCCGGCGACCGAGCTTGTGCGGTGCATCGGGTAGGTGCGAATGATCTCCCACAGCGCTCCGATGGTGGTCGCGGTGGCGTCGGTGGGGGAGTTGCGCCAGGTGGCACGCATGCTCGTGCAGGTCCGTGCCAGGCGGAATGCGAGCGGCAGGAACGACTTGAGAATCACCTTCCCGGCGATCTGATCTCCCGCGTGCTCGAGCTCGATCAGCTGGTGCAGAACGTGGTCCCGTTCGTCCTGGGGCTGAGGCCGGCGGATGAGGTCGATCGCCTCGTCACCGGTCAGTTCCCCGAGTGCGCCGAAGCTGTGACGCAGGGTTGCGAGGGTGCTGTTCCACTCATTGAGTAGTGCCCGCTCGAGCGTGGTGGATGCGGATGAGACGTGCATGAAATGGCCCCTCGTCGCTACGTCGGATTGACGGCGGCCACGTTCCTCAGCACCCCAGGGTCAACGTCTGGATAAGCGGGAAGGGCCAGCGACCAGCGACCAGTCACGGTCGGCTCGCGGGGTGTTCGTGAGTCCGGAAAATGCCCGATCAGAGGGAAGAAAACGGACGCGCTATACGCGCGCAATATTCCTGCAAGAAATCTCGTCCGTCATTGTCCGCGAAGGACCGATCCAGCGGCCTATATGACGTAGAGCCCCCGATGTGGGGGAACCAAGGACGACGACGAGAAGGGAACGTGGCCGTGGCGGAAGACACTCTCAGCGACCCGACCTGGGACAGGTTCAAGCCCGACGCAGCGCGCGCTATCCGTGCGACCCAGGGATTCGAGGACGCAGTCGCGCGGACGCTGGATCGTCCGTTTGATACGGGCACTTATGGCGGTGTCGAAACCGCGATCGCCGAACTGCGAGCGGCAGCGCCGGCTGCGATGCGTGTGGCCGGCATGCAGGTCAGCGGGGGTGCCTGATGGGTCTCCGTAGGTCGAAGGAAGCTAAGCCGGCCAAGGCATCGAAGACGCAGGCGCAGGGGAGTGAGTGGACTGCCGGCCGTGCATTTGGGCAGAAGGCGATCACCGCCGGTCTGCTCGTCGCGGTGGCATGCGGGCCGCTCGCACTCGTGACTGCGGGTATCAAAGGGCAGGCCCGCCCAGCCGTCGCGCAGGTGACCGGTGAGCAGCCGCTGACTGCTCAGCAGCAGTCGGCGGGGGAGCACGGCGCCGCCTTCGTCGCGGCCTGGCTCAGCGCGACTCGTGACGACCAGGGCACCCTGGCGACCTACATCAACCCGGCCGCGATCGGTCAGCTGTCGGCGACCCCGTGGAAGTACCGCGACCTCGCTGTCGTGTCTGTTGCGAAGACCGACGAGTCCGACCTGATGAGCGTGGTCGTCGCGGCCAACGTCGAAGAGTTCGACATGGAGAGTGAAAGCGGTCTGACGTTCTGGCCGCGCCGCTACTTCGCGGTCACCGTTCGGGTCACCGACGCCGGCCTGAGCGTCGTTGGATTGCCGGCACCGGTCGCCGCACCGGCGAAGGAAGAGAGCGCCGTGCGCCTCGCTTACGGCCAGACAGTGCTGCAGACCTCGAGTGCACGGCAGACGGTCGAGGCGTTCCTGTCGGCCTACCTGGCCGGCTCCGGGGATGTCAGCCGGTACGTCTCCCCGGGATCGGAGATCTCCCCGATCACCCCCGCCCCGTACATGACGCTCACGGTCAGCGACGTCAAGAGCGACGTCGAGCCGTCAGACACCCCCCACACCGGATCGGTGGTGCACGTCCTCGCAACTGCGGAGGTCACAAGCGCCAGCGACCAACGGCTGACTACGACCTACGCCCTCACGCTCACGGCGCGGGACGGGCGTTGGGAGACGACATCCGTCGATATCGCCCCACTGGAAAGCGTCACCACCGGCGCTGCCCCTTCACCCACACCGTCTCGATAGCCGGGACAACCGAAAGGAATCACTGCAATGGCACTCTCCGAATACCTCAACCAGCTGTTCTCGACCTGGACCGGCGTCTTTCAGGCGTTCGCGTTGCTCGCCTCGATTGCCCTGGTCATCATCGTCGCGATCGTCAGCCGACTGGCTTGGGGCAAGCTCCTGGTCACGTCGCTGGTGGCCGGCTTTGTCATCTGGGCAGTCACGATGAATGGCCTCGGCTGGTTCTCGCAGACCATCAACCAGGAAACCAACGCTGCGTCAGCGATCACCGAGATCGTCGACTACGACCTGGCTGCCTGACCGATGGCCAAAGAGGAGATCGCCCGCTTCTACACGCGGTCGCGCCGATTCCCCAAGATGATCGGTCGGATGACCGATGGGTCTCGGATCCCGGGTGGGCCGTACACGCTCACCCAGGTCGGCTTCGGTGGCGTGGCTCTGATGGGACTGCTGTTGACGCGGACCATGTGGAGCACGGGCGCAACTCTCCTCGATCTGGCAATCACGGTCGGTGTCGCCTGGGGCGTGACCTGGCTCGTCGGGTTGATCCCGATGACGCGACGCAACCTCGTCCTCGCTTTCGTGGGCGCGGTCGCGGCGATGTTCAAGCCGCACGGGGGGAGGTATCAGGACCGCACCATCCGTCTCGCTCGACCGCATCAGGCGATCGGCGCGGCACAGGTGCCTGCCCCCGTGCGCGAAACAGAGCCCCCCATCGATGCCGCCGATGCTGCGATCGAGCAGCCCATCGTCCAGCCCGCCCGGCAGACCACGCCCCAGCCGTCGACTCCCGTCGTCTTGGCGAAGGCGCCCTCGCACACCGCCGTCAGCGCGGTCGAGCGTCTGCTGCTGCAGGCCAAGAACAACGACTAGGAGCACCCCCAAATGCGCATTCCCGCTGCCTACTTCGCCGGACACCTCATGTGGACCCGATCCGGCACCATCTGGGCCACCTGGCGCCTGCAGGGCCTCCCTCACGGCTATGGCACCGACGAGCTCCGCCAGCTGGTGCTCGGCCAGCACCAAGCCCTGTTCCAGTCCCTCCGGGGTGAGGCCCTCCTGATCGGCCTGTGTGCCACGAGCGACCCCGTCGACATCGTCGACAAGATGCTCGACGGCGTCGACATCCGCACGCAGCCGGAGTGGGCCGAGGAATGCGCGCTCACCCTCGACTCGCTCGAGGAGATCGCTCTGGGAGATCGCGTCTACTGGCTGGCCATCCCACTGTCCGCCGGCAGCTGGCGGACACGCTCGCGAGCCTCCTGGCGTGCAGGCCTCGAGCAGTTCCGCGAGCAGCTCGCCCTGCCGCGAATCACGCCGGCGCCCGTCGAGGTCGCTGCTGCGATGGCGGCTGCGCAAGAGATCGAGCACCGCATCCCCGTCGACTTCCACGCTCGTCCCGCCACGGTCGCAGAGCAGGTGTGGATGGCACTGCACTCCCAGCACCGCGGGCTCGACATTGACGGGCCTGTCCCCGAAGGCGACGACGTCGGTATCGCCGAAGTCCCCGCGACGCAGCTGCCCACGGCGATGCCCAACCCGTGGCTCGACGAGGGCGGCCAGTCCGACCTGTCCCCGGCGGAGCTCAAGCGCTTCATGCCGTTCAATCGCCGCTACCTCAAGGTGCAGAGCCCGCATTCCGAGGCACCCAGCTACCAAGTCATGCAGGCGGTCGTCGGCGGCCCCAAGGGCGGGTGGCTGATGCCCGGCGTGGAGTGGATCTCCCGCGTCGAGCATTACGAGCTCGACGTCGACTGGGCGATCCGGCTGACCGTGACCAGCGCCGACGCTGTCAAGCGCCGCAATAAGCGGGCCGAAGAGCAACTTCTCGACCAGGTCGATCAGCAGTCCGGAACGCTCGCGATCACTGGCAGCGGCTCGGATCTCGCCCAGGTCGCGGAGACCCTAGCGGCCTATCACGCCTCCCTCAACACCAGCGACAAGGAGGTCGAGGTTCAAGCGACAGTGATCTACGCGGTCGGTGGCCCCACGGCCGAGATCGCCCATGCCCGTGCGCGGTACATTGCGGCCGACTATAAAGCCTCCGACTTCCTCCTCGAAGCGCCCCTCGGCGGCCAGGAGGAATTGTGGTGGGCGATGCAGCCGGGCGTCCCGACGTCCCGGATCGTGCGCGATCTGTCGCAGATCACCACCGGCCGCGAGTTCGCTTCTGGACTGCCGATCGTCAGCAGTTCCCTCGGCGATGACCGGGGGCTGCGCCTGGGCGACAACATCACGACCGGACGGCACACCCCGATCCTGATCGACCTCCACGGCAACATCCGCGCCGACTCCTCCGGCAGCTTCGGGGTGGTCGCTGAGCTCGGCGCCGGCAAGAGCGTGCTCCTCGAGTCGATCGCCGGCGACGTTCTGGACCGCGGCGGTCGCATTGTCGCGTTGGACCGCACCGTCGCGCAGGAGTACGCGACCTTCGCCACATCACTCTCGGGCAAAAAGACCCGCGTCGTGGATCTCCTCGAGCCGCAGTACTCGCTCGACCCGCTCCGGGTGCTGGGACCGCGTAAGGGTGCCCGCATGGTGCAGTCGCTGTTCTCTCTAATGCTCGGCATCCAGACGATGGACATCCGCGGCGTGCAGCTGTCAGGGCTCCTCGAGGCCGACTACATGGAAGCCCACCAGATCACGAGTCTCGGCGCCCTGATGACGCACCTGGCGCAGCAAGGCGAGAAGAACGTGACCGCCACCGAACTGCTCGGCCTCATCCGTGTCGTGGCGAGCAAGGACTTCGGGGCGGTTCTGTTCGACCCCGAGATCCCGGCGCTGGATCTCTCGGCCGACGCGATCGTGTTCACCACCCGCGGGCTCAGCCTCCCCGACCGTTCCGAGGTCGAGAACGAGCACCTGTTCCGGCAGCTGCCGATCGAGAAGATCGTTGGCCGCGCCATGTACGCGATGCTCGCGCAGCTGACCCGCGAAGTGTGCTTCATGGACCGCTCGCAGTTCGCTCTGGCGATCTTCGACGAGGCCCACCACATCACCGCCTCCCGAGACGGTCAGGCCGAACTGCAGACGTTCTTCCGCGACGGCCGCAAGCATGCCGCCGCGGCAGCGGTCGGCTCACACGACCCGCACGACTTCGGCGACGAGGTCACCCGCGGCCTGATCCCCATCCGTTTCGTCATGCGCCAGAGAGACGAAACGCTCGCCAAGCGAGCCCTTGAGTGGCTCGGCCTGCCGGTCGTCCCCGAGCTCGTGCGCGAGGTCATGACAGACCTGAGCCCCATCGGCCCCGACCGGAAGGTTCCCCTCGAGCGCCGCGGCGAAGGCCTCATGCGCGACATCCGCGGCCGATACGGAAAGTTCCGCAAGACGCTTCCTGCCCGCCCCGACCGCCGCCAGGCGGTGCTGTCCACTCCCTCGTCTCCCGTGGAGATCTCATGATCACCTTCTACGCCGATGCGTTCCGGACGATGGGGGGTTGGATGTGGCGTGCCAGGGTCTGGGCACATGGGCATCCGATCCTCGCTCGAATCCTCGCCACGGTCTCGCTGATCGGCTATCTCACCTTCGTTCAGAGCCAGGCCGCTCACGCCGCGGTGAGCTTCCTCCCCGAGGGCGTCGACTACATCGACAGCCGCGGCAATGCTTTCTCCCAGTACGGGGTGATCGACATCAGCGCCGGCGACGTCTGGACCCCCGGCACGGTTGTCGTCAACTTCGGCGTGCAGCTGCTCTGGTCGATCCAGTACTTCTTCACCGGCGTCATTCTCTGGCTGTTCGACTTCCTGCTCAGCTTCGAGTGGGTCGCCTGGCTAGCCACCCCGTTCAATACCCTTGCGCTCTGGCTGCAGGAGCAGCTGGGCACGGTCACCTGGATCCCGTTTGCGTTGGTAATCAGCGCCCTCGTGGGCGGCATCGCCATCTACGTCGGCCGAGTCTCAGGCGGGCTCTGGGAAATGCTCGTGGCCGCGGTCTTGGCCGTCCTCGCAGTCGGCGCGCTCGCCAACCCGGTAGCCACCCTGACCGCCTCCGGCGGCGTGCTGGAAAACGCTCAGACCTTCGGAGGGCAGCTGGCTAACTCGATCGTCGTCGACCCCGACGCGCAGACCGGTGACGGCTCCATGTCGACTGCGGTGAACGCGACGCTGATGGACATCTTCGTGCGGATCCCGTACCAGGTGATCTCGTACGCCCAGGTACTCCCCGACACCTGCCAAGCCCCCTTTGACACGTTCATCCAGTCCGGCGAACCTCAGACCTCGCTACGGGACTGCGCGCCCGAGGCTGCCCAGTTCGCGCACGATAACCCGGGCGGCATGAACATCCTCAACGCGATCGTGGCCGGCGGTGGCGTCAGCGTCATGTTCGTCTTCGGGATGGTGATCGCCGGGCTGCTGATGGTCTCGGTGGTGTTCTTCCTGATCGCCGCGATCAAGTCGATGCTGCTGGTCTACCTCTGCATCCTCCCCGTCAACCGCGACCCGCTGTGGAAGGCCCTCTCGGACACGTACATGGGGGCGATCAGCCTCGCGGTGATGACCGTATGCCTGGCGCTCTATCTCAAACTCACGACCTGGATCATGGGGCAGACCGGATTCCTACCGCACCAGCTGCGGATGGTGTTCCTGATCATCTTCCTGATCATCGTGATCGTGCTGATCTGGCGGGCACGCCGGGCGACCCTCCGCGCCGGCCGCGGCGTCGCCGGGCACCTGAACAAGCTCGGCCTCGGGATGAAGCCCGGCCCGAAGGACTCCAACGCTCTCCTGAAAATGAGCGCAATCGCCAGCATGGCCAACACCGCCAAAGATCTGGTGCGGCGCCGTCCCTCGAGCCCACCCACGGCGGCAGCCCCACTGCCGCAGGCGGCCGCTGCGCCGGCCGCGGACCCGATCACGTTCACCCAGGTCCGCGACCCCGGCGCAGGCCCTCAGGGCGGCGCAGGAGGCGGCCGAGGCCGCTCCGGGCCGTCTGGTCCCTCGGTTGGTGCGGGGGGGACGGCGCGTAAGGCTCTCAGTGCGGCGTCTACCGCGACGTCCGTCGCGAAGGGGACGGCCACGATCGCCAAGGGCGCAGCCAGCGGGGGAGTCGCCGGCGGTGTGGCAGCTGGCGCGATCGTGGTCGGCAAGGCCGCGCTCAACAAGACCACCAACAAAGCCGCCTCGGCCGCAGCGGCCGCCACAGCCCGCCGCGTCATACCGACCCCGGTCGACGTGGGCGAGCTCAAGGTTGTCAGAGCGGCAGAGACCCCCGCAGCCAGCCGGATCGAGGTCGACTCTCGAGGCGTGGCCACCGCGCGCCGCAAGCCGTCGACGGGCGTGCAGGACATCTCCTCGCTTCCCCCGCGGCCCACGCAGCGCCCGTCGACTCGTGCGCTCGAGCGCCGCCGCCAGCTTGAGGCGTACCGGCCCCAGGAGCTCGCCCGCTGATGACTGACGTGGCCATGGACGAGGGGGAGGGCGGATCGTTCGGCAAGCGGCTGATCGCGATCGTCGCCATCCTCTCGCTCGTCGCTGTCATGGTCATCGGCGGGTTCTTCGCGCTGTTCATGGGCGTGATCGCGTCCGCGGCCGGCGCGGTCGGGGAGGACTCGTGCGTACCGCCCTCGTCGACGGGCTGGGGGAGCTCGTCAACGACGCCGGCCGCGTCGACGACGGCGGCACCTACCGACTCGATGGAGATCCCCTACGGCACCAGCGGAAGCACGGTGACGCTGGACGCGAAGCAGATCGCGATCGCTGTCCGCATCATCACCGTCGGCCGTGACCTGAGCGTCTCCGACAAGGGCCTCAAGATCGCGCTGATGACCGCGCTGCAGGAATCGCGGCTGCGCATGTACGCGAACTCCTCAGTGCCGGAATCGCTCGAGTATGACCACGACGCGGTCGGCAGCGATCACGACAGCGTCAACCCGTTCCAGCAGCGTGTGTCCGGGTGGGGCACCGTCGCGGAGCTCATGAACCTGGATTACTCGATCAAGGCGTTCTTCGGCGGACCCACCGGCCCCAACGGCGGCTCCCCACGCGGCCTGCTGGATGTGCCGGGGTGGGAGAGCATGCAGCCCGGCGTCGCGGCGCAGACGGTGCAGGTCAGCGCGTTCCCCGACGCCTACGACAAGTGGGAACCCGCCGCCGAGCAGCTGATCAGCGCTCTCGGCAACGGCATCGTCGGCGGCGGGTGCACCCCCGGGACCATCAGCGGAGAGATCCAGCTGCCGCTGCACTCCGACTACAACATGACCAGCGGCTACGGCCCCCGCGACATCGATGTACCGGGCGCCTCGACTTGGCACGCCGCCATCGACCTGCAGCGGTGGCCTGACCCCTGCGGCGACCCGGTCTACGCGATTCTCCCCGGCAAGGTCGTCCTCTCGAGCGCGCTGTGGCTATCGATCGAGCACGCTGACGGGTACGTGGTCTCCTACCTGCACATGTACAAGACCCAGCGCCTCGTCGACGTCGGCGACACCGTCGAGGCGGGTCAGCAGATCGGCGTCGTAGGCAACGTGCCTCCCTCCGGCGGGTGCCACCTGGATCTCCGGATCAACGTGGCCAACAACACCAACGCCGAGGTCGCCAAGCTCGTCCTCTCCCAGAACGACACCCGCCTGCCGCGGCCGGCGACCCTCCCTGAGCATCAGAATTTCGTCAACCCGGAGGACTTTTTCGCTTTGTGGGGCGTGGATCTCTGCCCCGTAGGCTCCTGCCAGTAGCACCCGGGAGCGCCGGGGAGCGTCTGGAAAACGGGGCGGGTAGGCTACGGAATGCCCGCCACCCACGGGTGAAACCCCTCCATTTTCTAGACGGTGATTCGTGACCGATCGAGACGATCCCGACGTCAACGATCCGGCAGAGTCCGGCCCCGCTGCCCGCACGACGGCGACCGGATATCGCTCCGTGTCGTACTTCCTGCCAGCAGCGCTGCACGCGCGCCTCAAGGCCGCATGGTGGGGCACCCGCGAACTCAGTGACGGCGCCCCCACACTCTCTGCTCTCGTCGAGCGGATCTTCCTCGAGTACGTCACCCGCGTCGAGCTCGAGCACAACGCCGGCGCCCCCTTCCCTCCGGCGCCGAAGGGTGCGCAGGGCCCACGCGGAACCGCGTCGGCCGATCATCGTCTCGTCGCCTACTACCTGCCCGCGGACCTGCACGTGCGCATCAAGGCCACCTGGTGGGCTCTTCGGGACGCCTCATCGCCCGCATTGTCCTCGGTCGTGGAGTCGCTGTTCACGGCCGCGGCCGTGGAGCTCGAGCAGGAGCACAACGGCGGCGCACCGTTCGCGCCGGCACCTGACTCGGCGAGAGGTGTGAGCCGGGCGGCCGCGCTCCGTCAGGGGGAGTGGATGCGTCGCGAGTGGGAGACCCGCCGCGGCGGCACCGCCACTCAGGACTGACTGGGCCGCGGCCTGCCTCGGCGATCAATCGAGCGCGGGGGAGTAGTCCCCGAGATCGGGGCGGTGATCGACCTGCAGCGAGATAGCGCAGAGGAGGCGCTGATGCTGCGGGGATGTTGCGGAGACTGGATATTACTTACAGCGGTGGGGGGACTGACCGCTCCGCTAGCTCCTTCGGGCGCTGCGCGGTCAGCCTACCACGGGTGTCAAGCGCGAGTATGGCGCGGATATTGCGTCGATATGCGCGTGGGGGGGTGTCCGGTGGCAACGCACATGTAGTTTTTGCCATCGATTCTGTGGTTTGGGGCGCTTGACGCGTCGTTCGTTCCGATGAAGCCCGGAATGACGGCGTTCGCACGTGCCTGGCACTCCGACGGACTACAGATTCGCTGTCGCTGCCACGCCAACCTGCCGGTCGAGGTGCGCCGACGAACCGCGAGATTCCGCGGACGTCCACCTCAAGATCAACGGCACGGACTACAGAATCAATGTCATCGGACAGGGGGCCTCCGCAGTACCGCTGCAATATCTCAGCAACACGGGCACCGGACCCATTATCGACGCCCGTCGACGGTGAGAGATTTGCGCGCTGACTGTCCGCGAAGGGCGGTTCGCGAGGCCTATATGACTCAGAGAGCCGCGAGAGCCGCGGCCTGGTCAGGAGGCATCCGATGGCGACCCGAGTAGCGCGCCCGCCGGCACGTTCAACGTCTGCGCCGGTCATCTCGCTCGGGGTGCTGCCCCGTCGACAGATCACAGGCATCATCCCGGCGCTGGTCGTGCTCGCGGCCGGCATCGTGCTGACCGGGGTGAATATGCAGGCCCACTTCACTGATGCGATCGCGTTGGTGTGGGTCGTGTCCGTGGTGATCGCGGTGGTGTCGATTGCGTCCGGGGTTCGGACCTACCAGAAGCAGAGCCGGCTCGATCCGGGGATCGAAGCGGTGCTCCCGGCGCTGGGTGCGCAACGGCCCACTCGGGATCTCGTTCGGGCATCGAAGTGGACCCGCGGCTGGGTGGGTGTGCCGCGGCGGGTGACGGTCAGGTACGCGCCGCGCGTCGACGATCGTGATCCTCGATTCGTCGACCAGATCGTCACGTCGTTCTCGCGTCGGCTCGGCGAGGAGTACCGGGTGCTCAAGCATGTGCCCCGCCGGTGCCGGATCGTGCTCGAGCTCGCCCCGCCGAGCGCGCCGGTCTCTCGTGAGTATCAGCGCGCCGAGCAGGTGGCGAAGATCCTGCTGGGGGAGAGTTCGACGGTCGACGTCACCGCGGATCCCGATAGCGGTGAAGTCCGGCGCATGAAGGTGAAGTACGACATGGGGCCGCGGCTGGCGATCCCGGCACGGCGGATGCAGATCGGGAAGCTGCTCTCGTCGATGCTGCCCGGTCGCTGGCGGGCGCACTGGGATCTCGAGGGCGATGAGGTCACCTTCGAGATCCGCCCGCCGATGCCGGACATGGTTCTGCACGAGCCGGCCCCGTCGACGAAGCAGCTGACGCACGCCGAGTACAAGTCCTTCATGATCCCGATCGGCATTGACGAGGACGGCAAGGTGCAGTCGTGGCAGCCATCGGTCTCGCCACACATGCTCGTCATCGGCGGCACCGGATCCGGCAAGACGTCGTTCCAGCACACCGTTCTCACTCACCTGGCGCAGGCGCGCTGGCGGGTGTGGGTGCTCGACGGGAAGCGTATCGAGTTCGCCGGGTTCCGCGCCTGGCCCAACGTCGAGCTCGTCGCGGCCCGGGTCGAGCACCAGGTGCGGATGCTGCATGCCGCCCATGAGCTCATGGAGCAGCGGTACACCCAACTCGAGCAGGGCACCGCTCGCCTCGAGGACTTCGAGCCGCTCGCGCTGATCATCGACGAATACGCCACGTTCAAGGCGCGCGTGCAGCGCTGGTACAAGACGGTCAAGCCGAAGGGTGGCCCCACTCAGGCTCCGGTGCTCGAGCTCCTCTCGGATCTGGCCCGCCTCGCACGTAGCGCGAAGATCCACATGCTCCTGGGCATCCAGCGCCCCGACGTCGAGTTTCTCGGCGGTGAAATGCGAGATAACTTCGGAGCCCGTCTTTCCCTCGGCCGGCTCTCTCCGCAGGGCGCCATGATGATGTGGGATTCCCCTGCGATCGGTGTGGCGCTGCCTCGCAACAAGCGCGGCCGCGGCGTCACCCTTAGCGCCGACTCGCTGCCGGTTGAGGTTCAGACCCACTACACGCCCGATCCGGCCAAGCTCGACAAGACGGACGAGGCGGAGTGGGAGCAGCTGCGCACCCTCACCCCGATCGAAACGGACCATCCGCGTAAGACGATCGTCGAGCCCTCGCCTGATTACTCCGAAGATGAGGAGCTCCCGCCGACCTACAACGAGTGGGCCACGGCGCGAATCACGGTGTTCGACGGTGAAGAGCCGCCCGTGGTGGAGAGCGCCCCGCAACTCCCGAGCAATGTGGTCGCGCTCGGCGCCCGGAAAGCCACCGTCAAGTTCCAGCCCGACGACGTCGACGTGGACGCCGGCGAGGACCGGAGCGCCGATGACGGCCTCGACGGCTACGGGGAGATCGTCGAGGGAACACCCGCTGATCTTTCTGTCGGAGATCTCCTGCTGTCGGATTCGAGCCTGGGCGTCTGGGTGGTCGTGGAATCCGTGGAGCCGGACATCGTCGAGGACGACGAGCTCGTGATCGAGTACCGCGAGCTCGAGTCCGGCGACGAGGGACTGCTGACCATGCCCGACACCGAAGTACTCACCTACCGACGCCCCGAAGCGGCGTGAGAGGAGCCATCATGCAGACCACGACAGACCGCCTCGAGCTCGCACGAGGCCAGGCGTTCGACTACGCGATCGAGCAGGGTGGCCCGCCCTCGCGAGCCGAGGACTTCGCCGGCGAGTACGTGTGCGTGCTCGAGGACCGTGCCACCGAGCTCCGCTACCCCGACCTGCCCGCGCCCACCCCTGAGGAGGTTTGGTTCTCATGACGCAGTCCGTCGCCGAGAACGAAGACGACCTCCTGACCCTGATGTTCATGCTGTGCGGCGGGATGGCCACGGGCATGTTCTCGTTCGGGGTGCTGCTCATCCCGGTGCGCAACTGGATGGTGCAGTACCACCTGCTCGCGGCGGGGGATGAGGTGGTGATCCCGTTCGTCGACGGCATCGGTTTCGGCTGGCCACAGATCATCGTGGTCGCCGGGCTGATCCTCGTCCTGGTCGCGCTCATCGTGGCATCGCGCCGCCGCGCGCGCGACCGTGTCTGACCCTGACCAGAAACTACGAACCAAGAGAGGAGGATGAGACACATGGCAATCACGGTGTACACGAAGCCGTCCTGCGTGCAGTGCACGGCGACCTACCGCGCGCTGGACTCGAAGGGCATCGAATACGACGTGCTCGACCTGTCGGCAGACCCGGCTGCGCTCGAGCAGGTGAAAGCGCTCGGCTACCTGCAGGCGCCGGTCGTGATCACGGATGAGGATCACTGGGCGGGCTTCCGTCCCGACAAGATCGACGAGCTCGCCACCCGGCTGGCGTGACCGCACACGACTGAGGGGCGTCCCAGTGGGGCGCCCCTCAGTCGTGCGTTCGGGCTACGGTCGGCGGGTGGCATAGAGCCGAAGCACCGCATCGCGCAGATGTGGGTTCCGCTCGAGGGACCGATGCAGAGCAACGGCGTCCGCGGCTTCCGGTTCCGGTCCCGATCGGACGACGCCGACCGCGATCGCCCAGCGCGCGAGCTCCTCGAGCTCGACGTCGACGACGGCCGTCGCGATCGCCGCCTGCGTCCATGTGACCTCGTAGGCCGGCATCGTCGGCTCAGCTATCGCGGAAGAAATCGACCACGCTGACGATGACCAGCCAGAGCAGCACGACCGCGAAGGCGGTCAGGAGGATCTTCCCCATGTGCGGGGCGAGGACGATCCCGAGCCAGCTGGCGCCGGCGACCAAGACGAGAGCGACCAAACCGCTGATCATCCGGCGCAGACGGGTGAGGAGATCGTCGGAGATCCCCGCGCGCTCACGCGGTGCTGCGACGCTCACCGGTCGCCCACGTCCTGCGGGTTGCGCGCGGCCTCGACCGCGAGCGATGTGCGGAAACCGACCTCTCGCGTCCACTCGTCCACCGCGCGGCTGAGGCCGACGTACTCGACGACCCCGGGGATCTCGGCGGAGACGTCGCGTGGGTGGAAGTGCAGCCGCGCCTCGATGCTCTGCCCGAGGCGGCGCAGGTGGTTCCGCGCGGGGGAGTCGTCCCACTCGTTGTGGTGGCAGGAGACCTCCTCCATGTAGAGCCGGCTGCGCTCGATCTGCAGGATCTGCTCGACGTCCACGCGATCGCCCATGAGCTCGGCGACCGGCCGCCACTCGTACCGGGGTGCGATGACGCTGCAGCCGTTCGCGAAGCTCACGCTGGCGTAGTTCTCACCCCACAGCTGCTGACCGATGCGATCGGCGCCGGCGAGGACAGCTTCGGGCGACTGCCCGGGGGTGATGATCGGCAGCCGTGCGGGCGACTGGGTGATGTCGGTGCTGCTGATGAGCGCCGCGGTGACCAGAAGGTCGACGGTGTCTCGAGGGACGGGGAGTGCACGCATGGCAAAACCTCCATAAAGTTGTGTATCTGACATGCACAACAGTATGTCGATGGCCAGCCCGCTGTCAAGAGGTCCGGTGTAGGTCTTTTTTGGAGTTGTCCATTTCGCAGGACACTTGTCCACGCGCTGTCCAAATGGACATTTCGGCGGCCGGCGGACGTCTTGGACGGCCGTCCGGGCGGGTCTGGTCGCCAGCGCATGCTGATGCGTTTGACGCACCCAAATGCGAATTCACACCGGGCAGGTGCTACGGGAACTGAGGGGGGCCGAGAGAGGCGGTGCAGCTCTACTCGGGGCGTGCCGAGCCAGCGTCGCGGTGACCGACCCGCTTGCGGACGGGCGACACAGGCGGTGGGGGGATCACTGTGCCGCGTGGGGGTGACCGTAGCGGTGGAGGTCGGCGTCGAATGCGGCGGCGCAGCCGGGTGAGCAGAAGTAGAAGGTGGTTCCGTCGTGCTCGCGGGTGGTGACGGCTGTCTGGGGATCGATCTGCATGCCGCAGACCGGGTCGGTCACCAGTGCCGCGCTTTGGGTGGCGTTTTCTGACATGGGCGTTCTCATTTTTGTTCGAGGTCACGGCCGTGCTGGCCACGAGCTTGGGCTAGGCGTACGTCACGCTCGGTCGCCGCTGGGCACGGGAGACGGAGCGGAATGTTTTTCCGTCGGGGCGGCCGGGGCGGGGAGGCGGAGTCGCTTCAGCATGAGTGCGTTGACGGCGACGATGACGCTGGAGCCGGACATGGTGATTGCGGCGATCTCGGGTGTGAGCATGATGCCCAGCGACGGGTAGAACACGCCTGCGGCGATGGGTAGTGCGACGGCGTTGTAGCCGATGGCCCATCCGAGGTTCTGGCGCATTTTGCGGACGGTGCCTTTGCCGATGCGTAGCGCGGTTGCCACGTCGAGCGGGTCGGAGCGCATCAGTACGACGTCGGCGGTTTCGATGGCGACGTCGGTGCCGGCTCCGATCGCGATGCCGAGGTCGGCTTGTGCGAGGGCGGGGGCGTCGTTGACGCCGTCGCCGACCATGGCGACCTTCTTGCCTGAGCGTTGCAGTTCGGCGATCTTGGCGGACTTGTCCTCGGGGAGCACTTCGGCGATGACGGTGTCGATTCCTAGCAGCGCGGCGATGCGTTTGGCTGTGGGTGCGTTGTCGCCGGTGAGCATCACCACCTCGATGCCGGATTCGTGCAGTGCGGTGATCGCCGCTGCGGCGGTCTCGCGTGGCGCGTCGGCGAGGGCGATCACGCCGGCGGCTTTGCCGTCGACGGCGAATGCGATGGCGGTGCGTCCGGTGGCGGCGAGTTCGTTTTGGGCGGCGGCGATGGAGCTGATGTCGATTCCTTCGTCGGCCATCAGTCGGGCGTTGCCCATCACCACTCTGTGGCCGTCGACTGTTGCGACGGCGCCGAGGCCGGTGACGTTGCGGAATGAGCTGGCGGTGCGGCGGGGAATGTTGCGGGCGTCGGCGTAGGCGACGACGGCTTTGGCGAGGGGGTGCTCGGACTCGCGCTCCGCAGCGGCGGCAAGGGAGAGCAGTTCGATGTCGTTCATCCCGATGGGGATGTAGTCGGTCACTTCGGGTTCGCCCTTGGTGAGGGTGCCGGTCTTGTCCAGCACGACAGTGTCGATGTGCGCCGCCGATTCGAGCGCGCCGGCGTTCTTGAAC
The DNA here is from genome assembly GCF_049844955.1 of Microbacterium sp. DT81.1. Taxonomy (NCBI): domain Bacteria; kingdom Bacillati; phylum Actinomycetota; class Actinomycetes; order Micrococcales; family Microbacteriaceae; genus Microbacterium; species Microbacterium sp. DT81.1. The sequence goes on from NZ_JBNCMA010000009.1 coordinate 70,627, forward strand.
AGCACGCCGCGTTTGGCGCCGAGACCGGTGCCGACCATGATGGCGGTCGGGGTTGCCAGGCCCAGAGCGTCGGGGCAGGTGATCACCACGACGGTGATGGCGAACAGGATCGCGGTGGGCACCGGGGCGCCGATCAGCCACCAGACTAGGAATGTGACCGTGCCGCCGATCAGGGCGACCAGCACCAGCCAGAACGCGGCCCGATCGGCGAGGCGTTGCCCTGGGGCTTTGGAGTTCTGCGCTTCCTGGACAAGGGCGACAATCTGAGCGAGGGCGGTGTCGGCGCCGACCTTGGTGGCTCGGATGCGAAGGGTTCCGGTGGTGTTGACGGTGGCGCCGATCACCTCCGAGCCCGGCGTCTTGACAACGGGCAGGCTCTCTCCGGTCACCATGGATTCGTCGATCTCGGAGTCGCCCTCTTCGACGGTGCCGTCGGTCGGGATCTTCGCGCCGGGTCGCACCAGCATGAGGTCCCCGGGGACGACCTCGGCGGTGGGAACTTCGACCTCTTCGCCGTCGCGGAGCACGACCGCTCGGGGCGGGGCGAGCTCGAGGAGGGTGCGGATGGCGTCGTTCGCCCCTCCACGGGCGCGCATCTCCACCCAGTGGCCGAGCAGGACGAAGCTTGCCAGCACAGTGGCAGCCTCGTAGAACACCTCCCCGCCGCCGGTGAGGGTGACCACGACGCTGTAGAGCCAGCCGGTGCCGACACCGACGGCGACCAGCACCATCATGTCCAGGGTGCGAGCCCGAAGGGCACGCCAGGCGCCGTCGAAGAAGATCCAGGCGGAGTAGAAGATCACCGGTAGGGACAGGATCAGCGAGAACACGTCATCGCGGAGCCCGAACGGTGCGGGAACGGTGAAACCGAGCACTTCGCGGCCGATCGGTGACCACAGGATGATCGGCACCGACAAGACAGCGGCGACGATGAACCGGTTGCGCATATCGCGGATCATCGCCGCCATCGACATCCCCGCATGGCTCCCGCCGTGCCCCATCGCATCCTGGCTCGTACGAGCAGCCATCCCCTCCCCATGCCCACTGTGGGCATCGTGCCCCGAAGGCTCAGCAGGGGCCACCGCATGATCGTGCATCGGCGTGCCCGCGTCGGCGCCGTGACCCGGGTGCGCATCTGCGGAAGGTCGGGTGCGCGCCACCGTCACGCCTGCGTCGTGTGCATGGTCGGGGTCGTGAGCGGGATCGCAGATGTGCTCGGGGACGGACTGCCCGGCGCAGTGGTAGCCGCAGTCGATGATCCACTGCCGCAGCTGTGCTTGTGAGGTGAGCTGTGGGTCGTAGGAGACGTTTGCGGTCTGGGAAACCGGGTTCGCCTCGACATCCGTTACCCCGGGCTGGCGGAGAAGCGTCGATTCGACGATCGACTTCGAGGATGCCCAGGAGACTCCCTCGACTTCCAGGACGACGGTGCGCGTAGTTCCGTTCATTTCTGTTCTCCTGCTCCGTGAAGCCGATGCGGCGTGCTCATGAGGTGGGCTCGGTTCTGATGACGACTCGCCAGGTGTTCCCTGCGTCGGATGTGGTGCGGACTCCGCCCTCGTCGGCGATCGCGACGATCCCCTCCCAGCTCACGGCGATCGCGGACGCGGTGCCGGTGGCGTGCCCGGCGGTCTCCCAGACGGCACCCGGCGTTGTTGCCCCGGTCCAGATGGTGCCGTCGGTGTCGACGCCGATGATCCCTTCCTCCACCGTCGGATCGGCCGTGATGACCAGCAGGGCGGGGGCGTTCGGCACCGGCGAGAAGGTGGTGCCGCCGTCTCGGCTGACCATCAGCCCGTCCGGCGTGGTGGCGGTGACGATGTCGGCCCGGGCTGTGTCGATGCTGATGTCACGGGCGGTCAGCGGGGCAAGATCCGCCCAGGTCTGCCCGGCATCGGTACTCTCCGCCAGGACGGGCCGGTCCGAGGGGAGCCCGAGGAGGATCTCGGGTGCGGCGGGGGTGGCGGCGAGCATGTGGAAGTCGGTGACGCCTGCCAACGACACCTGCTCCCAGCCGGCGTCGCTGTAGCGGACCAGGCCCACGTTGGGGGGTGTGAACGTGTGGTCCTGGTTGGCCGGGTCAGGGTGGCCGGACGCGAGGATCGTATCGCCCTGGACGGTGAGACCCATCGCATCGAATGTGGTCTTACCGACGAGGGAGACCTCATCGGTGGTGAGGTCGACCAGATAGACACCGGTGTGCGCGCCGACCAGCAGCGCCCCGTCCAGATCGAACGCGACATCGTGGACATGCGGAATGAGGGCGGGTGAGGTTTTACTGCCGGGGGCAGCGGTGCAGCCGGTGGCGGAGAGGATCAGTGCCCCGGCGAGGGTGACAGCGACGAGGGTGCGGGTATGAGGGCTCATAATGGCGTTCTCCGGAGACAGCGGGCCGGCCGTCGGGTGCGGCCGGCCCCTGTCGGTCAGAGGGTCGCGAGGATGTCCTCCATGGTGGCGATCTCGGTTGTCTGGGAGGCGATGATGTTCTCTGCAAGGGCGATCACGTCGGGGTTCTGCCCGTTATCGACCTCGTCTTGGGCCATCTCGATCGCACCCTCGTGGTGGACAATCATCTGCTCCAGGAACAGGCGAGAGGCCTCGGCACCGGTGGCATCCTCGAGGGCTTGCATGTCGGTGTCGGACATCATCCCCCCGTGGTCCATGCCGTCCATGTCCCCCATCGGGGTGCCCCACTCGTCGAGCCAGGACTCCATCAGCTCAATCTCGGGGCCCTGGGCTGCCTTGATCTGCTCGGCAAGAGTGAGGACGCGTTCGTCGATGCCGTCCTTGGCGAGGATCATGTCAGCCATCTCGACCGCTTGCTCGTGGTGCGGGATCATCATCATCGTGAACTGCATGTCGGCGTTGTTCACGTCGGCGGCCGGGGATGCGGATGCCGATGAGCCCGTTCCGGGCATGTTGTCCATCCCGCCACTGCTGGTGGTGCTGGCGCAGCCAGCGAGGGCGAGCAGGGCGGTCAGGGTGATCGCGGCGGTTGCCGCGGCACGGTTCTTCATTAGATTCTCCTCAGTCGTATATGAGCGCACGAGCCAGTGCCCGGGCGCGCGAATGCTGTGCCCACCCGCAAACGGGTCGGCTAACAGCACTCCTCAGGTGCGACTGATGCAGAGAACCAGAAGGGAAGGTGGTCGAGGAAGGACAGCGGCACGGGCGATCAGGGCCGGGCCCGCGCGCAGCGCGGCCCCCCAGGTGACGCCCACGCGCGGGAGGAAGAGCAGCAGCGAGACGATCAGGAGCGCGAGGACGCAGGCCATCGCCAGCATGCTGGCGTGCCCGCCACAGTCCGCGCAGTCCCCGTCGGTCGCCGGCTGGGTGGTGCCGTGGTCGGTGACGCCCACGCTGGCGGTGCCGTGCTCGTGCATCGCGGCCGCGGTTGACGGTGCGGCGGTCTCGGTGTGACTGTTCAGGGAGTGCATCGCGAGCAGCCCGACGATGATCGCGACAGTGACAGCGATGAGCAGCAGGACCGAGCGACCCAGCCCGCGCGGGCCGGGACGCAGACGCTGCGCCAGAGCGATCATCGACATGTCACCTCCCTCGTGTCCAGGGTAGACCGGCTCAGGCCGGCTGCACCGTCCGGTCGGCCCGCGCGGGCGCCGCAACAGCGGGTGCGGGGTGGGGGCGGAAGCTGCGCAGGCGGAGACTGTTGGTGACCACGAACACCGAGGAGAGCGCCATCGCGGCCGCGGCGACCAGGGGGTTGAGCAGGCCGAGCATCGCGATCGGGATCGCGGCGATGTTATACGCGAATGCCCAGAACAGGTTGCCCTTGATGGTGCCCAGGGTGCGGCGGGACAGCCGGATCGCGTCGACCACGACGAGCAGGTCTCCGGAGGCGATCGTGACATCGGAGGCGGCGATCGCCGCGTCCGTGCCGCCGCCCATGGCGACACCGAGGTCCGCTGCGGCCAGGGCTGCGGCGTCGTTGACGCCGTCGCCGACCATGGCGACGACCCGGCCGGCGGCTTGCAGCTGACGGATCACCTCGAGCTTCCCGGCCGGGGTGACCCCGGCGCGGACCTCATCGATGCCGACCTGGTTGGCGATGTGCTGCGCGGCGCCGGCGTTGTCGCCGGTGAGCAGCACCGGCGAGAGACCGAGGGTGCGGAATCGTGTGATTGCTTCGGCGCTGGTCGGCTTGACGGTGTCCGCGACGGCGATGGTGCCGAGGAACTCGCCGTCGCGGGCGACCGCGATCACGGTGGCGCCGGCTGCTTCGAGGGTCTCTGCCTCTGTGCGGTGGGTGATCGGCGGATGCACGCTCCACTGATCCTCAACCCACAGCGGCCGTCCGGCGACCACGAGCGCGCCGTCGACGACGGCCTGCACACCGAACCCGGCATGGGACAGGAAAGACTCGGCCTG
>NZ_JBNCMA010000010.1:0-74358 GCF_049844955.1 Microbacterium sp. DT81.1
GAAAGCCCTCGCTAGACTGCCCGCAATCGTTCACTTTTCAAGCGCCGAAACCGTTCAGAATTCGAGCGCCGTCGACACTGATCGAGCGTGTAGACCCGCTGGCATTCCCCGCAGTAGGCGCGCCTCTTCGGCCTCCCGGTCACGCTCGGATACCAGAACAGGTTCACCGGAGGCACGTCGCATCGTGGGCACGGGCGCGCCCGGGTGATCGCCGCCGGCAGATCCGCCACCGGCACGGATCTGGAGGGCGAGCGCTCACCGTGGCGGCGCCGGCGATCGCCCTCCCGGAGGCATTCTCGGCACAACTCGAACGGATCGCCGGTATGCGGTCCCGAGCGGCGGCGCTCCACCCGCACATCCTCGGCGGAGCGAATCGGGTGCCCCTTCCGACAGACACCCCGGCGGAGCAGCCCGCCCACGGTGGCCGGCGCGGCCCGTTCAACCTCGCTCACGCGCACACCGTAACCGACCCGGCGCCGGGTTGGCGAGGGCGATCGTGAGGGGCGAGCAGCGGGATCAACTGATTCGCGATTGTGCGGCGGTGTGGCCGGATGGGCGCGCGTTCCTGCCCACCGTCGAGATCATTCAGCTGATCCGCGAGGTGTTCCCCGATCGGTGGGGCGAGGATGCGCTGAGGCGACCACTCTCCCCGCAGTTGTTCGCCGCGATCCTCCGCCCGCTTCCCCGCGGCGCGGAGTCGGCTCGGTTCGATGATCGGATGGGGCGGTGGCGGAGCGCGCTCGATGCCCTGCTGCAAGATATGACGCCGGAAGCGCCGCGGCGCGCGCACGGTGCGCCCGAGCCCGCCGCTCTCCAGGGGGTGCTCCTCGGCTCCACGCTGATCGTGCAACTCCCCGAGCAAGCCGCACACGCGATCGCCGCGCGAGGATGCGCCTGGATCCTCCGCGATCCTCCGCCCGCACCTCGCGATCCGGCCCGTTTCGTTCCCGATCCTCCGACTCTTCGGGCGGATCCTCCCCCGATGCGGGTTCAGCTCGTGACACCGCCGGGCGCCCCCGGGAGGCTGATCGCATGACCAGCGCCACGATCTCCGACCTTATCGTCCCGCCCGCGGAATACCCCTATCCGGATTGGGCGCCGCCCGGCGATACGTTCCACGTTCCCGAGCACATCCGCGCCGACTACGCTGCGTGCCAGATCCCTCCGAATGCGGAAGCCGACTACTGGCGGAACGGGGCGGTTACCGTCGTGAGTATCCCGCATGAGGCCGCGATCGCCCGAGCCCAGCGCGCCGGGCGACTCCAGGGAGACCTCGTGACCGATCCTCGTGATCTCATGGTGCACGCGGATGATTCGGTGTCCTACCGGAGCGACCACAACGGGGCGAACGCGCGTTTCACCGTGACCGCGACGGTCAAGCTGGAAGGTCGGACCGGCTACCCCGAGTGGCTGCACCTCCGCCGGCTCGATCGCGCCCAGGCCGCGCTCGATGCACGCGCCGCCCAGGCGCGCTTGCGGGAGCAACACACCTGCGGAATCTGCGGAGTGTTCGACGCCGCCCCTCGTACTCTCACGCTCCCCGATCTCCCCGCCGCCCGAGTGTGCGGCGAGTGCGGTGAGTTGATCGCGCACCGTCACCGGGAGAGATTCACGATCAGCGGCAGACCGCGCGGCGATCTCGTGGACGCATGGCTGAACGCAACAGGAGGAGATCTCGCATGACCGGAAACTACGCGCCCTACATCATGCACGAGCACGTCGAGATTGGAAGCCGGCCCGCCGCATCCAGACCGGCTAGCGCCGCCGCCGTGCTTGCGAACATCCGCACGATGGAATTGAGCGATCAGCAGGCGGCGCTCGACGCCCGAGTGCAAGATCTGGAGACCGCGACCGCGCATAGCGGGATTGGGCAACGGCTCACCGGCGCCGGTCTAGAGCGCTACCGTAGAGCCCTCGCCGTGGGGATCGATGAGCAGTCAGCCCGATCCCTTGGGCTCGCCACCTCGCGCGGTACGAGCCGGCCCACCGGCAGTGCCGCTGAGACCTTCCAGGTCGCATCCGGGCGGCCGATCGTGTACTACCCAGGAGAGCGCCGCAGTTGGAGAGACCTCAACTAGCGGTACCTAGCGGGGTGCGAACCGGGCTATCCAGCCTCCTCGGTGCGTTTGCATACCCGGGTTTCAGCCTCCGACCTGCACGCACCCGGAGCGAGCGCGAAGCCTCGCGTGAACCGCGTGGATGAGTTGGAGCGGCGGTGCCCGGCGTGTGGCACGGTGCTCCGTGATCGTGTGACCGGGTTCGAGGTGTAAACACTCCGATCTCTGCCGTTACTGCGGGGAAAGATGTGATCGTCACCCCACCAGGGATCGTGCCGAAGGCGTCTTCCGCCACCCGTATGGTCCGGTCTAAACAGCTACCGAGATCTGTCGAGTATTCGGCGGCGTTTCAGTCACTCGGCGGGTCCGTCCCCGCGTCGTTCTGGACTCGTCCTTTGAGGATCGTGCCATGCGAGCGACGGGAGACGGCGTGGGTGTGATCGATGCCCAGAACTGCATCTCATCGACAAGCCGCTGAGACACAACACCAACTTTCGCGGCATGTTCGATGACACTATGGATCGGTTCCGGCTGATCGGAATAGCCTGGCGTGTCAAGGTCTACAAAGTACTTGAGGGAGGCTTGAAACCGGTGCGCGTCAAGCTCATCCCCTTCGAGGTGTACGGCCCACAACCCGTGGCCGATCATCACCGGGCCACCCACCAGATCTGCGGTGTCCACTCTTTGGGGCGGCGCCTCCTCAGTCTGGTAGAGCTGCTCGACCCGATCCGCCACGCGTGAGAGCGACGCGACAAGTTCCTCATCACTCCGACGCTCATCACGCCTGCCACGAACCACAACGGTGATACTGACTCCAAGCGTCAGAAGGCAGGCGACCACTAGAACGGCGCTGACAATCTCCATGATCACTCCGTGGTCTTTTCGGTAAGACGATCTAGCTTACGAGCATTTTCTTCGCTTATGGTCCGAATGATACTCACATCCTTCGATATCTGAAGCGCCTTCCCCAAGCTCTTCTCGATCCTATCCGTGGCGCTTCGGGCGATCTGGGACAGTGTCGGGTCCGGTGGAAAGACCTTCCGCATCAGCGGGGGGCCAAACGCTACGACGATCGCGGTCAACAGAGAAAGAGCCGCTGCGATGACGGGCGTCCAGTCCTGCTCTACGGCCTCAGCGGTAGCGGACCTAAGAATCTGCAGCAACATGCGCCCACCCCGGAACGATGATCGGAGAGTTGTTGGTCATGAGCCCGCTCACCTTGGTTCGGAGCTCAGTGAGGGACTCGATCAGGCCTTCCAGATCGCCAGGTGTGATCTGGAAGACGACGCTGCTATTTCCGTTTCCCACAGGATCATCGAAGCGAAGACGAGCGATCGCAAGCGGCACCACATGTGTAGCATCCTCAGGTTGTGCAACCACCCTGAGATCAACCGCGAAGATGTGGGACGTGAGGATAGGGAGGTACGCGTCTCGCTCGCTAAGTCCGTCAATCCGCGCAAGGTCATCAGGACCAGGTTGTAGTGCCCTCTCAAGGCGTGCCAACGCAGACGGCTCAGCGTCTGGCATCGCAGCACGGATATCCGCGATGACCTCGGCTGCACCCTCTCGGACTGCGGTCTCATACAGGATCCCCAAGGCGCGTTCGAGAACCTCGGTCCCGCTGGCCGTCGGCGGGGATGCGATCATCAAGTCGTAACCGCGTACCGCCTTCTCGAAGACGGCTTGGAACTGGTCATCCGGCAACGCCACGATCTTCGCAACCGTCCCACGGAATGACTCCACCTTGAAGAGCGACTCGACCCTACTCAATTGCGACCCCAGTGCATAGACCGCAACATAGCAGGTCGCCGTGAGCCGCGCGTAGCATGATCGGCGTCGCCGACCACTGGCGCCGTGACGACGGTGGCTACCCACCACTGTTGACCGCGATGCGCCCCCCTCCAGCCAGCCGGCGTACGTCGCCAGTTGCCGCCGCGCCGCGTGCATCATCGTGCATGATTGCCCTCCACAACCGGGCGCTCTCCGACGCAACCGGATGCACCCAATCGCCAACCAGCGTAGAGTTGAAGCGCTGGTCAGCGCGAAAATTTGGCGTCTTCAGCGACATGTCGGAGTAGCGTGGATGAGCTTCCCAAGCTGATAGCGCGGGTTCGATTCCCGTCATCCCCTCGATGCCCTGTCATGCCGCCGAAGGCGGTACGACGGGGCATTGTCGCGGATGCGCCGTCAGGTGACGGCGAGGTGGTCGGTGAGCGGGACCGACCCACTGTCGGTGATGTGCAGCATCGTCTCCAGGCGAACGCCGCCGGTGCCTGATTCGTACGCGCCGGGCTCGAGAAGGATCACCATGCCGGGCTCCAGCCTGGCGGGCTCACCGGGGATGATCCGGGGGTGTTCGTGAACCGATGTCCCGATGCTGTGGCCCGTGTGGTGGGGGTAGTCGTAGCCATGTTCGCGCAGGACCTTTCGGACGCTGCGGTCGATGTCCGCCACGGAGGCGCCGGGAACCGCCGTTTCGATGCCCGCCTGCAGCGCCGTCAAGACGAGTCGGCGCAGCCTCTGAATTTTCGGGGCGCCCCCACCGACGGTGAAGGTGTTGCAGGAGTCGGCCCAGTAGCCGTTGATGCGGGGCGCGAAGTCGAAGATCACCGGATCGTTCTCGACGATTCTCCGCGAGGTGGGCCAGCCGCCCACTCCTGCGGTTCGATCAGGGCCGGAGAGGAGATCTCCGGCGATGGCGACCCGTTCGCCTGCTTCAGCCTCGACCGCGCTGCGGACCAGGCTGAAGAGCTGGAGTTCGGTCATGCCGACCTCGGCGGCATCGACCGCCGTGTTCTGTCCGAGCGCGGCGTGTCGACCGCTCTCTGTGAGCAGCGTGAGCTCGCGGGGGGTTTTGATCATTCGTGCGCGCGCAAAGATCTGGGTCCCGTCTCGCGTGGGGATACTGCGGCGCCGCAGCAGATCATCGACGTGTGCGGGAAGGGAAGCGGGCTCCACGAGTGCGGGGCCGGGGCTCGGGCTCAGCAGGTCGATGGCTGCGCCGAGGGCTTCCAGGTAGTTCTGGTCGAGGTTCTCGGGGCCGTCGGCGCTGAAGCCCACGTAGTCGACGATGTCGTCGGCGAGGCTGGTACCGGGCGACTCGATGTTCGTCGTGATCAGCACGCAGCGGCCATCGTGTGAGACCAGCGCCGTGGCGGGGCCGCCGGCGAATGGCGAGCGACCGGTCTCGATGGCGACGGGTGCCGCGGTGACGTACCCCACCATCTCGGGACTTGTGAGCAAAGCCCACCCGCTGTCGTGCTCGCCGAGGAGCCGTCCCAATCGTGCGGCGGTATCACTGGTCATGGGGTGTCCTCATCGCAGAACGTTATCGGTGGCCGAGGTCAATGCGCTCAGATCATCGACGGTGGGGGTGCCTTCCCAGTCGCCCACTGTCGAGACGGCGATCGCGCCGACCCGGGTGGCCTGGGAAAGCCTGTCGAGGGGGGACATTCCGCCAAGGACTCCCGCGAGGTAGGCGCCGACGAATGCGTCGCCGGCCCCGACGGCATCCGTCACGGTGGCGGCGACGGCGGGGCGGTGGATCTCGCCGTCCGGCGTGAACAGGGTTGCGCCATGAGCGCCGTTCTTGATGATGACTTCGCTCACTCCGTGCCCGAAGAGATCCCCCGGTTCGTCAGCCACGAGGGCGAGCTCTTCGGGGCTGCCGAAGACGTAGTCCGCCTGCTGAGCGAGAACCTCGGCGAACCTCACTCCCGCACCTGCCAGGACGGTGAGCACTGCGGCCGTATGCGTCGAGTCCTGGTGACGGATGATCGCGAGCACGGGTGCCGCGGCGAGATCCTCCAGGATGCTCACGCCGGTGCGTCGCCGAAGTCGGGGATGGGCAGACGGACGCCGCCCTGCTTCGCCGACTCGTGCGCGATGATTCCCGGGACCGTGTACCGGGCGGCGACCCATGCGTTGACCGGTGGCAGTTCCCGGCGGGCCACCGCGGTGACGAAGTCGTTGACGAGGAACTGGTGGGAGCCCTCGTGACCGTTGTGCAGCCCGGCATACTGGCGGGGCAGCACGCTCGTGTCGTGGACCGGCGCGAATCCGCTGGTGAAGCTCTCGACGAGCGCGGCATCCACCCCGGTGCGCGAGCGGGGATCCGACTTCAGGGGAGCGTCGGATCGGCCCGCGGTCACTTCGGCTTTGACGTCCTCGTAGCCGTCGTGCGTCTGCCACACCACCGCGTCGGTCTGCTGCTCGAAGGCGGCGTCGGTGCCGTAGAGGCTGAGCCGCACCTCTGGGCGGTAGGGAGCGATGCCCACGCGGCGGAACTCGTTGATGCGCATGATGCCCCCGTCGGCGGTGGTGAACAGCGCTGTCTCGTTGCTGAAGTCGTTCTGCCACAGCGAGACGTTCTTGTCGAAAACCCCGTCGTCGACGGTGTCGACGAAGCCCAGGCAGGAGACGGAGGTGGCGTACGAGCCGGTGACCGCCAGCACGTTGCTGATGGAATGAGTGGGGTACAGCATCGGCGGGAAGCTGGCCGTGGCCTTCCAGTTCTCTCCACCGCTGAACTGGAAAGCCTTGTAGAAGCCGTCCGTCATGTCGTGCAGGTACTCTCCCTCGCCGTAGACGAACCGGCCGAACTTCCCTGCCCGCCACTGGTTGCGGCAGTACACCACAGCGGGATAGTAGTAGCTGGTCTCGCCCATCATGTAGGTGAGGCCGGTCTCCCGGACCAGGCGGAGGATCTCTTCGATCTCCGCCACCTCGATCGCCATCGGCACTGCCGAGTAGACGTGCTTACCGCGCTTGAGCGCTGCGATCGCCATCTGGCCGTGCATCCATCGCTGGGTGAAGATGGCGACGGCGTCGACGTCGGAGTCGAGCAGCTCGTTGAAGTCCGTGAACGCACGCTGGGCGCCGAAGTCGTTGCGGACCCGCTCGGCCCGCTCCCCCACGACGTCGCAGACGTACACCTCCGACACGTGGGGGTGCGACTGGAACAGATCCATGAACTCCGGCGCGAACTGGCCGAGTCCGACCACTCCAACCTTGAACTGCGACATGCGTGCTTTCACTTTCCTTTGCGATGAGACGTCACTCGGCAGCGCCGGGACGGTTTACTTGTAGAGGGCCGAGACTTCTTCGTCGAGGGCCGTCAGCGTGTCCGCCGGATCGGTGCCGTTCAGGAAGATGTTCTGCAGCGCGGCGCTGCCCGCCTGGCTGACCTGGGCGAACTTGAGCGCGACCGGCAGCGCAACCGGCGCGTCCGGGTCGGTGATGGTGTCCAGGATCGGCTGGAGGTCGACGCCCTTCTCTTCATACGCGGCGATCGCCTTGTCGGTGGACTCGGCAATGGCGGGGAAGACCACGCCGAACGTCGCTACCTTGTCCTGGCAAGCCGCCGATCCGAGGTACTTGACCCACTCCCACGCCTCATCTGGGTGCTTGGAGTTGGCGTTGATGGAGTCCGCCAGGCTGTTCGTGTAGCTGCGGAGCCCGTTCGGCCCTTCCGGAAGCTTCGACCATGCGATGTCGGCCTTGCCCTCCGAGAAGAGGCCGGCGTTCCAGCTGCCGTCAACGGCCAGGGCGATCGTCCCGGCATCGAAGAGCGCAGCAGTCGAGAGGCTGGAGTTGAGTGAGGCGGGCTGGATGTATCCGTCGTTCTGCATCTGCTGGAACCAGGCGATCGAGTCGATGACCGCTTCGTCGCCGAAGTGCCACTCCTCACCGAACGGGTTGGGGGACAGCAGCTCTGTGCCACCGGAGATCGCGAAGTTCCCCCAGCCGGTGTGGCCGGTGACGCTGTTGGGGTCCGAAGCCCTCAAGCCGTAACGCGTCACGTTCCCCTTGTCGAAGTCGGCATCCAAGCCGGTGTTCCCGTCGGCGTCGACGGCGAGCGCCTTGATGAGCTCCCCGAAGGAGCCTCCGTCGCTGGCGTTCCAATCGAGGTCGTTGAGGGTGGCCGGGTCGATGCCGGCCGCTTCGACGGCTGCCGTGTCGTAGGCGAGTCCCACGGCGTCGATGTCCTTCGGGAGGCCCCAGTACTTGTCGTCCATCTCCCAGTTCTGCAGGGTGACGGGAATGAAAGCGTCCAGGTCGACGTCGTCTTCCTCGATCAGCGGTGTCAGATCGACCAGCTGGCCCTGAGTGGCGTAGTCGGGGTAGTTGCTCGTGACGTTCGCGAACACGTCGGGGCCTGTGCCCGCGACGAAATCGGTAGAGAGTCCGGTCCAGTAGCTGCCCCAGTCGGACTGGGTGACGTTCACCTTGACGCCGGACTCCTTCTCGAAGTCGGCGGCACAGGCCTCGTAGGCAGGGACTTGGCTGGTGTCCCAGAGTGCATAGTTCAGGGTGACACCGTCGGCGTCACCGCCGCCGCCGGCGGAGGGGCTGCAGCCCGCGAGGGCGAGGACGCCGACCGTCGCAGCTGCGACGGCGACGGACGTGGACTTACGGATCATCTTCGACTCCTGGGTGTGATGGGTACTGCTGTGGTGGCTGGTTCGGGTACTGCGTTTTCGGATGGTGCGGTTGGGAGGGTGGGCAGTGTCAGCGCAGTCCGTTGAGCTGGATGGAGCCGACGAGTCGCTTGCCGATCAGGAGCAGGACGATGATCACCGGGACGACCGAGAGGGTGCTTGCGGCCATCAGCCCGGACCAGTCGATCTGGCTGCCCTGTGATTGGTCGCTGAAGATCGAGAGTGCGACGGTCAGTGGGCGCGCGTCGGGAGCCTTGGCGACCAGCAGCGGCCAGAGGAACTCCTGCCATTGGGTGACGCCGACGATGACGGCGAGGGTGATCATCGGGGGGATGCTGGTGGGGATGACGACGCGGGCGAAGGTGCCGAACACGCCGAGACCGTCCATCCGGGCGGCTTCTTCCAGTTGGGCCGGGTACCCGAGGAAGAACTGCCGCATGAAGAAGATCGCGAACGGCGACATGAGCAGGAACGGTGCGATCAGCCCGGCGTAGGTGTTGATCCAGCCGAGGTCCTTGATGAGGACGAAGTTGGGGATGGTGACCAGGATCGCGGGGATGAACATGCCGGCGAGGAACGCGACGAAGATCGCATTCCGGCCCCGGAAATGCACTCGTGCGAACACGTACCCGGCCGCCGTGCAGAAGATCACCTGGCCGATCACTGTCACGAAGGTGAACAGCAGCGAGTTGCCCAGGTACCGCATGAAGTCGATGCTCGCCACGCCGCCGGTCAAGGCCGCTTCCTCGGGGGTTGCGAAGCCGAGCACGCGCTTGAAGTTCAGCCACGTGAACTGCTCGGGGATCCATGCTCCGGGGTCGGCGAACAGGTCTGCGTTGAACGAGAACGCGGTCTTGAGCATCCACATCAGCGGCAGGACGGTGATTGCTGCGGCGACGGTCATGAAGATGATGCCGAAGAGGCGCCCCGGGGTGAGCCGGCGTCGTGTGCGTCGCATGTCAGAGTCCCTCGATCTCGGATTCGTTGGCGCGCCCGAACCGCAGCCCGACGTACGTCAGCAATCCGACGACGATCATGAACGACACGGCGATCGCCGACGCGTAGCCGAGATCGAAGTTCTCGAACGCGGTCTGGAAGATGTACGGGTAGAACGCCTCGGTGGCGTTGGCCGGGCCGCCCTTCGTGGTGACCTGGATGATGTCGAACACCTGCAGTGAGCCCACCACCGAGGTGATCAGCACGAATCCGATGATCGGGCGCAGCAGCGGCATGGTGATGGAGCGGAACATCCGCCACTCCCCAGCACCATCCAGCGCGGATGCCTCGTACAGCGACTTCGGGATCAGCTGCAGCCCGGCGAAGAACAGCAGTGCCACGTATCCGACGTAACGCCAGGTGTTCACCAGAGCCAGCGTGGGCATCGCCTGCGCCGCGGAGTCCAGGAACGGCTGCGCCGGGATGCCGATGCTCATCAGGAACTCGTTCACGATCCCGATGCTGGGATCAAGCATCCACTGCCACAGCAGTCCCACCGTCACGCCGGGGATCAGCCAGGGGATCAGCAGCAGCGCCCGAAGCCATGTCGACTGGGTCAGCCGGTCCAGCGCGACCGCGATCACCATCGCCAGCACCGTCTGCACGACGATGTTGATGACGACGTACTGCAGCGTCACCAGGATCGAGTTGCCCAGCTTGGCGTCGGTGAACATCGCCGCGTAGTTCTCCATGCCGATGAACCCGCCCGGATTCAGCAGGTTCGAATCGGTGAGGCTGTAGTAGATCGACCGCACCGAGGGAGCCAGATAGAACACGGCGAACCCGAGGGCCGCCGGCGCCAGAAGCAGGATGACGGCCGTCTTGTCCGCACGAGAGAAGAACGTCCTCTGCTGCTCCGCTGAGGGCACCGCAACCTTCCGCGGCTTCCGCAGCGGAGCGGCTATGGCACGCGTTGTCGTTTGCATCGTCATTGGTGCGTCTCCACTCGATAATCTGATCATACTACTAACTTTGTGGCACAGTACAACTTTCTTCACCGGGATACCGGCTTCAGTGGGCTGTGGAGTCCACGGCCTCTTGGACGTCGAGTGCCGCGGCGGCGAGCAGGGTGAGCATCGCGCGCCGAGCGCGTTCCGGGTCCGAGGCCTGCACCGCTTCGGCCACGTCGCGGTGCATCTGGAGAGATCGCTCGATGGAGATCGAGGTGGAGTGCACGAACTGGTCGCGAGCGGTCAGGCCGATGCCGATGAGCAGGCTCAGCTGTTCGATGAGCTCGTTGTGCGTGGCCGCAAGCAGGCCCACGTGGAACCGCTCGTCGTGCACGGCGATATCGGCGCCGGGCGCTCCCATTGCATCCAGGGCCTCGAACAGATTCCGTAGGTCCTCAGGCGTACGCCGCCGCGCGGCCAGCTCCGCCGCGCTCGGCTCCACCATGGCTCGGACCTCCTCGAGTTTCTGCAGCATCGCCGCATCGGTCACCCGGCTGAACTGCCAGCGCAGCACATCCGGGTCCAGCAGATTCCAGCTCTCACGATCCCGTACGAAGGTGCCGTGCCCCGGCCTGGCCCCGATCAGTCCCTTGCCGGCCAGCACCTTGATCGCCTCACGGACGACCGTCCGGCTCACCTCGTAGTTGGCGGCGATCTGCTCGGGGTCGAGGATCTCGCCGACCTTCAGCTCGCCGCCGATGATGCGGGAACCGAACTCGTCGACGACACGGCCATGAAGACCTCGGTCGGGATAACGCTTCATCGGATTCCGCCTTCATCTGGTGGGTGATCGTAGCCGCCGGGCGACGTGGAGATGTGCAGATCCCATTCAAGCCTCCCGGACGCCGGTACTTCAGCAGCGGAGCGGGCGCGCTGCGCCGCCGCGATGTCGGGATTGGCGCCGAGCATCGGCTCGATGCCGATCGACCGATACGCCGGACCGCCGTCCCAGCTGTACCCCTCGAGGTTGCGCCAGAAGCCGAAGCCGTGTGGTTGCCCGGCCACCACCAGACGCAGACCGAGACAATGGCCGGCGTAGTGGAGCTCGATCTGATCGAGGCCGGGAAGCAGGAAGAACGCCGCGGTGCCGTCGTTGACCGACACATCCGATATGTCTGTCCCATGAACGAGCGGCCAGTCCTGCCGGCGCTCCGGATTCTGGAACCCCCGCGGCCAATGGACCGTCGGCCAGCCCCCCGGCACGAGAAGCCGAAGCTCTGTCGGCGCCACGACGAGGGCGTGCAGTGCCCAGACGAATCGGTATCCCGGCTCAGCCGTCACCTCGTAGTGGAGGGTGTGCGTGTCTCCCTCTCGTGAGATGTGCCTCGTGATGGTGGCATCGGGCAGCCGGCATCTCAGTCCCGTGGCGCCTTCGAGTTCCCATTCCCGCCGCCACACCGCTCCGTGGTCGGGGTCGCCCGCGATCGTCGGAAAGCACTCCTCGGCTCCTCCGGCGTCGACGAACGCCTCGCCGGGGTTCTGCCGCCGCGCATCCGGCCGGCTCCAGAGCCATTCGAAACCGGATGCATCGGTGAGGCTGGTGAGCCGAGCGCCGTTGCGGATGTCGATCTGCATCGCGGCCACGGACTAGAGCGAGTCCTTGGTGATGGACCATCCGCCGTCCGCGACCACGCTGGCGCCGGTGATGAACGATGCGTCGTCGGAGGCGAGGAAGGCGACCACCGCGGCGATCTCATCCGGAGTGCCCATGCGGCCGAGCACAGTCGCGCCCGCCGCGCGGCTGAGATCCTCGTCCGGATCGAAGGCTGCTGTGGCGACCGGGCCGGGCAGCACGCAGTTCACTCGCACGCGGGGCGCGTACTGGACGGCGAGTTGACGGCAGAGCGCCGTGATCGCGCCCTTGGACGCCGCATAGGCGCTGTACCCGGGCAGCCCGAACATCGCATGAACGCTCGAGGTCGCGATCAGGGCGCCCCGCTGCGCGGTCAGGTCGTCGGCGAAGGTGCGCGCGGCGAGATAGAGGCTTCCGACGTTGACGTCCAGGACGTGACTCCAGTCTTGGCCCGACAGATCGCGCGGTTCTCCCTCGATATGCCGGTATGCGTTCGAGTGCACGATGTCGACGGGCCCGAAGCTGCCGTGGGCCAGCTCCCGCGCTTCCTCCCATGTCAGCGGGTCGGCGACGTCGCCCGCCAGGAAGAGGGCGCTTCCGGTGGATGCCGCGTTCAGCGCGGCGGCGCGGGACTGCCCGCCGTCGCGGTCGATGTCGACCAGGACCACCCGCGCGCCCTCGCTCACGAAGCGAGCGGCGGTGGCGGCGCCGATCCCGCTCGCCGCCCCGGTGACGATGGCGGTCTTGCCGGTGAATCTCACGCGCGGGCACCTTCCTGCGACCACTGAGCATGCTCGATCACGGCGAGGACGGCCGGGCCCTGGCCCCAGGGGACCGTGAATCCACGCGGTACGTGATCGTAGTGGCCGATGGATGTGCTCGCCCAGACAGCGGCGGATACTCCCTCCAAGGTACCGTCGGCACCCATGCTCGACACCGTGGCAGCGAACGAGCGTTCCAGAGCCTCGCCGACCTCCTCGGCCGGGATCACGTCGAGGCGGACCGCGCGGGCGAATCCTGCGACCATGAAGGCCGCGGTAGACGTCTCCACCCCGCCTTCGCGCCGCTGCGCCACGGCATCCCAGTGACCGTCCGGCCGCTGCGCCCGGACCATGGCCTGGATCAGACGGCGGGCGCTCGCGGCCAGCTCGCTCCGGTCATCGCCGTCGGGCAGGTCCTCGATCACTTCGAGCAGTCCGAGCAGGGCCCACCCCTGCCCCCGCGCCCAGCCCAGGATGTGGGCGGGGCCGGTGCGCTCGAGGACGAAGTGGTGGAAGAGGCCGCTCTCGGCATCCTGAAGCAGTCGGATGTATCCCCGCGCCTGCGCGACGGCTTCGTCGAGCCAGCGCGAGTCTCCGGTCATCCGGGAGAGCCCCGCGAAGAAGGGAGGGTCGAAGTGGAGGCAGTCCACGAACACCCCCGGACCCGGGTCTGCCAGCAGCTCCCGCTCCCAGTCCGCGAGCGGGACGGGCCCATAGCTGTCACGCAGAGGGGACCGAGTCCAGGTCTGATACACGCCGTCGATCGTGGGGCGCTCCGTCAGGTAGACCCCGAGCGCCACCAGGTGACGCCGAAGCAGATCATCGCCGGTCTCCTCGACGATCCGGCACATGGCAGCACCGGCCGCGGTGCAGTCGAGGGGCCGGAATTCCGGACGCGCAGCGGCCCACCCGCGGGAGAACCCATGGGCGAAGTCGCGGTACCTCGCATCACCGAGCGCCTCTGATGCGGCCACCATGGCCTCGAATGCGATGGAGTCCCCGAAATGCCACGCTTCGAAAGGCAGCGTCAGCAGGGCGTCGGCCGCGGTGCGAAGACGTTCCGTCATCCTCAATCTCCCGTGAAGCGGGGGGCGCGCTTCTCTGCGAAGGCAGCGCGGCCCTCAGCCGCATCGTTGCTGCGCATCTCGTAGCTGAAGAGATCGTTCTCGTACGCCAGACCCACCTCGACCGAGCTCGACTGCGCCACCCGCACCAGCTTCTTGACCGCTTCGACAGGGATCGGCGAGTGACCGGCGATCCTCTGCGCGAGAGACCGGGCGGCTGCCAGCATCCCTTCCCTGTCGTCATAGAGATGGTTGAGCAGACCGATCCGGTCCGCATGGGCGGCGTCGAATCGATCACCGGTGAGAAGAAGCTCGCTCGCGAACCCTGGCCCGACGATCCGCGTGAGGAACTGCGTCGCCCCCGATCCGCCATGCCATCCCCAGTTGATCTCTCCCGCCGAGAAGGTGGATGCCGTGGTCGCAAGGCGCAGGTCGGACGCACACGCCATCTCGAGCCCGCCGCCGATGCAGTACCCGTGGATCGCGGCGATCACGGGCTTGCGGATCTTAAAGATGCCGATCGCGTAGTCCAGGTTGCGGTCGAACCGGTTGCGGTACTGCCAGCTGGTCCCGTAGCCCTCGAGGTCCTTCAGATCGCTCCCGGCGCAGAACGCACGCTCCCCCGCACCGGTCAGGATGACCACCCGGACGGCGTCGTCGCTGTTGATCTCGAACACGAGACGGTTGAGTTCTCTGTCCATGGCCACCGACATGGCGTTCAGCTTCTCCGGCTTGTTCAACGTGATCGTCGCCACGCCGTCCACGGCGTCGTACAGGATGCCCGGCTGCCCGTCGCTCATGCGGTCACCGCAGGCACCGAGGCGGAACGGACGACCCCGTCATCCACGAGCTTCTGAGTGCGCTCTGGGGAGTAGCCCAGGATGTCGGTCAGGATCTCCTGGCTGTGCTCGCCCAGCAGGGGCGGGGGCGAGTCGACCGAGTCGGTCTCGCCCGAGAGCCTGATCGGCGACTTGATGGTGCGGATGGTCCCTGCCTCGGGGTGGACCACCTCGGTGATGAGACCGCGAGCGGTCACCTGCGCGTCCGTCTCGAGGTCGCTGTAGTCGTACACCGGTCCTGTCCAGATGTTGAAGACGTCGAAGTGCTCGATCCACTCCTGGGTGGTGCGCGTCGTCAGGATGGGTCGGAGGATGCGGTAGATCTCATCCGCGTGCTCCAGGCCCTCCTCGTACGACATGCCGATCAGTCGCTCACTGCCGATCGCGTGGCCGAGCACGTCGATGGGGCACATCGCCATGGTGAGCCAGCCGTCGCTCGTCCGGTGCACCCCGTACGGGGCAGGGATCCACGCGTGCGCGCTCGGCTCGGCGCCACGCTGTGGCTTGAGACCGGTGTTGAGATAGGTCACCAGCTCTTGAATCTGCGCGTCGAGGACGACCGACAGCATGTCGACCTCGACGTGCTGGCCTTCACCGGTCCTGCCGCGGGCGGCGAGGGCAGCCAGGATGCCGATGACGGCCTGGTGCCCGGTCATGGCGTCGATGGCGGGAATGCCGCCCGGCTGCGGCGGGTCCTCCGCGCTCCCGACGAACCACATCGACGCGGAGTACCCCTGCATCACGAGGTCCTGGCCCGGCCGGCCGGCGCCCGGGCCATCGGCCCCGTAGCCGGAGATGGAGCAGTAGATGAGCTGGGGGTTGATGGCGTGCAGTGTGTCATAGTCGATGCCGAGGCGATCCACGGTCCCGACGCGGAAGTTCTGGATGAGCACGTCGGACTCGCGCACGAGGTCGTAGAACAGCTCCTTGCCGTCGGCGCTCTTGAGGTCCAGCGCGAGCGAGCGCTTGTTGCGGTTCAGCGCCAGGAACGTCGTCATGTGCCCGTTGAGATTGACCCCGGCATAACCATGCGTGCGGTTGAACTCCCCCGAGGCGGGCGGTTCGATCTTGATCACGTCAGCGCCGAGATCGCCGAGGCGCATTCCCGCCATGGGACCCGCGAGCATCTGCGTCGCATCCAGTACTCGCAGACCTGCAAGTGCATCCATCATCCGACCTACTTTCCTGACGACGAGCTGTCGCGTAAATATGATTAAAGTATAAACCGCAAATCTCGCGCGTCAAGGTCAGCACTGTCCGGGTCGCAACGCCGCGCATCGGCACCCTCCGTCATCAGGCGTTAGTGTCAGGCATGGAGATACGGGACCGCATCCTCCGCGAAACGAAGCGCCTCACGCTCGAACTCGGGGTCGTCCCTTCCCTGAACACGGTGGCTGCGGCAGCAGAGGTCTCGAAGGGCGGCCTCATGCATCACTTCCCTACACGCGTCGCCCTGCTGGACGGACTGGCCATGGAAGCCCTCACCGAGATCGACCAGGCGATGCGAGACGCCGCGGCCGCCGGGAACGCGGTGGAAACGTGGCTGGCCGTGTCGGTGCCCGAAGGCGAGGACATCGCCTTGTTCCGGTCCATGGCGGTGGCTCACCGCGCGCTCGGGGAGCACGGCCTCACGGTGATGGACGCCGCCATCGAAGCGACCAAGAGGTGGGAAGGCTACCTCGCTGCCGAGCTCAGCGACCCCGCGCTCGCCCACGTGATCCGTCTCGTCGGAGACGGTCTGATGCTCAACGCCGCGACGGGGCTGGAAGTGCCCACACGCGCCGACACTGAGTCGCTCACCGCATCGTTCAGGCGCTGGGCCGCGGGCAGCACGGGCCCTGCGTGACCACGAGCACGCCCCCGATCAACAGCGCGACGGGCGCGCCCAAGACGTATCGCCCCGACGGGGTTCGCTCACCCTCGCGCCGAGCGAGGATCCCGACTGAGCAGCACGACTTCGCGGAGCCCGAGGAACAGCGGGAAGGTGAACGCGATCGCGACCGCGAACGACAGCGGTATGAGCAGGGCGGCGACCACGATCAGCCAGGTCCGTCTCAACCGGACGGCCTCGACCACGAAGAAGATGCAGGCGACCAGCGCGACCACGATGACGTCGACGGCGAGCGAGGTGGATGCCGCGTTGACGAACCACCCGTCCAGGTAGGACGGCACCTCGTCAGTCGGAACGAACGCCAGGTTGTACGACCAGGTGCCGATCGCGCCGATGGCGGCCGCGCTGAAGTAGAGCACGGCGAGCAGGATCCGTGCGATCCGGCGTCCGCGCGAGGGGCGTGTGTCCGGGGCACCGACCGCCGCCGCGCTCATCGACGCGCCTCCGCTGCGAGACGGTTCCGACCGGCCAGCACGACCACCGCGGCGGCCAAGAATGCCGTCGCCAGCAGGGCGAGCCCCGCAGCGAGGGTCTCGGCGCCCGGTGCCACGATGGACTCGCCGCGCGTCGCCTGCCAGGTCACCAGAGCCATGAAGCCGGCGTACGCCGCCGCCGCGACCCACACCAGCCCCGTCCGCACCCGGACGTCGCGAAGCACGGTCACCCGGCGGGAGAGCAGCTCCAGGGCGATCAGGACCAGGGGAATCGCCTGCAGGGCGTGCATTCCGACGAAGTGAGGAATCCGCAGATCGCCCCCGACGGTGCTCCAGCCGAGGATGGGCAGGCCCGCTCCGCCATCGGGTAGCCCGACGGTGTGCGCGCCGACGACGCCCTGGGGGTCGGCCAGCTGCGCCGACGTCGGACCGGTCATCAGGTACCCGAGCCCGAGACCCACCAGGGACAGGACGGCTCCCGTGCGGATTGCGACGGTGCGAGCCGAGTCACCGAGCCGGCTGAAGAACAGCAGGAGCGCTGCGACGAAGGTCGCGAGCCACAGCACGCTGATGGCGGCGGCCATCACTGTCCAAGCGAAGGCGTTCAGCGGCGTGGAAACGTTGAAGTGACTTGTCGTGCCCACTGCGGCGGCACCGACGATCACGATCATCTCGACGATCAAGCTGATCACGATCACCGTGCCGGCGACCCATGCGACGCGACGGAAGCGCTGCAGCTGCCCGATGAGCCACGACCACGTCACGGCGTAGAGGACGATCGACAGCGAGAACTTCAACGGCTTGTCCCACTGATTCAGCCCCGTCACCTCCACCGGATCGATGAATCGGGCTACCAGGGCGAACGCTGAGACGAGCGCCATCAGCGCCGCAAGGGCGAGCAGCGGGCGGTGCCATCGTACCGGTTGGGGCGGCGTGAGCAGGGTTCGAGACGGGGAATCGAGCGTGGCGGTCACGAGTGGGTCTCCTTGGCTGATGGATCGGGCGATGGTTGGTCTTCGCCCGACGGTGAGATGTACCGGGAGGAGGAAAGGTCTTCTTGAGCCGAACGACGCAGTCCGGCCAGCAGAGTGTCGCCCAGCACGGTCCCGAGAACGACCGTCTCGGCCTTCTCGGCGCGCGTCTGGCGCGTGTCGAGGAGATCGAGGTCGGCTTCGGCGATGAGCCTCGCGGCCTCCGCGTAGCGCTCGTACCAACGCACGGCGTTGCGCTGGCCCGAGGCCTCGAAGGCCGCGATCGACGCAGCGGCGAGCATCTGACCCGGGCCGCGTGGGTCGGTGTGCCATCCCGCGGTGATCGTCTGCACCACGGCGATCGCTTCCGGGGTGACGTTGTCGGCATCCACGGACGAGCTCGCCGCGCGCTGGGCGACTCCGAAGATGTCCACCAGGAAGCGGTCGGACTCCACCGCGGCGACCACCTCGCGCGCCGCGGCCACACTGAGCCCGCCGACGCGGAGCAGACCGTGCACCAGCTTCAGCCGGCGAAGGTGCTCGTCGCCGTAGTCGGCCTGGTTCGGACTCGACTTCTCGCCCTGCGGAAGCAGGCCCTCGCGAAGGTACATCTTGATGGTGGCGAGCGGGATGCCCGTGGCGTCGCTGAGCTGCGAAATCTTCACGAGGTGCTCCGCGGCGGTGATGCCCAAGTCATGGCCACACCGTATCAGATACCTAAACTATCCGATAGAACCAATATCTATATTGATGGTGGTGTCACCCCGCTCCTCTTCCCGGGTCCGTCACGCCATTCGGCGAGGCGTAGCGTTCGATATCCCATCCGGCTGCGGCGGCACCGTTCTGGTAGGCCGCTTCGAAGAACTCGAGGGCCGTCGCGGCGACGTCGCCCGACGTCTGGGCGGCGCCCAACGACAGAGTGGCCAGGTGCGAGGATCCACGGGGGAGCCACTGGGCCCCGCCCGGGAGGGGTGAGGCCGCTAAGCCCTCGGGCTCCGGGGAGATGTATGAGTAGAACGCCGGCTCGGGGTAGCTCTCGTCACCGAACCAGAATCCGAAGCTGATGACGTGTCGCGAGTACGCTTCACGGGTTACGGCGTCCGCGTTCTCGTCGTGCTGAACGGTCGCGTCGGAGTATCGCGTCATGGCGATGTCCATGGAGTGCCAGAAGTGGTGGACCGGGCTCGACTTGCCGGAGAAACGCCCGCTGAACTCCTCGAGCACCATGTTCACTTCGGCGAGCATTCTCCAATACGTCGTCACAGCATCACGGTCGTAGTCCGCATGATCGGTGTCGTCGGAGAAGGGCCGCTCGCTGTCGGGGAGAGCGAAAGGCCGCACAGCGCCGATCGGCGCCGGGTCCACGCCGACCGCCGAGAGCGCCTGCTCCAGTCCCCGCTGGAACTCCGCGACACTTCGGTCCGCGAGGGAGAATGACGCCCGGCCACCGTCATCGGCGGTCACGATCAGCCGGTGATCCAGGAAGTCGAAGTCCACCGCGAAGATCGGTTCGCGGCCCATGGGTCTGGTGGTCAACCCGGTCCCCGTGAGGTGGAACGGCACGTTCCACCAGTGATTCCTGCGCGGACTGAGCGCCAGGCGCAGCTTTCCCACGAGCTGCAGGTAGCGGTGGAGCGTCTCTCGCGTCTCCTTCCACGACGAGTAGGACAGCGATACTTCGTTCAGCACGGCGAACCTCCAGATGATCGGAGCGGAACCCTCGTTCGATGGCGAACAGGCGCAGCTATCCGGCTGCCCCAGAGTGTCATGGCTCGTCGAGGCGAGGGGCCGCAGGGCTCGCTGTCGGTGTCGGTGAGGCCCCGCAGTACCGTGTTTACGGTGATGCCCCGGCGTCCGACCTCCTTGGCCAGTGGGCCGGCGGAGCGCGAGCGGACGGGTGAGGAACCTGGCAAGCAATTCGTGAGCGGAATCATCGCCCCCGCCGTGGAGGGCTGACGCTCACGGGGCTTCCGCGCGATAGGGGTCGGAGGATCGGTGTGAACTCAACCGAGCGAATCGAGCAACACGGATGTGAGCCCCGATAACGAGTTGATCGAGCGGCGAGAGAAGAGCCGATTCTTTTCGCGACCTTGTACGACCGTCATGCAACGTGGGTGGCTCGGAAGCGAATGCCCGCGGATGTCGCGGCCAAGGTGGCGCCGGACCTCATCGATCAGGCGGGCGCTCGCATCGACGCCGAGCGACTGACTCGACGGCTGGCCAAAGCGCTGCGGCGCCTGACCGACGCGGACCGGAACACATTGCTGCCGTATGCGTGGGGCGACCTGGACTACGGATGCTGTATCCCGGGGGCACGGCGGCGCGGGAGCGGGAGTGGCGCCGCCGCGTAGGATGACGCAATGCCGACCGACCCCAAACGCGGCGCGAGCCCGGTCAGGATCACGCCTCGTCTGATCGCGGACGACGTGCACGACCAGCTGCTGCAGCTGATCGTCGACGGCCACATCGATGCGGAGCAGCCCCTGAGCATCGACGGTCTCGCGCGAGATTTCGGGGTGTCATCGAGTCCGGTACGCGAGGCGCTGGCCCGGTTGGAGGCGACGGGACTGGTGCGGCGGTTCGCGTTGCGCGGCTACAGTGTGGCGCCCGCCCTCACCGCGGGCGAACTGGGCGACCTGATGGACGCCCGCCTGCTGATCGAGCCGGGAGCGGCTGCGGCCGCAGCAGCGCGCACGGCGGAATCGGGGATCGAAGCTCTCCTGACCAGCGCCCAAGAGGCCCTGGAGACCGCGCCGCGCGGGGGGCGTTTCGACGACGTCCGAGAGTACTACGACGCCGACCGGGCGTTTCATCTCGCCGTCATCGCCGGCACTGGGAACCGATTCATCGCACAGGCGTACGAGGCTCTCGGCGGGCAGTTCCAGCGATTCCGGCTCTTCTCGGGGCGCGGTGTGACGGATGCCGACGCGACCATCGCCGAGCATGCGGCGATCCGCTCCGCGATCGTGCGCGGGGACGCGAAGGCTGCCTCGGAGGGGATGCACGCCCATCTCACCGGTGTACGCCACCGTGCCCTCGGGGAGATGGCCGACATCTCATGAAGGTGCGAGGTCGTGTGGTGTATCGTGCTCTCTAGGATCATGCACGATGCGTGATGCACTATATGCCCCAACGGACGACGGCGGAGATCGATGAGTCTGACCAAAGACGACTGGCCCATTGCCGCATCCCTCCTCTCGCTGGGTCGAGGGCGACTCGACGGCGCCTCGTCCGACCGGGAGGAGTGGCTTCGCTCCCTCACCACCGTGCGCGACGCCGAGTTCGACCTCGTCGACCTCACCGACTCATGGCTGCCGTACGGCGATCTCCGCACGGGCCAGAGGAAAGATCTGCGCGAGGCGCTGAGCGAGGCAGACCTGCGGGCGGTCTCGCTCTCCGCGATCCGGCGAAGCGTGATCGACGAGGTGAGCGGCGACGAGAACCTGGCCTACAGCCACCGCACACTGGACTTCGCCGCGGAGCTCGGCGTCGGTGTCGTCTCGGTCGGTCTGCATCGCCCGCTCACCGAAGAGCAGCGCTCGCAGCTCTGGTTCTGGACCGCGCAGGGCCATCGCGACGCGGTCGACGACGAGGATGTCTGGCGACTCGCTGTCGACAGGTTCCGGGAACTCGGGCGGCATGCCGAAGAGGTCGGTGTGCTGCTTTCGCTCGAGCTCTACGAGCACACGCTGCTGGGTTCGGCACGATCGGCGGTCCGCCTCGTCGAGAGCATCGGCCTCGATGTCGTGGGCCTCAACCCCGATGTCGGCAACCTGATTCGCCTGCACGAGCCGGTCGAAGACTGGCGGACCGTGATGAGCGCAACCCTTCCCTACGCGAACTTCTGGCACGTGAAGAACTACACCCGCGACGAGAACACGACGAACGGCACTGTGACGACAGCTCCGAGCTACCTCGAGAGCGGGATGATCGACTACCGCGAAAGCGTCGCCCTTGCGGTGGCGAGTGGGTTCCAGGGGGTCATCTGCACCGAGCACTACGGCGGAGACGGCCTCAGCATGAGTGCGGCCAACCGCGATTACCTGCGGCGCCGCGTGCTCCCCCGAAGGCCAGGCCCGGTCGGCACGAGCCGGGTGCGCCAGCAGTTCGGGGAGGCGCGATGACGCGCATCTTCGCAGAACCCGGGTCGTTCGTCGACGACGCGCTCGCGGGCCTCGTCCTGGCGCACGCCGACGAATTGCAGCGCGTGGATGGCGGAGTGATCAGGCGAGCACCTCTTGCGGATGGACGCGTGGCGGTCGTGGTGGGCGGTGGATCGGGTCACTACCCCGCCTTCGCCGGCTACGTCGGACCGGGCATCGCCGCGGGCGCCGTGTGCGGAAACATCTTCTCCTCCCCGTCCGCCGCGCAGGCGTTTCGCGTCGCGAGCGCGGTGCACGCCGGCGGTGGCGTGCTGTTCTCCTACGGCAACTACGCAGGGGATGTCATTCACTTCGGCAAGGCTGAGCAGTTGCTGCGGGCGGAGGGCATCGACACCCGGACCGTTCTCGTGACGGACGACATCGCGAGCGCGCCCGCCGAAGAAGCGGCAAGGCGGCGCGGGATCGCCGGGGACCTGTGCGTCTTCCGCATCGCCGGCGCCGCGGCGGAACGAGGCGACACGCTCGACGAGGTCGAGCGACTCGCCGTCGCGGCGAACGACCGCACCCGCACGATAGGGGTCGCCTTCGCCGGCTGCACGCTGCCGGGCGCCGATCGCCCGCTCTTCACGGTGCCCGAGGGCATGATGTCGATCGGACTGGGGATACACGGCGAGCCCGGCATCCGCGACGTTCCGCTGCAGCGCGCCGACGAGCTGGCGCACACGCTGGTGGGACTGCTGCTCGACGACAGGCCCGACATGAGGGCCACCCGCGTTGCGGTCGTGGTCAACGGGCTCGGCACGGTCAAGTACGAGGAGCTCTTCGTGCTGTTCCGCTTCGTGGCCGCTGAGCTCGACGCCGCCGGCCTTCAGATGGTGGCACCGCTCTGCGGGGAGCTGGTCACGAGCCTCGATATGGCGGGAGCATCCGTCACTCTTCTCTGGCTGGATGACGAACTCGAGCCCCTCTGGCTGGCGCCGGTGCAGAGCCCGGCTCTCCGACGGGGTGCGCCGGCCCAGCCCTCGGATGTCCCGGTACGCGGTGCCGAGTCGGCGCCCGTTGTCGCACCCTCCAGCGATCCGCCGCGCAACCGCGAGGCCTCGGCGCAGTCGCGCCAGGCAGCGGCAGTGGTCGTACGGCTGCTGACCGTCGCGCGGGAGGCCGTCGACGCGAACGTCGAATCGCTGGGCGCTCTCGATTCGGTGGCGGGAGACGGCGATCATGGCGTGGGCATGGCGCGCGGCCTAGGTGCCGCGCTACGCGCAGCAAGAGCCGACGTCGAGGGCGGAGGGGGCGTGGGTTCCGCGCTCGAGAGCGCGGGAGCTGCGTGGTCCGATGAAGCCGGGGGCACATCCGGTGCCCTCTGGGGAGCGGCGCTGGAAAGCATGGGCGGGGTGCTGGAAACGTCATCCGCACTCGACGCGACGGCCATAGCGGATGCGGTGTCGGCGGCGAGAGGCTCGATCGAGCGCCTCGGAAAGGCGACGCTGGGCGATAAGACGATGCTCGACGCGATCATCCCGTTCGAGCAGGCGCTGCGGCGGCAGGTCTCCGCGGGGGCCGATCTCGGTGCGTCAGTGAGCGCCGCCGCCGCCGCCGCGACAGAGGCGGCGGCCGCGACCGCGCGGCTGCGTCCACGCCTGGGCCGTGCACGACCACTCGCCGAGAAGAGCGTCGGCCACCCCGACCCCGGCGCCACGTCTTTCGCATTGATCGTCTCGACGATCGGAGAGGAGCAGTCATGGGCCTGAGGATCATCGTCGGCGCGGACGACGCGGGGCTCGTCTACAAGGACGCGCTTCGCGACATGCTGGCAGCCGACGCCCGCGTGGAGGAGGTCTTCGATGTCGGGGTTGCCGTCGGCGTCCACACCCCCTATCCGAGCGTCGCCGTCGAAGCCGCCCGTCGCGTGGCCGACGGCGAAGCCGATCGCGCCCTGCTCATCTGCGGAACGGGGCTGGGCGTGGCGATCGCCGCGAACAAGGTGAGAGGCATCCGCGCGGTGACCGCACACGACAGCTACTCCGTCGAGCGCTCCATCCTCAGCAACGATGCGCAGGTGCTCACGCTGGGCGCTCGGGTGATCGGCCTGGAGCTGGCCAAGAAGCTCGTCGACGAGTGGCTCAACCATCGCTTCGACCCCGCGTCGCCCTCGGCGGCCAAGGTCGCACTCATCACGACGATCGAACAGGAGAACACATGAGCCAGACAGTCGCCGTCGTCGGCGCGGGATACATGGGGGGCGGGATCGCGCAGGTCGTCGCGCTGTCGGGGCGGCTGGTGTCGCTCGCCGATCAATCGGCAGCGCACGCGGTCGCCAGCAGAGAGCGGATCATCGTCGAAGCGGCCGACTTCGCGTCGAGGGGTCTGTTCCCGGCGGACGCGGCCGAGCGGATCGCCGCCCATGTCTCCGCGAGCGCCTCGATCGAAGAGGCCGTCGCGGATGCCGATGTCATCGAAGAGGCGGTCTCCGAGATCCCGGAGGTCAAGCAGGACATCCTGCGGCGCATCAGCGCGGCATCCCGGAGCGATGCGGTCATCGGCAGCAACACTTCGACCATCTCCATCGCCCGTCTGGCGGAGGCGGTCGAGCACCCTGCCCGCTTCCTCGGCGTGCACTTCAGCAACCCGGCGACGTTCATCCCCGGTGTCGAGGTGATTCCGCACGCCGGCACGAGCGCCGCCGCGGTCTCGACGGTGCTCGGCCTCCTGGAGGACTGCGGCAAGGTGGGTGTCGAGATCAAGGACGTCACCGGGTTCGTGCTGAACCGCCTGCAGTACGCGCTGTTCACCGAGTCGTGCCGGCTGGTGGAGGAGGGCATCGCGTCCGCGGAGGACATCGACCGGATCGCCCGCACGACGTTCGGCTTCCGCCTGCCCTTCTTCGGACCGTTCGCGATCGCGGACATCGCAGGCCTCGACGTCTACGCGTTCTGCTACCGCTCCCTCGAAGAGGCGTACCCGGACCGCTTCGCGCCGCCCGTCGCCCTCGAAGAACGGGTCTCGCAGGGTCGGCTCGGCCTGAAATCGGGAGGCGGATTCCTCGCCACGCCGCCGGAGCGCATCGCCGAGATCACCGCGTACCGCGATACCGCCTATGCGGCGATGTCTGAGCTCTTGGAGCGCCTGGGGCCCGCTCCCGTCGAGTACTGACCGGGCGGCCGACGCAACACCAGCCGGGGCTCGGACTGGTCAGCGGCGGCTGGAGGCGGCTGCGGGCGTCGAGTGGCTCATGCTGACTCGTCGTACTTCTGCCGCGCCTCTCTGACCTCAGAGATCTGCGCCTCGGCCCAGGCCTTCATCCGGCTGACCACCTCGAACAGTGAGGAGCCGAGGTCTGTGAGCTCGTAGGTCACCGCGACGGGGACCGGGTGCGCACGCGGAGTACGCCGTCGTCGCCGCCACCGCGGTCGATTCCCCTCATCCCTTCTCCAACCTCCGCCGCCCGCCGCGCACAACGGCGGGGATCATCGGCGACACGCCGCAACACCGCGGAACGTCCGGCGTGTCGCCGAGGCGATCCGCCGTTGTGCATGCGCACGCCGGTCCGGGCCGGGTGCGCGCGCCCTCACGCGGTCGATGAACGAGCAGTGGCCCCATGCCGGTGAGCCAGAAGTGCATGTGCGGAGTACCCGCAGGCTCGTGGCACGAGGGGTCTCCGACTGGACACGAGAGTAGTCTCTGCGCAACAGACTCGCGGGGAGCGGCCATGGTCCAGTCCAGCACCAGCTACCGAAGTTACTGGGTCGTCGCCGTCGCGGCGCCGGCGGTACTGCTGCCCTTCCTCATGTTCGTCTGGCTGGGCTGGCCCGGCGACCCTGACTCCTGCACGCTCACGAATCCGAACGCGTGCTTCTGCGAGGCCTTCGATCCTGGCGCCGTTCAGACCGGTGCGGGCGGCGTGCGGCAGCCGTCGAACACCTGGTTCAATCTCTATGCGCTGGCCACCGCTTCTCTGGTAGCCATACAAGTCTCTGTCGACCGCCGGCATCGCGGCCCCGTGTTCGCACCGGGAGCGATTCCCGACGTCTACGTCTTCGTCGTCCTCTTCCTCGGCCTCGGCAGCATGTGGTTCCACGGATCGCTCACGAGGTGGGGAGGAATCGTGGACGCCGTGTCGATGTACCTGTTCACTGCGTTCCTCGTCGCCTTCGCGGCGTACCGGCTCCGTGCGAGCGTCCCGCTCTTCTGGGCACTTTTCCTGTCAGTGGCAGCGGTGGCTTCCATCACCCACGCCGTGCTCGATCGGCCCGGAACCTCAGTGGTGCTCATCGCGGCACAGGTCTGCGTCTACATGGCGCTGGAGCTTCTGGTCTGG
The DNA here is from genome assembly GCF_049844955.1 of Microbacterium sp. DT81.1. Taxonomy (NCBI): domain Bacteria; kingdom Bacillati; phylum Actinomycetota; class Actinomycetes; order Micrococcales; family Microbacteriaceae; genus Microbacterium; species Microbacterium sp. DT81.1. The sequence goes on from NZ_JBNCMA010000010.1 coordinate 26,398, forward strand.
TCGAGACGTCTCCGTGGGCGGGTTCCCCAGCGTTGGTCGGGAGCACTCTGGTGGTTCGCGGCGCTCGCAACGATCGGCATAGCCATCGTCTTCTGGGTGCTTTCCCAGACGGGCGGTCGCCTGTGCGACCCCGCGTCGGTCTGGCAGCCGCACGCGATCGCTTGGCACCCCTTGGCCGGGGTCGCGGCTGTGCTGCTGTTCTACTACTGGCGTGAAGCCGCGCGAGTGACAGCGCGATGAAACCAGCACGGCAGGGCGGCTCGCTTCAGTTGCCGCCGATGACGTGCTCGGGGAGGTCATGCTGGCGCTGGGGTCGCGGCCCGTCCGCGGCCCATGGCCGGCGCCATTCGGGCGCCGGGAAGGGGTCCGCGAAGTAGAGCGTTTCTCGGGCCACCTTGTCGCCCCGGAACTGCATGATCTTGATGTAGTGCAGCGGCTCGCTTCCGTCGTAGCTGAGCAGCCCCTCCGCAATCCACAAGTCGCCGGCGCCTCTGATCTCCTTCGGTTGGAAATCGAGCTTCGCGGGGTAGCGTTCCCGCCAGCCCTGCTGATTCGCCTTTCCCTGGAACCACTCGTCGGATTGGGGGAACTCGAGCACGACGTCCTCGTGGTACAGCTCCGATGCCCTGGCCTCGTTGGGTCCTCCCGTATATGTCCACTGGTGCAGAAGCAATTCGCGGACCTGTTCATACTCCATTTCGCGGACCCTCCAGAGCGCGACCGGGTTCGCGTCGATTTTGGAGCATCCAGGCGCCGGTGTCCACCACGTGAAAGGGTCCTGGGCGGGGTTGGCACTCAGAACGCGGCAAGTCACCGCTCGCGCGGGGAGCCGATGAGCAGGGGAGCCCGTTGGGGCGTCTCTGCTCGCCCCATGGACATTTCGCGGCACCGCGCGAGAGGGTGGAAGTCGGGCTGAGGGGGCCATGTGATCGATCGCGACGAGGATCCACTGGAATTCGGCCGTGTCCTCTCCCTGAGCGACGCGGTGTTCGGTCTTGCCATGACGCTGCTGGTGGTCAGCATCGTCGTTCCGCCGGGGCTCTCGTCGGATGAGTACACAGCCGCCATCGGTGAGCTTCTTCCGAGAGTCGCGATCATGGCGCTCAGTTTCGCCGTCGCGGCCAGCGCCTGGATCGGGCACCGGCGCTTCTTCTCCCGAGTGCAGCGCATCGACGCCGGCATCCAGTGGCGCAATTTCGTGCTCCTCGGCCTGGTCGCGCTCCTCCCACTTCCACACCAAGTGCTCGGCGGTTACGCGAATGAGCCGCTCTCGTACGTGCTCTACGCCGCGGTCCTCAGCGCGGTGAATGTGATGTTCGTGGTGCTCGAGCTTCACGCCGCACGCCGGAACCTGCTCCGCCCGGGCGACTCGGAGGCATCACACCGGCTGGAGGTCGCCCGCGGCCTGCTCGATGCGTGCGGCTTCGCCCTCAGCATCCCGCTCGCCTTCCTGGTCGTGTCGTGGACGCCGCTGCTGTGGGTGGCGCTGCTGCCACTGGAGGCGCTCCTGGTGCGGCGTATGCAACCCAGCGGGCCGCCCTTAACCTCGCCGCACGCGGAGTAGGCATTCCTCGCGCGCGTCGCCCGCTACAAGGATGCGCTGATCGTGTTGCTGACGATCACGAGCGCCGCACCGATTGCTCCCGCCACGATGCCCAGGATCGCGATCAGTTCGTAAGGCCGCTGATTGCCGGTCCTCCGCGCGCTGACCAGGGCGACGACGCCCAGCACGATCGCGACCACGGACGTCAGCAGGTACGGGTTGAAGAAGATGCTCACTGCACCGATGACGAGCGCGACGATCGCCAGCCAGTTCACGGTGGCGTTGGAGGTGGACGACGGTTCGGTCACGGCACGCCTCCATTCGTGGGTCGCCCACACCCTAGCGGCCGCGGCACACGCGCGTAAGAGGGTCCCGCACCGCTTCGGTCAGGCCGTGTCGGAGTCCGCCTTGCGGCTGCCCGCCTCGAGCACGTCGCCGGCCGGCAGCTCCTGGTGCCCGCCGAACTGCAGGCGCATCGCCGACAGCAGCTGATTCGCGTAGTGGTCTTCACCGCGTGATGCGAATCGTTCGAACAGAGAGGCCGCCAGCACCGGCACCGGCACGCCCGTGTCGACCGCGGCCTTGATCGTCCATCGGCCCTCGCCCGAGTCCGAGACGCGACCCGCCAGTCCGTCCAGGGTCGGGTTGGCCTGCAGCGCCGCCGCGGTCAGATCGAGCAGCCACGACGAGATCACGGAGCCGCGACGCCAGAGTTCGGCGACCTTCGGGGTGTCGATCGTGAACTGATAGAACTCGGGCTCCTCGAGCGGTGCGATCTCGGCAGAGTGCTCCGACTCGCGGATGCCGGCATCCGCGTTGTCGAGGATGTTCAGGCCCTCGGCGAGCGCCGCCATGATCCCGTATTCGATGCCGTTGTGCACCATCTTCACGTAGTGACCGGCTCCCGACGGGCCGCAGTGCAGGTAGCCCTGCTCCTCCGGTGCGTGGTCGCCCTCGCGTCCGGGCGTGCGCGGGATCTCGCCCTGCCCCGGGGCGATGGTCTTCAGGATCGGTTCGATGAACTCGACCGCCTCGTCGGGTCCGCCGACCATGAGGCAGTACCCGCGCTCGAGCCCGAATACGCCGCCGCTCGTGCCCACGTCGACGAAATGGATGCCGCGCTCCTTGAGTGTCGCCGCGCGCCTGACGTCTTCCCGGTAGTTGGAGTTCCCGCCGTCGATGATGATGTCGCCCGGCTCCAGCACCGCCGCAACCTGCTCCACGACCTTGCCCGTGAGGCCCGCCGGGATCATCAGCCAGACGACCCGTGGCGCCTGCAGCTTCCCGACCAGCTCTTCGACGCTGCCGCTGCCTTCGGCGCCCTCCGCGGCGAGCGTGGCGACCGCCTGCTCGGTCACGTCGAAGACCACCAGCTCGTGGCCGTCGCGCATGAGCCGCCGCACCAGGTTCCCGCCCATCCGGCCGAGGCCGATCATTCCCAGACGCATGCTCTTCTCCGGTCTGCTCCACGCGGACGCCGTCGGCGCCGCGGTTCAGAGGAGTCTATGAGCCGGTGCGCTCGCGAACGAGGGGTGCCGATCGGGGCGGAGTACCCCTATGCTTCGGCCCTCAGGCCGCCTCGAGGAACGGTTCGTGCCGGTAGCCCTCGGCATCCAGGATCGCCAGCGTCGATTCCGGCACCTCGATGAAGGCGCCGGGGAGGTCGTTGAGGGGCTCCGACACCACGACGTGCGCGGTGTCGCCGAAGAGCTCCAGCCGCTCGGCATCCGGGTACAGCTGCCGCAGCGTCGGGATGTCTGCCGAATGGAACAGCGACCGCGAGCGGCCCTGCGTCGAATACCGGAACGTCCAGACGGTGTCGCCGTCCGACACGGCGATCGTCCCCTGCATCGGGAACGGCACCCCGTGGTCGCGGCCGACGCTCTCGACCTTCCGCACCGTCTCCCGCATCGCCTTCACGGGGTCCTCGCGCAGCCCGAGCGTCAGCGCGAGGTGGAACAGCACCTCGGAGTCGGTCGTGCCGCGCACGTGCGGGTAGAGCGATGGGTCGATCGCGAACGTCAGGTCGCGCTTCACCTCCGCGAATCCCGAGAGGAAGCCGTTGTGCATGAACATCCAGTTCTCGTAGCGGAACGGATGGCAGTTGGTGTTCTGGATCGGCGGGCCGCCGGCCGCTCGCACGTGGCTGAAGAACAGCGGACTGCGCACCGCCTGCGTGATCTCGCGCAGGTTCTGGTCATGCCAGGCCGGCTCGATGCTGTGGAACAGCGCGGGGCTGCCCGCGGCATCCGGCCCACTGGAATACCACCCGAAGCCGACCCCGTCGCCGTTCACCGTCTCGGCGCCGAGCGGTGAGTTCAGCGACTGCGCCACGAGCGAGTGCGCGCTGTCCAGGATGAGCGTGGAGGGCTGCAGCGATTCCCCCCGATAAGCGAGCCAGCGACACATGACGGTGCATCTCCCTTCGCGGCGGCGACCGACGGCCGTGTCGATCGGATGCCTGTGGCACACGTTACGGCGTATTCGGTCCGGCCGCCCGGAGTGCAGCATCCGTCCTCAGGCGATGGGTTCGGCCAGCGGGGGCGTCTCCTCCTCGGCAGCCCGATCCCTCGCGATGGAGCGGTCGTCGGCATCCGCCCTGCTCGCGGCCCGCACCGCACCGATGCTGGCGACCATGACAAGCGCCATGCCTGCGAGCTCGAGCCACGTGAGCGTCTGTCCGAGGATGAGGTAGCCGGCGAGGGATGCCGTGGCGGGCGAGAGGCTCATCAGGATGGCGAACGCGGCGGCCGCGAGGCGCCGCAGAGCGATCAGCTCGAGCGCATACGGGATGGTCGAGGAGAGCAGCGCGACGGCCGCGCCGAGCCCGAGGATCTCGGGGCGCAGCAGCGCTGATCCGGCGTCGATGATGCCGAACGGCAGGGCGAGCACCGCCCCGATGACCATGGCGAGCGCGAGCCCGTCGAGCTTCTGGAACGCGCGCCCCACACGCGCCGATGCCAGGATGTAGAAGGCCCAGCTCGCGGCCGCGCCGAGTGCGAAGAGCACGCCGACCGGATCGAGCCGGTCCCACCCACCGCCGCCGAGGGCGAGCACGCCGAGCAGCGCGAGCCCCGCCCACAGCCAGGCCGAGCGGTGACGCGCGACCACGATCGACAGGGTGAGCGGCCCCAGGACCTCGATCGTCACGGTGACGCCCAGCGGCAGGCGCTCGAGCGCGAGGTAGAAGAGGCCGTTCATCAGCGCGAGCACGGCACCGAAGCCGACGACCGCGAGCCAGCCGGCGCGCCCGTGTCCGCGCAGGGAGGGGCGCGCGATGACCATGAGCACCATCGCGGAGAACACGAGCCGCAGCAGCACCATGCCGAGCGGCCCGACCGTCGGGAAGAGCAGCACGGCGATCGACGCGCCGACCTCCTGGCACGCGAGGCCGACCACGACGAGCGTGACGGCGAATCCGGGTGTCCGGCTCACCAGCGGACCGGGTCGCCCTGGGTCGAGACGCCCAGCAACCCGCTGTCGACTCTCCGAGCGTCCTTCGCCGGAGTCTCCGACATGGTGGACCGAGGATCGAGACGGCTCGATGTCACGGGGCCGGCAGGGGGCAGACCGCGGCCTGCGCGATCGCCTCGTGGTACTGCTCCGCCGTCCACGGCAGGCCGAACTGCGGAGCCGTCTCGCCGCTTGCCGCCGGCGCCTTGGAGGCGATCGCGGCGAGCTCCCAGGCGAGGGATGCCGCGAGCGTGCTGCCTGCGGCGCTGTTGTTGAGCACCACGGCGACCGTCATCCCGGTCTCGGGGTCGGAGTAGACGCTCGTGAGATAGCCGGGCACCCAGCCGTGCTGCCCGACCAGCGATCCTGCGAGGAACGCGCCACCGGTCGCCTGCAGCCACGACGGACCGTCGGGGCTGACCGGAAGGGGATTCGCCCAGCGATCGGGCTGGCCCTCCCGGGCGAGCGCGCCGGATGCCAGCGCCTGGGCGTACCGCCCCAGGTCGGAGATGGTGGAGGTGACACCGGAGTCCGTGAAGCCCATGCTCGAGGACATCGTCGTGATGTCGAGCGGCTCCGCGCAGTTGATCACCCCGTCGGGACCCCGAAGGGAGTGATACCCGTTCAGCACCGGCTCAGACCTCGAGGGGGCCGAGGGAGTGGCCCGGGGCAGCGTGGTGCTCTGGAGGTCGAGCGGGTCGAAGACGTACTCGTTCAGCAGCTGGGCCGCGCTCTTGTTCGTCGCGCGCTGCAGCGCCAGACCCAGCAGCACGTAGCCCGTGTCGGACTCGCGGTACTGGGACCCGGGCGGAATGGGCTTCGAGTAGCCCAGCCCGAAGCTCGTCAGCTCCCGCGCGCCCCACACGCGCTCCGGGTTCGTGATCCACTGACTCTGCAGCGTGCCCTGGAAATCGCCCAGGCCGGACGTGCCGTTGCACAGCTCGATGAGCGTGATGTCTTCGAGGTCGGGCACGCCGGTGACGTAGTCGGAGATGCTGTCGTCGAACCCCACGACGCCCTCCGCGGCGAGGCCGTACAGCACGTCGCACGTCATCGGCCGGGTGGCGTCCGCCGCCCGGAACACCATGTCGGTGTCGATGGGTGCGGAGCCTGTGGGCGATTCGGTGCCGAGCCCGGTCACCCAGGTTCCGCTCCACGGAACCCACACACCCACGAGCGCACCCGTCGCGCCGGCGGCGGCCATGGCGTGAGTGACCGATGCCTCGAGCGGGGCTCGCACCTCTTCGGGCAGTGGGCCATCCACCTGAGGGGGCGTCTCGATCGCCACGGAGGACTCGGGGGCGCACCCGGCGAGGGCCAGCGCGAGAGCCGTGAGGCCGACGAGACCGGCCGTGGCGCGACGTCGCGCCTGTCCTGCCCTCATGTCACCCCCCGATGTCGTTCATCGAGTCTATGCGCTCACCCGGGCCGAGCCCGCCGGGCGCGCGTACGCTGGACGAGTGGGCGGAGCGTTCGAGGACGGCACGGCGTTCGAAGACAGCACGGTGAGCGCGGTGCTCCGGCACATGAACAGCGAGCACTCGGACGACAACCTGCTGATCGCCCGGGCCTTCGGCGATCCGGGTGCCTCCAGGGCGGTGATGACCGGCTTCGACGAGCGGGGTGGCGAGTGGATGACCACCGTGCATGCCGCGACCGTCGGCCTGCGGGTGCCGTGGCCGAACGCGCCGATCGCCGAGCGACCCGAGGTGCGGCGGGAGATCGTGGCGCTCTACGAAGAGGCATGCAGGCGCCTGTCGGTCGAGCCTCGACGCCACGCGTGATCGCCCGCTAGGCAGGAGAGGTTAGGGCACCCTAAGATGTGGCCATGACCAACGTCGTGGCCTTCTCGTCGGCCCTCCGCGATCGCTCCAGCGGCGCGCACTCCGGCAGCGAGAGCGCCGGCTTCATGACCGACCTCATCCAGGGGCGCGGCAGCCGCGACGATTACATCGCCCTCGTCACCCAGCACTTCTTCATCTACGAGGCGCTGGAGGCGGCGACCGAGCGGATGCGGCGGGATCCGGTGGCGGCCGTCTTCATCAGCGACAAGCTGACGCGGCTGCCGGCGCTCGAGGCCGATCTGGAGTTCCTGCTCGGAGCCGACTGGCGTGCGCGACTCGAACCGCTTCCCACCACCAGACGGTACGTCGCCCGCATCAACCAGGTCGGCGCAGCCTGGGCGGGCGGATTCGTCGCGCATCACTACACCCGCTACCTCGGCGACCTCTCGGGCGGTCTGTTCATCGGGCGGCTCATGCAGCGCCGCTTCGGATTCGAGACGAACGGCATCGGCTTCTACCTCTTCGACGACATCGCGAACCCGAAGGCCTTCAAGGACGTCTACCGCGAGCAGCTCGACGCCGTGCCGTGGGATGACGCCGAGAAGGAGCGTGTGATCGACGAGGTGCTGCTCGCCTACCGCTTCAACACCGAGCTCTTCGAAGACCTCGAGCGCGCGAAGCGCGCGGCGGAAGTGGCATAGTCGCGCGAAGCGCGCGGCGGAAGTGGCATAGTCGCGCGAAGCGCGCGGCGGAAGTGGCATAGTCGCGCGAAGCGCGACTCTGTCGCCTAGCCTGCCCCGATACGCGGCTGCACCGGGGCGGCGCGGCCGCGCATGAACCGCTGCACGTCGGGGTCGACGCGGATGTCGCTCGGGCGCAGGGGACGCGACAGGTACAGCCCGTCGATCGAGGTCAGGCGGCTCAGCGCGACGTAGGTCTGCCCGGGCGCGAAGGCCCCCGACCCGAGGTCGATGACGGCTCGGTCATAGGTCTTGCCCTGCGACTTGTGGATCGTCACGGCCCATGCGAGGCGCAGCGGGAACTGGGTGAACTCCGCCACGATCTCGCGTGTCAGCTTCTTGGACCCCGGGTCGTACGCGTACCGGAACCTCTCCCAGACCGCCGGCTCCACGTCGAACTCGTGGCCGTCGACATCCACCCGCACGGTCCCGCCCGCGATGCGGGTGACGGTGCCGATCGTGCCGTTCACCCACCGGTGCGGTTCTCCGAAGGCGCCCGTGTCGTTCCGCAGGAACATCACCTGTGCGCCGACCTTGAGCTTGAGCTCGGCATCCGCGGGGTAGCCGGCCTCGCCGCGGCCGAAGTCGCCGCTGATCTCGGCGTTCGCGGTCTGCTCACGGCCGGCCAGGGCGGTGAGGTGCCGCCGGTTGATGCTGTTCACGATGTCGTTGCGGGTGGCCAGCGTGATGATCGGCGACTCCGGGTCATCCGGCGGCGTGCGGGCGCCGGCGCCGTTCAGCATCCCCGCGATCTCTGCCGTGACGACGCCGTGTCGCACGGCGTTGAGCATCGCCTTGAACGCGTCGTCCGCCTGGCGATGGATGTCGACGAGCTCCCGGATGTGCAATTCGGCGCCGTGGCGCCCGACATCCAGAATCCCGTCCGAGGCCTCACCGCCGGCCCACACCTTCGCGTCGAAGAACCAGAACGACCGGTAATGGTCCTGGATGTACCGCAGCTCGTCTCCGCGGGGCGGGACAGGGGCCAGCTGATACGGGTCGCCGAACATCACGACCTGCACCCCTCCGAACGGCTCGGCGCGCCGGCCGCGCGCCTGCCGGAGCGCTCGGTCCATTCCGTCCATCAGGTCGGCGTTGACCATGGAGATCTCGTCGATCACGAGGGTGTCGATGGCGTTCAGGATTTTGCGGGTGGGGTCGGACTGGTCGATCTCGGTGTCGGCGATCAGCCCGATGGGCAGGCGGAACAGCGAATGGATCGTCTGACCCTCCACGTTCAGGGCAGCGACCCCCGTCGGCGCGCACACCGCGATCTGCTTCGACGTGTTCCACGCCAGGTGCTGCAGGAGCGTCGACTTGCCCGTGCCGGCGCGACCCGTCACGAACACATGCTCCCGCGTGTCCTCGATGAGGCGGAACAGGGCCTCCTGTTCCGCCGAGAGGGGGGGAGTGTTCACGGGTTCCTCACGGGGCGACGGCGTTCCTCCCATCGTAGGCGGGCGGCGGTTTCCGCGTCGTCGCGCGACGACGGTGGGCAACTCTTCAGGGCGTCTCCCTAAACTGGCCGGGTGAGCCAGGGTGCCAACAGCGCGGTGCCGGGGGTCGTGCCGACGGCCCCCGAACCCGCCGTGCCCGCGGAGGCCGCGGCATCCGTGCAGGCGACGCCTCCCCGGCGCCCGCGACTGGGCCTCCAACTCACCGCCATATGGGTGATCGTCGGGCTGCTGCTCGCCGGGCTCGCCGTCGCCGGCGTCGCCTTGTATCGAGCCCTGTACAGTCCGGCGGCGTTCGTCGAGCGCTACGTCGGCATGCTCGCGGACGGGCGCGCCGCCGACGCGCTGCTCGTGCCGGGTGTCGCGATCGACACCGCTCAGCTCGAGGATGCCGGGCTGCCGACATCCGCCTCCGACGCGCTGCTGCGCCACGATGCGCTCGCCCCCATCAGCGACATCGAGATCGTCTCCGAGACATCCGAGGGGGAGATCACCGAGGTCGTCGTCTCGTACTCGGCCGGCAGCTTCCCGGCGAAATCCACGTTCGCGGTGGAGAGCAACGGATTCATCGGCGTGCTTCCCTCGTGGCGCTTCGCGAAGAGTCCACTCGCGGTGATCGATCTCACCGTGCGCGGATCGATGCGGTTCGAGGTCAACGGGTTCGAGCTCGACAAGCGGCAGGTCTCCCCGGACGGCGTGGAAGCCGCGCCGCTGGATGCCGTGCCGCTGCTGGTCTTCTCGCCGGGCCTCTACGGGGTCGCGGTCGACACCAGCATCTCGGAGACGCCCGGAGTGAACGTGCTCGCCGATGCTCCGCAGGCCTATGTTCCCGTCGATCTGCAGGCCGAGCCCACCGACGAGTTCGTGGGTGTGGTGCAGCGGAAGGTCGAGGAGTTCCTGACGAACTGCACCACTGAGCAGGTGCTGCTGCCGACGGGATGCCCGTTCGGGTACTACGTGCAGAACCGCATCGATGAGCCTCCCACCTGGACGATCACGCGCCAGCCGGCGGTGCAGGTGGCTCCCGACGGCGCGGACTGGAAGATCCCGCCGACCGATGCCGTCGCGCACATCGAGGTCGACATCCGGTCTCTCTTCGACGGCAAGGTGAGCCACGTCAGCGAGGACGTCCCCTTCACCGTCGAGGGCGTCATCAAGGTGCTTCAGGACGGCACGGCGTCGATCAGCGTCGGCGGCGAGACCAGCCCCTAGCGGGCCGGCTGCTGAGGCTGCCGAAGTGCATCGCGCTCGGCGAGCGCGGCCAGCTTGGCGTTGTACTCCTCGAGTTCGGTGTCGCCGGTCCGGTCGACGTGCCGGTCGCGTCGGCGCTGGGCGCGGTCATCGCTCCGGCTCCACTGGATCGCGACGGTGATCGCGAGGATGAGGGTCGGCAGTTCGCCGACGGACCACGCGACCCCGCCCCCGACGTACTGATCCTCGAGGGGCGTCGCACCCCACGTGCGCCCCATCGACCCGAACCACTCGGCGACGAACAGGCCACTCTGCATCATGATCGCGATGCCGAAGAAGGCGTGCATCGCCATGACGCCGATCAGCACGAGCAGCCGCCCCGCGTAGGGCAGGCGATAGGGCACCGGGTCGATGCCGATCAGGGAGAGCACGAACAGGTACCCGGTGATCAGGAAGTGCGCCGTCATCCATTCGTGGCCGAGGTGATCGTAGAGCGACCACCGGAACAGATCGGTGTAGTAGAACGTCCAGAGCGAGCCGACGAAGAGCCCGGCCGCGACGAAGGGATGGGTCAGCACACGCGACACCGGCGAGTGCACGGCCCAGAGCACCCACTCGCGGCCGCCGCGCGTGCCGTCGTCGCGCTTTCTCGCCGCCCGGGCCAGGAGGGTGACGGGCGCCCCCGCGACGAGCAGCAGCGGGATCGCCATCGACAGCAGCATGTGGCCGACCATGTGGATGCTGAAGAGGTAGTCCTGGTAGGCGTTGATGGGACCGCAGGTCACCCAGAACAGCAGCACGAGGCCCGCGACCCAGAGGACGGTGCGATAGAGCGGCCACGAGTCGCCTCGGCGGGACAGCCGCCAGACACCCGCGAGGTAGAAGAAGATGCCGAAGGCCGCGGCGAACGCCCACAGCAGGTCGATGTCCCACGCCGTGAACCACTGCCCGAGGGTCAGCTCGGGCGGAAGCGGCGCCCCGGTGAGCACTTCCGCCGGCGTGCCGATTTCGGGGAGCGCGCTGGATGCCGGAGGAGCGGTGCGCGCGAGCGCGGCCGCGGCACCGCTCGCGATCCCCATGAACGCCAACTCGATGGCGATGAGGCTCCAGAAGCGCCGGCGTCCCGCATCCTCGCCCATCTTCCGGATGAGCCGATTCCGGTACCAGGCGCCCAGCGCGCCGAGCACGAGCAGCGCGGCGACCTTGACGAGCACGAGCAGCCCGTACGGGGTGGCGAGCTGGTCCCAGGCGCCGACGCTGATGGCCGACCGGGCGTAGCCGGAGACCGCCACGACGAGAAAGGCGACGAGGGCGATGCTCGAGTAGCGCGTGAGGACCACGGCGATGCGGTCGCGGGAGACGATCGGGCGCAGCATGACGACGAGCAGCAGGCCGCCGAGCCATGCCGCCGCGGCGACGGTGTGCAGCACGAGCGCCATCATGGCGGCGGTGTGGTTGGCTTCCTCGCCCGAGTGTCCCTGGGTCGCCATCGGCACGAGGGTGGCGATGGCCAGCATCGCGACGAAGAGGGTCGCGGTCCACGAACGGACGGCGAACGTGAGCACAGTGAGGGCGGCGCCGGCGATGGTCGTGATCAGCCAGGTGCGGCCGAGCTCGGTCTCGAGCAGGAACCGGCCGAGCTGCGCGCCGAAGACGGCGTCGGGGCTCGGGCTCGCGTCGAAGGCGTTGACGAACGTGAGGAAGCCGGTCACGCCCGCGGCGACGGTGAAGACCGCTGCGCTGACGGATGCCGTGTCCAGGGCCGTGTCGAACTCGCGATCCCCGGCCCTGAGCGCGAAGAGGGCGAGCACGAGGGAGCCGACCATGCCGGCCGCGCCGAAGTTGACGGCGAGTTTCGCCGCGGGCAGGCCCCAGCGGACGACCGGCCCTGGGTCACCGAGAACGAGCGCCGCCGCCCCCCCGCCTACGACAAGACCCCAGACCAGGGTCACGAATGCCGCGGCGATCAGGATCGCGGGCCCGGCGGCCCGCAGCGCGCGGGAGTTCACCCCTCAAGCCTAGGCTCTGCGGCCTGAGTGCTCGCCGCGTCCAGTCCCCGGCATCCACCTCTCGCGAAAGGACGCAATCCGCGGGTTCCGGCGTCCGTATCCCGCACTTCGGGTCCCTTCGCGGCGGTCGGGGGCGCCCCCCGGGCACGCGAAAGGGGGATGTCGCGAGCGACATCCCCCTTTCGGCGACCGTCCTACTTGACGGCTGCCTTGAGCTTCGAGCCCGCGGTGACCTTGACGCGCTTGCCGGCGGGGATGCTGATCTCCGCACCGGTCTGCGGGTTGCGGCCCGTGCGGGCGGACGTGGCGACCTGCTCGAAGGCGATCCAGCCCGGGATCGAGACCTTGCTGCCCTTGCCGACAGCCTCGGAGACGGTCGAGAAGAGGGAGTCGAGAACGCCCGACACGGTGGCCTGGCTCTGGCCCGTGGCGCTTGCGATGCTCGCGACGAGCTCGGTCTTGGTGATGGACTTGTCGGCCATGGTGGTCCTCCAGCGGCGACGATGGTGCCGCAGTATCTTGCGGGACCGGAGAACGGACGCTCCCCGGCTGGTCGATCGACCGCCTCGAATGTATCAACGTTCGGCGGAATTCCGCGGATTTCCGGGGGTTATGACGGTTTCGGTCGGCGTGTCGCCGGTACGGATGTGGCTGCTGTGGCGGGAGTGACGGGTGTCGGACGTCGTGGTCGCCGCCGGGGGCGCACGCAAGCGCGCCCCGACACAGAAGAGGCGGACCCCCGTAATGGGGATCCGCCTCTTCGACGTGTGCTGCTGGTGTCTACCAGCTCGACTGTGCCCTTTGGCTCGCTTACCAGCTCGACTTGGTCACGCCGGGCAGCTCGCCCCGGTGGGCCATGTCGCGGAAGCGGATGCGCGAGACGCCGAACTTCGTGAGGACACCGCGGGGGCGTCCGTCGATGACGTCGCGGCTGCGCACGCGCACGGGCGATGCGTTCTTGGGCAGCTTCTGCAGGCCGATGCGAGCGGCTTCGCGCTGCTCGTCGGTGCTGGTCGGGTCGACGAGCGCCTTCTTCAGCTCAGCGCGCTTGGTGGCGTAGCGGTCGACGATCACCTTGCGCTGCTCGTTGCGAGCGATCTTGCTCTTCTTGGCCATTCTTAGCGCTCCTCGCGGAAGTCAACGTGCTTGCGCACGACGGGGTCGTACTTCTTCAGCACGATGCGGTCGGGGTTGTTGCGACGGTTCTTGCGGGTCACGTAGGTGTACCCGGTGCCCGCCGTGGAGCGGAGCTTGATGATCGGACGGACGTCCTGAGCCTTCTTGGCCATTAGAGCTTCACACCCTTCGCCTGAAGGTCACGGACGACGGACTCGATGCCGCGGGCGTCGATGACCTTGATGCCCTTGGCCGACACGTTGAGCTTGATGTTGCGCCCAAGCGACGGAACGAAGTACGTCTTCTTCTGCACGTTCGGGTCGAAGCGGCGCTTCGTCCGACGGTGCGAGTGGCTGATCGAGTGACCGAAGCCGGGAACAGCTCCAGTCACCTGGCACACTGCTGCCATAGTGATTTCTCCTTAATACCGTGAGGCCGGACGGCCTCACCCAAGATCCCTTGTCTGTCCACACGCCACCGCGACCCACGACGAACTCAGGGAGCGACCCTCGACGAACTCAGGGACGGAAAGGTGGGGAGTGTGGGCGAACTGCGCGCGTGGAAGGCGCGCAGACAAAGAGTCAGTCTAGCACGGGCGGCGTGTCGCCTTGACGCCCTGCCGACTCGGCGGCGAGCTCGCCCGCTCCCCGCCCGAACCGGAACGGCGACACCGTCGGATCCCCCGGGATCCAGAAGCGCCACGGGAACGCCGCCGTCCCCGCGACGCCGGCGACGCCGACCCGCGGCCCCGTCGCGATGTCGACGTGGGGGGGATCGCGCAGTTCGAGCCGCGCGATCGGCCCCTCGAGCGCGTCGACGCCGTTGTGCACGGGATAACGCAGACCCACGGCATCCCCGAGCCGACCCGGTCCACGCGCCAAGTCGCGCTCGACGCGGGCCGCCGGGCGCCGCCGGAAGGCGACATCCCGCCCGTCGATCACCTCGCCGCCCCTCAGCAGCACCCCGCCGGCGGTGCCCTCCGGCCCGCAGACGACGTTGACGCACGAGTGGATGCCGTGGCTGAGGTACACGTAGAGATGCCCCGGCTCACCCCACATCACCGCATTCCTGGCGGTGGGGCCCATGCGCGCATGAGAGCCGGGGTCGGGCACCGCGCCGGTTCCGAGCCCGTGGTAGGCCTCGACCTCTGTGATCCTCACGGTGACCGTGCCGTCGGGCAGAACGGTCGTGAGGTGTCCGCCGAGCAGCCGTGGCGCCACCCCGAGGGGCAGCCCGGCAAGTTCGGCGCGCGTGGCCGAGCGGACCTCGCTCACGACGCACCCACCGCGCACCATGAGATGGCCGACCCCGCCAGGGTCACGACCTCGTCACCGGTCGAGAGCTCGATGATGTGCGTCTCCAGGTTCTGCGGGAGCGGCTGCAGGTACCCGTCGTACGGGTTCGACACCAGATCGGGCGCCACGAGCGCGGCCGCGTACCGCCCGCTCGGCGCGACACAGGTCTGGAGCACCCCGTCGGAGATGGGCACCTCGAGCAGCGGGAGCACCGCCCCCTCGTCCGAGACGTGCACCACCGACTGCTCGACCGGCAGGCCGGCGGCATCCCGCTCGGAGTACAGCCGCACGGTGCCGCCACCGGGGATCGGCGTGACGGACCCGGCCACACCGAGCGACTCCTCCCCCTCGGCCGGGACGAGCGGCTCTTCGCCGGCATCGGTCAGGTCGAGAACCCTGAGCCCGTCGATCCGCTCCACCACCGCCTGGAAGGTGCCCACCGTGATGCCGTCGATCGTCAGGGCGGCGCCGAGCGCGGTGGGGTCGCCGTCGGTCGCCGGATCGGTGAGCAGCAGGTCTCCCGCGAAGTCGATCAGCAGTGCGGCCGTCGCCTCCGGCACGAAGAGCCAGTCGACGACGCTCGGGGCCTCCCCGGCGATCTCCAGCGGCTGCGGTTCGGCATCCGCCTGCCGCAGCGACTGCGTGAAGATGACGCTCTCGCGGCCGCTGTCCTCATCGAGCGCGCGGTCGGAATACGTGTAGCCGACCAGATCGCCGCGACCGGAGACCTGCAGCGCGGTGATGATCCCGTCTCCCGGTAATCCGAGCTCGCGCCGGTTCTCCCCCGCGAGATCGGTGACGAGCACCACGGATGCGTCGTCCTCGACGACCGAGACGACCAGCCGATCGCCGCTGGCGCGGAAGTCCTCGATGTGCGGATGCGTGAACACCGGCACCGCGCGCTCGCCCGTCAGGTCGGTGCGGAAGATGGCGTCGTCCCCGCTCGTGCTGCGCTGCAGCAGGAACACCTCCGCCGCCGGTGTGCGGAAGCTCGACGTCAGGTCCGCGGTCGGTCCCCCGCCCACCGCCTCGACGTCCGACACCGTGACCGTGTACTCCGTGTCGTCCCAGAGCGGCACCGTGAAGCGCACCCCCACGCTCCGACCGGAGGCATCCACGGTGAACGGGACGTCCGGTTCGACGCTCACCTGATCGGCCGTCACGGAATCCAGCGCCTGGTTCGCCGTCAGGATCATGCGGGAACCGGATGCCGCGGCCGCCGCGGCGGGGTCCACCTGCACACCGGTGAGCCGGGGCCCCTGCGAGAGGCTCAATGCGGCTCCGGTCACGACCACGGCGATCAGCGCGGCCATCACGAGGGCGAACGCGGCGAAGAAGCCGCGTGTGCGCCGGGCCCGTGCCCGGGAGCGCCGGCTGGATCCGGCCGGACCCGCCTCAATACTCATACGGGTCGCCCGGCTCGGGGATGGGGTTCACGGCGCCCGGCTCGATCACGAGCGTGCCGTCGGCAGCGGTCCGCACCGTGCCCTCGAGCTCCACCCAATCGCCGACCTCGTAATCGCCCTCCCAGCCGGCGGCGACCACGGGCAGGGTCGCGGGCTGGGCGTCGATCACGCAGTGCGTGATGACGAGGCGGGTCAGCTGCACCGAGTCCGGGTCGTCGGGATCCGGCGTCAGGAATCCGGTCAGCGCGACGGTCTCACCGTCGAAGTTGTCGGGATTCGTCGAGGTCGCGAACACGGTGGCCCACTCACCGACCCCGAACTCGCTCGTGTCGCCGGAGGTCGCGAGCTGGATGGAGTCCGCGCCGCCGAACAGCGGCGGGGCACCGACATCCCGGGCCATGGCCAGCTCGACCGACAGAGAGGCGGGGGGAAGCACCAGAGCGGCGACCGTGATGCCGGAGGCGAGCACGCCACCGGTGACCGTGGCGACCATCGCCAGGGGTCGCCGGGGGGCGATGAGGGCGTCGTGGGCCTCCTCGTCGTCTCTGTGGTGGGCGCCGGTGTGCTCGTCGTGCTCCACGGCGGAACCGTGGTCGTGCGCGTGCAGCCCGTGCACCGCCGGAGCATCGCCGTGCTCGTGCCCGTGGTCCGCCTCCGCGCCGAGCGGCACGAGGAACGAGCCGACCGCCCCGACCAGGGCGACGACAGACATGCTCACCGCGAACCACGCCGAATCGGGATTGATGTAGAGCCCCAGCTGCCCTCCGGCGGCCAGGCCGAGCGTCACGACGGCCAGGCAGGCCGTGAGGCCCACGCCGAGCCAGCGGGTCGCGATCCAATCGGCCCTACGCAAGGAGGTTCACCCCGATCCCGATGGCGAACGCCGAGAGCAGCACGATGGTGACGATGCCCGCGAGGGCGCGCGTGGTGAAGGTGGTGCGCATGAGCGCGAGCATCTTGATGTCGATGAGCGGGCCGACGAGCAGGAACACGACCAGTGAGCCGGGCGAGAAGGTCGACGCGAACGACAGGGCGAAGAAGGCGTCGACGTTGGAGCAGATCGCGACCGTCATGGCCAGTGCCGTCATCGCGGCGATCGAGAGCACCGGATTCGACCCGATGGCGAGCAGCGTGTCGCGCGGGATGAGAACCTGCACTGCTCCCGCGAGGGCGGAGCCGATGATGAGGGCCGGCATGACCGCCCGCAGTTCGATGATGAACTGCGTGAGGCTGCGGCGGCCGCGGCCGCCTGGCTCGTTCACGACGAGATCGCACGTCCCGCGGAACCGGTCGGTGAGCAGCCCGTCAGGATCCGGATGACGGCTGTAGAGCCAGCCGATCAGATTCGCGATCGCGTATCCGCCCAGCAGCCGCGCGACCAGGATCCCGCCATCCCACCCGAACGCCTGGTGCGTCGTGAGGATCACGATCGGGTTCACGATCGGCGCCGCGATGAGGAACGTCAGGGTTTCCGGCACCGAGAACCCGCGGATCAGCAGGCCCCGCGCGAAGGGCACATTCCCGCACTCGCACACGGGCACCAGCATCCCGAGCAGAGACAGCACGGCCCGGCGGGCCCATGCCCGCCGGGGCATCCATCTCTCGATGACGCCTGGCGGCACCCACACCTGCACCACGATCGAGAGCGCGACACCCAGCACGACGAAGGGCAGCGACTCGATCAGCACGCTGATCGCGAGGGTCATCCCGTCCTGGGCGCGCGTCGGCAGCGACGCCGAGAACAGCGTCGGGGCGAGGCGATCGATCGCGAAGAGCACGGCGACCGCGACGATCCCGAGACCGAGAGCGACCGCTGGTGCGGCGCGCCGAGGCGTGGTGACCGCGCCCGCGCCGGGCTCGGCCGTGCTGAGCCGGGTCACGCTCCCTCGCGTGCCTTCGTGCAGGCGGCGCACAGGCCGAAGATGTCGACCACGTGCTCCGCGTCGGTGAAGCCGTGCTGGGCGGCGGTGCGGCGGGCCCACGCCTCGACCTCGCTCGCCTCGATCTCGACGGTCAGGCCGCAGGACCGGCAGATCAGGTGGTGGTGGTGGCCGGGACTGACGCACGCGCGGTAGAGCGCCTGACCGTCCGGGCTCTGCAGCGAATCGGCCTCACCGGCGGCGGCCAGCCCCGAGAGGGTGCGGTACACGGTCGCCAAACCGATGCCCGTGTCCTCGCGCAGCGAGGCGTGCAGGTTCTGGGCGCTCACGAATCCACGCGCATCGGCGAGCGCATCGCGCACTCGCTCGCGCTGCCACGTGTTCCGCTGAGCCATGTCAGAAGTTTAGGCGGCGACCCTGGACGCCGCCTCGGCGCCGGCAGACAGGGGACGGACGCGCCCGCGGCGGGAGGCGATCACCCGGCAGAGGACGTAGATGAGGAAGGAGATGGTGGTGATGTAGGGGCTGACCGGGAGGGTACCCGCGATGGCGATCAGGATGCCGCCCACCGCCGACACGAAGCCGAACAGTGCCGAGAGAAGGGGCACCGACAGGGGGCCCGTTGCCACCCGCATCGCCGCCGCGGCCGGCGTCACGAGCAGCGCCATCACCAGCAGCGCGCCGATGATGTGCACCGCGACGGCGACGATCAGTCCGAGCAGGAGCATGAACGCGAGCGACACGGCGGTGGTGGGCACGCCGCGCGCCGCCGCGGACTGGGGATCGAGGGAGTCGAAGCGCAGCGGCCGCCAGATCGCCAGCAACCCGAGCAGCACGAGCGCGCTGATGCCGATCAGCCAGCCGAGCTGCCCGGTCTGCACCGACACGATCTGCCCGGTGAGCAGGCTGAAGCGGTTCGAGCTGCGCCCGCTGTAGAGCGAGAGGAACAGGATGCCGAGGCCGAGGCCGAACGGCATGAGCACGCCGATGATCGAGTTACGGTCCCGGGCGCGCGCGCCCAGCCACCCGATCAGCGCGGCCGCGATCAGGGACCCGACGATCGATCCTGTGACGACGTCGACGCCGATCAGCAGGGCCGCGGCCGCCCCGGCGAAGGACAGTTCGCTGATGCCGTGCACGGCGAACGCCATGTCGCGCTGCATCACCAGCACCCCGACGAGACCCCCGACGAGGCCCAGCACGGCGCCCGCCCACACCGAGTTCGAGACCAGCGCGAGGATCTGGCCGTAGACGGGCAGGCCGCCGAACATCGCGTCCCACACGTCGTTCGGGTTCATTCGTGCACCTCGTCGTGATGGTGGTGCGACTCCTCGGCATCCGGTGCACCGACCACGACCAGCCGGTCGCCGGCACGCAGCACGAACACGGGTGCGCCGTACAGCTCCGACAGGACGCGGGAGTTGAGCACCTCATCCGGGGTGCCGAGCGTGAACGCGCCGTGGGCGAGGTAGAGGATGCGGTCGACCTTGCTCAGCACGGGATTGATGTCGTGGGTGACCAGCAGCACAGCCGCGTTCCGCTCCCGGCGGTGCCGGTCGATGAGTCCCACGACCGCCTGCTGGTTGGCCAGGTCGAGGCTCGTCAGGGGCTCGTCGCACAGCAGCAGACCGGGTTCGTCGGCGAGCGCCTGTCCGATTCGCAGCCTCTGCTGCTCGCCTCCCGACAGCAGGCCGACGGGCCGATCGGCATACCCCCGCGCCCCGACCGCGTCGATCAGCGCCTCTACGCGCGCGGCGTCGCCTCGACGAGGAAACGGCAGCCCGAAGCGGTGGCCGTCGACACCGAGGGCGACCAGATCGCGGCCGCGAAGCGCCGTGTCCCGGGGCAGCGGCCGGGACTGCGGCACATAGCCGACGCGGCGGCTGCCCTGCGAGCGGACGGGGTCGCCGAGTACGGAGATCGAGCCGGCGCTGAGCGGCTCGAGGCCGAGGATCGCGCGCAGCAGGGTTGTCTTTCCCGAGCCGCTCGGGCCGAGCACCGCGACCAGTTCACCGGGTTGCACCTGCAGGTCAAGGCCCGACCACAGCTCGCGGTCGTCGCGTCGCAGGGCCGCATCCGTGATCTCGAGAGCGGGACGCTCGAGCGCGGGCACGCTGGGCGTCACTCCTGCAGGGCGCCCGCCAGCGCCTCGACGTTCTCCTGCATCCACGAGATGTAAGTCTGCCCGTCCGGAAGCGTTTCGGAGAACGTGAGCACGGGGATGCCTCGCGCGTCGGCGGCGCCCACGATCTGGGTGGTCTCGGCCCCACCGGTCTGGGTGTTCGCGATCACTACGCGCACATCGCCGCCGTTGACCAGGTCGAGCGAGGCGAGCAGGGTCGCGGGCGGAACGTCCTGGCCCTCCTCCACCGCCTCGCTGAATTCGTGCGGCGTGACGTTCTCGAGCCCGGCGGCCGCGAGGAGGGCGGCCGGAACGGGCTCGGTCGCGAAGACCTGCGCGCCGCCCGCGACGGCACCGACCTCCTTCAGCGATGCCTCGAGATCCGCGATCTCAGCGACGAAGGCCGCGGCGTTCTCCTCGAAGGTCGATGCCTCCTCCGGCAGCAGTCCCGACAGCTCGGCGGCGATGGCCTCGGCTACCTGCTCGATGGTGTGCGGGTCGTACCACACGTGCTCGTTGAAGCCCTCGATGTGCTCGTTTTCGGCGCCGTCTTCTTCGGCGTGGGCGTCGTGGGTCTCCGCCGTTTCAGCGGCGGCGTCCTCGGTGTGGCCGTCATTGCCGGGGTAGTCGTGCGAGAACTCCGCGGCGGTGATCACCTGCGCGTCGCTGCCGCTCGATTCGATGAGCGCATCGACGAACGCGTCATAGCCGCCGCCGTTCTCGATGATGAGGTCGGCGGTGGTCACGAGAAGCTGGTCCTGAGCGCTCGGCTCGAACGAGTGCGGATCCTGCGAGGCGGAGTCGATGATCGAGGTGACGTCGACGAGACCGCCGCCGATCTCCTCGGCGATCTGGCCGTAGACGTCGGTGGACGCGACGACCTCGACCGCACCGTCGGCTTCCGCAGCGCCCGCGTCGCCCGTCGCGCATCCGGCCAGCACCAGTCCGGAAGCGGCGACGGCGGAAAGGGCGATCAGCGATCGGAAGTTCATTCCTCCAGCGTATGTCTATTGATAATCGTTCTCAAATCGCCCGACTAGAGCGTTCGCATCTGACGCCGTGAACGTCATGAGCGTCCATCCAGCTTTCGTGCCCTAACTATCTGAAGTGCCGTGTCCAAGAACACGCTTATCTGCATGCGCTCCATGACGAGGTGTGTCGTTGCCGGGGAGATGGCTTCTCGCCACGTTCCCGCCTCGGCGCGCCCATCCGCCCCCGAAAGTATCTTGAGCGGACGCGGCACTCGAGTCATAAGCTGCGCGATCGTTTCATGGCCGACTGAGGTGGCCAGGCTGCGGTCCGTTCTGCGCGCCGCCAGGGCAACCTCGAAGGCCCTCCGTCGCAGCGTCCCCACCATTCTTCGCAGTTCCGGGTCAAGCTCAGCATTGTGGAGCAAGTTGAGGTCGTCGCTGATGGTCCGCACGGCGAACAGGCGATCGGCTCGATCTGTGAGATCGAAGGCGGCCGTCAGCTGGTCAGTGGCGCGGAGAACCTGCTGAGTGTTGGAGGACTCGTCATCCAACACGGCAAGGTGTTCGTCGAGCTTCATGGCATTCATGAACGAGTCCGAGCTGAACGATTCGATCGTTCGAAGCTGAGAGCGGAGCCGTTCCGCCTCTCCGAGAGACATCAGCTCTACGTCGAGCTCGCCTGACAGGTGCCCGACGGCTACGAGGTGAACGGGGCCGATCAGCGCTAGCACAAGTGCATCGGTTTCCCTTAGGCGCGTCGCTATTTGGGTTTGCGACCTGATCGCCTCGTCGCGGCGTCTCAGCACCTCCGCCATCGCCGCCAGCAGAAGAGCCAACACGACCGCCACCAAGAGATTCGTGACGGCTTCCGAACTGAAGCCAATCCAGAATGCACGGTCGACGAGACCTTGCGATGTGATCAGAGCCTTCAATCCTGCGGCTAGAAGAGCGATCACGACGGCGAGACAGCCGAGCCCCCAGGCACGACGATAAGTGGACATAGGCCTCCGAACCCTGAGCACGCCAGCTGAGGTTCACGGTACTGTCCCCCGGTATAGCGGGGTAGCGCTCAGTCGAGCAGCAGCGCCGGCTCCTCGAGCACCGAGGCGACGTCAGCGATGAAGCGCGACATTCCGTCGCCGTCGACAACGCGGTGGTCGAACGAGCCCGCGACCGTGGTGACGAAGCGCGGGCGCACCTCGCCGTCGACGACCCACGGCTTCTGGCGGATCGTCCCGAGGGCCACGATCCCGGCCTCGCCGGGGTTGATGATCGGCGTTCCGGCATCCATCCCGAACACGCCGATGTTCGTGATCGTGATCGTGCCGCCCGACTGGTCGGCGGGCGTGGACTTGCCCTCGCGCGCCGTGAGCGTGAGCTTCTCCAGTGCCTTCGCGAGCCCGCGGAGGTTCAGGTCCTGCGCGTCCTTGATGTTCGGCACCAGCAGACCGCGGGGCGTCGCCGCCGCGATCCCCAGATTGACGTAGTGACGCAGGACGATCTCGGCGCCGTTGTCGGTGTCGACCCAGGCGGCGTTCACGTGCGGGGTGCGGCGCACCGCCCAGATCACGGCACGCGCCATGATCAGCAGCGGCGAGACCCGCACATCGGCAAAGTCCGGGGACGCCTTGAGTCGCTTGACGAGCTCCATCGTGCGCGTCGCATCGACGTCGACCCAGACGGTCACGTGGGGTGCCGAGTAGGCGCTCTGCACCATTCCGGATGCCACGGCCTTGCGAACGCCGCGCACGGGGATCGCCTCTTCGCGAGGGTTCTCACCGGCGGTCGAGCCGGCCGGAGGCGCGGAAACGGATGCCGCGGCAGCCGCCGGCGCGGCGGGCGGCGCCTGGCGCGGCACCGGCGGGACGGGGATCTTCTCCTCGCGCACCTGGCCCCACTCCGGCGTCTCGATGTTGCGGAAGACGCTCGCCTGCGACGCGTGCTTGACGACATCGTCGCGGGTGACCTCTCCCGCGGGGCCGCTGGGCTGCACGGCGGCGAGGTCGACCCCCAGATCACGGGCGAGCTTGCGGATCGGGGGCTTCGCCACGACCCCGACGGACGCCTTCACTGTGGCGGTCTGAGCGGCGGCATCCGGCTTGCGTCGCCGAGACTGCACCGCACCCCCCGTGCCGTAGCCGACGAGCACCGCGCCGCCGCCCTCGATGTCCGATCCGCCGTGCACCGGGATGTCCGCGGGGGCCGGCGACCCGGCATCCTCGATCGTGATGATGGCGGCCCCGACATCCACCGTGTCTCCCTCACCGAACAGCAGATCCCCGACGACACCCTCGAACGGCGACGGCAGCTCGACCAGCGACTTCGCGGTCTCGATCTCGACGAGCACGTCGTTCACCGCGACCGTGTCGCCGGGCGACACGTGCCATGACACGATCTCGGCCTCGGTGAGTCCCTCGCCGACGTCGGGCAGATGGAAGGTCTGGGTGCTCATCCGGGTTTCCTTTCCGGTGGTGCGACGCGTGGCGCCTGCGGTGAAGTGTCGCTCAGTACGCCAGGGCGCGGTCGACGGCCTCGAGCACCCGGTCGGCGTCGGGCAGGAAGGCGCCCTCCAGCTTCGCGGGCGGGAACGGGGCGTCGAAGGCCGACACACGCAGCACGGGCGCCTCGAGCGAGAAGAACGCCTTCTCCATCACGGTGGCGGCCACTTCGCTGCCGAGGCTGGCGAACTGGGGCGCCTCCTGCACGTACACCATGCGGCCAGTCTGGCGCACGGAGTCGAGGATCGGCCCGAAGTCGACAGGCGAGAGCGAGCGGATGTCGATGACCTCGCAGCTGGTGCCCTCCGACTCGGCGAGCGCGGCGGCCTGCAGCAGCGTCGTCACGATCGCCCCGTGACCGACCAGCGTCACGTCGGTGCCGCGGCGGACGATGCGGCTGGCGTGCAGCGGCACGGCGCGGGCCGATTCGTCGACGTCGCCCTTCTGCCAGTACCGGCTCTTGGGCTCGAGGAAGATGACGGGATCATCGCTCGCGATCGCATCCTGGATCATCCAGTACGCGTCGTTCGCCGTCGACGGGCTGACGACCCGAAGTCCCGGCGTGTGCGCGAAGTACGCCTCGGGGCTCTCCTGGTGGTGCTCGACCGCGCCGATGTGCCCGCCGTACGGGATCCGGATGACGATGGGCATGCGGAGCGCGCCCTCGTGCCGGTTGGTGATCTTGGCGAGCTGCGAGGTGATCTGGTCGAAGGCCGGGAAGACGAAGCCGTCGAACTGGATCTCGCACACCGGGCGGAATCCCGCCATCGCGAGCCCGATCGCTGTGCCGACGATGCCGGACTCCGCGAGCGGGGTGTCGAGCACGCGGCGATCCCCGAAGTCGGCCTGCAGCCCCTCGGTCACCCGGAAGACTCCGCCGAGCGGGCCGATGTCCTCGCCCATGAGCAGCACGCGGTCGTTCTCGGCGAGCGCACGGCGAAGGCCCGCGTTGAGCGCGCGGCTGATCGGCATGGAGGTCGTCACGAGGCGTCTCCCTCGAACGAGGCCTCGTAGCCGTCGAGCCACGCTCGCTGCTCATCGATGCGCGGGTGCGGCTCGCTGTACACGTGATCGAAGATCAGCGAGCGGTCGATCGTCTCGAGCTTCATCGTGCGGGCCCTGGCGTCGTCCGCGATGGAGCGGGCCTCGGCCTCCGACTCTTCGAAGAACGCGGCGGACGCCCCACGAGCCTCGAGATACGCGCGCATCCGGAGGATCGGGTCGCGCTCGGCCCACGATCGCTCCTCGACGTCGGTGCGGTACTTGGTCGGGTCATCGCTCGTGGTGTGGGCGCCCATCCGGTACGTCAGCGCCTCGATCGCCCGCGGACCGCCGCCGGCGCGCGCCTCGTCGAGGGCCACGCGAGAGACGGCGTAGCTGGCGAGCACGTCGTTGCCGTCGACGCGCAGGGTCGGGATGCCGTAGCCCTTCGACCGCTCGTACAGTGGGGTGCGCGACTGCGTCGCTACGGGCACGGAGATGGCCCAGTGGTTGTTCTGCAGGAAGAACACCTGGGGCGTCTGGTAGCTGGCTGCGAAGACCATCGCTTCATGCACGTCGCCCTGGCTGGATGCGCCGTCGCCGTAGTAGACGATGACCGCGGCGTCCTTCTCCGGATCGCCCGCGCCGCTCTTGCCGTCGAACGCGAAGCCCATCGCCAGCCCCGTGGCGTGCAGCGTCTGCGAGCCGAGCACGAGCGTGTAGATGTGCGTGTTGCCGTTCTTGGGTTCGGTGGGATCCCAGCCTCCGTGGGTCAGCCCGCGCATGAGCCGGATGATGTCCACCGGGTCGACGCCGCGGATCATGCACACGACGTGCTCCCGGTACGACGGGAAGAGATGGTCTTGGGGCTTGGCCGCCCGGGCGGACCCCACCTGAGCCGCCTCCTGCCCGTAGCTCGGCGGCCAGAGGGCAAGCTGGCCCTGCCGCTGCAGGTTTGTCGCCTCCCGATCGAAGGCGCGGACGTTCACCATGTCGCGGTAGAAGCGCTCGAGCGCACTCTCGGGGAGGGCCTCGATGATGTCGAGATAGGGCTCTGCGGCGGCGGTCGGGGCGAGCGTGCCGTCGGCCGCGAGCACGCGAACGAGGTCGGAGTCGGCCGGGGACGTCATTTTCCTACGCTAACGCGCGCCCGGGATGAGCCTCCGGGAGGTTGCGGACAACGGATGCCGCAATCCGTAGGACCCTCTCCACAGACTCATGCTCCCCGACGGATATGCGGATCCCGTCGCCGGCGAAGGGGCGAACGATCAGCCCCGCCTGATCGAAGGCCTGGCCGATCTCGAGCGTCTGGTCACCGGCCGGCAGCCACACGAAGTTGCCCTGTGCCTCCGGCACCCGCCAACCCGCCGCTCTGAGGCCCGCGGCGAGGCGATCGCGACGCTCCGCGATGGCGGCGACGCGTTCCCGCAGCTCGGACTCGGCGTCGAGGCTCGCGATCGCAGCGTCTTCCGCCTGCGCCGTGACCGAGAGGGGGATGCCGGTGCTGCGTGCCGCGTCGAGCACGCGCGGGTGCCCGATGGCGTAGCCGATGCGGAGGCCCGCGAGTCCGAACGCCTTGGAGAAGGTGCGCAGCACGACCACGTTCGGATGCTTCTCGAAGAGCCGGGTGCCGAGGCCGTCGACCGCGTGCGGGTCCGTGACGAATTCGGCATAGGCCTCATCGAGGATCACCAGCACCGTCGGCGGCACCTCCCGGAGGAACTGCTCGAACTCGCGCTGCGGAACGATCGGCCCGGTCGGATTGTTCGGGGTGCAGACGATGATGCAGGACGTGCGTTCGGTGACCGCAGCCGCCATGGCCGGCAGGTCGTGCTGCGAGTCCGGAGTCAGCGGCACCTGAACCTGAGTGGCACCGGCGACCAGCGCGAGGCTGGGGTACGCCTCGAAGGAGCGCCACGCGTAGATCAGCTCGTCGCCGGGCGACGATGTGGCGAGCGCGAGCTGCTGCAGGATGGACACGCTGCCCGCGGCCACATGCACGCCGTCCGGTTCGACGGAGTAGCGGGCGGCCAGGCGGGCGCGCAGCCGGCCCGCCGAGGCATCCGGATAGCGGTTGATGGAGGTGGAGGTGCGGAGCGCCTCGAGCACCGAGGGCAGCGGGTCGAACGGGTTCTCGTTGCTGGAGAGCTTGAACGCGTCCCCCTCCGCCTGCCGGCCCTGCTTGTAGGCGGGCAGCGCGGCGATCTCCGGGCGGATGCGGGGAAGAACGGGCTCGGGCGTGCTCACCGTCCGAGTCTAGGAGCCTCTTTCCTTTTCGACTCCAGCGTCGTGGGAGGATGACGCCCATGCGCTTCCTCATCCGGGTCGTCATCAACGCGTTCGCCATCTGGGTCTGCACCCTCCTCCCCGCGCTGACGGTCACCGTCACGGCCTTTCCGCCGGGCGAGACGCTCCAGTACGTGCTCACGCTGCTGATCGTTGCCGCCGTCTTCGCGATCATAAACACGTTCATCGGGACGATCGTCAAGATCATCGCGATCCCGCTGTACATCCTCACGCTCGGCCTCATCTCACTGGTGATCAACGGCTTCCTGCTGTGGCTGACCGCGTGGATCACGAGCTTCTGGGGTTGGGGACTGACGATCGGCGACTTCTGGTGGGGAGTGCTCGCCGCGCTGCTCATCACGATCATCAACTGGATCTTCGGGATCATCCTCCGTCCGCAGCGCGACGACGACTGAGTGCCTACGAGCGCTCGGCCGCGTACTCCACGACCTCGACGGATGCCGCTCCGCCGAGCTCCCTGAGCACATCCCGCACCCCGTCCACGCGGGGGTCGGCCGAGGCGTCCACCAATGCTGCCGTCTCGATGTAGCCGTCCATGGCATGCGCCGGCGCTTCGAGATCCCGCATCCCGAGACGCGGGTCGCCCATGCGCTCCACGGTGAAGCTGCCGACCGCCCCTGTGCCGGCGCCTGACCCGCCGCCGGCGAGCGCGGAAACCGGATCATCGACGTGCCGGAACGACACGTTGAGAGTGGACGCCGGCACCTCGGCCTCGACGGGGGACCCGAACGACACCAGCGTCTGGACGTCGAAGCCGCCCTCCACCGCCGTCAGTCCGGCGATCATCGCGCCCTGCGAGTGCCCGAAGGCGTGCACCACATCGCCGTCCGTGGCGCCGGAGGCCCGCAGCGCCTGCTGCACCGCCTGGTAGGACGCCGATCGCTCGCCGGTGTAGGCCTGGGCATTCGACAGGTTGTCGAAGGGGTCGGCGCCGCCGAGGGCCCGCGATCGGGTGCCCGCGACGTAAACGGCGAACTGGCGGGTGCCGCCCGGCATCGTGTACTTCTCGACCCGCACGCGGGCCTGCCCGCCACCCGGGATCCGAGCGGCCGCGTCGGCCAGGCCCTTCGGCGCGGCGGGCGGCTGACCGGCGGCCGAAGCCGTGGGGGGCAACGCGCGCACCGTGACCGCGGGGGGCGGCCCCGCGAGCTGCGAACCCGCGCGGACGGTGCCCGAGCGGGCCGCGGCCAGGCCGCCGACGAGGGGACCGGCCAGCAGCCCGAGCGCGGCGAACCCTGGTTGCCCTGTTGCCGTGGTCACGCCGGCTGCCTGCAGCGTGAGCGCCGACGCCCAGGTGAGGCCCCTCCAGAAGATGTCGAGCCTGCCCTGCCGGACCGCATCCGGATTGCGCCGGCCGATCGCGTCGATGGCGGCCTCGTGTCGTGCCGCCGCCGTCTCATCCCCCGCTGCGGCGGCGGCGCTCCGCAACGCGGTCAGCTCGACGACCTCGTAGACGTCCGCCGACGAGCGGACCGCGGTCGCCAGGTCGCGGCACTCGGTGGCCGCAGTGTCGGCCCCGACACCGAGCACGTGGATGTCGTCCGCGGTGCCGGCCGCCTCCACCGCGCATCGGGTCGCCCGCCGGAAGGCCTCCGCCGTGCTCTCGACGTTCTCGGCGAGGCCGTCCAGCCGCGCCGCGACGGCACGAAGCGTCTCCGTGTCGACCGCGACGACGCCACCGGCGCGGATGTCGATGTCGTCGCTCATGCGCCGAGCAGCGCGAGGCCGGCGACGTATCTCCGCCGCTCGGCGTGAATGTCGGCGATGGCGGCATCCGCCCCCACCGCAAGCTGCTCGAGCCGCCGCTCGATGCCGTCCATCCGCTCGTACACGTGTCGGACGGCATCGGATTGCCAGTTCACGTCGGCGGCCAGCGTACGAGCCAGCCGTGCGCACGACTCCAGCTCGTCGCGCGAGTTGCGCAGGAGCGCGACCACGACTTCGGCGTCGAGCAGCAGGGGATGGACCAGGGAAGACACCGGACGAGTCTGCTCGCCACCGCCTCGCGTCTGGGATCGCCGACGTCACCTGTGCGATGTCGGAGGGCTGCGTCACACTGTGCAGGAGACGATCAGGTCCCGCCCCGGCACAATGGAGTGATGACCGTGCCCGACGACGCCCTGTTCCGCGTCGTCTTCGTGTGCACCGGAAACATCTGCCGCTCCCCCATGGCCGAGGTCGTCTTCCGCCGGTTCGCGGATTCCGCGGGCCTCGGCGACCGCATCGTCTCGAGCAGCGCGGGCACAGGAGACTGGCACGTCGGGGAACGCGCCGACGCCCGCACGATCGCCGCCCTCGATCGCCGAGGCTACGACGGCACGCGCCACCGCGCGAAGCAGTTCGACTCCGTCACCTTCGCCGCCAACGACCTCGTCATCGCCCTCGATCGGAGCCATTCCCGCATCCTGCGCAGCTGGGCGCGCGACGAGGCGGAAGCCGACAAGATCGCCCTCCTGCTGGACTTCGACGCCACCGCCGACGGGGCGCTCGACGTCCCGGACCCCTACTACGCCGACGCCGCGATGTTCGACATGGTGCTCGGTATGATCGAGAGCGCCAGCCGGGGCCTCTTCCGGCAGCTCGAACCCGCGATCCGGCCGTCCGCCGCCCGACCCGGAGGACCCCCGTGACTTCTCTGCCCCCTCAGCCGCTCAGCCCCCTCGACGGGCGCTATCGCGCCGCGGTGGCGCCGCTCGCCGACTACCTCTCCGAGGCGGGGCTCAATCGCGCGCGCGTCGAGGTCGAGGTGGAGTGGCTGATCGCCCTGACCGATCGCTCGCTGTTCGGCACCGCACCCCTCGCCGAGGCCGACAAGGCTCGCCTGCGCGCGGCCTACGTCGACTTCGGCCAGGCCGAGATCGACTGGCTCGCCGAGCGCGAGGCCGTGACGCGCCACGACGTGAAGGCGGTCGAGTACCTCGTGCGCGACCGCCTCTCGACCCTGGGGCTCGACGCCGTCGCCGAGCTGACGCACTTCGCCTGCACCAGTGAGGACATCAACTCCCTCGCCTACGCGCTCACGGTCAAGCGCGCCGTGGAGCGGGTGTGGCTGCCGAAGCTGGTCGCCGTCACCGGAGCGCTGCGGGCGATCGCCGAGCAGCACGCGGATGCCGCGATGCTCTCCCGCACGCACGGACAGCCGGCGACGCCGACGACCATGGGCAAGGAGATCGCGGTGTTCGCGTGGCGCCTGGAGCGCGTCGCGGCGCAGCTGGCGGCATCCGAGTACCTCGGCAAGTTCTCCGGTGCGACCGGAACGTGGTCTGCTCACGTCGTGGCGGCGCCGGATGCCGATTGGCCGCAGATCTCGCGGGAGTTCGTCGAGTCGCTCGGCCTCGCCTTCAACCCCCTCACCACCCAGATCGAGTCGCACGACTGGCAGGTCGAGCTCTACGATCGTGTGCGCCACGCCGGCGGCATCCTGCACAACCTCGCGACGGATGTCTGGACCTACATCTCGCTCGGCTACTTCGCGCAGATCCCCGTCGCGGGCGCCACGGGATCATCGACCATGCCGCACAAGATCAATCCGATCCGATTCGAGAACGCCGAGGCCAATCTGGAGCTCTCCGGCGCGCTGTTCGCCTCGCTCAGCGCGACCCTCGTGACCAGCCGCCTTCAGCGCGATCTCACGGACTCGACGACCCAGCGCAACATCGGCGTCGCGTTCGGTCATTCGCTGCTCGCGCTCGACAACCTGCACCGCGGGCTCGGCGAGATCTCGCTTGCCGAAGACGTGCTGCTGGCCGACCTCGATGCGAACTGGGAGGTGCTCGGTGAGGCGATCCAGACAGTCGTGCGCGCCGAGGTCGTCGCGGGGCGCTCGAGTATCAGCGACCCCTACGCGCTGCTCAAGGAGCTGACCCGGGGCCGGCGCGTCGGGGCGGCCGAGCTCGCGGAGTTCATCGGGGGCCTCGAGATCGGGGACGCGGCGAAGCAGCGCCTGCTCGCGCTGACGCCCGCGACGTACACCGGATTGGCATCGACGCTCGCAGTGCGCGACTGAGCCGCAAAGCCTGCGAGGGGCCGGCGCCGCGGTGGCGCGGCGATGACCCTGGCGTCAGACCTTCTGGTCGGGCTTGCCGTCGTCCGGCTTTTCTTCTTCGGGCATCAGCACCGGTCGATCCACCGGCCTCTGCACCTGAGCCGGGTCTACGGCGAGCATCAGCATCGCGAGGCCCAGCAGCACGACGATGAACGTGATGCCCGCGACGATGAGTGCGAGGGGTCCCACGTCCTTGCCCTGGACCGCGCCGGTGGTCACGGCCGTGACGATGCCGGCGAACGCCGCGCACCCGAAGGCGATCGCGAGCAGGTGCAGCGGCCGGAGCAGGTCGCGCCGGTTCGGCTTGTCGTTCATGCACCCTCCTCGGGGCGAGGAGCGGATGTCGCCGCGGGCGCTTGGTCCATGACCGGCGCATCCCGCCGGGGCGACAAGCCCGCGATCGCGAGATAGACGGCGACGATAGCCGCGTAGGCGCCGAAGACGCCGACCGCGATGGCGATGCCGGTGAGCGTGAAGGTCTGGTCGGCGTCGGGAATGTAGTAGTCCAGCACGTACCGGCCGGGGACGACGAGAAGCGCGATCCCGAGCACGACGGTGAGAATGCCGACCGTGAGTGCGTCGCGCGCGGCGGCGCGACCCGCGACCGTTGGGTCGGCATCCGCCGGTTTTGCGCCGTCGTTGCGGAGCGTGCGAGGCGCCCGCCATCCCGCGACCGTCTCGACGGAGCCGGTGGTGAGCGCCCAGGCGATCACGACGGCGAAGAAGAGCTCGGGCGATCGCAGGGGAACGATCCCGCCGATCATTCCCGCGACGATGGTGAGCGCGCCCATGGTGATCGGCATCCAGCGCGTTCCGGCGGGAGCGATGAGCCATGCGGAGATGAGCCAGACGAGGCCCGTCGCGATGGCGAAGCCGCTGAACACCGAGAGGCCGATGGCCGCGGAGTGGTCGGGCGAGAACGTGATCATGACCGCCGCAAGGGCCGCGAATACGGCGCGGAGCAGCTGCACGTGGTGTGCGGCGAAGCGCGCGGGTGCTTCGGGGGCGGTGGGCATGGCGGATCCTGGATCGGAACAGGGGATTCCCCCAGTCTAGCCGCGGGTGGAGGGACACCCTCCGGTGGTGCCGCGAGGATGGGCGGGGCCGGCCGATCGTCGTGATCGGCCGGCCACGGTCACCCCACGAACCGGTGCG
Source organism: Microbacterium sp. DT81.1 (assembly GCF_049844955.1). Lineage (NCBI taxonomy): Bacteria > Bacillati > Actinomycetota > Actinomycetes > Micrococcales > Microbacteriaceae > Microbacterium > Microbacterium sp. DT81.1. The sequence continues at coordinate 58,348 of NZ_JBNCMA010000010.1, forward strand.
CCGCTGTCAGTGCCCACCGCCCGGCTTGCCGCCCTTCTTCGCGGGAGCGGCCTGGAAGGCTCGCTCGATCTCCTGGAAGAACGTGCTGCCCGCGGCATCCTCGGCGCTCAGCCGCAGGTCGATCCAGGCGCCGCCGTCCGGCACCTTCAGCGACGTCTCGAAGGCGGATACGAACGCGCGTGACTCGACGAAGTCGTCGTTCCCGGGGTCCACGGGCCCGGAGGGGGCGTCGGTGCTGCCGGCCGCCAGAGTAATCGGCTTCCAGGCACCGCCCGCGACGCGAGCCTCAAGGGTGACCTCGGTGACCTCGGCGCTGCCGACGGTGCCCGCGATGTGTCCGACCTCCAGACGGAGGGGGATGCCGCTGGCCTTCTTTCGCCCGGCTCCTACGGTGCCGGCGTCATCGAGCTCAACGTCGTAGTACGCCTGCAGCAGGGGCAGAAGCTGCGAATGCTGATCGTCCACTGACCCGGTGGAGGAGAACGTCCACTCGGTCAGCGTGCTCGGGGAGGAGTCGAGGCTGGCCCCGTCGTGCGTTGCGGTGTTGCGCACGCGCCAGGCGCTCTCACCCTCCGGCAGGTCCGAAACCCCCGGCGCCTGCCAGACCGACGACGCCTTCAGCTGTCCGTCGACCCATACTTCGGTGAGCTGCGAGCGATTCGTCTGCCCACCGAAAAGGTCGTACGCCCCGGTGTGCGTGGGGCTCCCGCCATCGCTCCACGACGGGATGTTCAGCTGTGCGAAGCCGCCGTGACGAGCGGAGGCCCAGTACCCGGGACCCGCGTAGGGGCGCACGATCGCACCGAACCAGCTCTCCTCGGAGACCGAACCCGGCTCGTAGGCGCGGCGTACGTCGCGGACCTCCCAGCCCGGAGCCATCGCCATGGCGTACTGGTACCACTCGACCTCCCCGGTGTTCACCCACTCCGTGCGCGTCAGGCCGCGCTCCGTGCGCATCGCCAGACCCTCGCCGAACTGCACGCCGGGAGCGTAGTCGTAGCGGAACTCGCCGACGAGGGCGCCCGCATCGCCCCGATAGGTCGTATCGATGCGCGCCAGGTCCGTCGGCGCGAAGTGCAGGTCCGCAGGAATGGACCCCTCGGTGTTGTTCGCGATGTCGAAGACCTCGCGAGCGGTGGGTTCGCCGACGCCCTTGATCGTGACCTTCTGCGCCGCGATCGAGCCGAGGAGCAGTGCGCCCTGCACGCCGCTTACGGAAGCGACCGGGATACCGACGCTCGTCGTGTAATCATCGGACCCGACCCATTCGATGAACTCGCCGTCGGCGTCGTTCACGACCAGGACCAGCGCCGCTCCCGCCGCGAGGGCGTTCACCGCCCGCCGGTTCGGCGAGACCTCGCTCGAACGCGTCACGACGGCGACCTTGCCCTTCACGGTCGTGCCGAGCGCCGCGAAGTCCTCGGCGCTGCCGGTCCCGGCATCCACCGCGCTCGTCCTGATCTCGCCGTCGAGGAAGGTCGATCCCGCCTGCACCAGCAGGTCGAGCCGCTCCTTGCCGGCGGTGAGGGCGAGCATGGGCTGCTGCAGTCGCCAGCGGGTCGTGAAACCGAACTCGTCGGCATTCGGCGCCTCGAGCGGCTGCGCGTAGAGGGCGTCGCTCCACGGCGCCCCGAAGATGCTGCCGGTGAACCCGTCGGCGCGGTACGACATCTTCGTGAAGGCCGCTTCCAGGCCATTCTCACCCACGTCGACCGTCACGGGCTTGGCCGCACGCGCGTCGAATGCCACCTCGGTATCGCCCTCGAGCACCAGGTCGGGGTCGCCGACGAGCGCCGTCACCTTGCTGTCCGCTTCGAGGTCGGTCTCGAGGAAGGACATGAAGGAGTAGCGCCCGGCGGGAAGCCGCATGGTGAGCTCTCCGTCGACCATGAACGGCTCGAAGTACTCGCTTTCGGGGTGGTACATCATGCCGAACGCCGAGATCGGCTGACCGTTGAAGCCGGTCGCCTTGATGGTGACGTCGTACCGCTCCGCCTCGGCGATGATCCCGAGTGCGGTGCGGGCCACGGGAGTCCCGTCCACCGAAGCGACCAGCGCGCCGGAGAACTGGGAACCCGCGGGGACCGCGGCGGGGTCGGCCGTCATCGTCACCGTGCGGGTCTCACCCGCCGGGATGGCGACCTCGTCGACGTCGACGGAGAGGACGCCGTCGGCGGCGCCGTGCAGTGTGGCGCTCAGCTGGAGCACGACGTCGTCGGGGCCGAGGTTCGTGTACGCGACGGGACGGATGACCGGGTCGGCCGCCTCCCCCCACGAGAGCATGCCGAAATCCCCCGAACCGGATGCCACCACCCGGGCGTCGATCGCGTTCTCCACGTCGACGACACCCGTGCCCGCCTGGTACGAGGTGAGGCCCGTGTCGGCGGCCGAGCTCATGAGGGCCGCGCGCAACTGCTCGCCCGTGAGCTCTGGATGCCGCTGCTTGAGGATCGCGGCGGCGCCCGCCACGTGCGGAGTGGCCATCGAGGTGCCGCTCATCCCGACGTAGCTGCCCTCGCCGGGGCTGTCGGCGGACCGGGCCGCGGTGATGTCGCTGCCCGGTCCGGCGATCTCGGGCTTGAGCGCCCCGGAGAAGGCGAGCGGACCCTGGCTCGAGAACTCCGACAGCGCGCCGGTCGGGTCGTAGACCGAGCCCACCGTCAGTGCTCGCGCAGCGGAGCCGGGTGATCCGATCGTCTCGGGGGCGTAATTGTTGCCCGCCGCGACGACGAAGAGAGCCCCGGTCTGCTCGGAGATCGCGTTCAGCGCCTGGGACATCGGTGAATCGCCGTCGTCGGCCTGCGAGGACCCGAGGCTCATCGACACGATGTCGGCGTTCTGACCCGCCCACTCCATGGCGTCGATGATCCACGAGTCCTGGCCGGAGCCGTTCGAGTCGAGGGCCTTGCCGATCAGCAGGTCGGCGCCGTCAGCGACCCCGCGGTGGGTCCCGCCACTCGCCGCGCCCGTTCCTGCGATGGTCGAGGCGACGTGCGTCCCGTGCCCGTTGACGTCGTCGGAGACCGCCTCGCCGGGGACGAAGCTCTTCGATCCGGGAAGCACGCGGCCGGCGAGGTCGGGGTGCGTGTCGTCGTAGCCGGTGTCCAGAACCGCGACGGTGACTCCCTCGCCCGTGAGTCCGCGCTCCCAGGCCTCTGATGCGCCGATCCAGGGCACGCTCGAGTCGAGGGTGGCCTGCACCTTGCCGTCGAGATGGATCGCCTGGAGACCACCGCCGAGGGCGACCGCGGAACCGAACGGCGCGGCACCCGACGTCTTCGTCAGGGCGCTCCAGGTGGTGGCCGCGGAAGCGTGGTCGGCCGTCGCTGCGGCGCCGCCGACGCTCTCGAGCGGGATGCCGACCTGGACGCCCGGAAGCGGGGCGCCGAAGGGAGCAGGACCGTCGGTGTATTCGACGATCAGGGGGGTCGCGTCCACGGAGGCGTCGTCGTAGCCGTACTCGAGAAGCCGCGACACGTTGAACAGGTCGTCATCGAGCAGGCCGGCGGCGAGGTAGGGCATGGCGGCGCGGGGCAGCACGTGCAGTTCGCCGCCCATAGTCGCCGTCTCCACCACCGAGCCCTCGACGGCGGGATCGATCTCGACGGCCGTGCTGCCGTCGGCGAGCTCGGTGACCTCGACCTTGTCGCCGGTGATCAGGGTGACGGTGCGTGCTCCCCCGTGCACGGGCGCGGGGGCGGCAGCGGACGCGGTGGGGACGGCACCGGGGGCGGTGGCGGGATCCGCCGACGCCGGTGCCGTGGCGAGGCCGACGCCCGCCACCCCGATCGCCAGACCGCCGATGGCGGCGACGATCGTACGCGTACGGCGCTGCACGCTGGTCCTGCTGATGTGGGTCCCGCTGAGCAGCGGGGTGCGGGGGATTTCGGGCACGGGGGAACCTCTCGGAAGACGTGGGCTTACCCAGCACGGTTTCACATCGGTTCGATATCGTGGTGGCGAAGAAGTGCCAATGGCCGCGACTCGCCATGGCACGCCGGATGGGAATGCCCGTGCTCGAGGCGATCGGACTCGATGACGAGCACACAGCGGTCTACCGCGTGCTGCTCGCCACGCCGTCCGCCGACGTTCCGGAGATCGCCCGCGCGGTGCCGCTGCCGGCTGCGCGCATCGCCGCCATCGTCGATGAGCTGGAGCAACGGGGCCTGCTCGCGCGGCAGGCGTCCGCGCCGGATCGGGTGGTCGCCTCGCCCCCGGCGCTCGCCCTGCGGCCCATGCTGCTCGAGCGCGAACGGAGCCTGACCGAGGCGCACGAGGTGCTGGTGCAGCTCAGCGAGCTCTACCGACGTGGGGCGGTGCAGCGGGACGTGCCGGAGGTCGTCGACGTCGTGCTCGGGCCCGACGCGGTGCGCCAGCGGCTGGGCCAGCTGCAGGCATCCGCGGAGCAGCGGGTCGATGCCTTCGTGCTGCGCGAGGTCGCGCTGGTCGACGGCAGCGAGAACGACGAGGAGGACCTCGCCCTCGCCCGCGGCGTGCGCTACCGCGTCATCGTCGAGGGCGCCGTGCTCGAGCGGCCCGGATTCCTCGACCAGGCGAGGGCGGTCATGCCTCTCGGCGAGGAGATCCGCGTGCTTCCGCGTCTGCCGACGCGGCTCTTCATCGCCGACGGAGCGCTGGCGCTGCTGCCGATGTACTCGCACGGCGAGAAGAAGGTCTCGGGGGCGCTTCTCGTGCACCCGAGCGGGCTGCTCGACCTGGTGAACGCGACCTTCGAAGAGCTGTGGCGCGGGGCGACCCGGCTGGTCGAGGGCGGCGAACTCGCATCCGATGCTCCGGTCGACCGGGAGATGCTGCAGATGCTCCTTCTGGGTCTGACGGATGCCGCGGTGGGCACGGCGCTCGGCATCTCGGTGCGCACCGTGCAGCGGCGAGTCGCCGAGCTGATGGAGACGGCGGGTGTGACCACGCGTGTGCAGTTGGGGGCGGAAGCCGTCCGTCGCTCGTGGGTCTGAGGTCGTCTCGATTCCGCCGAGCCGGCTCATTGACGAACTCGATTGCAACCACCGGAGTAGCGAGCCCACCGCAGTCGACGGGCTGAGTGGTTGACGACCCGGGCGGGGCGGGCCATTATGGCCGTACTCGGGTCTCGGTGCACCCGCCCGCCGCGCTCGATGTGCTGGGAGGGGTTCCCTCGGCATGGACGCAATTGCGCACAAGGGAGTTCGCATGTTCCGAAAGATCGCGATCGCCGCCGCCACCGCCCTCGTTCTCACGGGGCTCGTGGCAACACCCAGTGTGGCGAGTGGTCCCCCACCGGGCGGGGATGACCGCCTCGAGGTGTACACGGGAACCGTCGACTCGCAGGGGCTCGCCGCGATCGTGGACCTGGGCGTCGACCGGCACGAGATGGTCGTCACCCCCAGCACCGACGGGTCGGCACAGCTGGACGTGCAGGTGATTCTGAGCGGTACGCAGGTGGCCCAGCTGGGCAAGGCCGGCGCGACGCTGGCGCCGAAGCAGTCGGCGCAGCTGCGGACGATGCAGGCGACGGCCGAGGGTGTGTTCCGCACCTACAGCGGGGGAGGCGGCCTTCTCGAGGAGCTGATGGCCCAGGCCGCGGCGCACCCCGACATCGCGGAGTTTCGCGTGATCGGGCAGACGCACCAGGGCAAGGACATCGGCGCGGTGCGCCTGACGAAGAACGTGGAGAAGACCAAGGACGGCAAGCGCCCCACCGCGGTTTACGTCGGAGCACAGCACGCCCGCGAGTGGGTCACGCCCGAGATGGTGCGGCGCCTCCTCGATCTGTTCGTCACGTCGTACGGCACCGATGAGCGGATCACGGACATCCTCGCGACCACCGAGCTCTGGTTCGTGCCGGTGGCGAACCCGGACGGCTACGACTACAGCTTCGAGGAGGGGCAGCGGCTCTGGCGCAAGAACCTGCGCGACAACGACGGCGACGGCGAGATCACGACCGCCGACGGCGTCGACCTCAACCGCAACTGGCCCACCCGATGGGCCTATGACAACGAGGGCTCGTCTCCGAACCCGACGAGCGACGTCTACCGCGGTCCCGCCCCCGGATCCGAACCCGAGACCCAGGCGCTCGACGCACTGTTCGCCGACATCACACCCCAATTCCTGGTCAACTACCACTCCGCCGCCGAGCTGCTGCTGCACGGCATCGGCTGGCAGGTGGCGACCCCGTCGCCCGACGACGTGATCTACGAGGCGATGGTCGGCGACGACGCGAACCCCGCTGTGCCGGGTTACGACCCCGACATCTCGGCGGAGCTGTACACCACCAACGGCGACACCGACTCGCACATGCAGGAGGCATACGGCACGCTGGGCTTCACGCCGGAGATGGCCACTTGCGAGGCGGCGGCCAATTCCGTCCCCGACGACGAGTGGGTGGCGGAGGAGGACTGCCAGTACTTCGGCTTCGACTTCCCCGACGACGAGACGCTGATCCAGGCGGAGTTCGAGAAGAACATCCCGTTCGCGCTGGCGGTCGCGGAGTCCGCCAAGGACCCCAACGACCCCGTTTCCGTGGTCGGGCGCGACGCGGAGGACTTCCGTGTCGACACCTTCTCGGTGTCGTACGGCGACCCGCAGACCGTGGCGGTCTGGGCGAAGCGCGATCTGCTCGCAAAGCACATGTGGTACCGCGTGAACGGCGGTCCGCTCAAGCTCTCGCTCGTCAAGGAGTGGCGGGGCGGTGAGCGCTACGGCGACGAGAACACCGACTACTACGCCGAGTACCGGGGCGTCGTGCGCGGAACGAAGGCCGGCGACAGCGTCGAGGTCTGGTTCTCCGCGCTCCCGTCGGCACGCGACATCCTCAACAAGAGGAGCATCCGGCCGGCGCAGAGCGAGCACTTCACGTACCAGGTAGCGCAGGACACCGGCAATTCGGTGCTCATCGTGGCCAACGAGGACTACACCGGCGGCCAGAACGCCCTCGAGCCGCCGCACGCCGCGGCGCCGAAGTACCTCGGCGCGCACGTCGCCGCTCTCGTCGCGAACGGTGTCACGCCGGATGTCTGGGACGTGGACGCGCAGGGTGTGCCGCACGACCTCGGCGTGCTGGGGCACTACGACGCCGTGCTCTGGTACCTGGGTGACAACCGGCTCACGCAGGATCCTGAGGATGTGCTCACCGACGTCTTCGGCAACCCGGTGCCCGATGCCGCGGTCGCCGAGCGGCAGCAGTACCTCACCATCTCCGTGCGCGACTACCTGAACGAGGGCGGCAAGGTCGCGCTCGCCGGCGAGACCGCCGCGTACTACGGGGTGTTCGGCGGCTCGGTCGGCGGCGTCTTCTACGGGCTCGATGGAGCACCGGAAGAGGACTGCGCGATCACGGTCGACGCCGCGGACTGCCTGTTCCTGGCCGATGACTTCACGCAGTACTACTTCGGCGCATACTCCCGGAACCCCGTCGAGGCCGGCGGCGTCGTCGGCACGGCAACCCCGCTGGCGGGAGTGGAGGCACTCTTCGGCGGCCCGGCGACGGTCGACAATCCCGTCAACGAGGCCGGCGCCCTGGTGCCGACGAGCGATGTGCTGCCGGTGGAGGACTTCCCGCAGTTCCAGAGCTGGGGCGCGGCGGAGTACCTGGATCCCGCTGGTCCGTTCATCCCCATCGAGGGCGAGTGGGCCGCCGCGGCGACGCACATCGACGACGGCTACCAGCGACTGAGCCGCACGTACGACCTCACGGGCATCGACGCGTCGGCGCTTCCGGCCTTCGCGGCGCAGTTCTCCTACGAGACGGAGGGCGCCTACGACCACGTACTGGTCGAGGCGCGCGTCGCCGGAACGGATGACTGGACGACGCTGCCCGACCTGCTCGGCGGCACGACCACGGACGTGCCGGCGGAATGCGAAGCGGGCTTCCTGCTCGATGAGCACCCGTGGCTGCTGCACTACCTGACGGCGGCGCCCGAGGGTGGGGTATGCGAGCCGACCGGAACGACCGGCGAGTGGAACTCCTTCACGGGCTCCTCGGACGGGTGGACGGAAGTCCAGTTCGACCTGTCGGAGTACGCCGGTTCGGAGGTCGAGCTGGCGGTCAGCTACGTCACGGACCCCTTCACCGGGGAGGCCGGCCTCATCGTCGATGACACGCAGCTGCGACTGCTCGCCACCGACGAGGTGCTCTTCGCCGAGGGCTTCGAGGACGGGCTCGGTGAGTGGACGGTGCCCGGCGCCCCGGAGACCAGCCCCGGCAACACGAGCGACTTCGAGCGCACGCGCGGCCTCGGCGGCATCACCGCCGCGACCGTGACGCCCGACACGCTGCTCTTCGGCTTCGGCCTCGAGCAGCTCGCCACGGATGCCGACCGGGCGACGGTGGCGGCGAGGATACTGGCGCACTTCGCCGGCTAGCCTCCTCGGACTCGCGATGTCTCGACGCCCCGGACCCTCACAGGTCCGGGGCGTCGAGAATGCGCGCGAGCGTGATGAGACCGAGCCGACTCATCACCGGGTTGGTGTCGTGGTAGTACCACGCGAGTCCCATCGCCTGCGCGAACGCCCATGCCGCCCCGCGCGCCCACTCGATGTCATCCGAGCCCACCGTCTCGCGCAGCACCACGCGCGCATGCGGTTCGAAAAGGTGCCAGGCCGCGACGAGGTCGAGGGCCGGATCGGCCGCGCCGAATCCACCCCCGTCGAGCACGCCGGCGAGACGGTCCCCGCGGACGAGCAGGTTGCCGGGGATCAGGTCGCCGTGCGACAGAACGTCGGGTCCGCCACCCGGCAGGACGCGGAACCTCGTCCACAACATGCGCAGGCGATGCACGTCGAGCAGGCCCTCGCTCTCACGGAGGCAGACGGCCATCCACTCGTCTTCGGCCTGCAGGTCTCCACCACGTCCGCGGCCCGAGAACGTTCGTCCTCCGGTGTCCGTCGCTCGGAACGCCTGGATGAGAAGGGCGATGTCCCCGGCGAACGCCGCGGAGTGGGCGAGGCCGTCGGGGGTCGCCTGGTTCCCATCGAGCCACGTCTGCACCGACCACGGTGACGGGTATCCATGGCCGCCGAGTCCGATCGCCACGGGCCTCGGGGCGGGGAAGGGACTGCAGGCCGCCAGCTCCGTCAATGCTGCAGCCTCGGTCCGGAGAAGCTCGAAGGCGAAGCCCGGCGGCTCTGGTCGAAGCGGAAAGCGAGCGGTCAGGTGCTCGCCGATCCGGAAGATCGCGTTGACCGTGCCGGCGGTCGGCAGCTCCGCGATCGGCTCGTTCCCCCACTGCGGAAACTGCTCGTAGATCAGCAGGCGTGCGATGTCGACATCGACATGCAGCTGATCCTCGTGCATCCTCACGCGAGAAACCACTCCGCCGTCGACGGAGCTACTCCGCCTCAACGGGCCGGTAGCGCACGTTCACCACGGCGTGCGGATCATCCCCGGAAACCAGCTCGAGCCGGATGGGCGCGCCACCCGGGTTGTCGAACAGGCGGATGCCGTCGCCGAGCAGCACCGGAGCGATGTGCAGGTCGATCTCGTCGATGAGACCGAGCAGCAGCAGCTGCCGGCCGATGGTCGGGGAGAAGATCTCGACGTTCTTGCCGCCGGCGGCATCCAGGGCGATGCGAAGCGCCTCCGCGACGTCGCAGTGCAGGAAGGTGATGCGCTCGGTCGGCGGAGCGTCGTCCGGGTGATGGGTCAGCACGAACTCCTGCCCTTTCCATGCACCCCCGTACGCGGTGTCCGCGTCGGGGAAGGCGTCGAAGCCGTCCCGCCCGCCGAGGATCGCTCCCGTGGTCTCGACGTACTCTTCGATCAGTCCGGGACGAGCGGTGAAACCCGTCATCCACTCCATGGCGTGATCGGGACCGGCGACGAAGCCGTCGAGCGACATCGTGAAGTGCCAGAGAACCTTGCCCGCCGCAACCTGTGGTTCCGTGTCTCTCATCGGTCCGCCCTTCTCGCCGTGCGGCCGACGCTACGCGGGCGAGCCGACATCGCGCCAGAGGAGCGGCATCCGATGTCTCGATCCGCCGGCAAGCGCCCGGTCTGTGCCGCTCACGCCCGCCGCGGACGTGGTGCCGGCGGCGGAGGGACCTGCTTCGCGGCGATGATGTCGGCCACGGCGATGCGCTCGATCCCCCGTTTGCCATCCACCACGAAGGTCGTCTCATCCGCACTGACCAGCATCCCGAGCGCGTCCGTCGCCTGTCCCGACGCCAGCCGGTAGCGCACGACGACCCGCATGCCGGGCGTCAGGGGGCTCACCACGGGCGGCGGATCACCACGAGCCGGGCGCGTAGTCCTTCAGGAACACCCCGAAGACGTCGTCGCCCGCCTCGCCGCGCACGATCGGGTCGTAGACACGGGCCGCCCCGTCGACGAGGTCGAGGGGAGCGTGGAAGCCCTCCTCGGCGAGGCGCACTTTCGTCGGATGCGGCCGCTCGTCGGTGATCCACCCGGTGTCGACGCTCGTCATCAGGATGCGGTCGGTCTCGAACATCTCGCGTGCGCTGGTGCGGGTGAGCATGTTCACGGCCGCCTTGGCCATGTTCGTGTGCGGATGCCCTGGTCCCTTGTAGCCGCGACCGAACACGCCTTCCATCGCGCTGACATTCACCACGTACTTGCGTCGAGCCGTGCTCGCGGCCATCGACGGGCGAAGCTTCGACACGAGCAGGAACGGGGCGGTGGTGTTCGCGAGCTGCACCTCGAGCATCTCCAGTGGGTCGACCTCGTCGACGTGCTGCGTCCAGGAGTTGACGTCGTGCAGGTCCGGCAGCAGCCCGCCCGCGTCGATCGCCGTGCCGGCCGCGAGCCGCTCCAGCGAGCTCGACCCGGGAGCAAGGGCCTGCTCGGTCAGCTCGTCCGCCTTGGCCGCCGCGGCCGCCAGGATCGGATGGGCGGTCACGGACCGCTCCAGGGCCCGGGGGTGCTGATCGTTGGTGTGCCCGAAGGTGACGAGCTCCGGACGAGGGCCGTCCGGAAGCGGCGCCAGCTCGGCATCCACCAGCGGCTGATACGCACCCGGCGAGCGCCGCACCGTCTGCGTGGCGTTGTTGATCAGGATGTCGAGGGGTCCGGCCGCGGCGACGTCCTCCGCGAGGCCGATCACCTGGGCGGGGTCGCGCAGGTCGATTCCGACGACCTTGAGACGGTGGATCCACTCGCGCGCATCGGGCATGCCGCTGAACCGACGAACCGCGTCGCGGGGAAAGCGCGTCGTGATGGTGGTGTGGGCGCCATCGCGCAGCAGCCGAAGGGCGATGTACATGCCGATCTTCGCGCGGCCGCCGGTGAGCAGGGCGCGCCTGCCCGTGAGATCGGTGCGGGCGTCGCGCTTCGCGTGGCTCATGGCCGCGCACTCGGGGCACAGCTGATGGTAGAAGGCGTCGACGATGGTGTGCGGCTGCTTGCAGATGTAGCAGGCGCGGGCCTTGAGCAGGGTGCCCGCCGTGGGGGCCGTCGTGGTGGTGCTGATGGGGATTCCACGGGTCTCGTCATCGATGCGGTCCGGGGCGCCCGTGGCCGTTGCCGCGATCACGGCGCGGTCGGCATCCGCGATCTCCGCTCGCTTCTCGAGGCGGCGACCCTGTTTGACGGCCTTGTACATCTTCGCGGTGGCGTGGCGGACGGCGATGAAGTCGGGATGCACATCGTCGATCTCGGCGAGCCGGGCCAGCACCTTCAGCGTGACCTCGAGGTCGGCGGGGTCGATACCGCTCGGCGGGAGGGCTGCGGACGGGGAGGGCACAGGGGATTCTACCGAGCGGCCCCTGGGGAATCGTCGAGTGGCCGAAGCACGATCAGCCAGGACTGGTAGTGCTCGAGCACCCGGCCCCCGAGTTCGCGCACGGCAGCACCGGCCCGATCGACCTCGTCGGCCGACCAGTCGCTGAACGTCGTGAAGAGGTCGCGCACCTGGCGCTCGTGGAGTTCGATGCTCCAGCGGAAGGTGGTCGTCTCGTCGACGGAGAAGAGGCCGTTGGCCGTGAGTGCCGCGGATGTCGCCGCCACCTCCTCCGGGTCGGGCCACCGGCGCCGAGGGTCGTCACGATCCGCGACGATCGCGGCGACCCTGTCACGGAAGGGGGTCGAGACATCGGGGTCCCCGAAGACATTGCGCCAGACCAGGAACACGCCTCCCGGGCCCAGCAGCCGGTGGACCTTGGGGAGAAGGACATCGAGGTCCATCCAGTGAATGGATGTCGCGGCGACGACCGCATCGAACGATGCGTCGGGCAGCTCGATGTCTTCTGCACGCGCGACGATGACCGTCGCGTCCGGGTGCGCATCGCGGAGGCGCGAGGCCAGCCTCGGACCGGGCTCGACCGCGGTGACGTGGAGGCCGGCCGCGAGCAGGGGACCGGTCGCCTGCCCCGTGCCCGCGCCGAGGTCGAGCGCCCGCCGCCCCGGTCGCAGCACGTCGAGCTCGCGGAGCCGATCCCAGAGCGCCGGCGGATACGGCGGGCGTGCCCTGGCGTATCGCGCGGCGTGCGCCTCGAAGTGCATCGGATCGACCACGGCGACAGCCTAGGCCGCGGTCCATGAAAGCACGCGGCGGAGCTAGGAGAAGATGTTCAGCAGGCGGCGGCACCGCGGTGGGTCCTCGGTGAGTCCGCGGTCGAGGCCCCAGAGCAGATAGGACGCGCTCCGGATGAGCACCCACGCCCGCGCGCGTTCGGGAGGAACATCCGCCGATTCGACGAACAGGTCGAAGAGCGACCGCACATGGGCGTCGTCGGCTGTCTCGTCGAGCCGGCTCCACAGGACTCGGCCGAGGTCGTACTCGGGGTCGCCGCGGAGGAGTACCGGATCGACGACGAGCCACGGCTCCCGCGTACCGGCGAGCACCTGTTCGAAGTGGAGGTCGCCGTTCGCCGCGAACCGTGCCGGCGGGTGCTCCGACCTCTCCCGGGCGGCGGAGATCGCCGCATCGAGCTGCGCGCGGGGAAACGGCTCACCGAGAGCGGCCCAGTCCGGCTCGAACGTCTCCGCGTGTTCGGCGGCGACCTGATCTGTGCCCCGCACGCCGGCCGGCACCGGCACCGCGAGCCTCGTGATGAGGCCGGCGAGCATGCGAGTCGCGCGCTCCAGCGGTTCGCCCGCGAGGGATCGTGCCCCGTCCAGGCGTTCCAGAAGCATCGCGCGGTCATCGACGTCGACATCGTGGAGGCGGACGGTTCCGCGTCCGTCCCACAGCCGCAGGGCCTCAGCCTCTGCGAGCACGTCGTCGCCCGGCGGCGCGAGCCGCAGAATCAGCGGGTTCTCGCCCCGGCGCACCGGGACGACCAGCGAGTTGGACCCGTGCATCACCTCGCCGTCCACGGAGAGACCCCACCGGCGACACCGATCGTCGACGCGCTGCGGCAGCGTGTCCAGCCACGCCCGGCCAGCGGCATCCACCCACCACCGAGGCATCTCACGGAACGACCCGGGCACGACGATCATCGCTCAGAGCCTATCCAGGCGCGCTGCCCCCAGGAGGACGTGCATCGTTCCGCCGGCCCGGGAACGTCGATCCCCGGCGAGCCCAGACGACGATCATGGTGGGACCGGGGGTTCACCGGCCCGAATCCGCGAACGTGTCACGAAAGGCAGCAAACCATGGGAAACCCCGTCGTCCACTTCGAGCTCATCGGCCCGGATCCCGCCCGACTCCGGGAGTTCTACGGCGCGCTCTTCGGGTGGGTCGCCCCGGCCGGCGCTCCGGTCGCCGATCGCGTCTCCAGCCCCGCGCAGTACTCCTTCATCGACCCGGAGCCGGGTTCGCCCGCGGCGGCCGGTGGCATCGGCGGCGGAGAGGGCTTCGCCCATCACGCCATCTTCTACGTCGGCGTCGAGGATGTGGGCAGCACTCTCGCGCATGCCGAGCACCTCGGCGCGACGGTCGTGCTGGAGCCGCAGCGGAATGAGGGCGGGCACGTGACGGTCGCTCACCTCCTCGATCCCGCGGGCAATCTCGTCGGTATCGCCGGCCCGTCCTGATTCCCGAGGGCACGGGGGCCGAGCCGACGAGGCGAGCCGTCGGTACTCTGGAGACGCTGATCGGAAGCGGGACGCGATGGCGGGTGACGTCGACGTGGTGATCGTCGGAGCGGGGATCTCCGGCATCGGAGTCGCGCGTGCGCTGAAGATCTCCTCACCGGGCACGACGTTCCGGATCCTCGAGGCAAGGGACGCCATCGGGGGAACGTGGGACCTGTTCCGCTACCCCGGTGTGCGCTCCGATTCGGATCTGTACACGTTCGGGTACCAGTTCCGGCCGTGGACCGATGCGGACTCCATCGCCAGCGGTGCGAGCATCCTGGACTACCTCCGGCGTACCGTCGCCGAAGAGGGTATCGAAGAGCACATCTCGCTCCAGCGCCGCGTCGTGTCGGCGGAGTGGTCCAGCCGTACCGGGCTCTGGACGGTGCAGGTTCGCACCGGCGGTTCCGACGCGGTGGAGACACTGACGGCCGCCTGGCTCTTCTGCGCCGGCGGCTATTACCGCTACGACGAGGGCTACCGCGCCGAGATCCCGGGGCTCGATCGGTTCCAGGGCCAGCGGGTGCATCCGCAGCACTGGCCGGAGGACCTGCGCTACGACGGCAAGCGCGTGGTGGTGATCGGCAGCGGGGCCACCGCGGTCACCCTCGTTCCGGCGCTTGCGAAGGAGGCCGTGCGGGTCACGATGGTGCAGCGGACCCCCGGCTACATCCTGTCCGCACCGGCCGCGGACAAGATGGCCGCACGATTGCGCCGCGTGTTCGGCGACAGGGCCGGTCACAGGATGGCGAGGGCGAAGAACATCGCTCAGCAGCGGGTGCTGTGGCTCTTCTGCCGCAGGTTTCCGAAGCAGGCGCGCCGACTGATCCGGTGGACGGTGGCGAAGCAGCTGCCGCCCGGATATCCGGTCGACGTGGACTTCGACCCTCCCTACAACCCATGGGACCAGCGGCTCTGCATCGTGCCGGACGGGGACCTCTTCGCGTCGATGCGGGAAGGAAGGGTCGAGGTGGTGACCGACCGCATCGCCACGGTCACCGAGACGGGGCTGACGCTCGGATCCGGACGGGAGATCGGCGCGGACATCATCGTCACGGCGACCGGCCTGAGCGTGCTCGTGTTCGGCGGCATCGCCCTCCGCGTGGACGGCGAAGAGGTGCTGCTGCCCGACAGGGTGGCGTACAAGGGCATCATGCTGGACGGCGTGCCGAATTTCGCGTTCGCCATCGGCTACACGAACGCCTCCTGGACCCTCAAGGTCGGCCTGCTCGCGGACTACTTCTGCCGCCTCCTCACCAACATGGCCGAGCACGGGTACACGACGGTGACCCCCCGCAGGCCCGCCGGGATGGAGACCCGACCTCTGCTCGACTTCGCGGCCGGCTACGTCACCCGGGCCGCAGACGCCCTTCCCCGCCAGGGCGCGGAAGACGAATGGCGGATGTCGATGAACTACTACGCCGACGTACGCAACCTGCGGAGGGGTCGCGTCCGATCCCCCAGCCTGCAGTTCGGCAGAGCAGGCTGAGCGCAGCGTAGAGCGTTCCGCTCACGCCGGATCCCGGCCGGGGGTACGCGCCCGCAGATACCCGTCGCTTCGATCAGTCGTGACTGACGAGCTTGAGCCCCACGATGCAGGCGACGAGGCCGAGGATGAGGAGCAGCTTCACGACCGAGAACGGCTCCGCACCCGTGACCATCGCGTAGATGACCGTCAGCGAAGCTCCGATGCCCACCCACACGGCATACGCGGTTCCCGTGGAGATGTCGCGCATGGCCCATGCGAGTCCCGCCATGCTGAGCGCGAGCGTGACCACGAAGATCACGCTCGGCCAGAGTTTCGTGAAGCCCTCGGACTTGCCCAGGGCGGTCGCCCAGACAGCCTCGAGAACTCCCGATATTATGAGGATGATCCAGGCCACCAGCTGCACCTCTCCGTCGATGCGCGCATGCCGGGAGAAGCCGCGCGATCCGAGACTACGCGGGGTGCCTCGCTCGGCTAGATGTAGTTCCCCGTGAGGTTGTGAACGCGGGTTGAGGGGGCTTGGCCGCCGATGCCGGTGTGGGGTCTGTGGTGATTG
>NZ_JBNCMA010000011.1:0-58983 GCF_049844955.1 Microbacterium sp. DT81.1
CGGCGGGGGCGTTCTCGTTCGTGGTGGGTGCGGCGTTGGAGGAGGCGCCGGATCAGGTGGTGTCGGGTCCCACGGTGACGTTCCAGGTACCCGACCCGAAGAAGCGCAGGTTCCCGTGGTGGATCGTGATCCTCGCTGCGGTGGCGGCGTTGCTGCTCGCCGGTGGCGGCATCCTGATCTACTCCCTCACACGTCCTGAGGGGCGCGACCCCGCCCCGTCACCCTCTGCGACGGCGGCGTCGACAACGCGGCCCGTCTTCAACCGCGACGACTTCCTGGTGGACGAGTCGTCGATGCAGGAGGACCTGGACATGGACGGAATCGTGGATGTGTCACTCTCCGACACCGACTTGAGTCCCGCCACGACCGTGCGCTCGCCGACGATCGTGAGCGGCACCACGCGGGGTGTGGGCCTGGTCGCCGATCCGACCTTCGAAGCTTGCCGTGAGGTGGTGCTCGGATCCGGATCCATCGCCATAGCGGAATCCGATGACGACGCGATCGTGTGCGTCTTCACCAGTGGCGGACACGCGGCCATTCTCGAGTTCGAAGCGTCGCTGCCGGATGAGACGCGTGAGGTTCGCTTCACCGTGTGGGAGTAGTCCTTCCCCGGCGACACTCGGTTCGGGCCGCATCGCGTGTTCGCGTGGCCTCGCTGGTACGGTGTGGCCATGTCGGGTGGTGAGGGTTTCGGGCCGGTGGGTCCGGCGGCCGCTGAGGGGCCGCCGTTCGCGGTGGCGGGGCCGGCGTCGGTGGCGCTGGATGCCGGGCGTTCGGGTTCCGGGTCGTTCACGGTGTCGAATGTGACGGGTCGGCCGGTGCGGGCGCGGGTGCTGGTGCTGCCGGGGGCGGGGGCGGACGCATCGTGGTTCCAGGTGGTGGGGGAGTCGGAGCGGGCGATGCCGGTGGCCGGGACGGCGACGGTGGATGTGGCGGTGAAGGTGCCGGAGAAGGTTCCGGCGGGGGCGTTCTCGTTCGTGGTGGGCGCGGCGCTGGAGGAGGCGCCGGATCAGGTGGTGTCGGGTCCCACGGTGGCGTTCCAGGTACCCGACCCGAAGAAGCGCAGGTTCCCGTGGTGGATCGTCATCCTCGCGGTGGTACTGATCCTGCTGGTTGGAGGGGGCATCTTCGTGTGGAGGCTCCTCACACCGGATCCGCAATCCGCCCCTTCGAAATCTCCGTCCCCGTCGCCGAGTCACGGGATCTACGATCAGTACCGGTTCGTCGCAACCACCGGTCTCAACTTCGATATCGACGAGGGCGAAGCCGGCCCCCCCTACTCGGCCGAGAATCCGTCCACCGATTTGCTCTTCACCGGCGACATGCAGGAAGACGGTTTCCTGCTTGTCGTCGGTTACGACACCAACACCCTCGCCTTCGTCGACGAGGGCACCTTTGAAGCGTGTGAGGCGGCGCAGGACTACTCGAAAGGTGAGCCCCTCCAGATCCCGCCGGAGAACACTTCTTTCCTCTGCGTTCAGTACACGGATCAAGTGCACATGGCCCTGCTGACGATCGAGCGGGCGGCAAGCCGCTCTCACGACGTCTCCGCCATCGTGTGGGAACGGGGCGCCACCTAGTCACGAGTGCGCCTCTGGTGCCGCCGCACGGCGACTGCTACCTTGTGGCCGTGGCGACCAGAGGGACGCGGCGCTGCGAGTGGGTGTGGAACTCGCGAGGTCTGCCGACTGTCGCGGCGGCGATGGGCGCCGGCGCGCGCGCCCGCGTCGACCGCACGGCCCGGAGAGGGTAGACCCACCATGGGAAGCCCATTCGTCCGCACCCTGCTGACCGCCGTGGTCGCGGTCGCGCTGGCTACGGGTACCTGCCTCGCTGCCTCGGTACTGTGGCCTGCTCTGCGGGAGCCGTGGGTGCTGATAGTCGTCGGCGGCATCGCCCTGCTCATCGCCATCATGGCCGGCATCCTCGGCAGCTACGAGCTGACGACCGCCCGCGGATGGCTGCTGCTCGTACTCGATCACACCTGGTCGCTGCCCAACACGCTTTTCGGGGCGGTGGTGGGCAACATCATCTATCCGTTCTTCGGAAACCCGTCCACGTCGCTGAGCGCCGGAAAGGAATGGGTCTCCTACAAGGCGCGCGGGGCCTCCGGGTTCGGGGTGACCGTGTTGCAGACGCTCGGAACGGTCAATATCGGCGGTGCGGGCAATCACGAACGGGTGCACCTGCTGCAGGCGCGCATCCTCGGCCCGATCTTTCTTCCGCTCGTGGGTATTTCCTACGTGATCTTGACGCTCTTCCAATGCGTGTGGTCCCTCACCATCGGTCTCATCCTCCGACTCGCGAAAGTGCGCGACACGGCTTGGTTCCGAGCGCCCGCCACGTCGGCGGTACCCGGCTTCTGGGGCTGGATCTACTTCGCGACTCCGATGGAGCTGTGGGCATATGGCACCGAACCCTGAATCAGGGGACGACTTCGCCCGGGCCCTCGACCCGGTGCGGCAGTGGGCGCGCGCGGTCGCAGACCTCCCGGTCATCCACGATTTCGACGACGAGCACGAGGGCGACGGAGCCGTTCTGCTCCGTCCCCTCGAACTGGAGGCGGCGCCGGCGTCCGGACCGGACCGGCGGTACATCAGCAGTGCCGAGCTCTCGCTCGGCGTGCTCGTGACGACCGTCGGGCTCCCGGTCTTCGAGGCTGCCGGCATCACGAGCGGGCTGGCGCTGTCGGCGAGATCCGACGGCGAGTGGCCGATGGATGCGTCGGGCCCGAGCCTCGGACTCTGGCGCGCCCTCGCCCGGCCGCCGGCACCCGCCTTCATCCTGCGCGTGCCCGTGCGGCGCATCCTGGACCGCCCCGCAGCCCCGCTGGTGCGCGAGCCGCTCCACACGGTGCCGGTGCACATGCGGGTGGTCAACGGCCGGGTCGTCGCATCCGACGGCCGTCCGCTCGCCGCGGCGCGGGTCGCCTTCACCGACTCCGGTGCCTGGGTGATGTCCGATCATCGCGGAAGGTTCCGCCTTCCGGTCGCCACGGTCGAGGGCGGTCCACTCGTCCTGAGCATCCGCGCCCGCGGCATATCCGTCACGGCAACCGTCGACGCGCCCTCCGCGGATGCCGGCGGCAACGTCGGTGACCTCACGCTGCCTGTTCCTGAATCCGACTGATCGACACCGAGAAAGGACGACAATGCCCCAATACCTCACGCCGGGCGTCTATGTCGAAGAACTCCTGGCAGGGCCCAAACCGATCGAAGGCGTCGGTACCAACGTCGCCGCACTCATCGGGGTGGCCGACAATCCCGACGCACCGGTCGGCGTGCCGACCGCCGTCAACAACTGGACGCAGTACACGAACCTGTTCGCGGGTCCCGGGCCGAGCTCGGATCTGGGGCTCGCCGTGCACGGGTTCTTCCTCAACGGCGGTCAACGCTGCTACGTCTTGAACATCGGCAAGGACGGTTCCGTCGGCGGCACTTCTTCGCAGCGGGGCATCTCGGCGCTCGAGCCCATCGACGAGATCGCAATCGTCGCCGCTCCGGGATTCACGGATGCCGTGTCGTACGAAGCCGTGATCAGCCACTGCGAAGGGATGAAAGACCGCGTGGCGGTGCTCGATTTCCCGTCGGGTATCCGCGATCTGAACACCTTGACTCGGGCGGCGACGGCATCGGGGTCGGCGTCATCGAGCTCGTCGGCATCCGGCTCCGCCACTTCACCGTCCGGCGAAGGCGAGTCGGACGCCGAGGGTGAATCGGATACCGAAGGGGCAGACGAGACACCTCCTCCACCCCCCGCGCCCGGCCGGCGCGGCGGCCCCGGCGGGGGCCCGAGCGAAGAGGGTTCTGCCGCCCGCGCGACGGACTGGGCGGCGCAGTACGGCCCCTACGTCTGGATCGTCGACCCCGTTACCGGCAAGCTTGTGCTGGCACCACCGTCGGGCCATGTGGCCGGTGTGTGGGCTCGTGTAGACGGAAGTCGCGGCGTGCACAAGGCGCCCGCGAACGAGACGCTTCGCGGCGCGGTCGACCTCGAGTACGCTCTGACCCCGAGCGAGCAGGGGCTGCTCAACAGCTCGGGGATCAATGCCATCCGGATGATGAACGGAAGCATCAAGATCTGGGGGGCCAGAACGAGGGCTGAGAGAGGCAGCGAGTGGACCTACCTGCCGGTGCGCCGGCTTTTCGCCTTCGCCGAGGAGTCGATTCAGCAGGGCACGAACTGGGTCGTGTTCGAGCCGAACGACCGGACGCTCTGGAACCTCCTCCGTCGTGACGTCGTCGCCTTCCTGCGCCGCCTCTGGAGCGACGGAGCGCTGTTCGGAGCGACGGAACGCGAGGCGTTCTTCGTCAAGTGCGACGCAGAGACCAATCCTCCGGAGAACATCGACGCGGGCATCTTGACGGCGCTCGTCGGGATGGCACCGGTCAAGCCGGCCGAGTTCATCGTCTTCAAAGTCAGCCAGTACGTGGCCGGCAGCGCCGGCGGAGAGGAAGCACAGTGAGCGACGCATCGGCGGCTCCCACGGCGCCGGCGGCTCCTGCCGCGGCCCAGCCCCTGTTCGAGGCACCGTTCGGAGCAAGCAATTTCAAGCTCGTGATCGGCAACCTCGCGGTCGGGCACTTCACGCAGTGCTCGGGTCCGCGGGTGCGGATCGACACCGTCGAGTATCGCGAGGCGGGTCAGTCCCAGGTTGTGCACCACATCCCGACGCTGGCCAACTACGAGACGCTGTATCTCCGGCAGGGGCTCACCCGCCAGACCGAGCTGTGGGACTGGTTCGCCGCGACGCTCCGCGGCGAGATCAGGCGGCTCGCGGTCTCGATCATCCTCCTCGACTCCCGCGGAACCACGCCCGTCGTCCAATGGGATCTTGCCGGGTCGTTCCCCGTGAGCTACGCCGGCGCAGAGCTCCAGGCCACCGGCCGCGAGGTGTACATCCACGAGTTCGGGCTGAAGTACGAGGGCATCGAGAGGGTGGGTTCCGGCAATGCCTGAGTGGCGTCGGCCGCGTCTGTGGAGGACGCTGGTCGCCGCCGGCAGGACCGCGATCGACCGCGTCGCCGACGGGGTGGACGCCCTCGCAGACGGGGCCGAGGCGCTGGCTCACGGCCTCCGCTCGCTCGGCCGCGGCCGGCAACCGGCCCCACCGGCGCCCACCGCGGATCCACGGCTCGCGGGCGTGGATCCGGCCCTCGCCGCCTACGTCGCCGCGCGCAATCCCGTGTGGTTCTCGTTCGAGGTGCCGGACAGCCAGCAGGAGGCCGAACCGGAAACCCCGTTCTCGTCGTGGAACGAGGCGTCCGAGCCGGCTCATGATCGTAACGGCGAGAGCCGGGCCGCGCCGGCCGCCCCGGAGCCCCCTTCGCCGCGTCGGGCCGCCGGGCGAGGCGCTCCTACGGCCGCGGAACTGCCGGGCGGGCGGCCGGTGCCGACGCGCGTGCACTTCCGCCGGAGGCGGGACGAGTCGGATGTTCCTCCGCCCTCCCGTCCCATCACCGCCCCTCCGAGCCGCGTGCCTGCGTGGAGCCCCTCTGTTCCTGGGCCGGCCACCGCAGACGGGTCTCCCGACGGGAGCCGGAAACGAGAGGCGCCGGCGGGGCGGGGCCCGGATGCGGCGTCTGCGGCTCCGGCATTCCCGAAGGTCACTTCCCCGCCGCCGCCATCGCCCGAAGCGGGATCGAGTTCCGCGCGAGAACGGCGCGAGGCGTCCGCGGACATCGGTTCGGCTGCACCGTCTTCTCGTGACACGAAGTCGCCGGCACCCTTTTCCTCCGTCCCGTTCGAGACGCGGACCGCGTTTGTGGAGCCGGCCCGGGGCGCAGAGTCCCATACTCCGCCGGCCACCCGTCCGCCGTCCTCTCCGCAGCGGAACGAGGCGCCCCCGCCGCGTCGTCTTCCCTTCCCGGCATCGGCCGGCGATGTAGCAGTGGCCGCGCAACCCCACCGCCGATCGCCCGCACCGCAGGTCTCACCCGGGGTGCGCACCAGTGAAACCATCCGCACCACGTCACCTCCGGCCTCGGCACCGGCCCCGTGGCCAGAATTGCCGCCGTCGGGATGGAGTCCGATCGCCGGCGACGTCGTAGGCGGCCTGGCCTGGGCGTCGGTGGTCCAGCCCGACGTGCTCGTCGATGAACAGCGGAGCACCTGATGGAGCGGGTCGCATTCATCGTGGAGGAGACCGGTGAGCGGATCACGTGCATGCTCAACCCGGAGCACATCGTGCAGCGCCGCATTGCCGGGCTCGCCCCGCGGCGCAGCGGGGCGGGCATCGTCGCCGGCCCCGCACGATCTGACTCTCCGCTGCTGCACACCGGCGGCGGGCGGACGGAGATCGAGCTCCAGCTGCTGTTCGATGTCGGCCTGCTTCCGCCGCCGATCGTGCCGCCACCTCCTTCCCCGATCCCGGCCGAGGGCGGGGCTGGCGGGCCGAGCGAGGTCGAACTGGGCGAACTGGGACCGACGGAGCCCGGCTCCCCGCCGCCGGCTGCCGTCGCGCCGCCGCCGATCCGCCGGGATGTCCGGGACCACACGAGGCCGCTGTGGCAGCTCGCGGAGAACTCGGCGAACGGCGGTCGTGGCGTACCGCACGTTCGGATGGTGCTCGGCAAGGAGATGAACGTCCTCGCCGTCGTCGAGGCGCTCGCCGAGCGGTTCGAGCAGTTCGATGCGAGCGGAACGCCGAAGCGATCCTGGCTCAGCATGCGCCTCGTTCGTGTGCCCGACCCGAATCCTCCTGCTCCGGAGATTCCCGTGGCCGTCACCATCCCCGGGGCCGCCGCCGCGGAAGCGGCGGCCGCCGCGCCGGCCGCCATCCATGCCGTGATAGGCGCGGGCCCGTCGCCGGCGGGCGGCCCCCCGGCCGGCGGGGAGACCCTCCCCCAGATCGCTGCGCGCTACTTCGGCGGCCGTTCCGCGCTCTGGCGCTGGATCGCCGAGGTGAACCTGCTGGACGACGTCATCTGGCCCGAGCCCGGTCGCGACCTCATCATCCCGTCCGCTCCGGAGAACCTCCCGACGGAAGGGCCGCGATGACCGACCCCGCAGCCGTGGCCGCCATGGGACCGCATCGCGTCCCCGGCGTGACGTTGCGCATCGACGGCGACGAGCTCGACGCCGTCGGAGTCGCCCTCCTCGCCGGCATCCGCGTTCGCCGCGAGGCGAGTGCCCCGGCGGCGTGCGCCATCACGTTCGAAGACCCTGCCGATGCGGTGGCGTTGGAGAGCATCCTCGCCCTCGGGGCGGCGGTAGAGGCATCCGTCGAGGGATTCTCGGACGCACTCTTCACCGGCGAAATCGTCTCCGTGGAGCAGGACTTCGGTGCGGATGGCACGCTGCAGGTCACGGCGCGCTGTCAGGACGCCGCGCACCGGCTGCGGGGGGACTCGCAACTTCGGGTGTTCGTCGACGTATCGGTATCCGAGCTCGTGCGAGAACTCGCGTCGGGTACAGGGCTCGACGTGGATGCGCCCGAGGAAGGGCCGCGCATTCCCCGCCTCGTACAGGACGGCCGGTCCGCGCTGGATCTTCTGACGTCGGTCACCCGCCGTGCCGGCCTGTGGTGGCGGGTGGATGCGTCGGGAAGCACTATCGAGCTGTTCGGGACCGGCGGCGCGGGCGAGGAGGTCAGCGTTGCGTATGGCGAAACGCTCCTGCAGGCAACAGTGACGGCAAGCTCGCTGGCGAACCGCTCGAGCTGGCGCGTGCTGGGGTGGGATCCCGTGACGGGGGACGTCGCGACGGGCTCCGCGGATGCCGCCACTGCGGCACCGGGAGCGAGGGAAGCCGTCCTCGGCGGGGCGATGACCGCCGGCACTACGCACCTCGACGCGCTGGCGCGCGGACTCGCCGCCGATGACACCGCCGTAGGACGATCGTTGCGGGCGGTGATCGAGGGTGACCCCGCCGTCGCCGCGGGAACGACGCTCGTGGTCGACGGGCTCACATCCGGGGCATCCGGCTCGTTCGTGCTACTCGCCGCCGACCACGTCGTGGATCCGTTCGGGGGCTATACCTGCACCGTGACGACCACGACGCCTGAGCATCTGCGGCTGCTGCGCCGGCTGGACGAATCACCCGGGCGCGAGGCGTCCGCGATCACGGTCGCGGAGGTGCTGCGCATCGACGACCCGGACGCGAGGGGCCGCGTACGCGTGGGTCTCTCGGCGTACGACGGGCTGGAGTCCGAGTGGCTCCCGGTGCTCGCGCTGGGCGCGGGCGAGACGAAGGGGCTCGCCCTGCAGCCGGATATCGGGGACCGGGTCGTCGTCGCGCACGACTCCCGCGATCCGGGCCGGGGCGTCGTCCTCGGCGGACTGCGCACGTCGGACGCGGGCGAACCTGGAGTCGGCGTCGTGGACGGAGCGGTCGGCGTCTACGGTCTCCGGCTTCCGACCGGTCAGTCGCTTCGGCTGAGCGCCGACGGCGACAGCATCGTTCTCGCGAACCAGGGAGGCAGCCGCGTCGAACTCACCGCGGCGGGCATCGTCGTTCACGCGGCCGGCGATCTCGTGCTGGAGGCTCCCGGGCACCTTCTGCGGCTGCAGGCCGATCGGATCGAACTGGAGCAGGTGTGACATGTGGTTCTGGGTGACCCGAGACGCCGACATCCGCTGCGAGCACAAGCTCGGCAGGGTGGACCTGAAAGCCCCGGAGGACTTCGTCTTCGTGAGCGGGCAGCCGGTGCTGACCGACGGCGACCCCATAGGCCGCTCCATCGGGGGATGCCCCAACCTCAGCGTCGGGATCAAGCCGTGCACAGTGACTGTGAACGTTCAGCGCGGCCACTCGGGATACGTGACGATCGCGGGCAAGCCGATCGTCCGTGCAGACCTTGCCGGGCTGACCGACGGCACCCCGCAGGGACAGGTGCAGTACCGGGTGCAGCACCCGGGACAGACGCTCGTGACGGAGGCGCCATGACGATCCAGGTCCCCACCAGACGAACGCCGCCCGTGTGGACGGCGTGGCGGTTCGGGCATCCCGACCTCGACGATGCCCTGCCGGGGCTGTCGGTCGGCCCGAACGGGCGCGTCGAACTGGTCCGCGACGCCGAGGCGATCCGCCAGGCGCTCATTCTGCTGCTGTCGACGCGGCCGGGCGAGAGGATCATGCGACCCGACTACGGCTGCGACCTCGCCGCGCTGCTCTTCTCGCCGAACGATGACACCACGGCGGGTCTCGCCAAGCACACCGTCCGACGAGCCGTCGAACGTTTCGAACCACGCGTCGTCATCCTCGGCGTCGATGCGGGCCCCGTCCCCGATGCTCCCGAACGTCTGCAGGTGACGCTCGATTACCGTCCGCGTATCGGAGGGCCGGCCGACCGGCTCGTCGCCGATGTGCCCTTGCAGGGAGGTTTCTGAACATGCCGCTTCCGATCCCCAACCTGGACGACCGCGATTTCGACCGGCTCGTGGCTGATGCAAAGGCTCTCATCGCCGCGCGCAGTCCGGAGTGGACGGACCTTTCGCCGGGTGACCCCGGGGTGACCCTTCTGGAGGTGTTCGCGTACCTCACGGACACGCTCCTCTACCGGGTCAACCGGATACCCGAGAAGGCGTTCGTGCAGTTCCTGGAACTGATCGGGGTGCGCGTCCTTCCGCCCGCCGCGGCATCGGTCGATCTCGTCTTCTCGCTGTCGGCGCCCGCGACGGCGGAGGTGGTCGTGCCGCGCGGAAGCCGCGTCGCGACGGTGAGATCGGATGCCGGCTCGCCGGTGTTCTCGACGGCCGCCGATGCCCGCATCGCCGTCGGCGAGCAGAGCGCCACGGTGCGCGCCTACGCAGGCGAGGTGGTCGACGGCGAGCACCTGGGAAGCGGTACCGGTAAGCCCGGCCAGCTCGTCCGGGTCGCGCATCCCCCCATCTCGCTGCCGACGGGCGATGTCTTCGACCTCATCGTCGGAGTGCAGGCGGAACCGGGCGAACTGCAGAACCGCGAGCCCGCCCGTCTGTCGGAGGGGGTGACCTACCGGATCTGGACGGAGGTCGAGCACTTCGGCGCCCCTCCGGGCCCCGAAGGCGAGGCACACCTCTATACCGTCGACCGGGCGGAGGGTGTGATCATGTTCGCACCTGCGGCCCAGATCGCGGACACCGCAGTCGGCGGCCCGGCGACGGAGGCCGCCACCAGGCGCCTGACCGCGCAGCCCATCGCGCTCGCCGAGGTTCCGGGACCGGGTCGCCGCATCGCGGTGTGGTATCGCCACGGCGGAGGAGCGAACGGCAATGTCGCGGCCGGCACCCTGACGACGTTGAAGGACGCCGTACCTGGAGTCACCGTCACGAACCCCGGCGCTGCAACGGGCGGCCGCGACCGCGAGACCCTCGAGAACGCCATGATCCGCGGCCCGCAGTCGATCCACACTCTCGACCGCGTCGTCACCGCACGTGACTACGAGCAGTTCGCGGTGGCCGCGAGCGGCGGCGTCTCGCGGGCGCGCGCCGTGACGCGTGCGGATGCGTGGGTGGGGGCGCCTCCGGGCGAGGTCCAGGTCTACGTGGTTCCCGCCGGCGCGGGAGACACGGGCGTGAGCGGGGACGCGCTCGCGGCGGCGATGAGCCCGGACGTCCTCGATCGCCTGGCCGAGGCTCTCCGATCCCGGCAGCCGATCGGGACACGCGTGCGGGTCTCGTGGGCGGGGTTCAAGCGCACCCTCGTGCGCGCGTCGGTCGTGGTGCACCGTGCAGAGGACCGCACCGCGATCGAGCGCCGGCTTCGCGACCGACTCGACCGGGTGCTCTCACCCGTGCCGGTCGGCACCGAGACCGGCTGGCCGTTCGGCGAGCACCTGAGGGTGGCGAAGGTCTACGACGTGCTGCAGAGCGAGCGCGGTGTGCGCTACGTGTCGGATGTCACCCTCATCGTCGAGGATGTACCGGGGATCGTCCCCTCCCTCGTCCGCGACCCCAATCAGCGGAAGACGTGGTTCTCGGCGAGCGGCGAGCAGGTCTTCCGAACTGTCGATGACTCGACGGGGTGGGTGGCCGTCTCCCGGTTCGAGCGCGAGACGGTGGAACGCCTGGCGGTCTTGCGCGAAGCGCCTGGTTGCGTCGTGGCGGCCGCTCGGGTGGGCGAGACCGAGTCAAGTGCCGTGCACGTGTCGATGGATTACGGCGAGACGTGGGCACGCATCCGCGAGTTCGACTCGCACGTCGAGGACGTCGCGCTCGCGCTCATCGACGGCGAGCCCCACGCTTTCCTCGCGACGGACGCCGGCCTCTTCCGTCAGCCGCTGCAGGGCGAGGCGGTCGGCGACCGCATCCTGGTCGTGGCGGAAGATGCCGCCCTGGGCTTCTACGCCGTCACGACCTCCGTCGATCCGTCCGGTGCCCTCTGCGTCGCTGCGGCTGCCCAAGAGCTCAAGGGCGTGTTCGTGTCCTTCGCGGAGGGACGCCCGGGGACGTTCCTGAACACCGGTCTGAAGAACCAGGACACCCGCGTGCTCCGCACGCTCGAGATCGCGAACCGGCGCTACCTCTACGCGGGGGCGTATGCGACGGGCCAGGAAGAGGGGGCGGGCGTGTCACGCGTCGAGGTGCTCGGAGTGCAGCTCGACGCCAAGGGGTGGACGCCCGCCGGCGCGAAGTGGACCGGCGGAAGTTGCCGCGACATCGCGTTCATCGGCGAGACAGTCCTGGCCGCGACCGAGCGTGCCGGCATCGCGGTGGCCAACCCCCGGCAGGACGGCGGCAGCTGGCGGACCCCTACTCGCGACTGCGGGCTGCCGCTCCGCCAGGACGGCACCTTCCAGGCGCTCTTCACCATCGCAGCGAACGACGCTCGTCCCCCGCTCGCCCTGTGCGGCGGTCCCGACGGAGTGTTCCGCAGTGCCGACGGACGAACGTGGCGCCTCGCATCGCCCTCGGCTTTCGGCGACGAGGTCTCGCTTCCGCCGAACTGGCTGTTCGCTCCGGGCGCCCACGAGATCACGGTCGAGTACGACGATGCAGGCTGAAATCGAGGACGACGATGCAGGCTGAGCGGATCGCGAAGCTCCTCCCGGAGATCTACCAGCGCACCATCGTGGCGGGGACGCCGATCGCCACGCTGCTCGATGTGATGGCGCAGCTGCAGGACCCCGTCGAGGAGGTGCTGGCGCAGCTTCCCGACTATTTCGATCCTCAGCGCACCCCCGACCGCTTCGTGCCGTTCCTGGCGCGATGGGTCGACCTGGCCCGATGGCTCGATGAGACGTCCGAAGGTTTCGACTCGGGGGTCGGGCGGCTGCGTCAGGTCGTCGCGGCCGCCGCCCACCTGTCCCGCCTTCGCGGAACCGCCCAGGGCTTACGGGAAGCCCTCGAGTTGGCGACCGGCGTGAGTGGCGTCCGGATCGACGAAGAAGTGACGGATGCCGCCGGTCGAATACGTCCGTTCCATGTGGTCATCACCCTTCCGAAGGAGGCGGCCGTCCACCAGGTGCTCGTCAAGCGCATCGTCCAGCAGGAGAAGCCGGCGCATGTGACCGCCGAAGTGGTCTTCGAGAACGGATCGGTCGCTTCGGCGGCGGAGCCGGAGGAACCCGTCGCGCCGCCCACCCTCCCTGTCCGCGGCCCCGCGGCACCGCCCGAGCCGTCATTCCCCGGCAGCGAGCCGGCGCCGGTCCTCACAGGAGTCACGGAACCGCCGCCCCCGCCCGTCGTGGTGGTCACACCCGCCCCTGTTCCGGTCGCCGTGCCGGAGCCCACGGCGCCCGAGCCTTCCCGGGCGCCTTCCGCGGCGCCTGAGGAGCGTCCGACGTGAAGGTGATGATCATCGTGCTCGTCGCCATCGCGGTCGCGGTGGTGCTCGTGCTCTTCTACGGAGGCCTTCGTCCTCAGGGCGACCCCGACGAGGCCCGGAACGGGGTGGAGGGCGGGCTGGGTTGGCTCATCCCCCGCCCGACGGTCGTGTTCGAGGACATTGCCGGCAAGGAGTGCGCCGACGAGGACATCCCGGGATTCTCCGTTCCTCCGACCGGATGCGCGATCGAGCTCGAGGCGCCCTCGCAGATCATCCTCTGCAATCCCGGTCCCGGCAACGTGGGTGTCGAGACCAGGGGCCGCGACTACCCGGATCGGGTGGTCGACCAGAACGCTCTGTCGTGCCTGGACCCGGAGCCGACCCCGATCCGGATCTACGACGCGGAGACGACGCTCCTGCTGACGTGCGACTCCCCAGGGGGGTGCACCGTGCGGCTCGTCGAGGAGGGTTAACCCGACCCGCTCGTCGGCGTCGGGTTTCGCGACGTCAGGGGGTTCGAAGCCTCGCGCTCTCTGAGCGGGCCGCCGCCCTGGCGCCCGAGATTCAGCTGCTTGATCAGCGAGATGATGCCGCCGATGAGCATGAGCAGCCCCCAGATCGCGCCGACGATGGCGATGATGATCGCCCCGAGAGCATCCGTGATGCTGACCAGGATGACCGGCACGATCGAGTGCAGGATCATCGTCAGGAAGGTCAGGAGCACCGTCAGCAGCAACCAGAACACGAGGCGTTTGTTGCCCAGCATGCTCTGCTGCGCCACGATTAGGAAGACGATGGCCGCCAGCTGGAAGAAGATGATCAGGCCCAGCATCACCGCGGATGCTCCGGTGTCGAAGAACCCGAAGATCGCGAGATAGGCCAGGGTGCCGAACGGCGCGGCGAGGAACAGCGACACCATGATCGTCAGGGCGACGAAGGCGATGATCGCCATGACGATGCCGGCGATGACGGCGACGAGCCCGCCGAGCACGCTCAGGATCCCGCCTATCAGCGGGATCATCCGATTGCCTATCAGCAACGGCAGCGCCATCAACCCGACGATGACCAGGAGAAGCCCGTTCGGCAGGGCGAGGTAGGGAATCGCCAGACCAGGCGGATCCCCGACGTCCTCGCCGAAATCTCCCGAGTCAAGGTCCGCCAGATCCGTCGGATCGACGCCTTGGGGCACCGACGACGGGTCATCTCGGAGTGACTGGATCCGTTCCTCGAACGGCGGCGGCGAGATGATGAACCCCGAGCCTATGCACACGAGCAGCGCGAGCACGATCGCGGCGACGGCTACCCATAGCGCCCAGGCGCGCAACTCCTTCACGGGTCCAGTGTGGAGCCCAGCGTCGGCCGCGTCCAGAGGCGGTCGCCGGGGAGCGGGAGCCATCGGTCGCACGGTTTCAGGACTTGAGGGCGGAATCAGGACGACTCCGGCCGAATGGTACTGATCCAGCGCATTCCGCCTGCGCCCGTGTACTGGCGGCCGGCCGAGCCGCGAGCCCGGGGGTCAGCGCCGCACGTCGCGGGCGCAGGAGATGTCGCGGGAGCAGGGCGATTTCGGCTGAATCCTCCTGATCCGGCGAGAACTCCTGCGCGCGCGTGCGCCGGCGCGCCCGGACAGCGTCGCTCAGCCGCGCGGCTCGTACCTGGTCGGCGGATGCACCGTGGCCACGAGGTCCCGGAGCTCGGCTGCGTTGCCTTCGATGAGGTGTTGCGCCCGGGCCTGCACGAGCAGGTTGCCGATCGCGGTGGCCTCGACCGGACCCGCCAGCACCGGCAGGCCGAGGTGGTCGGCGGTGCGCTGGCAGAGCAGGGTGTTGAGCGATCCGCCGCCGACGATGTGCACCACCTCGACCGTGCGGTCCGCGAGCTGGGCGGCCGTGCGCACCGACCTCGCGAAGGTGTCCGCGAGGCTCTCGATGATGCTCCGCGCGAACTCGACGCGGGTGCGCGGCACCGGCAGCCCATGCGCCCGGCAGTGCTCGGCGATGCGGTCGGGCATCTCGCCCGGTGCCAGGAACGCCGGGTCGTCGGCGTCGAATACGGCGACCTCGTCGCGCAGCTCGCCGGCGGCCTGCAGCAGCGTCGGCAGGTCGATGCGCTCGCCCTCGCGCTCCCAGTGCCGGATCGATTCGCTCAGCAGCCACAGACCCATCACGTTGTGCAGGAAGCGAACGGTGCCGCCGACGCCGCCCTCGTTCGTGAAGTTGGCCTCGCGCGCGGCCTCGGTCGTGACGGGGTCGTTCAGCTCGAGTCCGACGAGGCCCCACGTGCCGCACGAGATGTAGGCGGCGCGCGCCGGATCCATCGGTACGGCGAAGACCGCCGATGCGGTGTCGTGCGAGCCGACAGCGGTGACCTGCACGTGCGCGGGCGCGCCGAGTCCTCCGCGCACGTCGCCGAGCAGGGTGCCGAAGCTCTCGCCCGGCGAGATGAGGGTCGGCAGGATGCCGGCGTCCGCGCCGGTGAGCGCAACGAGCTCGGGCGACACCTCGCCCGTCCGGACATCGATCAGACCCGTCGTCGAGGCGTTCGTGCGCTCGAAGCGGGCCTCACCGGTGAGCCAGTATGCGAGCAGATCGGGCACGAGCAGCATCGTGTCCGAGACCTCAAGCAGCGGCCCCGCCGCCTCGGCCGCGAGCTGGTAGATCGTGTTGAACGGCAGGAACTGCAGCCCGTTGCGCGCGTACAGGTCGGTGTGCGGCATCCGCCGGTGCACCGCCCGCACGCCCGCCTCGTTCCGGTCGTCGCGGTAGTGGAAGGGCACGCCGAGCAGCTGGCCGCGGCGGAGCAGTCCGTAGTCGACGGCCCACGAGTCAATGCCGATGCTGCCGATGTCGTCGTAGCGGCGGAAGGCCTCGGCGAGACCCGCGGATGCCGCGCCGTACAGGCCCAGGATGTTCCAGTGCAGCCCGTCGATCGTCCGCACCGGATCATTCGGAAAGCGCGCGACCGTCTCGGTCTCGAGGATCCCGGGCCCGACCCGTCCCACGATCACCCGGCCGCTCGTCGCGCCCAGGTCGATCGCGGCGACGCGCCCGCCGCGCCCGCCTCGCCCGCCCTGTCCGCCCAGCCCGTCGCTCATCCCCGGGCTCCCGCCGACACCGAGCGCGAAGGGACGCAAACTGCTGCCTGGCGACCCCCCGAATCCGCGGATTGCGTCCTTTCGGCAGCGCGGCGGGAGGAGGTGCGCGAAGGGACGCGAAGTGCTGCCACGAGGGGTCCCGGGGCCGCGGA
This sequence comes from Microbacterium sp. DT81.1, assembly GCF_049844955.1. Lineage (NCBI taxonomy): Bacteria > Bacillati > Actinomycetota > Actinomycetes > Micrococcales > Microbacteriaceae > Microbacterium > Microbacterium sp. DT81.1. The sequence goes on from NZ_JBNCMA010000011.1 coordinate 15,934, forward strand.
TTGCGTCCTTTCGGCAGGGTCAGGGGTTCGAGCCGGCTCGGGGGGCGTCCCCTCGACCCCGCTCATCGCAGGAAGGCGGCCGCGACGCCCGAGTCGACCGGGATGTGCAGCCCGGTGGTGAGCTGGAGCTCAGGGCCGGTGAGGGCGATCACGGCGTTGGCGACGCTCTCGGGCAGGACCTCGCGCTTGAGGATCGTGCGCTGCGCGTAGAACTTGCCGAGGTCCTGCTCGTCGACCCCGTAGGTCTTGGCGCGGTTCGCACCCCAGCCGGAGGCGAAGATGCCCGAGCCGCGAACGACCCCGTCCGGGTTGATGCCGTTGACCCGCACGCCGTGCTCGCCGAGCTCGACGGCCAGCAGCCGCACCTGGTGCGCCTGGTCGGCCTTGGTCGCCGAGTAGGCGATGTTGTTCGGGCCTGCGAAGACCGAGTTCTTCGACGAGATGTAGACGATGTCGCCGCCGAGCTTCTGGTCGATCAGGGCCCGGGCCGCCGCCTTGGACACGAGGAACGAGCCCTTGGCCATGACGTCGTGCTGCAGGTCCCAGTCGGCCTCCGTGGTCTCCAGCAGGGGCTTGGACAGCGAGAGCCCGGCGTTGTTGACGACGAGGTCGAGCCCGCCGAAGGCGAGCACCGCGTCGTCGATCGCGCGCTGCACCGCCGCGGCATCCGCCACGTTCGCGGCGATGCCGATCGCGACATCCGTGCCGCCGAGCTCCGCGGCCGCGGCCTGCGCCTTCTCGAGGTCGAGGTCGGCGACGACGACGCACGCGCCTTCCGCGGCGAGCCGGGTCGCGATGGCCTTGCCGATGCCGGATGCCGCGCCGGTGACGAGCGCGATGCGCCCGGCGTGGGTCTTCGGTTTCGGCATCCGCTGCAGCTTCGCCTCTTCGAGCGCCCAGTACTCGATGCGGAATTTCTCGGCGTCGCTGATCGGCGTGTACGTCGAGATCGACTCGGCGCCACGCATGACGTTGATCGCGTTGAGGTAGAACTCTCCGGCGACTCGGGCGGTCTGCTTGTTGGCGCCGAAGCTGAACATGCCGACACCCGGCACGAGCACGATCAGCGGGTCGGCGCCCCGGATCGCGGGCGAATCCGGCTCGGTTGCTGAGCCTGTCGAAGCATGCTTCTCGTAATACGCCGTGTAGTCGGCCCGGTACGCCTCGTGCAGCTCGGCGAGGCGTTCGATCGACTTCTCGACGCTCGCATCGGACGGCAGGTCGAGCAGCATCGGCTTGACCTTCGTGCGCAGGAAGTGGTCGGGACAGCTCGTGCCGAGCGCCGCCAGCTTCGGAGCATTCGCCGAAGCCAGGAACTCGAGCACCCGCGGGTCGTCGTTGTAGTGGCCGACCATGGGCTTGTCGTGCGACGCGATGCCGCGGATCGTGGGGGCCAGCGCGGCGGCCTTCGCGCGGCGCTCGTCGTCGGGCAGCGGCGTGAACTTCTTGCGCTCCTTGCCGAAGGGCTCCTTCTTGCCGTTCGCGTCGAGGTAGGCCTGCGCGGTCTCGATGATCCAGAGCGAGTTGGTCTCGGCCTCTTCGCTCGTCGCGCCCCACGCGGTGATGCCGTGGCCGCCGAGGATGCAGCCGATCGCCTCCGGGTTCTTCGCCTTGATCGCGGCGATGTCCAGGCCCAGCTGGAAGCCGGGGCGCCGCCACGGTACCCACACGACCTTGCCGCCGAACGCCTTCTTGGTCAGCTTCGCACCGTCCTTGGCGGTCGCGAACGCGATGCCGGAGTCGGGGTGCAGGTGATCGACGTGCGCCGCGTCGACCAGGCCGTGCATGGCGGTGTCGATCGACGGCGCGGCGCCGCCCTTGCCGTGCAGGCAGTAGTCGAAGGCCGCGACCATCTCGTCTTCGCGGTCGACGCCAGGGTACACATCCACGAGCGCGCGCAGGCGATCCAGACGCAGCACGGCGAGCCCCGACTCGGTGAGGGTTCCGAGGTCTCCGCCGGAGCCCTTCACCCACATCAGCTCGACGGGTTCGCCCGTGACGGGGTCGGTCTCCGAGCCCTTCGCCGACGTGTTGCCGCCGGCGTAGTTCGTGTTCTGGGGATCGGCGCCGAGGCGGTTGGACCGCGCGATCAGGTCGGTGACGGCCTGGGTGGTCATGAGAGGGATCCTTCGGTGAGTGGTGCGCCTGCTCCGAGTGCGGACACGGGGGTGGGCGCGGACACGGGGGTGGGTGTGGACGCAGGGGTGGGTGTGGACGCGGGGGTGGATGTCGCGAGTGCAGCGAGCCGCCCCGCGATGCGGTCGATGGATGCCTCGAAGCCAGGCTCCTGCGGGCGGTTCAGGTGGCCGTGCTCGGTGCCTGCCTCGGTGAGCACCTCCACGTCGACGCCCGCCTCGGCGAGCGAAGCGGCGAAGGCCTCGCCCGAGACGCGAAGCTCGTCGACGTCGCCATTGATCATGAACGTGGGCGGGAAGCCGGCCAGATCGGATGCCGTGGCCAGGCCGGGCACGGCGGGCAGCGGTGCCTCGTCGCCGCGCGGCAGAGGGTGACCGACGAAGTTCTCGTACATCTCCCGCACGCTGTCCGGGCCGAAGCGGTCGGCATCCGGCCGGGCATCGAGCGCGGCGCGCAGCGCCGGCGGGGTCGGGGGCTGCACGGCGTGCAGGGTGGGGTAGGCCAGCACCACGGCAGCGGGAAGCTCGCGGCTCTCGCCCGCCCGGCTTTCGTCGTCGAGCAGGCGAAGGACCGCGCCGGTCACGAGGTTCGCCCCGGCGCTTGCGCCGCCGATGGCGAGGCGCGCGATATCGATGCGCAGGCGAGCGGCGTTCTGCACGGTCCAGGACCAGGCGGCCAGCACGTCATCCGACGGCGCCGGGTAGCGGCATCCGTCCCCCGCGAGGCGGTAGTCGACCGAGACGACCGTGATCCCGCGTGCGGTGAGGGCGTGCGCCACCGCGTCCGCCTCGGGCATGTCCAGCGCGCCGCCGGCGAAGCCGCCGCCGTGCGCCCAGACCAGGCCGGCGCCGAGGGGAGTGCGCCCGGGATAGACCCGCACCAGGCCCTCGGCCGCGGCATACGGTTCGCTCATCGTCGCTACGCTCCCCAGCCGGCCTGGACGCCGCCGACGCGGTCGGCCTCGATCTTCTCCTGGTAGCCGGATGCCGCGAACGCGGCCATCGGGTCGGCCGGAAGTCCGCGGGACTCGCGCCATTCGGCGAGGCCGGGGCGCACGTCGGTGTAGAACGCGTCCATCAGCACGGCGTTGGCGGCGAGGACGTCGCCGGACACCTGGGCGGCGCGAAGCGCCTCCTCGTCCACGAGCAGGGCGCGCGCGGTCATCTCCTGCACATTGAGCACCGAGCGGATCTGGCCGGGGATCTTCTTCTCGACGTTGTGGCACTGGTCGAGCATGAACGCCACGTCGGGGTTGTTCAGGCCTCCGCCGCGGATCACCTCGAAGAGGATGCGGAACAGCTGGAACGGGTCCGCGGCGCCCACGATGAGGTCATCGTCGGCGTAGAAGCGGGAGTTGAAGTCGAACGAGCCGAGCTTGCCGAGGCGCAGCAGCTGCATGACGATGAACTCGATGTTGGTGCCGGGTGCGTGGTGTCCGGTGTCGAGGCAGACCATCGCGCGCTCGCCGAGGGCGGCCACCTGCACGTAGGACGTCCCCCAGTCGGGAACGTCGGTGTGGTAGAACGACGGCTCGAAGAACTTGTACTCGAGCACGAGGCGCTGCTCACCGCTCAGGCGGGCGTAGATCTCCTGCAGCGACTCCTGCAGGCGGTCCTGGCGGCCGCGCAGGTCGGCCTGGCCGGGGTAATTGGAACCCTCGGCGAGCCAGATCTTGAGGTCGCGCGACCCGGTGGCGTCCATGATGTCGATGCACTCGAGGTGGTGGTCGATCGCCTTGCGGCGCACGGCCGAGTCTTCGTGCGTGAGGGCGCCGAACTTGTAGTCGTCGTCCTGGAAGGTGTTGGAGTTGATCGTGCCGAGCGCTACGCCGAGGTCCTCGGCGTGGCGGCGCAGCGCGGAGTAGTCGTCCACCTTGTCCCACGGGATGTGCAGCGCGACACTCGGCGCGAGGGCCGTGACCCGGTTCACCTCAGCGGCATCCGCGATCTTCTCGAACGGATCGCGAGGAGTGCCCGGTGTCGTGAAGACCTTGAATCGGGTGCCTGAGTTGCCGAACGCCCACGACGGGAGCTCGATGCCCTGGCCCTCGAGGGCGGGGAGGATCTGTGCGGGAAGGCTGGTCACGGTGCGTCGCTTTCTGTGGATGTCGGTGCGTCGTCGTCTCGCCGGCGCTCACGCGGTGCGAGCGGGTCTCCGGCTGCGGCGAGCTGGTCTTCGAGCTGGAAGATGGGGGTGAGCGGGGTCGCCGCCTGGTCGGGGCGGCCGTCCAGGCCCACGAAGAACGGGGCCATCTCGGCCTCCCAGCGCGCGGCGAGGGGCGACGCCGCGAGGTAGGCCTGCGCGGCGACGTCGTCATCGGTCTCGTAGTAGCCGACGAGCCGGCCGCCCTCGCCGAGGAAGAGGGAGTAGTTGCGTCGTCCGGCGGCGGCGATCTCGGCCAGCATGTCGGGCCGCACCGGAGTGTGCCGTCGGATGTACTCATCGAGCAGCTCCGGCTTCACCCGCAGTTCGAAGCACACGCGCTCGGGCGCTTTCTCGCTCGTCATCGAGAGGGCTCCTTGGGGATTCGGGGTGGGGCGCTGGGGAAATGAATCGTTTCAAGGATAGGCCACATGAGACCTTCCGGCAAGCCGGATCCCTCACAAGCGGGTCGGGGATTGTAACGTTTCACCGTAGGGTGTAAGTGCGGCCGCATCGGCCCAGTACTCGAAGGGGAGTGCCCATGGAGCAGCAGGAGCGCGCGCTGGCGGCCTACATCGACACCGTGAGAGAGCATCCGGCGACGCTCGCCGTGATCGTGGTCGGCTCGGTGGCCCGCCGCGACGAGCGGGCGGAGAGCGATGTGGATGTCTACCTCGTCGTCGACGACGCGAGCTTCACCGCGGCATCCGCCGAGAACCGCCTCGCGTGGATCGAACGCCGCGACGCGGACTACCCGGGCTCCTACATCGACATCAAACTCTCCAGCCCGGGCTACCTCGCGGCCGCCGCCGAGCACGGCGACGACCCGACCCGCGCCTCGTTCGCCGGCGCCCGCGTCGCCTACGCGAGGAGGGACGCTTCGCGTGTGGACGAATCGAGCGTCGACGGATCGAGCGTCGACGGATCGAGCGTCGACGAATCGAGCGTCGACGCCCCCGACCTCGACGACCTGATCGGCCGCATCACGCGTCTGCCCGACGGCGAGTGGGAGGAGCGGGTGCGCTCGCACCTCGCGCAGGTCCGCCTGCACGGCGGCTACTTCCTGCGGCAGGCGGCGGAGCGCGGCGACGAGTTCCTGCTCCGCCACGCCGCTCTGCACCTCGCGCTCGCCGCCGCGAGAGCCGCCTTCGCCGCCGACCGCACGCTTCTGCAGGGACCGAAGTACGTCAGTCGGACGCTTCGCGGCGTCCCCACGCCGGAGGGGTTCCTCGAGGCCTGGGACGACGTGGTGGCGCGCCCCGGTCTCGACACCGGCGAGCGCCTGATGCGCCTCGTCGAAGAGTGGCTCGGCGACCGACTCGACGCGGACCGCACGCTGTCGACCTTCATCCGCGACAACGAGCTCGCCTGGCTGCGCGGCGGCGTGCCGGCCGAGTACTACTGAGCCGGCAACGGCTGGTCTCCGGCATCCCGTGCGATGACCTGCACGGGATGCCGGAAGCATCTGCGGCACGCCTCACCCCTTGACGGCACCGCTGGTCATGCCCGCGACGATCTGGCGGTTGAAGAAGATGTAGAGGATGAGCGGCGGAATCGTGATGAGCAGGATGTCCATGAACAGCAGGTTCCATTGGCTGAGGTTCTGACTCGAGAAGTTGTACAGCGTGAGCTGGACCGTGGCGTTCGCATCACCCGGGAGGAAGTACAGCGGTCCGGTGAAGTCGTTGAAGACCGCAACCGCCTGCACCACGATGACGGTGACGACCACCGGCTTGAGCAGCGGCAGCACCACCCGGAAGAAGAGTCGCATGGGGCCGGCTCCGTCGATGATCGCCGCTTCGTCGAGCTCGCGGGGGATCGTCGAGACGAACGCCCGGAACAGCAGGATGCAGAACGAGAGCCCGAAGGTCGCCTCGATCAGGATCATGCCGGGCAGCGTCTTGAAGATGCCGAGGCCCTGCATGACCCAGATGGTGGGCACGACGGCCGGGGGGACGATGAGTCCGGCGAGGACGAAGAAGTTGATCAGGTGATTCCAGCGCGACTTCCGGCGCTGGAGCACGTAGCCGACCATGGCCGCGAACACGACCATGAGAATGACGCTGACGATGGTCAGGATCGTGCTGTTGACGAACGCGCGGACGAGGATGTAGTCGCGGGTCTCCAGCACGGTGACGAGGTTCTCCCAGAGCATCCAGCCCTGCTGGGGGAGGGAGAACTCGAACAGCGCCGCTTCGGCCGGGTTCTTCGCCGCGGTGAGGAAGATGAACGCGAACGGCACGATGAAGACGACGATCGACACCAGGATCGCGATGATGCCGAGGAGGTACTTCCTCAGGAATCGCTGGAGCGTCAGAGGCCGGCGATCCGCGCGCGGAGTGCGCCCGTGCGAGTCGGCGGTGGTGATCGTGCGTGTGAGCGTCATGATTCCACCTGCCGACGGGTGAGGAGGTACTGGATCGGGAGGACGATCGCTGTCACCACGAGGAAGAGGATGACGTTCCCCGCCGTCGACAGGCCATAGAAGCCGGCCTGGTACTGCTTGTAGATCACCGAGGCGACGACGTCGCTCGAAAAGCCGGGACCACCGCGGGTCATGGCCCAGATGAGCTCGAAGTAGCGGAGACCGCCGATGAGCGAGAGCAGGATGACCGTGGCCGTGGCGGGCCGGACGAGCGGCAGCGTGATGTGCCAGAAGTTCTTCCACGACCCGGCGCCGTCGACCTTCGCCGCCTCGTAGTACTCCTGCGGGATGGCGACGATGCCGGCGATGTAGATGAGGGTGGCGATCCCCACGCCCTTCCACACGTCGACGAGGGCGACGGAGTAGAGCGCGAGCGCGGGGTCGGTGAGCCAGTTCGGGCCGTCGATGCCGAAGACTGCGAGCGACTTGTTGATGAGTCCGTCGAACGGGTCCATCAGCACCTTGAAGGTGACGCCGATGCCGATCGTGGAGACCAGCACGGGGAAGAAGATCGTGGAGCGCAGGTAGCCCCGGCCGAGGATGGCACCCGTCAGGAGCACGGCGAGAGCGAGGCCCAGCACCACCTTGAGCCCGGAGGTCAGGAACCCGTAGATGAAGGTGTTGATGAGGCTCTGGAACATCATCGGCTCCGTGAAGAACGTCACGAAGTTGTCGAACCCGATGAAGGTGGCGTCGAACAGCGTCCATCGGGTGAGCGAGAAGTAGAACGAGGCGAAGGTGGGGACCGCGAACAGCATCACGTAAAGGACGCCCGAAGGGATGTAGAACCAGAGGGGATACGGGCTCTTCATACTGCGACGCTTGGCGGGGGTGGCTTTCGCGGGGGCGCTCGGCGGCGCTGCGAGTGTGGTCATGTCATCTCCATCGATGTGCCTGCTTCTGGATGAGGGGTCGCGCCGCGGGCGGCGCGACCCCTATCGATCGTTCGGCTCAGTTCCGGGTATCGGTCCTCAGCCGATCAGCCATCACCAGCCTTCGAGGCCGAGCTGCTGCGCCTGCTTCACCACGTCGGCGTCATAGAGCGCCGCGCCGTCCTCCGCCTCCCGGATGCCGGAGCCGACCTCGACCGTGATGTTCTCGAGGTTCGGTCCCTTGATGGGTGAGAGGAACTCGAGGGCCGGGTTGGTGTTGCCCTCGTCGAAGTAGGGCTGCATGTCCTTCAGGAGGCCCGGGACATCATCCGGCAGTGTGCACGCGGTCGTCGCGAACGGCCCGCTCGGCACCATGACCGTGGTCTGGATCTCGCAGCCTTCCGGAGAATTGAGGAACGCGACGAAGGTCTTGGCGGCCTCGAGCTTGTCGCCCTCGGTCGTCTTGGGGATGTAGACGGCGTTGGGCAGCCAGACGGTCAGCTTCGTGTCCTCGGCATTCTGGGCCGGGAGCGGGAAGACCCCGATGTTCTCCAGCTCGTCGGGGAAGTTCTGCTGGAACGTCGAGACGATGCCGGTGAGGATCGGGTAGTGCGCACCCTCGCCGGTCGCGACCATCCGTGCCCCATCGTCGTACAGCGCCGAGGCGAAGTCCTCGTTCCACCAGCCCGCTTCGAATCCGGCCTGCTGGTTCGCGAAGCCCGCGAGGGCCGGCTCGTCGACGTACTTGCGGTTGCCCGCCGTGTACTCCTCCGCCCAGTCGGGGTCCTGGGCGAGGACGTTGCCGAAGTCGCCGAGCACGAACAGCTGGCTCGTCCAGGTGTCGCCGTACGTCTGGATGACGGGGGTGATGCCGGCTTCCTTGATGGCCTCGTTGTTCGCGGCGAACTCATCCCACGTGGTGGGAACCTGGAGCCCGAGATCGGCGTAGACCTTCTTGTTGTAGACCACGGCCCCGGCCTGGGTCGCCCCGAAGGGCGCGCCGTAGAGGCCGTTGTCCGTGGAGACGACCGGCTTCATGGTGTCGATGAGGTCGCCGGCCCACGCCTCGTCCCCGAGCGGGACCAGATTCTGATCGGGGTTCATCGCCTGGAACAGCGAACCGGAGTTGTAGTAGAAGACGTCTTCCATCTCGCCCGTGGCGAGCTTCGTCTTGATGAGGTTGTCGCCCTCGGTGCCGGCGGGCTGGGTCTCCAGCCGCACGGTGATGTCGTCGTTCTCCGCCTCGAACGCCTCGATCAGCGCTTCGGCGACAGCGACGTTCGTGCCGGTGTTCTGCGTGAGGAAGCTGATCTCGTTCGCGCCGCCCTCACCGCCGCCGCCGCCGTCGCCGCCGCTGCACGCGGCGAGAGGGAGGGCGAGGGCGAACACGCCCGCTGCCGCCACGATGGTTCTCCGGGTCGAAGAACTCTTCATCTTTACCTCCTTGTAAAGCAGCCCCGGGGCTGAGAGCCAGGACTGTCTGGCTGTGTTCTCACCGCTGTCGACTTCACTCAGCGGATGGTTGAAACGGTTCAACTGGAACGAGAGTACGACGCCCGGCCGGGAGAGTCAACGACCAATTCCGGTCCTGGCGGTAACGATCTCGTAACCCGGATGCCCCAGGTGCCCCGACATCCCGCTCCGGGTTGACAATCGGTCTTGAATCGTTTCAGGATGGAAGACCCTGTCGGCGAGGATGCCGGCGCGAAAGGACACGGAAACATGACGGATCTCCCGCCCGCCGCCGAATCCGACGAGGCGACGCGCATCGCAGGACTGCGCTCCTCGTTCGGGCGGGGTCTACTCGGCACCCCGCTGACCGGTCTCCGACTCTCGTGGGCGGTGCGAAGTGAGAACGCCGACGCCCGCCAGCTCGAATACCAGCTGGCCGTCTCGAGCGGAAACGGCGAGTGGGACGTGCAGCCCGCGATCGCGGGGGAGGTCTCCACCGGCATCCGCGACGCCCGCGGGTTCTCGGCCCGCGAGGTGCGACGCTACGCCGTGCGGGTGCGAACTCAGGTGGGCTGGACGGCGTGGAGTACCCCCCTCACCGTCGAGGCGGGCGTGCCGGGCGATGAGCTGGACGCCCGCGTCATCGGCATCCCGAGCGAGGTCGCCGGCCCGGTGCCCCTGCTGCGTCGGGAGTTCCGGCTCGAGACGGCCCCGCGATCTGCGCGCCTGCGCCTCAGCGCGCTCGGGCTGGTCGACGCCTGGATCAACGGCGTGCGGGTTTCGGATGCGCTGCTCACTCCCGGATGGACCTCCTACCAGAAGCGGGTGCTCGTCGACACGCTCGATGTGACCGACCTGCTCCGCGCCGGCGACAACGTTCTCGTCGCGGCGGTCGGCGACGGCTGGTATCGGGGGCCCTTCGGCTTCGCGCGGAGGACGGCCATCTACGGCGACCGCATCGGCGTGCTCGCCCAGCTCGAGCTCACAAGCCCCGACGGCGCCACCGAGATCATCGCGTCGGACGGGTCGTGGCGCGGGGGCTTCGGTGCTGTCCGGTCGGCGGGAATCTACGACGGCGCGATCATCGACCAGTCCCTCGACGCGGTGGGCGTGCACGAGCCGGGTTTCGACGACAGCGGCTGGGCTCCGGCATCAATCATCGAGACCGACCTGGCGCGCTTCGAGCCCCGCGCGTCGGAGCCCGTCCGCGTCATCGCAGAACGCGAGATGAGCATCGAACGCCGGAACGACCGCCTGCTGCTGGATTCCGGGCAGAACGTCTCGGGATGGGTGCGGCTCGTGGTGCGCGGCGCGGCGGGGGATGTCGTCACCATCCGCCACGCCGAGGTGCTGGAGCCGTCGGGGGAGCTGCACACCGCGGCGCTTCGGAAGGCGAAGGCCACCGACGTCTACACCCTGGCCTCGGACGGCGAGCACGTGCTCGAGCCGGTGTTCACCTTCCACGGCTTCCGCTACGCCGACGTCGTGGGCGACGCGGAGGTGGTCTCGGCCACGGCCATCGCCATCTCGAGCGACCTCGAACCGCGCAGCACGTTCCGTTCCTCCGATGCGGCTCTGGACCAGTTCCACTCGAACGTGCTGTGGTCCCAGCGCGACAACTTCGTCTCCGTGCCGACCGACTGCCCGCAGCGCGACGAGCGCCTCGGGTGGACGGGCGACGCACAGGCCTTCGCGGCGACCGCGAACACGCTGCTGGATACCGAGGCGTTCTGGATGTCGTGGCTGCGCGACCTCGAGATCGATCAGACCGACGAGGGCGGTGTGCCCTCGGTGGTGCCCGACATCATCCGTCGCCAGGACATGCTGATGGGCGGCACGCCCACCGACAACATGGGGCGTGCCGGGTGGGCGGATGCCGCGACCATCGTGCCGCTCGCGGTATACGAGTCGTACGGCAGCACGGAGGTGCTCGAACGGCAGCTCGACAGCATGAGACGGTGGGTGGGCCACCTGCGCCGGCGTGCGGGCGACGGGATCGTGCTGCCGACGGAGCCGTTCCAGTACGGCGACTGGCTCGACCCGGATGCCCCGGCCGCGCGCCCGTGGGAGGCCAAGGTATCGAGCGACTACGTCGCGAACGCGTTCTACGTGCACTCGGCACGGCTGGTCGCGCGCGCCGAGCGCCTCGTGGGCGATGCCCAGGCGGCATCCCAGTACGACGCCCTCGCCGATTCGGTCGCAGCGGCGACCTGGGAGCGGTGGGGCGAGGAGGCCGTCTCGACCCAGACCGGCGCCGCGCTCGCGCTCGAGTTCCGCCTCGCACCCGAGGAGCGCCGGGCCGGCATCGCGGACGACCTCGCCGCGAACGTCGCCAGGTCGGATGGGCGCATCTCGACCGGCTTCCTCGGCACGCCGCTGGTGCTCTTCGCGCTGTCGAACAACGGCCACGTCGCCGAGGCGTACCGCATGGTGCTGCGCCACGAAGCGCCGTCATGGCTCTACCAGGTCGACCGCGGTGCCACCACGGTCTGGGAGCGGTGGGACGCCATCCTCCCCGACGGCTCCATCCACGGCGGCGACATGGATGCCGGCAACAGCGGCGGCGAGAGCGGCGGTATGCTCTCGTTCAACCACTACGCCTACGGGGCGATGATCGACTGGGTCTACCGGACGGTCGCGGGGCTGGCACCGGATGCCGAGAGCCCCGGCTATCGCACGGTCCACGTCGCTCCGCGACCCGCGCGCGCGCTCGACCGCGCCGCCGCGACGATCGCGACAGGTCTCGGCGAGCTGTCCATCGACTGGCGCCTCGACGGCGATGCGTTCGAGGCGACGCTGACCGTGCCGTTCGGCGCCCGTGCCCTGCTCGACCTGCCTATCACCGAGTCCTCCACCGTCACGGTGAACGGCGCCGCGGCGCCGGACGAACTGCACCACGGCACCCACCGCATCACCGTCACCGCACCGGCCGTCGCGTGAGCGCCGGTCCGATCGACGAGAACCACCTGAAGGAGATCCCCGTGACCACCCCCGTCGTCTCCCGCGTCAGCACCGACGCACCATACGGCAGCGACACCGTTCCCTCGCCCGCCCCACGCCTCGGCTGGGTCACCGAGACCGACGCACCCGACTGGATCCAGGCATCCGCGGAACTGGAGCTGACCCGCCCGAGCGCGGTGCAGCACCACACCGTGGACGGGCGGGAGTCGGTGCAGGTCGCGTGGCCGTTTCCGCCGCTCGCACCCCGCGAAGAGGCGGAGCTGCGCGTCCGCGTCACCGGCGCCGACGGCGTCGGCGGCGAGTGGAGCGCCCCCCGCCGCATCTTCGCCGGGTTCCTCGGCGAGGGCGAATGGACGGCGGAGGCGATCGGCCTCGCGGACCCCTCCCAGCATGCGCAGCCCGCGTACCTGCGCACCGCGTTCGAGGTCGAGGGCGAGGTCGCCCGGGCGACCCTGTATGCCACCGCGGTCGGCGTGTACCAGGCGGCCGTGAACGGCACGGACGTCGATGACCAGGTGATGAAGCCCGGCTGGACGCCGTACCAGGCGCGCACCATCCACGAGACGACGGATGTCACGGCCTCGGTCACCGAGGGGCGCAATGCCCTCGGCATCCGCCTCGCCGGCGCCTGGGCGACGGAGTACTTCGGCTTCCGCGACGATGCGCACCCGCACTACGGCGCCCAGCCGCGGGTCGCCGCGCAGCTGCTGATCGAGTACGCCGACGGCCGCTCGCAGCTCGTCGCCACCGACCCATCGTGGAAGGCCTCCACCGGCGCGCTCGTGGCGAGCGGGCTTTACCAGGGCGAGACGTTCGACGCGCGCGTCGGCGTCGGCGCCTTCGGCGCTCGCGCCAAGAGCACCGACGCTTCCCCGGCCCAGCCCGGTTTCAGCGAGGTGGGATTCGACGACTCCGCGTGGCCGGCGGCCGCCGCGGCGGAGACCATCGTCGCCCCGGAGCCGCGCACGTCGCCCTTCGTGCGCCGGATCGAGGAGCTGCCGGTGCGCGAGGTGATCACCACCCCGGCGGGAAGGACGGTGCTCGACTTCGGCCAGAACCTGGTCGGCCGGCTCCGCATCCGGGTGCAGGGCCCCGCCGGAACGACCGTGACCCTTCGGCACGCCGAGGTCCTGGAGCACGGCGAGCTGGGCACCCGTCCGCTGCGCGCCGCCGAGGCGACCGACCACTACACGCTCGCGGGCACCGGGGGCGCGGAGGAGTGGGAGCCGGAGTTCACGTTCCACGGGTTCCGCTACGCGGAGATCTCCGGGTGGCCGGGGGAGTTCGATCCCGCCGACGTCACAGCGGTCGTGCTGCACAGCGACATGGAGCGCACCGGCTGGTTCGAGACCTCGCATCCGCTCGTCTCGCAGCTGCACGAGAACATCGTGTGGGGGCTCCGGGGCAACTTCCTCTACCTCCCGACGGACTGCCCCCAGCGGGACGAGCGCCTCGGCTGGACGGGCGACATCCAGGTCTTCGCCCCGACCGCGAGCTTCCTCTACGACGTGCGGGGGTTCCTCGACACGTGGCTGCGCGACCTTTCGATCGAGCAGGAGGCCGGCGGAGGGGTCGTGCCGTTCGTGGTGCCCAACGTGCTGGGCGCGCCCAAGCCCGCGGCCGCGTGGGGCGACGCCGCGACCGTCGTGCCGTGGGTGCTGAACGAGAGATTCGGGGATGTCGCGACGCTCGAGCGCCAGTATCCGAGCATGACGTCGTGGGTCGACACCCTGCTCGAGATCGCGGGCGATCGCCGTCTGTGGGAGGGACGCTTCCAGTTCGGCGACTGGCTCGACCCGGATGCGCCGCCGGACCAGCCCGCGAAGGCCAAGACCGACGGCGACATCGTGGCCAGCGCTCACCTCTTCCTCTCCACCCGCAACGTCGCGCACGCGGCGGAGCTGCTGGGCAGGGACGAGGACGCCGAGCGCTACGGCCGCATCGCCGAGGAGGTGCGGGCCGCGTTCCTCGCCGAGTACCTGACCCCCTCGGGACGAATGGTCTCGGACGCGCAGACCGCGTACGCGATGGCGATCGTGTTCGGCATCGCACCGGAGGGTCTACTCCCCGCGCTCGGTGCTCGTCTCGCCGAACTCACGCGCCGGGGCGGCTACCGCATCGGCACGGGCTTCGTCGGCACGCCGATCATCGCGGACGCCCTGAGCAGCACCGGGCACGTCGACGCCGCGACCCGCCTGCTCACCCAGAACGAGAACCCCTCGTGGCTCTATCCCGTGACCATGGGCGCGACGACGATCTGGGAACGGTGGGACTCGATGCTGCCCGACGGCACCATCAACCCCGGCGAGATGACCTCGTTCAACCACTACGCCCTGGGTGCGATCGGCGACTGGCTGCACCGGGTCGTCGCAGGACTGGCGCCGGCGGCGCCCGGCTACGCGAAGCTGCGCATCGCGCCGACACCGCTCGCGGGATTCGACTTCGCCTCGGCCGAGCACCTCACGCCCTACGGTCGGGCCGAGGCCGGCTGGCGTCGCGAGGGGAGTCGGATCGTGATCGAGGCCGTCGTGCCGCCGAACACGACCGCCACAGTGGTGATCGAGGGCGAAGAGCACGAGGTCGGCTCGGGAACGCATCGCTGGGAGATCGACGACGCGGGAGACACCCCCGCACCGCCGGTCGTCGATCTCGATTCCAGCCTCTCGGTGGTCATCGATGACCCTGAGGCATATCGCGTGGTGCTCGACGTGATCGCGGAGGAGAAGCCGGAGGCTGCGGAGCGCATCCGCAGGAACACGACGTGGGCGGAGGGTCGACGGCTCGAGGAGGCGCTGTCCCGGGATGCCGGGCCGGCGCTCCGAGAGAGGGTGGCCGACCGTCTGGCAGAGTTGACCGCGAGCCGCTCGGGCGGCTGAGTCTTTCTGATAACACGGTCCGAGGCGAGGAGAACGGGGCGGGCGTGGCAGTGAGTGTGCGGGATGTGGCGGCCGCGGCATCCGTGTCGGTCGGCACTGTCTCGAACGTGCTCAATCGGCCGGCGAAGGTCGCGCCCGCCACGGTGGAGCGCGTGCTGCACGCGATCGAGCAGCTGGGCTTCGTCCGCAACGACGCCGCCCGGCAGCTGCGCGCGGGTCGAAGCCGAAGCATCGGCCTGATCGTGCTCGATGTGCGCAACCCGTTCTTCACCGACGTCGCCCGTGGCGCCGAGGACCGGGCCGCCGAAGAGGGCATGACCGTGCTGCTCGGCAACAGCGATGAGAACGCCTCGAGGGAGGGCTCCTATCTCGACCTGTTCCAGGAACAGCGGGTGAACGGGGTGCTGATCACCCCCGTGGCCGAAGACATCACGCGGCTCGAGCGGCTGCAGGCGGGAGGCACGCCCGTCGTGCTCGTCGACCGTCACACCGAGGACGACGCGTTCTGCTCGGTGGCGGTCGACGACGTCGAGGGTGGGCACCTCGCCGGAGCGCACCTCACGGCGATCGGGCGCCGGCGGATCGCGTTCGTCGGGGGCCCGCCCTCCATCCGCCAGGTCGCCGACCGGCTGCTCGGCGCGCGGCGGGCTGTGGATGCGACCCCCGGAGCGACGCTCGAGGTGATCGAGATGACAGCGCTGACCGTGCTGGAGGGGCGGAGAGCCGGAGAGGGGATCGTCTCCCGCGCCCCTCACGATCGCCCGGATGCGATCTTCGCCGCGAACGACCTGCTCGCGGTGGGCCTTCTGCAGGCCCTCGTGATGAGCGGCGACCTGCGCGTTCCCGACGACATCGCGCTCATCGGCTACGACGACATCGACTTCGCGGCGGCCACGGTCGTGCCGCTCAGTTCCGTTCGGCAGCCGGCGTCGCTCATCGGCTACACCGCGGTCGATCTGCTGCTGCGCGAACTCGGTCTCGCCGATGACGGCGAGAGCGCCCAGGAGCGGGCGGTGCTCTTCCGGCCGGAACTCGTGGTGCGCGAGTCCACCGGCGGCTGATCCATGGCCGGATATTGGGAGAGCACCGCACCGGGGAGGGGACGCCGGGCTCCACGTGCCGAGGCGGTGAGCGACGCGCGGGTGCTGAGTCTCAATGGATCGTGGCGGTTCCGGCTCTCGCCGACCGCGGCGGGCTCGGGCGAGGAGTTCGTCGGGGAGGACTTCGACGATTCCGGCTGGGATGCGATGCCCGTGCCGTCGCACTGGGTGCTGGAGGAGTTCACCCCGCTCGCCGGCGGACCGCCGCGCTCGATGCGGGGCACGGCCGAGGGTCCGCTGTACACCAACACCGCCTATCCGATTCCGCTCGACGCTCCCCGGGTGTCGACCGAGAACCCGACCGGCGACTACCGCCTGGTCTTCGACGTGCCGGCGGATTGGGAGTCGGCGGTGCTGCGGTTCCAGGGCGTCGACTCTTGTGCCAAGGTGTGGCTCAACGGCGTCGAGCTGGGGTGGTCGATGGGCAGCCGGCTCCCGTTCGAGTTCGACGCGGCGGTGGTTCCAGGCCCGAACCTGCTCGCCGTGCGGGTGCACCGCTGGTCGGCGGGCACCTACCTCGAAGACCAGGACATGTGGTGGCTCCCCGGGATCTTCCGCGACGTCGAGCTGATCGAGCGGCGCGCCGGCGCCATCGACGACCACTTCGTGCACGCCGACTTCGACGCGCGGACGGGCATGGGCGCGCTGCGGGTGGATGCCACGGCCGAGGCCATCGTAGAGGTGCCGGAGCTCGGCATCCGGATGCCGGCGGGGGAGACGGCGCGCGTGCCCGTCGAGCCCTGGAGCGCCGACGCGCCTCGGCTTTACAGCGGGACCCTCACCTCGGCGGGTGAGGTGGTGCAGCTCGCGATCGGCTTCCGCCGCGTGGAGATCCGGGACGGGGTGTTCGAGGTGAACGGACGGCCGCTCACCTTTCGCGGCGTGAACCGGCATGAGCACCATCCCGACACCGGCCGCACCCTGAGCCGCGCCACGATGATCGAGGACATCGTGCTGATGAAGCGCGCGAACATCGACGCCGTGAGAACGAGCCACTACCCGCCGCATCCCGAGTTCCTGCGGCTCTGCGACGAGTATGGGCTGTGGGTGGTGGTGGAGTGCGACCTCGAGACGCACGGGTTCATCTATGACGGCTGGGCCACCAACCCTCCGGACGATCCTGCCTGGCGTGAGGCGATCCTCGACCGGATGCGGCGCACCGTCGAACGGGACAAGAACCGCCCCAGCGTCGTGATCTGGTCGCTCGGCAACGAGAGCGGCACGGGCGAGGCCTTCGCCGAGCTGGAACGCTGGACCCGTGAGCGGGACCCGTCGCGGCCGGTGCTCTACGAGCGCGACCCCAGCTACCGCAACTCGGACTTCTACTCGCTGATGTATCCCTCGCTCGAGCTGCTCGAGCAGATCGGTCGCGGCGAGGAGCCGGCACCGGAGGGGATCGACGAGACCGACGAGGCACGACGCCGGGGGCTGCCCTTCCTTCTCATCGAGTACGCGCACGCGATGGGCAACGGACCAGGGTCGCTGCAGGACTACTGGGCGATCATGGACGCGCACCCCCGCCTCTGCGGTGGCTTCGTGTGGGAGTGGATCGACCACGGCTTCTCGGCACGCACGGCCGAGGGCGTGCCGTTCATCATGCACGGCGACGACGTGGAGTACGAGCCGCGGGGCGGGCGCTTCAGCCTGCACGGGCTGGTGTTCAGCGACCGCACGCCGACGCCGGGCCTCGTCGAGCTCGCCAAGGCCTACGCGCCGATCTCGATCCGGGTCGGGGCCGAGGTGGAGATCGCCAACGCGCGTCACTCCGCCGACACGTCCGACCTCGCCTTCCGGTGGGCGGTCGAGCTCGACGGCCGCGTCGCGGAGTCAGGGACGCTCGCGGTGGAACCCGTGCCCGCGGGCGCGAGCCTCACCGTGCCACTGCCCTTCGACCTGAGCGCCTCACCGCACGCCGTGCTCACGGTGGAGGCCGCGCTCGCCGCCGATGGCTCCTGGGCCCCGGCCGGGCACGTGGTGGCGTGGGGCCAGGCCGTCGCCGAGCCCGTGCGCGCATCCACCTCCCCCGCATCCACCGCCCCCGCATCCACCGCCCCTGCATCCGCCGTCTCGGCGCCGGGCGAGACCGCCCGCGCGCCCGCCGGTACGGACATCGCGATCGGCGCCGCGGTCTTCGACGCGACGACGGGCCGGATGCGGCGGCTCGGCGCCCTCGAGCTCGACGGTCCGTGGCTCGATCTGCACCGCGCGCCCACCGAGAACGACCACGGCCAGGGCGACCTGAACGACATCGCCTCGGTGTGGCGCAAGACCGGCCTTGACCGCCTGCAGCACCGCACCGACTCCGTCGAGGCGGGGGCGGACCGGCTGCGTGTGACGGGGCGCACCGCGCCGACGTCGCATCCCCACGGAGTGGAGTGGCAGATGCTGTGGCTCGCCGACGGGGACGGGGTCGTGCTCGAGACGACGGTGGACTTCGTCGGCCCGTGGGCGGACACCCCATACATGCACCGCGACATCTGGGTTCCCCGCCTGGGACTGCTCTTCTCCCTCCCCGGCGGCTACGACGCCGCCCGATGGTGGGGCCGGGGTCCGGGTGAGACGTACGTCGACTCTTGCGAGGGGTCACGCCGCGGGGTCTTCCACCGCACGATCGATGAGCTTCAGGTCGACTACCCCGTGCCGCAGGAGAACGGCAACCACATCGAGACGCGGTGGCTGGAGCTCTCCGGGTCTTGGGTGCCGAATCTGCGGGTCGAGGGGCGCCCGGAGTTCGACTTCACCGCCCGGCGGTGGACGTCGTTCGACCTGCAGCGCGCCGCCAAGCCGCACGAGCTCGTCGACACCGGCCGCGTGTGGCTGAACATCGATCACCGGCAGCAGGGTCTCGGCTCGGCATCCGTCGGCCCCGCGCTGCCCGAGCGCTACCGCGTGCCGCGGGAGCGAACGACGTGGAGCGTGCGGCTGTCTTCGGTCTGAGCCCGGGGAGGCTCAGGCGCCGAGGCCGCGCACGTCGTCGAAGAGGGTGACCGTCCCCACCTGGCCTCCCTTGAGCAGCAGTTCCAGGCCGTCGAGGTGGGTCGCCTCCGCGTGCGCTCGAAGCAGCACCACATTGCCCCACGGGTTGGCAGCGATCGACAGAGAGTGGACGCCGAGGAGCCTCGTGACCCGGCTGGAGGTGTCGCCACCGCACACGATCACGCGGCGCGTCACCCCGGCGGCCGCCGCCGCGTCGACGAGGGAGGCCGTCGCGCGGGCGATCGCCTCGAGGGGCGTGGCCGTGGCGGACATGTCGGCGTCGTCCGAGGTGAAGACGACGCTGCGGCCGGACCTCAGGGTCGTCACGGCCGACGGGATGGCCGCCGCGATGCCCTGCTCGTCGAGAGGAAGGGGCCGCACCGTCCAGCCGGCCTCCACCGCGGCATCCGCCTGCCGTCGCGTCTGGCGCGAGCGGCTCCCCGACACAGCCAGGACGGGCCCCGTGGCCGGGATGGATGCCGGGGGAGCGGCTGCGTCGCGCGGATCGGCGGCCGCCAGCCCGTGGCTGAGGCCTCCGGAGCCGATCGCGAACACCGGTTCGGGCATCCGCTGGATCGCCGCCCCCACGGTGACGAGGTGCTCGTCGGTGAGCGCGTCGAGCACGACGAGGGGGTCGCCGTCGGCGAGGCGGGCGGCGAGGTTCTCGTCGTAGGCGACGAGCGGGATGCCGCCGACCTCCAGGCTCGTCTGCCGGCTCAGGTGCACCCGCAGATCGGAGTCGGTCATCGGGGTCGACGGGTGGGTGGACATCGTGGGCTGCCGGTCGAGGCGGTAGATCATGCCGTCTTCGGCCGCGAAGTGGTGGCCGAAGACCGTATAGCGCCCGAAGTCCGGCTGGGCGAAGAGCACCGGCACCGGTCGCTCGGCGATCACCTCGCGACCGATCTCGGCCACCCGCCCGAGGCTGCCGATGGTCGGGGAGGAGTCGGCCGTGGACGATGCCTTGTACTGCACGACGTGCGCGCCGGCATCTCGCAGGGCCTCCAGCGCCGGCCGCAGCTCGTCCTCGATCCCGGCCGTGGGAAGGGACCGGGCGATCCCTGCGATTCCCACGACGTCCACTTCGGCGGCGGCGGCCGCCAGTGCCGCGCCGGTCGGGACGGAGGTGAAGAGGCGTCCGGTCCACCCGCGGCGGGCGAATTGGAGCAGCGCATCGACGCTGCCGGTGAAGTCGTCGCCGTAGAAGCCGACGCGCGCCGTCCCGCGGGGCGCGCCGGCCACGCTCTCCGGCGACGGACCCTCGTCAGGCATTCTCGCCTCTAGCCACGCTCGCCTCAAAAACACGCAGACCCTTAAACACGCCCACCACTAAACACGCCCACCTCTAAACACGCCCACCTCTAAACACGCCCACCTCTAAACACGCCCACCTCTACACACGCACCGGCCCGAAGCTCTCGGTCGCGCGCCGGAGCGCATCGGAGGCGGCGTAGGCGTCCTCCGCGCTCTCGCCGCGCGCCGCGGACGCCCATGCGTCGCGCATGCTCTGCACGCCGGCCATGGGACCGTCGGGGTGGCCGTGGATGCCGCCACCGGCGAGCACGAGAAGGTCGGTCGTCCCCACCGCCGCGTAGGTGGCGTGCGCGAGTCCTCCCCACTGCCCGCTCGAGAGCACCGGCACGGTCGGCGTGAGACCGAGCAGCGGCTCGCGGACGGCGGCGATCGAGTCGAGCACCTCGGCGTCGGACTCGTAGAACTTGTTGCTGATGCCGTTGGTGTGCAGGTGGTCGGCCCCACTCAGCCGCGCGAGCTTCTGCCATGCGCGGAACCCGATCCCCACCTGGTCCGATCGGGCGATCGCGCCCAGCATGGCGCGGTGACCGTGGATCGGGACGGTGGAGTGACGGTTGAGGAAATCGAGGCCCGCGAGCCCGATCAGGTTGATGCACGCCATGACGCACGTGCCGCCTGCCTCGACCACCAGGTCGTGGTTCGCCTCGAGGCGACCGATGTCGTCGGTGATGTTGAAGGCGTACATCGGCTTGACGCCGGTGCGGTCGGCGTGGCGTTCCAGCACAGGCATCACCGCCCGGACGCGAGCCGCCAGCGGCGCGGAGGGTCCGTTGCCCTGCAGTTCGTCGTCCTTGATGAAGTCGATGCCGGCCGCGGCCAGCTCACCGACGAGCTCCGCAAGCTCATCCGGGGCAAGGCCGATGCTCGGCTTGATGATCGTGCCGATCATCGTGCCCTCGGTCCGACCCATCAGCCGGCGGGTGCCCTCGACGCCGAAGGAGGGGCCGGGATACCGGTCGGCGAAGGGCGCCGGCAGGTCGAGGTCGAGAAGGCGGATGGCGGCGAGCTCCTTGAGCTCGAACAGGTTGCCCGCCACGGCCGCGAGCAGGTTCGGCAGGGAAGGCCCGAAGTTGTCGAGCGGGAACCGCAGCTTCAGGATGGCGCGCCGGCGCTCGGACGGGTCGCCGACGGCGCCGGGCAGCGGCGGGGAGCCCGTGAGCGGGATCTCCTGGATGCTGTCGACCTGGGCCGCGAACCGGGCGCGCAGGTCGTCGGACTCACGAGCCACCCGCACGAACGTTCCGGTGGACTGCTCGCCGGCGAGCACCTCGGCAGCATGCCGGAGGGGCAGGGACGTCTCGATGACGTACGTCGCGACGACCGTGTGCGCGCTCATCCCGTTCACCCCGTTCACCACACCAGGGGAAGCCACACGGACATCTCCCCCGGGCCCCGGTTGCCCCACGCGAAGTAGGGGATGAGCCGCGCCCGGGCGGCGCCGACCGGCGCGGCATCCAGGTCGTCGTAGAGGTCGTCGCCCGCCTCGGGGAGCACCGTGAGCTCGCCCTCCAGCGCGATCAGGCGCCGGCCGTCGATGTGCGCCTCCACCGGGGTCAGCTCTGCGCCGCGGCGCAGCGCCGCCCGCTCCAGCACGACGCCCTCCGGCAGGTCCGCGCTTTCCAGGCAGTACACGACCGGCCCTCGCTGCACGGCGACCTGGTTCGTGATCTCCTCGGCCAGGCGGTGACCGCGCAGGATGCGCACCGGCATGGGAAGCGTCAGCACGACCTCGTCGCCCGGCGACCACGCGCGCTCGATCCTCGTGTACGCGCCCGGTGCCGACACCGGCACGGGGTCGCCGTTCACCGTGAGAGTCGCACCCGCCGACCAGCCGGGGATGCGCATGTGCAGCGGCACTCCGCCGCCCACGGCATCCGTCACCGTGAAGCCGATCCGCCCGTCCCAGGGGTAGTCACTGTCCTCGCGCAGTGCGAGGGAGCGTCCGTTCTCATCGGCGCCGCGCAGGTCGCTGCCGCCGTAGAGGTGCACGTGCAGCCCGTCGGCCGAGACGGAGGCGGCGAGCTGGTGGAACCGCGCGAGCGTGCGTGCGATGTTCGGCGGGCAGCAGAAGCAGCTCAGGTAGCGCTCGCGCAGCCGCTCGTCCGACGGCGGCGGTGGCGGGGTGGGGTGCTGACCGGTGTCGCCAGGGCGCCGGAGGGGAAAGGGGAGCTCCCGCACCTGGCGGAGCGCATTGGTGTAGAAGTACTCCGAGCCCTCGAGGCTGACGCTGGCGAGCAGGCTGTTGAACGCGACCCGCTCGATGACATCGGCGTATCCGGCGTCGCCCGTGAGCGACAGCATCCGCTCGCCCCACAGGATCAGCCCGATGTTCGCGCACGACTCCGCATGCGCGGTCGTGTTGGGCAGCTGATACGCGCGGCCGTACGCCTGGTGCACGCGGCTGATCTCGCCCTGCCACGGGTAGCCGTCCGGCGACGCGCCGTCGTAGAGCGCGCCGCAGCCACCGGTGATGTAGAGCTTGGTGTCGACCACGTCGCGCCAGAGATTCTCCAGCACGCCGGTCAGCTGCTCGTCGCCGGTCTCGGCCACCAGGTCGGCGAGACCCGCGTACAGGTAGTTGGCACGGACGGCGTGACCGGCCACCGTCGTTTGCAAGCGCACCGGGATGCGGTCCTGATTGTCGTCGCCGCCCTCGTCGAAGTCGTCGCGCACCCGGACGAACGCCTCCATCAGGCGCAGGTAGCGCTCGTCGCCGGTGACCCGGTACAGGTCGACGACCGCCATGTAGTGCGAGGGGCAGATCGCGCTGCGGGCCAGCTCCAGCGGCTTGTTCGTCGCGAGGTCCTCCAGGAACGAGGCGGCGCGGCGCGCTGCGTCGAGCAGCGTCGCGCTTCCCGTCACTTCGAAGTGCCGCACGCCGGCGGTGATGAGGTGACCGAGGTTGTACGTCTCGAAGTTGAAGCGATCCGCGAGCGCAGCAACCGGTTCGTCGTTGCGCGCGGCGATGATCGTCGGCGTGTGCAGGTAGCCGTCCGCCCGCTGCACCGAGGCGATCAGCTCGGCGAGTTCCTCGATCCGGGCGGCGAGGTCCGGGTCAGGGTCGGTCTCGAGCGAGTCGATCGCCGCCTCGAGCCACTTGTAGAAGTCGCCGTCCATGAAGGGCGGGCCGTAGTGGATGCCGGAGTCCAGCCCCGCCGCGATGCGGAAGTTGCGGAGCCCGGGGCTGACGGCGGGGTCGCTCAGCGACTCCCAGATGCGGGGGATGGTGACATCCCTCGTGCGCTCGCGCAGGGCGCCCCAGAATCCGCGGGTCCAGCGGGCGTGGTCAGCATCGAGCGCACGCAGCGGTGCGTGCGCCCGGAGAGCTGTGGTGGGAGGCATGCGAAGTCCTTCCGAGTGCCGTTCAGTCTGGTGCCGCGGCGGGTGCCCGGCAAGCGGCGCCGAAGTGAAGGAGAGGTGCCGTGAGAACGATTCAGCCACATAATGAATAGAATTTCAACCCTGAGTGTTGACACACACCGGATTTCTGCCTACTGTCGCAGACATACCCCGCTCCACAGCAAACGTCGTCGTCAAGGAGGACGCTATGAACACCCGAACCAAGCGCCGTGGTCTCGTCACCACCGGATTCGCGCTCGCCGCCGTCGTGGCGCTGGCGGGCTGCGCCGGCACCGGATCGGCGGCCCCCAGCGGCGACCCAGAAGAGGCGAGCGGTGCCACCGGCACCGACCCGGAGTCGTTCACCGTCCTCACCGCGAATGAGAACGCGACGCTCGAGGCGCAGCTCACCGCCCTCTCAGAGGACCAGTGCGAAGCCGAGAACGAAGCCCTTCCCCTCGAGCACCAGAAGACGGCCCAGGCCGACGTCGTACAGAAGGTCACGCTGCTCGCCAGCCAGGACGCGCTTCCCGCCCACTTCATCGCCGGCACGGCCATGGTGCGCCCGGACGGCGACCTCGGCGCCGGTGGCCTCGTGCTCGACTACGAGGAGCTGCTCTCGGCATCCGGCGCGTGGGAGAACGTGCTTCCCGCCGCGGCATCCACTGTTCAGAACGTCTACGGCGGCATGGTGTCGCTGCCGTACCAGTACAACCTCGAGGGCATCTGGTACAACAAGGCCATCTTCGAGGAGGAGGGGATTGAAGAGCCGCAGACGTTCGACGAGCTCGTCGATGCGAGCGAGCAGCTCACCGAGGCCGGCTACACCGCGCTCGCGCAGCCCGGTGCCGCCGGCTGGCCGCTGACGCGCCTGATGGGCATGCACATCTTCCGCGAGGTCGGCCCCGACGCGATGGAGAAGGTGCGCGACGGCGAAGCCAAGCTCACCGACGAGGGCTACGTCGCCGGCGCCGCCGCGTTGCAGGACATGGCCCAGAGCGGGTTCTTCGGGGAGGGCTTCAGCTCGGTCGAGCCGGATGCCGCGACCGCGGCCTTCCTGACCGGCAGCGCCGCCATGAAGTACGACGGCACCTGGCTGCTCAGCAACATCAACGACGAGGAGCAGAACCAGATCGGCATCGAGAACGTCGGCTTCATGCCGTTCCCGGCCGTCGACGGCGGGGAAGGCTCCATCGACCAGTGGCCGGCGAACGCCGGTGCCGCAATGGCCGCGAACCCGAAGACCGCCGGCCCGAAGGTCGCCGCCTGGTTCGACTGCATCGCCGAGAACTACGGCCAGCAGGCCCTGTCCGACGCGGGCGTGCTCTCGGGCTTCAAGGTCAACGGCGATGTCGGAGACATCCCGGAGACGACTGCGTTCGTGCAGGAGAAGATGGCCGAGATCGACGAGACCGTCCTCTGGTTCGAAGCGCTCCTCGACGCCAAGTCCAACTCGCTCGCCTCGACGAACGTGTCGCTGCTCACCACGGGCCAGATGACGCCCGAGCAGTACATGGCCGACCTGCAGGCGAGCATCGACGCCGCCGGCTGATCCGAATCGAGGCCCGGCTCTCGCGGTCAGCGGGGGCCGGGCCTTCTCACCTGTCTGGGAAGGCTCTGCCGATGAACCGTGTCTTCGGGGATCGCAAGACGATCCTCATCCTCCTGATACCGCCGCTCGCCATCTACGTCCTGCTCAAGGTCGTGCCGGTGCTGTGGTCGCTGGGCCTGTCGTTCTTCCAGGGCAACACCCTCCGCGGATTCGAATTCGTGGGAATCAAGAACTTCACGACCTTCTTCACCGACGGCGCCGCCCTGCAGTCGCTGTGGGTGAGCGTGAGCTTCGCGGCGATGGCCACGATCGGCCAGGTCGCGCTCGGGTACCTCCTCGCCCTGCTGTACGTGTTCGTGCTCCGCAAGGGCTCGGCGTTCGTCCGCACCGCAGTCTTCTTCCCGATGGTGCTGCCGACCGTCGCCGTCGCGCTGCTGTTCCGCAGCCTGGTCTCGGTGGGCGAGAACCAGGGGCCCGTGAACGACGTCATCAACTTCTTCGGGGGCGAGAGCGTCGAGTTCATGGCCTCCACGGCCGGCACGATGGCCGTCGCGATCGTCATGACGCTGTGGAGCTCGATGGGCTTCTACGCGGTGCTGCTGTTCACCGGCCTCCTCGACATCCCGGACGAGATCATCGAATCGGCCCGGCTCGACGGCGCGGGCGGCCTGCGCCTCGTCCGGCACATCATCGTGCCCCTTTCGCTGCCGATCCTGCTGTCGTCGATCATCTTCAGCCTGAACTCGACGCTCAAGGTCTTCGACAGCCTGCTCGCCCTGAACAACGGCGGACCGGGCACCTCGACGTCCCCCCTGACCCTGTACATGTACCGCACGGCGTTCGAGTACGCCGAGTACGGCTACGGCAGCACCATCGCCCTCGTGCTGACGCTGCTCTGCCTCGTCTTCACGCTCGCGGTGTTCCGTTCCTCGAGCAAGCGCGTGGAGGACTGAGATGACCGCGACACAGACACTCACCCAGGCCCGGCCGGAGTCGCGCAAGACGACGCCGCGGCAGCCGTTCGACCGGCGCATCTCCCGCGTGCTGCGCCGCATCCCGGTGTGGATCGTCGTCGGGCTGCTGCTGGTCGTCGTGCTGTATCCGCAGCTCTGGATGATCCTCGGATCCTTCAAGACGCAGACCGAGTTCTTCGACAACCCCACGTGGGCGCTGCCGGAGACCTTCAATCTCGACAACTACGTCGCGGCCTTGACGCGCGGCAACGTGGCGCTGAACTACCGCAACAGCCTGCTCGTCACGATCCCGTCGGTGTTCTTCATCATCCTTCTGGGCGTCGCCGCGGGCTACGTGCTCGAGGTCATGATCTGGAAGGGCCGCCGCACCGTGCTGCTGTTCATCCTCGCGGGCATCATGGTGCCCGGGCAGATGATCTTGGTGCCGCTGTTCACGGTGTACTTCCGTGCGGGGATCACCGATACGCTGTGGCCCCTGATCCTGACGTACACGGCGATGGGACTGCCGCTGACGACGTTCCTGATGGCCGCGTACTTCCGGTCGGTGCCGCGCGAGATCTTCGAGGCGGCCACGGTCGACGGCGCCTCCCCCCTGCGCTCGTTCTTCGTCATCGGCCTGCCGCTCATGAAGAACGCGATGCTCACCGTCGGACTCGTGCAGTTCTTCAGCGTCTTCAACGACCTGCTCATCGCGCTCACGTTCACCACGCGGCCGGAGCTGGCTACGATCCAGGTAGGGCTGCTGAGCCTCTCCGACCAGTACGGCTCGACGCAGTACGGCCCGCTGTTCGCCGCGATCAGCATCAACATCGTGGTGCTGCTCGTGGTCTTCGTCTTCCTGAACAAGAAGATCATGGCCGGCCTGGCGGCCGGCTCGCTGAAAGGATGACCCGATGACCGCCTCCGCACCGCGCGTCGCCTTTCTCCATACGGGAGCCGTCGTCATCCCGCCCGTCGCCGACCTCGCCCGAGAGCACTTGCAGGGCGTCACGCCGATCAACTACCTCGACGACAAGATCGTGGCCGACCTCGGCGACGACGAGCGCGCGGGGTCCGTGCCGGAGCGGCTGACCGACCTCGTGCGGGCCGCTGCCAGTGCGGGGGCGGATGTCGTGATGTTCACGTGCTCGTCGATCTCGCACTTCGCGTCGCCGGTGGGCGCCGAGGTCGGCATCCCGGTGCTGCGCATCGACGAGGCGATGGCCGACATCGCCGTCGCCACCGGCGACCGCATCGCCGTGCTGGCGACGCTCCCGACGACCTTGACGCCGACGACCGGGTTGATCCGCGAGCGTGCGGGGATCGCGGGCAAGTCACCCGAGATCACCAGCGAGGTCATCGAGGGGGCGTTCGCGGCGGTGTCGTCAGGGGACCGGGCGACGCACGACCGGATCGTCGCGGAGGCTATCGAGCGCGTCGCGGTGGATGTCGATGTCGTGGTGCTGGCGCAGGCTTCGATGGCGAGCGCTGCCGAGGCGGCGCACGTCGACGTGCCGGTGCTGACCAGCCTCGAGCCGGGGATCAGGCGGTTGAGCGAAGCGGTCGCTGCGCTCTAGGGGTGGGAAGAGTTGCGAGACATCCGCGGTGTCGCAGATGGGGCACCCGCGCGGGCACCTTCGTCGGGCGGGGCATCCGGGCACCATCGTCGGCGACTGGGTGCCGCCCCATCGCAGTGGCCTAACGGGGCGTTGACCGACCTCCACGCGTGCGGTGAGGGACCGAGTATCGCGCAGGCAAGGACTTTGCGAAGATGTCGTCCGGGGGGAGCCAGCAGCGTCACTTAGGGGACAACTATGGCTGATGAGACAAGTCCTCGGCCTGGCGGATCGCATCCGGCCAGTGGGCGGGGTTCACACCGTCGCGGTGGGCGATTTCGGGTGGCGGGCCGGGTGTTGAAGGCCGTTTCGCTTGTAGCGATCTATGGCACCGTGCTGTATCGATCCTGCTCTACTTCGTGCAGCGGGGCTCCGAAGGCGTCTTCGAAGGGATTGCCCGCATTGCCATCGCAATGGTGGTTCTTGTCGCCTTCGTCGGTCTCTATGTTCTCGGCGGATTGCTCGACCGGCGGGGGGAGAGACACCAGACGCTCGGAGCATCCGAGGCAATGAGCGCGGATCCGCGGCCACCTGTTCTCTACTTCCGATCATTTGTCGATGAGCCGCGGACGCGCCGTATCGGCACCCGCGTGGGGAGCTCCTTTTACTACGACTTCGGTCGGGGTGAGGAGGAGTACCTTCGCCCCGAGATCGCCAAGGTCGGGCCGTTCGTGGCGGTGGGTCGCCCCGGCGACCCGCTGCCGCACCTCGGCGCCAACCGGGCCTACCTCAGCGATGATGACTGGCAGGCGGACGTCCTGCGTCTCCTCGACCGCGCTGCCGGAGCGGTGATCCGGATCGGACCGGGCGAAGGTCTGCTCTGGGAGACCCAGCACGCGGCCGCGCGACTGCCACCCGAACGGCTGGTATTCCTTGTGCCCCGCGACCCTCACTTGTACTACTGGTTCAAGGAACAGATCGACCGACACCTACCCCGCCCGCTGCCTTGGTATCCGGATGTGGAGGCGAAGAACTGGTTCCAGAGGGGACGGCAAGTCCGGTTTCAGCTCCTCGGGGCCCTGTACCTGGCGTCCGATTGGTCGGGATACTTCGAGCTGTTCACGCTCCCGACGGGAGACGCCGACATCCCGTCCGCCACGATGCAGGCGGCATTCGCTCGCTGCCTGCACCGGTTCACCTGGTCCTTATCTCGCACCGGATCCCCGATCGGCGGCGAACGAGCGCAAGGCGGCTTGCCGGTCGTTCGCTTCCATCCCCCACCGAACTGGCCACCACCACCTCCCGGATGGTTTCCCCCTGCGGGCTGGCAACCGGATCCAACCTGGCCGCCTGCGCCTCCGAACTGGCAGTTCTGGATATCGGCATCCGAGGTCGCGAGCGCACCCGTCGACACGGACCCGCGTCCCCACACCTGACGAGTCCCCAATTCCGCCAGGTGTCTGGTCAAACGAGTTATCGGAAGCCGACCGACACGCGGCGCCGCGGCCGACATCCGCGCGCAGGAGGACCCCCTTACGCCCGGCGGTTTCGCCCACGCCGCAGTCGATGTCGTGAGCGGTGACGAGGTCGATCTGGTGCACGGGGTGACGCTCGAGCCCCATGGTTTCGTGTGGCTTCGGGTCACGTCGCTCTGACCGCGCTCGAACGCCGGGGCACGGCGGCCGGCGCCGGTCGACCGAGCAGAATCGGAGAAGCGTGGTTGCTTTGTCGTTCCTAAGCTGGCCGCATGTCAACAATCGAATTTGTGACCGTCGGGGTGACCGACCCCGCGGCCGCCGAGAAGTTCTACCGGGACGCCTTCGGCCTCGGAGAACGCGTCCGCGTGCAGGCGACCGATGAGCCGACGTCGGGATTTCGCGGGTTCACCCTGTCGCTGGTCGTGGCCCAGCCCTCGACCGTCGACGGCTTCCTCAGCAGCGCACTCGAGGCCGGCGCCACGTCGCTCAAGCCGGGGGCGAAGTCGCTGTGGGGCTATGGCGGCGTCGTCCAGGCGCCGGACGGCGTCGTGTGGACCATTGCGTCGTCGTCGAAGAAAGACACCGGTCCGGCGACACGGCAGGTCGACGAGTTCGTGCTGCAGCTCGGTGTCGAGGATGTGACCGAGAGCAAGCAGTGGTATGTCGACCACGGCGTCCCCGTCCACAAGGCGTATGGGCGCAAGTACGTGCAGCTCGGCGACCAGTCCAGCCCGATCACGCTGGCGCTGTACCAGCGGCGCGCTCTCGCGAAGGTCGCGGGGGTGGATGCCGAGGGAACCGGATCGCACCGCCTGCTGATCAGCGGCACTGCCGCGCCGCTCACCGACCCTGATGGGTTCGTCTGGGCGGGCCGCTGACGGCGGCGATCTCGCGTTCTGCGTGCCTCCGCATCACGGATTCGCGTGAACGCGCCCGGCGGGCTCGAGCCCTCGGCCCGCCGCATGGAACCGATCCGAGAGGGCGCATCGCAGCAGCACGACGTCGCCGATCCGGCGGGTCTCGGCCGGCTCCACGCGACGCGCGGCGGTCCACCGGCTTGCGGACGCAGGTCACGGCGCACCCGTCTGCTTCTCCGGAAGTATTAGCTCAGAGTGGTGCCAGGCAGGTCGGCGACTGAGCGGAGTGCCGCCAAGTCCGCTCGGTCCTTCGCGCCGCCCACCTCGTCGGATCTCGGGGAGGCCTTGAAGGCGAGCATCATCTCCAGCGTCAACACCCTCACCGTCACGTCTCCCAGCTCGCGCCGAGCGAAGTCCAAAGTCCCCCGCGACAGAACGATCGGCTGGTCAGGAACAGGCACGACCACGCCGCCCTGGCTGCCAGGCACCACGAAAGTAAGCTGCAACTCGTATTGTTCACGCACATAGTTCGTGCCCACTATGTCCTCTGGGGTGGGCGCGTGAAACCAACCCGCCGCCACCAACGCGTGATGGACGCGCGCCTCATCGCGGCGCCAAACGAGGAGGTCGATGTCGTCATGCCGGCGAGTAAGACGCCCAACCCACAGGTCCACGGCCCAGCCGCCGAAGAACCAATGCTCGAGCTGAGCCGCATCCATCGCGTCGGCGGCGCTTGACAGCGCTGCCAAACCCGCAGCGAAATTCATCTCCCGCGTGCTCACGACTGTGCCAACCCTTCCT
The DNA here is from genome assembly GCF_049844955.1 of Microbacterium sp. DT81.1. Classification (NCBI taxonomy): domain Bacteria; kingdom Bacillati; phylum Actinomycetota; class Actinomycetes; order Micrococcales; family Microbacteriaceae; genus Microbacterium; species Microbacterium sp. DT81.1. The sequence goes on from NZ_JBNCMA010000011.1 coordinate 46,724, forward strand.
CGACCCGTATCACGGGCGTCGCTACGCTCAGGGTGCTCCTTTCAAACGTCACGTACAAGAAGGACTTAGAGAGACTCCCGCGAAGCGCTTATTCGAGGAGGGTCCCGCCGGATCAGGAGCGCGACACGACACCTGCCGCCGTGTGGACACCGCGCGGGCACAAGGTTCCGGGGCGGCTCCCCACTCGAACGAGGATCGGCGTAGGTTCCGCGCACGTCGACCTGATGTCAAATGCTCAGGCGTTAGGCGCGGGTGTGGGTGGTCTCGTTGAACGCGCGGACAACAGCCCCTCGGTGAACGTGAACTCGCATCCGCGTCACCATCGCAGAAGGCTGATCTTCTCCGTCGCGCCTTCATCCCCGCCGGTCGCTTCACGGCGGGGCCGCTGCACGCCAGGCCGCGAGGTCCTGCGCGAGACGCGACGTCTGGGTCGTCCAAGCACGTCGTCGTTCATGGAGCGATACCTCAAATGCGACGCGATGTTCCGCATGCTCGCGATTCCACGCACCATGTCCTCGGGCACGCCCCGCAGGTACCGGTCGGCGTTCTGCGCTGCCGCGGTCAGGTCCTCGCGGATGAGATGAGATCCGCGAGGATCCGCTGCCCGGCGGGCCACTCCCCCAGCGCGCTGTCGGCGTTGATGTGACCGAGAGCACCGATCACGTGCAGGGACGCACCGGAGATCTCGGACACCCGAGCTGCATAGTCGACCGCAGCATACGGGTCATTGGTGCTGGCCACAACGGCGCTAGGCACCCCGAGCGGGGAGGCGACGACATCGCGAAACGACCCGGCGTCCGGAGGGAAGCTGGGTGCGGTGGGGTCGGGCGGTGCGACGAGCAAGATCGCGGCGACCCGCCCCGGTGCACCTTCACGAGCGGCCCACTCGAGTGTCGCCAAGCAGCCTCCGCTGTGGGCAGCGAGAGCCGGAGGCGTGGCGCAGCGCGCGATCGCTGCATCGAGTGCACGCACCCAGTCCTCGAGGTCAAAGACGTCGAAGGATGCAGGCTCGGTACGTCGGCAGTCTGGGTGGGCGGCCTCCCAGAAGGTCTGCCAGTGGTTCGGGCCGGAGTTGTTCGCCCCCGGCACGATGACCAACGGGACCCTTTCGATCTCGGGCAGTATCACAGCCAAAGGCTAGTTGTTCCCGCCCCCTGCCTCCAGACGGCGGATGCGCCCCAAGTGTGTTCCACATCTGTTGCACGTTCGAGGCCTTTGCAGGCGGCACGAGGAGGGCGCCCTCGTGTAGATCGACGTGGGTGTGCGCATGGGACCCGAGGTAGCAATCGCGTACGCGCAGACGCACGCGGCATGGTATCGGTCCACAGTCGACGCGCAATTCCCCAACACGGCTATTTGCGGCACAGTCGCCCCCCTCGTGCCCCGCTTGTATTCGAGTAGGCGTCGATCGCACGGCCGACCGCCTGCCGCCGTGGCTCCGGCTGGATCGCCCGCAGGCGTTCCGCTTGCGCGCATCGCGCGAATGAGGATCCCTTCCAGCACATTCTTCGCGCGGCACCTGCTCTGCCGATACGGTGGCGCACGGAGGCAACATGTCGAGTGATGACCAGTACGTTCTTCCTGGGTCGGAGATGGACCTCGCCATTGACCGGACTTTGCATCGCATGGCACCCCAACGGGAGGGGTGAGCACACCGCATGAACGTGCACGTGCACGTGCACGGCGTCACGCTAGCCTGATCGCATGACGGTATACATCCCCAGCATTGAGACCCCGTTCCGGCCGTTCCCGGACGACCGCTGGTCGGTGGATCCTGCCTCGGGCAGCATCAGTGTGTCCAGCATTCCGGGCACCGACATCTTTACCGACCCAGGCGGCGACGACGGCGGCCAGGTCACGTCGTCGACGCTGCACAACGCCGCAACGCTTCTGACCGATGCTCCCGCCGGCGACTTCCAGCTCAGCGCGCGCGTCCGCGTCCGCTTCGCAGGCACGTTCGATGCCGGCGTGCTGTTCCTGCGCCACGACCGTGAGACGTGGGCGAAGCTTTGCTTCGAGTTCTCGCCGCGCGGGCAGGGCATGATCGTCAGTGTCGTCAACAATCGCGTCTCCGACGACGCCAACGCCTTCACAGTCGACGGTGATCAAGTGCACCTGCGTGTATCTCGGAAGGGGACGGTCTTCGCCTTCCACGCATCCGTGGACGGCGAACGATGGATGCTAATCCGCGCGTTCTCGCTCCCAAATGGCCGCAAACCGCTCGAGATCGGATTCGAGGCCCAGTCGCCCCAGAGCGACGGCTGCGACGTCACTTTCGACGAACCACGCCTCGTGGAGCGCACGATCTCCGACTTCCGCGACGAGTCGTGAGCCGCCGTTCTTCTCTCTGCTGATCACCGACCAGCCCTGGACCCTGTTCGTCGCCCAAGCAGTCGGGATGAGCGTGCTCTGTCGTTCGCGCAGCGGGACGAACTCGTCGCGGGCAATCAGACGATGAACCCCGGGTCCGCGCAGCCCTAGGCCGGGGACGGGGAGTGGCGAACCGACCCCGAACGACGCAGCCGACGAACCACGCTGACGATACCGATGCCGACCAGTGCCGCGAGGGCGAGAACACTGATCGCGTAGAGCGGCCGGGCCCACGGCGAGTAATCCGCACCGCCAATCCCATAGGTGTCGGCCAGCCCCATCCCCGGGCCGAAGGAGGCCGCGAAGTAGGCGATCGGTCCGAGTGCGAGAAGCAAAAGGTAAACAACCGCCACCACTGTGGGCGGAATCCGAGTGAAGAGCACCGCGACCAGCAATCCCACCGCCAGTAACGGACCCAGGGCCATGACGAAGACGACCATCGGGGTCTGCATCGATTCGTTGGCAGCTGCCATGTCCTCCCAGATCTGGTCGATCTCCGCCCCTGGGACGGCAGCGAGCGGGTTCAGCCACAGGATCTGCACGAGCGCGAGTAGTGCGTACCCGCAGACCACCAAGCAACCTGTCGCCGCAAGAGTCACCGCAGCTGCACGATGGCGAGAGGGGTTCATGGGAGCGACGATAGCGCTGCTGGCAGCTGATGCCATTTACTACTCCCTTCGACGAACACGCCCGTCACTTCCTGACTAGAGGCGCTTCTCGCCGAGTAGCGCTCGCCTTGGGGATCACTGAGGGTCCCTCCTGCGGGATGATCGTCGACGATCCGGTACTTGTGCGCGGGTAGGGATGGGCCGCGGGCGCCAGGGATTGCTCTCCAAAGATCGTCAACGATCAGACTGGCGCCCGGTGGGTATCCGCAGTGCGACGATTGTCGACGATCCGGGCCGCCGTCCGGAAAGGAAATCCTGTGCGCGCTTTGTGCGCGCCAGTGTGTTCACTTGCCATGGGGCCTGCTCGCCCATGCCTCGATCACTGCTCGATGAACCTCAGGGGCAGGTCGGCGATATGTAGTCCCGAGGACCGGATGATGTCCTCGATCGCCGCGCGCTGCTGTACGGGGGCGACGATCTGTATCCTTTCGATTCCATCTTCCGGGGTGCCCCCGCCGTCGGCCCAGTAGCTGCTGACCGACCGATTCTCATTGAGTTCGGTGAGTAATGCGAGGTACGCGACACTTTCGTGCGGCTCCAGTACAACGCCGAGATTCGCGGAGTTGATCTCGACGACGGCGTTCGTATCGAGGCCTGCGGCTCCGACGAGATCATCGGAGTGGTCCACCAGCGGGAGCAGGTGGGTGAACCCTGCCGGCATCTGTTGTTCGAGTGCGACGAGCGTGAGCGTGCCCTCTTCCCAGATCGTGGGCTGGATAGCAAGGCCCGGGGCGACACGGTCGAGCTGGTGGACGAGCTGCACCGCATCGAACCCGAAGTCGGGACATCGTGTGTTGCGACCATCGGAGTCCGGAGCGGTCGGGGCCGCGTAGAGCGACACTTCGGTTGCCGCGGGCGTCCGTACGTTGATCGACCAGGTCACGCCGTCGGGATAACCGGTGGAGCACGCCGCATGGAGCAGGCCGGGAAGACCCGCCTCATCGACCGTGACGGACATCCACGACGTCGGCTCCGAGAACGTCGGCGCTTCGACCCACCGCTCCTTCTCGATGCTCGCCACGCCGGGAAGTTCCTCGAGCTCGGCTTCCAACTCGTCGAACTCTTGGCTGGGACGGTCGAAATGCGATTCGTTGACCGTCCAACCGAACAGCACAAACGCGACGCACGCCGAACCGATGAGCGCGACCGCCACGACGGACAACCAGAGCCGCTTCACGATCTTCGTACGAGGGCGATCGGCGTTCAGACCCTCCGACCCGAGGTCCGCTACCGCACTGAACCTCCGCAAAGCATCGCCCCCCTACCAGTCCTGCCGTCCTCGTCGGCATCGAACCTACCGCGGACCGATCACGCCGAGCTGGGGAGATCACAAACGGATGGCAAACCAGGACACCACCACAATCCACTCGACGCCACGGGCGGACGAGAACGCGGCGTCCCGCTCACGCCAAGGCGCATGGTCGCCGTCGCGGTGCACCTGCCCGGTAAAGGATCCTGGGCGACGCACGTCAGCGCAACGACTCGTACGTTCGCGCGGCGCGTCGCAGGCATGAGCCATGCGCTGAGGGTCCAGGCGATCTGTCGGCGTCGGTGCGGCGGCGACGAAGCTGGTTACGGCGCTGACCCTGTGAGGGTCTGGAAAACGGCCTGGGTGCGCCCGGTATGTGACGATGGGCGTCATGGATTACACGCATCTCGGCCGCACAGGGACCTCGGTGTCGCGCATCGTCCTCGGCACCATGAACTTCGGCGATCGGACCACGGAGGAGGACGCGTTCGCGATCATGGACCGCGCACACGAACTCGGGGTCAACTTCTTCGACACCGCCAACGGCTACGGCGGAGCAGGCGGCCGCGGTGCGACCGAGGAGATCATCGGTCGCTGGTTCGCGGCTCGTCCGGGCGTCCGGGACGACATCGTGCTGGCGACGAAGGTGCACTCGCCGATGGTCGACCCCACACCTGGTGGCGATGTCGTCAACGCACGGGGCGCGTCGGCATGGCAGGTGCGCCGCGAGGCGATCGGCTCGCTCCGTCGCCTCCAAACCGATCGCATCGACCTGTACCAGTTCCATCACATCGACCGTCACATCTCATGGCCCGAGCTGTGGCAGTCGATGGAGGTGCTCGTCGCACGCGGCGAAGTCGTGTATGTCGGCAGCTCCAACTTCGCCGCCTGGAACATCGCGCAGGCGAACGAAATCGCGCAGCAGCGGCACTTCCTGGGACTGGTGAGCGAGCAGTCGCTCTACAACCTCGTGCAGCGCTCCATCGAGCTCGAAGTCATCCCGGCCACGCTGAACTACGGCCTCGGCATCCTTCCGTGGTCGCCGCTCGCCGGCGGGCTCCTCAGCGGAGGATCCTCCGATGCGAAGGCGCGCTCGGCCGCGGCGGCAGTCAAGTCGAAGCGCGACGAGCGTCGCGATCAGCTCGACGCCTACGACGCATTCGCACGGGAGCGCGGGTGGACGCCGGCATCCCTCGGTCTCGCCTGGCTGCTGCATCAGCCCGGGGTGACGGGTCCGATCATCGGCCCGCGGACGGTCGAACAGCTCGATACGGCCGTGGCCGCCCTGGACATCAAGCTCAGCGCCGACGACCTCCGCGCCCTCGACGAGCTCTTTCCGGGTCCTGGCGGACAGGCTCCCGAGGCATACGCCTGGTAGCCGGCAGACCCACCGGCACCGCAGCGGCCGCCGGGCCACCACCGGTGCCGCCGGGATGGTTGCGCCACTCCATGCATTCTCCGGACCGTCTCTCTCCATTCGGCGCCGCGGGATGGACGCGCATGGTCCGCACGGGCGTTCGTGAAGCGTGCCATGTGTTCGCTTGCTGATCGGGTCCGGCTACGTCCACGTCGTCGGGCATCGCGTCTATCTCGAGGTGGTCCCGTTCGGCGGTCAGACCAAGCTGCCCCCTCCGCCGCCGTGGCTACTGGCGGTTCTCACCCGGGCGTTCCGCGGCTGCGGAGACGGATCGCCCGCTCGGTCCCAGGCCGTCTGAACGACGTTGCGGGACAAGTGCTCGACCGGTGGATCACCGAGGACGCGCCCAGGCTGGCCTCGGAGATCGGGGGTGCCCGCTGAGCGATCCCTGGGTTCTCGCGGTGGTTGCAACACGGCAGGGATGGTGTGTCCGTATTAGGGATCCTGCTTGGCGCCCATGGTGGTCCCCGATGCGGGCATGCCGGCTGGCGCTTAGCGGGGCGTGCGTGCTGCTGCGGGGGGCAGTGCGGCGTAGGGCTTGTTCACTGTTGTCTGGTACCAGTAGGCGGTTGTGGAGATGTCGTCTGATCTTTCGAACAGGCCGTGGTCCCACGTTCCGATCTGTTGCACCGTCACCCGGAGCCGCTCCTGGAAGTAGATCGGGTCGGGCAGGTGCCATCGGTATAGGCCGTGCATGGGAAGCATCGCTGTGGAGAACTCTGAGGCTTTGGTGGTGTCCGTAGCGCTCGCGAATGGGTATCCGAAGTAGGGAGCGCTGAAGGTCAGGACGTTCGGCTGGGGGTCGGCGCGGAGAGCGTCCTGGAAGGCCCATGCGCCGCCGGCGTAGTCCTCGAGTCCTGTGCTGCATAGGGTCGGCAGGTTGGTGTCGTCATCCACATAGAACTTCACTTCTCCTTCGCCCCACCAATACCTGCGCAGTGATGCCAGCGCAACGTAGGTGCCGACGTATGTGCCGGTGCCCTGGATTCCATCGAGGATGACGTGATCTTCGCCGAGCTCGGTTGTGCCGTTGCTGCGTCGCCATTGCGCGTGGAAGTAGCCGGGCCATTGGTCGAAGTCATCTCCGGTGGTGTAGTCGATCTGGAAGAAGACGTGGCCGAGGTCGCCCGGGTGCTCGCTGGTCAAGTCGATGCGCGCTCCGGTGCGGAACGGCATGGGGAAGTATGAGTTCATTCCACCAGTGGGGGCGACCACGATCGGTTCCGAGGTGACGAGCGCGCGTTCTCCGAAGCCGTTGCAGAAGAAGTCGCCGAGGGGCACTTCGACCGATGGATGTGCGGAGCCGTCCCAGTATGCGCGGAGCACGAGATCTCGGAGCACGAACGGCCCCGCAGGGGTTTTGTCTGTGACGGTGATCCAGATGTGACGGATGACGCCGGGACCATCGATGTCGGCCAGGGTGATCGTTTCACCGGCTGGGAGTTCGTACCAGGCGCTGCCCTTGCGGCCCGGGCCGAGGTGGGAACTCGCCGCACAGGCCGCGCCGGCTGCTCCCGTGGGGTTCTCCGCGTTGATGGCGTGGCTGCGAACGGTTGCGTCGTTGCGAAGGTGATTCCAGGCGGTTGGCATTGTCTCTCTTTCACTTCTTTCGTTGGGCGGTTGCGCGGCTACTTGACGGCGCCTGCGGTGACGCCGCGGCTGATCGTCCTCTGGAAGATCAGGAAGAAGATCAGCGTCGGGATCAGCGATAGCAGGGAGCCGGCGTTGACGACGGTGATGTCGATCGAGTGCTGGCCCCGGAGGGTGGAGAGCGCGATCGGCACGGTCTGCGACGCGGGGTCGCCGAGCAGGATGAGCGGGATGTAGAACTCGTTCCATGACCAGATGAAGATGAACACGACCAACACGGACAGCGTGGGGCGGACGATCGGGAACACCACGCTCCAGAGGATCCGCCAACGCCCGGCGCCGTCGATGGCGGCGGCTTCAAGGACTTCGTGGGGGAACGTGGACATGACGCTGGAGAGGATGTAGGTGCCGTAGGCGGCCCAGAGCATGGTGAAGACGATGACGATCGACCAAATGGAGTTCAACAGTCCGGTCGCCTGAGCGCCGTAGAAGAGCGGGTAGATCAGGGCTTCGTGGGGAACCATGGTCGCGATCAAGAGGATCGCGGTGATGGCAGTGCTGGCGCGGATCCGACCGATCCCGATCGCGTACGACGCCAGGAGAGCCAGGCCGGTTCCGGCGAAGGCGATGACGGTTGAGCTGAGGATCGAGTTCCAGAGTGCTCGGGGGAAGTTGACGCGGTTGAGGTAGTCGACGAAGGCGTCCAGGGTGAACGTCGTGGGCCAGGCCAGTGGACCGTTCGTCGAATAGTCCGCACCGGTCTTGAAGGAGTTGAGGACCAGCAGCAGGAACGGCGCCGCGATGATCGTGGCGACGGCGATCGCGATCCCGAGCATGACCCAATTGAGCAGGGTGCGCCGAGTGCGGTTGAGGGGGAGGGTGGTGAGCGTTGCTGACATCAGCGGTGCTCCTTCCGGTTTTCGCGGTGCTGCCAGCCGAGCATCCCGGCGGCGACGACGAAGATCACGACGGACATCACTGTGGCGATCGTTGACCCGTAGCCCACACGGGAGAGCTCGAAGAAATTTCGGTAGGCGTAATAGGAGGGCACGACCGTGGAATTCTCCGGGCCTCCGCCGGTGAGGATGAGGATGGGCGCGAATACCTTCAGTGCGGCGATGGTTGCTGTGAGGACGACGACGAAGATCTCCGGTCGGATCTGCGGGATGGTGATGGCTTGGAATCTGCGCCACCAGCCGGCCCCGTCCAGTTCCGCGGCTTCATACAGTTCGGGGTCGACGCGTTGCAGGGCGGCCATGAAGATGACGACGGGGTAGCCGATCTGCAGCCACACGAGCATGAGCATCACGGAGTAGATGGCGATGTTCGGGTCTCCCAGCCAGTCGGGCGGCGACTGCACCCCGATCCCTTTCAGCATCATGTTCAGTGAGCCCTGCTGAGTGTTGAGGATGGTCGACCAGATGAAGCCGGCGACGGCGATGGGCAGGATCTGGGGAAGGTAGTACGTGGTGCGTAGCATCGCGATCGCCTTGTCGCCGTAGCGGCGTCCGAGATAGTCGAACAGCAGCGCGGCGAGGAGGATGCCGATGATGGTGGGGATGACGGTAATCGCGACGATCATGTAGATGCTGTTCTGAAACGAGCGCCAGAAGGTGTCGTCGGTGAGCAGGGTCGCGTAGTTCTCCAGTCCTGCCCAACGCAATGGTGCTTGCCCGCCCTTCCAGTGGAAAAGGCTGATGTAGACGTTCATCGCGAATGGTGCCCCGACCACTGCGAGGAACCCGGCGACCAGCGGGACAAGGTAGAGCCAGTAGGAGCCTTGTCGCTTCTGGGCTCGAGAGGACGGTGTGGCGACTGTTGACATGGTGGGCTGCTTTGGGGTGGGGACCCGCCAGAGCGGGTCCCCACCGTGTTCAGCCCGCAAGCGCGACGTCGCGGCCATCGTCGTAGAACTCTTGAAGGTCGGCGGTCCACTCCTCGGCGGTCATGTTGCCGTTGGACATCGCCTGCATGCCGGACTGGATGAAGTCGAGGAACCCAGCCACGGGGTAGTCCGGGTAGAAGCTCAACGTGTCGGCGTCCACCAGTTCGTTGAAGCGTTCGGTGAACCTCCGGGTCACGTCGTCCTCGATCGTCGAGGCGTCGCCGGCGAGCGGCAGGCCGCCGAGCTGGCCGATCTTGTTCTGCACCTCTTCACTGAGGGTGATGTCGATCCAGTCGTACGCGAGTTCCTTGTTCTTCGCGTTCGCCGGAACACCCCACAGGTGCCCGCTGGATCCCATCTGCATGTTCGCCCCGGGGAGCGTGAAGTAGCCCCATGGGAAGTCGGCCTGCTCGCGGATGCGTGTGAACTCGCCCTGGTTCCAGATGAGCATCGCCTTCTCGCCGCTGAGGAAGTTGACCGTCGCCTGCTCGAAGTTCAGGCCACCAAGCTCTGTTCCCACGTAGCCTTTGTCGATCCACTCCTGGAACCGTTCGGCAGCAGGTCCCCACGGGCTGTCGGCGAAGTCGACGGGTTCCCGGAGGAACATGAAGTCATCGATCGACTCCCGGTCTGCCGCCGCGGAAACAAGGGAATACCAGACCCACATCTGGTTGAAGCCCTGACTGGTCGCTGCGGACGAAGAGATCGGCGTGATGCCCGCGGCGAGGAGCTTGTCCATCGCGGACTCGAACTCCTCGAGAGTGGTCGGCTCCTGGGTGATTCCGGCCTGTGCGAACAGTTCCTTGTTGTAATAGAACATGACGTATTCACCGATGTTCGGGATGCCGTACCAGTCGCCTGAGCCTGCCAGCCCCTGCTCGTCATACTTGGCGAACGCCTGCATGCCGCCAGTGATCTTTTCGTCCCAGCCGTACTCTTCGACCGCGTCGGTGAGCGGGGCGAGCAAGCCCTGCCCTGCCAGCTGACCGCCGTCAGCATTTCCCTTGTTGAACTCGATCACGTCTGGCACGTCATTTCCCGTCAAAGTGATCTTCGCGTTCTGGCGCATGGCGTCGAAGCTGGTGGTCTGATAGTCGACCTTGACGTCCGGGTGCTTCTCTTTGAACAGCTCGAGAGCGAGCTGCCAACCCTGACCCTGAGCCGTTTCCGGGTTCTCGTACTGCAGGATCGTGAAGGTCTGGTCACCACCCTCCGAGCCGCCGCCGCTGCCGGCGCAGCCGACCATTGAGATCGCGAGTGTGATGGTCGCGGCGGCGCCGACTGCCGTGCGAAGCACATTTCGCTTCGTATACTTCATGTTTCTCCTCCACAGGGGGTTGTTCAGCGCTGGGCGCGCCAAGTACCGGTACCGCGGGTGCGGCGCCGGGCGTTACGTGCGTGGACCTATACGGGTGGGGGTCCCACCGATTCACGCATTACGAGTGGGCAAGGGATCTTCTCGACCAGCGGTGGGCTGGGCATGTCCTCCTGCATGCGATCGATGACGCGCTGCGCAGCCCACGCACCCATCTCGTAGTGCGGCAACCGGACAGTGGTCAGCGCGGGCCGCAATGCGTCGGCGATGAACCGCTGATCGTCGAAGCCGACCACAGACAGATCTTCCGGGATGCGCAGTCCTATGTCACGGGCGGCCTGAAACGCCGCGAACGCGATCTGATCGGAAAAACAGAACACCGCGGTGGGTCGGTGCGGCGAATTCAACAACGCCAGCAGGGGTGCGTACGCCGTCGATGTCCCCGGGTCCTCGAGAGTGAGCACCCGACGCCGGTCGAGATGCGCGCCGTGCTCCGTCAATGCCCGGGCGTACCCGTCGTACCGGAGACGTGAGGCGATGTACTGATCGCCGCCGATATTGCAGAACGCGATTCGGCGATGTCCGAACTCGAGCAGGTGAGTCGTGGCCGCGTAAGCGCCGGCCGCCTCATCCGGGACCACGCCATCCGCGCGGCCGCTTTCGCTCGGGACCCCGTCCAGCACGACGAGCGGGATGGTCGGAGGCACCGACGGAACCGCGACGCTGCGATGAAAGTCGGCGGCGACGATCATTGCGTCGATGTCGCGCTGCAACAAGGATCGGGATGCCTGATCCACCAACTCCGGTCGGTCGGTCGTGTCGATGATCATGGCGAGGTAGCCAGCTTCCCACGCGACCGTCTGCAGGCCCTCCAGCATCCGACCCGCGAACGGAACACTGGCAACACGGTCGGAAAGAACGCCGATCGTGTGTGTGCGCTTGGTCTTCAAGCCGCGCGCGAGCTGGTTCGGGATGTACCCCATCTCGGCCGCAGCCGATCGGATGCGCTCCGCCGTTCGGGCGTTCACCCGGCCCTCGTGGCGATCGTTGAGGACAAGCGACACGGCTGACGCAGACACGCCCACCGCAGCAGCTAAGTCCTTCAACCTGATCACGTCGTCTCCTTTGGCATCAATCGATTGACGCGGCGCACATGCAGCCCGTCAATCGTTTGACCCGACGCTAAAAGCGTCAAACGCGTTGACGCAAACGCGTTATGAAACCGTTATGTACGCGGCGACGGCATCCAACTTTCAGTCGAATCCAGCGACGGCACGATGTCGAAGCGACGACTATTCACACCGTTCGAGAGCGAGTCGTACGCGCTCTGGTTGGCCCGAGGGATGGATGCTGTCTTGGCGGCGTTGCCGGGCAGAGCCAACGAAAGCCCCGAGCGGCGCGACCTCGATGCGCTGGTTCCCGCGTGGCGCGCTGGCCTGACGAAGATCGTCACCATCCCATGTTCAGGCGAGTTCACGCGCAAAGTCAGTCCGAACGCTCTGCTCATGACTACTGCGACGAGGGACGAGAGCCACAACTACCGGTGAGCCCCGAGCACGTTCATCTGAACGCGCAGCGACCGCGAATCTGCCGGAACTGACGCCCCCTTCGACTGGGAAGACGGGCAGGATGGATGAGCGGCCACGATGCGAGACGAGAGTCCCGATCGTGTGACCACTGCCCGGTTAGGGATCCATGCGCGTGCGTTTTCTGCCCTGCCTGTGGGCGCGGCGACGTGTCCCTGGCGGAGGAGGATCGAGATCGGC
>NZ_JBNCMA010000012.1:0-44318 GCF_049844955.1 Microbacterium sp. DT81.1
GCGGTCACATGCGCCACCGATGCGCGATATCGGCCACGCACCGTGTTGCGGGTCAGCTCCCGCGACACCGTCGACGGGGCCCGCCCAATCCGGGCTGCGATCGACCGCACCGACTCGCCCGCCGCGACACCGACCGCGATCTCCTCACGCTCCGCGAACGACAGATACCGGCCCTGCAGATTCCGGCCACGGCGCGGCCGCACCCCGCCCGCGGCCACAAGCATCCGTTTCGCCGTCGTACGATTCACACCGATTCGCTCGCCCACCTCACTCGCGAACTGCCCCGCCTGAAAGCCCTCCCACGCCTGCTGGACCAGATCCAGACGGAACCTCAAAGCCAAGCCCGCCACAACACTCTCCATTCAGTAAGTGTTGCGACCACCGCAAGAACCCAAGGACCGGCTTCCGGGCGCAGACGATAGCTCCGTATCCACCTCTCTAGGGTCGGCGTAAGCACTACGCGCACGAAGCTTCCGCGAGCGCTCCCCCCGGTACAGGCAGAACCTCATCGGTGCAGGGATTAGAACCCTCCGCGAGACCCGCGCATTCACACATCCTGTATCGATGGGCCGCCCTTTACTTCCCAATCGCGTGACGCATCGACCGGACCCTGCGGACCAGCCGACGATCACCAAGCTATCCGGTCGCGGTATAGGCAAGCCCGTCTATGGGAGCGACGCTTGTGGGACTCGCGATCCTCGATTCGGAGTCATATCTTTGTCCCGTGACCGCAGCGCTCTACTTCCCCATGATCGACGTTCCGGACACTCCCTGGTTCTTCAGCACACTTCTCTATTGGGACTCTGTCGCGTCGATCATCCCCGACGACTTCCTAGAGAACCCCGAAACGCTTAGCGATCAAACGCGAAACCTCTTGAAAGAAGGTCTCCTCCTCCCCGCCCAACCCAGCGCAGCAAGCTGGTCGTTCGTCGACGGGTTCCAGGCGTATATCTCAAGCCTCCCCATCGAGGAGCTGCAGTCCCGACGACGGAGCCTTACCGACGGAGAGGTCTCGCGCATTCACAATGACAAGCTCCTTGAGGTCTCACTGATCGAGACCCTGCTCGTGGCCGGACTAGCGGATGCCTCGAGCCTGCACCCGTGGTTGCTCGTGGAGAAGAAGACCGCACAAGAATGGATGGCTGCATTGGCAATCGCCCTCTGCCATCCTGGAAGCGATTGGGCAACACGATCTGCGGGCGTCACCGACTCGTGGGTTCCGGTCACGGACCGGCCGACGTCGATGGAGGCATTGCTGGCAGGGTTCGGCGCCGCGTCGGGCGTCACCGACACCGAGCATCGGACGACGCGTGAGGTGGCCGCCGGTGTCTCGCGGACAGCCGAACTGCGGTCGGTAGTGCTGGACGCACTACTCCCGACGCCGACGCGGACTTCTCCGTCGATCGACTGGTCGCCTTTCGGAACAAGTACGGTGATCTCCTACCCTCGTTCCGCCGTGAACTTGAGTCCCGTTTGGAGGCTGTGCTTCTCCAGCCCGAGGGCACGCGAGCGTGGGCGATCCATCGGATCGTCGAAGAGGCCGAGGAGACGGCTGAGGAAGCCGCCGCGCACTTGAGAGACTACGGTTTCCGCTTCCTCGCTCGGTCGCCTCTGGTCAAGTTTCTGCAACTGATCCCGTTGGTGCGCGACTTCGTCGAGCCGGTCGCCGACGTCGCCGAGTTGCTGGACTCGAACTCAGGCGTCCGCTCCAAGCCGCTGGCTTACATCGGATTTGCGAAGACCGCTTTCGTGCCGGAAGACCGCTATTTGCCACTGCAGAATATGCCACTCATTCCAGCCATGCAGAGCGCTTCCTGACGCGACTCGTCGCAGTTGGCGAAGAGCGATCCTGGAGACGTGTCGTGACCTGCACCGCTCCGCCGGTTCCGATCGAACTCTGTGGACAGCGCGATGGAGGACCCGGCCACGGGCACTCTCACTGCACGCTTGTCGGTGGAATTGGCGTCGTGCCGGCGAGGTGTGCCGCAGACGAGTGCTGGCCGAGTTGATGTCGGGAACCGTGAGTAGGCAGATTCACCGAGCGGCGGATGGCTTGACCAACGAATAGGTAAGAGCAGATGCCCCTGTCAGAGCGAGCAAAATCTCTGGGATCTCCCCCAATCGATGCGTTAGCAGGAGCCCACCAACAACAAAGACCATCGCGATGGCATTGAATGCAACATACTGGACGGTTGTGACTTGATTAGTCGCAACGGCAGACTCGTCATGACTGATTAGCTTCCCGTCGTCCTTTTTTGCCAGAGCAGCGGCGACTCCCGGAAGTCCGATGAGGAGCGCATACTGCGGCCAGGCGTCGGCGTCGACGCAGTTCACCGAAGTCGCTGTCGCGCAGACGAATGCTGAGTCCCCGTGCACTGTGGAAGCGGCGACGTACGAGATCCCGAATACGACAATTGCTGTCCACAACATCAAGACCGTGGTGGCCGCGGACGTCTCACTCTTTTCCACTCCAGCGACGTGGACGGCGGCGATAATCGGAACGAGCGCCGTAGACACCAACGCGAAGATCAGCGCTTGAAGGTCGAGGGCGTCCTTCGGCCACCACGCAACCTCGTTGAGCGCGGCCATTGCCCTATTGCTCAGTAGGAAGGCGGCCACAACTCCGTAGAGGCCGATGCCCAGCGCCCAGAAGACGGGCTGCCAGGCTTCATTGAACTTGGGTCCAAGGATGATGAAGACTGTCCCGACTATCCCCAGGAAGAAGAGGATTGCCGCAGCGATGTATGGCCACTCGTCTGACCCCGGCCCATCGATCACGAAGACCGGAACTTCCGCCCACAGCTGAAGGACCGCTAGAGGAATGAGTATGGACGCGAGGGCTGCCAGCAACGCGAGCGCGGGTCTGCCAAGCCCTCTCCAGAACGAGGCCCGGTTCCACCACGGCACGAGAGGCTCAGCTGCCTCAGGCGGAGACGGCAGCTCCGACATCGTGGCGCTGCTGGCTGTCGGGGAGGCGCCCTCCGAGGCGGCCGCCCGATCGGCGTGAGCCGGGGAGTTGAGGTTTTCGCTCGGATTGTCAGTCACCGGAAACTCCTTTCTCGCGGCGAATCGGGGAGCTGTTGGGGAAGTAGTAGCTAGTAGTGGCGATCCGCCGACCATGACGTATCTCTCGGCGTCGGTGAGCCCGACAAAGTTAGTGAGGCTAGGGAAGGGTGCGTGATACACCCGTCGGGACGGATGGGGAACCGCACCCGCAGACTTGTCGACGCGGGCCGGCGGGCCGCGTGTGCTGGACGACGCAACTACTCGAGTCAATCCGGCGGTCCGTGGGAAGGCGGACCTCACTACGCACGGCAAAGGACCCGCTTATGAGCGTGCGTGCAGCTGCGGAATCGAGGCGTCGCTCAGATCGAGTCGATATTAGCTAGGGAAACGAGTCCCGCAGGTCGCCGTGCACCCGCAACTTCGGATCGGTCCGTCCAAGATCAACGTGGATCCTGCGACTGAGCGTAGATTGGGCGCGTTCGGCAGGTGATTCTCTCGAGTACGGACTCAGGGGTTCACGAAAACGTAAGAGACTACCGTGAAAAGCGGCGCGTCCCAGCTGACTGAGACGAGTACCTGTACTCCTCCATTGTAAGGGGCGATATTCGCGACCGTCATGACGGCGGCACCGAGGAACGGTGCCGGGATGGGGTCCGTGGAGGTCACTATCGGGTCGGCCTCGCTGATGGAGGCAAAGACGTTGGTGGTCTTCCTGATGACGGAACTGGTGAGGTTGAGTCGCACCCACCCGCGAAGGTCACCCCAAACATGACGATACGTGAAATCCGGGTACGCCAGCGCGCGTGCCTGCCCGTCGTCGTTGTTGTTCTGGCCGAGAGGCTTCGTGTGAGGCAAATCCAGCGCCGCTTCGAGAGTGACCACTTGTGCCGGATCGTAGGTGAATTGGTTTGAGACTGACATGAAGGCTCGCCTTCTCTTCGTACCTGCTTGGCTGACGATCCAGATCGCGGTCGACAGATCTTCGAAAAGCGATCCGAGGAGCGGGTGATGGTCCGCGGGATGATCAGTCTTTCTCTGCCGAGTCCACCTCGGCGTGGGTCTTGATGCGTAGCTGCCCGAGAACCGTAGCCACGTCTTCGCCGAGAAGACGAGATGCATCGAACGGATCATCCGACATGTCGACCTCTACCACCTCGACGCCATCAGCAGAACTCACTACAGCCCGCGGTGCCCCATCCTCTGCACTCGTCACCGCGACAATCCGCCCGGATCGATGCTGAACCATGTATCGCATTGAGTCTCCTACGGAGCAATATCGGTGACAGTCAGGTAGAAGATCATGATCGGGTCCGGTCCGGTGTTGCGAACAGTGGCGACGATGAGTCTGTGTCCTTCAGGATCGCCCGGGTAGCTTTCCGAACGGGTATGCACTACCTCCAGTGAGCGATTGGATGACGAGGCGTTGAATGGATGAGCTGTCACAACCACCCCGTGCTTCCACCATTCCCACGGCCCAAACCACCAAACCACTTCATCGCCGGGATTGAACGGAACGCCGGTGTAGTGGGTGTACTGGTACAGAGCGACTGCCACCATCGGGCCCCTCCAGATTCGACCAGTGTGGAATCTACTCAGTTAGTCGGCAAGATAGCCCGTACCGCGGAATCCGTCAATGGCACACGTTGACTCACCGGCACTTCGGGTGCGTCTCGTCGACCTGTTGACGCGCCGCTCAAGCAGTGCCACACTGCAACCAAATTGCACAGCCCCGAGATTCGCGTGATGCCTCATGGAGGTACGCAACGCGGACCGGCGCGTTGCCTCTGCAATGACGAAGATGGAGCAAGCGCAGTTGCTTGTCAAGAACGGGCAGCAAGGACCCTCACACAATGAAGCCCATAATCATAAAAATCGGCGCACCGCAAACTATCAATATAGGGATACCCGAAGCGCAAGCCGAGGCGGCAGTTCTCCCACATCGCGCTTCCGGTTCTCCGCCTCCCGTCTCACTCGATCAGAGGGACACAAGAGGAAGCGATTCTGCTAACCGGGTTGAGGCTGAGCCACCCTCCCCGCAGCCGCTCGTGGCGGTACACGATGTCAGCGCCGCCGGCATGGTGGA
The DNA here is from genome assembly GCF_049844955.1 of Microbacterium sp. DT81.1. Classification (NCBI taxonomy): domain Bacteria; kingdom Bacillati; phylum Actinomycetota; class Actinomycetes; order Micrococcales; family Microbacteriaceae; genus Microbacterium; species Microbacterium sp. DT81.1. The sequence continues at coordinate 5,090 of NZ_JBNCMA010000012.1, forward strand.
TGGCCACGGCCCGCGGGCCCCCATCGACCTGGATCAGCTCGCCGAGCGCGCGCTCCGATCTTCGCCCGAGGAGGCCGCGTCACCGCTGCGCCCGCGCCCGATGAACCGATTGCCACAACCCCTCGGGGGCGATGCCACCGCCGCGGGTGCGGCCATGGTCCCGCGTCCGCTCGATCGGATAACTCGGAGCACTTCTGTCCGAGGCACGCCTCCTACCGGCCTGGCGCCAAGCCCGCTGGAGCACCTGCCCGCGCCTGCCGCCGCACCATCCGTACGGCGCCCGCCACGCACCCCCAAAAAGCCGTAGAACAATCGGAAGCGAATCATGTTGCAACAACGCACTCCTTCAACACGTCCCGACTGCGTCGTGATGGCCGAACCTCGGTTGCTGGACGAGATCGTTCGATCGAAAGAGGCTCTTCTTTCCGGGGAATCCCTTCCGTCTAAACGGCAGCGAGGCCTCCTCGACCTCGAAACGCTCGGGAAGATCCTCACCAGACCATCGAGGACGCGGCCAGATACGCTGAGCGCCCCGAAAAAGAACCTGGCTGCCGTGGTGGGCCAACGCAACGTAGTGGTCCTGCTCGTCGACTTCCCAGACGCACCCGCACAAACGGCCGCTGACCACTATAGGGACCTGCTCTTCTCCCAGGGCACGCTGCAGGGCGGAAGTATGCGAGATTTTTTCAGCGAGGTCTCATACGGGTCACTCGACGTGACAGGTACCGTCAACGGAGGCCACGGCCAAGTGGCCGGGTGGTATAGGGCCCCCAACCCGAAGAGCTATTACACGAACAACAACTTCGGCTTCGGGGCGCACCCGCAGAACGCGCAGGGTCTCGTCGAAGACGTACTCAACATCGCAGCCCAAGATGTGGACTTCTCTCTGTATGACGGCGACGGCGACGGCGACGTCGAAGCGCTCGTTCTGATCTGTGCGGGAAGCGGCGCCGAACAAACGGGAAACAGCAATGACATCTGGTCACACAAGTGGGGGATCACACCCCAGACGCACAACGGAGTGAACCTCTCCCTATACTTCATGGCGCCTGAAGACGGCCGGATCGGCGTCATGGCCCACGAGCTCGGTCACCTGCTGATGGGCTGGCCGGACCTGTACGACACCGACTACTCCTCCGCTGGTACTGGTGCCTGGGACCTCATGGCAGCGGGTAGTTGGAACGGCGGAGGCGATCGACCGGCCCACCCGACGGCATGGTGCAAGATACAAGCCGGCTGGGTCAATCCGACCGTGATCTACAACGCCGCGCAGAACATCACGCTAGACCCGTATGAGACATCCGCTCAAGTAGTCAAGTTGCCGATCGGCAATCAGGCGGCTAGCGAATACTTCCTGCTATCGAACCGTCAGCAAACCGGCTACGACGACCAACTCCCGGCGGCCGGGCTGCTGGTCGAGCACTGCGACGATAGCCAGGCGAACAACACAGATGAGGACCACTACTTGGTCGACATCGAACAGGCCGACGGACAACGGGACCTCAATCTGAACGCCAATCGGGGCGACGCGACAGACGTCTACCCTTCGGGTGGGAACGACGGTCTAACCGCCGACTCCACGCCGAGTAGCGACGCGTATGGCGGAGGCGACTCTGGTGTTTCCGTTACTAACATCGCCGTCAATGGCGCCCAGATCACGCTACACGCGAGCAACGGCAGTACAGGGCCAGGCGAGCCAGAGTGGCTGTACAACCAATTGATCACCGCAACGTTCTCCTCCCACGTCAGTCAGTCCGCCTGGGCACATCTCGGCGGTCTCGGCTGGCGGCAGTTGAAGGACGGGTCAAGTGACGGAGTCGGGAACCTCTTCGACATGTGCAATTCGGCCGTGTCAAGCACGCGTACCGTGCACGTCTACGTCGACGCCAGCTATCTCTACGCCGCCTACCTCCTGTAGCGGCACTGCCTATACCATCGGATAGGTGATACCCGCAGCCCCAAATCGAGCGCAGATCGTAGCCCACTGCCTCACGACCACCCGCTCCCCTGACTCGCCGCGCAAATGGTCTGGCCGCCTGCGGTTGGAAGAAGTCAAGGTGCTGAACGGCGGTCGATTCATCGAGGTCGGCGATGAGATTGACGCCATCGCCTTCGATCTCAACTTGCCGCTCCAACGAGGGGACACACTCAACGCAGAGGCCGAGTACCTCGGCGGTCCCACCCAAGGACTCTTACAGCTCTACAACGTGACCACCGGGTGAGGCCTGGGGCCAAGGATGGAGAATTCATAGCTGCCGCAAGACGCGGTAGCACCTCACGTCAGACAGCAGTGCGCGACGCTCGGCCGCGACAGGCAGGTCCCAGACGATGAATCAGATCGACCTCCGGGTCCCGACCGCGAAACACACCGTGCCGCCAGGACCGGTGAACTCCACCAGCGCTCGTGTCCACGATCCCTCCGGACCGGGCTTGCCCCGCCACCACGCACGGCCGCCGCTATCCGGGTCGTCAAGGCAGTAGTCGCCCAGGTCGGTCGTCCCCTTGTTCTTTGTGGCCAGAGCCGCGGGTCGTCAAGGGGTACGCGCTGCAGAGGCTGGCGCGAGACCCGGTACATTCGGGCGGCCAGCTCCCGTTCATCCAGCAGCTGCCGGATTCCCTCCTCAGTGACTTCGAATCTCGTTGGTGAGGAGGTCCTCCTCCTTGTCCCCCAGGAGGACGTAGAGCCCCGGGGCCTCCGCGTGCAGAAAACCACGGAGGCGGGCGATCCGGCCACCGCTGGCTAGTTCAAAGGCGGACGCCTGGTAGAGCCACGCGACGGACTCTGCCCCGGAGTCGTCGGTGAGGCGCAACTCCATCCGAGGCAGGCGCATGCTGCTGCTGCGATCGGCTTCCGGCGGTTCCACCCGACGAGCGTCTATCACCCGGGCGTCGACGAGCTCCACGTAGCTGGCCTCCAGGCTCCGCGCGAGAAGCGAGCGGGTGCCTTCGGCGGGGAAGTCTGCGGCGCTGACGGGGGTGGGGGCTGGCGCATCGTGGGGTTCCTCTCCGGCCAGCCGCACCCGCATCCACCCCTCATCGCTCACCGTTGTGGACCCGGAGTCGTCCCGCAGCACCCCGCCCAGGAAGGCGACCTTCTGCCAGCGCGCGTAGTCCGAGGGCATGTCGATGTCAGAGCGCACCCAGATCCCAGACCAGCCCCCGCCCGTGTGGGTATTCAGAACCACCAACCCGCGGTCATGGATGCCGCCGTTGCAGCCCGTGCAGCACGCCACGCTGACGTGCACGCCAGCGAGGGTAGGGCCATACGGGAAACGCGCCTCTGTATGCGGCACCTTGAGCTCCATCGGCGACCTCACACCATGGACGAAGCGCGGCCCCACCACCCGGTCGCCGACTACGACCTGGTCCACAACCAACTCGTCCCGTTGAGGCGCCTCGACGGCGAGCACGATCTCCGTCGGCGAGTCCCGGTTGCGGCCTTGCGCCTTTGCCAGGCGGCCACTGAGCAGCTGCACGCCGGCGTCATCAGCCCAAGCCGCGTCATCAGGCGATGCGAACAGGACGACCAGGGTGTGATCGTCCGACGGAAAGGTAGCCACGATCCGGCTGCGCGACATGTCGGCCCAATCTCCTCACGAATGCATCGCCAGCTATAACCGGGCGGGTCGGCCCAAATCTGGACGCGCTACCCGGGATTGCGATTGTCACACTATGCCCACGCATGTCGAGGGTCCAGACCCCAACGCCCGCGAGGCGAGGGATTTGTGCCGGTCCCCGTCTGGCCATGCTTTCGCCGTCCGCAGGTCGCGAGCCTTGCGCCCGGTCCGCGGCGCGGGGAGGAATGGCACGCAAGAACGGGGCGGAGCGATAGTCTCGTACGTTCGACCATTGAAAGACAGCGTTCATCGTTGGACTCCAGCATCGAGAGTCGTGCGGGCTGCTCGAGCTGGTCCCTTCGCGGTCACCGTTCCGTTGCGCTCCTTTCCCGCTATCGGAAGACGAATGGGGCCACGCCCGCGACCGGGCCCCCTCCGATCGTTGCCCGGTTGAGCGTCGCGTCACGCGCGATTGCGATCCGTCTCGTGATGAGCACGGCTCTCCGTCACCCGATCTTGACGTGGTCTTGAGTCACTTCCCAAAGCCATCCCGAGCGAACTGGGCGCCCGTAGCCCGGGCCGTCGCGAACTCAGCGTTGGACAGCATGTGGTCATGTCGTCCGCCAACGCCCGCATCGACGGCGTCCGCCGGAGACGATCCGGATCTGGATCCGCCGCGGCCAGATCGATGCCGGCGACGGGCCGGGTTGCACGACGGGCGCCGCGGCGGAGATCAAGCGTCTGAAGCGGGAGAAGGCCGAGCCGCGGCGGGCGAACGAGTCAGCCTCGCGTTCCTCATCCTGGCGATCATCGTGCGCCACGACGACGTTCGCTGGGAACACACCGCCGCACGGGTTTCGTCGCGCTGATCGCCATTGCCGTGGCCCTCCACGGCGGCTTCGCGGCGTGGGCCGAGCGGACCATGCGCCTCCACGGCGGCTCGCGGGGTGGGCCGAACGGACCATGCGCCGCGCGGCTCGCCCACCTCCCGAACTTGAGCGAACGGAACCTGCGGGTGGATAGGACCTCGACACGCATTGTGGACCGGGGAGCATCAGCGCCGCCGCCCGGAGCTCGCACTTAGAGAGGCTTCCGATCGCCGTCCTCGGTCGTTCCAGGACTCTCGCGATCAGTGACGCTGCGGTTTATGCGCGGGTGGGGCCTGTCGCTTGGCGGCGGGGCATGCAAGCTCCCAAAGAGTCCGTTCTCCTCATTGCTGCGGCGCACCATGCGCCCGACCGCGAGCGCCGCACCGAGTCCGAGCAGGGTCCAGGTGATCGCCAGGACGACAAGCGCCGAGATACCGTCCATATGCACCACCTTCGGGCCTGCCGACGAACCGAGTGGGCTCGGTCGACAATCCTAGCCGCCCCCTCCCCCCAGGGCGCGCCGGAACTCCTGGACCCCCCGCCCGACACAGCCAGGGGGTGGGGTCGAGTTCCTTTTCGTGGTGTCACTCCGGTCGTTCTTGATGAAGTCGGATTTTCCCTCATCGCACCGCTCCTGAAGGACCGGACCGCGTGAGCCTGGTCTCCTCGTCGTACTTCCTCGGGCGGGCATGATCTCTCCGTGTAAGACCCTGGCCTCCGACAAGCTGCGCCCAAATCTTGAATCACGCTCTCCGCCGGGTATTGTTCGCGATCTGCAGTCGCTGCGACGCTCGCCTCAGCGCACGCCGGAACGCCAACGGTACCTACCGCAGGCGGCGAGGCCCTGTCGGTGTCTGGTGCTACTTGCGCGCGTCAAGGGTGCGCACGCCGCGCCACGCCAGGGGGACGAGCAGCGCCGCGAAGGCGGCCTTGATGACCCCACCGGCAATGAACGGCAGCACTCCGACCTCCATCACGGACGCGAAAGTGATGTCGACGCCGAGCACGGTGCTCAAGATAAACGCCAGGTAGGGAACGCCGAAGACGAATGGGATGATGCTCGCCGCGGCGAAGCCGGCGAATGCGAGCACCGGCTTGCGGTCCCATGCGCGCTCGGCGAACCAGCCGGCCACGAAGGCGGCCGGGATGAAGCCGACGATGAATCCGAAGGAGGGCGAAAGCACATACGCAGGCCCCGCGACCGGTCCCGCGAAGATCGGAAGCCCGGCGAGGCCGAGCAGCATGTACGTTGTCAGGCTGGCGGCACCCCTCTTAGCGCCGAGTGCGGCGCCGACCAGGATCACGCCGAGGGTCTGTCCGGTGATTGGGACGGGACCGAGGAAGAAGGAAACCTTGGCGAGCAGCGAGACGAGGGCAACGCCGGAGAGCACGAGGACGCCGTCCACTGCGAATGCACGGGAACGGGCCGACGGGCGGGTGAGGACATCCGCGAGGACGCGGTGGCGGCTGGGAGTGGCGATTGCGGACACGGGGCTCCTTACTTCGAGACGGGAGGGAAAAGGGCCTGTTGCGACTCATCCTAGGGAGGATGGGTATTGCGCTGTAGCCAATCCTCCACCGCGGCGCTTGGGTCCACGAGATTCGTCATCGCGGGGTGTCAGGGTGACCTCGGCGCCAGGAGGCCGGTCTCGTAGGCCAGGACGACGAGTTGGGCGCGGTCGTGTGCGGTCATCTTGGTCATGACGTGGTTCACATGAGTCTTCGCGGTGTACGGCGAGATGTGCAGGGTGTCCGCGATCTCCTGATTCGACCGGCCGCGCGCGACGAGCAGGAGGACCTCACGCTCGCGTTCGGTGAGTCTGTCCAGCTCGGGCGGGATGCTGTGCGACGCGTCGGAGGGGATAGCTGCATGGATGTACTTCATGATGAGGCTCCGGGTTGCCGTGGGCGAGAGCAGGGCGTCGCCAGCGTGCACGGACCGCACGGCATGCACGATCTCGTCCGGCCCGGATCCCTTGCCGATGAATCCGCTTGCGCCGGCGCGTAACCCGGCAACGATGTATTCGTCTTCCTCGAAGGTCGTGAGGATCAGTACTCGTGTCGAAGCGAGGTCGGGGTGGGCGCAGATGGCCGCTGTCGCGGCGATGCCGTCGAGTCGCGGCATCCGGATGTCCATCACAATCACATCGGGGTTCAGACGCGCGGCGGCGGCGACCGCTTCGTGCCCGTCGACCGCTTCGCCCACTACATCGATCCCGTCCGCGTGCGACAGGATGTGGCACACCGCCTCGCGGATCAGGAACTGGTCGTCGACGACGAGCACGGTGGTCATCGGCGCCCGTCCGTGCTCACGGGAAGAGTCGCTGCCACTTGCCACCCACCGAGTGTGGGGCCGGCTTCCACGGTGCCGCGCGCCGCGGCCACCCGTTCCCGCAAGCCGATCAGTCCGAGAGCAGAGCCGGATCTACGGTCCCCGGACGTCTCGAGCGTGGGAGGCGTCTCGCTGGGAAGGGTCGGATTGGTGACCACGATCTCGAGTGTGTCAAGCTCGACCCGGATCAGGACGTGAGCACAAGAGTCTGCACCGTGTTTGTGGGCGTTGGTGAGGCCCTCCTGGATGACCCGGTAGGCGACGATCTGGGCACCCACTCCGGCCTTCGTGATGTCTCCCTCGATCTCGATCGTCACAGCGAGTCCTGCCTCCTCGAACTGGCCGACCAGCTCATCGAGTCGTTCGATACCTGGCTGCGGCGAGATCTCGCGCGTGCCTTCATCATCGTCCGTCCTCAAGACCTCGAGGAGCGCGCTGATTTCGCTGAGCACCGTGCGCGCGGCGCTACGGATCGTGCGGACCGCTTCCTGCGCGTCGTCTGGCCGGGAGGGAATTGCCGAGAACGCCACACCCGCATGTAGGTTGATCACAGCGATCTGATGCGCGACCGCGTCGTGTAGGTCGCGTGCGATCCGAAGCCGCTCCTCCGACACGCGTCGCCTCGCCTCCGACTCCTTGGTTTCTTCGGCGTGCTCGGCGCGCTCGGTGATCGCGACTATGTAATCCCGCCGCGATCTCGCTCCTTCCCCAGCCGCGGCAGCGAAAGCCACCGTGACCACCAATGCGAATGCTCGCACGTCCAGGAGGGTGCTGAGCGAAGCAAGAACATTGATTCCGACGATCACGCCGATCGTGACGAGCGCCGCAAACAGGGCCGCCCGCCGGCGCAAACGGTTGGCAACGCCGAACATCGCGATCGCGATGGCCAGGACTATTCCGGGCCAAAGCGACTCCGTAAACGCCGCCAATGCATAGAGCGCGACGCACGCCGCGAGAACGGCGATCGGCCACCTGCGCCGGAGCGGAAGAATGAGCGCCGGAGCGATCACGAGGGCGGTCGTGAACACGTCGATCGGACGGAAATCCGCCCCCGAGAACCGAAGGTACGCCGAGGCGACGATGAACGCGGCCGCGATGACGTCGCCGATCCACGCGGGCATGCGGGGATGCCACCCGGCCCGGCCGATCGGCCGTCCCACGTCCCGTCTCATCCGACCATCGGGCGGGGCGGGGCGGAGCCCCGGCATCCACCCCGCGCGGCATGCGGAGTACCGCGATCGCAGTATTGGAAGTGCCTGCGGAGGGATGACGCGATGAGCGCCGCAAAGAGCGAGGATGAAACTCCACCTGCAACCTGGAGCCTCATGAACACGCCGATCATCTCGGTCAGGGATGTACACAAGCCCTATGGCCCCGTTCTACCGTCGTCTGGACGGACCGCACACACTGCCGTGCACAGAGGCCGGTCGGCGATGACCAGAGTTCGTGTGCGCCAGATCCTCGTGCTTAGCCGTCCACGACCCCGCTTCCGGGTGCTGATCTGCGACGACGATGAGGTGTATCGAATCGGCCTTTGTACGGTTCTGAGGTTGCTACCGCAGATCGAAATTGTCGGGGAGGCCGCTGAACCTGCGCGCGCCCTCGAGCTATCCGAGGTGTTTGCGCCGCACATCGCCCTGGTGAGTTCTGAATTCGGTGATGCCGCGCTGCTCCTTGTCGAAGCCCTGAACCGAGACGGTGTTCGTGTCGTCATGGTGGGCCCCCAATCGGCATCCGAGACCGGTCCGACGAAGCACACGGAGGCAGACGCACACGGATACCTTCCTCGCGAGGCGAGCTCAGCCAACGCCTTAGAGTGTGTCCGCGCGGCATTGCCGTCGGCGAGGGCTGAGCAGTAGACGACTGAAACCTGCCGCGAGGCACTGCAGAAGGAGGACCGACCATGATTCGCACCGCCGTACCACGCACGTCCTCAACCTTCCGAGCCGGAGCCACGCCCGCCCGCGTCGCAGACATCATCGCGCAGGCGTCGCCGGCCGCACGCGTCATTCGTCGGTCGGGGGAGTCCAGTCCTCGGCCTGCCAGCGGTAGAACGCGTTGGCGACCGAGTCCTTCGGGGTCTGCCAGTGGTCCGGCCGGTACGGCGAGAGGTACGGGCTTAGGTCGTTCATGATGCGGGCGAAAGCCGGCCGGTGAAATTCGTGATTTTGCCGCACGGCTGCCGCCTTGGCCTTGTCCTGCTCCAGCAGGTGCACGAAGACGTCGTCGATGGAGTACAGCCATCGCCCAGTAACGCCCGTTTCGATCGGCAGCGGGCCGGCGTCGGAGTCAGCGAACACCCGAGCGATGTCGGATTCTGCATCCGGCTTCATTCGCTGGATGATGACGGTCAGTGCCCGGTCCTCGGGGACATCCCCGTCCGGAACCCAACGGTAGAACTGCTTGGCCACGGAGTGCGACGGGTTCTCCCAGTAACGGGGGTACGGTGTGACGTACGGACCGATCTCTTCCGCGATCTGCTGGAACGCCGGCAGCCCTCGCCGCTGGCCGGACACCTCCGGGTCCTGTTTGCGGTCAAGGACGTGGATGTAGAGGTCGTCGTGGGACAGGAGGGTGCGGCCGATGACACCCAGGTCCTGCGGTCGGGTGATCTGGTCGTAGTGGCCGAAGACGGCACCGACCTTGTCCTCGCTGCCGGGAACCAGGTGACAGACGATCACGTTGCGGAAGGGACGGAAGGTCATGGCTTTTCCTCTCGCTAGGGTTGCTCGGGGCGATTCGCCTACGCGGCCGATTGACTCATCGTCGGCTGGTTATGGACGAAGATCTGCTGCAGGTGGTCGTTGATTGCGGCGAGCGTGGCCCTCGCGGTGCGATACCCGACGTGACCGTCCGGGCGGATCAGGTAGGCCGTGAGTGCTTGGCCCTCGTAGGTTTTCCGGAAGTTGCCGGCGCTGTCCCGGAGGACGGGAACGTCGAGATGCACCGGGACCTGGGCACCCGTACTCGCGATCAGATACGCACCGACCTGGCCACAAGACTGCTGCCACACCGCCGCGGCGAGTTCTTCCGCTTCGATGAAGTCGTCCTCGGTCACTGTTTCGTCGGCGTAGAGCAGCAGCGTCGATCTTGTTCCGCGCGTGACTTCGAAAAGGCGAAGTGGGTGTCCTACTCCAAACATGGTGAGTCCGTGCACATCTGGTGCCCGCGCCCCCGGCGCAGGCCCCCCGAGAAGCCCGTCAGTGCCGATGTCCTCGCCGACCAGTGCGCTTCCGGAGTAATTCATGGTCATCTGCATCTCAAGCAGGAACTGTGCCTTCTCGTCCTCCATGTCCATCTCGTCGGTGAAGGCGAGGGCGACGGCCCGATCGACGATCGCTTTGCCTGCCGGACGCCGCTCGGCGTCGTAGCTGTCTAGCAGGCCGGGCGCGGCGTTTCCGCGTACGGCGAGCGCGAGCTTCCAGCCCAGATTCCATGCGTCCTGGATGCCGGTGTTCATGCCCTGCCCGCCAGCTGGGGGATGCAGGTGTGCGGCGTCCCCGGCGACGAAGACGCGGCCTTCCCGGTATCTGTCGACGATGCCGTGCTTGATGCGGAAGATCGATGACCATCGCAGGTTGCTGGCGGTGGTCGGCTCGGGTGCCAGATCGTCCAGCACGGCTTGGATATCGGCGAGCGTCGGGGGCGTGTACTCCTGCCAAAATCCCGCGGGAACGACCCCCGCCCCGATGGTCTTCTGCAGCGGCTGCGGAGCAAGGGTCGCAACGCGGTAGCGCCCGCGACCGTGCAGCGGGACGCAGACCAGCATCCCGGTGAAGTCGCCGTCGTCCTCGATCCGTACGAAGCGAAGGAGATGGCCCTGGGGCATCGTCCAATCGAGTTCAACGTCGCCCAGCATGAACAGCTGCGGGAACATCGACAGGCCGCCCTCGAACCTCAGTCCGAGGCCCGCGCGGACAGCGCTGTGTCCACCGTCGCATCCGATCAGAAACTGCGCTCGGGTCACGCTTGTGGCGCCGGAGGCGCTTCTCAGTGTCGCCGACACCCCATCCACGTCCTGCTCGAAGTCGACCAGCTCGATGCCCCGCTCCAGGGTGACCCCGAGTGAGGCGAGGCGGTCGCTCAGGATGCGTTCCGTTTCGTATTGCGGCAGGCCGAGGTGCGCGTAGGGAAGATCGGTCAGTCCTGACCAGTCGACCTGATGGGTCAGCTTTCCATTCACATACACCGTCTGGCCGTGCAACCAGACCCCTGCCCGGATCGCGTCCGCGACAACGCCCTGGTCCTCCCATATCTCCATCGTCCGGCAATGGATGCCGATAGCCTTGTCCGCCTGGGAGGCGGCCACCGGCCGCTTGTCAATGATCCGCACCGCGATCCCCCGCCGAGCCAACTCGATGGCACAAGTCAGTCCCACGGGCCCGCCGCCGACCACCAGCACCTCGACATCGTAGATTCCGCTGCCGTGCGGGCTCACCGTGTCGTGGGTGGCGGGGAGTGCTGACGTCGCAGCGGCTGCCGCCACCGGTTCAGGAGATGGAGCAGCTGTCGGCTTCGGCAATGGCCCCGCCACCGGCGAAGGTGTTGCCGCTGCGTCGACCGCAAGGGTAGGCGCAACGGCAACCACCGGCGCCGGTGCCGTCACTGGCGCGGCGATGGACGGCTGCGAGGAGGATCGTTGCACCGCAGGGAACTCGGGCGTGTCCGAAGTCCGTCGGTGCTGAGGGGGGCGGTAGCGGATCTCGAACACCCGCCGCGCGAATTCGACGGACAACCACCGCGCCAGCGGACCACTTTGATCGGCGTGCGAGGGATCCTCGACCCAGTTGATGAAGTCCTGCTCCGATTCCCACTCGGCGAAGATGTGGTAAACGAAGGATCCCGGTTCCTTCAGCAGTTCTTCGCGCACCAGGCCGGGCGTGTCCGCTAGCCGGGACGTGACTATTTGGTACGCATGCTCGAACGCCTCTTCCTCTCCCGGACTGACCCGGGTGGTAAGATCGATGCGGATCGGCAGCGGCTTCGTCGCCGGGACGATGGTCAGCAACTCGTACGTGCTCCTGGCCGCCTCCTCGCGCAGGTCACGCAGACCCGCGGTCAGCGCCTCACGCTGATCGCTGCGGCCGAACGCGTCCACTGCTGCGCGGTCGATCCAGTCACTGGTGATGACAAATGTGCGTGAGTCTTCTAGGTCGCGCGAGAGCTCTTGTCGCACGTTGCCGGGCACCCGACTTATCTCGGCAGCCGCGCGTTCCCACGCCCTTTGGAACTCGGCCTCCATCCCTTCGCGGGCGCGCATCCGCAGCACCGTCCTGATCGCGGGTTCGGTCATGAGGCCCCCTCCTCGGTCATGCCTTGCAAATTCGCGGGGTCAATCCTTCGCAGCACCATCGAGCTGTTGAAGCCGCCGAACCCACGGGCGTTGATCAACACGACGTTCAGGTCGAGCTCGCGAGGCACCCGCACCAGATCGAGTCCGTACGACGGATCCGGCTCGTCGAGGTTGCCGACCGCCGGCGCCACACCATCGCGGATGGCCAGCAGCGCAGTGGCGACACTCAGCGCCGAACCGCCGGCGTTGAGCCGACCGACGAAACCCTGGGGAGCCGTGACCGGTACGGCGCTGATCCGGTCACCGAAAACCATCCGCAGCGCGGACGCTTCGAGGGCATCCATTTCGGCCACTCCCGCCGCATCGGCGACGATCAGGTCGACGTCATCGGCCGTCAGGCCGGCATCCTCGATTGCAAGGCTCATCGCGCGGGCCATATGCGTAGCGTCCGGGGCCAGCGCATTGGCGTCGAACGCGTCGTGGGTTGCGGCATATCCGGCGATCTCCCCGTAGATCTGAGGAGTTCCGCGTTCCACAGCGGTGCGGAGGTCCTCGACCAGAAGCACAGCCCCGCCCTCACCGGGTGCATACCCGTTGGCCTGCTTGTCGAACGGCTTGTAGCCGGCACGGGGATCAGCCGCCGCGGTCAACCACCCACTGGTGCCGTAGCAGGTCAGGGCGTACGGGGACAATGGGGCTTCAGTTCCCCCGGCAATGACTGCCGTGGTTCCGCGACGGATCACCCGCCGCGCATGACCCACGCTATCGAGGCCTCCGGCTCCCTCCGTCACCAGCACGCTGGCCGGGCCCTTGGTGGCGTGCCGGATAGACGATTGACCGGTGCTCGCCGCATAGAACCAGGCGATGGACTGGTAGGCACCGACCGCTTGTGGACCGCTGGTGTACAGACCCGTCATCTCGCGCTGGCCGAACTCGTTCCCACCGGAACCCGCTGCGAGAGCCACCGACGTCGCATAAGGACTATGGTCACCCGGATTGTACAGAGCGTCGTCGAGGGCCAACTGCGTCGCCGCCAGTGACATCCAGGTCCAGCGGTCGGTCTGCACCACCAGCCGCGGGTCGACCTGCTCATTCACGTCGAATCCTTCGACCTGGCCGGCGATCGTGGTGGTGTAGCGGGTGGGGTCGAAAGCCGAGATGCGACGCACATTCAGTTCACCGGCAAGGATGCTCTTCCAGTGCTGGTCGGCGCCGACACCGCTGGGCGCAATCACGCCGAGACCGGTGATGACCGCCCTTGTCACGCCGCCACCTCGGGCTTTGCGAGCACGATGGCGGACTGGAACCCGCCGAAGCCGCTGCCGACCGATACCACCACGTCCACTGGCATCTCACGAGCGATCTTCGGCACGTAGTCCAGATCGCACTCGGGGTCGGGGTTCTCCAGGTTTGCGGTGGGCGGAACGACGCCGTGCTCGATGGCGAGGCTGCACGCGACCAGCTCGATGGAGCCGATTGCACCGAGCGAGTGCCCGACCATGGACTTGATCGAGCTCATCGAGATGTCGTAGGCGTGCTCACCGAGACTTCGCTTGACCGCGGCGGTCTCGTGCCTGTCGTTCTGCTTGGTGCCCGAGCCATGGGCGTTGACATAATCGACGGTCTTCGGGTCGAGTCTTGCCTGGTCGAGCGCGGCATCGATCGCGGCGCTCATCTCCACCCCGTCCGGGCGCAGCCCTGTCATGTGAAACGCGTTGCACCTGTTGGCGAAGCCGCCGATCTCGCAGTAGATATGGGCGCCCCGCGCCCGAGCGCCGGCGTATTCCTCCAGGATCAGCACCGCCGCGCCCTCGCCCATCACGAACCCGTCCCGGGTCGCGTCGAACGGCCGCGATGCGTGTTCTGGGTCATCGTTGCGCGCGGACGTCGCATGAATCGTGTCGAAACACGCAACGGAGATCGGCGAGATGGGGGCGTCACTCGCCCCCGCGATGACGATGTCCGCGTCGCCATCCTGGATCAGCTGGGTCCCGTATCCGACGGCGTCGATGCCGGACGTGCAACCGGTCGACATGACCGATGCAGGCCCGTGTGCGTGGAAGCGGACCGCAAGTTCGGTGGCTGCACTGCTGGGAACCAGCGAGTTGTACAGGAACTTCGACCCGTATGCGGGGTCGACGAGCCAGTCCCGACCGTGGTTGCTGACGTTGACGTACCCCTCCTCGAGCCGCATCGTCGCGCCTACCGCACTGCCCAGGCTGATCGCGAGGCGGTCGTGGTCGACTCCTCCGCCCGAGCGCAGATCCAGGCCACTGTCTGCAACGGCCTCATCCGCTGCGACGACAGCGAACTGGATGAAGCGGTCGTTGCGGTAGATCTCCTGGGGCGTCAGTCCGTAAGCCAGCGGGTCGAAGTCGACTTCTGCGGCGATCTGCGATCGAAACCGCGTGGCGTCGAAGAAGCTGATCCTGCGGGTGGCGGTACGACCCTCGGTCAGCAGGTTCCAGAACGCCTGCTTTCCGACGCCGCCGGGTGCGACAACGCCGATACCGGTGACGACGACTCTCCTTCCGGTGCTCATCGGACCCCGCCGAGCGATCCGGGTGACGGCTCCGTGTCGACGTGGCCGAGTTCGGGGCGTGGCGCCAGCGGACCGCAGGTGAAGACGAAGAAGGCAGGCACCGCGCGATCGTTGACGATGCGGTGACGGACCCCGATGGGAATGTGGATGGCTGACTCCGCCACTAATCGGCGCTGCTCACCGTCGACGGTGATCAAGACGTCACCCGAGACGCAATAGAGGAACTCCTCGGAGTATGGATGCCAGTGTTCCGTGACGACCTCGCCGGGCGCGAGCGTGAGTGTTCCCATGAAGGCTGCAGTTGCGCCCACACTTGCGGGTGACAGCAGGGTGCGGATGTCCCCGCCCCGCCGGTGGTTCGGCTGGGTTTCATCGCGATGCACGATCGGGCCGCAGGTGACGGCAGAGGGGGGGTGCACGGTGGTGGTCAACGGAACTCCTCAGGCAGTGGTGGGCAAGGGGACGGGCTGCGCCGCGTTCGATTCGGCGACTGCCTGCACCTTCTGCGCAATGACAGCCATCTGGATCTTGGTATTGGCATCGATCCGCCTGGTCATGGTGGCGGTGTCAACGGGCGCGGTGGGGCGCATCCGGAAGGTCTGCATCCAACGCATCGTGGTCCCGCCCGCAACCTGCCGGTACGTCCAATCGATGTTCATGAACTCGAATGGTCCCGGCTCGACCCGCCGTGCAGTCACTCGATGGGCGATCGGGTCGAGAGTCCGCTCAGAGACCCAACTCCAGACCGTCCCATTGGCGTCCGGATGCATGGTCAGCCGGAACAGGAAGTAGGTGTCGTCCCGGTTTTCGAGGATGTCGACCGATGCGTACTCCGTGAACAGGTTCGGCCAATTGCCGAGGTCGTTGGTCACCTGCCACACCAGATCCAGCGGGGCATCAATCACGATGGAGTTGTAGGTATGCCCTTCCGGTTCCACGTTCGCGGATTCCGGTAGCGGGCTTGTCGAGTCCGTGCTCATCGGTCAGCCTCCGGTCGGCTCATCGAGTTCATCCCGATCACGAGGCTTGTTCGAGGGGACGCATAGCGAGATGGCTCTGCACCACGTCGACGATCTCGCCGAACGTGTAGTGCTCCGTCTGATCGTCAGGCAGCTCGACGCCATAGGTGCTTTTCAGCGCGGTCTGCATCTCGAGAAATGCCAGCGAGTCGAGCCCGACATCGGAGAACCGTCCGGATGGGTTGTCGGTGTGGTCGGCGATTGGCAGACCCGCCTTTTTGCTGAGCAGCGTCATCAGATCGCTGATTGTGAAGGTGTCATTCATGCTGGGGTGACCTCCGTCTGGGGTGGGGCGTGGGGGTAGGCCGCGAGGCCAGGTCGGCTGCGCGGGGGCTGGGACGGCCGACACGAAATCTGCCGTCAAGGCGGGGGTGCGGCTCCCGAGCTGATGGATCTCCGCCGCACTGGCGAGCAGGCTGGGCATTTCGCGGTCGAGGAACTGGACGTCATGCCGGTCGGCGCGAATGTCGGGGTGCCGCAGCAACGCCCGGTGCAGGGTCGCCGTCGTGGACAGGCCCGGGCCGGACACCGCCATCTCGGCCAACGCCCGGTCCATCCTCGAGAGTGCCTGATCCCGGGTGGGCGCCCACACGATGAGTTTCGCCAGCAATGAGTCGTAGTGCGGACTTACCTGATCGCCCTCACGGTACCCGGTGTCCAACCTCGTCCATGGCCCGGCCGGCGCTCTATAGACGTCGAGCCGACCGGGAGTGGGAGCGAACCCCCGCGCCGGATCCTCCGCATTGATCCGGCATTCGATGGCGGCTCCGCTGCAACGGACATCCTGTTGCCCGAAGGCGAGCGGCAGTCCATCCGCGATCAAGATCTGCTCGCGGATCAAGTCGATTCCGGTCAGCATCTCGGTGACGGGGTGCTCCACCTGGATTCGGGCATTCATCTCCATGAAGTAGGGCTCGCCGCTGCCGTCGACCAGGAATTCCATGGTCCCCGCGCCGGTGTAGCCGACGGACAGCGCACCGCGCACCGCCAACGCTCCCAGCTGTTCGCGCTGCTCGACCGTCATGTGGGCGGCTGGCGCCTCCTCCAAAAGCTTTTGATGACGGCGCTGCAACGAACAATCGCGCTCTCCCAGAGAGACGCCGTTGCCATGCTGATCGCATAGCACCTGCACCTCTACGTGGCGCGCACCGGCCAGGTAGCGCTCAACATAGACAGCCGGGTCGTTGAAGACCGCTCTGGCCACTTCGCGGGTGCTGACATAGGCTTCGCTGAAGTCGGCCGCGCTGTGGACGACGCTCATCCCGCGCCCTCCGCCACCGGCAGCAGCCTTGATGATAACGGGATACCCGATGTCGGCGGCGATCCTCTGCCCCTCGTGTACCGAGCGCACCGGCTCGACCACTCCGGGTAGCATCGGCAGCCCGGCCTCGTGCATGAGCCGTCGCGCCGTGGCCTTGTTGCCCATGTCCTGCATCACCGACGGCGGAGGACCGACGAAGGTGAGCCCGGCCGACTCGCAGATTTCCGCGAAATCCGGATCCTCGGAGAGGAATCCGTAACCCGGATGGACGGCCTCGGCACCCGTCTGCAGGGCCGCCTCGATGATGTTGGGAATGTTCAGATAGCTCCGCCGCGGTGCGGGCGGACCGATGTTCACGGCGATGTCGGCCAACCGAACGACTTCGGATTCCCGATCGGCGGAGCTGTACACCGCGACGACCTCGATGCCCAGTTCACGGCACGTCCTGGCAATTCGAACGGCGATCTCGCCACGGTTGGCGATGAGCAGTTTCCGGATCATGCGCCGTGCTCCTTCGGGCGAAGCCGAAGCAGGATCTGGTCGTATTCGACGGATTCACCGTTGCTCACCAACACTTCGGCGACGACGCCGGACTCGCCGGCGACGATCGGGTTCATCATCTTCATCGCCTCGATGATCGCCACCGTGGTGTCGGCCTCAACGTCGTCGCCGACCCGCACGAACGGTTCTGCACCGGGTGACGGCGCGGCGTAGTAGCAGCCGACCAGCGGTGCCCGCACCGCTGTGGACGCGGCATCCTCGATCGGCGCGGAAACCGGGGTGGCGATATCCCCCGTCCCGCCGGCGAGAGCCGTCCCCGGTTGATCGACGACCGACTGCACGGTTCTCACCTGGTCGGCCCACTCGACCTCGATCTCGCGGTCGCCGCCGCGGACTCGTAGACGGCGCAGATCGCCGGGCAGGGTGCGCGCGAGTTCGGCTAGTTCCTGCCGCAGCTCGAGCATCGACTCCGGTTTGCCGGCCGTCTGCAGGAGCGCTGCCGCCCCGGGAACCTGACCATTGGCGGATGCAAGTTCGCTGTTCGGTGTCATCTCGGGCCGCCTCAGCTGGCGATGTCGGTCGTCATCGGGGTCATCAGTTCCCCGCCGAGCTGGGAGAAACGTTGCTCCCGTCCCGAGAGTAGATCGTCGGGAGAGACGTCGCTCAGCTCGTCTATCTCACGGAGGATGATCTCGCGGAGCGTTCGTGCGCAGGCAGCGGGATCCGCTTGGGCCCCGCCAGGCGGTTCTGGTACGACCGAGGTGGCGATGCCGCTGTGCAGCAACTGCGCCGCCCCGAGTTGCAACGCCGTGGCCGCAGCCGGCGCCGACGACGCGCTCCGCCACAGGATCGCCGCACACCCTTCCGGACTGATCACCGAGAGGAAGGCGTTCTCCAGCACCAGCAACCGATCCGAGGTGCACAGGGCGAGGGCGCCACCGCTGCCGCCTTCACCGGTGATGACGGCAACCACCGGAACGCGCAGCCGCGAGCTGCGCATGATGGTTTCGGCGATGGCGATGGACTGCCCGCGTTCCTCAGCGTCGGGGCCGGGGTGAGCGCCGGGGGTGTCCACAAAAGTGACCACCGGCAACCCGAATGACTCGGCGTGCTCCATCAGGCGCATCGCCTTTCGGTACCCCTCTGGGTGGGCCATCCCGAAATTGTGGGCGACGAGATCCTTGACGGTGTGCCCCTTCTGGCTGCCGATGACCACAACAGACCGCCCCGCGACGGATGCCACCCCGCCGACAACCGCGGGGTCATCGGCATAGGCACGATCACCGTGCAACTCGACGAAATCGTCGAAGACAAGCCGAATGTAATCCGCTGTGGTCGGTCGCTCAACGTTGCGCGCGGCTTGGACCGCGGCCCATGAGTCGCGCATCGCCGCAGATCCGGTCGACCGCGTCGCGGCGGGCTCGGGAACGGGATCAGCTGCGGTGGTCATCCTTCTCTCGGCGTGCAGATTGATCAGCCGAATCAGCAGGGGCCGGAGGTCTGCCCTGTTCTCCACCCTGTCCACCAGGCCGTGCGAGAGCTGCGACTCGGCGGACTGAAAGCCATCCGGCAGCGCCGCACGGATGGTCTCCTGCACGACGCGCGGGCCGGCGAATCCGATGTGGGCGCCCCTTTCGGCGAGAACCACCGAACCCAGACTGGCGAAGGATGCCGAGACACCGCCGTACGTCGGATCGGTGAGCACACACACCGACAGCACGCCCGCCTCGCGAAGCTGAGCGAAGGCGAGCGCGGTGCGCGCCATCTGCAGAAGCGAGAAGACGCCTTCCTGCATCCGTGCTCCGCCGCTTGCACACACTACGATCAAGGGCTTTCGCTGATGGAGGGCCAGGCTGGCCGCCTCGCTCACCCGTCGGCCGACCTCCAGGCCCATGCTTCCGCCCATGAAGGCGAATTCCATGACGGCGAGAATTGCCTCACGGCCACCGAGAAGCGCGGCGCCGACGATGACCGCCTCTGATTCGCCGGAACTGGCGGTTGCACCGGCGACCCGGTCCCGATAGGGACGGGAGTCGGAGAATTCGAGCGGATCGGGCATCAGCGGATCGAAGTCGGCCTCGCGGAAACTTCCCGGGTCGACCAGCAGCTCGATCCTGGCCCGCGCCCCCATCCGCACGTGGTGTTCGCACTCGGGACACACCCGGAGGTTTCGATCCAGTCGCTTGTGGTAGACAAGGCACCCGCAGCCCGGGCACTTGGTCCATTCCGTCCGACCGGCGGGCAACACCACCGGCTCCAGTGTCTGTGTCATCGGGTCCCTCTATTCGCAGGTATTCGCAACGGAACATGAAGCCGTGGGTCTGCCAACCCGTCGTCGACATCGAGGTCGTCCCACCGGTCGGCTACGAGGGTGAATTCAGCCTTGGTGCGCCTGTGATGTCCAGTGGTAGAAGCGGTCTGCCATGGCGTCCGCGGGTGAAGTCCAATTCGGGTCGTAGGCCTCGATGTACGGGCGCAGCTCGTCGCTCACCGCACGGAAAGAGGGCAATTGCGCCGCCGTCCTCATCGCATCTGACGCCGGCCGTGCGAAATCGATCAGGTGCACGTAGATCCCGTGAAAGCGATACAGGGAGCGACCGATGACGCCGATGTCCTGAGGCATGGATGTCGCGTCGGAGCGGCTGAAGATCTCGGCTACTGCTGGCGCATCCTCGGAGCGCATCTTCGCGACGATCATGGTCTGGTGCATGACTGACTCCATCTATCGGGAACGTTGCGGGAGAAACGATTGTCGTCCCGGTTGCCTTGCGGAGTTCCAGCGTCAGGACAACCCATACGCTAAGGAACCCACAGCCAATACACATCCACCGCAGGTAGCGACCTCGTGCCTTCCGCTCCCCCCAAGGGGTAAGAAGGCCACCGCCCATCCGGTGAAGGCTTCCCATCCGAAGGTTGAGGCGGCTAATCCCAAGGTCGGAACCAAGCGAGTGCCCGAAACTCGACGGTCGCAGAGGGATGAGCACCGAACGCCCAGTCCGAGCGAGGCCCTGGGCGAAGGTCCCCTTGTGGACGGGCAGCGCCCGTCTGACTCGAGGGGACGGCTTATTACAGTCTGTAGCCGTATTTATTACCATCCGCCACGATGTGTGGATTCATTTCCGCGCTCGCGGTATATCTAGCTTGAAGTGTCCGTCACTATCAGTTCGCTGGGGGCATTCGTCGCGCCTGCAGGACCGGGCCGTTCGATTGCAAGAGCGATGTCGTGCCACGTCAAGGGGATCCTGATGACGTTCCAACCTGAGTCAAGTGCCGCTTCCCATCCAGACCTATCCCTTGAACAGGTCTGGCCCATGTCCGGGTCGGAGCATGTTCGAGTGTTGCTGTGCGAAGACCACGAGATCTACCGCATCGGACTCCGCGTGCTGGTCGAGCGCGAACCCGACATGGTCGTCGTGGGCGAAGTGGGAGACGTCGCTTCGGCATGCTCGCTGGCCGACCGGGTGGACCCACACGTCGTCGTCATCCGCCAGGGGCTGCTACAGCACGTGCAAGCGGCGTCCGTCAGTGCATTGTGCCTTCGCGACCGAGCGGTACTGATCCTTGCCGAGAACGAGTCCGAGCACGATCTGGCAGAGGCGTTGCGCGCCGGGGCGAGGGGCTACCTTTCTCGGAGGGTCGCCGCGCCGCAGTTGGTCGACGGCATCCGCGCCGTGTCCAAGGACGGGCTCGCCCTCGACCCAACATTCGCGCGCCACCTCGTGCAATTCCTGACCTCCGAACCGACCGGCCCGGCGGAGATCCCTGCGCAGCTGGGCGCTCTGACCCGGCTGACTGAACGTCAGCGGGCGGTGGCCCTCCTTGTCGCCGAGGGAATGACCAACGGCGAGATCGCCGCCCGGCTCTTCGTCAGTGATGCGACGG
Source organism: Microbacterium sp. DT81.1 (assembly GCF_049844955.1). Lineage (NCBI taxonomy): Bacteria > Bacillati > Actinomycetota > Actinomycetes > Micrococcales > Microbacteriaceae > Microbacterium > Microbacterium sp. DT81.1. The sequence continues at coordinate 26,346 of NZ_JBNCMA010000012.1, forward strand.
TCAAGAGCCACCTCACCACGGTCTTGCGGCGCCTTGGCCTTCGGAGCCGTACCCAGCTGGCCATCCTCGTCAACAACACTGCTCGGCAGTCCTGAGACGTCGACAGCTGACAGGCGGCGTGTCCGACGCGACGGGTTCCTGGAAAGGCGACTCGGATCTAGACATCCGGTGAGCATGGGAGCGGCACAAACGCGTCTAGGTGAGCGAATCCCGCCCAGGCGACGAGCACTTCGTCGCCCCCGGCCGCTCAGGCACCGACAGCGCCATCGGATGGCCTCATCGGGTCGGACACCCGGGCGGCCATCCGGTCGTAGACCTGGATCGAGGCGGTGCCCAGGTCGATGTCTGAGAGCCGATCGCGCTGCACCTCCAGCGCGCGAGCGCTCATCCGCGAACGCTCGAGTGGGTCATCCACGAGGCTCGAGACGGCAGCGATGAGATCGGGCACGTCGGAGCACAGGTATCCGGTCTCGCCGCTCAGGACGACGTCGCGGTTCCCGACGATGTCGGTAGCGACCGCCGGAAGGCCCATCACCTGCGCCTCCATGAGCGAGATGGGCATACCTTCCCAGCGCGTCGGGAAGAGGAAGATGTCGGATGCCGCGAGCTGAGCGATCACGTCCTCATGCGAAAGCCACCCGGTCAAGCGCACCGGTGCGTCTCCCATCCACCGTTCTCGTCCCTCCCTAGGCCCGTCCCCAATCCACACGAAGTCGGCGCGGTCGCCGAGTGCTCTGGCGACCTCCGCGAAGCGATCAGGCCCCTTCTGCTCTCCGAGTCGTCCCGAGGCGACCACGACGGGACGCGGGTTGCCGCTTCCGTGCGCCCGTGGGAGCCCGTCGACGGGGATCCCGTTTTGCAGCACGTCGCAGTGCGATTCTCCCAGTCGGGTGCGCGCGACGGCCTCCTCCGACGGCGACACCAGGATGAGACCGTCGCACCTGGGCTTGAGGACTCGTTCGAGGGCGAGGGCGGCGAGGTTGCTGACGGCGGACGACGACTCCCGAAGGAAGGCGAACCCGTGCGGGGAGTATGCGACGACGCATCCGTCGGGGACCCGCACGAACGGCAGGCGGCCGGCGATCCCTGCGAACGTCGAATGCAGATGCAAGACGTCCATATCGCGATCGGCGCCTCGGATCGCGACCCGCAGATCGCGGAGGGTCGCGACGCGTCCTCGGTAGGTCAGCTCGACCCGCCGAACATCCGAGGGAAATCGAGCATCGAGCTCGGCCGCCGCCGGCACCGCGGGCTTGCGCGGATAAATGACCGTGACGTCATGCCCGAGCAACGACTGGCGCGTCGCCAGCGCGAGCACGGCCGCGAGCACTCCGCCCACGAGCGTCTCGGTCACATGGACGATCTTCACCGCACCCCACCCCGCCATCTCTTGGTCGTCACCGCGAACAGCTCCACGAGGAGCGAGTACGCGACGAAGGGCCCGTCCCGTCCGGGCAGGAGCACCCATGCCGGCACGTCCTGCCACCTGCTCACCACTCGCGGCTCGAAGCTGGGGTTCTCCGGGCGCGCGAAAGTGCCGTGAAGCTGCGCGTCCGCCGCCGCCGAGTTGGTCCTGGATTCGACCCACACGACCGTCAGCGGAACCACTTCATGCATCGGTCGACGACGTCGACTTCCCCAGTGCCCCATACTCGTCCCCTCACCAGTGTTCACGCCACAAACGCTAGCGGCGGCACCTACGCCCTGATGCCATCGATTGTTAACGCCCGGTTACGACCGCCGAAAAAATTGGTCCAACACCGCATGTCGGACCGGAACCCCGCTATAGATGACTCACGGCAGCGATACACGGTGAGCCCGATGTGGGGTGGCTCGACGCGATGAACCGCCGAATCGATGGGGGAACTGATGGATGCTTCTGATTTGGCGCGCGCTTTTCGGCGCTCGCAGACGCCGATCCGGGGTGATCGCCGTGCCGGGCGTGCTTGCTGCGTGGGACTTCGCCGTGCCAATAGAACGGGTGTTACCGGCGACGAACGTCCCGTCCGTCGCCAACGAGACCGGCGGCACGCAGGACCACGTCACCCACGCAACGTGTTCACGAAGCAACGCATGGGCCCGTACGCGAACCCTGTCACGGAGCCGATCGTGACCGCTTCCATCATCGATTCGGATCGTGAGGCCACATACGGCTTGCCGCACGGTCTGCACCAACACCTCGCCGAAACGCACCGAGCGCTGACCGCGCAGACGACCGACGCGCCCGATCCCACCAAGGGCACCGATGAAGCCGAAGAAGCCGGTTCCCGGGGCGATCACCACCCGGGACGGCAATCAGCGCGCGGTCAAGTAGTCACGGTCCCGTTCCCGAGCACCATTGGGGGATAGCCGCAGCGACACGCTGCCGTAAACGCGCCTCACGGTGAGGCGCACTCACTGAGCACCACGACCTTGGGGAAGCAACATGGTCATCAACTCGCTCTCTTCCGTATCCACTTCCGACACCACCGCCATCGGCTGGAAGCTCGCCTACCAGCGCGCTCTTTGGCTATCGGATTCCATCGTGATCATCGTCTCCGTGTTTGGGTCGCAGTATCTCTGGTTCACGTTTCTCGGCGAGCGCGTGGCCCAGCCCGTCGAGGACACGCCGCTCACCTATACGTGGCTTTCGGTCTTGCTGATCCTGGGCTGGCTCGTCGCTCTCGCCGTCTCCGGCTCCCGCAGCGGGCGCGTGATCGGAATGGGCACGGGCGAATACAGGCTGGTGGTCACGTCGGCGATCTACCTCTTCGCCGTCCTCGCCATCGTCTCGTATCTCACGACGACCCCCGTGTCGCGCGGCTACCTCCTCCTCGGCTTCCCGCTCGGCACCGCCGCGCTGCTGACCACGCGATTCCTGTGGCGCCAGCGTCTGAGGGCCGCCCGGCGGGCGGGACGCGGTCTCGCCCGTGCCCTCCTCATCGGAGATGACGAGGAGAACGCGCGCATCACGAACGAACTCGACCGGATGCCGGAAGCCGGCTACCGCGTCGTCGCCGTCAGCGGCCCCGGCAAGCGGACCGAGTTCACGTGCGGCGGTGCGTCGGTGCCCTTCCTGGGACCCGTCGATGACGTGAGTCGCGTACTGGCGATGACGGATGCCGACACCGTGATCGTCGCGAGCGACGCTGCGCTGCCAGTCCAGAAGGTAAGGGAGATCAGCTGGCGACTGGAGGCCGGCCGGCAGCATCTCATAATGGTGCCGAGCCTGACCGACATCGGCGGGCCTCGGATGCACACCCGGCCCGTGGCCGGCCTGCCTCTTGTGCATGTGGAGACTCCGCGATACACCGGCGCGCAGCGCATCATCAAACGCACATTCGACGTTGTAGGCTCCGCGACGCTGTTGCTGGTTCTCGCGCCGACCTTCCTCATCCTCGCGTGTGTCGTAAAGGCGACCAGCCGAGGTCCGGTCTTCTACCGCCAGGAGCGGATCGGGCAGGACGGGCGCCCCTTCGAACTGATCAAGTTCCGAACCATGGTCCCGGACGCCGATGCGAAGCTTCAGGGCCTCCTGGTGAAACAGGGCACTGACGGCACCCCCCTCTTCAAGATCGAGAACGACCCGCGGATCACACCCATCGGTCGCATTCTGCGAAAGCACTCCCTCGATGAGTTCCCGCAGCTGCTGAACGTGCTGTTCGGGGACATGAGCTTGGTCGGCCCGCGCCCGCAGCGCGCTGGCGAGGTGGCGTTCTACGATTTCGCCGCGGAGCGCCGACTGATCGTCAAGCCCGGCATGAGTGGCCTGTGGCAGGTCAGCGGGCGATCCGCCCTCTCGTGGGAGGAGTCGTTGCGCCTCGATCTGTACTACGTCGAGAACTGGACGCTGATGGGCGACATCGGCATCCTCTTCCGCACCTTCCGAGCCGTCTTCGCCCCCGGCGACACAGCTCACTGAGCCCCATCCCGCCATACCGATGGAAAAGGCGGTCGTCGACATCGGCGACCACCCGAGAAAGGAGCGCCCCATGACGATCGAAACGACATCAGAAGTGCCCTCGAAGGCCGAAATTCCGGTGGTGATCCTGTGCGGAGGCATGGGCACGCGGATCAGGGAGGCGAGCGAGAAGCTACCGAAACCCCTCATCGACATCGGCGGCAAGCCGATCCTCTGGCACATCATGAAGACGTACGAGGCCGCCGGCTTCCGACGCTTCATCCTATGTCTCGGGTACAAAGGCGACTCGATTCGCCGGTTCTTTCTCGACTACGGAAAGTTCGAGCGCGACTTCACCGTCCGGCTGGGCGAGGGTGATGAGGCGGTCGACTGGCACAGCCACACTCCGCAGGAGGACTGGGATGTGACCCTGGTGGAGACCGGTCTGCTGACGGGCACGGGAGCCAGGGTGAAGCGAGTGCAGGCGCACCTGGATCAGCCCTACTATCTGATGACCTACGGCGATGGCATCGGCAATGTCGACCTGGATGCGCTCTATCGCCAGCATGTGGCCAGCGGGAAGACCGGCACCGTCACGGGCGTGCACCCAACGAGCCGTTTCGGCGAGATGCACGTCACCGGCGACGAGGTGACGGAGTTCAACGAGAAGCCCACGATGGCCGAGGGCTGGGTGTCCGGAGGGTTCTTCGCGTTCCGGCGCGAGATGGTCGACAGCTACCTCGACGATGACCCCGACCTCCTTCTGGAGAAGAAGCCGCTGCAGAGTCTGGCCGCCGACGGACGCATGGGCGTATACCGCCACGACGGCTTCTGGATGGGAATGGACACATACCGCGACTGGACGGAGCTCAACCAGCTCTGGGACACGAACCAGGCGCCGTGGAAAGTGTGGGGGTGACATGAAGGTTCTGGTGACGGGAACTGAGGGATACCTCGGTTCGGTCCTCGCTCCCGAACTCGTTCGGGCGGGGCATGATCTGCTCGCGGTCGACACGGGCTTCTATAAGGCGGGGTGGCTGTACAACGGCGTCGATTCGACGCCGCAAACACTCGTGCGCGACATCCGCGACATCGAAGCCGAGGACCTTGCCGGCATCGAGGCGATCGTGCACATGGCGGAACTGTCGAACGACCCGTTGGGCGCGTTCAATCCCGAGCTGACCCGGGGCATCAATCACACCGGCTCCGTGCGGCTGGCGACCATGGCCAAGCAGGCGGGCGTCGAGCGCTTCGTCTACATGTCGTCCTGCAGTGTGTACGGCGTAGCGGAGGGGATTGTCGACGAGTCATCGCCCATCGACCCTCAGACCGTGTACGCGGAGTGCAAAGCGATGGTCGAGCGCGACGTGCTGGCAATGGCGGATGACGGGTTCAGCCCGACGTTCCTCCGCAACGCCACCGCGTTCGGTGCCTCGCCCCGGATGCGGTTCGACCTCGTGCTCAACAACCTCTCGGGGCTCGCCTGGACCACCAAGGAGATCGCCATGACCAGCGATGGAACGCCGTGGCGACCCCTGGTGCATGCGCTCGACATCGCCAAGGCGATCAAGATGACGCTCGCCGCGCCGCGGGATGCGGTGCACGGACAGATCTTCAACGTCGGTTCGGATGAGCAGAACTACCAGGTTCGTGAGATCGCAGCGATCATCGGTGACGCGCTTCCCGGGTCAGAGGTGAGCTTCGGTGCCAGTGGAGGCGACAACCGCAGTTACAAAGTGACATTCGACAAGATCCGCGAAGTCCTGCCCGGGTACGAATGCGACTGGAACGCCCAAAGGGGTGTCGAGCAGCTGCTTGCGATCTTCGACTCGATCGCGCTCGACGAGGAGATGTTCCTCGGACGCGGCTTCACTCGACTGAAGCAACTCGAATACCTCATGCGCTCCGGGCAGGTCGACGAGGAGCTCTTCTGGAGGGTGCCGTCATGATCTTCCATCCGACCCCGATCGCCGACGTGAGCATCATCGATCTCGAGCTGCGCGGTGACGAACGGGGATTTTTTGCCCGTTCGTTCTGCCGGGAGGAGTTCGCGACGGCTGGCCTCGACCCTCACGTCGAGCAGGCGAACATCTCCTTCAACTACAAAGCGGGCACGCTCCGCGGCATGCATTTCCAAGTGTCGCCGAATGCGGAGACGAAGCTCATCCGCTGCATCCGGGGGGCGATCGTCGACACGATCATCGACATGCGCTGGGGCTCGCCGACGCGGCTGCAGCACGTGTCGGTGGAACTCACCGCCGACAGCCGGCAGGCGCTGTTCGTTCCCGCCTACTTCGCGCACGGCTATCAGACGCTCGTCGATGACACCGAGGTGCTGTACATGGTGAGCGGCGCCTATGCGCCCGGCGCCGAGCGCGGCCTTCGCTACGACGATCCTGCCCTCGGCCTGGAATGGCCGATGCCGGTGTCGGACACCTCACCCAAAGATGCGACGTGGCCACTGCTCGACACATGGTCACCGGCACAGCTCGCAGCGATATCGGGAGGTACCGAATGATCATCATCGACAACGCACTGCAGGCGCGGGAGGCCGAGGGCCGCCCGATCGGTGTCGCGATAGTAGGTGCAGGATTCATGGGACGCGGCCTGATCAATCAGATCACGAACAGTGTGCCTGGGATGCGGGTCAGCGTGGTCGTCAATCGGACCCTCGAGAAGGCGGAAGCCGCGCTTCGCGAGGCCGGTGTCAGGGACATCCGTGCGGTGACGGACGGCTCCAGTGTCGACAAAGCGGTGGCCGCGGGCGCCGTCGCCATCACGCAAGACTTCCGCGCCGCGACGGGCGCGAGCACCGTCGACGCGGTCGTGGAAGCCACGGGCGCAGTGGAATACGGCTGTCATGTCGTCGTGGAGGCGATCGCGGAGCGCAAAGACATCGTCCTGATGAACGCCGAGGTGGACGGGACGGTGGGTCCGATCCTCGGCAAGCGTGCGAAGGCAGGCGGCGTGATCATTACAGGGTGCGACGGCGACCAGCCCGGGGTGCAGATGAACCTCGTGCGCTTCGTGCGAGGGCTCGGGCTCCGTCCTCTTGTATGCGGGAACATCAAGGGCCTGCAGGACGAGTACCGCACCCCGACGACCCAGGCCGCTTTCGCCGCCAAGTGGGGTCAGGATCCCTACATGGTGACGAGCTTCGCCGACGGCACCAAGGTGTCCTTCGAGCAGGCGATTGTCGCGAACGCCACCGGGATGACCGTCGAACGCCGTGGAATGCGGGGCGCCGATCACGCGGGCCATGTCGACGAGCTGACGACGGCGTACGACGTCGAGGAGCTCGAACGCCTCGGCGGCGTCGTCGACTACGTCGTCGGCGCGAAGCCCGGGCCCGGGGTCTTCGTCCTCGCCGTCCACGACGATCCCAAGCAGCGTCACTACCTCAACCTGTACAAGCTGGGAGAGGGTCCGCTCTACAGTTTCTACACGCCCTACCATCTCTGCCATTTCGAGGTGCCGAACACGGTGGCGAGGGCGGTGCTGTTCCGAGACGCCGCCCTCGAGCCGCTGGGGGCGCCGACGGTCGAGGTGGTGGCGGTGGCGAAGACGAACCTCGCCGAAGGCACCGTCATCGACGGGCTGGGCGGGTACTGCACCTATGGCGTCGCGGAACGCGCGGACGTGACGGCCGGTGAGAACCTGCTTCCGATCGGTGTGGCCGAGGGTTGCCGAGTGCTCCGCTTCATCCCGAAGGACTCGGTGCTGACGTACGACGACGTAGAGCTGCCCGCCGGAAGGCTCGTCGATCGCCTCCGCGCGGAGCAGGCCGCCGAACTGCCCACGCCGGCGCTGACGATGTGAGGGGCCGTGTGCCTGAAAGTCGTCGCCGCCGAGCCGTAACGAGGATGGGACCACGATGAGGATTCTGATGGTGTCGAATGCCGTCTCACCTGACAAGCTGGGCGGCCTCGAGCGATACGTCCGTGAGCTTGCGGCAGCGCTGGTACGCAAGGGTCACGATGTAACGACGTTGTCGAAGCGAACCGATCTCGCGCAGCCGAGCCATGAGATCGGTGACGACGGGGTGCGGCTGCTGCGATTCTCAGCGCCACCGAAATCGGATCCGCTCTTCGTCGCGAAGACACCGGTGAGCATCGCGAGCGCTGTGCGGCGGAGGGTCCTGAGTGCGGATTTCGACGTACTGCACGGCCATTATCCGGTTCCGATGTTGCCGATTACGACGATGAGGATCCCGTATCTCTACACGTTTCACGCGCCGGTCTACCGAGAAGTCGTGGGGGAACGCCAGAACGCCTATCGCGCCAACCGGCTGGTCTCGCAAGCCAGCGTGCAGGTGATGAAACGCATCGAACGCCGTGTGCTGGAGAAGGCGAACATGGTAGTCACGCTCAGCGACTTCGTCGCCGGCGAGATGCGCGCGATTACACGACCCGGGTCGACTTGGTGGACGAAGATCCCGGGCGGTCTGCGGACCGACTACTTCACGCCGCTGGCTCAAGCCGGGGCGCCGCTGAAGATGGCTCGTCCGTTGATCGTGACGGCCCGTCGCCTCGTCGAGCGGACGGGGGTCGAGCTTCTTGTCGCCGCCATGGCCGCGGTCGTCCGTGCGCACCCGACAGCGCAGCTGGTCGTGACTGGAGACGGGCCGCGTCGGCCACACATCGAGAAGCAGGTGGCCGATCTTGCACTCGCCGGCTCTGTCCACCTCTTGGGGCGGGTCTCTGACGCGGACCTTCTGGCGTGGTACCGCGCAGCCGACCTGGCGGTCACACCCACGCTCGCGCTGGAGGGGTTTGGGCTGTCCACGGTGGAGGCGATGTCGTGCGGGACACCCGTCTTGGTCACCCCGGTGGGCGCCAACGCCGAGGTCGTCGCGGGTCTCGGCGAAGGGTTCGTCGCGAGATCCACCGATCCACAGGACATCGCCCGCGCGATCATCGGCGTGCTCGATGATCCGGTCGCGCTTGCGCAGAAGCGGCGGGAGGCTCGCGAGCTGGTTCACCCGCGGTTCGAATGGGACAACGTCGCCGATGCGTATGTCGCCGCCTACGAACACCTGGGGACGCGACGATGAAGGACGGAGAAGTCGAAACACCCGCGCGCTCCCCCAAGATCACTCGGCGCGGGCTGCTGATCGGTTCCGCTGCCGCAGTGGTCGGGGTGGGCGTCGGTGCCGCCGTGTTCGCCTCGGCTTCGTCGCGAGATCAGTTGCCTGAGTCCCGCGAGCAGTCCCCTTTGCCCCGCGATCGGGTGGGAGCTCACGTCGGCGCTCCCGTCGACGAGGAGGATGCGGTCAGGTGGCGCACGGACATCGATACGCTCGCCGGTTCTGGGCAGAACCTGCTCAGAACCGCCGTGTACCCCTGGCTTGTCGCGCCGGCGCTCAACAGCTGGGATGACCGGGCCACGGCCTTCTATCGAGAGACGCTGGCCTATGCGCGCGACAAGGGGATGGAGATCAATCTCGTCGTTCCCGGAGCACCTGATTGGGGCCAGGACTTCGGCTTCGACGAGTACGTCGAGGCGTGCACGTGGTTCTGGACGAAGATGCGCGAGAACTTCGGAGACCAGGTAGAGCTGTGGCAGGTCTACAACGAGGCGGATCACGCCCATTACCAGTTGTTCACACCGGCGACCAGAGACGCCGAGTATCTGGGTGAGTTCGCCGAAATGCTCGGCACCGCCCAGCGCGTCTTCGGGGTCGGCGACGGCGGCCGGCCCATCACCACCAACCTCACGGGCTGGCCCATGAACGACGAACGAGAACAGGAGTGGTATCTCGTTCTCGACGCCATCGCGGCTCAGGTGGATGTGCTCGGCTTCTCCGTGTATCCGGCGGACAACAGCGACGAGATCGGTCGCTTGGCCGAACGGATGCAGCGGGTCCAGGAGCGCTATGGCAAACCCATCTTCGTGGCGGAGACAGGGCTGCAGACGGGGCCGGACACGTGGACCGAGGAGGATCAGAAACAGTATGTTCCAGCGGCCATCGAGCAGTTGCGCAGCGTCGGGCTGTGGGGCCTCAGCCTCTACGAGTTGCGCGACGCCGAACCGCCGGACGCCGGGGTTGAAGATCTGACTCCGCTCGCCGGCTTCGGGATCATCCGTCGCGACGGGTCTCGCAAGTCGGGCTTCGACGACATCATGCACGCATTGGCACCGCGATGAGGCCGTCGCCGCCACGCCCGGCGAGACCGATCGTGCCGCCCGCACCGCAGATCGATCGATGGGGCGCGTTCTGTCAGCTGTACGTGCTGACGCTCGCCGGTGTCGCCGTCGCGCTGTCGAGTCGATTCTGGCTGTTCCTCGATGAGAGGTTCACCCTCGACGCCGACTACATCCAAGCCACCCTGCGCGTTGCCGACGTCGGGTTGAGGCCCGAGGACCCGTTCCGCAACATCGCGCTGGTCTACCGCATCCTGGGTCTGACGGAATCCCCCGATCTCGCCGCGATGCTGGCCGTGGCGGTCTTCGGGGTTGCGACCTTTACGGCAATCCGATGGCACGAGATGACGCGCCTCACTCCGCTCGGCCTCGGCCTGATCACCATCTGCTACGTGCTCGCCCTGTTGTACATAGCTCAGTACAGCAAGGAGTTCGTGTCCCTGCTCCTGGTCGTCGCAGTCCTCCTGCTGCCCGCCGGTCTCTGGGCCGAGCTCGCCATCGTCGTCGGCATGGCACTCTACGCCAGTACCATGCGGCCCTACTGGGGCATCGTGGCCGTGCTCTACGTAGCGGGTCGACTGCTGCTGCCATGGCTACGCGGCATTCTCGTGCCGCTGATCCTGGTGGTCGTTGCCTATGTGGGGTTGCAGCTCGTGTTCAACACCATGCTCGGTTTACCGCTCTCGCACGCTCGGATCTCGGTCAACGAACTCCGCGCCGACATCAACATATCGGTCGGCTCGCTCATCGTCGACTTCCTTCCGGATGCAGGAGGGCTTCAATGGCTCAACGCGTTCCTCGTGTTCCTCAGCCTGGTCATACCGTGGCCCCTGCTCCTGGGCGGTTCACCCACCTATCTGTTGATCGCCGTGGTGCTCATAGTGCTGTGGCGGCTCGTGTACGTCGGCCTGCGCCGGGTGCAGACCGAGCACTTCATGGCCCCGACCGGCATGCCGGCTGCGGAAGCAGCGCGCGCGCCGTTCAGCGAGCGTGCGCCCCGTATCGAGCGCTCGATCGCCCTCCTCCTCGCCCTCGTAGTCGTGCAGGCGATCTTCGAGCCGGACTACGGCTCCTATGTGAAGCACCTGACTCCCGCGCTGCCGCTGTTCATCGCGCTGCTGCCGCTCCGGGGCCGGGATCGCTGGACCTTCGATAGTGTGGCGGTGCCTCGATGAGCCGGTCCCGCCTGCTTCCGCAAGCACGTCGACTGGGCGGGGATGCCGCGCTGGTCAGCGTGGGCCAGATCTTCTCGTACGCCTACCCGCTGGTCTCGCTTCCGCTTCTCAGCCGCACACTGGGCGTCGAGGGCCTCGGTGTCTTCGCCACCATCCTCGTGATCATCCAGCTGCTGCACGTGTGGACGGACTTCGGGTTCGGTTTCAGTGCGCTGCAGCGGATGTCGACCGCAGGCTCCCGAGAAGGACGCCAGGCTGTGGCCGCGGCCACGATCACGGCCAAGCTCGCGCTGTGGGCATCGGGATCGATCGTGGTGATGATCGTCGCGTTCACCGTTCCCTCGCTTCGTGACTATGGCTGGTATGTCATGATCGGGGTGCTGGCCTCGATCGGCGTAGCGCTCTACCCGATGTGGTATCTGCAGGCCACGGGTCAATTCAGACTGCTGGCGAGTCTCACCGCCGGATCCCGATTGCTGGCGCTCGCGGGACTCGTCCTGACGGTCCGTTCCCCCGCGCAGTTCGGACTCGCGGTGTTCTGGCAGTTCGTGCCGTTTCTGCTGTGCGCCATCGTCAGCTGGGCGGTGCTGATCCCCCAGGGTGATATTCGTCTGCGGTTGAGCCGGCCGGCGGGGGCAGTGGACGCGTTGAGGGACAGTCTGCCGTTGTTCGTCAATCTGATCAGCGGGCAGTTCATCGTCATCAGCTCGGTGCTTCTCCTCTCGCAGGTATCGGGCTATCGGCAGGCAGGTCTGTTCACTCCCGCCGATCGGCTGGTCAGCGCCATCCACGGTGTCCTCGTAGCGGTCGAGCAGGCGATGCTGCCGAGACTCTCCGCCGACCGGCGGCCCGAGGAGCCGAACCAGCGAAAGCTGATCTTTGGCGGCCTGATCTGCTGCTACACCGTGTCCGGCATCACCCTGGCGGTGATCGCTCCCGTCCTCATCCCCTGGTACCTCGGGGATGAGTTCAGCGAGGCCGTCCCTGTCGTTCAGATCATGGGACTGGCGGTGGTGCTCTCGGGGATCGCCCGCACTCTCGTGCTCCACCTGGTCTCCCTGGGCAGATTCACGGCGTCGTCGGTCGTGATCGCGATGGCCGCCGTGTGGCATGTCGCCACGGCAGCGTTCGCCGCATCGGTCTGGGGTGCGATCGGCGTGGCCGTGGCTGTGTGCGGAACACAGCTCTTCATGGCCGTCGGGCTATGGATCGTGATAGCTCGACGCAGGATCGCGACGAGCCCAAGCAGCAAGACCCGCAGATTGGAAGGCAGGGACCAGATGGGAATATCGTTCGTATGGGAGGCGATCCGCGGCCGAATCGCCCTTTTCGTCATCACCGTCATCGTTGTCACAGGAGGCGGCATCGCGCTGGGAGCGATCTGGCCGAAGACGTATACCTCCAGCGCTCAGATCCTGCTGGGCGTGCGTACCTCGGGCACCACCATCGACGTGCAGAGCGCCACGCTGTATCTCAGGGAACGGGTAGCCACCTACGCACAGATCGTGAAGGCCGACGAGATCATCGATCCCGCCGCGGAGGCGACGGAGAGCAGCCCGGATGCGCTGCGCCGGGCAGTATCGGTGGGGATCATCCCCGAGACGGTTGTGTTGGAGATCTCGGCATCCGGAGCCTCCCCCGATCAGGCCGTCGAGCGCGTCGACGTGGTCAGCGCGCGGTTCCGCGCCCAACTTTCGGCGTTGAACGTGCGTACCGGCGGACCGCGACTCGTCGCGGCAGAGGTCTCCAGCCCTCAGCCCGCGACGGTACCCGATCAGCTGCACGGGACGACCCTCTACGTCGTGTCCGCCTTCGTGGGATTGCTGGTCGCAGTAGTCCTCACCACCCTCGTCGCGGTCATACGCGGTCCCAGGAGACGTCGCCGTGAAGAGCCGAGTCGGCTGACCAGTCAGGAGAGCGAGTATGAGCTCCTCGACAGTGCGATGCGCTGACGCGGGAGGTCATGGCGAATGACATCCGCTCGTCGGACACCACAGGAAGGAGCCCTCGTGACTGACTCCGGCATCAACGTGCAGGATCTCGAGGCCGTGCTCGTCTCGTACCGGAGCCGCCACCATCTCGAGGAACTGCTCGAGATGTGGCCCCCGGACCTCGCCGTCGCCGTCGTGGACAACTCGGGCAACGTGGACGGGCTCGAACAGCTCGTCGAGAGCCTTGCCCACGTTCGCTATCTCTCCGGTCGTGGTCAGGGCTTCGCGCGCGGCGCGAACCTGGGCGCGTTCACGAGCGAGAAGCCGTACGTCGTCTTCGTCAATCCGGACTGCCGCCCCGACCTTGCTCAACTGCTCGCATTGGCAAGAGGAGTGGCGGCGGACGAGCACGCGATCACTCACGCGGCAACCCCGATCGGGAACGACGGCGCTATCGAGATCGGTGTCGGCGGCTGGGAGCCGTCCATCCGACGCACTGCTGTGCACGCCTTCGGACTGCACAAAATCTGGAAACGGGCAGGCCTCTTCGCGCACCCCGCGGTGGGTGAGCGCGTCGACGTGGACTGGGTGACGGGCACCTGCATGGCGGTGGACCGGGTGCGGTTCCGCGCACTCGGCGGCTTCGACGAGGCGTTTTTCGTGTACTGCGAGGACGTCGCCCTGGGCCACCGGGCCCGACAGCGTGGCTGGGGCAGTCGGCTGCGCGAGGACGTCCTCGTGCTGCACGGCACCGGCAGCTCGGGTGCGCCATCCTCTGAAATGCGTCGGTTGCAGGGGGCGTCGTTCACGACGTACATCAAACGCTACGGCGCGGGTCCCTTGCAGTCAGTGACGATTCGTGCGCTGTACGTTCTCGGGTTCAGCTGGCGCGCTGTGGTGTTGACTGTCGGGGGCCGTAGCGAGCGCGCCGCTGCAGCGTGGGCGATCATCCGCGGCACCGTCACCCAGCGCGCATACGTCGGCGGCACCGAGGTGGCCAGAGCACGGGCCGCAAAAGCCGAGGGACTGATCGGATAGGGGCGGTCCGACGAGCGATCGCGGTCGGCGAAGGCAGCGTTCGGTGCCGCCGTGCTGTCACTGAGCCGCGGCCCGAATCACGCGTGCGCCCGAAGGAGAAAATGCTCGATCACGTGTTCCGCGATAGCTATCGACGACGTGGCAGCGGGGGACGGCGCGTTCCGGAGCATGGTGACCGGTCCCACCTGGTCGACCGCGAAGTCGTCCAAGAGTTCTCCGCCGCGACCCCACGCCTGTGCGCGGACACCTGCAGCCGACTTGTGAGTGAGGTCGGAGATCTTGAGCTCTGGGATGAAGCGGCGCGCTTTCTGGTAGTACAGCGGCTTGAGCAGCGACGCCGAGATCTCGTCGACTCCCATTCGCCAGTGCTGTTTGGCGAGCGGCCAAGCGCCGGGCCACGTGAGGGAGTCCCAGGTGTCCTTCGGTGAGACCGACCGCCACTTGTACCCCTCCCGTGCGAGGGCGGGGACGGCGTTGGGACCGACGTGTACGTTGTCGTAGACGCCGCGCGTGAAGTGCACACCGAGGAAGGGAAAGCGCGGGTCGGGCACAGGGTAGATCATGCCGCTGACCAGGTCGGTGCGCTCCGGCGACAGCTCCCAGTACTCCCCGCGGAACGGAAGGATCTTCGGCGCCGCATCCGCTCCGAGGAACGTCGCCACCACGTCGGACTGAAGTCCCGCGCAAACGATGAGGCGGTCGAAGAGGTCCTCGGAGACGGGCGTCGTGACCCGAACCTGGGCGTTCTCGAGCCGGATGCCGGTGACCTCGTGTCCCAGCCGGATGGATCCTCCGCCGGCGCGCACATCCTGCGCCATGGCCTCCGTGATCGTGGCGTAATCCACCACCGCCGTGTGCGGCGAATGGATCGCCGCCACGCCCGTGACGTGCGGCTCGATCTCGCGGAGGCGGGACACGCCTTCGATCCGCACGAGGTCTGGGACGCCGTTCTCGAGCGAGCGGCGTTCGATCTCCGCCAACGCCCCGAGCTCTAAGTCGTCGACGGCGACCACGAGCTTCCCGACTTCCCGGTACGGCAGCCCCTTCTCCTCGCAGAACTCACGCATCGACGAACGACCCGCGGCGCAGAGCGTCGCCTTCAGCGAACCCGGCTTGTAGTACAGGCCCGCGTGGACGACTCCGGAGTTGTGCCCGGTCTGGTGCTGCGCCAGCCGCCACTCTTTCTCCAGCACGGTGACCTCGTCGCCGCGAGCGACCAGCGCGCGGGCGAGCGCGATCCCGACGATCCCGCCGCCGATGATGCCCGTCGTGCCGGTCATCGGACCGCCCCCGACCCATGGATCCCAGCTCGCATGAAGAAGCTCAGCGCTCCCACCCCCCTCGGCTCCCAAGGGCGGCCCCGACTTCTGCACACCGCCCAGCGACTGCTCGGTAGCCTATCCGCGGCAGCAGGCCCGTTCGGTAGAACGGCGCTCATGGTCCACTACTTGTAACGTCACTGTCACGCTCGGGTCATCGTGGGCAGGTCGGGTGGCCACGCACGGTCGGTAGAGCCGAAGTCGCCGCATGTTGGTTGCGGCCGTCTTCGCGACCGCGACTCCTTCGATCGAAGAATAATGGGGTGGATCCTCCGAATGCCACGAGATACATCACCCATGGCGGAAGAAGGGCTGCTGTGACGTAACGGAGCGAACTGTGCGGGACGAGGACCAGGATGGAGGCGGTGGCCACCACCAGGCGAAACCGCCCATCCGGCGGACCTTCAAGGTCGAGCGACGATCATGACCGTGCGCATCATCTCACCGCACGTGACCGACCGCTGAGGGCATGGCGGCGTTCCCGATGAGCGACCGAACCTTCTTGGCGGGCGCGCCGAAATACACCCCGTCCGGCTCGCACTCCTTGGTGACCAGCGAGCCGGCTCCGACAACTGCGCCCTTTCCGACAATCACCCCCGGCAACACTGTGCACCTTGCCCCGATCCAGGCCCCGTCCCCGACATTGATTGGCGCAGCGACATCCGATCCAGCGCGTCGCACATTGGACGCCGAGATCTCGTGCGAAGCCGTGACCATCAGCGTCCACATGCCGATCTGCACATTCTCACCGATACGGATGTCGGCATTGCCATCGAAGTAGCAGCCAACATTGGCGAACGAGCCCGCCGCGAATGACACCCGCCGACTTCCCAGATAACAGCGCTCGGCGATGCAGGCCGTCGCATTCACGTTGTAGCGCAGCGCACGGAGAACCCACCGACGGATCGGTCGGAGCACGAGCGGTGACGCCAACGGGCCGTTGACGAAACCTCGGTCCAGCTGAATGATCAACTTGCGCATCACGCTCAAACCGTGACCCCTTTCTCGGGCTCGGGAACGAAATTCTATCGGCCACGGCGCGTGCAGTTCGCACACGGAGCGCGCCCCCTTCGGTCCGACAACCACCGCGGCTTCTTAACGCTGGGCGGTGAGAGCGGAACTTCAGATGATCAGCCATCAGTCCTCGCACTGGTTATGCCCGAGGGCCGGACGCCCGATCGTGGAGGCACGCCCGTCCGTCCGCCGCCACGGTCACGCAGCCCACCAGTTGCGAGTTCAGGTAGAAGTCCCTCGTCCCGGCGACATCGACACCTACTGCGGTGGTGAAGCGGATCGAAGCCGTCCAGCTGCTCCCGTGACGTGCCGGGGCGGCGGTCGAGCCGACTGCACCGCACCGGAGCGGGGACGTACCGTCTGGGAACGCTGACCATGTAAAGTCACAGGCGATTCCCCCCGAGAAGAACCCCTTGGGGGAGAGAGAACTCTCGGGGGGAATCTGAACCCGCGGGCCGCACCACCGCTTCAGGGACGCGGGAATGCTCAGCCTGGGGGACTGGCTTCGACGCGGCGGCGGGTCTGCGCTCAGGATAGCGGCGCTATACCGCGCGCCACACCGTCCGAACGGACGAAGCTTGCCTGCTGCGAAGTGTTGAGAGTGCGGGCTGCTGGTCCTCGGCCGCCGGCTCGGGCTTGACCCTGCCGACGTTCAATTGGACAACGACGTAGCGCCGCTGCTCGATGTGAAAGAACGAGACATCGACAAAGCATCCATGCTGGTCCGCGATGGGCGGCACACGGGCCACCGTCAAGGAGCGAGCGATCAGATTTGTCCATGATCGAGGTGGTATCGCGCGCGGCGCCGGAGAAGACAGTCAGATGTGCACATACTCCGGGCGGGTGCGTGGTACTGCGACTCCGGTGCCACGCCAAGGCGGCCACGACCGATGTGGCTCGTTGAGGGTCGGGGTTCTAGACCGGGATACTTTGGTTGTAGCGGTTTCTTCGCGTGGTGGGGCGGACGAGGACGTCGTGCGGGGCGCTGATTCGTGTCACCGACACGACCTCGATGCCGAAGTCCCGAAGCATCTCCCGTGCTGCGTGCAGGCGTGCCCCATCAGGAACCCAACCGACCAGACGGGTGACCCCGCGGGAGGTGGTGTCGACGGTGAACCCCTCGAACACGTCAACGAATGCCTTGCTCAACGTGCCCGTGATGACGACCTCGAAGGTCCCCGCACTCATGTCGGCCTTTCCCACGCCCGCATCATTGCGGTCGGGGCTCAGCTTCCGCCCAGGACACCGCGCTGTCAAGCAGAGAGCGTTGACGGTGGCGACGGCAGTGAGGCGGCGGGTCGACGGAGCCGGTGCCCTGCACAGTGACATCGGCGCGCAATGAGATGCTCGCAACCTGGCATCTGGGAGCGGTACTGTTCCGGGTAGACCCGCCGCTGTCGACGACGCTTGAAAACTGGACAGTAACGACGCTTGAAAAGTGAACACTCAACGATTGGAGAGTGATCACTTTG
>NZ_JBNCMA010000013.1:0-30564 GCF_049844955.1 Microbacterium sp. DT81.1
AAGAGCCAGACACCAAGTGATCAGGATCCAACCACCGCAACGCGGCACTGTCACCCTGACACTGAGCTCGACGCTATCCCAGCACCGCCCCGCGAGCCCCTCCTTGCACGTTCAGGACGGAGGCGCTCCGGAGCGGGCGCGCGTGATGTGGGGCTTTTGTCAAGGGGGTGAGGTGATCCGGGGGGAGGGGTGCACGGTGGGCCGAACGCACCGAGAAGCTGCGCCGCGTCGGATGGATGGAGGGCTGAGAGCCTCATGAAGACCATCGTCACGGCGTACGGGTCGTACTCCACGGGCACCGAGCTGGCGGATGCCGTGACGGGCTACGGTCTCGCCTTGGCCAGGGATCGCGCCGTGGATGTGGTGGATATCCCTTTCGTCACCGCGGGCGGCCGCATAGCCCGTGTGCAGCTGAGGGTGGGCTGGCTCAGCGACATGTCGGCCGTCACGGTGGACGGCATCCGGGACGAGTTGCTTGAGGACGCTACGCTGCTCACGCTGATGGAGCAGACCGAAGCCCTCGAGTGCCCCCGCGGGTTTCCACTTGCCGAGGAGGACGTCGAAGACCTCCGCTCCGCTCAGCGCAACTGGGACGACATCGTCTGAGACTGCGCGTACCGCCGGCGGGCTGCCTACCGGACCGGTGACTCACCGCCGCTGGCCCGCGATGGCGATTCTCGCCGCGGCCAAGGTTCTCCGTATCGCGGAAAGAGGAACGAGCCCATACTGGAGTCACCGGCCGTTTCTTCGGGTGGCACGCTCGGCACCGACCGAGAGCCCATCGACGCAGCCCTCTGGAGAGGCGCGATCATGGGCAAGTTCATCTACGACGGGCTGGTGAAGGTCGATTTCGGCGATCGTCTGCTGGCCCACCTGCAGCTGGTGATCGGAGCGAAAATCCGCCGTGGCGAGTCGTTCCACTTCACCTGGAAAGACGACGAGAGCATCGGCAACGGCAGAACGACCGTCTGGATCCATCCCCGCGTCTCGGTCGTGTACACGTTCTACGGCAGCAAAGCACCGGTGATCAATCGGGCCTGGGTCGATGCGCTGATGTCCACCGCGAACTCGCCCACCGGACTCTACGCGGTGCCCGAACCTCCCGCCCACGAGAACGGCAAGACACCAGAAGTCACCAGGAAGCTGCACGAAGCGCACTGACCTGCACCATTCCGCAACCGGGCGTCCGCCCACGAGAAGTACGCGGTCGCCACGCTCATAGACAGCGGCGGGAGCTCCCCGTCACCGACGCCGAAGGTGAGTGGTGGGTTCCCACTCGTGGATCGCTATCCACGCCGTGTCCGGACCGCGGACCATGGCGCGCGGCCGATTCGGATTCATGAACGAGTGAGGGTGTGAAGCGGCATGTCTGCGAGAGACCGGGGCGCGACGGATCGCTTCCCGGAGGTCGCCTGCAGCCCCCCACCATTTGTGGTGTGACGTCAGGCGACGGTAGCCGGGGTGAATTCCCGGCGCTACCGTGCAGGGAAAGTTGTATGTGTACCCGCCATCGTGGGCACTCTGGTCTCCACTCTCTCGCAACCCGGCGTGACACTTCACGCCCGCAGAGGTCCGCGCGCGCGCCTGCAGAACCGATTCGCGATGGCCTTCCGCGTGGCCAGTCACAAGCGGCCAGCCTCGCGAGCCGCACGCGTTGCCCAGTACGTCGAAATGCTGCAACGAGGGGAACCGTTCACTGACGACCACTGAGAATACGCTGTCCCGACGACGGAATCAGCTCGAGCACGCCGACGCGTCGAGCGTGCTGGTAGGTGCTGAGCGCCGCGAGCGTCGATTCTGCGCCGCGGTTTTCGTTGCGGCCGTTCGCTTCGAGCCCATCGAAGCCGGCGCCCGATTCGGGGTCGAACATGGCGGTGGCGGCGTCGTTGTCGCCCGCGAACCATGCCCAGGCAGAGGCGACGCCACCGCGCCACGAGGACTCGCCGGTGAGTTCGTAGGCGCGCGCGCACGCGTCGGCGATGGCCGCGACTTCGATCGGCTGCTGATCGAATTGCGCGGACCGCTGCGCGGGACCGCGCCCGTCGGTCCCTGTCAC
Organism: Microbacterium sp. DT81.1; assembly: GCF_049844955.1. Lineage (NCBI taxonomy): Bacteria > Bacillati > Actinomycetota > Actinomycetes > Micrococcales > Microbacteriaceae > Microbacterium > Microbacterium sp. DT81.1. The sequence goes on from NZ_JBNCMA010000013.1 coordinate 2,057, forward strand.
CGAAAGGTGCCCGTGGCTCGTCTCGAGATCCACGAGGAAGCGCAGCATGGAAAGGCCGCGCGCGACGATGCGAGGGTTGTCTGTCGCTGTGCCGCCGGCCAGGAGCGCCTCCGGGAGCGCGGCGTTGGCGTAGCGGAGCCGCTGCTCTGGCCATGGCCAGCTGTCATCGGGCGGGGTTGGGATCGACGAGATCCCGTCCAGCAGCAGAGCACGGGCACAGAGATCGTCGGGGTATGCGGCGAGGACGTCCGCGGCTCCGAGCGTCGCGAACGCCAGAGCTCTTCCATGCGGCGATCGCACGGAGGCCGCGCGATGGAACGCGGTCAGCGCGCGGGAACGGGTCTGGCCCGTCGGAGCGTGGGCGGCTGCGGCGCCGAGGGCTTGAAGCGCTCGGCCCCACCAGTCGCCGAGTGCCGGTTCGTCTGTCCAGCCGCCGCCGGCCGCCATCCGGTTGTGCACGCGGCCGTCTTTGTCGACGGCACCCTCCAGGAAACGAAAGCACGTGTCGGTGAGTCGGAGCAGAGCCGGAGTCGGCGCAGGTTCTCGCAACAGGACGACGAGCGCACGCGCTACATCATCAACGCAGTATCCGTGATCGCGGCGCGGCACATCGAGGAGTGCGTGTTCGAAGACGCCGTGGTCATCGGACAGCGCGATGAGATGCGAGAAAGAGGGCCGGCTCCCGGACCCGATGTCGTCTTTGTCTCTGGTCACGCCGCAACCCTCACCATGCGATGGGCGATCGCGCGATAGTGATCGGCGACTCTCGGCCACGAGAAATCATGCGTGTCACGCAGCCCCGCTTGATGCATCTGTTCCGCCGCTCCCTCTGCTCCGAGGATCGTGCGGATGGCGGCGGCCATCGACTCCGGGTCCTGGTGCCTCGCGATGACGCCCGCGCCGCGGCCCAACAGCTCGACCGCGTGCGGAAAGCCGGTTGCGACCACCGGCACGCCCGCGGCTACAGCCTCGATCAGCACTCCCGACGTGGCCTGATCGCGCGAGTCGTAGGGCAGCAGGACGACGTCGGCGCCGGCGACGAGTTCCGCAAGCTCTGTGGCGTCGCGGTAGCGGTCATCGAGCGTGACGATCGCGCCGAGGCTCAGGTCAGTGATGAGCTGCTGCAGCGCTTCACGGTACCGCTCGCCATCATGCGCGAGAACTTTGGGGTGGGTCTGGCCGGCGATGACGTACTCGATGGGGGGAACCGTGTCGCGCAGGCCCGCAATCGCGCGAATGCCCCACTCGAGTCCCTTGCCCGGCGAGATGAGTCCCCAGGTGAGGATCCGCTTCGAGCCGGTGCGCTTTGTCACCGAGGTCGCGCGGGGCACCGGGACGCCGTGAGGAATCACGTGAACCTTGGATGGTTTGACGTTGTACGACCGATTGAGAATCTCTCGCGCGTTGTCGGTCATCACCACGACGGTCGCAGCCAGCTTGCACACCGTTTCGAGTACTGCTCGTTGATGCGGCGTGGGCTCGCTGAGCACCGTGTGGAGCACGACGATCGCGGGTGTCGCCAGAGATCTGAGCAGCGGGATGATCTCGTCGCCATCGGGTCCGCCGTAGATGCCGTACTCGTGCTGCACGATCGCGACGTCGCATCCATCGAGCGCCCGGACAGCCGTCCGCATGCTCACACGGTCGCGCGCGATCAGTTCGGTCGTCGTCGGGACGCGGCCGACCACTGCCGGATTAGGCCCGCTGTCGCGAACATCGAGGGCGCGCACGATGATGGGCGCCCGCACTCCATCTGTCGCAAGCTCGCTCGCCAGCGCTTCGGTGAAGGTGGCGAGCCCACAGCGGGTGGGCGGATACGTGGACAGAAAACCGAAGTGGGTCATGGCGACCATCTCTGTCGGCCTCGGAGTCATACGACGCCGAGGTTCTTCGAGACGTCTGCCGACGGCATCCCTCGTGGAACTACGCCTGCGTCGCCGCGGTCCGGTTACACGTCGGGCCGAACCCGCCGCGCTGTGTTCCGCACACTACACCACGCTCATGCGAGGCCTCCTGGCCGCTCAGGAGCAACCGGTACACCTGAAGGTAGCCGTCGACCATGCGCTCGACGTCGAAGCGGGCGCGGGCCCTCACGGCGACCGCGGTCCGATCAAGCGCCGCGCCCGCGTCGACAAGGGCGACGGCGTCATCGATGTCCTCTGCCAGGAACCCAGTGACTCCGTCGTCGATGATTTCGGGCATGGATCCGCGCCGATAGGCGACGACCGGCGTTCCGCAGGCCATCGCCTCGACAACGGACAGCCCGAACGGCTCATCGAAATGGATCGGATGCAGCAGCACGGCCGCTGAAGTCAGCACCTCAAGCCGCTCCGAGGGCCCGACGGATCCGCGATAGACGACCCTGTCGCCGTCGATGTGGGGTTTGATCACCGCCTCGAAGTACGCGGCATCCTGAATGATCCCGCAGATGACCAGTCGGCGCCCCGTGCGCCGGGCGATCTCGATCGCATCGGCGATGCCCTTGTCGGGGTGGATGCGCCCGAAGACCACCAGGTCCTCGCCCGTAGATGCCGAGCTGCCCTCGAACTCGGTCATATCGATGCCGTGGTGAACCGTCGCCAGATACTCGAGGGAAGGGGACCGGTCCGCGTCCGAAATCGAAACGAACGCCGACGACGAAAGTTCGTATGCCGGCAGGATCGCGTCGCCGGAGAAGCCGTGGATCGTCGTCACCATGGGTGCGGCGCATTGAGCGCCGAAGACGAGCGGGAGCCAGTCGAGCTGATTGTGCACGATGTCGAAGTCGCCCGACCGTTCAAAGGCATGTGCAATGTGGAGCGCCTCCCACACCCGGCCATCCATGCCGGCATCCTCGGCGTAGCCGTGGGGTGCAACCGATTCGAGCGTGGCCGATGTCAGAGAATCGGCCGTAGCGAAGAGGGTGACATCCACGCCACGGCGCACAAGACCTTCGGTCAACAAGCTCGTGACACGCTCCCACGGGCCATAGTGTCGCGGCGGCGTCCGCCACGCGATCGGACCCAGCATCGCGACCCTCATCGGCGCGGCCCGCCGCCCCAGGTGCTCACCGACCCGCCTGAACGGCACCGAAGCGCAAGGCGATGCCGGATGCCCAGCCTGGCGCACGCCCGTCGCCGGGTGGCCGGATCCGCGTCGCATCGATCCCGGAGGTCTGAAGGAGCCAAGACACGAGGGAGTTGGAGTTCCACATGTCGCCGCATCGGAAGGCGTCGCGCCCCCAGGTGGGTGTCGGCACGGTGCTCACGCGTGCTAGGAGGGCGCGCGCCTCCACCTGCGGGAGGGCGAATCGCACGGGCGAGTCGATCGCCCACGCAGGGTCGGGCAGTATGCCGTCCGGCCAGCACCGTATCTCGTAGCGAAAGAATCGCGAGCGGCCCAGCCAACGCGCTCCCACGGGTCCGCTGGCGACCACTCCGTGGGAAGTCGTCGGCACGCCCCACGCCGGAGTCATCTTGATCAGATGGGGCCGCTCGTCGACGATCACTTCGAGCGCGGCGTGGAACAGCGGTTGCGGCGCGCGATGCTCTCCGCGAGCTCGCATGAGTTCCCACCACCTGCTGGTGTGGATCACCACGCGCCCGCCGGCGCGGACGGGCAGCCACCAAAGATCTACGTGACTGTCAGTCATCGCTACTGTCTCGGCTCGAGACTTTTCCTTGCCGGAGTGGTCGGACCGGTGACGGGACGGGACGCCCAGCGGCGCTCAGGGGCCCGCGGAGTGGCCTTCAACGGTTCTTGACTCGAGTGACGGCATCGGTGTTGGCGACTCGATTGTTCGCCGCCTTCTTGTCGGCCTTCGCCGTGCGCTTCTCTTTCAGGGTCTTCGCAGGCGCCGTTTTGCCGCCTTCTTTGCGCGTGGACTTCTCACCCATGGTGTTTTGCTCCTTCGAGAGCCACGGTGACCCTGTCAAGGCTGACGTTACATGCAGCGCGAGCGGTCGACCGACCAGACCGCCCGAGGGACAGCACAAGTCCGGTAGCGGATCCCTCTGCGCGCAGCGTGGTTCAGCTGCTGCAATCCGGGATTGCGGTCGAGTCATCCCGACTGATCGAGTCGTCGTGGACCGCCTCCGCCGACGCGCGTACGGACGGGGAGCCGAGATCGCGGGCGATGTGGCGGCTCAGGCTCGGCTTTCCGAACTGGAGGCCGCCCACCGCCGGCAGCTGACACCCGTTGGCGATCCCGCCCCGAGCGTCCCCGCCCTGGACACGGGACGCGTCCCGGTCGCTGAGCCGGTCGAAGGGCCTCGTACGAGTTCGACGTCGGTCCCGCACGCTGTCGACGGCGCGTTCGCCGAGCATGAGCCTGCCGGAGGGTCGGGTGAGGAGTACGACCCCGTCGAGGCCGGGATCGCCGACTCCGACCCCATCGGAGGAGCCCCCGCGGGACCGTGGTGGCACCGCCGCCGCTGGTTGCTGATTCCAGAAGCGCAGGACCGGGGAGCGGAACAGGTGCTCGCACCGGACTACGTGCTCGAATTGGTGTCGGTCGGTGCGGACGTCGATGAGCCGCAGGACAACCTCGGCACTCTCGACGCGCTCGGTCTCACTGCCGATGAGCTGCGGCAATACGAGAGCTTCAATGGTCACCGTGTTTGGAGCGGAGAGTCTCGCTACGGCATGGTCTGTCTGCTCGTGGCGACGCATGCGCTCCGCGAGCGGAACGGCTCCGAGGGGTGTTCCCCCAAAGGCCTCGAAACCGTCTCGGAGAACGTGTGGTTCGAGGCGGAGGGTCTCACCCGATTCGTGCTCAAGGGTGACCACGTCGAGGTCTACGTCTTCCACAGGGCCGCCGACCCGTCGCAGGGCTAGCTAACGCACCGCGCCCTGATGTCACGCTCGGTGAGCATCGCCCAGCGGGCAGTCAACACTGGTCGCCGGCGAATTGACCGATTGAAGGACGCTGGCCGATGCTTGCGACTTCGTGGGTCTGCCGGCCCATTGCTCGTGAACTCAGAGTGACGCGTTGTTGTGCACTCGTCCGGTCGCTGCCGGGCGCAGGTCGCCCGTCAGCGGTCCTGCAGGACCGAGGCATCCCGCCCTCACTCCACTGTTCATGTTGTTGCGGTTGAGCCGTTTCACGAACCGGCATAGCGTTCGATTCATGAAAACCACGACGTCGAGAGACGCTGACTCGAGCGTCGTCGCGTCGTGCATTGCCCTCGCGATGGCTGTCGGGTCCGCCGCGATGCTCGCCATTGCAAACGCCATCTGGTACGGGATTTCAAGTTCGGGTGGCTCCGCACTCAGCCTGCTATTCATCGGAGCGTGGGTTCTGCTCGCCTGGGCGGCGATCGTCGCGATAGCCGTGCTCGTGTACCTCATACATTGCACTGTGACCGGTGACCGACGTGAGCCGCTTGAATTCGTGTTGGTCGCCGCCTCGATCGTGCTGGTCATGGGGATCGTGATGGCCCAGCCCCTGAGTGGGAGCGCGTCCGCCTGACCCTCGCCGCATACTGCGGCTGGAAGTCGAACGAGCGTGTGACCGCGCGATCCCTACTCGGGCGGTAGTGGAGGGATTGTTCACTGTCGTCCCGCAGGGGGGGGCGCCTACTGAGGACCGGTAGGTGGGCGGACGCCACCATACGGTGCCGGAGGCAATGCGAAGGATGCCGTCGTCTCGCAAGCGCTCGTCGCGTCTGTCGCCAGCGTGGCACACGGTCCTACACTCGCGGCATGAGAACTGGACTGGCGAAGGCCGGCTGGATCGTGCTCATCGTGCTGAACGCTGGGATGCTGCTCAATCACCTGGTCGCGACGTTGTTGGTGGCGACGTCAGCGGACGAGGGCCGGATGTTCATCGCCTACGCGGTCGTGAACGCGTTGGCCCTGCTGGTGTTGTTGTTCGCCTATCGCGCCAGGCAGCGCTGGGCGTGGGCTTCGATCTGGCTCGTAGTGCTGGCGACCGCGGTCACGATCGCGTACGGCATCGACACAATCGGGCTGATCTACGTCGCCGTGGCCGGCGTGATGGCACTCGCCCAGTTGGCAACGGCACGCGAGTTCTTCGGCGCGGTGCAGGCTTAGCCCAACTCGGAGACGAGACCGCCGCCCCGAGTACGGATCGTCATGCGGGCAACAGGCACAAGATCGTTGAGAATCGTCCCGTAGGAGGTCCGCGCAGCGATCGCGGTCGGCTTCAACGTGGGGGAGCGGGATCACCCATTGACGCGATCTACACATCCGAGCGTGATGGGAGCGGCGCGAAAGATCGAGCTGCCGCGGAGCTGAGCAGGAGCAACGGGCGTCGGCGGGCCTGTCCTGCGCCACATCGGTCCGAGTAGGTCAAGGCTCACGGAGGGGCCGGCCGGGTCGGCGGCTACTATTGAGGACGGTCGGGGCCGTGTATTCCAGTCCGTTCCTGAGCTCGACTTGTGTCCAAGCCACGGGCGCTTCGGCGAATACGGGCTCGAGCATGTTCCACGTGAGCTCGGGGTCTTCACCGATGAAGTAAAGCTCGTAGGTGGAGTTCCCGACCTCGTTTCCGTCGATCCATCCGGCGCCGGCATCGGCCAGAGCTTGATCCGCGGCCAGCTCGGTTTCGAGAAGCGCCTCCATCAAATCGCCATCGAACTCGCTGGGTCGGTCTTCGTACACGACGAGGTCACCAAGCTCCCCGCAATCAACGTCCCCACCAGGAGGCGATCAAAGGGACGAAGACGCACTCGTCGAGCCTAGGTGGCCGCCGACGAGCGCGATGTCGTTCGCAGCCCCGCTGTGGATAGTTGGCGTTGAAAGCGACACGGAGCGTGCGCTCGATGGACGGTCGACTACCGCACGGGATGCCGCTCGCTGAGCGAGCGGAACGACGCTAGCTGAGAATGACCGGGTCCCTGCTGGTGGGTGGCCCGCTTGACCAGTTGTGGTCAGGGCAGGGTGACGAACGATGCGAGGAAGTCTCGGGCCGACGGAGTGTCCAGCCGGTACGTCTGGTTGGTGGCGCGGCACCATCGGTCCGTCCGTACTGTGGTCGAGACCACAAGGTCGCTCTCGACCCCGCCAAGGAAGTGCGGGCCTCCCGAGTCGCCGGCACAGATGCCTCCGTCCCCGGTGGAAGGATTTTGCGACAGCTCGAGAGAGTTCGGCCTCAGCGATTGGAAGCCCTGCAGTGCGTAACGGCGCGCACCGTCGCGGCCCTCGTTTGCGTGCGGCCCGCCGGTCTTGTCCGTGCGCACGGCGCCGTAGCCAACTGTGGTGAACGTCTGGTCGCGGAGCTGTCCGCTCGCCTTCAGTTGATCGAGGAGGCCCGCCGTGGGCAGCTCAGCAGGGGTGATTTCGGGTGAGCTGTCAAGCAGTATGACGGCGATGTCGTGCGTGTCGGCCTGACCGCCCGAGCCCCAAAGGGGGTGCTTGATCGCGGTTCCAGCGATGAGCCCAGCTGGCGCGGACGCATCCTCATCGTAGGTCGTGGCGAACGAAACCCAGTATGGCTGCCCGACCCTTTCGAGCACATCGACGCAGTGAGCCACGGTCAGGAACACGTCTTCGGAGATGAGCGTTCCCGAACATGTGATGTCGGGTCCCGGGCTGGCGGCATTCCGGTCTATCACGACGACGCCGACGTTTGGGTGCAGTTCGCCGTCTAGGTCTCCGAAGGTGATCGCTGACGCCGGGACAGCGCTCGAGCACACGAGGGCCAAGGCGATTATCGGGATGAATAGTCGACGCATGATCGAGTCCTCCTTGACTTCACCGTGCTGCCGCGGTCCGATCAGCACCATTGAACACCCGGATTTTGGCCCAGTCCATAGGGCTCCTCGCGGAGTCGAAGTCTCCGGGAGAGGGCTCGATCCCGACGTCGCTGGTCTGCAGACGTTGGTTTAGGTTTGCCTCCCCAGTCGCGACCGTACAAGCGGCAACTGATCGCTCGGCAGTAAGCCGGTCCACTTGCGGGCAAGGCGCGTGAGGCGGCGTTGACGTCGTCCCGCCGCCGGAACACGTCGACTGATTGAGTCAGCGGCGATCCTACCCGGCACCGAGCGCGGGATGGTCGACCATCGTCCCAGCGAGGTCCGCCTATCGATCCCTCGGCGGACGCTGGCATCGATTGCCGACACTGGTCGCGCTGTCGATCGTCAACGACAGGGTTCTGGAGCGTCGACGGAAATCTTTCTGGAGACGCGTGAACCTTTCGGAGGTTCGCGGACACTACTAGGTATGGGCAACGACGAGGCGGCGGAGTGGGCGCTGGTCTGCGCCGGAGATCCGGCGGGTTTGGCTGCGTTGTTCGACCGCCATGAGGCGCGCCTGTTCCGTCACGCGTGCCGATTGCTCACGGCGCGGGAGGACGCGAAGGATGCCGTGACGATCGCCTTCTTCGAACTGTGGCGAAAACGCGCTTCGGTGCGGTTGGTGGAAGGGTCGCCGCTGCCGTGGATGTTGAATACGGTGGCGCATTGCGCGCGGAACCTTGAGCGGTCAAGACGCCGCTACGGTGCACTCATCGCTCGCGCTCCGCGACCGGACCCGCCCCGGGAGCTGTCCGGGAACGATGAGAGCGGAGTGCTTGCGGCGTTGAGGCGGCTGCCTCATCGAGAGCAGAGCGTGGTCGTGCTGACCGTGTTGGAGGGGTACGGGGAGCGGGAGACCGCGCAGACGCTGGGAATCCCGGTCGGAACGGTGAAGTCCCGCCTCACGCGGGCCAGGGAGAAGCTTCGCGACGAGATGACTGCGATGGGGGAATGATGGGCACCGAGGACGAACTGACCGCCCGCGAACACGACGAGATGCGGGATCTAGTGCTGGCAGGCACGCAGCGAATCCGTTCCGCCGACAGCTACCGCATGCAACTCGTGGCAGCTTCTCTCGCGCTGCTCCTTGTCGGCGCAGTGACCGGCGGCATCGTCACCGCGGCCCTCCGCAACGGCAGCAGCCCGGGTCCTGTGGCTTCCGGTGATCCCAGCCCGACGCTCACGGTCCCCGGTATCGGCGATCCCAACCCCGGCACCGTCTCGAACGGGTGGGTGGCGTTTGAGATGAATGGGCTGGAAAGAGGCATTTACCTTGTCAAGGACGGCTCATCCGCTCACCGGATCGCCGGTTCCGACAGTGAGGATGCCGAGCTCGTGTGTCCCGCGTTCTCGGTCGACGGCACCCGGCTCGCGTTCGGCCAGGCAACCCACGACGCAGACTCGGGCGGAGAGGACGCCTCCCTCGTCGTCGGCGAGGTGAGCGCCGACGGGGATCTGTCCGCGCCGGAAGTCGTCCCACTCGACGGCGTGTCTGCACCGCCGTGCCCCATCTGGTCGGCCGATAGCCGGTGGATCGCGTTCGGGGCCGGCACGTACCATCGGTCCGGTGAACCGCATTACGTCGACGAGGTGTGGCTGCTCGACACCGATTCCGGCGAGGTCCGACGGTTGAAGATAGACGCGAGCGACCTCGAGTGGGCGCCGGATGTGTCCGAGCTCTACATCACCAGCGAGAGCGGGATTCGGGTCTACTCCGTGACAACCGACGAGACACGCGCGGTACCGGACACGTCGGATGCGGTGGCGTTGGCGGTGTCGCCCGACGGCCAGGCGCTCGCCGTACAGCGTGCCCTCGCAGGGTGGGGCGCGGAAACGCGCCTGGACCTGTGGGTGATGGCCGCCGACGGGTCCGATCAACGCCTCCTGGTCGCCGACTACGGAGTCATGCATGGCATCGGACCGGTGTGGTCACCAGATGGAAACCGCGTCGCGTTCCAGCGGAGCTGTGACACATATGTGGACCAGTCCGGCGAGGAGCGTATCTGCCGAGAAGAAAGCGAAGCCGTCGTCGTCCCCGTCGGGGACAACGATCCGCTGGGAGCGTTCGGGACCCAGGCGGTGATCGCTCCGCCGCAGTCACCCTCCAGTGACAAGCCGCGGATGTGGTTCCCGGTCAGCGTCACCTGGTCGCCCGACAGCACGACGCTCCTCTACCGGGCGTGGTCGCAGCCCGATCTCGCGGCGCCGGACGGGGTCAGTGGAGTGGTGGCCGTGCGTGTCGACGGTTCGGCGCCACCCGCCGTGCTTTACGAAGGACAAGACCTTGGAGGCTACTCGGGGTACCCCTGGAACGTGTACCAGGGCTGGGGCAGACTGCCTGCCTGATCCGGAGCCAAAGGATCATTGTCGGCCGTTGGGAGTCAGTCACCCATCCAGCCGGCTTACGGGTCCCAGGTCGCGGCGAGTGCCGTCTCAGATGGGATCCGCTTGCGGGCAATCAGGGTCGAGGCCAGTGACGCCGGATCGCGCTCCAATCACTTCGACTGGTTGAGTCAGCGACCATCCCTACCCGGGCAGCACCGAACAGGTGGTGTGCCGAGTCTTGGATTCAGCGCTGGAGTGTGCGTGGCGGGCTGGCGCGAGTGTAGCCGCCGGCTGACGCATCTCGCCTAAGCACGGTGGGCAGCTCGTCCCTCGACCGCTCAGTGATCCCCGACCTCTCCGTTCGCAAGCACATTGCCGACGGCCGATATCGCCGGTGCAAAGAAGTAGCCACCGCCAGTAGGCGTGATCCATTCGCGGGGAAGGGAAAACCGCTCTCGGTCACCGCCGGGTAGGCGCAGTTCGAGGGTCCGCTCACGATCCCCGTGCACGTCGCTCTGACCGATGATCGGGTCGTGTCCGCTCGCGTTCGGCTGGAGGGAGGAGTTTGCCCAGCGCCGTGTGACGAATTCGAACTGATCCTCGATCGAGGACATATAGGCGACAAACATCAGGCCGCGTTCTGCGGCTATCAACTGGGGAGGGGGGTCTTTCACGCCGGCCAAAACAGGTCCATACGGGATCCCGCGCCTCATCATCAGTCTGAGCATCGTGTCGGCCGATGCGCCAAAGTCGGTACCGCTGTCGCGTGGGTTGACCTTGCGGATATGCCCAGCCATCGGGCAGGTCTGCCCGAAGATGTCGGCCGTCGCGCGCGTGTGATCGTCCTCCTTATAGCCAGCCTCGGCCAGTTCCTTACTTGGCAACCAATGTGTGGTGTCGTCGTCGAAGAGAAAGTGATTGTGTGCGAACTCGTCGCCCGCCAGCGAGAGGTCGTCCTCGTGCGGGGAGCGGGAGATGGGTGCGCCGCTGGGCCATCGACCCACCATCATAGATGCGAAGCGCACCGGCGACGTTCCGTACTCTCGGCTGGCTGTTGCGGCGAAGTCCCAGAATGCGGGAACATCCTGGTTGAGCCGCCTGCAGACGAGGTAGGACCCGTTACGCGCCCAGGCGGGGAAGTTCCCGTTGTCCTCGGCTGGAGCGAGGGGATCGGCTGGGTCCTGGCGTGGCAGGCCGAGGAGGAACTGACCTGGCCAAACCAGGGGTTGTCCGGGCTTTCCGAAGATGCGCGAGTGCGGATTGCGCGGGTCGAGGTAGCGCGGGCTGAGGTGCTCTCCGTCACTGGTCACGCCACGGATGCCCGGCTGCGATATGCCGTCCTTGAATCCGAAGTGCTCGTGTCCGGAGAGATTGCCAGGCAAGTTTTCGCCGACCTGTTCGAAGGACAGAGTGAGCCCTCCGCGTGCGGCCGCCTGCACGATCTCCGCCGCAGCCTGTTCAACGTCCTGCGCGATGTCCGCGGCGACGATGACGAGGAAGTCCACCTCTGAATCCGGCCCACCGACTCGCCAGCGCTCGCGATGCCCTGGAAGAGACTGCTCTGCTGGGTCGCCGAGAAGTGTCGAGCGCGCCGCCATGCCCTGACGAAATGCTTCGTCGCCCATCTCATCCCCAGCATGCTTGCCGAGCAACTTGCAGATGGCGTGATGGGACAGGGCGAAAGCGATCCAGGTAGCGGGCTTGGATGGCTCAGTCGTGCCTGTCAACAAGCGCTCGCGTCTGAATTCGCGTCTGAAGTCGAGCACTTCCTGCATGCTGGACAGACGTGGGGCAAGCCAACGAAGCCATGTGCGCGCGTCGTCCGTGACGTTCATGGTTAGGAAAAGGAACCGTTGATGATCCTTATTGAAGCCTGGGAAGACATTCCCCTGGATGTCGGCAGCTGCCTGGCCGTCGATCAACGGCTCGCCGGCCGGGACGGATGCGAGGGGTACAAGATCGGCATCGACAGGAGAGTCCTCCGTCGACGACTGTTTCAACGCGATGCCTGCCAGTCGCTGAACACCGACGTCCATGATCCCCGCCAAAGCTTCCATTCCTTCGCCTGTCATGACGGATCACCGCAAATGACGTGAGCCGCCATTGTGATGTGCTCGGCGATCTGGCTGCCGAACTCGATCGGCCGATCACCGATCCGAATGTCGCCCACCAGGAATCCCTCCGTGTCCGGCACTTCATAGCTGAGCCTCACTGTCGCGCCCTTCAGCCCGCGGTCGACGGTCCAGTAGTTGTCGACCGGGCTGCCGTCGGGTTTGGTCCAGCCTGAGTCGTCCCAGCCGATCATGTACAGGCCCGGGCGATTGGCTGTAGCAACGTGGAGGCCCTGGCGCGACATCGCCCAGATGTCCATGTTGATTCGCGCATCAGCGCCCGTGGCACGGGAATACGGGAGGGCGTCGTAGCCGTCATCCGCGTGGTGAGTCGGCTCGTACTCTTGGGAGACGCCGAGAAGGTCTCCCAAAGAATTGATACGCATGATGTAATGCATGATTCCGTCCGTCGTGTTCCACCTGTTCCGGGGATCGTAGGTAGATAAGTCGGGGAAGAGATCAACGAAAGCGACGTCCGGGGAGACGTAACGCTTGTAGAGGTCCCACACGACGTCCCGATGGAGCGCCGCAAGGAGCTTCCAGTACTCGGGCGTCTCAGTAGTGAACGTGACGCGGGAAATCCGGCCCTCCACCCTCGTGACGTGCCACTCCAAGTACTCGATCTGCTTATCGCGATTCTCGGACTGCTCGTAGGCCGCGCGCCGGTTGTCGCGATGCTGCATAAGCAACGGCCTCGACAGCCCGGTCCAGGTAAGAGTCCGTTCGTGATCGCGCCGCACCGCACGCAGGGCAGGGTTCACGTAAGCGCCACGCCCGCTCACCTTCGTGGATTCCTTTATTAGTGCGCTCACGAGGTCATGCCACCGCTCGTGAAAGTCCTCACTCCCATCTACGTCGTCGAGGTTCGCGGGAGCTGAGAAGCGGACGAGGTCCATGGTCGGAATGTAGCAGCGTGTGACGTTACCTTCTAGGGCAATGCTGTAAAGGTGCAACCCGCGCCGGTCGAGCTCGCTGGATCTCGAACGCGCCCCGCGGAACTGCGAGGGGACAATGTCGGAGGGGTGTATTGAATTCGTCCCGATTGACTACCGCCCGCGGCCGCTTTCCGGCACCGGATAACCGTCTCATTAGAGGGGTGCTTCGCCCGAAAGACGTCGGGCGCTAGCCTGCGCGTCATGGAGACCGGTTCAGATACAGCAGGTGATTCTCCCGCCCGCATAATTGTCGAGGGCCCTGGCGGGGCGAATGTCGGCGAGGGACCTACTGGCGGTGGCGGTCCGATTAGGCAAACTTCGGAAGGGCCGCGGAATCAATTGGCGCGCATTCACGATATTTAGGACATCGGCGAGGCGGGGGAGCACTGCCGAGCGTACGACGACCAGGGACCATCGCTCGGCGGTCCGCAGCGGGTTCCCGGCGCGGGTCGCGACTGCAACTCGCCCAGCCGTTGTCGTAGTCCGGCGGGCTGCCGCCTCCTTCGCAACAGCCGTATCTCCCCAGCGCCGACAGCGTGTCGTTGACCATCGGTCCGTCCTGACTGGCATCTCTGGCATGACCGTGGCACGTCCCGCCGTCGCCGTGCCTGTTCGCCCGCGTCGGACTGAGAACGTTTCAGTCAAGCGCCGCATCGTCACCGAGACACTTGAGTTCGACGGCTTTGCTGTCCTTGGATGTGTTTGTCGGCGTCTGCCGGCCCCCCCAACGCGGACACGACGCTCGAATGGTGACCTCGCTATGTCGGGCGAGCAGGGAGCTACACAACCGGCGGTGTTTCCCTTAGAACCGGTCCCGTAAGAGGCTGGAGGTTATATCAGTTGGCGACGTGTGTGGGGTGGGTTCGGGGGCTGCCCGGCCGGAGACGCCGGAGCTCCGACGCCGAGCACGAGCCGTCGATCGTGTTTCCGGCCCGAAGCTACGCCCCCCTCCGGATGCAGATGAACCCACACGTCCTGCTAGAGGCCGTCGCCCAACGCTACCCGGTGGCGAACCACGCCTCGGCGGTGGCCGCGAGGGATCGTCATGTGGGCATCGGGATACGGTGCGACCAATCGAGTCTGGTGCGGTTCGAGGCGGTCAGCGGTTCTCGTACTGTTCTCGCAGGCTACGAGGGACACGACCTCGGCTCGATACCTCGATGCCTTTTCCCGCCGCCCAAGCACGAACTGCTGCGGCGTCTTCATCGCCGCTGGACTTGGGTCGTTGCGCACCTTTCCGGCTCGTGGATCGCGCGGCCTGGACGAACGGAGAAAGCGCGGCGGCAAGCGCATCACGATTCTTGCGTGCGAGGTCGATCTCGTACGTCTTGCCGTCGTAGGTGAACGTGACCGTTTCCGCATCCGCGAAACCATCGATGTCATCGACGACGCTCACGACAGTCCTCGTAGCCATTCTTGCCTCCTGCGGCGCGGCCCTCACCGAGCCGGGCGAGATCCCATGACCAGCGCGCATCGACGACTGGATCGCGCGGCGGCTCGGGCGGCGCTTTTTTCACGCGGTGGACGTGTTACGTCATGGCGAATAGGTGATGTGGCCATGATCTTGTCCGGGGAACCATTCGATTGTTCCTCGCGCGAAGCGACTGATTGCACCTATCCCGGTGGTCGACTGGTCGTCGATGGGGAGTCCAAGTCGGCTCTGGTCCGGTAGATCCCAGTAAGTCCGGGCGATCCATCCATGTATTTCGTGTGCCCCGGTCGGCTCACTCCAGTAGATCGCCTTGTTCGGCGTCTGCGGGAGGCTTGGGTCATCGGAGAAGTACGACACTCTGCCGTCCAATGCGGGTATCTCATCGCTGGTCGGGAACCCGAAGCCGCGGTCTGCGCCGAGGGAAACCCATTTCTGGCAGATGGCGCCGTAGACCCGGTGAGTTGCTGCTCCCGACCGATAGTGCATGTGGCTGTAGTGGCGGGGGTCTGGTTCGAGGAGGTCCGCCAGCCATCGCGTGACGACGTCACCGTGTTCGAAGGATGGGACGGCCGCGTATCCCTCGGTGTAGCCGTTCCACGTGTCCACAGTGATACCAGCGATCGCGGGGCCCTTGAGCTGACTGACCCAGTTGCGCCAACGGTCCTCGGTGTAGTCCCGGTTGTCGCCCCAGAAGCCGCTGCCCACCTCGCGCCACACATAGCGTCCGTCCATACCGTTGGAAACGTCCAGCAGCACGGGGATGCCGGTCGCGGCCCAATCGAGCAGGGCGGATCGTTTCCAGTCCGCCAACGTCTCGAGGTTGCTCGCGTTGTTGTCCACCGGTGGTCCCATCTTCGGCCCGGTGAGGACCTTGTCGCTGAACACCTCCGACTGGAAGCCGTTGATCGCCAGCACGGCTGGTTCAGCTCGGAGATCTGCTCCGGTGCCGTGCGGGGAGGCCATGAACCCGGGTTGGAGCCCGATTACGTCAAGGCAGAAACCGACTCGGATACCGAACGCCTCCTCGACCAACTTGGCGACATGCGTGAAGGCGGCGGCGAATGCGGCATCGGTCGTCTCGGGCAACGATGACCACACGTGCAGTAACTGCACCGCGTACCGTGGTTCCCCGGCGTGGTCGTAGAGCTGGGCCCACAGGTGCATCTTGTCGTGGAACAGCCTGAACAATCTTCCGATCCGGGCGATCAGGCCGGGAGCGATCTGGCCATGCACGGACGGAGAGGGAAAGTCGGTGGCGAACTGCCACTGCCGAGTTCGTGGATTCTTCGGATCGCTTCCCCCCTCGATCGCCGGCATTATCACGAGCCCGTTCACCTCGGCCGCTCCCAGTACCCCCGGCAAGGACGAGCCGTCCAACGCCATCGGGGACCATTTGGGCATGTCGCCCCAATAGCTCATCACCACGGTGTTGGCGTGGGCTGCTGCGATGCGGGCCATCACTCGGTTACGACTCGCAGGGTCGCTGTTCCAGTGCTGATCATCGGCCAAGAGAGGATGAGTGGTGTACAGGTGCAGGTTTCCCGCGGCCTCGCCCGCGAAGAAGTACACACCCTTCATCGGCACACCTTCTAATCCGGGCGAGGCGAGCAGCCCCGGCGCCTCACTCAACGCCTATCCCCAGGCTGTCGCTGAACGGGCTATCGCTACCATCGACCCCGGATAACAGGTACCTCATGCTGATCTCCGATCGTTCGATGAGGATCTCGCCTCGAGCTCGTGGTCTACCCGGCGCGAAATGGGCTACCGCGACCTCATCGGCTCGTTGCTGACCACCTAGAGGCTCGAGCGATCCTCGATCTTGGTCGCCACACGCCTTAGTGTGACGCCAGGATTTCATGAGCGAAAGGGCTCATCTACGGCGGGCATCTAGCCTCCAAATAGTGACGATTCGAATATTGATTCCTGTCCGGGCACACGATCCAGGAATGTCCACGATCGTCGCGCGAGTGTCCGCTCCGCGTTCAGCGTTCTACTGACCCATCACAGCGGGACGATCGTCGTCGACGAAGCGATGCCGCGCGAGCATCCCTCAGCGGGCGCGACTGGGTTCAGACCGCTTTCGGGTCTTCGCGCGTTGCTGTGATGCTCGGCCGGTGAACTGAACCGAAAAACTCGGCGTCCTGTCTTCGCGCCGCTAACCGACGCGGGCGTCGAACCGATGACGCATGTAATCCTCACCGAAGAGAGGCTGGAGTCCGGCAGCGTCGGTGAGAGATCCGTCCCTCCGGCGAAACTAGGGGGGTGGTCCGGGCCGGAGGGACGGTGGCGCGTCGCCACTGGGGGAGGAATAACGGCGCGCGGTTTGCGGAGACGATTGGCTTCCGGAAACCACCCCGGCGAGCCTCGCCTTGTCCGGGGGTATGCGAGGCGGAGCGAAGCGATCCGCAGCGCGATGAGGCGTCCGGGCGAGGACCCGGGTGTCGCGGTCGTGGGTGGGTTGGGATCACGCTGGCCGTGGCGTCGGCCGTCATCGGCGTAGGTGCAGCTGTTCCGCGAGACGCTAGCTCAGATGGCCTCGTATCCACACGTCGAGGTCGTCGACGGCGACGTCTGCTTTCGATGTACGCTCGCCTATTGGACCCGCTGCGTGGCGAGGTCAGTCGGCTTCCGGCGCCGGGTAGAGGAAGACATGAACCGCATCCTCGCGGAGGCGGAAGCGGATGATGGTCCCGTCCGGCAGCCCCTCGGTGTAGGCGTCGTTGAATGCGGGCCACACGCCGAGATCGACGAACAGTTCGGTGCCCGGAGGGACGCACTGAGCGTTCAAGATCCCGCGCGGCCAGCCCTCGGGGGATGGCGGGCCGGTGGTTCGCCCCAAGTCAAGAGCCATGAGGCACCGGCGACCCTCCGCGTCCACAACGGACCACGGTTCTACGTCGCGATAGTGCTCGAACCCGCGAAGGGTGGAGAGATCGCCGTCCACTCCGATGGCCGCCATCAACTGGATGACCCGGTCTTTGGCCGCCGTCGCGGTCGGATGCAGGGTCTCATCAGGGTGCGGTCCGAGGACTTCGGTCACGGCGTATCCGAGAAGGGCGCCGACCACGATCGCGGCGATGAACGAGATGCGTCGCGACCGTGTCACGGTGGCACGCCGCCAGAGCGACCGCCAGGAGTTTATGCTCGAGGTCACCGTCGGCGCCTCGTCCATCGACACACCTGGAGGGACCACTTGATGGGCCGCGGGGTCGGCGGTGACGGGAGGCGCCGTCTGCGAGGCATCCGCGGCGGGAGGTGCGCGGAACTCCCTGCGCGGGCGGGGAGCCCTGTCGGCGACGTGAGCGGCCTCGAGTTCCA
Source organism: Microbacterium sp. DT81.1 (assembly GCF_049844955.1). NCBI lineage: Bacteria > Bacillati > Actinomycetota > Actinomycetes > Micrococcales > Microbacteriaceae > Microbacterium > Microbacterium sp. DT81.1. The sequence continues at coordinate 19,914 of NZ_JBNCMA010000013.1, forward strand.
CCAATCTCGCGAGCGCCGCCGGATCGCTCCCGATGTCGGGATCCGGACCGTACGCCCGCGCGCGCAGCTCGTTCAGTTCGCGCTCGGCGTCTGACGGGGGCGGGCGTCTTTCCATCAGTCTGCCCCCGGAAGGAAGTAGATGTAGGCGTCCACCGTGGCGCCACGGAGGAAGAACCGGATGATGCCCTCGCCGGGGTGTCCGTCGAACGCGTCACCCCATGAGGAGACGTCGATGAAGAGGTCCGCCGGCGGCGGAGCGCAACCCGCTTCGGAGAAGAGGTTTTTCGACCGTTCCACCGCCATCAGACATTGAGAGCCGAAAGCGTTCTCGGCGGACCACAGTTCGAGCCCCAGGTATGACCCGTAGGCGCGGAGCGTCGACCCATCGATCTCGAAATGCGGCCGCTCTTCGCGCACCAGCCTGAGGACCTGCTCGTCCGCCTGTGCTGCCGTCCGTTGCAGAGTAGCGTCCGGGTGCGGGGGCGCGGACACCAGGACGAGGTTGGTCACCACGGCAACCAACGCAACCACGGCAACCCACAAGGCCACCGCCCAAGCGACTCGACGCGACCGTGTCGCCGCCGCACGACGCCAGAGCGACCCGAGCCCGCCTTCCATCGCTGGCGACGACGGCCCCGGATCCGTCCCTCCCGCCGACGCACCCACCATTCCGCCTTCGGCGACCGCCGTCGCGGGAGAGAGCGGCGCCGATGAATCGTCGGGGATTCTGACACGTTCGCTCACCGACCACGCAGATGGAGCACCCCGCATCGCCTCGAGTTCGGCGAGCCGCGCCAGCCCCTTGGAATCGTTCTGAACGTCGGGATGCGGCCCATACAACCGCGCTCGAAGGTCGGATAACTCGCGGTCGGGGTCGGATCCGGAGGAGGATCCTTCCACAGTTGAAACGTACACCCGCAGCAGGAGCGCTTCAATGCTGCACCCATTGCGAAGGCGCGGCGCGAGGATCGTCTCTTGCCCGCTCTCGATCGCTGTGCGGCCAGGGTTTCCGTTTGCGAACGCGTCAATCCCAATGTCGACTATCGCCACACACGGACGAGAGGGGCATTTGCCCGATGCGCGAGACAGCTCCGGTTGAGTTTCAGATCTTCGCCTTTTGTCGTTGCCCCGAGCAGCGTCAGAGTGGCGACGGCTGCACCACCGTTGAGCAAGAACAACGGCGACGACATCGCGTGCTCGAAGGCCGCTGTCGCGCGGTTCAACTACAACTCGTGGGTCCGCTGCGTTTCGTAGACCTTGATCTCGCGGTCACCGATCCTGTCCGGGACGTCTCGTCCACCGATCTTGCCGGTCCTACGCCTCTTGCCGACCACATCCGATGGTCCCGCAGGCGAACCGCGTCAGGCAAGACCTGGTGAGGTGGCGGATGTATGGATCAAGCCAGCCGGGTGCCCCTTCCGTGCGGTCCAGCTGCTTGCCAGGGATTCTGACCCGGTCAGCCGACTGAACCTGAAGGACCCGACGCTGGCGGAGGCGCCCCAGTCGCTGACCTCAGCAGAGCTGCACGCTGCGCTCGTGCGGTCCTCGGCGAGTTGCCACCGCCGTTGCGGCGGACGTTGACCTGGGTCCAGGGCACCAAGATGGCGCGGCACCTGGACGTGACCGCCGACACCGGAACGAAGATCTACTTCTGCGACGCCGCCAGCCCGTGGCAGCGCGGCACGAACGAGAATCCGAACAGGCTCCTGCGGCAGTATCTTCCGAAGTCGACCACCCTCGCCGCGCACTCCCCGAAAGACCTCGCACGCGTCGAAGACGAGCTCAACCGACGCCCGCGCCTCACCCTCGGGGACCGAACCCCAGCCGAGCTCTTCAGTTGGCTGCTACATTCCCAGAATCGCCCCTCGTTGCAATGACCGCTGGAAACCAAGGCGCCGAAAGCGTTCAGAGTTCAAGCGCCGCCGACAACTAGCTCGGGACGTCACGGTCGCAGATGCGGCAGCACGAAGTCATGGCCTTGCGCGACATGCCCGTTTCCTGCGGTGCACCGGCCCTTGCCCTCGAAACCGTCGTAGAACATGACGTTGCACTTGCTGCAGAATCGCCACTGCCTCTGCGCGGTCGGAGTCTCGGGCACATCGTGGGGCAGCGCGAAGTTGTGCCGGAAGCGCGTCTCGCGGGTGTGGCCGCGCCCGCTCCCGGGACAGACTCCCTTCTGAGGGAAGCCGTCGAAGTACATCGCCCAGCACGTGCCGCAGAACCGCCAACGGTCCTGCGCAGTGGACGATGGGGTCGCGCGAGCCGGGATCTCGAATTGGAAACCCATCGGCTCGTGGGACCCGCCGGCGGGGCAGAGCCCCTTGGGAGTTCCTGCGGGCTCGTGCCTTCCTTCATAGAAGAGGGTGTTGCACTTGTGACAGAAGCGGAACGCCTGGACGACCGTCAAACTCATGATGAAGCTCCTCGCTGCGGTACGGAACAAACGAACTGTCAAGGACCTGGGCTCTCCGTCGCTTATCCTTCAGTCGCTGCAAGGACAGCTGGTCTGAAGAGTTGGAGCGTCGGGGAGGCGAGCTGATACATGGCGGCACAGCGGCTCATCGCGGGGATTACGTCGGGAGCTGCGCGATGTCTCAGTTCTCCAGCATCGAGTGCGGAGTTCTCCCGCGGGGCCTTGCAGAGTGAGAGTGCTCAACATGGCGCGGATGAGGTTCGCCAGTGCTCGTGTCAGCGATGCTCACAACCTGGTCCCGTACAAGCCGCGCGTTTTCCCACGCCGCCTCAGCGGCCTGGCGGCTGCGGCGAGCAGACGTCGCTTGCACGAAAGTGAACACCGCAGCGACTACGACGACGGCGGCGAGCAGCAGCCCAAGCCACAGTGCGACGGTGATTGAGCCGGTATCCATCACGCGCCCTTTCGCTTCTGTTCGCGGGCTGACCACCACGGGCCGATTGGGAAGCGGCGTTGTTCCGTGCCTTAGGTCGGGATGTTCAGTGAGGTTCGCCAGGGTCCGGGGCGACGTGAGAACAAGCTACCCCGCACAACTTGGACGGGCAACTGTGGGTGGTCGAAGACCAACCGCGGGGAACGCCGGCCGAAAGTCAGCCACTCTGACCCCGCTCGGGATCCCTGAACGCGCACCCGCTGCAGGTTCGTCGTCCGGTCTCGCCGCTTCTCGTGGGGCGGCTGGTGTTCCGCCGTCATGGCCATAGCTGTGATGCAGCGCACTGGCAGTCTGCGCGCCAGGGAGGAAGGCACACGGATGGCTGAGGGTAAAGCCGAGGGCGGGGCGTCAGACGCCTCCGCGAAACCGTCGCGGACCCGCCGCTTGATGCAGATCGTTCTGGCCGTCCTGGTGGCTTTCGTCGCGCCGGTGGTGTTGCTGTATGCACTCGTAGGGCCCTCTGCCGCGAACGCGATGGTCCTTGGCGTGCTCGTCGGGGCCCTGGGGTCCAAGATCGGCGGAACTCGCCGGATGCTCTATCTTGCGCCGGTGATCGGGCTGGCCGCGGGGCTGGGGGCGGTCACTGCGTACGGCTGGTGGTGGGTCGGTCTGCTTGCTGCGACGGGTGTTGTCGCGGGGGCTGGGATCGGGTTCGGATCGATGCTTCCGCTGCTGATGATCCCTTGGGTGGCGACCTTCGCCAGCCCGGCCCCGTCGGGACAGCACGCGGTGGTCTACGGGGTCATCGTTGGGGTCGCGACGGGCTACGGCATCGCTCTGGCCCGCCGGTTCGGAGCGGCTGCCGTCGTCGAGGGCAAGCGGGTCTCCGTCGGTCTCGCGGCTGTTTCGGCGCTGGTCTTCGGCGTGATAGTGGGTGCCGCGGCGGCGATCGGCGTGGCTTTGGGGTGGCCGCAGCCCTTCTGGGTTCCCGAACCGATCCTGCTCCTCGCCCTGTACGTTCTGATGGGCAGGCGGGAAAAGATCACCGGAAAGGCGATCGGCACCGCCGTCGGCGCGCTCGCGGCGATCCCCATCGCGCTGATCGCACCGCCGACGTGGGTCCTGGCGCTGATCGCCGCCGCTGCCTTCGTGCTCGCGTTCCTGCAGACCAAGGCGTATTGGCTCAGTTACGGCCTGTACACCTTCGGCCTCGTTCTGGTCCTTGCCCCGCCGGGAGAGGTTGCCTCGGAAGCAGAGCAGCGTGGTGTGCAGATCCTTGCCGGCATCGCCCTTCTCGTGGTCGGTCTGGTCATCTTCGACGCTGCGAGCCGGTGGCTGGCCAAGCATTTCCCGCAACCGGAGCTCGCCCCACGGCCCACCGAAACGTCGGCCTAGGTCGGGTTCGCGACCGGGCACTCTTGACGCGTGCCGATGATTGCCCACCCTACGAGTCCAGGACGGATGGACGTGTGGGACAGATGAAGGATTGCTCCCGTCAAGGATTGTCACGAGTGGAGCGACGCCGCCTCATCGTGCAGGGACTTGGCCGTGCGCTGCTGGCGACTATCGTGTCGACGCGCTGTACTTCGCGGTCGCCGTCTTCTCGACGGTCGGCTTCGGAGACATCGGCGCAGTGACCGAGCTGGCGTGGATCCCTCGTGACGATTCAGATGATCCTGGACCTGATCTTCTTCGGCGCGGTAGTGCGGCTACTAACCGAGGCAGTTGAAAGCGGACGAAGGCGCAAGATCGGGACGGGGTGTGCGCCAGGATGGCAGGATGACGCCGCGCTATGTGAGGCCGACAGGAATCGATGCTGTCTTCAACAATGCTGTCGGGTGGCTTACGAAGATGGGACTGCCGCTGGCGGGCAGTCGTGTGCTGTCGGTGCGAGGACGAACGAGCGGCGAGTGGCGATCGACTCCGGTGAACCCGCTTCGCGTTCAGGGTCACCGGTACCTTGTGTCGCCACGCGGACACACGCAGTGGGTGCGGAACATCCGTGTCTCTGGTGAGGGGCGGCTCGCGAGCGGCCGACGAACGGAGGACTTCCGAATCGAGGAAGTTCCCGATGAGGAGAAACCCCCGATCCTCCGGGCCTATCTTCAGGCGTGGGCGTGGGAAGTCGGTCGATTCTTCCAGGACGTGGACGCCTCCTCTCCTGATGCAAGACTTCGTGAGATCGCTCCAGATTTCCCGGTGTTCCGCATCGTCTGAGCAATTGAGACTGTGGATCCTGGCCCGCGCGGCATCCGCTTGCGGGCGACGCGTTCCTTCGCAAAGACCGCACGGGACATCGATGGATCCTGACAGAGCATTCGGTCTGAGCAGACGTGTCGTCGCCCGTGCGCACTCGCGCGGCGGGCGTACGTGAGGTGCGAGGAGGCGCCGTGCCGATCGACCACCTCGGGTTGGGTGTTCCCGACGTCGAGGCTGCCAAGTCCTACTACGACCAGTTGATGCCGAAGCTCGGGTTTCAACCCTGCTTCGGCAACGGGTACTGCCCGATCGATTGGACTGGGGCGCAGCTTTTCCTCTACGAGGCCGGGGACAAGGAGGCGTACTTGCGCTATCGACCAGGACTGCAGCACATCGCGTTCCTGGTTGCCAGTCGGGCGGAGGTGGACACGATCTACGACTGGGTGCGTGACCGCGGCGACGAGGTCCTGCATGCGCCGCGGATCTTCCCGCAATTCGGCGCGCACTACTACGCTGTCTACTTCCTTGACCCGCACGGCTTCAAGCTCGAGGTGGTGTGTCCGACGGCCGAGAGCGAAGTGACAAGCTAGCGAGCGCGTCACCAATCGTTCGGACGGTGTCGGTGCCCATCCCCGACCACCGTGAAGATGAGAGAGCACAGCAGGATCTTTGGTGATCCGTGGAGCGTCACGCTCAAAGACCGGCGTCGGATGCAAGCCGGCCGGTGGACGAACCAGCACTGACCCGCTCGCTCCTGCGCCTTTCAAGCCGGCGGCTCGAGGCTCAGCTGGCGATGAGCCGTTGAAGATGATCGCTTTCCTGCTCCAGGACCTCCCCGGGTTCGCTGGTCTCCAACTGCCAACTGGTGGTCCTTCCACGCGGGCCTACGAGACGTGAGCTGCGCAAGGCGTTCTCGATGCGGTTGCGGGCGTCCTTCTCGAGCTCCGGCTCGACGGCGAACAGGGTGCGCAGCCGGACCAGATCGCCCGTCCTCTCCGCACGCGTGTGGTGCGGCGCCAGCGGGCACGGAGGGTCATGCTCCCAGTGGCCGCAGAGCGCGACGGTGATGGCCGCGCCAAGCGCGTCTGCGTCGCCGCCCGGCGCCATGGTCACCGTGGCATCGTGGGCGAATGCCTTGCGCGTCCAGGGTCTCTTCACCCCGCCATCTTCGACGCCCGCACTGCACAAAGCAACGTCTTCGCCGCTTCGAGCGGCGCAACGCGCTGCTGAGGGATCCTCATGCGAACACTCCCGCCTGCTGGTACACGGTCAGGCGCAAGGCGCGTATGAGATCGCCGGTGCCGTGAGTCAGTTCCGGTATTCCGGGTTGGGTTTGGCGGAGGCGGGAAGCAGTATCTGGCTGATGACGGCCGCTACGTCGTGGGCGGTGGCTTGCTCGCCGGTGAGAAGGATCTGTTGAAAAAGCACGGCTGCTCCGGTGCGCGCGAGCAGGGGGATGTTCCCATCGGTGGGACTTCGCCTCGTTGCTGGGCCTCGGCGAAGACTGCTTCGAGGACGGCGAGGCGTGGTGCGAAGACTTCATGGCGGATTGCCTCGTCGGCAGGTGGACAGTCTCCGGTGACGCTGAGGGAACCGAGACGTATGAGTGGGCCGATGGCGGGTTCTTCATCCTGCAACACATCGAATCAGGCGGCACCCATGGCCTGCAGGTCATCGATCACGAACACAAGTACGGCGACGAGCCCAGCGCCGATATCCGGTCCCGCTACTACGGCTTCGGCGAGGGCGAAACTCTCGACTACACCTGGGAGATCGCTAACGACACTCTCACCATCTGCATGGGCGAGAGAGGTTCCCCTCCTTGCTACGAGGGCACCTTCAATCAGGACGGGACGGTCCTGAACGGTGCATGGCACTACCCCGGTGGAGGCGGCTACTCGACCGTCTCCACGCGCGCCAGCGGACGGTCACGCCCGGCCCGCGCTCACTCGACCTGGATGTTGCCGCCCTCGAGGTAGCCGGCCCGCGTGTAGCCACCGTAGGCGCCGCCGGTGAGCGCGATGGCGAAGCCGTCCCCGGTGATCTCACCGACCGATCGGCCCGTCTCACCTTGATCGAAGACCAGGACCGTGAACGTGCCCGGCTCTTCGGTGTCCTCGCCCGGAGATCGGTACGTGCCCTCGAACTGGACCGCGGGAAGGCCTCCGTACAGTTCGGCCGCCTCCGAACACGAAGCAACCCCCTCCACAGGAAGGGGGTTTACCGTGCCGTGGAGCCGGATCTTAGGGAACTGCACCCCATCGATGATGCTCGGCTCATCGTGGTAGGTGATGTGTCCCGTGATCCGCACCCGGTCCTCTGTCATGTCGCAGGAGTAGTTGAACCCGAAGTTCGCTTGGCCCTGAAAGACACTGGCCGGCCCTCCTTCCAGGGGTTCACCGATGCGCCCGCCACCCGACGCCTTACACGCACTCAGCCCCGCCAGCATCACCAACGCCAGCGCTCCAGAAACGAGACGCCGAGCCATGGACCGGTATGACTCAGGAACCATCGACCCTTGCATGTTCAATCCTTCGACTCGTAGCGACGTGTTACCACAGGGCGGCGGTCACCAGCCTGGAACTTCAGCCGGCACGGCGGAGCGCCACGGAGCACGCCACTCCGGTGCTTCCCACCCCGCGCCGATGTAGATCCGCTCGCGTGAGATCAGGCCTTGGCGGAACTCCAAGAGCCCCAGACCAAAGGTCGTCGGGCCACCGTCGTAGGTCGCGGACAGCTCCACCACCGCAAGGTCATCGCGAATCGTGACGCGAAGCACCTCGAAGCCCACTTCCGCCGGGTACTGGCTGCGCCACGCGGTGAAAGCATCCCGTCCCTCGAACCTCTCCCCAGACTGGGGGAACTCGAGCACGGCGTCCTCGTGATACAGCTCCGTTGCGTGCTCGACGTCGCCGCCCGGCGTGCCGAAGTACAGCCGGAGCTTGGCTTCGATCATCGATTCGTCGACCACAGTGATACCCCTACGCGCCTAATTGCCGCTGCGAACGCACCGGGATCCGGATGCGCCCGCCGCCCGAACTTGCCACCGCTTAGCCGTTGCTGTCGCAGATCAGCCCGGCGGGTTCATCTGTCACGCAGTCGTTGTCGATCCAGGTGTTACGCAAGTGGGTCCCATCGGCCGGTGTCAGGTCCCCCGCGTCGGCGAGGACGTTGCCGTGCATCGTGTTGCCTGAATGGTGTTGTCTCTCGAGCTCGGCCCTAGAACGGCGATGCCGTACCAGCCGTTGTCGTAGGACAGATTCCCGCTGACCACGTTGTTCTGGTTGTTATTCAGACCGATCCCGTTGACACCGTTGCCGTAGGACGTATTGCCGCTGACCACGTTCTCTATGTTGTCCATGTTGAGAGCGATCCCATTGACACCGTTGCCGAAGGTGATGTTGTCCGCGATGATCCCTTTCTGGAGGGAACCCGCTTGCGCAACGATCCCCTGTAGCCTGGCGCCGGAAACCGTATTGCCTCGGATTGCGATATTGGTACTGCGAGCCTGCACGTCGGGCGTCACACCCTGGCTGCTGACCGCGATCCCTATGGTGGTTGTGTGAAGCGGGGCGCCGCCCTCGACCACGTTGCCGAGAACCGCCACGTCCGTGTTGGCCCTGGAGATCCAGATGCCGAAGCCCGTCGAGGCTGCGATGTGATTCCCGACGACCCGGACGGATTCGGAGTTCTCCACCCACATGCCGTGACTCCCGCTCTCGCGGATGGTGTTCTCCCGGACGGTCACATCCTCCGTTGGTCGGTATCCCCAACCCACCTCGAAGCCGGTGAAGCGGGTGCGGAAGACGGTGTTCACGTCGATGACCCCGTTCTCGAGACGCATGATCTGATTCGTCGTCGCCCACCAGTTCTCGCGCAGGCAGTTGTGGTCGACGCGGGTCCGCCGATCTCCGTTGCTGCCCAGCTCCACCGCAAGACCGTTCATGCGGAACACGTTGTGATGGAGTCGATAGCCGGAGTGATCGTCCGTGGCACGGACGGCGGGGACGAAGAGTTCATAAATCCCATCCATTGTGGCGACCTCGTCGATCTGGCCCTGGATGACCAAACCCGCGAGCTCTGCGCCGTCTGCATCCAGCGTGACCAGCGGCTCGCTCGGGTCGGTGCTGGCAGGTGCCGGCGGCTGAAGCACGGCGAGCCGGGTGGTGTCACCGAACTCCGCGACCGATGCCGGGTCGACCGTTAGGCAGTCGAGCTGGTTCACCCCTTCTACCGGACCAACGATCCGCACGCTCTCGGTGATGTGCAGCGGCTCGTCATACAGACCGGGGCACACTCGGATCGTATCGCCGTCGACCGCGGCTTCCAGTGCCGCGGCGATCGTTTCGTACGAGGCCTTGCCGCACTGCTGCCCGTCGTCGTCTACGACAAGGGGCGGCCGTGCCCACGCCGCCGAGCTACCCAGCATAGGTGACATGAGCGCGCCCAGCCCGACGGCGACGCCGATGACCCATCGCCCACGAACCTGCAACGAACGCATCTTCACCTCCATGACCATCCGCCCTACGCGCGTTCACCCGACCGAATCCGAACACACTGAGCAACGAGCCGGTGACCAGCATCTGTGCCGCGTGTCACGCAATTTGAGACGAATTGTGCCCCTCCTGTCCGCCCCAGGTCAACGGGTCAATTGCTTCCCACACAACAGGACTCATGGGGCACGGCGAAGCTGGCAACCAGCGCAAAGTCACAGCAACGGACTGGCCTGCGATTCCGCAGCGTGTCACGCAAGGTATCGCGTTGTGCGCACGGTTCATCCGGTTCCCTACAGAGCCCACCGGCGAGAATCGCCATGGTCAACCACATCGCCCACACCATCGTTGTCAGAGGCGCAACATCCTGGGCTGACACTGTCGGCGCGATCCCTATTGCGCACGGTGGAGGATCCCATCGCCCTGTGCGACCGACTCTGCCCATTGATTTGGTCGGGTCTTTTCGCAAGTATTCGCGCATGAGTGACAAGACCGATTCCGAGCAGATCGACGACATCATCGCGCGACAGAGTGATTGGAAGAGGGACGTACTGATCGCGCTTCGCGCTGCGATCAATGCCGCCGACCCGGCTGCCATCGAGGTGGTCAAGTACAAGAAGCCCTCCAAACCGGAGGGAGTTCCGTTTTGGACGCACGACGGCGACGTCTGCTACGTCGAGGTGCTGAAGAACGCAGTGAGGCTGAATTTCTCGAAGGGTGCCCGCATGAAGAGCAACGATTTCTTCAACACCCGACTGGACAGCAAAGTCGTTCGAGCCATCGATTACTCCGATGGAAGTCACGTGGACGAGGCGGCGGTTAAGGCGCTCGTGAAGGAGGCTGTGGAGCTCAACGTCGCCGCCAAGTGACCCCGCGGGGGAGAGCCGAACCGGCAAGCCACCTGGCACTGCCTGCCCCAGACGCCCCTGCGTAGACCGCCCGCGTCCCGACCGGCCCCGTGCGAACCCAGCAGTCTGCGCGCGACTCTCTGGAAACGGTCACACCCGCGAAGCAGTCGTTGGCTCCCGCTGAAGGATCCTTGGGTTCTTGCGGTGGTCGCAACACTTACTGAATGGAGAGTGTTGTGGCGGGCTTGGCTTTGAGGTTCCGTCT
>NZ_JBNCMA010000014.1:0-22177 GCF_049844955.1 Microbacterium sp. DT81.1
AAAGCCCTCGCTAGACTGCCCGCAATCGTTCACTTTTCAAGCGCCGAAACCGTTCAGAATTCGAGCGCCGTCGACAGTAGTATCGCCGCCGGACCGCCGCGCGGATGACCCCGCTTATGAGCGTGCGTGCAGCTGCGGAATCGAGGCGTCGCTCGGATCGAGTCGATATTAGCTAGGGAAACGAGTCCCGCAGGTCGCCGTGGACACGCAACTTCGGATGGTCGGTCCAAGATCCACGTGGACCCCGCGACTCGACGTGAGCATCGTGTATCGCGACATCAACGACGGACTTTACGGCAGCCGTCCGTGAGCGTTCCATTATCCCTACCGGCCAGAGGGCACCGAGAGGGGACCCCGAGGGCGAGGATGGTGGCGCTCAGCGCCTACCCATTCACTGGTCAAAGCTCGGCGATCAGGTCGAGGCGCGTAAGCAGAAGGTGACTGGCCGTTGCGATGGTGGGACGGCCGACCGCTCTCCATCGATAAGGGGTCGATGCGGACATATTGCGCCGCAGGCTCGGCTCCAGCTATGCGCTGGTACCAAGGTGGCTCCACGACAGCGTGCCGTTGACCAAGGACCCCAGCCACCAGTTGTCGTCGCCGGGGTAGTAGAACATCACGCTGTTCCTACCGGAGCCATCGAAGTCGGCGATCCAGAATGGTCGTCCGTCTTGGATGTTGTGGCCGAAGTCCTTGGTGTTGCCGACCAACCGCCAGCTGAGCGTGCCGTTGACCAAGGACCCCAGCCACCAGTTGTCGTCGCCGGGGTAGTAGAACAGGACCTCGCTCTTTTGGTCGCCGTTGAAGTCGGCTACCCAGAACGGGCGTCCATCGTTGATCGCATGTCCAAAGGCTTTGGTGTTGCCAACGAGGCGCCAGTTGAGTTTGCTGTTGCTGACGGCGCCAAGCCACCAGGTGTCTTCGGGCGGGTAGTAATAGAGGATGTCGCCCTTTTTGTCCCCGGTGAAATCTGCGCCAACCCACCGTCTACGAGGTTGCACCCCTGCTTGCGCAAGCGCGTTGAGGACGATCAGCCGTAGCGCCGGGTCGACCACGAGGCTGCCGCCGAACGTTATGGACCCTGCGGAGAAAACCAGCCCTCCTCCGGCGTGGTTATAGGTTGTCATGTCGGCGCCCAGGCCTTCGCCGTCAGCCTCGCCTCGGGCGAGGACGACTAGACCGGTGGGTAGCTTTGATGGCGGCACGGGGAAAATCTCGGGGTGCAGGTCGCTGTCGGCGGGCATCCCGATAGCGCCCGGGCCGTCGCTGGTGTCCACCTCCCAGCCACTGGCTTTGCCGTTGCTGTAGCCGCCGGGGAGGGTGTCGTTGTTGAGGCCGAAGTTTCCGAAACGCGCGTGCTCGGCGAGGTTGGTGAACTGAAAGAGTGGATGGTGCGCCTGCCCGGGTTCGACGATGTACGGCGATCCTTTTGCGCCGCTGCGTTCCGTAGCGACTCCGAGGATCTCCCGTTCGTGGCGCGGGGGGTTGAGCAGTCGGAACATGGCTGCCTCTCGTGGGCCTCTTTCAATCCCGGCGCGGAAGACCATCGCTGTCTTATCTGGCGTGTACTCGCCATTCTCGAAGATTCCGTTGCCGCCGAGATAGAAAAGGCTTCCTCCCTGGTCCAAATAGCGCTGCAGGACGTCGTGCATGCGAAGAGTCCAGTACTCGGGGTGCGTGCCGATGATGAGCGCCTTCCACTGCGGCCCCGTTGCTGAGCTGTTGAAGGGTACGTTCTCGAGGTCGGCGAAGTCGACGTCAGTGAGGACTTCGTAAGTGATCTGTTCTCTTTCGAGCCATCCGAGGATCCACAACTCGCCGCGCAGCAAGTGTGGCGCGCCTTGCGGACCGGCATTCGGATTGGGTCGCAAGAAGCTGACGTGCGCAGCGGCGCCGGCGTCGTCGTACTTGCCCTTGCCGCCCCACGCGTTGTATGCCAACCAGGTGTTGACGTTAGCCACGACACCAACTTTGTGTCGGTTCCCTTTCACTATGAAGGGGATCGAGCACTGAGTGCCCTTGCTGTCCACGCAGGAGGCGACGTAGATACCGGTTCTCGTCTCGTTCGGAATTTTGTAGCTGAACGTCTTCGTCCAACCACAGCCATTGCGCCACGGTTCTGCAGGCACGGCTTGGAGCGTCGCTTCAACCCGAAACTCTTCTACGAAGTGGTAGTCGATTTTGTCGGAGATCGAACTCATGCGTGAGATGGTCACAACCACCGATCCCTCGCCGGAAAGCATGAAGTCGATGGTTGCGCGCTCCCCCCCCGACAGTGGCCAGCAGTACCCCTCGATGGCACGGAGTGGGGACATCGCTACGCTCCTCCCGTGGCTCCTCAGACGGAAGCCTCACGCTCCACCAGAGTGGCACAGTCACGTTCGTGAGAGCTCTACCAGGTGATGGTGCCGAGTGTGGCCCGATTCTCGGCCGTTCGCTAGGGGATCAACGTACCGAGAGCGCAGCCTGGCCCCGCCACCCGGTGAGGCCGATCGGCAACAAGAATCGATCCTCGAATGTGGAAATCTGCCAGGAAGGCAGCTCAACACTTCCGCGAGGGACTCCCGTATTCTTCGTGTGGTTCTTCACGCGGGACGAGGCACGGGTGCTTGCTCCGCAGCACAACGCGAAGGGAATGGCAGCATAGCCAAACTTGCGAAGGTGGCGTGAATCGTATTCACGATCCGCGTCCCGCGAGGCGATCCAGATCGTCGCGCGCGATCGGTTCATGGACTTCGCCGTGAAATCTGTTTCGTCCTTCCGCCCGCTGAAGAATCGGATGGTGGGCGCGGGCGGCGCCGTTGACATCCGCCGGAGCACCGCGTCAGAAGATGGATAGATCCTCTTTCGCGGGAACGGCGAAATCGTCGTTGCAGCCGTCGTTGAGCCGATGCATCTGGTCCAGGTGGAACGGTGAACGAGCGGGACAGCCTCGTGAATCGCTAGACCGACTAGTATCTTTGTCGAGTACCCCCCGACCTAGAACATGGAGGCCTCGTGGCTAAGAAGACAATCACGACCTACGTTGACGACATAGACGGCTCAGATGCGGACGGGACCGTGACGTTCAGTTTCGACTCCAAGCTCTACGAGATTGACCTGTCGTCGAAGAACCGTAAGAAGCTTGAAGACGCGCTAACGCCATTCATCAAGTCGGCTCGTTCCACCGGCAACCCGCGTCGGTCTAATAGCTCGTCAGCACGTGGCGCGGGTCGGACCGACCTGGTTTCCGTGCGCGCCTGGGCACGAGACAACGGACACGAAGTAAGCGAACGCGGGCGCGTCCCCGCATCCGTCATCGAGGCTTACGACTCAGCCCACTGAACAACATCGTTGCTCCCAAACCGGTACCCCACCGGTTGCTGACTCAAATCAGTCAAGGTGAGGGGAGCACAATCCGGCGTCACGGCTCGTTGAGATCGTTTGCGCGCAGAGCGACCGTCTCACGTGCGCGCGGCGAGCGCCGTCGCGAGCTGAGCAGCGGTCCCGTCCACGATCTGCCGGAGACTGAGTTACATTTGCCCAGGACCGCACCGCAATTGTCGGCGCGTGACCCAGAGACCGCTCCTGCCTGCACATGAAGTTCTGGATGCGGTCGTCGACATCCTCACCGACCAGAAGCGCCCTAGCAACCGGACTGGAAGTGCGACGGGGCGCTGGGTGTTTCCTGGTGACTGCCCTGCATGCCGTCTCGGGATCCAGTCGCGCATCACTTGCCATCCAGGACATTGTGTGGCTCTGCTCACGCCCGACGGGTGTGAAGGAGATGATGGGAGCGCAGTGTCGGGTTCTGCGCCCTCCACGTTGGGGTTGGCGTCACGGCGGGTGTGATTATGCCGCCACCAGCCGCAACTCCGCCTTAACCCGCGGGTTCGTTTGCTACGGGCTCCACAGGAACGCGTGGAAGGCCCCCGCTGGCACCACTTCCTGCCATCCGACGATTTGGCCTCGTAGGTTGATCTTGTCCGCGGAGCTCGATTCACCGAGGCTGGCGTCGTGCAAGTCCTTCATCCCGGTGGAGGCCGTCCACCGGAATGCATGAAACTTTCCATCCGGCGTCTCGGATCCCCCGACGATGTGACCCAGCTCGTTTATTCCGTACGCGTAGGTGTAGGAGCCGCCGAACCCCCCCAAGTCCTGTATTCCTCCCGACGCTGTCCAAAGGACCGCGTGGTAACCCCTCCCGTCGCTGTTCCTGGCAATTCCTACGATCTGGCCCCGTGCGTTGATGGCGGTCGGGAGAAATTGCCCCAGATCCCGCATCCCACCCGACGGAGTCCACAGAAACGCGTGCGCTGGCTCTTCCGCGGTCTGCGCGGTCCCTGTGACGTGACCGAGCGCGTTGATGGCGAGCGCGTGAACGTTGCTGTTCTGGTCACCAAGTGTGCCGAGATCCTGCATGCCACCGGACGCCGTCCACCGGAAAGCCCGGTGGTATCCGTCTGCCCGTTCCGCAGTGCCGGTGACGTGTCCTAGATCGTTGATACCGCTTGCGCCGCTGGTTGGGCCGCCAAGAGTACCCAGATCTCGGATCCCGCCGGACGCCGTCCACAGGAACGCACGCGGATTGTCAGTCGAGTCGGCCGAGGCCCCCGCGATTTGGCCCAGATTGTTGATCCCTACGGGGTAGCTGTAGTCCCCGCCGAGCGTACCCAAGGCCTGCATCCCGCCTGACGCCGTCCATCGGAACGCCTGCTCCGTACCGCCGCCGGTACCGGCGTATCCCGCCACCCGTCCGAACTCGTCGATGTCGATCCCGTAGCTAGGATCGCCACCCAGAGTGCCGAGATTCTGCATTCCGCCCGACGCTGTCCAACGAAAAGCGCGATCTTGCCCGTCCGCCGTCTTGGCATACCCGGTGACCTGACCGCGCGTGTTGATATCTTGCCCGTGGCTATTGGGGCCGCCGAGCGTGCCCAGAATGCGCATCCCTGTCGCTTGTGTCGAAACTGTCCCCGCTGACGCTGTCGCGGCGGTAAGCGGCAACACCCCGACCAGGGCCGTCACGACCACGGCGATCATTCCCCCACTGCGTCCAACGTTCATTGTCTACTCCTTCTATTTGGACCGTTCTTGTGCGGGGCGGCGACGCCGGGGTGTGCGCCTCGCCGCCGCTGCTCAGCCGGCCGGCAGCGCCCGCACTCGTGCCGTGGGCGGGCTGACCAGTGACACGGGCTCCGCGCCGGACAGCGACCCGGTGACCTTCACCGAGATCCTCGACCAGACGTCGCGCAGGCGCAGGGTGTAGTTCTCGGCCGTCGCGCCGGGGATCGGGACGCCGTTCCGCAGCCACTGGTAGCCGAGCGCGACGCCGTCCGGTGTCCAGGCCCCGGCGTCGGCTGTCAGTTTGGCTCCCACGCGGGCCGGCCCGGAGATCTGCGGGACGGTGCCCTCGATCGTCGGTGAGGGGTCGTCGATCGGGGTGACGATGCCGTCGGCGGGACAGCTGCCCGCGGCTTCGAAGCGCAGGTTGTCCACCAGCACGAGCGAGTCGCCGTAGGTGTCTTGACGGTCGAGCACGGAGATGAAGACGTCGGAGTAGCCGGGACCTGCCACCGAGACGCCCGTCAGGGGCACCCGCGCCGTGACCGGTGGCATCCAGCTGTTGACAGGCCAGCCCGGCTCGGGCGAGAACCCGAGCACCGAGCCGACGCCGATCACCCCGCCGCTCGCGTCGCGGGCGAAGTTGTTCGGCGGAGCGGCGTCCTCTGAGAGGTCCACGGTCGGGCTCTCCACGGTGAAGTAGTCCCCGTCGACCACCCCGGCGGTCCCGACGAAGTTCTCCTCGGAGCCGTACAGCAGGTCGACCGCGAGGCAGGTCAGGCCCGGGGGTGGGGCGACGCTCAGGCGCGCACGCGTCTCATCGGTCGGCCAGAATAGCTCGAATGGGGCGGAGTCGATGTCGCTGGACAGCTCGCCGCTCGCATCACCCGGCTCGAGAGCCTCCGATGCGACACCGGTGGACAGCACGGCGTAGGAGTCGCCCTCCGTGGGGAAGCCCCGGATCGGGCGTGTTCCGACGGCGAGACCGGCGGGCACCACGTAGTTGAAGGGAAGCGCCCAATTCCGACGCTCGCTGATGTGCGTCTCCAGGTCGGGGTCCATCGCGGCGAGCAGGCCGTCGAGGCCCGCCACCGGTTCGGTCGCCAAGTACGCGGCGGGGAGCGGCCATTCGCTGTACCCGTCCAGGTGGGGAGTGATGGCGACGAGCAGGGCCTCTGGCAGGTCGGCGAGCGTAATGCTCGCTCCGGTCGCGCCGGGAATCAGCCGGGCGCCCCTGGACCACTGATAGCTGAACGATGCGGGCTGCGGCGACAGAACGCCGGGAGTCGCGGTGAACGGGGTGCCCGGCTCGCCCAGCCCGGTGACCTCCGGCCCCGCCTCGGGACCAATGGTGAAGGATGCCGCGGGGATGTCGAGCGTGAAGTCGATGTCTGCCGAACCGCCGTCGCCGAGGGTCACGTCTGTCGCCGCGTCGAAGTCCGTCGCCGACGGCCACCACTCGGTCGCCCGCGCCTCCGTACGCGCCGAGACGCGGTACGACCCTGCCGGAAGTTCGACGGCGTAGCCGCCCGTGCTGTTCACGACCTCCATCGCGACGGGGGTGTCGGGATCATCGGCCGGATACACCGTGACCACCCCCGCGGCGTAACCCAGGTCGGGGTCCGTCTGCACCCCCGCCACCGTGCCGCCGATCCGAGCGGGTTCGGCGGCCGCCGCGGGCGTGGCGGCGGTCCCGAGCCCGACCACCGCGAGAACGGCGGTCAACAGAGCTGCGATGCGCAGCGGGAAAAAGTGGCGCCTGATACGGAGCGACATGATGCCTTTACAGATCTCGGTGCATCGGGCTGCCGAAGTGACGCTGCGCAACCCAAGCTAGCGGTCGCGGCGTCTCGGGGGAAGGGCAGCACTGATGCCAGGCGGTCACACCGCAAATTGGTCGACGTGAGCACGTGCCCTCTTCTCGGCCGCGCCAACCTCGCGCCCGTGCGACGTCGCATCGGCACGGCAGTTGCGAACAGGTGCTGCCGGCAACGGAGGAAGGCATCCACACGACGCCGGAGAAGGGGGCATGTCGATTTCGCACGGTGGAATGGACCATGAGTGAATAGTCATTTCCGTTTCGGGACCAGTGAGCACATGCAGGCACTGGTAGGCATCGTCTGAACAAATTCTCCAGAACCGGGTCGGCAACCCATCGGGTCCCCGAACGGGAAGGCCGAGATGATGCTCCATTACGAATCGCTGTTCGACGACACCGAAAAGCGGGCGCAACGCCACCACACCGGCCCTGTTCGGGCCTGGCGACGTAAAGGTGGTCCACCCACCCGGGGCTGAGCGCGATCACACCGAGGAGGGCGCTGTCGTCGGTGAGGCTGACTGCGACCCTGACGTCGTGGCCGGGCCAGCACCCTAGCAACCCAGTAGTCGCTGGTCGACCGGCGCATGGGCGCTCAGGCGCACGTGCGCACCGACCCACGGCTCGAACTCGGCAGCCCGACGGCGCACGTCACTCCCGGTGGGTTCCTCGATGTTGCGCAGATTGCGCTCTCGCCGTCATGCGGCGCGGCGGTCCGGCCCCGCGCACGTTCAGGGATCCTGGTGGGGCACGGATCACGGCTTCCGGTGTCGGTACCGACCGGCTAGCGTGAGCGCAGTCGTGGGTCTGCTCCACTTGAACAGTGGGGAGCATGACATGGGCAATGCCGCGCATCCGACGCTGCTCGAATCGATCGCGGCGTGGACTCTTACCGTGGCGTTCGTCTACTCGATCTCGTATGAGGGCGGGAGCCTGTGCACTCGCTTCGAACTACTTGTTCAGCGCTTCCCTGCCGCCGGCTGCTTCGCTCTCGTGCCGGCCGCGGCCTTTGCTCCGGGTGGCAAGCCCATGAGGCGCTCGACGGCCTTCGCCATGGTGATGCCGCGCATTGCGTCAAGCTGGACCTCGATAGCCCGGACGTCACTTCGCAGGGCAGGATCCGTGAGGTGGGTTCGCAGCTTGCGAATGACCTTCAGCCCGGCGTCGACCTCGTCGTCCGTGAGCTTCACGGTGTCGTCCCTGGCAAGCGCCGCACTGCGTTTCACGAGGTCGGCTGTCTCGGTAAACAGGTCTCGATCGCCGAGCAGCAAGGTGATCACGGGCACCTCGATGCGTTCGAACAGCGCGATCCATTCGCGCCCCGCGTCCGTTGTCGCGAGAAGCTTGTCCCGGACCTTCCGCAGTGCGGTGATCTCGGTCTGCGCGCGGAAGAACTCGGCCCCGATCAGCTCGATGGCGCAGATACTCTGCTGCAGCAGCGCGACCATGCCCGATTTCGCGTCGCGTATGACGGGCTGGGGATCCTCGGGTTGGAAGGACTTCTCAGGGCTGCCCATCCAGGGTCCGGTCTCGAACGTGAAGCCGTAGGTCTTGCGGAGCGCGGAATCCGAGATGTGGCGGCTGTAGACGTAGTCGCCGAATGTCCCGGTTGTGGGGTAAAGGGCGACGCCCGCCTTGCTGGTGTACGCGCGGCCGCGCACCGCCGCGATGGCGTCCACGATGCGCCCGCCCACGGTCTGGAAGCGCAGAAGGTCGCGGGGCGAGATGTGCTCCTGGTAGCCGGTCCTGATGTCCGAGCAAGTGCCCGTGGGAAGGGTGGTGAAGCGCATCGCGGGATTGGTCGTCTGCGCCGGGGCGTGCCCCCACGGCCAGAGGATGAGCTCCGAGTACGAGTGGACATCGGCGAAGGTGTCGATCCGGCGCGTGTCGAGCAGGTGCCGCACGTTGCGGGTCTCCGGCTCACTAACGGCGCTCGGCCCGACGTAGGTTTCAGCGCACGGCGAGCACGAAGTCTGACCCGCCGTCACGCCCCACAAGAAGTCGGAGTTCCGGTTGAGGTCGACGCCGACACACGTAGTGCCCGCGTTGATCGCGCGGCTCTTGCGCCACATCTTGTAGACCGTCATCACGTGCTCCCGCCCGTCGGGGTTCACGCAGGGAATCATCCAGATGTCGAGCGATTCAAGGATCAGCTTGACGTCGGCCGCGGGCCAGCGCTGGCCGCCGTACACGAGGTCCGAACCGGTCGCGTAGCTCACGAACAGGTCGACGGCCAGCTCCACGATGGCTTGGGGGTTCATGAGCTCGCGGGCGTGTGTGCCGCCGACGAGCAGCGCGCCGCGTCGCTCGGGGCCAGTGCCGGCGCGGAGCCGGAGGGCGAAGACGGGCCGTCCCTCCACGGACGGCTCGGGCAGCTGGACCCGCGTGAAGTATGCGGGAAACCAGGTCGCGAGCAATCGCGTTTGCGAGTCGAGTTGTGCGACCGTGCGGTACATCAGCGCTCCTCCTCTCGCGGGATACCGGCGACGCGCTCCTCGAGCCAGCGCTCGCGTCCTCATCCGACTGGACCAGGGCGGGGTCCAGAGGCTCGAATGAAACAGTGTGGTGGACTCGCACCTCGTACCCGCGGTGAACCAGCTCCGCTACCTCGTCAGCGGTGACGATGACGCGGACACCGCCCTGCGGATCGGGGACGCGGTCGATGTCCAGGTCGGACACCCGCGCCAACGCGACCTCGCGTTCGCCTGGATGCACGGTCGCTTCGAATCGGATAGCATCCGGATGTCCCAAATCCTCATCGCGCTTAGATTTTCTGGCCACGAGACACCCCCATCGAGTCACGGCACGTCCACCGGGCCATCGCAAGGCAACCCAACGGGCTTCCCCGACCGTTCTGGCGTCAACGTACTCCCGGCAGACAATTGACGCAACCAACAAGCTCCCCCGCGTGGGCGTCGGATCGGTCAGATGAACGGTGGATCTGGCCCGGCGCCTGGTCAGTTGATAAGGCTTCGAAGAAGACAAGGTTGCGACTTTCGGATCCCGCGGACGCGAATAAGCGCGACCACCAGGGCGGGAATTCAGCAACACCGCCTGTGGATATCTATGTGGAAATTCGCGCGACACGCCAGTAACCCTGTGGCAACATCTGTGGAGAACCGCCGGCCGGGTCTGTGGATTATGTAGTACACCCTTGTGATCCGCGGGAATCGGTCTCCACAGGCCGGGGAATGAATTGTGCCTGAGTACCGGTTGAAGATTGCGTCTCCGCCTAAGGGTCGTGCGCCAAATCCCGCTGTGCTGGATGACGGCGCGGCATGGAGATTGTTGAACTTGTCGACGACTTTGTTGGGGACATACATGTTGATCTTGCGCTGGACCTACAGCAACCGGTCGACTAGGTCAGTTCGCGCATCACGGCCATCTAGGGTCGAGACTGGGTCCCATGTGAGACGCAACTCGTCGCGCTGAGGGACCGTCAAGGGCGGCGGCCTCGAGCGCACGGGTGCTGGGTGGAATGACGCGGCTGCGAAAGTTGCGGTCGCCTGACAGCGCGGCCGCGAAGGGACCGCCTTGCGGGCGGCGCGCACCGGGCGGCGTGTCGCCGGGACGGGTCTTGTGTCGTGTTGCAGCCGTCGTGATCATCGCCACATCCCCAGCAACGTCCGCGACGCGCGGCTCGAGGCGGGTGAGCCGCTGGGGCTGTGATCATAAGATCACGGTGTGTGGTTTCCGAGAACCGACTCCGACATCCAGCTGGCGATCACAGAGGGGTCACTGTCCGAGACCAAGTACCTCGATGCCAAGCGTGAGAGTGGTGACACGAATAGCGCGCGAGCCGAGACTGCGAAGGACATGGCTAGCTTCGCGCTGGACGGCGGATCGCTGATCATCGGGGTGGAAGAGGACAAGAAGACCGGCGCCTTTTCACTGGCGCCGCAGCCGCTCGCTGGCTTGCCGGAGAAGCTTGAGCAGATCGCGGCGAACCGGATCGATCCGCCGCTATTCATCCGAGTGACGGAGATCGCGAGCGCTTCGGATCCGTCGCGCGGATACGTCTTGGTCGAGATTCCGCCTTCTCCGACGGCTCCGCATATGGTCGACAGTCGCTACTTCGCCCGCGGCGATCGCACCACGCGCAAGCTGACAGATGCGGAAGTCGTGCGATTCCATTCGCAGAGGCACGGACAGGAGGAGCGACTCGGGGCGCTCTTGCGCGACGAGATCGAGCGTGAACTCTCCCTCGACTTGGACGACTGTTGTCTCCTCGACAACCTCAATTACGTCATTCATCGAGAGTCGACTCCCGGTCAAGGGTGACGACACCCTTGATGAGGCGCTCAACAACTTCGCCGTCCTGAGAAATCTCCAGGTCGTAGACGGCGGTGTCGAAGATCAAGTCCTCAGTCGCTTCATCGGAGAGGGACACTGTGATCTTTCCTACTGGCGCATCAACGACTACTGACGGCTCTGCTAGAAGTAGCCGGTTGCGCGACCTGATCTGCATCCGGGCCGTCATGCCCGTCATGTCGACAGGATCCCCTGCTTCATCCTGCCAAATGATCACCCGGTTGAAGGTGACGCCCTGTTCGATCGTGAAGTTGTAGATGCCGCTGCTCATATCTGCCCTGAATATGAACGAGCAGGCGCGAATTGTAAAGCGTCAGTCTAGACTCTTTGAAGGAATTCACGCCCTCTAAGCTTGTTATCTAACACGTTACCGCTTGCCCCATGATGACTGCGACGACGGCGAAAACCACTCCGATGATGAACAGGATCAAGGCGAGCCAGAAAGCGTCCCTCCAACGGGCCTGATGAGCCTCTCCCTCCGTCTTCGCAGTCTCGGGCTCCTTGGACTCCGCTTTACGAAGCTCCGGCAGAAGCGGAGAATCTCGCAGGAGCACGCGCTCATACTTCTCGCGTCGCAACTTGACCGCCTCGGTCAACTTCTGCTGCGCCAAGTAGCCCGCACGAACTGCTACCGCTCCTAGGATGAGCCCACCCGTCCAAGCAACCACCGCCAAGACCGCTAACTCAACACGGATGTTCAAGTTCGAGTCCTCTGCGGATGCAGCCCCCAGGAGGGTTAGGAATGCTACGGCTGCACCGCCGTTGAGCAGGAACAACGGGGAGACCATTGCGTGCTCGAACGCCGCGGTCGCGCGGTTGAGTTCCACCTCGTGAGCACGCTGAGTTTGGTAGACAGCAATGTCTCTGTCATTGGTGGGCATGGCCATAGGCAGATGATCCTCCTGGGAGCAACTGGACGCAAGGAGGGGCGCTACTGCTGCCGAGGGGCTCACATGAGAATCGCCAGTGGCTACCATAGAGTGCATGTTCGTCACGCTGAACGAGCAAGCGGTCGCCGCGATCTACGGAGCGGTGGCAGCGGGTTTGTTCACGCTCCTGGGGGTGATCGTAGCCTCCTTGTTCGCGGCACGGTCCGAGCGCGTCAAATTTGAGCGCGAAGAAAAAGTGCGCCGAGAACAGCGCATTCAAGATGATGCCGTTTGGACATGCGGCGAGATTCTGAACATGACAAACGAGGTCGTGAGACGCGTCGATCAGCGTCGTGGTATAGGTCTGAATCTATTCGATTGGAACCGGAACTATGACACTCGTGAAATGTCGTCTCGCCTGTCCAGCTTGAAAAATCAAGTCGATGTGACCATGCCCGAGGGTTTAGGAATCCGGGCGACGGAATTGCTGCGGGCAGCACGTGGAAGCTTACAGAAATGGAAGACCAAAGAGCAGGCTGATAAGGCGGCAATCAATCTGCGGGAGGCAAAGGAAGCGTTTGAGGACGAGATGCGCAACTTTCGCGGCCTCAATCCGCTGAACCGTCGCGAGTTTGACTTGACCGACCCCACCGATCCGTCCGTCTAGGGAGTCGCGGTCCGTAGCCTTTTCTTGCCCTGCTGGTTTGTGAAGCTGCAGATGATGCCGCTCATATCTGCGTTGAATATGAACGAACCAGGCGGAAATGTAAAGGTTACCTAACTCGGTTTTGCGTGCCCGGTGAGATGCACTTCTGTTCTGTATCGAGCAAGCTCTTTCGATGCTTGAGCGCTCGTCAAGGAGTTGACCACCTCAAACCCGGCCTTCTCAATGATCTTGCTGTTGCCGCCGAGCTTGTCGACGATCTCCTCAATGGGAGCGGTCACTCCCGCGCAGCAAGTTGCTCCTCAACCTCCAGCTGCTGCACGAGCCGATCATCCGCCGTGCGGAAGTCGTCCACGGAACGGACGCCCGTGGGCATCGCCCGCACTGAGATCAACCCCCAACATGCCATCGAGGGATGCCCAGGCCATCACCCAGAGGGAATGATCCCGGTGAGCCTTCGAGCGGATGACCGCACGACGCCCGGTCACGGATCCACTGTGGTACTTGGAGCGTCGCGCTGAGGGACCGCCGATTTCACCCGCTCACGGCGACGTCACCCTCGTTCCTAGGGCATGCCTTTCCTCGTATCGTGCCCGCGCGGATATTGAGGATGTGGATGCGCCGCTGGGGTCGGTCAAGTCCAAGGAGTCGGATGAGTTGGAGCGCCTACGACGCCCCCCGCACGGACCGCATGGCGACATCGCGGGGATGCGGCGGCGCATGCTCGACTCTCGAAACGGGACCGCCCCAACGCCGGCGGCATCGCGCTCGAGAATCTGCGGAATCCCGGGATCCCGACGAGATGCCAAGGATGATCTCTCGCGGGGGCGACGACGAAGGCCGCTGGGGCTTTGCGCCAACGTGCTGCGCGAGCCGATCGGCGAGGAGTTGGTGATGGTGGACGGGACGCTGATGGTCAGCGCGGCACACCCTGATCTGGCGAGCGCGGGCCATTGATGGACGAACACCCGGGGCGTGGCGGTGCCCGGTTCCTGTTGGCGGTGATCGACGGCGGAGGGACTGTCCCGCCGGCCATCGGTCTCGCCGCTGAACTCGTCCGGCGGGGCAATGAGGTGCGTGTGCTGGGCGATCCGACGATCGAAGCGTTGGCCGGATCGGCTGGTTGCGCTTTCAGTCCGTGGAGGGATGCGCCCCACATCAACTCCCGATCCGAACAGACCGCCCTGATCGCCGCGATGGAGGGGCGCAACCCCGTGCGCGCCAGTACCACACCGGCCGATACGCCGACCGCGAGTTCAACTGCGGCGCCTGGTCCGCCAGCGTAATCACTGAAGCTACCGCCTTGGTTCGCGGCGATCGCGAGCGAGAACATGACAATAGGTGTGACGATGCCGTCGTTGAGTCCGCTTTCGATATTGAGGGCACGCCGCACGCGTGATGGCACGCGCTCGTCGTCAATGACCTGAGCGCTGAGCCCAGCATCGGTGGGCGCCAGGGCGGCACCGACGAAGATCGCGAGCGCCCAGGTGAAGTCGGTGAAGAGAACCGCGGCCGCGAGAGAGCCGAGGATCACGGACAACGGAAGGCTGATACCCAATAGGCGTCCGGGGAGCGCCATGTCACGTCGGAGTGTGGTGATGTTCACTCTCGATGCATCCGAGAACAAGAGAAGTGCCAGCGTCAACTCGGCGAGGACATGGACCGGCGGCGCATCAACATCGACGGGCACAGGCCCCCACACCTGATTCCCGAGCAGAAAACCCGCCACCGTGAAGACCAGCGGACCGGTGATGTTCCACCGAGCAAGGGGAATCGAAACGACAGCCCACCCCAACACCACGAGACTAAGAGCTGCAAGTACCGACTCCATCCATAGCACCTCTCGTGTGGCCCCGGTCACCCCGCGGAACGCCCGGGATCAACCGCTGATCCAGTGCCCTTTACCGCCGCGCCAGAACGGCCACCGAGACGGCTCGTCAGCCCACAAACTACCGCCACCCACGGGTGACACCACCCGACATGCGGCATCTGACTCGTCCAATCACCCTCCCGGCCGCGCCCTCCGATACTGGCTCCACACCGACCGCCCGCAGAGGAATCCGGTTGCGGAATCGGTGCCCGCGTCAGTGCAGCCGGCGCCCCGTCGGAATCTGGTGCTGATCGTCCGCTGGCCACACTCCCGCAGCGACTCGGTCTCTCGTACCCACGGTCTCGCACATCTGACGATGTCCTACGACGGGTTGGACCCCGCCAGCCCGTCGCGATCACAGATCGCCGCTACAAAGGGAGGCCCACAAGTGTCACCGATCAACAATCAGGCTGTGACCACTGCCCGCTCAAGGATCCCATCGGACCAATGCTCTTGGCGGTCTTTCCGTCGATTTCCGCCGAGGCCCCTCCCGCCGCGGGGACGGAAGGGGCCTCTGGTGCGGAGTCGCGCGGGGAGGGGACAAACGATCCGGCGCTCCGACAACCCAACGGGGTAGCGTCATGCTACCCGCATACTTCAAGGCGACCGGCCGGATTCTCTAGTCGCCGGATGACCGAATGGGATCCATCTTTCGCTCGGGGAGACGCGGACGTCAGCGGTCTTCTCATGGTCGGATCCTCGGGCTGACTGTCGAAACGACCTCCCGACCGCTCGACTCGAGGAGAGACCGCACGGCATCCTCGGCTTCCCCTCTTGTCGAGCGGCGAGACGCTGCGGACGCACTCGCGTGTGGGCTATGCCACGGTCGGTGCGCCCAGCACGAGTGGGCCGACGGTGCGAGCCAGCGGGCCGACCGGCGGCATCAGCAGCGATGCGTGCGTGGGCGATGAGCGAACCATCGGGCCCCCAGGGCCCAGCAGTGCTGCGCGCCCGGGGGATCCGAATTGTCGATGACCTGCTCCCCAGCAGCGACCATCGCCTTCAGAGGGAAGATCGCGGTCGCCTCCCCCGGCGCCGCATCTTCTTATCCAAAGGTTACCTTGTCCCCCTTAAGGGGGACAAGGTGGAATCCTCAGGTTCCGCCAAGGATGATCGAAGTCAGCAACTTCGGACGACCGATGGGAACCTGGGGCTGTTGGTGGGTAGCGGGTTTGGGTTGGCTCGAAAACTCCAGGTGCCGGGCTAGCACGCCTCCCCAGGAGACATCGCAAGAAAAGTCGAGCGGTAGGGAGAGAGCCCGAATAGGTTCGTGGTGTGTTCAAGCCGGCTCGTGAAGAGACGCACAGTAGGTACGACGAGGTCGTGCTCGCGGTTCTGGTGTATTGCGAGGAACACCTCGAGGAGCCCCTGACCCTTGAAGATCTGGCGGCTGTGGCCGGCTTCTCGCCTCACCACTTTCACCGCGTCTTCCAGCACGTCACCGGCGAGACTCCGAAGGGACATCTACGGCGGCTGCGTCTCGAGCGCGCTGTCTACCGGATGAAGACCAGCCCGGACAACGTGCTACGGATCGCACTGGACTCGGGTTTCGCGACCCACGAAACCTTCACACGCGCTTTCGTCCGTCGCTTCGACATCAGCCCATCCGAGTTTCGCGCCGTGCTGATGAACTACCGCGCCTCCGTAGACGACGTCCT
The DNA here is from genome assembly GCF_049844955.1 of Microbacterium sp. DT81.1. Lineage (NCBI taxonomy): Bacteria > Bacillati > Actinomycetota > Actinomycetes > Micrococcales > Microbacteriaceae > Microbacterium > Microbacterium sp. DT81.1. The sequence goes on from NZ_JBNCMA010000014.1 coordinate 16,232, forward strand.
GGGCAACCGCACGTTCGCAGGATTTACGGAGGAGACCCCGCTGACGTTGCGTTTCGACCTGCAGAAGGAACCGGTCACGGTCAAGCGCACCCCCGGCCGGCACCTGCTTTTCGTCCGCCACTACGGTCTTGAGAGCCTGGTCCCACCGGGCGGGTCATTTCTCGATCTCTGGGACGAGTTGTTCTCGTACCTGCAGGAGCATCGCATCGCGCACGCGTCCGACGTGCTGCTGGGTATCACCCACGACGACCCCTACGTCACCGATGAACCGCACATCCGCTTCGACGCATGCATCGAGATCAGTGAGCCCGTGGCGACAAGTTTCCCGGTCGCCTACCGGTACCAACCGGCGCGGCTGTGCGTCACGCGGCGGCACGACGGCGGGCTCCAGGAGATCGCGAAGACCTTCGCCCAGATCGGCGTGGACTGGCTGCCATCCAGCCCGTACGGCATGGCGGCTGCATCGCCGTTCGAGCTGTATCACTGCACACGTACGGCCGACGGCGAGCTGCATGTCCAGTACGCCGACGCCTTCGTCCCTCTCGACACAACAGAAGGAGAAGCATGAAGAGCTTCCAGTTCACGGAGCACATCAAGCGACCCCCGCGAGACGTGTTCGCGGTCATCGCCGACCCCCGGGAGGCCACCCGCTTCCTCGACAACATCACCGACAGCACCAAACTGACCGACGGTCCCATCGGGGTCGGCAGCACATTCCGCGAGACCCGCGTCGTCAGCGGAAAGCAGTCCAGCGCGGACCTGCGAATCACCGAGTACGAGCCGTACACCCACGTCGGCGTGTCCACAGCGGCCGAGGGCATCACCGTGACATACCAGTACCGTCTCGCGACGGAAGGCGAAGGCACGCGGCTTGACTGGACGTGCGAGCTTGATGCCGACGGCTTGAGAAGGATGATGCTCCCTCTGGTCGCGGCCATCATGAAGAAGGAAGACGGCGACCATCTGCAGCGACTCAAGGTGTACATCGAAACCCAGCGAGACGAGCCGACATAGGCAGAGGACGCCGGTCGGGTGACCTTTGGGACAGGGGTAGCGCGACTGGCGATCAGCGAGCGGCGGGCCCCGGATGGATTGCGGCTGGCGCGCCAGGATGGATCGTCCGATGACCGTTCGTCCGCGACGGAGAAGCATGGAGAAATCAGGATCCCCGGCCACGCTGTATGCGCAGATTCCGTACAGGGACGTGCCCTCGGTGCTGCGATGGCTGGAGCGCGCATTCGGCTTCATCACCACTATGGAGTGGCCAGACGATGACGGAGGTATCCAGCGCGCGGAGATGCGGCTCGGGGACGCCGCATTCACGGTATTCACCGACCGTGCCGGGTATCTTCGTCCGGAGCCGCGCGGAGATTCCGTCGGATTCGGCTTGGTGTTCACTCTCGCATCGCCCGAGGCAGTAGACGCGATCCACCGGTCCGCGTTGGCAGCCGGCGCCATCGAAGTCATCGCACCGGCGGACACCGAGTGGGGCAACTACCGCTGCCGCCTCCGCGACATCGAGGGCTACGAATGGACCTTCGGGACCTACAAGCCCGGTGAACCACAGGACTGGTCGGCCGAAAGGTGAGTACTCGCGAGACGAGCCCACGGGGAACCACGGGGTTGCGCATCCGCATTGCACCTTCGCTTGAAGGAGCCAGATACGGGCCGACCAGCGCACGCTTAGAGGCGGTCACCTAGCCCTGCCACTTTCATCCGAGTACCGTGGGCGCGAAGCGGGGGTGTCACGAGGATTTGAGGAGGCACGATGAGCGAAGGGACAAGCGCTGATCCGTGGCACCTCAAGACAGCACCCGGCAGCTCTAGTTACGAGATGTTCGTCGACGGCGATGAACTCATCTGCGATGTCGGTTCCACCCGACTGAGGTATCACGCCCGCGCCATCGAAGATCTCCACCAGTGGCTGCTCGAGCAGGGTGATTGGGTGCCCCTCGGCGCCGCTGACGAGAAGAAGCCCGCGGCGGACGGCTCCGTCGAAGCATGGGGTCGATCAGAAACCAACCCTGTAGGCGGCTGGTATGGGCTCCGTCCCGGATACCGAGGACGCTTCGGCATGTACCTGCCGCCGCTGCTTGAAAAGCTCGGCCTCGCAGAACTCACTCACGACCCTCGCGGCAACCAAATGCGCGGGATAGCGCCCTAACGCACGCCGTCCGGTCACGCCTCAAGCACCCTGGAAGTCTCGCCCGCGGGTCGCAACACGCGTAGCCAAACGACCTTACCCGAACAAGTCACTGACCGGACCCTGTACGGGACCATTCTCAACAACTGCCTGGTCCCGCCCGGATAGGGATCCCATCCCAGACACCCGTTGCCAAAGGGGCTCACGTGACTGGATTGGCGACACCCATCGTCCCCCCTAGAGCCGCTGGATGTCAGGCGTCGTCGTGGATCCGACTGTGCGGTCCCGGGTTCCTCGCGAGCGTTGCACGTCGACCCGCCCAGGGCAACAACCCCAAGTCCCCCGCCAGATGCCTCGCCTACCCTTGCCTGCCAAGGCACTCCAGTCGAGCGTCACAGCCTGAACGCGACCCGCCTATGACGGGCATTGCCCGGTTGGGGATCGGTCTGCGTGACCGCGCGAGGGAACGTAGTGCGGCAATTGACAGTCGAGATCCGGTTTGCCCGAGCGACCTCGGGCGATCTCGCTGATCCTGAGTCGCGGCCGTCCCCCGCGCGTGCTCTGGCGAGGGTGCGCCGTCGCCGTTTCGGGTTGAGTCGCGTACGCGGCCTTCGTCGCTGGAGCCGGCCGGCGGCCACAGCGTCGGCGTCTGCCTGAACGACCCCTGGTGCGTCACGCGCTGTGGGGTGCACGATGACCGAGTGGGGAGGATCGCATGAACCGAGATCGCTTCAGCGTCGCAACGTTCAACTTGTACAACCTTCAGCTGCCTGGGACGCCGATGAATCCGGGCCAGAAGGTTTGGACGGCGGAGGAGTACGCCCGCAAGCTCACCTGGATCGGCGCACAGCTCAAGAGCCTGGACGCCGACGTCATCGGCCTGCAGGAGCTATGGCATCGCGATGCCATGGCCGATGTCCTCTCCGCATCGGGGTTGGATCAGACGTACGAGCTCATCGCGTCGCCGGCCGATGGTAGCCGCATCATCTGCGCCGCGCTCGTGCGCCACGGCCGGCGCGTCGGTGACCCCGTCTGGGTGGACCGCTTCCCGGACGCGATGCGGCTGCAGTCCACGACGCCGATGGATCCGCAGTCGCCGGGAATCTATGTCAACGTGCCGCGCTTCTCGCGGCCGGTGCTGCGAATGTCGATCGCGTTGCGCGACGACCATCCGAGCGTCGAGGTCTTCGTCACTCACTTCAAGTCGAAGCTCCCGATCCGCATCGACACCGAGGTTTGGTACATGCAGGACCCGGCCAAGTACAAGGCCCACACGACCGCGCTGGGCTCAGCGCTCGCCACGATCCAGCGCACCGCAGAGGCAACAGCCCTTCGGGTGCTGCTCACCGAGGTCATGAAGGGCACGGTGACACCCGTGATCGTGCTCGGCGACGTCAACGACGGTCAGCACAGCAACACCCTCAACATCCTGACCGCGCAGCCCCGCTACCTCGTCGGCGAGTTCAGCGGCGGAGCCGACATCGGTCTCTACACGGCGCAGACGCTGCAGGAGTATCGCGATACCCGGGACGTGTACTACACCCACGTGCATCAGGATCTCCGCGAGTCGCTCGACCATGTGCTGGTGAGCGAGCAGTTCTACGACCACAGCAAACGCCGGCTTTGGCTGTTCGACGGCCTTACGATCAACAACGACCACCTGAACAACGAAGAGCACCGCCTCCACGGAACCGGAGACCACGGCGTCGTGATGGTGAGCTTCGTCCACAAGCCGCTCAAGGAAAATTAGACCGAGTGCTCGGGTGGCGCTAGATCCCGGCATTTCGATCGCAATGTCCAGGTGGCGGTTGGCGCGCTACGCGCCAGCCGCCATCACACTTCCGACGCCGGCGCTCGTTACGCGTCGGCGCCGATGTGACGAGCGGTGCCCGTTTTCTACCGTAGTGACATCACATCACTCATCGCAGGAAGTGGCCGCGATCCCCGGTATCTCGGGGTCGGAGCTTCTCAGCATGATTCCTGCTGGATTCGTAGAGGAAACTCGGCATGATTCTCGCGCTTGCAACTGTATTACTCTGCGGCCTCGGCCTGATCGGGTCGCTCATCGCCGCGGCGCATGACCAGCCAGGTCCGATACCCACTTTCTGGGACTACGACACTCGCCGCCCAGTGCCGTGACGCCCGCCGAGCGATCCCCCGTGACGCGCAGCTGATCGCGGCCGTTGCCGTGACCTTGTGTCTCACTAGATGTCAGGGACCGGCGCGCGGCGTGTCAATACCGTCCGGCTCGGACGACCTTTCGCCGTGCACCGTCGGTCAGATTGCCATTCGTGATCTCTCCGCTGTCGATGAACCAAGGTGCGATCTCGCAGGGCTGTCGCTGACCTTCGCCGAGGATGCGCGAGCGTTCGGCGTGGGTCCTCCCACCGTCGACGGCGGCACGGCGACGTTCACCGTTCCCTCGGTTGATACGGTGTTAAGCCGGGCGATGGTGGAGGGCGTGAGTTGCTTGTCGTCCATTGGGGAGTGCCGGGTGTCGGTGTTGCCACGATCGAGGACGGACAAGTCGTTCAGATCTGGGCCAGTAGCGCCGACGCTATGAGTCTTCACCGTCAGCAGCTGGCGATCGAGAACGTCGACTTCGAGTGATCCGCGATCGAACCAGCTCACCCCTCCCTTGTGTGAAGCCTCACCAACTAGCGTCGCGGTGAGAGCTGGTGGCTGACTCAATCAGTCGACGCGATCGGAGCAGGATCCGGCGTCTGAGTTCTGGAGGGGCCACGCACGCAAGCGGATCCTGTGCGAGCTCGGCGCTACTCCTCAGATGACCTCGGTATGCGCTTCGATCGCCTCGACTGATTGAGTCAGTGACGATCCCATCCGACGCGTAAGTCGTTGCGTAGAGGGGCGGCCGATCGGGCGGAGAGCCGCCCGACGCGTAGTGCCATGTGACAGGCCAGCAGCGGAAGGCTCAACTGCGTGGGCTCGGGGACGTCGCCGCTAAGCGCTCTACGAGCAGGCGCCCCCAGTGCGAGCTCGTGTAGTTGCTGGAAGGCGCGAGCGGAGAACGTCTAGTGGGCATCTAAATTGCGTCGCGCTTTCGGCGTGTTATCTGCCTGTTTGGCCAGACGCGAAGGTCAAGCAACCGCACGAGCGGCCGCTCCAGCATGGCAAGTGCGACGGTGAGCGGAAACCAGGCGCAAGCGAGCACCTCGGTCGTTCTACCGGCGGCAACATGCTCGTCTGTCCCGGAAACTAGCGACGGGTCCATGGGTTGTATGACCCACGACTGCAACGGCCAGGCGACGCAGAGTTCGATGCTCAGCGCTAGGAACGATGCGAATGCGAGCCGTCGTACAACAACTCGTATGTTGACCGCGCGGCGAGGAGTTGCTTGATGGTAGCCGAGCAGCACGAAAGTCAACGCGAGACCGATGACTAGGCTGAGGATGCCCCAGTCACCTGGCCCCGCGGTAAAGGTGACGGCAGCGGCGACGCCAGCCAGACCGAGGGCCGCGGGGTCGACCTTGTCTGTGGGCTCGGGGAGTGGCCCCCGCGCATCAGACGCGTCAGTGGGGCGAACGGCGTCCTTGCTCATGGAGCAATATTGCACACTTCTCATGAGGGGTACCACGGCCCGCGGCCAAGGAGCACCCGCTTCGTGCAATCGCGGCCGCCATCCGTGTCGGGAGCTGTACAGACGCGCCGCCGGTCGTGGTCGACCGTCCTCCGAGGTCCCCGTTTCGTGCTGGCCCGGATGGCGATCGGCGGATTCAAGCGGTCATCGCAACAGCACGTCCCCGATGACTTCGTTGGGGGTTTGGAACTCTAGTCGTTTGCGT
>NZ_JBNCMA010000015.1:0-19838 GCF_049844955.1 Microbacterium sp. DT81.1
GAAGGTCGCGCACAGGCAACCACCCTCAGATAGCCTGTAAACACTTGATCTGTTGCGTCGATCCTCAGAATCCGCCGCGCGTTCATCGGGCAACTCATCGACCGGGCTAATCGGGCATTGGTGACTCAGAAGGTGTCTACCCGTCACGGGTTGCGCCGGAGGACGACGGCCGCCCGCTGAGGGACCCTGCTGTGCGCACTTGCGGCCCCTGCTTCTCGCCAGGCGCGGTGGGCATCGCTGAAAAAGGCTATCGAGCTACCCGACGCGCCTGACGACGAAATGCTCGAGTCGTTGAAGGACCGGTTTGCGGGAAGACACTCCCCGTCGGCACCGGCGGGTGCGAAATTGCGCACGTTACTGCCAAGAGACCCGCCGCACCAGAGCCCCGTGCTCGCAAGGCGTCAGGATGAGCGGAGAACGTATCGGCTCGCTAAGGCTCTTCGCGCTTCTCCACGACATATCCGTTTTGCTCGAGCTGGGTACGGAAGTAGGCGACGATCTCTTCCGGGTCGGTGAGCGAATGGTCCGGAGGCGCCACGGTCGATGACTCGGGGCTTCGCTTGGGCTGCAATTTGAAGAGGACGAAAAGGGGCTCGAATATCGAGGCGCCGGGCTTCGCACCACGAAGGGCGTCCGCAGCGAGCGGCGCGAAAATCAGGGCGATCAGCGCCACCCCCCATAGGCCCTCCGGTACGGACCACGGCTCTCCTTCGAACGGGGTGCCCTCGTACGCCTTCCAGACGAACCACTCGAACGCCGTCTGCACGAGCGTCGAGACGACGGCGACGGTGACAATCGCAGCGACAACGACGCACGCAAGCCCTAGGACCCGCTGAGTGCGAGGAACATCTCGCTCATAGGCCCGCAAGCGACGAGCCTGCTTTTCGACCCTGACGCGCCATACCTCCTTCTCGCTCCCGTCGGGCAGGCCGCTGTAGATGTCCAGATCACGTTTCAGCCATCTCGCCCACCGGACAGAAGGCAACACCCAGCCAACAGCAGCTGCGACAAGGACCGCCACAAGTGCTGTGGCGATCGTCTCCCCAATGTCCACAATGTCCACCTCCCTTAGGGCTCATGTTCGGCATTCCCCCCACGCTCGTCGGGCGCTCCTTAGTTCCCCGCTGCGCCCACATCGAACGCCTGTCACCAAATGATCCCGCCACGGTGCGGCGCCATCAAGCGGATACGTGTCGCCTGTAGAACTACCCGTCGTCAGGCGCCACTTGAATGTTCCGGGACAGGAGCACTTCGAGCGCACGCGGAGGGACCGAGTCGCGGGCGAAGGTTGACCCTCCGTAGAAAGGCTCGGAATTGCTGGGGAACGCGCACGGGTGATGGTCAAGGCATCGCCGCAGCCTTCAGCGAAGTACGGGGCGCCGTGCGCGTCGCCGGGTTGCGGGAGGCCGGCCTTGGACAGCGCGATGCCGTCGGCGACGTCGAGGCCCTCGCTCGCAGCCATGGGTGAGAGACTGACGCGGCTCGGTAGGCGGCTGCTTCACACAACGCTCGCACGACCTCCGGCGGAGGTGGTCGTCGCTGGCCTCGACTCTATCGGTCGAAGTGACGTCGCTGGGGTGTCGTGCGCCTTCCCCATGGCCACCCACGTCGCCGATGGGACCCCGCACGCGCCCCGTTCACGGCCTCCGAGGGAGCGAACCCCAGCCTGGTGAGATGGCGCCGTGCTGCCGGGCCATGCCGGTTACGAGGTGCAGTGTTTCTTCGCCTTAACGACGTGCTGAATCGTGGACCCACTGAAGGCCTCGATGACGGCGCCGTCGGGCGCATCACATCGCACCTGCATCGTCAGACTGCCCTGCAGTACGGTTCCGGGCTGCAAAGGCCCGGTCCATAGGATCGAAGCCATCGGAGGGAAGAAAGTCCCCTCGGGCTCCATCGACACAAACTCCAACAAGGGCGACGTGACGATGTCCCGAAGGCACCCGGCAGCCTCGCCGCCGATGACCCCCACGGTGACGGTGTAGACAATGATCTTCCCTGACTTCACCTTTGAACCCGTTGCCGGGTCGGCGGTGAAGCCCCCAGTCACACATTCAGGCACCTGCGCCGATGCCGAAGGGGCGCCGACAATCGCTCCTGCCATCAGGATTCCACTGAGCGCTGCAACAGCCGCCATGCGACGCAGTACAGATTTCGGCTTGAGCATCGTTGCCTCCGAACGGACCTGAGCCCTGGTAGCCACGATACGGCGGATGCGCGCTCGGCGAAAGCGCCCAGGGCTACCGCCCTCGCCGGGACTGCACCGCAGAGGACCGCCCTACGGGCAGCGCTGACCGAAGCGGCTGGTCAGCCTGACCTAGATGGAATGCCCCTTGCGGAGCAAGTGCCCTTCGTCGCGTGCGGCGAAGGGCACAGTTCTGTTCTGCGGCGCTACCGGTGCGTGTTTGGTGTGCCGATCGCGGGGTCACACCCAGGCGGGACGGTTTCGTTGGCAGACGCTGACCGTGCTTAGCAGGTCGATCACCACCTTCACAACGACGCTGCCTGATGGCGGGTAGACGCGAATAATCGGGAGATGACTCGTGCCCCTGATCGAACGCGCCGATACGAGCCGATCTACTCGATGGCCATCGGTGTAGGACGGATCTTGTTCGGTGGGATTCTTCGTCTGCGGCTGACAGTCTCCGGGGTGAAGTCGATCCCCGCCTCTGGGGCGGCCGTCTTGGCTATCACCCATTTCGGGTACATGGACTTTGCATTGGTCGAGTGGGTCACCTGGTTGCGAACCCGTCGTCGGATCCGGTTTCTGGTGACCCGACGCGCCGCCGACAAACCAGTGATCGGCTGGCTCCTCCGGCAGATGCGGCACATCCCGGTGGAAATAGGGGCCGGCCGCGACGCCTACACGCATGCGGTCCAGGCGTTGAATGACGGGGAACTGATTGGAGTGTTCCCCGAAGCCGGCGTCAGCGCGTCATTCACCGTGCGTGAACTCAAGACGGGCGCTGTGCGGATGGCCGCCGCTGCCGCTGTCCCCGTGATTCCTGTGGTGGTCTGGGGCGGACAGCTCCTGCGAACCAAGAACCATCGCCCCCGGCTCAGCGAGGCCTTTAAGGCACCGATCCGCGTCGCGGTCGGCCTCCCGCTCGGAGTGAGTTCCTCTGATGATCCCGCCCTCAAGACAGCGGCCCTGCGCGCCGACCTGCAAGCTCTCCTCGACGACGCACAAGCGACCTACCCGAAAACTGGGAAGGGCCAGTGGTGGCAGCCAGCACATCTTGGCGGCTCCGCCCCCACGCCCGCCGCAGCGGCCATCATGGAAGCGGAGCGCCAGCGGCAAAGGTCGGCCAGACGCGCCGGGACAACCGGGGCGTGACTGCCCCCGGAGGTGCCGGCGGTAAGGCGAACGACCGGGATAGCAATGAGCTGAGCTCGCCTCACGCCGTCCCCATGCGGTGTGCCCGTTGGGTGGACCGGCGTGCGGGCCGCGGCGGACGACCTTGGGCGGCGCGCCCGAGGTTCCGGGAGGATGGTGGCGTGGAGATCTCGCGGACAGCACCACCTCTGACGGGGCCGGTCGTTGCCGCGCAGGAGTGGCGCAACGTGGCGTTTGTTCACTGGCGGGTGGCGGCGACCACGGTGGCGCCCCTTCTCCCACGGGGGATCGTTCCCGACGTCTTCGACGGTTCGTCCTGGGTGGGACTGATCGCGTTCGAACTGGGCGACGCGCGCGTGGGGCCGTTCCCGCCGTCTCCGGTGGGAGGTCGCTTCACCGAAGTGAACGTGCGGCTCTACGGTGTGGACGAGCGAGGACGGCGCGGTGTCGTGTTCCGATCGCTGGAGGCATCCAGCCTGCCCGCGGTGCTCGCGGCCCGCGGGCTCTTCTCCCTCCCTTATATGTGGGCGCGGACGGCGCAGCGCCGCCACGACGACGGCTGGGAGTACGCGTCCCGGCGGATCACCGCGAGGCCTTCAGGTGTCGGGCCGGGGTTTCAGCTCCGGATCTCGGTCGACACCGCGCGGGTGGTGGACGACGCGCTCTCCGACTTCCTGACCTCCCGGTGGGGATTATTCCGCCGCCGGTTCGGACGAATCCAGTGGCTGCCGAACGAACACGAGCCATGGGTGCTTCATCCCGCGCAGGTTGCCCATCTTCGGGATGATCTCTGCGCCGCTGCAGGCTTGCCTCTGGTCACGCATGCTGCGCCGGACTCCGTGCTCTACAGCGAAGGCGTGACCTCGAGGTTCGGACGCGGGTAGTGGCTGCTCAATGTCGCTCGCGCGACCGTTCATCGAACCGTTCGAAGACAAGATAGGCCTGGCTCGTCCCACCTCCGTACGCTGAGGGACCGTCTTGCCGGCGCGGGGACGTCGACGTGAACATGCACACGGTCGATCGTTACTTCACCAAGACACGCGACTGGTCCGCGCGATTGTTCCGCCGGAGACGCGGACACCGCTGCCAGTTGGCAGTGTTGAGGCCTCCTGCCCGAAGCAATATCATTCACCCGAAGGCGGGTCGGACTGTTGCGGGGAGCGCGATGAACGTCCTGAGTCAAATTTTCGCCGGTGTAACTGCGGTGGCACTATTCGGCGTGGGAGTGCTAGAAATTCTCTTCCACGGCGATCGACGGTTTCATTCACTGTTCCTGATTGAACCGGAAGACGTTCGTTCGGTGCGGATGTGGGCGATGAACATCGGCGCGTACAACATCACCTTTGCCCTCGGGATCACCGCTGGGCTCTGGATGGTCAACCTTGCAGACCAGAGCGCAGGCGTAGCGATCGTCCTCTTCTGCTGCGCCGCGCAGGTCCTCCTGGGCATCTGGTTGTGGATCACAGAAAGACGTCTTCTCGTCAGTGCAATCGGGCAGGCGAGCCTCCCAGCCATTGCACTGCTGTGCTACTTCTTCCTCAGGTAACGCCATGACCGTCACGCGAAGCGGCGACTCGTGGCATTCCCTCCACGGTGTGCGCAGAAGGACCGGCTTGGGGGCGGGTCGTCCGCGGCGCACGGGCAGCAGCGGACCGCACGTCGCCCCATCATTGGGTCGATCAGCACCTTGTAGCGGATCACATCCCGGTTGGCTGGCACTCTGATGGCGTCCAGCGGCGGGACCAACGCGCGTTGAACGGTCTTACCGCCTGCGTTCCGATGCGTTCAGACGAGACCGAGCCGCGCTCGCACCGCGTCCAGGAACGCGCGAACGTCCAAGCTGCCGTACCCGCGCTCGGCACTGCCATTGACGTTGAAGTCCTGCGCATGATCAATTAGCAGTTGTCGAATCTCGCGGTAGCTGAAACCGGCGGGATGTCGCCCCTCGATCGCCGCCTTGTGCCCCATCGAGAGTGCGAGCGCGACGGCGCCGGTGACGTGGGGCGCTGCGAGGCTGGTGCCGTCCTGGGGATCAGTCACCGTGCCTTCGTCAGTGCCCGCGCGGGCGGCGGCGATGTGCACGCCGGGTGCGACGAGATCGGGCTTCATGACCCCGTCCGCGTTGGGGCCGCGGGAACTGCGGTTGTAAAGTTCTTTCCCATTTCGGGGCGTGATCGCGCCGACCGTGATCACCTCCTTACCAGTGCCGGGAATGGTGATCGTGCACTCTTCGTAGCTGTCCGCTTTGAACGAAACGCTGCGGTCAGACCGCTCCTCCAACCAGGCATGGAACAAATCCCTTGCGCGGAAGCTCTTGACGGTGATGACGAGCTTCCATTCGCCGGGCTGGACGTCCTTCTTCTTCCCCGGAGATACGGTGATCGAGAGCCGGGCCTTACCGGGGTTTGCGGTGGCGTACTGCTCGTAGCTGGCGTCCAGGTAGTTCAGATTAGAGAGTCCCTCCGAGATCGGCATGCCGACGGGAAACACCCCGCTGTGATTCTTGTCGGGGTCCACGATCTCGAAGTTGTAGAGGTTGTGGGTGCCGAACCAGAGCTCCAGTTCGTCCGAGGCGCCCTCGCGCGCCTGTGCGCTCAATCTGGAGTCCCAGCGAAGGGACTTCATGTTCTGGTCAATCATCTCGAAGCGTGCGTGTCGCCCGAGCCCTCCCTCGTTGCCCGCGGATTTCACGATGACATGGTTCGGTCGGTCGACGAACTTCGCGCACCGCCGCTCTACCTCCGCGCTCCCGTCATGCGCCCCCGCGTTCATGCCGTTCGAGATGTTGACCACGACCGGTAAGCCGAGCTCCTCGGCACGATCCTCGATGAGCTGGATCGCGTTCAAGTGTCCTGCCGACGCACCGATCGACTGGCCGCCACGGTCGAAGCGCACGACGATGAGCCGTGCGTCCGGTGCGATTCCGCCGCCGAACTTGGGCTGATCGCCGAGCGCCCGACCCGCGGCTATGCTGGCGACCGCGGTCCCGTGTCCCAGCCCTGCGCGGAGCGCAGCCCGGTCTCCGTCGGCGAGTGCATCGAAGTCGGTCCCGAGGTACACGGCGCCGCCCTTCACACCGAGACGCTCGACCAGATCCGTACCCGCTTGGGAGAAGGTTCGTGCCAGAGCGTCGGCAGGTACTGCAGTGTCGCGCTGATCCCAGTACAGGTCGATGCGGCTGTTCCCATCACCATCGCGAAAGGCGTGGTGGTAGGGATCGATGCCATCATCGATCAGTGCGATCAGCGCGTGCTCTCCAAGCTCGTCGATGCCGGCACGGTCGAGCGGCACGCCGACGAAGGGAAGGCTCACTCGAGACTCCGTCTGGAGCGCCGTCCCGCTCGCCGAGAGCGAGACGACGCCGGGCGTCCCGGCGAGCTGCCGGGCAGCGTATGAATCGACAAGCACGCTCAGTATGTGGTCTTGACGAGATATCACCGACATCCCGGCGATCACGGGGAGCTCGGTGGTTCCATCGACGAGGACCAGCAATGCCGGTCGCGGACCCGAGTGGTCTGCCGACAGCAAGACCGGGTCGATCGTGCGGAGCGCCTCTTGGGCGCCGCAGATACGGCGCCACAGCTGCTCTGCCTCAGCAGCACCTCGCAGCGCTACGACGAGTGCCTCGACCGACATCCCGAGCTTCGTGGCCAGTTTCCGCCCGGAGGCATCCGTGGTCCTCGTCGCCGCTCGGTGCGTGGCAACCACCTTCCAGTCCTGATTGAGCACCGGTGCGCCCGCGCTTCCCTGGGAGGTGGCGAGGACGTACCTGACATCGTGCCCGTCGTTCGAGAAGATTTGCCCCCCGACATACGACAGGACCTTGGGACCGAGATTGGGATGATGGATCGCAGCGACCGGACCTTTGGCAGGCCGACCGAGCTCGATCTGGAGTGGATCGCGGTCGTCCATGCTCTCGGCGAGCCGCAGGATCATGAGATCGATCGTGTGATCCAGGAGCGCTACCTCTGCCGCGGCGACCGCGACGACGGCGTCCTCTCGTTGATCGGCGTCGAATTCCACGACGCATCCCGAGAGGTCGACCTCTTCGGGCGTGAGCAGCTTCTTCGCCTCCGTGTGACGCTCGCCGAACATCGTCACGTGCGCGGGCGCCACGACGAGGTCGGGAGCGATAAGCCACCCGGAGCTGCCGGAACGCGCGAAACGCACCCGCGCAACCGACCGGGCAGCGGCAAGGCCCGATGAGAGGAACGAGATGTCCACCATCTCGAGGGCGTCCGGCTCAGGCAGATTCTGAGGCGCGTCGGGGAGCGGCTGCCCGAGCTCACCGAGCGCCGCGCTGATCGGCGCGGTGTCGACGAGATCCCCCCACGCGGCGATCGAGCGAAGCAACCAGCCCAGCGCCTCCGACGCGTCGGCGGAGCCGTCCCGAGCGAGTCGACGCACCAGATCCGGCAGCGGTTCGATCGTCCCATCGGAGCGACTCAGTGAATGGGCGAACGGAGACCCCATCACGTACTTCTCCCCGTCCTTGGGGAGCACGGCGGCGACGGATTCCAGTGTCTCATCGGAGAGTGCAAGACCGGCTACTGCGGGAGGGATCCTCGCCTCCGACAACGCGTCGGATGCCGGGACATCCGACGGCAGGATCGCATCGACGAGTTGCGCATCCAGCAGCCCGCGCCGATTGAGCGAATCGGCCACGGCGCCGACGTACTCGTCGTCGGACACCCGCCCCCGCCCTGGCTGGGCCTCGATTGCTTCGGCATAGGCCGGGCCATGTGCACGCAGGAAGTCAAGAGCGGCATCGACATTGGGGTATCGCGCAAGGAGCTGTCGGGTGAGGCTCTTGACTCCGGCGGCATCCAGGCCGGGCGTGTACGTCTTGGCGTGGCTTTGGACGGCTCCGATGTCGTCCCCGGGCGACGTGAACGACGAGTCGGGGTACTCGGCTCCGAAGGCCAAGGGGTCCGGAGAAGGAAGCAGGCCGGCGAAGCGCAAGCCCAACGCCCGTATCCGGGGATCGAGTGCGATCTCGGAAATCGGAACAGCGTAGTTCTCCACTCCGAACTTCCCAGCGAAGTGACAGCCATGAACCATGCCGCTCCTGAGGCCAACAACGGCGGCACCACCCGCGCCGCCGAGAGTCGAGCAATCGTGCGTGAGCGACCAGTTGCCGCGCTCACTGAACCGATCGACGGAGAGGCCCAGCACTCGCCCTGGTGAAACGACTTTCTGTCCGGCCTCGAATGAGCCGATGTCCTTGAGCCACACGGGGTCGTTGCGCTCATCGTGGGCGTAGTACGAGGCGATCGCGACCTCATCGCCGGTCGAGATCTCTGCGGTCGCATCGAGAATGAGCGGCGACTCCGCAGGCACCCTGTCGAGCTCGAGCACGGCGAAATTGAGAACCGGATGGCGCAGGAGACATCCGACGATCCGATACTCCGGTCCCTCGCCGGGTAGTGCGCCCATCCGCAAGACCGGGCGGTGGCGAACGATGCCGCCAGGGCCGGACGGCACGAGCAGATCGGCAATGTTCCCAGAAGTGATCACGAGACCAGGCCCCGCCAGGAACCCCGCTCCCGACCATTGCACGCTGGGGTGGTCGTCGAGTTCGATTCGCCCCGTTGCCGCAACGGCACCCTCGATCACAGACCCCCCGGCCTCCACCGCCGAGGCCAGCTCGTCTCCGGGCTGATCCCAGCTGACCCGGTTCCCGTCGTCGATGGGCAGGACCGGTCGAGCCGGGGGCCGGAGTATCAGCGCCATCGTCGTCAGCCGCTGCGACTGACCCGCATGGCGGCCGCGGCGCTCTCGACGATCGACCGGCCGACTGCACCCCCTGCGGATTCCTCGCCGCCCTCCGACCGCGTCGGTGCCGCATCCTCGAGCGCCGAGAGGATCTCGTCCTGCGTGGCCACGATGCTTTCGCGTTCGTTCTGTTCGTCCGGGTACAGCAGTCGAAGACCCCGGACATCGCCTTCGGACAGCGCCTGGCCGTCGCCGTTCGGCGCGCACGGGCTGGGCTCCGTCTTGTAGAAGAGCGACGGGAACCGGTACAGCATGACGGACGCGCGGTCGAAGGGCCCGATGACCAGGCCGGGGTCTTCTTCCGTCTTGAGGTTGTGGTCGACCTTCGCCCGATTCCAGAAGTTCGGGAACCCGGCAAGATACGTGTAGATCCCTGGCCGACGACCGTTGCTGTCCGCGATAAACGCCCCTCGGTTGTCCTGCGTCGGCTGGTATCCGGGGTCGTCTTCCCACCTGAAGGACACTTGACACGGGCCGCGCATGTTCTGGTGGGAATGGTGGAATCCCAGCGCGTGCAGGAACTCGTGCAGCGTCGTGCCGCGCCACGTCGCCGGACGCTGGACGGCGAATCCGCCCAGGTTCAAACTGGCCTGGTTCGGCCGCCCGCCGACACGAGATGTGGGCGGGCCGATGCTGGTATCGACGCTGTCGATCCCGACCAGCGAGAAGTAGCCCTTCTTGTCGAAGCTCACGCGGATGTCGGCTGCGTGCTCGGCATCGGACTCGGTCCACTTTCGGAAGTCGCCCGCCGCGGTCTCGCCGAAGTCGAAGACGACACCGCAGGCGTCGGTGACCTTCTGCAGTGTGGTCGCAATGTCGAGGTGCAGATCGCTGTCCCCGTCAAGGAAGGCCACCTTGATGACCTTGCCGGGCAGCCAGCGTCGGAGATCCGATACGACAAACTCGAGGCCGAGATCGCCGCTGTACGAGAGCTCTTGCAGCTTCGCATTCCGGATCTCGACCGTGGCAGCCACATCATCGGGGAGATTGTCGAAGAGAATGTCGCCATCCTGCAGCTGACTGAAGAAATCCATGACTCTCCCTCGAATCACGTGCACCGGATGGAGAAGCCTCGGTACTCATCATTCATCCCCTCGATGAGGGGCTCCCCCGTGCGCAATAGAACAATCGTCAACGCCCGTTTTACTCGCAGGACGGGAAACTGTCCAGTCCGCATTCAAGGGGACGGCGGCGGCGTCGGTCCACTCCTTCCGCATAGAAACTCCGCGAGGTGCCCGGTCTAGCGAAAGTTCTGTTTGTCCTCACGACGGGGAACAGATGGTGATGGAATCCGACCCGGTTTTCCCGGACGGTTTGGTCTTGCCCCGGTTTTCCGGAATGACTGGTTGAGAGGATGTGGCTGCTTCTGAGAGGAGAAGTAGTCGTATGCCTAGACCGTACCCATCTGAATTCCGCGAACGCGCTCTCGAGCTGGCGCGGTCCGGGCGCACCGTGGTCGACGTCGCGGCGGCGCTCGGGGTCGCGCAGTCATGCCTGTATCGATGGAAGCGGCAGGACCTCATAGACCGGGGCCTCCGGCCGGCAGCGGGTCGGGCGGCGTCAGTGGAGCTGGTGGCCGCGAACCGGCGGATCCGTGAGCTTGAGGAGGAGAACAAGATCCTCCGCAGAGCGGCCGCGGCGGTGGAGCAGGTGGTGCCCCCAAAAGAGCGGTTCCGTCTCGTGGGAGAGCTCCACGCTGACGGTGTCCGCGTCCGGAAGGCATGCCTCGCATTGGGTGTCTCGACATCTGGCTACTACGACTGGAAGTCGCGAGCCCCGTCGATGCGGTCCATCCGGCACGCGTGGCTCACCGACCTGATCGGTCAGATCCACGATGCCTCCTACGGCACTTACGGGCGGTCGCGGGTCCGCGCGGAACTGCAGCGCGCTCATGATGTCACCGTCGGTCAGAACACGATCGCGTTGCTGATGCGGCGTTCCGGGCTGATCGGACTTCCGTTGCGACGACGCTCGAAGCGCGTTCCGGGGCAGGTCACTGTCACCGATCTGGTTCGCCGCCGATTCCAGGCAGATGCGCCGGACCGGCTCTGGGTGACGGATATCACCGAGCACCCCACCCGGGAAGGCAAACTGTACTGCTGCGTCGTCCTGGAAGTGTTCAGCCGCCGCGTCGTGGGCTGGGCGATCGACACCACTCAACGCGCGGACCTCGCCACGAACGCACTCGGGATGGCGATCGACTCCCGCCGGCCGTCACCGGGAACAATTATTCACGGAGACCACGGCACGCAATTCACCTCCTGGGCCTTCACCTCCCGGGCCAGGAATGCGGGACTGCTTCCCTCGCTGGGGACCGTTGGCGACCCGTATGACAACGCGGTCGTCGAGTCGTTCTGGGCCCGCATGCAAGTCGAGCTTCTGAACCGGCGCCGCTGGTCCACCAGGGTCGAACTGGCGAACGCGATCTTCGAGTACATCGAAGGCTTCCATAACCGCCGGCGACGCCACGGCGCACTCGGCTGGGACACCCCGCTAGAGTTCGAAAACAGACACCGTCAACAGGCCACGACTCCTCACATCCAGTTCCGGCAAACCGGGGCATGACCAGTTCTTGTGTGTTGATCATGCCGCGATCTCTGCGGCAGTGTGAAGAGCTTCGTAGTCGGCGGGGCTGAGGTCGCCGAGGGACGTGTGCCGGCGGCGGGGGTTGTAGAACGCCTCGATCCACCCGAACATCGCGGAGGCGAGCTGCGCCGGTCAACGACCGTTGAATCAGATCGGATCCGTTTCGTACTCTGCCCGGATGAGGATGCGTTCCGTGCTCTGCGGTGACGGTTGGTGTCAGAAGATATGCGCCTCGCATGATCCGAGGAACAACGCACGTCGACGCTTGATCTCGCGATAGAAAGTTGCCCGCGAAACGCTGAACAGCTCAGCCTCTTCCGTCTGCGTATAGTCGCCGGTGTCGTGCAGCTCGAAGAGGAGCGTGCGCTGCGTCTTGGACAACTTCGGCTGCTTGCCCTTCAGTCGTCCCTCCGCACGGGCGACCGCCATGCACTCGCGGGTGCGCATGCTGATTAGATCCCGCTCGAACTCAGCGACCATGCCCAGCACATTGAACAACAGCCGACCGATCGGATCAGTCGGGTCGTATCGGCTTCCGCCGAGACTCAGCGCAACACCTTTCGCGGTGAGCTCATCAGCGATGTCCCTCGCGTCCCGCAAGGAGCGAGCGAGGCGGTCCAACTTCGTCACGACATGTGTGTCCCCGCTTCGCACCGCGGCAAGCGCCTCCCTGAGGCCTGGGCGAGCGCGATTCGTTCCCGTCATCCCGTGATCGACGTAGATGTGCACATCCTGCACTCCTAGGCGCAGCAGCGCCTGGCGCTGGACCGTCAGATCCTGATCCGTGGTCGATACTCTTGCGTAGCCAATCTCTATTCCACCCATCCGACCACGGTCTCACCGAGGCTCGCGTGCAGGACAGAAGCGGACCGGCTTGCGGGCGGCCCTTGGGCTCGATCATGCTGCTGGCCGGGCATGTCCGAGCGCGTGCCGAGTCGCGGTGTTGTGGCGCGACTGGGCAGGGCGCCGTCACCCTGTTGAGAAGGCATCCGCGTCGCAACCATGTCTCTGGATGGCCCACTCCTCCCCGTTTTTCCTTACTCTGATGCCCCGTTGACAGACCCGGTGGGCGGGAACACAATGGCCCCGAAACGCCGGGTTGAGCCGCCATGGTTGAGCCCTCGATGAAGGGGTGGGGAGCCATGAACACGAAAAGAAGGATCACGAGCGCCATCGCAGTGGCTGCGCTCATCTGTACGACCGGACTCGCGTCCGCCGCGATGGCGACACCGGGGTCGGGGAATCTTGTGCAGAGCGACGTGGCAAGCGGGATCCTCGACGAAACGGCAAACGGACCCACCAAGGTCTCCCAGGACGGCATCCAGCTTAAGACGAAGGATGAGACCACGGTCACGACGTTCGACCTCACCTACCCGGCGGGGAGCTTCTCAGGCTGGCACTCGCACCCGGGAATCGTGATCGTCGTGGTGAAGTCCGGCACGGTGGTTCGGCAAACCGGGTGCGACGCAGGAGAGATGTTCGGCGTGAACCAGTCGTTCACCGAGGTTGGGCCGCACTACGTCAGCAACCCGGGAACCGAGCCGGCGGTGCTGTCGATCACCCGCATCTTCCCGAGCTCCGAGACAGTGGCCCGTCACGACGAGCCAGCACCCCTCTGCCCCTGATACCCGCAACCGACCGGCCGGAGCCCGCAGACGGCCGATCCCGACCCGGGCCAGTGGCTCGCGATCGTTGCCGATGGTCTCGTATAGCGATCGTTTCGCCCTACCGACTGCTCGGTGCTCGGCGTTCACGGCGCGTTTCGGGATTCAAGAGGCGCGCACCCAGACGCGGTGTGTGCCGACGACTGCGAAGCCTGCGGCGAGCGCCCGCGCGAGGTCGGCGTCGCGCTCGTAGCCCACGAGCGCGCGCCCCGGATGCAGTCGGCCGACCGTGGCGAGCAATCCGGGCCAATCCGGATCCGTCCCGGGACGCTCCCACACGTTCGAGAGCCCCACGACGTCCCCGTTCCCGGGCTGGTGCGCCACGGCGCCGCCGATGAGAGACCCGCCCGCCGACCGCGCCAGGATTTTGAAGCGCGGATGCCCGAGCACCGTGTCGGGCAGAACCCCGACATAGTCGTGCAGTTCGCTCCACCGCCGCAGGTCCCGTGGAGCGGCGAGTTCACTCCACCCGTCGGCGAACCCCGGTTCCGGGGCTGCACGATGAATCCACCGTGCCTCGAATAGTGTCTCGAACCCGCGACCCGCAAGGTCCAGATCGGCGAAGCAATCCGCGATGCCACCGACTTCGAGTCCGCCTCGCTGGCGGGCGCTGATCGCCTCGGCGGCCGCATCCGCGTCGGCGGCAGGCCGGATTGCGAGCACGGTCGAATGAAACGGCGGCACCCAGCCATCGGCGACCCAGATCTCGTCGGTCACGGTGACCGGCGCGCCGTGCAGCGCCATCACATCGTCGTACCAACTCCTGCTCGCCGCGACGGCGGTGGCGAGCCGGGAATGAGAAGGCGTCATCCCCTCAGTCTTGTCCAGGAACAGCGACGACGCGATCCTCGTTCACGACGCAACCTGCTGGGATCTCGGCTTGTGCAGTGACGGCGAGTTCTGGGAACGATGCAGTGAGGTTCGTCCCTTCCCGGCCAGAGTTCGGCTCAGTCGTACCTGCACCGAGATCGGACATGAAGAGCCCCCATCCGGCACGAGGGCCGTCGGGGTGAGGAACCGGCTCGCGGGCTGAGATTGCTTGCCCTGGTCCGTCCCGTCCGGCGGGCGTAGTCTGGCGCTGATCACTCAGGAGGAATCGTGAAGTGGCGACATTCACGGCACGAGATCAGCGATGACGAGCAGATCGCCCGATACGCCTACGTTCTGGGAAACGTCCCAGCGAGCGTCGCGGACTCAGCCTACGCAGCCGCCTTCCAACGACTCCCAGCGGCACAGCGTGAGCAGATCGTGAGCGAACTGCGCAAGCAGCTTCCCGCTGGCTCTCAGGAAGCGGTTCCGGACGATCCCGAGGCGTTCGCGACGCTCATGCGCGACCTGCACGCCCGCCAGGCCATTGTGACCGTGCCTGGTGCCGCTGACCTCGCGGCCGCGTTCGTCACAAGCCCTCCGATCGTCGTCTACTTCACCAGCGGTGCAGGTTCGGTGTCGATAGACCAGCAGCCACCGTGGTTGCATGAGCTCGCCGGGCACGAAACGGCCCCGATCGACGGCGGACGGATCAGCCACCACAAAGGTCCAGACGTCCTCGGTATCTGATCGCCAAGCCGAGGACGGACGGGTCATCGCGTACCCACCGCGGGCCGCAGGCCGCCCGTTCGCGGACCCGCTTGCAGACGCACAGGCCTCCGAGTGGGCAGAAGGCCTAGGAGCCGCCTTCGGGGGTGGAGTCGCTGTACGCGAGATTGCTTAGAGGATGCTTTATTCCGCGCGCTCCCTCAAGAGCGGCGGATTCCGGCCCCGACTACACCGCGGGTTGGGATGAGTCGTCAGAGCGTTCGAAGTCGCAGCGTGTACAAGTCATCTTCGGTTATCTGCTCCGCGCGAAGGGCCATCTGTTCGACATCATCGGTGACCCGTATGAGGCGCCCGGACATCGAGTCCAGTTTCCCGGACGCGATGAGAGTGACCAGATTTGCCGAAAGCTCCGCCGGTACATCCCCACCGGCCAGGATGTAGTCCCGGTACCCCGGGATATAGGTTCGGCCCTCGTCCGACTCGATCAGATATTCCGTCATGGCCGTACGTACGGAACCTGGGTCGATCGCGAAGGCCTTGATCCCGTGCGCGCGGCCATCCGCTGCAAGACATTCGGTCAGTCGTAAGACGGCGGCTTTGGATGTGGCATATCCGCTGCCATTCAGGATGGGGCCCAATGCGGCTCCGCTGGCCACATTGACGATCCGGCCCGCGCCTTGCTCGAGCATGAGTCTGCCCACTGCCGTGCTGCATAGGTAGGTGCCATTCAGGTTCACGTCGACCGTATGCTGCCAGTCCTCGGGATCTGAGTCCCAGATGGGGCCAGGCTTGCCGGTCACGCCCGCGTTATTGACCAGGAGGCCGATCTCGCCGAGTTCGCGATGTACGGTCGCGACCATCGTCTCGACTGCGCTGTGGTCGGTGACATCCGCAGGGACTGCAAGAACTCGCCCACCGGCCGTCTCGATCAGCCTGACAGTCTCCCCCAGCTGTCCCTTTGTGCGGGCGACCACCGCTACTTTCGCTCCGGCAGCACTTAGTGCCAGAGCCATTCCCCGTCCAAGACCGCGGCCACCGCCGGTAACGATGGCAACCAGCCCACTCAGATCCACACCGGTCGTATCGAGCGGCGTCATGATGGCACCCCCT
The DNA here is from genome assembly GCF_049844955.1 of Microbacterium sp. DT81.1. NCBI lineage: Bacteria > Bacillati > Actinomycetota > Actinomycetes > Micrococcales > Microbacteriaceae > Microbacterium > Microbacterium sp. DT81.1. The sequence goes on from NZ_JBNCMA010000015.1 coordinate 16,009, forward strand.
AGATCCATCCTTGTGTCACGCGATCCTCGCGTAACGCAGTCCCACAGAACGATGGGCGAAGATGATGTTCCGCTCCGACTCCTTCAGGACGTGTCCCTCGCGCGAGCATCCTACTCGCCGGTCCAGGCGGCAATAAGGTCCTCCGCCCACTCAGGATCCGCATCGGCCGCCCGCAAAAAGCCTGATTCGGGGTGCGGGAGCAGGGTCACCTATTTCGCGAGTCGATCTGATTCGCCTGCGGTATGACCTTGCGGAGGGTTCCGGCGGGTAGGACAATTCACGCACGCCCGATACCAGAGAACAATTCAATCAACAGGAGTGGGTAATGAACGTTCCGAGGATTTGGGTATTCGCCGCAGTGGTAGGGACGGCACTGGCGACGTTGACCCCGGCCACGGCCAGCGCAACATCGGTGTCGACCGTGTCCGCGCAGGCAACAGGCATGCGGGATCTGGGCACGCTGGGCGGCCCCAACAGCACCGGGGTGGACATCAACGTGCGGGGCCAGGTTGCCGGCACCTCCGACACCTCGGATGGGTCCAGTCACGCTTTCCGGTGGACGCCGTCCGGCGGGATGCAGGATCTCGGAACCCTCGACGGCGACGCCAGTTCTGCGGCAGCGATCAACGAGTGGGGTCACGTCACCGGATGGACGTATTTCCTTGAGCCCCTTAACGGACCGCGACGTGCGTTTCGGTGGACACCATCTGGTGGCATGGAGGATCTGGGGAACCTCGGCGGGGAGTGGACTTCGGCGACAGCGATCAACAACCGCGGGCAGATCGTAGGGTCCTCGGACCTCTTCGACGGGCCTCGTCACGCGTTCCTGTGGACGCCGACCGGCGGCATCCGTGACCTCGGCACTCTCGGTGGTGGGCTCAGCGTTGCCACCGGGATCAATGACTTGGGTCAGGTAACCGGTTCTTCAAGCACAGCGGACGGGACGATGCACGCATTCCGGTGGACGCCGTCCGGTGGCATGCAGGATCTTGGCACGCTAAGCGGTCCATCCAGCGAGGCAACCGCGATCAATGCGCTGGGTCAGATCATCGGCACGTCGCCACCGAACCGCCAGGAAGGCGGATTCCTGTGGACCCCGTCGTCGGCGGGAATGCGGCCTCTGGGCTTCTTGCCCACAGCCATCAACGCACGTGGCCAAGTCGTCGGTATCGAGTACAGCGAGGACCGATGGGTTCCGATCCGATGGACGGCCTCTGGAGGAAAGCAAAGCCTGATCCCGCCCGAAAGCGGGGTCTATAGTGCGCCGGTGGACACCAACGAACTGAATCAAATCGCCGGCTGGACCATTCGATCTGACACCCTCCATGCGTTCCGGTGGACCGCGTCCACCGGAATGACCGACTTGGGCACACTTGGTGGCGTAGAAAGCGCGGCATCCGCGATCAACCTACGCGGCCAAGTCACCGGATACGCGTATCTGCCACGCGACGAAGCGGGCAACAGCTCGAGGCACGCCTTCCTCTGGAGCCCGTAGTGAAAGGACATCGGGGCATACGGTGTCGGCTAGAAGCGGTCGAGCAGCCCTTCCATCTGCCCCCGACGCGGTCACGGAATCGGGTTAGTGACGATGCGCTATCGGGATTCGATCTGAGACGCAGCCTGTTGCGGTGAGGGACCGGCTCAAGCGCGGTGATCGAGCGCTCCGGGACCGGCTGGCGACAGAGTTGGCTTTTGCTGCCGGGGGCTTTGCCATCAGCGTTGCGCACGGAAAGTCTCACCGATCGCTTGGAATGTCTGCAGCAGCGAGATTGCTTCAACAGGTGTGAACAACGACGTCAGCGAGGCCCTGCACCGAAGTCAGCTCATCGACCTGACGACGACCGGTCGCCGTAGCGGGCTACCGCGCCGCATTGAGATCTTCCTGCACCATGAGGATGGCGTGCTGTTCATCACCGGGATGCCGCGTCGAGACCGCACAAGGGACTGGATACACAACATCACCGCAGACCCCAACGTCACTGTGCATCTGAAGAAGGGCATCCAGGCCGACGTGCCTGCCACCGCGCGGGTAATCACCGATCCCCACGAAGCACGGCCGCTCATCGAGGCCGCCGCACGCCGATGGCGCAGAGACGATGTCGACGACATGATCGCGCACAGTCCGCTCATCGTGCTGACTGCGGCTCCCCCGCCCGCCGCCTGACGGCATCCCGAGTCACTGGCCGCGGTCCCGGCGCGAAGGAAGACAGCCTCCCTGAGCCCGAGGAACAGCCGGAAGGCAAATGCCAAGTGATGGCGAACGTTGGCGAGATGGCGGCGATCGCCACGACAACGATCCAAGAGACACCGACTCTCGCAAGCACCTTGTCGAACGTCCGAGCGGTCGTTCGACTGGCGGCATCACGCGAGGAGTGCGCAATGGCCGATGACAGCATCCCGAGCGGATCGCGCGTGATCACGCCGCGCACTCTCGAGACCCGAGCTGTGGGCCGTGAAGAACAACGAACGCTGAGCGACCGCTCTACGGCGATGGTTGGCTCGAGGTGATGCAGCTGTGCGTGTCACTCGCGGGCACGATCAGCGCCGAACACGGTACCGGAGGTGGGTCACGCCCTCCTCCCCCTCGAGCACCTGTGTCCGCTCGAGCTCGACACGGCCCGGTAGCTCAGAGAACAGCGCGCGGCCGCTGCCGAGCACCACCGGCACGACATGCAGTGCGATTTCGTCGAGCTCATCCGCATCGACGGCCCGGGCGAGCGTGCCGGCACCTCCGTGCACCAGAACGTCGCGCTCGCCGGCCGCGTCTCGTGCGCGACGCAGAGCGTCGCCGACATCGGTGAGGTAGGTCACGAGCGGCCATTTCGCGGCATCAGGGGGCGCGGGCCGCCGACTCAGGATGAAGACCGGAACGCCATTGTGGTGGTCGCCGTGCCACCCCTCGCCTTGCTCGAACGTCCGCCGGGGAGCGACGACCGCTCCCGTCGCCAGGATTCGCCGCATCGCGGTACCGTTCACCCCGGGTGGCACTCCCGGCACCCCGTGGGCGCCCGACTCGTCGCCCAGGAAAAACCAACGATGCAACCGCTCGATGTGTCCTGGCTCCTCGTTCGCTCCAGCGATGAAGCCGTCCAGCGAGATCGACATGTCGAGGACCGTTGCCATGTTCCGACGATACGGAGACCGCCCAGCCACGACAAGCGACACCGGCGATCTACGGTGCGGAGGTGGCTACATGGAGCGACCACTGCCCGCTTAGGGATCCACTACGGGCATCGGCCTCATCCACCCCCGCTCGGATCGATTGAGCGGCGCTGACCATACCCTTGTGCGTCCTGGCGGGCCGGAGAAGACTCGGCTCATCAACAAGGAGGTTGTCATGAGCACAGTCGCTCGCATCACCACTATCAGCTCCCGATCCACGGAGAGCTTCGATCAAGCCGTTCGGGACGGCATAGAGCGCGCCAACGCCACGCTCCGGAACATCAGCGGCGCCTGGGTGAAGGAACAAAGCGTCCAGTGCTCCAACGGGGCGATCACAAGCTTCGATGTCGTACTCGAAGTCACTTTCGTTCTGGATGACTGACTCACTCCTCCGCCACGAGTAGCGGTCCTCGACAAGGCTATTGTCGGGCCGGCTGTCCGCAGAACCATGGTCGCTGACTCAATCAGTCGACGTGGTCAGAGCTAAATCCGGCCTCAGCGCCTCTGAGACCGCCTGCCCGCAAGCGGATCGTCTTTCGACGCCCCTTCAACGCGACGATCGTCAACAGCCGCCGTCACCGCCCGGTTGAGGATCGGCGGATTCAAGCGGTCATCGCAACAGCACGTCCCCGATGACTTCGTTGGGGGTTTGGAACTCTAGTCGTTTG
>NZ_JBNCMA010000016.1:0-17366 GCF_049844955.1 Microbacterium sp. DT81.1
ATAGTGCTCGTGCGTATGGGTGAGCTCCGTATAGCGCAAGACGATCCGCCTACGGGTCGCCGGCTTCAAGGTCAGGTGGACATCTTCCGCAACGATGACGCGGGTGTCAGATGGACATTTCTCGAGTCGATAGCCCGCTCTGATGCGGCCGCCGTGGACAATTCGTGCCGTTCCCTACATCCGGGCGCGGGCGGCGTCAGATGTCTCTCGTATCATGGCGAGATACGCCCCGCTTCCACCTGATTGGGCGCAAGAGACGAGCTATGAGCGGACTATCGACGGGCGATCGAGCCCACCTGGCGGACCTTCTACTTACGGGCGAAGATTTGCCACGCGAGTTCAAGAATTCGCTCTTTCCGCCCGATCGACACGAGTACGAGCTCACATACGTCGGCAAGGATCGCGAAGAGGACATCATCGCGGACACCATGGCGGTTCCGCTTCAGGTGATTCGCGAGTTCGGCAAGCCAGGCGCTTCCGCGTGGACTAACCGCCTGATCTTTGGCGACAACTTGCAGGCGGCCAAGACGTTGCTCGATCTCAAGAGGAGTGGCGAGCTCAAGAGTGCAGACGGACAGCCCGGCATCCGGCTGATCTACATCGACCCACCTTTCGCGTCTGCTCGCGATTTCGTCGGGGGTGATGAAGAAAAGGCCTATCAGGATCGAGTGGTTGGCGCCGCCTTCTTGGAGTTCCTCCGCCGCCGGCTCGTGATGCTTCGCGAGCTCCTCTCAGAGGATGGCTCGATCTTTGTCCACCTGGACTCGAAGAAGGGCCACTATGTCAAGGTCCTGATGGATGAGGTGTTCGGTGAGCGGAACTTCCGCAACGAGATCGTCTGGCACTACTACAACAAGATGCAAGGCAACGTGAAGCGGTTCGCCTCCAATCACGACGTCATCTACTGGTACTCCAAATCGTCGACTTTCAACTTCACGCCCCTCAAGGAGGTGCGTCCTGACGGGCCGGTCAAACAACTCGCCCGCAAGTGGGACAAGAGCACTCAAAAGCTTGTCAACAAGAAGGGCGATGACGGAAAGGTCATCTACCAAGAGACCGACACAAAGACGGTCGACGATGTCTGGCGGATGTCGATGCTTCAGCCCGCCGATCGGAGCCAGAACCAGCGCTATCCGACCCAGAAGCCTGAGGCCTTGCTCGAGCGCATCATCGGGGCGACAACGAGCCCCGGCGATCTCGTGCTGGATGCATTCGCGGGCTCAGGTACAACCCCGGCAGTCGCGGAGAAGATGGGTCGCCGGTGGATCGCCATTGACTCGGGAAAGCTGGCGGTCTATACGATCCAGAAGCGGATGCTGAGCCTGAAGGCTGGCATCGGAAACAAGGGCCGAGCACTCACACCTTCAGCGTTCACCCTGAGCAACGCCGGCTTGTATGACTTTGCCCGGCTTCGCGATCTCGCTTGGCCGGAGTGGCGGTTCTTCGCACTGAACCTGTTCGGCTGCGTCGACGAACCGCACCAGGTTGCCGGCGTCGAACTCGATGGCTACCGAAACGGTGCCGACGTTCTCGTTTTCAATCACCGGCAGGGCGGCGGAGTCGTGCTCGATCACGGCTTCATCGGCAACCTCCATGCGCAGATCGGAACCCGCTCAAGCTCCGACGTCTTCATCATCGCGCCCGCCGCGAGCGTCGCATTCCTCGAGGACTACATCGACCACGGCGACGTCCGGTACTACGTGCTGCGAATTCCGTACTCGATCGTGAACGAGCTGCACGATCGGCCCTTCGAGGCGCTTCGGCAACCAATTGGTGCGGCGGACGTAAACCGGACCGTCGACGCTGTTGGGTTTGACTTCATCCAGCAGCCCACGGTCCGATGCGACTACTGGCGATCCGACAAGGGCGGCACCGAGTACGCCTTCGTGCGCATCGAGGAGTTCCACAGCGAGGCGCTTGCACGGGGTGCGACGACGCGCGGCAATCGCGAGACCCTCGCCGCGGTCTTGGTGGACTTCGACTATCCCTACGACCAAGCAGCAGACTCGGAAGCCGCTCCGCCGTTTGCGCTCGATGAGGCGGTCTTCGCAGCAGAGCTCGAAGACAAGGACTGGACGCTTGAGATTCGGGCCAAGACGCTGGGGGAGTTTGTCATGATCGTCTATCTCGATGTTTTCGGGAACGAGTACACCGAGGTGAAACCTCGCGAGGCGTTCATCGAACGGGACGCGAGCAAGGTGTTGGAGGGTGTCAGCTAAATGTCAGCGACAGCGATCTCCGTCACCAACGCCGACCTCCTCCTAAAAGTCACCAAAGCAATCGATCCCAACGTTCTCGACCTGAACCCATACGAGCCGTTCCTCGACGCGCTCTGCTCGACTCGCGAGTATCAGAAAGAAGCGATCCGAGAAACGCTCAGATACTTGCTCGGGCAGCGATATGAGAGCCTCCGCGCGCTACTGCGCGAAAATCTGGACGCGAACCCCATGCTCAAGGACGTCTATGGCGGGGAAGCATCCGCAGAGCGAAAGCTCATCTTCCCTGACCAACTGTCCTGCAGCCTTGACCTGGCCACCGGCACCGGGAAGAGCTACGTGATGTATGGGATCGCCGCGCTAATGCTCGCGACCGGCGCGGTCGACCAAGTGGTGGTGCTCTGCCCCTCGCTCACAATCGAGGCGGGCCTCACGGAAAAGTTCAAGAGCCTCGCGGCGAGCGAAGCGCTGCGCGCCGCAATGCCCTCGGGTGCCGCTTATACGGCGCCCGCGGTCATCAACGGCACCGAGTCGATAGTCCCGGGCACCGTGTGCATCGAGAACTATCACGCGACCTTCGCGTCGTCGCGAAGCTCGATCCGCCCGACCCTCGCAGGAAAAGGTGACCGGACGCTCATCCTCAACGATGAAGCGCACCATCTGTACTCCGCGAACGGCGACATGCGGAAGTGGGCGGAGTTCGTCAGCGACGCCGACCTCAACTTCCGTTACGTGGTTGGCGTTTCTGGCACCTGCTACGTCGACAATTCCTACTTCCCGGATGTCATCTACCGCTACTCGCTTCGCGCCGCGATCGACTCCGGCGTCGTCAAGACGATCGACTACGTCGCGGAGGACTCAAGCGGCGCACGGGACGAGAAGCTCCAGAAGGTCTACGACAACCATCAGGGGAACAAGCAGTTCTACCGCAAGGTGAAGCCTCTGACCTTGCTCGTGACGCGCGACATCGCCGCCGCGAAACGACTGGCGGTCGATGTTGCGAGTTTCTTGGCGTCGGTGGAAGGGCTTACCCAGGATCAGGCGGCCGCCAAGGTCTTGACCGTCACCTCTGATCCCGACCACAAGCGCAACGTGATCCAACTCGGATCTGTGGACCAAGCGGATAGCCCGGTCGAATGGGTAGTTTCAGTGAGCATGCTCACCGAAGGCTGGGACGTAAAGAACGTGTTCCAAGTCGTGCCGCACGAGGAGAGGGCGTTCTCAAGCAAGCTCTTGATTGCGCAGGTTCTGGGACGCGGACTTCGCGTGCCCGACTCTTACCGTGGTGAGCGTCCGGTACTTACGGTGTTCAATCACGATGCGTGGTCGTCAAGGATTCGGCATCTCGTCGATGAGGTTCTCGAGATCGAGAACAGGCTTGTGTCACGGGTGGCAGACAAAGAAGTCGACTACAACTTCGATCTCGAGAACATCGACTACAGCAAGACGCAGGAGTCCGAAGAGCACCAGGCGCCTGACGAGTACGATTTTTCGAAGGGGTTCGTCACCCTCGTTTCTCAGGTCTCGGAGCTCGAGCGCGAGACCACGTACAGCCGAGTGGTCAGCGGGAAGCAGCGAGAGAAGCGCACTCTCATCCGCTACAAGATGTTTTCCGTCGACGAGGTCGCGGAGCACATCCACTCTAAGTTCCGTGCGATCGACCTCGAGGAGTCGACCGACTATGCCAGCAAGTACTCGATCAATTGGCTTAGGGACCTAATACGTGAGTCGCTGAATCGCGTCGGTGAGACAGCTGATCAGGTCAGTGAGGACAATCGGCAGCGGCTGCAGGCTGCGTTCGGAGTGGTGCACCGTAAGGCGAGCCAAACCGTTCGGTATGTTTCCAAGCCCGACGAGGTCGTCAAGCTCTCCACGTCGCAGAGGCGTCGGGACAGCATCAATGTGTCCGCGCTCAGGCGCGGCGACGCCACAGTGTTCGCCGATGAGGATTCTGGACGGTTGAGCGACGAGGACACTCGGCGAGTCCTCGCCGAAGTCCTCGAGGACGAATCTCTCCCGCGATCCTCGGTCGAGGAGGTGGCGAACAAGTTCTACTTCAAAACGCCGCTGAACATCGCAATCGCTGACCACCGCCCTGAGCGCCTGTTCATCAAGGACTTGGTCAAGCCCGAGAACGCCGCGGTCATATCAGGGTGGATCAAGTCGACCGATCAAGACTTTTACGCGATCGAGTTTGGCTGGCGGAAGGGTGAGCACTTCCGTCGCGGGCATTTCAATCCAGACTTCTTTATCGTGTTGCAGGAACGGCTCGTCGTCGTCGAGATCAAGGGGGACGACGAGCTTGACGAGCCATCGGACGAGAACCGAGCTAAGTTCGCCGCCGCGGCCGCCCACTTCAACACACTGAACGAAATGTTGGGAGTGGACAAGTACGCCTTTCACTTCCTTACACCCCGTGATTACGACACGTTCTTCCAGTTCTTAAGGGAGGGACGAGCGGGATTTGCCTCGACGCTAGATGCAGCGTTGGCCTCATCCTGATAGCTGAATTTGAGCGCGTCCGCGTCGATGTCGTCCGGGTACAACGAGAAGGGCACCCGTCCGGAGCCAACTCAGATGCGGATTGTCAGATACACAACTAAGAGGCAGCACCACTGCGAACAGAGGATGCTCAACGGACGGGTGCCCAGGTTCAATGCTATCCGGCGTCGTCGACGTCGGTAGGTCAGGCAGAGATCGCGAGGCGTTCGCGGGTGGGCTGCAGGGCGAGGATGCGCTGCGCTTTGGCCTCCTCGATCTCGCGGGGGAGCTCGCCCTTCCGCGCGCCGGATCGGCCGTAGAGCAGGATCTTCACTCCGGTCTTGGAAACGCCGGCCTCCTCTGCGATGCCGATCACGGTCATGCCGGCGGCCATCAGCTGTCTGACGTGCTCTCGCACCGGCTCGGCGGGAACGCGCGCAGCCTGCTCAGCGATACCGGCGTCGCGACGACGACGACGCTCCTCAGCGAGCGAGGCATCAGCGCACGAGATCCCCGCGGGGCACGTCGCGCGATCCTTGCACCCCAGCTGGTACCCGTATGCCGAGCCGTGGTGCTCGAGTGGGATGCTCTCGGCCTTCCGCCGTTCCATCCACTCGCGGTGATACTCGCGCGCCGCTTCGATGCACTCGGGGCGATCGCAGCCGCGTGCCCGGCAGGCGTTCGTGCCGTGGGGTTGCAGCTGTCGCGGCTTGGCCGCACGGCGCGCGTGTGGCGCTCGTGGCGGCCGCGGCTTGCGGGGGGCGGCGGGGCGCTGCTGGTCAGCGCGGGTGAGTGCGTCGACGGCGCTCTGATGACGGGCGGTTGCGTTCTGCAACGCACTCTCGATCGCGCCGTTCACGGATAGGCCGGTGCCGGCGGCAATCGAGGCGGTCTTGAGTGTTGCGGCGTCCGCGGCCAGCTGCCGGCGAAGGTCGGCGCGCTGCTGGCGCCACTGCTCGAGCTCGGTGACGTGGTGGTCAAGAGCGGTTCGGTAGTCGGCGAGATCCCGTTGCCGCTGCGCGCGGTTCGCTTCCGGGACGCTGTCGATGTCCGCGGCCGCGCGGGTGAGCCATTTATAGCCTGGGTGGGGGCGGAGTGGTCTGATCGGCGTCGGGGCAACGGCCGGGGTTGCATGAGCGTCGGGGTGAGGGGCGGCTTTCGGCCGCGCTGCGGTCTTCGGTTTGGCAGCTGCGCGGTGCGTGGGTGCTGTGGCCCGCTGCTGCTGTCGCGCGGCCGCCCTGTCCCGCTGGTGGATGCCCTCTTTCGCTGCGGCGTCTTGCTCGAGGATCTCGGAGAGGGGCATGCCGGCGTCGATCATCCGAGCGAAGGTGTAATCGCCCGAGTAGCGCGTGTGCACGGTGCGGCAGGGGATAAGCGCCGGGCACGCGATGGTCTTGCAGCCGCGCCGGTACCCGTCCGTGGTGCCGTGGGGGAAGCTGTCGTCGAAGAGATCGAGGGTTGACATGGTGGCGTGTCCTCTCAGTGCAGGTCGAACTCGATGAGGAGGCCGAGGGCGTCGGCGATCGTGCGGAGGCGGTAGCCGCGGCGGCCGCGCTCGACGTGGCCGAAGATGTTGATGAACTCGAGCTCGTCGCTGGCGTTTGGCAGTACCTCGACGCGGCCGACATCCACACGATCGCCTATCTCGACAACCATGGCGTCGACGGCCCGGATGCCGCGGTCGCCGAGCAGGTCGAAACTGTCGAGGTCGATGTCAGCGAATAGATCGGTGTAGTTGGTCCCGGTCTCGTCGGTGATCCGGATATTGCGGAGAGGGAAGCTCATGGGGTGTCTCCTGGTACTGGGGATGGTCGGTGTGGGCTAGGGGGCGCTCGTGCAGCTGGTGAGCGTGGCGGTGAGTGCGTCGCGGTCGGCGGCAGAGATCTCGAGCGCGTAGTCGGTGGTGACGTCGAGGTAGCGGGTCGAGTACTCGCAGGCGGCGAACTCGTCGACGGGCATCCACTCGCTTGGTGTGCTGTCGCCCTTGGTCTGGTTGGCGGTGGTGGTCTGCAGGTTCGCCGGGTCGTTCGCGAACTGCGTCCGCTGCTCCTCGGTCCACGAGTCCGCGCCGGATGCCCAGGCGACGGCGAGCGGGATGATGTGGTCGATCTGCACCGGCTGGTAGCCCTCGCTGACACGGGTGAAGGTCACCGTCTCGCCGGTGTAGGGGTCGTGCAGCGTGCCGGTGAGGACGACGCAGTCATTGGTGCCGGGCTTGTATGTGACGTCAGTGAGGTCACGGGCGAGGATGTCGTTGCGGGTGTCGCATCCGTTGCGGTCGACGTCGGCCCATCGGGGGCCGAAGAGGTCGCGGTCGTAGGCCGCGGCTGCGGCGGGTGCCGGCTCCTGGATGCTGGGGGCGGAAGGGGTCGCGCCGGCGTCGGTGCCGAGCGTCGGCAGTAGCAGCAGGACGGCGAGGGCAGCGACGCCGGCGCCGGATGCTGCACCTACGGTGCGGGTGAGCTTCATTCGGTGACCTCCTGGGGTCTCACTGCATATAGGCCCGGATTCCGGGCGTTCGCGGACGCCGAAGGTAGGGCGGCCGCGGACCGGGGCGGCGCCGGCCGATCCGCGGCCGCGGGTCACTCGGTGGGGCTTCGCCTCGTCGACGAGCTCCTCGGAGTCCATCTAAGTTGTGTATCTGACATACAAAACACTACTCGCCGTATGTGAGCGAGTCAAGCCCGGGATCAGAGCGGGGCTAGGAGATCTCGGGCGGCCTTCGGGTAGGGCGTCGGCTCGAGCGCGATCAGCTGCCGGCGGCGCTGCCGGGCGCTACCCAACGCCCAGGCGTAGCGGTGATTGCCGGGGTGGCGGACCTTCCGCACGCCGACGTCCTCGAGCGCGTCGCGGAGCCAGCTGCGCGCGTCCTCGCCGGCGCGCCGCGGCCGAGCTCCGAGGGTGGTCAGGTGCCGCTCTCCTGCGTCGCATCCCTGCTCTCCGGTGCGGATCTTAGAGAGGGTGCGTTCCGAGAGCACGATGCCGGCGGCGGGGACGTAGTTGAGGGTGCGAGCGGTGGAGCGGCCCAGGCTGATCGCGTTGGTGGCTTGGTAGATCGCGCCAACGTGGCCGGGCGTGATGGTCTCGACGCGCGTGATCTGCTCCCCGGCAGCGTCGACGTCGACGAGCGTTCTGTGTCGCGGCATCGGGTCGGCGAAGGTGACGATCCCGTGGATGCCGGCGGCGGCCGCATGTCGCCAGACCTGCGCGAGGAACCATGACTCGGCGTTGGCTGGCACGGCGTCGGTGAGCACGAAGCGCCCGAGCTCGAGCGACTCGGAGAACGGCTCGAGCTCGGGGAAGACGTTGGTGAGCACGGCCGCGCGCATCGGTATCGACAGCACGGCCACGCCGACGAGCGGAGCGTCGACGTCGACGAGGGTGTCGTCATCAGTGAACAGGCCCCAGGCGAGCCGCGCTGCGGGGTAGGACGACGTGTAGTGGTTCCGGCACACGAACTCTCGCGCGGCCGCTTCGGGGATCTGCTCGACGGTGAAGCGGCGGCGATCGAAGCCCCCTTCGGACGTGTGGCGCCAGGAGTGCCGGCCGAGCGTCCACCGCTGGCAGGCGGTGGACGCCGGCGACGTCGGCTGGGGCGTCACGCGCCGAGGATTCGTCGTGCGATGTCGATCATTGTGTCGTCGACGTCGACGTCGACGAAGTCGCCCGAGGTGTTGTCGACGCCGATGAGCACGACATCGCCCACGAGCGGCCGCCTCGCGACCGCACTGGCGAGGTAGTTCAACGGGAGTCGGTGGATCAGCCCCTCCTCGTTGACGATGAGGTCGTGGCGGTTGTCGAGGCTCACGATCTCGATGTCGCCGCCGACTGCGCGCTGGTAGTCCTCGAGCTCACCGAACGCTGCAATCGCGAGCTCGCCGGCCGTCGTGATCAGCAGTCCCTTCGTGCCCGGCGCTTCGGCCGGCGCGGTGTAGGTGTGGTTGTGCGGGCAGTCCGTCGTGGTGGTGGCGACCGTGCAGGTCGTGCCGTCGCTGTGGGTGGCGATCCAGGCTGTGATGGTGGTCATGTCTTCCTCCTGTGTGTTGTGTATGTGACATGCATAACACTACCAGGATGCAGGGACATTTGCGACCCCGCCGAGCCGACGTGAGACGATGCCGCGATGACCACGACGCAGCACATCGGAGCGGCGGGCGAGATCCTCGTCCAGTACCGGCTCCTCAAGCTCGGCATCGACTCTGCGCGGATGACGACGGACTCCGGGATCGACCTGGTGGTCTACTCGCCGCTGCAGGCCCAGGCCGTTACCGTTCAGGTCAAGACTCAGACGGCACCCTCGCCCTCCGGTGGCAAGGGCGCGCTGTCGGTGGGCTTCTACTTCCCCGACGATCTGCGCGCCGAGATCCTCGCGCTCGCGCTGCTCTCCACCGACCAGGTGTGGCTGTTCACTCGCGACGAGGCGCGCGAGCTCGCGCAGCAGCACAACTCCAAGGGAAACCGGCAGCTGTACTGGTACATGCAGCAGCGGCCGGCGCGGGGTGTTGGGCAGCAGGCGCCGCTGCACGCCGGCGACGTCGAGCAACACCTACTCGAGCGCCGCACCGCTGCTCTCTTCGGAGTGCCGGCCATCGATCCTGTCGGGCCGGTCGACGCATGAGCGCCCTCGCGCTGCCTGACTCGTGGGACCGCGCCGGCCTTGAGGGAGTTGGCTTTTCTGGCTTCGTAACGTTCGCAGAGATCCCAGACGTCGACGTTCCCCCGCGGCCGGGGATCTACGTGGTGCTGCGCACCGCCACCACGGCGCCAGAGATCCTCGACAGTACCGTCGCCCGCGCGGGGTCGCTGTACGGCCTCGCTGACCTGCAGGGCCGTTGGATCATGGGCACGCCCGTCGTCTACATCGGGAAGGCCGACGCCAAGGCCGGCGGGCTGCGCACTCGGCTGCGTCAGTACGCGCGCCGGGGGTCCAGCCATCAGGGCGGCCGCTCAATCTGGCAGCTGGCCGATCACGCCGAGCTCCTAGTCGCGTGGGTGGAGACGCCGGGCGAGATCGCCGAAGATGTCGAGATCAGATACCGGGCGGCCTTCGCTGACAGGTTCGGAGGGTGGCCGTTCGCCAACAGGAGGCGTTGACCGCTCGCAGACGGGCCTCCCGAGTGCGCAGCTTGGTCCCGGCTACCCTGCGGCTATGCCAGATGTCATCAGCGGGCGATTGCGGGGAACGTTCCGAGATCTTGCCTCCGGGATCGTGCTCAGAGATATCGAACGACTTTGGGAGGGCGAGGGGTTCGCACACGGCTTCTATGACGAGGTCGGCGGTCAGCGGGTCTCGCTGTGGCGCGCGTATGAGGCGGTCGTGCAGTGGTCCCACGCTGACCACGTTCGCAGGGTGTTGCGGGTCTATGAGGTCGTGGTCTCCGACTTCGCCGACGAGGCGACGCGAGAGCGGCTGAAGGTTGCGCTGCAACGTGACGGGTTCCGGTACGGCGACGACCATCGCATCGTCGCCGCCGTTCCGTCAGCAGTGCCTCTGTCGGGGGTTGGGTCTCTGCGGAGCGCGGACGGGATTGAGGAAGCGTTCAACCGCATCGGGTTGCTCATCGACGGTGATCCCGCGGGCGTCGTGGCCGCATCGAAGGAACTGATTGAGGCAACGGCCAAGACCGTGCTGCAGGAGCTCGAGATCGACTACACCGATCGCGAAGACTTCTCGGCACTAGTCCCTCGAGCGCAGCAAGCCCTCGGTTTAGGTGCCGGGGGAGTCGACGGATCGATCGACGGGGCGGGATCTATTCGGCGCATCCTGGGTGGGCTCGCCTCGATCGCCCAAGGCATCGATGAGATCCGCAACGCCGAGGGCGGCGGGCATGGGCGCTCGAGGAGCACCCGCCTCAGCGCCCGTCATGCGCGACTGGCGTTCAACGGCGCGCGCACCTGGTGCGAGATCGCGCTAGAGACGCTTTCAGACCCCGCGGCGCCGTGGCGTTCGCGGTCATGAGCGCGGGACTGCGCTGGGGTGTAGCTCGGAGTGGGAGGGGCGGGGGCGGCGGTGTCAGTGGGTGCCGCCCCCGCCGGCAGCGGGCCGGGAGGAGGACGAATGTGGCCGGCTGCCATTGACGGGCGAGCGGCGGCGGCGAGCGCTCGTCAGGCTATGTGTTGGTGCCCGTCCTGCCGAGGGGAGCGGCCGTGTGGCTCGATCCCCTCGGGGCTTGTGGTCTTCGATGTTTAGCTGTGTATCTGACATACATAACACTAGTGCAGTGAGAGCAGGGATGCAACCCAGGGCGGAGATCTATCGCTGCAGCTGCCGCCGTGAGCTCAGCTGGGGTGCGTGGAGGATGCGGGAGAGCGTGCGCGTGGTGCGCGCCCACTTGCGGATCCCGAGGGCAGGAAGTGCCAGCAGGGGGAGTGCGGCGAGCGCGGTGGGCCACGAGAGCAGCCCGAACGCCGCCACGATCACGAGTGCTCCGAGGCCGTGCCAGGCGATCATCGCGCGGGCGTGTGCGCGGCTGCGTGTGGCCCTGCGGATGATGTCGGCGTGGGTGGCCACGGAGGCGCTGCGGATGCGTCGGTCCCAGAGCGTCAGGGTGATGATCGCGGCAATCCAGAGCAGCAGCAGTGCGGGGGTTGCGAGGGTGAGAGGGTCGGGGTTTGGTGTGGTTCCCATGGCGGTCTCCTAAGCGGGTGTGGGGCCGGGGGGCGAGTGTGTCGCCCCCCGGCGAGGGATCAGCGGCCGAGCAGCCCGTAGGCGTCGTCGGCGTCGGTGACCAGCTGCGCGTCGAACTCGCGGATGAGGCGGTGGCATCCGGCGGATGCGGCGCTCGTCACCGGGCCGGGCACGGCCCCGAGGGTGCGGCCGAGGGTGGCGGCGTGACCGGCCGTGTTGAGCGAGCCGGAACGCCACCCGGCCTCGACGACCACGGTTGCCGCCGTGGTCGCGGCGATCATCCGGTTGCGAGCGAGGAAGCGCCATTTGGTGGGCGCTGCGCCGGGGGAGACCTCGCTGGCGATGACGCCGCCGCGGTCGGCGATGCGGGCGATCAGGTCGCTGTGACCGGCGGGGTAGGGACGATCGGCGCCCCCGGCGAGCCAGGCGATCGTCGCACCGCCCGCGGCGAGAGCGGCGCGGTGTGCGGCCCCGTCGATGCCGTAGGCGGCTCCGCTGGTGATGACGATGCCGCGGGCGGCGAGCGCGGCGGAGATCTCGGTGGTGACGTGCTCGCCGTAGCTGGTGGCGGCGCGTGCGCCGATCAGGGCGATCCGGTCGGTCAGGTCGCGGCCGAGGAGGGCGAGGTCGCCGCGCGCCCAGATGATGTGCGGGGCGTGCTCGCCGAGGTCGCTCAGGCCGGGGATGGTTGCCGGGTCGATGAGGGTGAGGCCGTGGCGGGCGGCTGCGGCGAGCGCGTCGTCGACGGCGCGGGGGTTGTGGCGGGGGAGCCAGCGGGCCGCGGCGTGCTTGGCGGCTTCGGCGTCGATGCCGGCCGCGTGGAGTGCGCCGGTTACGGTGCCGTGCCCGGCGGTGAGTACCTCGAGCGCGGCGGTGTGGCCGAGGGTTTGGGTGAGGGTGCCGGCGATGCCGTCGCTGGGTTCGGCGATGATCGACCAGGCTGCGCGTGCCTCGAGGTCGGTGGCGGTGGTGAGTGTGGTGTTCATGTCGTCCTCCCGAACGTGTTGTGTATCTGACATACATAACAATAGCAGAGTCTGCCGACATTGCAAGCGCCACTTTCGCGAGCGCTGCGCGATCGCGCGATCTCCCTCGACGCGCCGGCTCCGAGGGGCGCCGGCGCGCGCGCGCGGCTCACCGCCGCCCTTCGAGAGGGGGCGGGCCGCGGATCGAGCTATCCGGGGTAGGGGTAGGCGAACGAGCAGCTGCCGAACTCGGCGGCGGCGGCGATGGCTTCGCCCTCGGTGGCGTACTCGCCCAGGATGCGGGTGACGAAGCAGTCGAGCACGACCCAGGGGAGGGCCGGCGGTGCCGGGGCAGTCGCGGTGCTCATCGGTGGCTCAGTAGGTCTCGGTGAGCGCGAGGGTGTCGATGATCAGGGTGCCGTCGTGGGTGGGGGCCGTGACGGTCGAGATCAGCACATATCCGTACTTCCCGAAGCCCCCGAGGTCTTGACGACGGAAGTCGGCGTTTTTGCTGTTGGCGTTCTCCCCCTCCGGAGCGTTGTAGATCCGAGTGGTGATCGTCTTGTAGGTGACGGTGGTGCTCATGGTGTCCTCCTAGAACCCGTGTTGTGTATCTGACATACATAATAGTAGCATGGCGCGCCGACATTGGCGAACGCCAGATATGGGCGTTGCTCATATAGGCCGGAGGGCGTGAGGTTCCCGGACAACGGGGGTGCCGCGGGCGAGCGTTGCGCGATGCCCGCCCGCGGCCGATCAGTCGGCGATCTCGGCGTGACAGTCGGTGCAGACCTCCGTCCGGGTGCGCTTGGGGTCGCGCGTGTCGAGGATCGTGACGACGTAGCCGGTGGCGTCCTGGTCGCCGCACTCGGCGCACACCAGGGGGCCGGCTGCGGCGAGCGCCGCGGTGGTGTCGATGGTCATGGGGCTCCGTCCGGGTCGGTGGCCCTGGCGGGGCGTTGTGCGCCCCGCCAGGGGGTGGGTTAGACCCGCTCCGTGCTGATGATCGACACGTCGAAGCTCTCCTGCCCGCCGTCGCGGTAGGCGGCGAGCACGTCGTCGAAGTCGATCCCATCGCGGGCGTTCTCGTCGGCGTCATCCACCGAAGTTGCGCTCGTGGAGTAGGTGACCCGGACGGTCACAGTGACCTCGGCCTCAACCTCCCAGTCGCGGTTTCGGGGAGTGCCGTTCATCGCCTCCGCGAGCCGGTCGTACTCCTGGCAGAAGTCCGCGTGATCGGCGATCCGACCCGCCTTGTCCCAGAAGTCCACCAGGCGGGGATCGGCCCCGTCTGTGATCTGCTCGGTGCGCAGCTGCTGGATCGTGCGCTCGCGCTCGGCGACCTGTGCGCGCGCCAGTGCCAGGTCGGCCTGAGCGCGTGCCAGCTCGCCCGCGAACGCGCCGCGGCGGTCGGTGACCGCCGGGGTGCCGGGGAAGGTCAGTGGGCCTCCCTCGATCCCGGTGGCCGGGGCGGTAATGGTGATGTCAGTCATATCGTCCTCCCTAGAACTTGTTGTGTATCTGACATACATAACAATACCGGGGAGGTCCGACATTGGCAAGAGGCGCGCGGACGCCGAACCGGCCAGGGGCCGGCGTCCGCGCGCTAGGCTCAGCGCATTCCGCTCTCCACGCTGTCGGCGAGCCACGCGGCGGCGTTGCACAGGGTGGCCGCGGCCTCGATCTCGTCGTCGTTGCTGTCACCCTCGGCGGCGGTGTTGAGGGTCGCGATGCCCTCCCGCACGTCGGCGATTTGTACGGCGAGGGTGGCGAGCGCTGCGCGCGCGGCCTTCGCCATGAGGGCGCGCACGGTGTGCGCGTCTATCGGCTGCGCGTCCAGCGTGAGGGCGAACGTTTCGGCGTCGGTGTATCCGGCGGCGATCACGGCATCTGCGATCTGCTGAGCGGACTCGGGGGCGGTCTGCACGAGGATCGAGTCGGGCGCAGACGGGCCGCGGAATGCGCCGGGGGCGGAGTGTTGCTCGGGGTCGCCGTTCCACAGCGGCGGGGCGTCGTTGAGGTTGATGCGCAGCCATCCGGCGTCGAGCTCGGTGTCGATCTGCACGACGGGTACGCCGTCGCGCGCTCCCCGGTAGTGGGTGACGGTGATGCCCTTGGCGGGGGTGAGGGTGTCAGTCATGGTGTCCTCCGTGAGGGGGTCGGGTGCCGCGCCCTCCGGTGTGGTGAGGGCGCGGCAGCGGATCAGCGAGAAACCCCGAAACTGAACTCGGGCAGGTGACCGGCGGCGACGAACGTGCCGACGATCTGCGCCAGTCCGTGCTCGGGGTCGATCGCCAGCGCGCGGTGCGTGTACTGGTCGGCGTGGGTGGAGCGTCCCAGTGCCCAGGAGAGCCACGCGGCGGCCGCCAGAGGCCCGACCTGCGCGTCCTCGGGTGCGAGGGCGGCCAGGAGGCGGCACGCCGTCAGAGCGGCTTCCAGGCGCTTCGGATCCGGTCGCGGTCCCTCGCCCCACATGACCATCGCCAGGTGCTTCGGGTACTCGACGCCGCTCTCCCAGGCGATCTGCGCGTCCAGCGCGCTCTCACCGGCCGCGAAACCGTGCGCCCACTGCACCAGGGCGACGTCGCGCAGCGAGGGGCGGTTCATCATCGCGATCATGGTCGCGGCTGACTGCGCCTCGAGGTTCGATCCGTCCCATGACAGCGCCCCCTCGTACAGGTCGAGCGGGTCGACGTCCAGCATCGCCAGGCGGAGCCCGAGGTCACCCGGGAGTGCCTCGGCGACCTCCCGCGCGATTGCCTCGTCTACCTCCGGCAGTGCCGCCCCGGCGTGCTGGTTAGCCGCCGTGACCATCGCCGCCAGGTGCTCGGGAACCTCGGGCATCGGAGACACCGCATCGTCTCCGATGAGGCCCCAGCCGCTGCCGGTCACGTAGAACCGCTCGACCACGCTCAGTCCGCACTCCGCGGCCTTCCTGGTGATCGCCTCGGCGACGGCCTCGGCCTGAGTGCGCTCGCCGTAGACGACGACGGCCAGGCCGGTCGCTCCCTCGATCTTGCAGACCAGGCCAGCGGCAACGTTCGCGACTGCCGCGGCGTTCTCGACACCCGGCAGGTCGAAGCGCATCGCGCCGACCGTTCGGTGACCGGCGAACGGGATCACGACGACCGACTCGGTCGGCTGGTATCCCAGCATCGAAGGTACGGCGGCGAGAAAGTCGCTGGGCTGGGTGGCCTTGTGGATAGTGGTCATGTCGTCCTCCTAAGAAGTGTTGTGTATCTGACATACATAACAGTACCGGACACGGCCGACATTGGCAACCCCGGGTCGGAAACCGCTCGCAGGCATGGGGAGAGCCCCGCCGGATCGTTCCGGCGGGGCTCTCTGTCAATCAGTGCCCGGTGCGCGCTCTGCGGGTGTCTGCGACCCGCTCGGCGTCCTCCCGTGCGTAGTACTCGATCACGTCGGGCTCGTCCTCCCATGCGCTCCTGGGGGCGAACCAGAACCGCTCGTCGCCCTCGTTGTGGGAGAGGTCGTCGGCGCGCTCGCGGTACTCGTCCCAGCTGAGGCGGGAGCCGTGGCCGTTGGCCCAGGGGAGCGGGTCGCGATCTCCGTCGCTCTCGCCCTCCCAGACCTCTCGGATGATGTACTCGGCGATGTCGTGCTCGTGCAGCGCGTCGAACAGCGCGGCGAGGGTGAAGCCCTCGCTCATGTTGATCCGGTTGAGCACTTCGTCCGCGTTCCAGTAGCGGACCATCTGCGCGGCCTGGGTGATGACCTCGCGGTCGATCTCGACGGTAACCATGGTCATGATGTCCTCCTGATTGTGTTGTGTATCTGACACCGATAACAATACGGTGAACCTCAGACATCGGCGTGTGTCGGCAGCCATGACGCGGCTGACACGGGAGCGCCCCGCCACCGGTGTCCGGGGCGGGGCGCTCGTCGGGGTGAGGCTCAGGGCGCGGCGTAGGTGCAGGCCACGCGCTCGCCGTGGTGCGATCCTTCGCAGGTGATCCGCCCGAGCTTGCGAGCGTCGTCCCGGCAGGCACGGCGGGCATCCGCTTCCTCGCTATCAATCCGGGATGAGTGCAGCGCCTGGATGTGCTCAAGCCGTCCGGCGAAACCGTCGTGCTCGGGAAGGCCTGCGACGGCCCACAGGCGCGCGCACACCCCGAACCCCTCGTGCGAGAGCGGGGCGCGCTCAGCGGCCGCCAGCAGGCCGATGACGACCTCGACGGCGGTGCCGGGGCGGGTGTCCTCGCCTCGCACAACGCGCTCGATGATCTCCCGCGCGTGCGCCCGGTAGACCGCCTCCACGCCCATCCGTGCGGCCGCCTCGCCGCCGCTCAGCAGGGCGAATGAGTGATAGATCCGGTCGGCGTGGTCAGGGTGCCGCTGCGTCGCCTGCGAGATCTCGTCCTCGGCCCATCCGCGCCGGTCGATGATCGCCCCGAACCCGAGCTCGAAACCCGCCAGGATCTCAGCTGCCGTTTCCGTCGTGGTGCTCATGGTGACCGCCCTCACCGCTCGCCGTCGAGACCGTTGACCAGCCACAGCGAAGCGGCCGCGAGATCCCCGCTGCCGTCGAGGGCCGCCCGTACATCCGCGATGCTCTTGGCGAGATCGGAGGGCACCAGGCCGGACACGCGAGCGCGCGCCGCTTGATACTCGCCGCCGGTGTACACGTCGAGGCTCTGCCCTGGCTCGTCGGCGTCCCGGGTGTCCCACTCCTGAAAGACCTCGGCACGCGCGCCGGGGTGACGGCGGGTGATGTCTTTCGCGAGGCTGCACCACCCGGCAAACCCGGCCCAGCGGCCCTGAGAGCACCGCAGAGGGCCGGGAATCCTCGCCGAGAGGCGAGAGGCCGGCGGGCAGCCGGCTCGAGCTCGACGGCCCCAGGGGGACCGGGCCGCAGCGCACTCGCGCGAGCAGCCCTCAGCCACCCCCACGCGCTCGCCGCACCGGTCCGCGCGCATCAGCCCAGCCCCCACGCAAACGGGCCGTGAGGCACCGTCTCAGCCCCCTCGGGGAGGGCGCGCAGCGTCCGACCTGCGTGGCCCGTGGGCGGCTTGCCGCCCACCCGGAGCACGGCGCGCAGCGCCGGGCACCCCT
>NZ_JBNCMA010000017.1:0-15852 GCF_049844955.1 Microbacterium sp. DT81.1
GTGTGGTAACCCACATCCTGACGCGGAGGTCTTCGCTTACCTCAGATGTTCACAACGTCCCAGGGAACTACAGCTAGCGCCCGCCCTCGATCTTGCGGTGCCGCTGCGCGATGCCGGGCGCTCCGTACGGGTAGTCCTCGGCCGGCGGAGCGCTGACCTCGGAGAGCCGGTCGAGCTCCGCGGCATCCAGCTGCAGCGTGAGCGCGCCCATGTTGTCGCGCAGCTGCTCGAGCGAGCGCGCGCCGAGGATGACCGAGGTGACCGCCGGCTGAGCACCGAGCCAGGCGAGCGACACCTGCGAAGCCGACACCCCGTGAGCCTCAGCGATCTCGGTGACGGCGTCGATGATCCGCCACGTGCGCTCGTTCTCGTTGCGGGCGGCCCATGCCTCCATGCCCCGCTCGGGGTTCTCGCCGAGCCGGGTGCTGCCGGTCGGCGGTTCGTCGCGGCGGTACTTGCCGCTCAGCCAGCCGCCGCCCAGGGGCGACCACGGCAGAAGCCCCAGCCCCGCATCCAGGGCGGCGGGCACGATCTCGTGCTCGATCCCCCGCACCAGCAGGCTGTACTGCGGCTGCAGCGTGACGGGCCGGGCCCACCCGTGCGCCTCGGCGAGCATCGCCGCCTTCGTCAGCTGCCAGCCGGTGAAGTTCGAGAACCCGTAATAGCCGATCTTGCCCGCCGTGATGGCGTCGTCGAGAAAGCGAAGGGTCTCATCCAGCGGAGTCAGCGCGTCCCACGCGTGCAGCTGGTAGAGGTCGATGTGCTCCACGCCGAGCCGCTGCAGCGACGCGTCCAGAGCCACTCGAAGGTGCCGCCGCGATGTGCCGAGGTCGTTGGGCCCCTGCCCCATCGGGAAGCGAGCCTTCGTGGCGAGCACGATCTGGCCCGCCTGCGCCGGATGCGCCGACATCCACCGTCCGATGATCTCCTCGCTGACGCCCGCGCTGTAGACATCCGCGGTGTCGAGGAAGTTGCCGCCGCCTTCGACGTAGGCGTTGATGAGCGCGTGCGATGTCGCCTCGTCCGCTTCGGCACCGAAGGTCATCGTGCCGAGCGCGTGCGCGCACACGACCGCGCCGCTGCTGCCGAGCCGGCGGAAGGTCTCCGCGTTCCGAGAGTCGCTCATGCGGCGGCCTCCTCGTTCTGGTCGTCGGTGAGCTGCGCGATCTGCTCGTCGGTGAGCGTGAGCTCGGACGCCCGCACGGAGTCTTGGATGCTCTCGGGGCGGGATGCGCCGGGGATCGGGATGACGACGGGGGCGAGCGCCAGCTCCCACGCCAGGCACACCTGCTGCGGGCTCACACCGAGGTCGGCGGCGATCCGCTCGAACGCGGCGCCCTTGCCTGCCAGGTTGCGGGCACGGGAGATGCCGCCCAGCGGGCTCCAGGGCAGGAACGCGATTCCGAGCTCCGCACAGAGCTCGAGCTCGACGAGGCTGCTGCGGAACGCGGGCGAGAACTGGTTCTGCACCGACACGAGCCGACCCCCGAGCACGTCCTGCGCGAGCCGGATCTGCTCGGCGTTCGCGTTGGAGATCCCCGCCATCCGGATCACGCCCTCATCGAGCAGGTCGCGGATCGCCCCGACGGATTCGGCGTAGTCCCCGTTCGGGTCGGGGCGGTGGAACTGGTAGAGGTCGATCGCCTCCACGCCGAGTCGCTGGGCCGACGCCTTCGCCGCCCGCTTGAGGTACGCGGGATCGCCGTTGAGGGTCCAGCTGCCGTCGCCGGGGCGCAGGTGCCCGCCCTTGGTGGCCACCAGCACGTCGGACGTGTCTCCCCCGTAGCTCTTCAGCGCTCGGGCGATGAGCGTCTCGTTGTGCCCGACGTCGTCGGCGTGGAGGTGATACGCGTCGGCCGTGTCGATGAGGGTCACGCCCGCATCGAGCGCGGCGTGGATGGTCGCCACGGAGCGGTCCTCATCAGGCCGCCCCTCGATCGACATCGGCATCCCGCCGAGTCCGATCTCGCCCACTTCGATCTCGCCGATCGATCGCTTGTTCATGTGCGGAGCTCCTTGTCGTGAGAATTGCCCGGGATGTCTCCACGCTAGGCGCGGGTCCGTGTGCGTGGCCAGGATGGCGCCTGCAGGACGGGGGGCCTGGACGGGCGACGGGTGAACGTGATAGGCGCCGCGGGCCGTGTTTCACCGGGTGATGTCGCCGACAACCCGCACCCCGTCGGCGATCCGCTGCTCGTCCGCGTTTCCGAAGCCGATCACCAGCGCCGGCTGTTGTGGAGGATCGATCGAGAAGCCGCGCAGTCCCCGGACCGAGACCGATCGCTCCGCCGCCCACCCGATGATGTCCTCTTCGTCGACGCCGACCGGGAGGTGCAGCACCCCATGGAACCCGGCGGCCAGACCCGTGAGCCGCAAGCCGGGCGCATGCTGCGCCAAGGCGGAGACGAGCGCCGCGCGGCGGCGCTTGTAGACCGCCCGCACCGCTCGCACATGCCGGTCGTGCCGGCCGCTCTCGAGCAGCAGTCCGAAGGCGTACTGGTCGAGGGCGGATGACCCCCGATCCGCGGCCTCCTTGCCGGCGGTGACGGCGGCCAGCAGCGCCCGGGGCACGGCCACCCATCCGAGACGGACGGCCGGCGCATGCGTCTTGCTGACGGATCCGATCAGGAGGATGCGATCGGGAGCGATCCCCTGCAAGGCGCCGACCGGCTGTCGGTCGTACCGGAACTCTGAGTCGTAGTCGTCTTCGATCACCCACCCGCCGGTCCGGTCCGCCCACGCGACCAGCGCGGTGCGGCGCCTGGCGGAGAGGACTGCGCCGGTCGGTGCCTGATGCGCCGGCGTCACGATCGCGGCGTCCGCACCCGTGGTGACGAGCGCGTCGACATTCATTCCCTCCTCGTCGACGGGGATCCCGACGACGCGCAGGCCGAAGGATCGGGCGATCTCGTCCACCGACCGATCGCCCGGATCCTCGACCGCGAGCGTGCGGGCTCCGTGGGCCGCCACCGCGCCGAGGGCGAGCGACACGCACTGCGCGAATCCCGATCCCAGCACCACCTCGGCCGGCGTCGTCTCGGCGGCGCGGGTCCTGCGGAGCGCCGCCGCGACCTCTTCGCGCGCGAACGGGTTGCCGAGGTCGTTCCCGTAGCCCAGGTCGGTGCGGCCGATGCCGCGCGCCGCACGGCCCAGAGCCCACGCCCAGTCGTCGGCGGGGAAGAGCCCGAGGTCCGGGATGCCGGGGCGCAGGTCGATCGCGTGCGCCCGACCGACCGGCCGCGCCGGGGCCTGGGCCATGGGGTGTCTGTCGGCGCGGGCGCCGACGACGGTGCCGGAACCGGTCCTCGCCTCCAGGTACCCCTCGGCGACCAGCTGCTCGTACGCCTCGACGACCGTGCCGCGTGCCACGCCGAGCGCGCCCGCCAGGTCGCGGCTGCCGGGGAGGACCTCCCCCGCCCCGAGGCGGCCGGTGCGCACCGCATCGCGCAGCCCCTGCTGCAGCCGCCGGCCTCGATCGCGGGGGTGCCCCGCCCATTCCAGCGCCAGCACCAGATCCGAAGTGGTCCACTTCATCGCCATGGAACCGGACCATAGCACTGGACCGCTCGCTGCCTAGCCTGAAGTCACGACACGAAGGGATCGACCCATGACCACCGTCACCCTCACCTGCTCCGTCTCCGTCGACGGCTTCGCCACCGGACCCGGAGGCGACCTCTCGCGGCTGCATCGCTGGCTCTTCGACTTCGAGGCGAACCACGCCCTCGACTTCGAGGACGAGAACATGGCGGAATTCCGCGCCGCGGGTGCGCTCGTCATCGGCCGAAGCACATTCCGCTCTGGCGAAGAGCCCTGGGGCGAGCACGACGTCTTCGCAGCCCCGGTCTTCGTCCTCACCCACACCGAGCGCGAGCCGCTCCGCAGGAACGGCACGACGTTCACCTTCGTGACCGGCGGACCCGCCGAGGCGCTGGCGCTTGCCCGAAACGCCGCCGGTGGCCGGGATGTGGTGATCATGGGATCGCCGGATGTGGCGAGGCAGTTCCTCGCCGCCGGGCTCGTCGACCGGATCCTCCTGCATCTGGTGCCGGTGCTGCTCGGCGGCGGCACCCGGCTCTTCGGTGAGCTGCCTGGTCCGCTCGAGCTGGTCTGCGACCGGATGCTGGCCGACGACGAGGCGGCGCAGCTCGCCTTTGCGGTGGTGCACCATGCCTGACATCCGCCGCAGGGCTCGCCTCTGGCCGGCGTTCCCGATCTCGCTCGCCGCACTCACGGCGTTCTTCCTCCCCCTCTCGGTGCTGCCGGTCCAGGCCCAGGCGGACGGGGCATCCTTCTCGGTCGCAGCGATGACGTCGGCGTCCTTCCTGGCCGGCGTGGTGATCGGCGAACTGGGCGCGGCGGCGGTGCTCGATCGCCTCGGCGCACGGCGGGCCGTCGTCTTCGGGCTCCTCGCGATGGCCCTTCCGACGGCCCTGCTGACGGCGATCGGCGCGCCGGCGATGTGGGCGCTCTGCAGCGTGCTGCGCGGGCTCGGCTTCGCGCTCGTCGCGGTCGCGGCGGCCGCGGTCGTGGCGAACGGGGCGGACCGGCGCCGCCGCGGCGGCACCATCGGCTGGTACGGCGTCGTGGCCGGCATTCCCGCGATCGCGGCGCTGCCCCTCGGTGTGCTGCTGACCGCTCAGGCGGGGTGGGCGACCGGGCTGCTCGTCGCCGCCGGCGCCGCGGCATGCGGCATCCCGTTCGCCCTCCTGCTGCCGTCCGACGGCCTGCCTCCGGCGCCACGACGAGGACTCCGCGCGGTGCTGGTGCATCGCGGTGCGTCCCGACAGGCCGCGGCCCTCGCGCTCGGCGCCGCCGCGAGCGGAGCCCTGATCGCCTACGCGCCCGTCGCGGTCGCCCGCACCGATCCGGCGCTGGCCGGCGCGCTGCTGCTCGCCGCGTCCGTCTCGGCGACGATCGCGCGGCTGCCCTCGGGGATCCTCGGCGATCGGATCGGCCCCCATCGGCTGATCGCGCCGGGGCTCGTCGTGTCGGCAGCGGGTGTCGCGCTCTGCGCCGGCAACGGCTGGCTCGCGCCCGCGGCGGGTGCGATCGGCATCGGCCTCGGTTTCGGCATCCTGCAGAATTCGACCCTGCACGCAATGACCGCGATCCTCCCGGCGGCCCTCGTCGGGGCGGTGAGCGCCGGCTGGAACCTGGCCTACGACGTCGGGCTGCTCGCCGGCACGCTCCTCATCGCGGGGCTAGCGGCCCTCGCTCCGCCCGGTGCTGTCCTGCCGATGCTCGCAGTCCTCTTGGCCATGGCATCCGCGTCGCTGCTCGCCGCGATGCGCAAGGACGCATCGTGGTCCTCGCTCGATGGCCTGGACGCTTGTCGGACCGGCGTGCTATCGATGGAGTCGCCGAATTCGTGACCGCCACCGATCCGAGGATGACCATGACCGAAACCCCGCCCGCCGCCACCGTGATGCGCATGTGGACCGGCTGGATCAGGCCGTCCGACCGCGACGCCTACGCCGACTACATCGAGCAGACGGGGCTGTCCGCCTACCGGACGACGCCGGGCAACCTCGGAGCCTTCACCGTATTCCGTGACCTGCCGGACGGTCGGTGCGAAGTGCGGACGATCTCGTTCTGGCGAAGCCGAGACGACATCCGCGCATTCGCCGGGGACGACATCGAGGCGGCCGTCTTCTATTCCGAGGATGACCGCTTCCTGGTCGACCGCGAGACGACGGTCGCCCACTTCGACGTGGCCTGACGACACCCCGATGAGGGCGGGCGCTTTCAGGCGATCCGCGTGCCCTTGGGGAGCCGCCCGGCCGGGGTGCGCGTGCGCGCCCAGGCCCACACCAGTGCGGCCGCGGCGAGCACGACCTGAAGCGCGAGGCCGACGAACCAGCTCGGGGTGGTCTTGGCGTGGATCTGCTCGGCGGTGTCGAAGTCCTCGTTGAAGGCCCCCTGTCGGCAGCCGTCGAAACGCTGCTCGAGGTCCGGAGGCAGCTGCACCTGCCGCACACTGGTGCTGATCTGCCCGAAGAGGTCCACCGGGTAGCCCCGCACGTCGAACGCGATGGGCGTCGCATCGGCGAGGATCACGAACGGATTGGGAGTCAGCGTCCACCACACGTAGTCCAGGCGCGGGACCTCGTACTCCGACGTCTGCCACTCGCCGCAGACGGGTGGGTCGCTCACCATCCCGTTGGCGTCGTAGACATAGTCGCGATACTGCTGGACGGCTTCGCTCTTCACCGAGGTGCCGCCGAGCCCGAAGGCGATGAGCGTTCCGACCGTGAGCGCCGCCACGACGAGGTAGGTGGCGACGACGCTGAACAGCGCCCGATTAAGGATGCCGGACAGCCCCACGCCGACGGCGGCCACCACCGCGATCTCGACGAGCAGCACCACGATCGACACCGCGAGCACGCCCGGCGGCACACCTCCTGCGATGGCGGTGAATGCCAGGAACGGCACGGCGACGGCGACGAATGCGAGGCCGGTGATCCAGGCCGCGAGGAACTTGCCGAGGATGATCTGCCAGGTGGTGACGAGCGTGACCTGCACGGGCGCCAGCGTCGCGGCATCCCGGTCGCCGTTGATGGCGTTGCCGCTGAGTGCCGGCGTCACCAGCACCGCGAGCAGCAGCACGAAGTAGACGACGACGGAGTACGTGCCGCGGAACCGTTCGGGCGAGGTGAGGAAAGCGGCGGATGCCAGCATCGTCACGATGATGAGCAGCACGGCGAAGATGCCGAGCAGCACGTACCAGGCGAGGCTGCGAACCCGCTGGCGAACCTCGAGCGCCGCGATTGTCCACGTGCCGTGCAGGAAGGCGCTCATGCCCGGTCCCCTCCTTCTGTGCCTGTGCGGGGATCCGGGGTGCCCGGATCGGGCGTGTGGGGATCGGAGGCGGGGGCGCTTGGATCGGGCACGCCGGACTCGGAGCGGCTGCCGAGGTCGAGGAAGGTGTGCTCCAGATCTCCCGTGACCGGAGCGAACTCCGACACCGCGACGCCGGCGGCGACGAGGGCGCTCAGGGCCCGCGTGGCATCGACCTCCGAGGCGAAGGGCACGACGATGTCGCGCCGGTCCACTCGCGCCGGCGCCCCGGGCAGCGCCCCGGCGACCGCCTGCCGCGCCTCGTCGGGCGAGGCTCCCGCGATCCGGATGCGCCATTCCCGCGATCGAGTGGATGCCGCGGCGACGCGGTCTCCACTGACCGTCTCGCCGCGCACCATGAACACCGCGTCATCGGCGAGCTCGTCGAGCTCCGACAGCACGTGGCTCGAGATCAGGATGGTACGGCCGTCGGCCGCGAGCCCTCGCAGCAGCGTGCGCAGGTGGATCCGCGCCTCCGGATCGAGCCCGGAGGCCGGCTCGTCCAGCAGCAGCACCGATGGGTCGTGCACGAGCGCCCGGGCGAGGCCGAGCCGCTGCTTCTGGCCGCGCGACAGCACCCGCGCCGGCGCATCGGCGAGGTCCGCGAGCCCCACCGTGTCGAGCAGGCTGGCCGCCCGATCGCGCGCCCGGTCCGCCGGGATGCGGTAGAGCTTCGCCGTCACCACGAGCGTCTCCCGCACG
Organism: Microbacterium sp. DT81.1; assembly: GCF_049844955.1. Lineage (NCBI taxonomy): Bacteria > Bacillati > Actinomycetota > Actinomycetes > Micrococcales > Microbacteriaceae > Microbacterium > Microbacterium sp. DT81.1. The sequence goes on from NZ_JBNCMA010000017.1 coordinate 7,540, forward strand.
GTGAGCGAGGGCCACGCGCCGAGGGCATCGGGCATCCACCCGAGAATCTTGCGCACACCAGCGGGGTCGGCGACCGGATCGACGTCCGCGATCCGGATCTCACCCGCATCCGGACGCAGCAGCGACGCGAGCATCAACAGCAGCGTCGTCTTGCCCGATCCGTTCGGGCCGACGAGTGCGGTGACGCGTCCCGGGCGGGCCTCGAAGCTGACATCCCGCACTGCATGCACTTCGGCGAATGAACGGCGAAGGCCACGAGCGATGATTCCTGTGGTCACCCGGCTCAGCCTAGATGAGAGAATGCTCATCCCCCGTCCGGTCAGGCTCGGAAGAACGCCACGCCCAGGTCGGCGTGGTCGACGAAGACACCGTCGAGCCCCGTCGAGCGCAGCACGTCCCACTCCGCCTCGTATTCGCCCACCGCGTCGGGTGCGCGGCCGATCCTGTATTCACCCACGAGGAACGCATTCTCGGGACGGCATGTCCAGGTGAAGACCCGTAGCCCTCGGGCATGCGCATCCTCGACCACCGACGTCGGACCCGTCATCCGCCCCCTCTTGTCCGGCGCGAGGATCAGGCGCTTGTCGACGCTGATGCCGTCGACGACACCCACGAGCGAGTCCAGGCCCGGCGGCTCGATCGTCGCCCGGTAGGTGAGCGCGGCCTTCCCGAACGCCGCCACCATGTCGAACGGACGCCCGGCCGCTTCGATCAGATAGACGTAGGAGCCGCGGACGCCGCGCGCGCGGAGTCGCGTCAGCACGGTCGACTCGAAGGCCTCGAGAACGAGTGGGAGCTCCCCATCGGCCCACCCGGCTCGGCGAAGGTCGGCGACGATGAGCGGCACCATGTCCAGCCCGATCCCGGAGAAGTACGTCGCGTGCTTGATCTCCAGCACGACGCCGATCTCCCGCCCCTGCTCCAGCGACGCCTGGCGGACGAGGTCGAGCACGTCGGTGAGTCGCAGGATCGGCTGCTGGTCGTCGAAGCTCGCGCACGAGGGACGCAGGTTCGGCAGGCGCTCGCGGCACCGCAGGGTCGCGAGCTCATCCCATGTGAAGTCCTCGGTGAACCAGCCGGTCAGGGCTGCGCCATCCACCGTCTTGGTCGTTCGCCTGTGGGCGAACTCCGGCCGGTCGGCGACATCCGTGGTCGTGGAGATCTCGTTCTCGTGCCGAACGACGAGCACGCCGTCCTTCGAGACGACGATGTCGGGCTCCACCGCGTCGACGCCCATCTCGAGGGCCAGGTCGTACGAGGAGCGGCTGTGCTCGGGCCTGTATCCGGGCGCACCGCGATGTCCGATGACCAGCGGCGAACGACGAGGCACGCCTTCAGCGTAATCGCGGCATCACTGGGCGAGATCCCAGCCGGCTGAAGGGATCGGTCAGGTATCGTGGATTCACAGCACTTAGCTGTGACCCCCTGACATTGGAGTGTGTGAAGGCCATGGCCCTCAATAACCCCGCGTTCAACAACCCGGCGTTCCAGGATCCACGCGCCGTATCGACCTACCCCGGCGGCCCGCAGGCCGCCAACCTCGGTAGGACGACCCAGTTCTCGACGGCCCAGGCGGCCGGCACGGATGCCGCGGCCAACGCCCGCCTGGAAGGCATGTACGCCGCGCCCCCGGCCGGCGCCATCGAGACCAACCGGATGACGGTCGAAGACTCGGTCGTCAAGACTCTCGCCCTCTTCGCGGTTCTTGTTGCGACCGCCGTCGTGGGCTGGGTCTGGACGATGGCACCGGTCACCGCGGAGAACCCTGCACCGACCCTCGCGCCGTGGCTGATCGGCGCGCTCGGCGGCTTCGTGCTCGCGATGGTCGTCATCTTCACGTCCCGCAAGAAGGTGCGCCCCGCGCTGATCTTCGCCTACGCCGCCTTCGAGGGACTGTTCGTCGGTGGCATCTCCGCCTACTTCGAGTTCCTCTGGCCTGGCATCGTCGTGCAGGCCACGCTCGCGACGCTCGCCGTGGTCGGTGTGACACTCGCGCTGTTCGCCAGCGGCAAGGTGCGGGCTTCGAAGAAGGCCACGAAGGTCTTCATGATCGCGATGCTCGGCTACCTGGTGTTCTCGCTCATCAACGTCGGCCTGATGATCTTCAACGTGCCGATCGCCGGCGGCGCCTTCGGTGTGCTGAGCCAGCCCAGCTTTCTCCTCGGGATCCCGTGGGGCGTGCTGATCGGAATCTTCGTCGTCATCATGGCCGCGTACTCGCTCGTGCTCGACTTCGACCAGATCCAGCAGGGCGTCCGCAACGGCGCCCCCCGTCAGTACGGCTGGCTCGGCGCCTTCGGCATCATGGTGACCGTCGTCTGGCTGTACGTCGAGATTCTGCGCATCCTCGCGATCGCACGCGGCAGCAACTAGTCCACGCAGTTCGCGAAAGGGCCGTCCCCGTGGGGGACGGCCCTTTCTCTTGCGCCTGAAATCGACCGGCCGGGGCGTCCGGCGCGGCGCAGTGCTTCGTCGGGGCCGTGCTGTGCTCCTGCACGGGCGGTTCTGCTCAGAGCGGAAGCGCTCGGATGGCGCGGCCTCCGCGTTCTATCGTGGGGCATGGCCGAGATCATCCCTCTGCATCACCGCGAACTCGATCCCCTGTGGCGGCACGTGCTCGGGGAGCACCTGCGCCGGTTCCGTCATGAGCGGGGAGAGACGCTGACCGAGACGGCCGACCGCGCCGGGGTCTCACCCCAGTACCTCTCCGAGATGGAGCGGGGCCTCAAGGAGCCGTCGAGCGAGATGGTGGCGGCGGTGCTCGGTGCACTGGGCATCACCCTGCTCGACCTCACGGTGGCCGTCGCCGACGACCTCCGGGCCGCTCCGGCCCAGGCGCAGGGCGCAACCGTGCGGGCCGCGTTCACCCTCGTCGCATAGCGCCGGGCACGCGCGCAAGAGGGGTGACGGTGCCACCCCGCCGCGGCTAGCGTGGCACCGTGAGCCCATCCAAGAGCGCGGCCGAGATCCTCGAGATCGACGGCCACGAGGTGCGCGTCAGCAACCCCGACAAGGTCGTCTTCCCCCAGCCGGGCCTCACAAAGCTCGACCTCGTCAAGTACTACCTCGCGGTCGCCGACGGCGCCGTGCGCGGCGTATACGGACGCCCGATGGTGCTCAAGCGGTTCGTGAAGGGCATCGATCAGGAGGCCTTCTTCCAGAAGCGCGTGCCCGAGAACCACCCCGACTTCCTCGACACGGCGACGCTGCACTACGCCCGCGGCACGTCGGCCGAGGAGGCGGTCGTGCGGGATGCCGCCGGGCTCGCGTGGGTCATCAACCTGGGGTGCATCGACCTCAACCCGCATCCGGTGCGCGCCGAGGACCTCGACCGCCCGGACGAGCTGCGCATCGACCTCGACCCGATGCCCGGCGTCGACTGGTCGCAGATCGTGGACGTGGCGTTCATCGCCCAAGAGGTGCTCTCCGATCACGGGCTGGTCGGCTGGGCGAAGACGTCGGGCTCCCGCGGCATCCACATCCTGATCCGCATCGCGCCCCGGTGGGACTACAAGCAGGTGCGCCTCGCGGCCGAGACGCTCGCCCGAGAGGTCGAGAACCGTGCCCCCGGTCTCGCCACCGCCCGCTGGTGGAAGGAGGAGCGAGGCGAGAGCGTGTTCGTCGACTTCAACCAGAACGCCAAGGACCGCACCGTGGCATCCGCGTACTCGATCCGCCCCCTCCCGGACGCCCGCGTATCGACGCCCCTGAGCTGGGACGAGCTGCGGGTGCGTCGGCCGGAGGAGTTCACCGTGCCGACCGTGCTTCGGCGCTTCGAGGAGCAGGGCGACCCGATGGCGGGCATCGACGACGCGGTCGGCGATCTCACCCGTCTGCTCGCCCTCGCCGACGAACTCGGCCCGGCCGAGAAGGCCCCGCGCGGTGGCGACGGCTCGGGGCAGCGCGTCTCGACCATGCCGCTCATCGAGGTGGCGCGCACGAAGACCAAGCCGGAGGCGCTGGAGGCTCTCGAAGCCTGGAAGGCGAAGCACCCCGAAGTCGTGGCGCAGCTGCATCCGGCCGACGTGCTGGTCGACGGCATGCGCGGCAGCAGTTCACTCTGGTACCGCGTGCGCCTCAATCTCCAGCACGTGCCGGAGGAGGAGCGTCCAGCCCAGGGTCCGCTCGAGGCGGACTATGACCCCTGGGCAGGCAAGGTGTGGCCGGGCGGTCATCCGTCCGCGGCCGGCTGAGCCGCGGCCACCTCCGCCCGGCGAGCACAGCGGAGCAGATCCGTTCCGCGGGGACCGCGAGACCCCGGGAACCACGGGACCCACTGCGCCGATCGACGACGGATCTGCTCCCCCATGCTCGGGTACAGCCGGCGCCCGCTCGACCGGCCCACGCGTTCCGCATTCAGGCTCACTGGCAAGACCCGCTTCCCCGAGCCCCGGAATTCCGGCGCCTCCCGAACCACCAGCCCCAATCAGCCTGAATCGCGCACACGCGACCCCCAGACCCCGACCCGAGTCGGCGCGACATGCGCACGCGCGACTCGCGTGAACACCGGACCGACCGGGCCGATCGACGTCAGATCTGCGCCCCTATGCCCGCGCGACCGCCAGCGCCCGCTCGGTCAGCACGTTGTCGACGAGCCCGTAGTCCCGGGCCGCGGAGGCCGTGAAGACCCGGTCGCGGTCGGTGTCCGCCCGCAGCGACGCCGCGTCGCGGCCCGTGTGCCGGGCGAGGATCTGCTCCATGTCCTCCCGGACGCGCACGAGCTCGTCCGCATGCAGGATCAGGTCCGGGATCGTCCCCCGGCTCTGCGCGGCCGGCTGGTGCAGCACCACCCGGGCGTGCGGCAGCACCGAGCGCTTGCCGGCGGCCCCCGCCGCGAGCATGACCGCGCCGACGCCGATGGCCTGCCCGATGCAGGTCGTGGCGACATCCGAGCGGATGAACTGCATGGTGTCGTAGACGCCGAGCATCGCGCTCGGGTCGCCGCCCTCGCAGTTGATGTAGAGCTGGATGTCGCGATCCGCGCCGTCGGCATCCAGGTACAGCAGCTGCGCGATCAGCGCGTTGGCGACCCCGGCGTCGATGCCCGTGCCGAGGTACACCACACGCTCGGAGAGCAGGTGCGAGTAGACGTCCATGATCCGCTCGCCCCGTGGTGACTGCGCGATGACGTTCGGGATGGTGTAGCTGCTCATGCCGCCGCCCCCAGTCCCACCGTCGACCGCCGTTTCGGCAGCACCTCGTCGAACCGCTCGACGATGCCGTCGATGAAGCCGTACTCCAGCGCCTGCCCGGCGGTGTACCACCGGTCGTGCAGGGAGTCGTCGAAGATGCGCTCCACCGGCTGCCCCGTGTCGGTGGCGATCAGCCCGAGCACCGTGTCGCGCATGTGCCGCAGGTCGTCGGCCTGCACCTCGACCTCGACCGCGGACCCGCCGATGCCGGCCGAGCCCTGGTGCATCAGGATGCGCGCATGCGGCAGGGCCTTGCGCTTGCCGGGCGTGCCCGCCGACAGCAGAAACTGCCCCGCGCTGCACGCCAGCCCCAGCGCGAGCGTGGACACATCGCACGGAACCAGTCGCATGACATCGCGGATGGCGAGCATCGACGGCACCGACCCCCCGGGGGAATGGATCCAGAGGGCGATGTCGGATGCCGCATCTTCGGCCGCCAAGGCGAGCATCTCGGTCGCGAGCAGGGTGCCGTTGTCATCGTCGAGGACGCCGTCGAGCACCAGAACGCGCTGGTGATACAGCGCCCTCCGGGCCTCGGCGCCGAACCGCGGGGAACTTCCTTCTTCAGCCATGGGACCACCTTGCGCCCACGAGCACGGCGGCGCTCGGTTATCCGCCCCCAGCAGTTCCACCGTCAGCAGACGCGCCCCCGTGACCCATCCCCTACCCACCCGCGCGCGAAGCGTCGCGGTCCACGCGAGCGGCGCAGGGACGTCCCTCGTGAGGCAATCGGGGTAGGGGCCCCGTTCTTGCCTCACGAGGGACGTCCCGGAGCCGCGGACGCAACCACGCGACCCTAGGCCCAGATCACTCCCACTCGATCGTCCCCGGCGGCTTCGACGTGACATCGAGCACCACGCGGTTGACGTCCCGCACCTCGTTGGTGATGCGGTTCGAGATGCGCGCCAGCACGTCGTAGGGCAGGCGCGTCCAGTCGGCCGTCATCGCATCTTCGGATGACACCGGGCGCAGCACGATGGGGTGGCCGTAGGTGCGGCCGTCGCCCTGCACGCCGACCGAGCGCACATCGGCCAGCAGCACGACGGGGCACTGCCAGATCGTGTCGTCGAGCCCCGCGCGGGTCAACTCCTCCCGCGCGATCGCGTCCGCCTCGCGAAGCAGCTCGAGACGCTCACGGGTAACCTCACCGACGATCCGGATGCCGAGGCCTGGCCCCGGAAACGGCTGACGCCCGACGATCACCTCCGGTAGGCCGAGTTCGCGGCCGATCGCGCGCACCTCGTCCTTGAAGAGGGCGCGAAGGGGTTCGACGAGCTCGAAGAGCAGGTCCTCGGGCAGGCCGCCGACGTTGTGGTGGGACTTGATGTTCGCCGTGCCGGCGCCTCCGCCGGACTCCACGACATCCGGGTAGAGCGTGCCCTGCACGAGGAAGCGGATCGGCTCTCCGTCGGCCTCGGCTTCGGCGATCAGATCCCGCTCTGCTGCCTCGAACGAACGGATGAACTCGCGCCCGATGATCTTGCGCTTCTGCTCCGGGTCGGAGACGCCGGCGAGCGCGTTCAGGAACTGCTCGCGCGCGTCGATCGTGACGAGCCGCACGCCGGTCGCCGCGACGTAGTCGTTCTCGACCTGCTCGCGCTCGCCCTTTCTCAGCAGCCCGTGGTCGACGAAGACGCACACGAGCTGGTCGCCGACGGCCTCGTGCACGAGCGCTGCCGCGACGGCCGAGTCGACCCCGCCCGACAGGCCGCAGATCACCCGCGCGGAGCCGACCTGCTCGCGGATGCGCGCGACCTGCTCGGCGATGACGTTGCCGCTGTTCCAGTCGGCCGGGAGCCCCGCGGCCCGGTGCAGGAAGTTCTCGATCACGTTCTGGCCGTAGTCGGAGTGCTTCACCTCGGGGTGCCACTGCACGCCGTAGAGCCGGCGCGCGTCGCTGCCGAACGCCGCCACGGGCGTCGCGACGGTGGATGCCAGCACGTCGAAGCCCTCCGGAGCGCGGGAGACCTGATCGCCGTGGCTCATCCACACGTTCTGCTCGGCCGGCTGGCCGTCGAGCAGCACCCCGCTGTCGGCCGTGAGGGCGGCATCCGTCGCGCCGTACTCGCGCAGCCCGGTGTGCGCCACCTCGCCACCGAGCGCCTGCGCCATCACCTGGAAGCCGTAGCAGATGCCGAGCGTCGGGACGCCGAGGTCGAAGACGCCGGCATCAAGCGCCGGGGCACCCGGTTCATACACCGACGACGGTCCGCCGGAGAGGATGAGGCCAACCGGATTCTTGGCCGCGATGTCGGCTGCGGTCGCCGTGTGCGGCACGATCTCGCTGTACACGCCGGCCTCGCGCACCCGCCGCGCGATCAGCTGCGCGTACTGGGCGCCGAAGTCGACGACGAGGACGGGCCTCTGCGAGGTCTGCTCCGATGCTCCTGCATCCGCGGGTGGGGCACTTCCCTCCGAGGAGGGGTAGGTCTGCTCTGTCAACGGGTGCCTTCCGGGGCGGGCTGGGATCGATCGACGGGGAGAGCGGCGACAGAAGCGGATGCCGCGGCCTCGCGCTCGGCGAGGTAGCGCTTCACGTCGCGGGCGACGGCCGCCTCCATGAAGAAGGACAGGAAGGGGATGATGCCGCCGGAGGCGAGCAGGAGGAAGCGCCAGAACTGCCACCGCATGAGGCTCCAGATGCGGAAGCATGCGAAGAGGTAGACGACGTAGAACCAGCCGTGCACGATCAGGATGCCGAGCGACAGGTTGATGCCGTCGCCCGTCGATTCGAGCCCTTCCGGGCCCTCGACCACTGGAGCGAACCAGAGAAAGCCGCCGGAGCCGCCGAGGAAGAGCTCCACGTGCAGCGGCGTGTACTTCAGCACCATCTCGGCGCAGAGCAGCAGCAGTCCGACGCCGGTGATGACCGAGCAGACCTGGTAGAACCGGAGCGCGCCCCGAATTGCCGGAAAACTGGCGAGTTTGGGGGCCCTGGGCATGCCTCCAGTCTACCCGCGGCTCCCGAGCGCCCCGCCCTGCCCGCACCCTCATAGGCCTTCGCGGACGCGAGCGCAATCGGGTGCGCGCGAGGCGTGGCGGGCATAGCGTCGAGCTCAGTGTCAGGGTGACAGTGCCGCGTTGCGGTGGTTGGATCCTGATCACTTGGTGTCTGGCTCTT
>NZ_JBNCMA010000018.1:0-11641 GCF_049844955.1 Microbacterium sp. DT81.1
CTCGGGCCTGCCCGCGAGCAACCAGGAACGCCCTGCCCGCGACCTCCCTCGCGCGGGCATTGCGCGCATAGGGATCCTCAGCGAGCACCCCTGGATGCCGAGCTTCGATGAAACGATGCTGCGATTCGCACCGTTATGGTCGTAGATCGCTAGGCGGCCTAGTATGTCTCGTCGGGTATCCCGACCCAATACATTGGAGGCTATCTATGGCTAAGAAGACGATCACGACGTACGTTGACGATTTAGACGGCTCGGAGGCGGACGGCACGGTGACCTTCAGCTTTGATTCCAAGCTGTACGAGGTTGACCTGTCGTTGAAGAACCGGAAGAAGCTTGAGGATGCGCTTGCGCCGTTCATCAAGGCCGCTCGTTCGGCGGGCGGATCGCGGCGGTCTAGCAGCTCCTCAGCACGTGGGGCGAGTCGGACGGACCTCGCTTCGGTGCGCGCTTGGGCACGAGACAACGGCCGCGAAGTGAGCGAACGCGGCCGCGTCCCTGCGTCGGTAATCGAGGCTTTCGACGCTGCCCACTGACAACATCGTTGCTTACAGCCCGATAACCCCCGCCGGCAGTCCGCCGCGGTATCGGCCGTACGCTGTCCATAAGTATGGAGAGCGGCGCGATCGAGTCGAGCTGAGCAGCGAAAGGATCAGCACGTCGCGAGAGGGGCTCGCGGCGGCGCAATCCTCGGCGACTCAGCGGGCTCGTGAGTCCTGCGGCTCAGTCTTCCCGTTGCCGTCCGAAGATGTCCGCCAGATGGTGCGCAGCACGTCGATTACATCGTCGGGATGGGCGCCGGTTGACTCGGCATCGGCTATCAGGTCTCGGATGTGTCGTATGACGGATCTGGGAAGTACCGCGGCGGACTCGGTGACCCGAGTACCGGCTGCGGTGCGGCCGACAACGAGGCCGTCTTGCTCGAGCAACTTGTATGCCTTCGCCGCGGTACTGACAGCGACACCCAGATCGCTTGCCGTTCGTCGCACGGTTGGTAGCCGCTCATTCGCGCCGAGTTGCCCGGAGACGATCAGACCGCGGAGCTGTCGGTAGATGGACATCGTCGGGATTCCCTCGTCTGTGGGCGAGAAGTTCGGGTGCGTTGTCAAAGCACGCCCCTCGGGCCTACAGAGAAGATGTTCCTGTACGACATGTCGCCTCCGCTTCAGAATTGGGTGTCACATGTCTATCACGAGTTGTACCGTGGACTGACTACAAGACCGAATATGCGCCGCCGCGCGTGATCTCGCGCGGAGTCGAGAAGCGGTACGGCTCGTTCTGCTCGGCCACCGCTAGATGGGCGGCGTCCGTGCTGACGACTTGCGTGCAGCCGTAACGCCTGTGTTCGCAGAAATGGCGCGGACAAGACAAACGCTACGGCCGAAAAGGGTGGTGAAGTTAGGCGACAGGGGCATCCACCCGCTTTCATGGGTTGCTCGCTACACTCCAGCAAGGAGGTGGGATGGCGAACCTGTCCGCATGGCGGGTGAACGACGTGGTCGCGTATGAGGTCATGCGCGAGGTCGCTGGCACTCTCACCGCCCATCTCTGGAACGTGGCGCGCTCAGGCGGGGAACGCGCAGTCGATGCTCGCCGCGAGCTGGCGCAGGTACGCAGCGAGCTGCTGGCCGTCGATGGCTATGACCGCCGTGCCGTCGATGCGCTGACCGCTCGGCTGCGCGCGCGAACCCCTGAGCTTCCCGGAGACTCCTCGTGAATGTTCGGGCGCTGGATGACCACGATCGCGCGGAGATCCTGCGCCGCGACATCCTTCCGCTGCTCTTTCCAGACGCGCGCTCGAGCGACGATCCCGCCCTCGAGTTGCTGACTGCTCAGCCCGGCAGCGGGCTGTTCCGCGTCGCCGCAAGGCTTCATGCCGACGACAGCGACGAGATCACCATCCTTTCCGCCGACGAACTGCGCGTCTTCCACCCCTGGCATGCCGAGCTAAGCGCATCCGCGACGGTCGAGGCAGCGGGAGAGCTAGCCGCGGTGACTGCCGCGTGGTTGAGCGGGGCGATGGTCTACGCGCGGGAACATCGTCGATCTGCGCTGATCGAGGGCAGCTTCACGAATCCGTCGGTGGCGCTCCGCACGGCTCAACGGTTCGCCGCCGAAGGGTTCCGCACGCGAATTGTCATTGCGGGTGTGAGACGTCCAGAGAGTCTCCTGTCAACTGCTTCTCTTTATCTGCGTGGGGTACAGGCCGGCGGACCCGCCCACTTCGTCAGCCGCGATGCGCACAATCGCGGCTTCGAGGCAACCCGCGCGGTGGCGGTGGCGCTGGAGGACTCAGGGCAAGTTGACCGCGTGACCATCCTCGGCCGGGACGGCACTCCCGCGTTCGATGTTCACAGTGACGGCAAGGAGCGCGCTTTTCACGGTGCTACCGCTGCGTTGCTCGCCGTGCAATCGGAGCGTCTGACGAGCCTGCAGTCAGCCCAATGGCTGAGCGAGTTACGGCGGGTGACAGAGTTTGCTGCGACATTGCGCAACCCTCCTCGAGCGTTGACCGAGCTGTTAATCGACCTTCACGAGACGGCCCTGCGCGAGATCATCCCGGAGCTTCCCGTTCCAGATGGATCGAGCGTCGTCGCCACTCAGGCACGCGCCAGCGCGTCCGACCTCGTCGCGTTGCGTAGGTCGCTGGCGGAACACGGCCCGATCGACGCGGCCGCGCCTTCAGTCGCCGTCGGTGGTCCTGAGCGTGGTGGTCCCTCGCGATGACTCGGTGGTCGGATGGGCACAGATTCATCCGGCGTCTCCAGCAAGCCTTCCAAGAATCTCGCGTCGCGGTTGACCATCTGTTCTGATGCATCGACGTCGCTTGAAACCGTAGGGTGCTGCCCTGCCATCCCTAGCAAGAGGCTTCGTGAGCGCGCCGAGGGATGCGGAGTGCCGGCGCGTGGAGTAGCGGAGATCGCGAAGCGGGCGAGGATGTATCGCCTCGGACTTCGCCCTCGCTCCGACAATCGGCTGATCAAGCGGGGAGGGGACGACGTAGTGCCCGAGTGAGCGGTTGATAAGCGGAGCTCGAAGCGCAGCGGAGAGCGGAGTCTGCAAAAAGCGAACGACGGGATCGCAGTCGTTTACTCTCCGCTACACCCTGGCCGTCGGAGGGGAGTGAACGGCCTTAAGACCACGTGCGCGAGCCAACCCCGAAGGCGGGAACAGAACATTCGAGCGGGAGATACGATGGCCGGCCAGGGCGAGCACGGCGTCTGGGTTTAGTCGTTGACCAGCTTCAGGAGGTCGCGCGTGAACTCGCGACGGTGCGAGGTGGGGTCCGTGATGACCTCGAGGACACTCATTCGTATGCCCTGCAGATATGGGCCGTCGAGGTGAGCGAGTGGCATCACGCACCAGTCGAGATCCTCCTCGATCGTGTAGCCGGGTTCTTCAGACGGCTTGTCGGGGTAGTACCCGAGGCTTGCAACAGCCACGCGGTAGATGACCGATTCGGCGGTGGCTCGATCCAGCATTCGGGTCCTTCCGGCTTGAGTGTCGGTTCAGGGAGGTGGTGTCAGCGTGACAATCCCTGGCTTTGTCCCGCCGCACCGGTGTGTGGTGCCGCAGGATCGTTGTGATGTGTTCGGCGCTGCTCTGGTCGCGCCCTCAGTCGCGCGTTCATAACGCGAGCGATCTCGTCCATGCGTGCTTCCTCGGGAGTGGTGCCGACCTGCGAGAGGGTGCGAAACACTTCTTCCCGGCGAGCGGCGGTCGCTCTACGCCGGGCTTCGGCCTTACGTGCGACCATAGCTGCGTTGCGTTCGTAATCGATGGCGCGAGCACGTGCTGCGTCCCGGGCCTCACGCTTGCGAACCTCGGTAGGTGTCACCCACTCCGCGCGGATCCGCTTCCGCTCATCTTCAGTGCGTGTTCCTGCGAAGAATTCATCTGCTTGCGCGAGATTGCTGTCGCGCTCGGCAGGGCGCACTCGGTGGATGCGCCGAGGAGGAAGACCCGCTGCCTGGCGGCGCCGCTCCCTCGCTTTCCATTCCCGGTTGTAGGAAAGCGTCTTTTCCCGGTCCAGGCGGTATGCCTCCCGCCGGCGCTGATTGATCTTCTCAGCGTGACGTTCATAGTGCCGGCGAGACTTCTCCGCCGCTGGTCGTGGGTCGGTCCGGTACGCATCGCGCGCTCTTGCCGTGATGCGACCCTTGTGGCGTTCGTACCATGCTCGCTGCAGTTCATTGCGACGTAGTCGATACGCTTCGGGGTCCTCGGCTTGTCGCCGAGCCCGGTATGCCCGTTGCCGCTCGCGATTGCTCTCTTTGTGTGCGTCGGCATACCGCCGAGCATATGAGCGGCGATCTTCCTCCCGCTGCCGCTCAAGCTCGTCGCGCTCTCCTTGACGTTTGCGCTCGTCTCGCATGCGTCGGCGCCGGCTTCGTTCGCGCTCGTTGATTTCGGCATGGTGGTTCGCCTGATACCTGGCTTTCCAGGCAGCGACTCTGTCCGGGTTCGCGTCGTTCCAGCGTGCTCGGTATGCCGCCTTAGCGTCGCGGCGCCGCCGTGCTGCGACATCCTCTGATTCCTCGCGCGGTGACCCTGCGGGCATCTCTTCGAAGCCCATCAGGTCCTCTTCCCACTCGCAGGATGATTCGGCGGCTCAACGGCAGCTGTCGATGCGCCGCCTGCAGGAGTGAGGGACTCCCGAACTACCCAAGTGACGAGCTGGCGGACCCGGTCTTCCCCTCGTCCACGGAGGTCGCCTTGATCGGTGAGTGGCCGGTCGATCGCGACGCGGGTGAGCGTGTTCCCCTTACTTACCGTCACCACGTCCTGGCGTGCGCGAGCGAGAACTGGCCACACATCTCGTTCCCCAAGCGCGTCACATCAGAGATGAAGCCGGCGGTGCGCCCCGTGCTCGACGCGTTCGTCACGAGCTCACGGAGCAGGGGAGCGTCTGCGTGTGCCTTGTACTGCCGTAGATACGTGTCGAACCTGGGAACTCCGAACTTGGTGTCCAGCAACACTCGCCACGTGCTCAGCTGACGAAAGGCGCGTGTGTCGATCCGGTTCAGCAGAACTGCGTGTCGCAGGTGTCGCGGTTCGATCAGCCGACTGAGGGTCCGCATCGTCGGGTCCACTGTGAGCGGCTCGGGCGTCAGCGGCACTACGACGAAGTCCGCAGCATCCAACACCGCCTCAAGGATCGGTGTGTCCTCGAGGCTTCCAGGAGTGTCCACGAACACGAAGTCGTACTCCGCGCGTGATCCACGGATCCGGGCAAGCAGGCTGGGTGACTGGTTCCCCGTGAAGTCAAAAGGGAGCCGATCGGGAGCGTTCCCGGCCCACCACACCGTTGACTGCGGGTCAACATTTACAACCAGGACCTTGAAACGGCGCGAAAGGACAGCGCCGAGTTGCATGGCGACAGTGGTCTTGCCGACTCCGTCCACCCGGTTGGCGATAGCGATGATCGTCATCTCCCGCGCTTCCAATCTGCCTGACTTGCGGATCTATATTCGTGCTATACATTAGTACATGCTTTAGCCGTATAGTTAGTCAAGAGGCAACTGCGGAACGCCAACGCGGTAAGGCAAGCTGAGGAGGTGAAGGTCGACGTGAAGACAACCGACGGGCAGGCAATGTCCGGGCTCGCAATCACGCAGCCCGTCGGTACCGCGTTGCGCATAGCCCCCGGCTTCGTAGCTACTGCCCAGGATGAGCACACCGGCGTGGAGACAACGATCGAGGCGCACTACAACTCGCGGCGCGGGCGGTACATAATCACCACGATTGTGAATCGAGCCATCACCGACGAGTTCGACGAGGACCGGCTCCGTCACGCTGCCCCGCAAGCGATCCTGCAAGCAGCTATCCCGCACTGCATCGCCGTGCAACTAGATGACGGGCCAGATGCCACCTGGTTGACGGTCGCCGATCTCACCACCAACGAGGGGCGCATCATTCCCCCCTGGATGGCTCAGGCGGTCGTCAAGCGAGGCATGAAAGACGAACGATGGGATGTCATCGAGATCCTGTACGGGACGTCCGCGCTTGCGGACCTGCCCCCGGTCAAGATGATCGCGCTCGAACTGAACGTGCCCGAGCGCACCGCCTCTGACTGGATCCGGAGAGCCCGCGGGGCAGGACGACTGGTCGGGTTAACTTCCAACGTCGGTCGACCGGTCGGTGACTAGCCTTGCTTTGAACCCATCCGCGACCGCGCCAACGGTGGTTGCGGTCGACCACGCCACCGCTGCCGCAGCCCTAGCAATCAGCCCATCGAGGCTTCGCCACCACGTCCGTCTTGGCGACATCACGCCGCACTTCTCTGGCACCAAGCCGCTCTACGCGATCGCCGATCTCCAGCGATTCATCGAGCAGCTCCCGACGCATCCTGAGCATCTGCCGTCGGTGTAGGCCACCGGCTTTCCGTCGTCGGGCCCGAACCCGATGATCAGCCTATTCGCTACTGGCCGAGGTGTTGCCGAGGCGAGCTGGAGCAGACATCTGGCTGTTTGGATCAGGACGGTCCGCCCCATGTCATGGCCCCGGACCGGGCCTAGGTGGGGCTCGGAGCGCACGTGGCACCTCCCCTGTGGCTCGCTGCCTGAGTGACGTACGCTCCTCGGTGGGGGCCGTGGCCCGGATAGTCGCCCGTCGTTGAATTGGGCGACGGCTCGAACTACCGCCGGCGCAAGCCCGAGGGACAGATTTGTCGCCGAGACAAGCCGCTGTGGCCCGGGGCCTGTGGCCGACCCCAAAGCGCTATGTGAACACAAATGTGTACACCAGATCCTGTGACTCACTCCAAAGCCGCGTGGTTATGCGGATTTCCGGCCAGACCATCTGGCGTAGCGTCAGCTTCCCAAGCTGATAGCGCGGGTTCGATTCCCGTCATCCCCTCACCTCTCAGATCCGCGGAATTCCGCGGATCTGCGGGGGTTGTGGATGCGAGTTGAGACCCTTCCACGTCGTACTCCGTGCATCATCGTGCACGATCACGGCTCTGGAAGGTCTCGCAATCATGGCTCCTCGCTCACCCTCATCCCCGTCCCGCGCGCAGTTGGGCACCGTCCGGAGGCTGCCGTCCGGGCGTTTTCAGGCGTACTACATCACCGACGGGCACAAGTTCACCGCCCCGAACACTTTCCCCACCGCCCGTGCCGGGGAGGAGTGGTTGCAAGCGGAGCGGGTGGATCGCCGCCGCGGTGCGTGGCTGGATCCCACCGTGGGCTCCGAAACGCTCGGCGCCTACGCCCTGAACTGGCTGAGCACTCGCCCGGATCTTGCGCCCCGCACCCGCGACTACTACGAGCGCACCCTGCACCGGTGGGTGCTCTCCGCGGTGCCGACCGAACGCGGCGACGGGCTCACCCTCGGCACGTTCGCGTTGCACGCGCTCACTCCGGCGCTGATCCGCACCTGGCACGCGAACGTGCGAATCACGGCCCGCGTCGGAGCCCTGGCCCGGCTCACCCGGACACCGCGCCCCACGCACCCGGCGCGGGCCTGGGCGCGGTCAGTCGGTCGCACCGTGCCCACGTCCGGGCGGCTGTCGCCGGCGCTGATCGAGGAGTGGGAAGCAGCGGGGAGCCCGACCCTCGTAGACCCGGGATCCTCCGCGGTGGAATCCTCGCACCCGGACGCGGGACGCACCGCGGCGGCGCAGGCGTATCGGGTGCTTCGGGCGATCCTCAGCACCGCCCACGCGGACGGGCTGATCCCATCCAATCCGTGCCGGATCAAGGCCGGCGGAATCGTGCATCACCGGGAACGCACGATCGCCACGCCTGCGGAAGTGGATGCGCTCGCGGACTTGTTTCCGCCGCGGCTGCGCGCCGCGGTGATCCTCGCCGCCTGGTCCGGGCTCCGCTATGGGGAGCAGTTCGCCCTCGCCCGCCGGCACGTGGATCTGGAAGCCGGCACGATCCGGGTGGAGCGAGCGATCGAGCAGATCCCCGGCCAGCCCCTCCGATTCGGGAAGATCAAGACTGCGGCCTCCGCCCGGACCGTGGATCTGCCCCGGTTCGTGGTGACCGAACTCCGCGCGCATATGGCGCACTTCGTGGACGCCTACCCGGATGCACTGCTCTTCACCCGCGCCGCCGCCGGGGATCCGGTCCCGAGCCAGGATCTGTCCCGCTACATGCGGAAAGCCCGCGCCGTGATCGAACGCCCGGACCTCACCTGGCACGATCTCCGGCACACGTCCGCCACCCTCGCCTACCGGGTGGGTGCGAGCACCCGGGAAGTCATGGATCGGCTCGGGCATTCCACAACCCGGGCCGCGCAGATCTATGCGCACACCGCCGACGACTCGGGGCGGTTGCTGGCATCCCGGCTGGATGATCTCCGCGCCCCCGCTCCGGTTGCGCAGATCAACGCCGGAGCGTGAATCGGTGCTCTCAAACACGCTCGACGGCGAAACGGTGCGCGTGATTGAATGCGACACATGAGCACGTCGTGTGGCGACAGCGGGTTTTCCCCGTCACACCCCGGCGCGGCCTCACACCTCACGCTGACCGAGATCGCCGCGATCATGGCAACCGACGACTATGGCCGCGGGTTACGGGCACTCGATCGGCTCCTCCGCGGGCTCGAACGGTGGGCCGCATCCAAAGGGAGTGTGCGCCGCTTGCGCTGGGTGCTGTCCTCGCCCGTGTCGCCGGCGGGAGACCTCCTAGCGCTGATCGCCGCGATGCGTGCCGCGCTCGATGCGCGAGGATCGCGTGGGATGCCGCTGCTCCCCGCGGCGCAGGCGATGGCCGCGGCACTGGATGACCGAATTGGAACGCCGCCGCGCCCGGGTGCGACTCCCGAAGTGCACGTGCGGGCGGTGGACGATCGGGCATGGGCGCACCTGACCGACCCCCGTGCTCGTCACCGTCGCCGCGATGTGAGCGCGATAGCCTCGCCCCGCGCGGCTCGTGTGCACGGCCTCCTCGCGGCGCCCCGCGCGCCCGGCGTGATCGGTGCGGCGCGCGTCTAATAAGCGATCCGATCGAAACCGGGCACATCTCTAGGAGGCCCCCGGCACGGCTCCGGTAGCACCGCTCGCGCACCGTCCCCCGCTGTACCCCTCACCCTTTGTGGGTCTCCGGAATGACGGTCACACCTCATGTGCCCCACCCCCTTGGCGCGCGATCCCGCGCCCGACGATCTGCTGTTCATCAGCGAGACGGCGGCAATTCTCCGCCTCCACCACCAATCCGTCCGGAAGCTGATCCGGGACGGCCAGCTGAGCGCGATCCGCGTGGGCCGCACCTATCGGATCCGGCGAAGCGATCTGGACTCGTGGATCCAACGGCAACCCACAACGCACGAGCGCCACGACGGATGATCCGCGATGGACACTCGTGCACGCGCGGCCATCTTCCACGCGCTCGCCTCGATCGGTTCCCGCTCGACGGCGGCGCCGGCGGGATCCAGGGCGCTCCGGGCGGAGATCTATCGGCACTGGCCCACCGATCTGCCGCATCCTCCTCGCGCCGAACTGGTGTCCGTTGTGCGCTCCGTACAGCGGATCCACGCGGCCCGTTCGGTGTTCGCCGCGACGGCGGAGCCGCAATCGTGAACGCCGAACGCCCACCAGCCCAGGGTTACCGGGGATCGTGGCGACGCGGGCCGCACGATCCGCCGCCCGCATCGTGGACCGTCGCCGCCGCCATCCGCGATGGCGAACGGCACGGCGCAACGTTCGGAGCGAACGCCCAACGCGGAGACACCCCGATCGGCTATCTCGACGGGCGAGCGGCGGGATCCCGTGCCGCCGCCTGGACCGTAGCCAGGCTCGGTAGCGCCGCCGCCCTGGACGCGGAACGCTATCACCGCGTCTATCTGGCCGCGGTCACCGCCGCGATCGGTCGGATGCTGCCGCCGGGAGGCACCCTCTCCGGACGCGAGTACACCGACGGGTTCCGCGACGGATACCAGAGCGATATCGGGCTCTCGTCGTGAACTCCGCCGACCATGCCGCGACGAACGCCGATCCGCCGCCCCCACCGCTCCGGTTGCGGAGTTTCAACCTCATTCCTGCTACGCCCACCCGGTGGCTGATCCGCGGGTGGCTTCCCCGGGAGGGGATCACCGTGCTGATCGGCGACGAGGGAATCGGAAAGAGTCTCTGGTGGGTGCACGTCGCCGCGGCGATCACTACCGGCTCGGCGCTCCCCGAGTTGGGGATGGATGCCCGCGAGTCAGGCGCCGTCGTCGTCGTGCTCACCGAAGACACCGCCGGCGAGGTTTCCTCCCGACTCACCGTGGCTGGGGCGGATATGGCGCACGTGCACTTGCTCACCGTGGGGGAAGCTGAAGACTCGCCCACATTCCCGGACCGGACCGCGGAGCTGCTGGATCTGCTGCGCGCCGAAGCCGTGACCGCGGCCCTCGTTGTCGTGGATGTGTGGCTGGACACGGTGCAGGGCTCGGTCTCGGTCAAGGATGCTCAGCAATCCGCCACAGCCCTCGCCCCGTGGCGGGCGATCGCGATGGACCTGGATGCGGCGGTGCTGCTCATCGGTCACACGAATCGGATGGCGACGGGAAGCACCCGAGACAAGACCGGCGCGACCAGCACGCTCCGGAAGAAGGCACGCTCCTACCTGTTCGCGATGCGCCCGGTGGACGGCGAGGGCGCGGAGCGGCGCGACCGGCTTTATATCGGCCCGGACAAGACCAGCAGCGGCACACACGGTGCCGCCGTGGATTACCGGATCGCGATCAGCCAGGTGCGCGAGCCCACCCCGGAGGATAGCGGCACCGCGGCGCGGCTCGAATCGCACGGACGACTCCCGCGCCCGATCGCGGACTATCTGCGGGAACGGCACGACACCGAGTCCGGCGGGCCCGGTGATCGCCGGCGAGGGCAGGCGGCGGAGTGGCTGCGGGAGTACATGGCCGATCCGGATCGAAGCGCCGGCTATCCGGTGGGCTCGTTGAAACGGGCGGCGGCGGATGCCGGGTTCAGCGCCCGCACGATCGAGCGGGCGATGGCGGAGTGCGGGGAATCGTCCCGCGCCGCCGGGAATGTGTGGCTGTTCCGGCTCCGCGAGGGTGGCGAGCCGACATGAGCGAGCAATGGTGCGTCGTGGCTCGCCACTGGCGACCCACCGGAGGCGTGCACACCGTGGCGTGCGGGGCACGATCAGCGGGATTCCGCGGGCCGGCGTCCGGCTCGCCACTCTGCGACCGTTGGCGAGTTGGCGAGTGTGTGCATGTTGGCGAGTTGGCGAGTTGGCGAGCCACAACCGAACGGGATGCGGATCGGCTCGCCACTCGCTCGCCGTGGCGAGCCGCGATCCCAATCGGGAGTAGGTCTCGCCATCTCGCCACATGTAAAAGTTGGAGGGGGTGGCGAGCCGGTTGGCGAGCCGGCGCCCGGAGCGAGCGGGGAAGCGCGGCGACGATCGCCCGCGGCACGTGCCCTCCTCGCGAGATTCGCCACCGCGGAGCGAGCGCGCGGCCCGGTTTTCTGATGGAGGCACGCCCCCTCGGACACCCCGCGCATGTACCGTTTACCCCCGGAAGCGCTCAAACAATTCGGGATCGGAACAATTCGCGGGGAGCGCGGCGGATCGCGCCCGATTGCGCCGGATCCTCACCGCCCGAACTGATTGTCGACGACGCTTGAAAACTGGACAGTAACGACGCTTGAAAAGTGAACACTCAACGATTGGAGAGTGATCACTTT
>NZ_JBNCMA010000019.1:0-4460 GCF_049844955.1 Microbacterium sp. DT81.1
ACGCAAACGACTAGAGTTCCAAACCCCCAACGAAGTCATCGGGGACGTGCTGTTGCGATGACCGCTTGAATCCGCCGGTCGCTGAACGGCCACATTTGCCGTCATCCGGGGTATCGTGCGACCGTTCCTCGCGGTCACCGAAAGCCTTATCACCGCAATGAGGGGCCGTCCGCTTGGCCGGTACGCCCGATCTGCCGACGTACAGCGAGCACCATCGCCGGGCCGAACGAAACACCCACCTCTTCAACGCGGTCCTGCGCCCTATCCCACGAATCATCGTTGACAAGAAATGTCATTCTCGACGGGGGAGACGGGGGAGGTTCCCGGTATGTGGTGCCCCGCACCGCAAGTTCCTCAATTGCCCGAGGTAGGATGTCATCCACCGACTCTCCCCGGTCGGCAGCAGCACTCCGGACCGCCTCCGCAACGGTTACCGGCAGGGTGACGCTTCGCTTGCTGAACTCGATGGCGTCCGGCGTGGATGGCTCAAAGCCTGGTGTCCACTCCCATCGCACATATAGATCAACAACCTTCACGCCGTTCGGCGTATTCGCACCCGCCGTCCCCCGCGGCACCAGTCGACCTTCGAGTCGGGTGACTTTCTTATTGCGCCCCTGGCGCACCGTGCGCAACACCGATTCGGGAACAGCCTGGGCACCAAGAATCCAACTCCCTTGTGCCCGCTTCGCGCGGTTCACGATGTCGTCCCAAGGCAGCTTCGCGTAGTTCACTCGCCGCTCCACGGGCACCACCGTACTCTCCCTGCAATTAGGTCACACGAGAGTCGACCACCGTACGAATGCCGGTCCTTCAAAGGGCGAGTGTGGTGCCGCAGTAGGCGAGGTTTGGGGTGCTGTTCACGTCATCCGATGGTGCTGTGACGTGGCCAGTCCGGACGTGGTTCGATCTGCTCGACGAGGTCCACATCGGAGTCTCCCCTGGATGCGAACCGGGGCGGTCTCGTCATTCGCTGGCAGCTCATGCTGATCCGCTTGGGCCTCCCGCGACTCCGCACTCGTAGGCGAGAACAACGGCTTGCACTCGGTCTCTGAGGCCGAGCTTTGTGAGGATGCGGGTGACGTGCGACTTCACGGTGGCTTCGCCCATGAACAGTTCGGCGCCGATCTCGGCGTTGGACAGCCCGCGAGAGATCGCGAGGAACACCTCGAGCTCGCGGTCGGTGAGCATGGCCAGCCGAGGGGGTAGGCCATTGGCCGTGGGCGCGTGACGCACGTACGCCTCGACAAGCCGGCGAGTCACGGTTGCCGCGAACATCATCTCGCCGGCGTGACACGCGCGGATCGCTGCCGCGAGTTCCGCGGGGGGAGTCGTTTTCAGGAGGAATCCACTCGCGCCGGCGCGGAGGGCTTCGAAGACGTACTCGTCGAGGTCGAACATCGTCAGCATCAGCACGCGTGCCTCGGGCCTTGCTGCCGTCACCAGGCCGACTCCCTGGATGCCGTCGACTCCCGGCATGTTGATGTCCATCAGCACCACGTCGGCGCGCGAAGAGGCGGCGGCCCGCGCCGCTGCTGCGCCGTCGGATGCCTCGGCAACCACCCGCAGGTCGGGCTCTGCATCGACGACGGCCCGCAGGCCCCCCAGGATGAGGTGCTGGTCGTCGCAGATCACGACACGGATGAGATCGGGCGCCGTCATGAGTGCACCTGCGGCTCGGACGGCAGCGTCGCTTCGACGGAGAATCCACCGCTGTGGCGGCCGGCGCGGAGCGTGCCTCCTGCCGCCTGCACGCGCTCGGAGAGGCCGGCCAGTCCGAAGCGGGTTCCGTCCGTGTCTCCAACGCGGTCGGCAGTGTCGCGACCGTCGTCGGCGACGAGCACATTCACCCCGTGATCGTCGACTGTCACTGTGACACGCACGTTCTGCGCGTCTGAATGGCGCACGATGTTGGTGAGGCTTTCCTGCACGATCCTGTACACGGTGTCGTCGAACTGCGTGGGCACGGGCGGCAGCTCGAGCGTGATGTCGAGGCCGACGCCGCGGAGGCGCTGGACGAGCACGGGCAGGGGCTCACGGGATGCTCTGGCCAGCCCGGGACTGCCGATCGCTCCGGATTCGAGCAGGTCGAACATCATCTCCAGTTCGGTGCTGGCTTGCTCAGCCGTCGTGAGGACAACGTGCAGAGCCTGCCGAGCGGCCGCGGGATCGCGCTGGCGAAGGGCCTGCGCGGCCGCCGCCTGCATCACCATGACGCCAACCGCATGGCTGGTCACGTCGTGCAGCTCCCGCGCGATGCGCAAGCGCTCGTCGCGCCGTGCCAGCTCGATGCGTGCGTTGATGTCGGCTCTCAGTTTCTCTGCACGCGCTGCGGCGACCCGCCCGGCGCGATCGTATGCCGACCACTCGTGACCGGCGAATGCCGGCAGGGCGACGAGCGCCGCAGCGAACGGTGCGTTGCCTGGTGCGATGGCGGCGGACCACGCCACCGTTCCGAGAGCGAATGGAACGAACATCGCCCAGGCACTAGGACGCGACGTGGCGCCAACCGACCACGCGAGCAACGCCACGGGAACGATGCTGATCGCGAGCGGCTGGATGCCGGCCAGCAGTGCCCCTCCGACGAGGATCACCGCCATCCCGCAAGCGGTTGGCGTCGATCTGCTCCTCACGGCGACACACAGCGGAAGGCCGACGGCGGTGCCCCAGACCATAGGCGACGGCACGACCCATTCACCGAAGGAGATCTCGAGCGCGCCGAACCCGATCAGGGCCGCCGCCACGACGGCGTCAGTCACCCAACGCCGGTCAGGCGGGGAATCAGGCGGTGGATCCGGCACTGGCGCGGACCTAAGGAGCCCGAGCAGCCACCGCAGTTCCGTGACGGCATGGCGGCCGCGGGCAGCGATGGATTCGATGCTGCCGGGGTCGAGATCTGCCTCCGCAGCAGTAGCGTCTTTGCGCATCGCGGCGATCGAGTCACGCAGCACGGCAAGCGACTGCCCGCCCAGGCGGGCCCGCTCGTCTGCGATCGTGCGGATCGTGAGGGCGGCGGCATCTGTCGCCTGCAACTCTGATGCGGCAAGCAGCGCCGCGTCGGCTGCGCGGGCGCGACGTCGGACGACCCGCCCGTAGGCGTATACCGACCCCGTGACAACAATTGCGAACAGGAACGTGGTGAGATCAAGCGCCTCGATTAGCGCGGCTACAGGGAACACTGCTGCGACGGCGATCCCCGGCCACAGGGAAGCGTGCCGACCGACGGTGTAGACCACGAGGATCAAGGGCGCCAGCGCTGCCGCGGTTTCGTTCGTAACCTGCATGATGGCAAGCCCCAATTGCGGCAGCGCGAGCGCTGCGCCAGCGAGCACGGGCCGCTGCGGCAGGACAAGGGTGAGCCCCGCCGCGCCCAGCGCGACAGGGATCGCCACACTGATCTCCGCGGCGAGGAAGAGACCCACCCAGAGGCCGCACAGCGCGGCGACCACTGACTCCGGGAGGGAGGGGCGACGCAGCCTCATGTCCGGAGCGTACTGCCGCGCCGGGCTGGCCGCATCCGTCGCAGGTGGGATGCCGCATCCGACCTCAGGTGAGCATCTTGGAGCCTTAGTAGGCAGTCGATGAAGCGTCAGGCCGGATGCCGCGTACTGCGTGCCGGGTGGACGATCACGGGATCGGCATGTTCATGCCGCGAACAGGCAAAGGAGATTCATCGTGAAGATACTGCCCCTCGCCGCCCTTGCAGCGGCCGCCATGCTGTCCGCGCTGATAGCGCTCGACGTCGTCTGGAACGCAAACAATCCCGATCAGGTGGGTCCATGGTTGGACGCCGAGACCCATCCGTACCTGCTGCCGATAATCGGCATCCTCCACGCCGTGCTGTACACGCTCCTCGCCGCGGCGCTCATCCAGTCCGGCCGCGCGATCGACGGCGGACGCCCGCTCGTCAGAGTGCTCCGGTGGATCCTGATCGGCTGTTTCGCACTTTTCGCCGGTCTGTTCAGCATTGTGATCGTTGACCCCACGTTCAACACGTCCGGTGTCTACGAGATTCTCGTCACCGTCATATTCGCGGTGAGCCTGCTCGTGCCGATCGTCCTGGGGTTCGCGCTGATACGCCGGCGCCACTTCCGTATCCCCGCGATTCTGCTGATCGCCCCGCTCGTCGTCCTGCCGATCACTCTGATCATCGAAACCTTCACCGTCTTCGCCCACCCGGGCTACACGGAGACCGCAGTGAACTTCGGCTTGGCGCTGCTCTGCGTCGCCGCGAGCTCCCTCCCTGCCACATCCACGCCCGCACTTCATAATCGCGCCTCAGTGCCGGTCAGCGACGGAGCGTTGGATCGCTGACCGGTCACCCATCCCCGCCCGGGCACCGATCACTCAATCGTTGACAATCGTCTCGTCGGAGGCCCGTCGAACGATCCTTGGGTTCTTGCGGTGGTCGCAACACTTACTGAATGGAGAGTGTTGTGGCGGGCTTGGCTTTGAGGTTCCGT
>NZ_JBNCMA010000020.1:0-2139 GCF_049844955.1 Microbacterium sp. DT81.1
TGTCGACGGCGCTCGAATTCTGAACGGTTTCGGCGCTTGAAAAGTGAACGATTGCGGGCAGTCTAGCGAGGGCTTTCGTCGGTGGTGGTGCGGATGCTGGGGAGGCTGTCGATGCCTCGTCCGCGGAGCCGGTAGCTGGCGCCCTTGAGGGTGAGAACGTCGGCGTGGTGGACGATGCGGTCGATCATCGCGGCGGCGACGGCTTGGTCTCCGAAGACCCCGCCCCAGCCGGAGAACGGCAGGTTGCTGGTCAGGATCAGTGAGGCGTGTTCGTAGCGGGATGACACGAGCTGGAAGAACAGGTTGGCGGCGTCTTGCTCGAACGGGAGGTAGCCGACCTCATCGACGATGATCAGCCCGTAACGGCGCAACCGGGCGAGCTCCTGCGGCAGCCGGCCGTGCCGGTGCGCGTCGGTGAGGCGGGTGACCCAGTCCGTCGCGGTCGCGAACAGCACCCGATGCCCGTGCCTCGCTGCGACGATCCCGAGCGCGGTCGCGAGATGCGTCTTGCCTGTTCCGGGCGGACCCAGCAGCACGACGTTGCGCGCTTCGAGGAGGAACCCGCCCGATGCAAGAGCGGCGACCTGTTGCCGGCTTCCGGTTTGGGCGTCCCAGTCGAAGTCCTCGAGCGTCTTCCGTGCCGGGAACCCGGCCGCTTTGATCCGCAGCTCCGCGCCGGAGGCGTTGCGCGCGCTGACTTCCCGTTCCAGGACGGCGGCGAGGTAGTCCTCGAACGACCAACCGGCGTCGCGTGCCTGGTCGGCCATCCGACTGGCGGCTTCGGTGATCCGAGGTGCTTTCAGCGCGCTGGCGAGATAGGTGATCTGCTTCACGGCGTCCGTCGTCTTCGCCGATGCCATCAGTCAGCCTCCTCACCTGCGAGTCCGAACGCGCGGTCGTAGTCGCTCAGGTCACGTGTCAGGTCAGCCCCGACGGTCGCCACGGAGCGAGGCTGCTGGAACTCTTTCCGGAGCCGGGCTGCGATCTCGACGTGCGCGGGGTCGGTGACGGTCATCCCGCGCGCCCAGGCCCTCGCGTGATCGGCGACGATCCGTCCGTCTGCGCGGACTCGCACCCGGTCCAGGTCGGCGATCACGTCCACGAGCCTTCCGATCATGCGCGGGTCGACGGAGTAGTCGTTGGTGTCGAGTCGGACGTAGTAGTCCCGGCCGAGTCGGACCCGGTTCCGCCAGCCCAGGTGCAACGGGATCGGCGGCAACGGCAGCATCGCGGCCCGATCCGTGTCCAGCCGGTCCACCGGCGCCGCCTTCGTGGTGCGCACCACCCTGCCGTTCACCCGCTCCAGCCATGCGGTGAACTGCGCGTCGAAGTCCGTCGCTGAGGTGAACGACCGGCCGGGCATGAACGACTTCTCGAACCACCCGTTGCGACGCTCCACGACACCCTTGGACTCCGGGTCCTTCGGCGGCAGCAACACCAGCTTCGTCGCCAGCGTGCCCATGAACGCGTCCACCCCCGCCGCGTGCCGCTTGCCGCGGCCGATGCCCGGCTCGTTGTCCCAGATCAGCCGGCGCGGCACCCGACCCAGCTGCTGGATCAGCTCCCACGACCCCAGCAGCAGATCCTCGGTCTTCCGCGTCGGGATCATCCTGCCGGTAATGAACCGTGAATACGCCGGCGTGATCACCAACACCGGCAGCAGCTTCGCCGTCCCATCCTCGAGCGGGATCTTCTTAGGCGGGAACCACAGATCACATTGCGCCGCGTCACCGGGATCCCACGTCAACCGGTCCGCGGGATCGATTCTGCGATGCTCCGGCCGCAGCCGCTTCACATTCTCCCGGAACCACGTGATCGAACCCGGCCACTCGACGCGTTCCGCGATCACCACCGCCGGTAGCTCCGGATCGTCTTCGAGCAGAGCACGCACCCGCGCCTCGAACGGCGTGAACGACGTCGATGCCGCCCGCCGCTCATACCGCGGCGGCGCATCCGACTGCACTGCCTTCACGACCGTGGTCCGCGAGATCCCCAACCGCTCAGCGATACGCGCCTTCGGCACGCCCTCCGCTGCCAGCCTCCTGATCAGCGCCCAATCCTCCAAAGTGATCACTCTCCAATCGTTGAGTGTTCACTTTTCAAGCGTCGTTACTGTCCAGTTTTCAAGCGTCGTCGACA
>NZ_JBNCMA010000021.1:0-1885 GCF_049844955.1 Microbacterium sp. DT81.1
AACGGAGCCGCCCCCGACTTCATCCCCGCCTGGGCCAACACCCCCGGCGTCCACCCCATCACCGGCGACTACCGGTAAAACACCCCTACAAGCGAGCGATCCACAACGACGCTGGATGCCGCTCCCGACTGCACCTCGCAACGCCGGGTCACCGGGCATCGGCATCCGTGTCACTTACACCTGCATCTCTTCACCACTGACGCGACCATAACCAGAAAGCATCTCAGCTCGTCGCGCCATCGCAGCCATATGAAAGGAAACCGTCATGGACAAGGAATACTTCGTTCGAGGGCAACGGAAGTCGGTAGAGCGGATCGACGAGGTCGTCGCGATCAAGGTCGCGCAGTCGGAGTCCGGGTCGCTCGCGGACGAGAGCGATTTCGGTCCGCCCGCCTCGCTCGACCAGCGTGGCCTCGAGGATGAGAGCCTGGAGGCGTTCCGTAAGGCGAACTGGGTCTTCGTCGAGCCACCGAGCGGCACGTCGCCTCGAATCGATGCGCGCGACGACGTCGACGAGGTGGACGCCGTCGGCTCGCTCGTCAAGCGGGAGAACGGCCGCTTGGGGATCGTCACGAAGCGCCTCAGCGTGCAGCTGCGGGAAGAGTACTCGGAGGACGAGGTGAAGGCGATCCTGGCAGAGACCGGGCTGACCCCGGTGAATCGGCTGCCCTTCGCGCCGAACCTCTACGAGGTCGACACGACCGTGCACGAGGATGCGCTCGATGCGTCCGTCGCCCTGAACGACGATCCGAGGTTCACCCTGGTCGAGCCGAGCATCATCGAGCACATCCCGGAGCGCTTCACGCCCAGCGACCCTCGCTACGGGGAGCAGTGGCAGTGGGCCAATACCGGCCAGGCCGGGGGCACAGCGGGAGCGGACGTCAGTGCCGAGGCTGCCTGGGATACGACGCGGGGCGCCGGCATTACGGTGGCCGTGATCGACAACGGCTTCAACGCGGCACACGAGGATCTGCAGGCAGCTGTGACCGCGACATCGGGCGCGTTCCTGTCAGGAGCGGGCACGTCGACGTTCAGCCAGGCGGATGCGGACATGCCAGGCAGCGACCACGGCACGTTCTGCGCCGGCATGGTCGGTGCCCGCCAGAACAACGGCGCAGGTGGATGCGGCGCTGCACCGGAGTCGAACCTGATGCTGGTTGCCTGCCTAGGTGACCAGGTCGGCACCCAAGTCACGTTGGCGCGTGCTGTCGCCTACACGGCCGACCCCTCCCTGGAGGTCAACGGGGCAGACCCCGCGAGCGGCGCAGACATCCTTGTGTCGAGCCTGGGCCCCAACGGGGCGGACTGGGACCTCACCGCCGTGCTCGCGCTGGCCATTGAGTTCGCCGCTGCCAACGGTCGTGGTGGTCGAGGTATGGCCATCTTCTGGGCCGCGAGCAACGGGAACAACGTCGACGTGCTTCAGGACGAAGTCGTCTCGCACCCGGATGTGATCGCCGTTGTGCGGTCCACCCGAGCGGACCTCGAGGACAATGCGGCCAGGGGTCCGGAAGTCGAATTGATCGCACCCGGCGTCGACGTCGTGAGCACCAGGGGCAACGGCGGATACGGGTCCAGTACCGGCACCAGCTTCGCTGCGCCGTGCGCGGCCGGCTGCGCCGCGCTGGCGCTGTCGGTAAAGCCCGAGCTCACGCGGGATGAACTCCGTCAGATCATGCGCGATTCGGCGGACAAGATCGGTGGAGTGGCCTACGACGCCAACGGGCACAACGACGACTACGGGTTCGGACGAGTGAACGCGGAGGCAGCCGTGCAGCTCGCGGCGAACGCCGGGGCGTCGGTGTATCGGGGTAAGGACATTGCGTTGGTGCGGCAGACTCCGGGGTGGGCGTCGATCCCGGTCGCGTTCGCGAACGGGGACGGC
>NZ_JBNCMA010000022.1:0-1755 GCF_049844955.1 Microbacterium sp. DT81.1
AGGCGTCGGGCGGGGGTGTCGTAGTCGAGTCCTTTCCGCGGCCGGTTGTTGATCTCGGCGACCACGTGCGCGACGTGCGCCGCGGAGTGCTGGGCGAGATCCGTGCCTTTCGGAAAGTACTGGCGCAGCAGTCCGTTGTAGTTCTCGTTCGCGCCGCGTTGCCAGGGACTGGCGCGCTCGGCGAAGTAGATCGAGACCCCGGTCGCAGCGGTGAGGGCCTCGTGGCTGGCCATCTCGACGCCCTGATCCCAGGTCAGGGATCGCTTCAGATGGGCGGGAAGTTGGGTGAACGCGCCGATGACGGCCATGTTCACAGATGCGGCGGTGTGGTCGTGGGGCAGGTTAATGACCATCCCGTATTGGGTCTTCCTTTCCCGGAGGGTGACCATCGCGGAAACCGAACCGATGCCGACGATGAGGTCCCCCTCCCAATGCCCGGCGGTCTGCTTGGTCTCGATCTCGGCGGGTCTCTGGTCGATCATCACCATGTTTCGGATCCGGGATCCCTGCCCGACGCGGGAGCGCCAACGGGTCTTCCGGATCCGGCGTCCTGTCCGAAGCTTGAGGGCGTAGCGCTTGTGCAACCCGGTGTTCTCACGCAGCAGTAGCGCTCGGTAGATGGTCTCGTGGCAGACCCGCATGGTGGCGTCCTGCGGGTAAGTCTTCCGCAGCCAGCCGCTGATCTCCTCCGGTGACCAGCACCGGTTCAGTTTGCGTTGCACGAGAACCCGCAGAGCGGCATTCGCCGCGAGTCTGGGGACCTTCGGTCGCGCTCGTTGCCGATGCGCGTCGTGATCGGCGGTGCGGGGCAGGTAGTTCCCCGCCGGGTCTCGGTGGCGGCCGAGTTCTCGGCTGATCGTCGACGCGTGCCGGCCAAGCTGCTTCCCGACCTGACGAATCGAACAGCCCAAGCGGAGCAGGTCTGCGATCTGCATCCGCTCGCGCACGGTCAGATACCGGCCCGTCGTCCGCGGTGGTATCAGCGAGGGGATAAGGAAGTTGCTCTGTTGACGGATCAGGGTTCCGGCGCGACGAGACATACCCAGGAGTCTGCAAGCATCCACGTTGCTGACCCCGTCACGCATCAGCTGCCAATACCTGTCGACCCGCTCGCGCCGCCTTCTTGAGGCGTCGGTCTCACCGAGGGCGGCATCGGCAAGTCTTGCCGCAGCGTGCATAGCCTCCCGGTGCGCGGCGATCGCCGCCGTCCGCTGGCCATTGACCCTCGACTGCCAGTCAAGCTCCAGAACCGCCACGCGCGTCGACGAGAGCCGCAGTCGCCGCGCGCAATGCTTGACGCTGCTCCCGGCTGAGCGCATCTCGCGGAAGCGACGCTGCACCCATCGATATCCCGTGGCACGCGAAACGGCCGCGACCTTTGATGCGGTATCGGCATCCGCCCCCACCTCGAACGCTTCCCAGAAGGCATCCTCCCGCGACACCTGGACCCGCAGATGATGTCGGCCATGGTCACGGTCGACCATCGCCTCCCAGGCCGGCACCCGGCTGCACGAGCGCCCGATCGCCGCGATCGTGTCCGCCGCGTCCAACCCCCCACGACGCAGCTCGAGATACCGATCACGCAGAAATCGGTAGCCGTTCTCCATATTGATCCCCGCCATTCGGGTGGACGCTTTGAGACTGTGACCCTCAGCGACCGCGGCCAAGAACCGCATCGCCCCGGGAGAAGAAAACGACAACACCACGAGCAACCACCTCCAGAAGGGGCGTTGCATCGATCAATAGAATCCCGGG
>NZ_JBNCMA010000023.1:0-1535 GCF_049844955.1 Microbacterium sp. DT81.1
GACGCCCACCCCGGAGTCTGCCGCACCAACGCAATGTCCTTACCCCCATACACCACCTCCGCCGGACCCGCGCCCCGCTCCGCGACCGCGAGACCGAACGCGATCATCCCTGCCGACACCTCGCGGATGACCTCCTCGGCCTCTGCCCAGGTGGGTTGGAAGCTGTGGCCGCACTCGATCGTGAAGCCGTAGACAGTCGGCCGCGCCGCATCGGCGAAGGAACGGCTGTACGCGTAGTCGTCGCTCGCACCCGACGTCGGATACAGACTGTATGCCTGCTCGAATCCGTAATCGTCGCCCCGCACGGCCCGCACGGCGTCGTTCATCCGAGCGCTCATGGCGGTGACGGCGCCCAGGTCGGCGGAGGGGATGAACTCCCCGTACACCCCGTCATCCCGGCGCCCGCGCACGCCGTCGAAGGCGGCATTCAGGAAGTTCTCGGCCGGCTGCGCCGTCTGATTCTGATCGCTTCCCCAGTTGTGCAGGATCACCGGCACAGCGCTGTGCACATCGATGTGCCAGCGGATGTGTGGAGCCGTGTCGAGCATCCACATCACGTTGCGGGTCTCCGGTTCCGAAGCCGGCGACGGGCCACGGTAGACGTTCGCATTGCACGGGTCGTCCGAGGCGCTCACACCCGAGTCGGGAGCGAACTTGGTCAGGTGATCCCAGAGGAAATCGAAATTGCGGTTGAGGTCGACACCTACGCACGCGCCCCCGGACGGATGCGGACGTCGGTTCTTCCTCCACATCGGGTCGCTGTTCTGGCTGAACCGTCGCCCATCCGGATTCACACAGGCATAGAAGTAGACGTGCACCGTCTCCATGACACGTCGGACGTCGGCCGAGGTGAAGTTGGCACCACCGTATGCGAGTCCCGTTCCGGAGTCGTAGGCCTCGAGCAGATCTGCGGCCAGCGAGACCAGCGCATCCGGCGGCACCCACTCACGCGCGTGCATGCCGCCGAGCAGAAGGATCCCCTCCGCGAGCGGATCCGCCGTCCCCACCTTGAGCACACGGCTGCGACGGCCCTCATGGGTGGCGTGCGGCAGTTCGATAAGCGTGGCCAGCGACGGATATGCGGCCGCGAGATTCTCCAGCGCCGACTCCACCTCATCCACATTCATGTAAGCCACGTCGGTTACTCCTTCCGGCCGAGACCGCGAGGAATCTCGCCCCTCGCGGCGAAGCGGTTGCCATCGCCGACCTCCTGCTGCCGTTGGCGCCCGACCTCGGTGGCGTTCTCGACCACCCGAATGGCCACGTTCTGTGCTGCACGCACGTTGCGCGCCGCGTCGATCTTGGCCTCTGGCAGGTACGCGTCCACCACATAGTCGCCGTCCCTGCGGACGGCCGTCGCGCGGCAGCCGAGATCGGCCTGAATCTCGTCGGTATAGCTCTTCAGCTCGGCCAGCGTGGCCGCGCGGACTTCGAGATGGATTATCGGCTCGTCAGGCATGGATCGCTCGCTTGTAGGGGTGTTTTACCGGTAGTCGCCGGTGATGGGGTGGACGCCGGGGGTGTTGGCCCAGGCG
>NZ_JBNCMA010000024.1:0-1268 GCF_049844955.1 Microbacterium sp. DT81.1
ATGGGGTGCTGGTCCGCTGTCAGGGCGTTGAAGACGATGCGGGCAAGACGCCGCTTGAGGCAGCGGAGTGCTTCGACGGTGGAATCGCCGCTTTCGAGACGTTTGCGGTAGTAGATCCGGCCGAGCCCTTCGAGTCGGATCTGGGTGACCGCGATGCGGTGCAGCGCGGCGTTGAGCTGACGGTTCCCGGTGCGGCTCATCCGGACCCTGCCGCGGGTGTTTCCGGACCAGACCGGGAGGGGAGCGACGCCCGCGTTCATCGCGAAGCATGCCTCAGACCGGAACCGGTTCGCGTTCGCGGTCTCACCGGCGATCTTCGCCGCGGCCAGCGGGCCGCACCCCGGGATCGCGAGCAAGTGCGGGTAGCGGGCTTCCACGAGCGCGATGATCCGCTTCTCCAACTCGTGGGCTTTCACGCTGACCAGGGTGATGTCAGCGAGGACGTCCCGGGCGATCTCCGCGACCAGACCCTCGCGAGCGGTCAACCAGCCGGCGACACGCTCGCGTTGCGCCCGAGTCCGCAGCGACTTGGTGGGGACCTCGAACTCGGGGTCCAGTTCGTGCAGGTGCCAGCGCAGCCGGTTGATCTGCCGGGTTCGCTCACCGACCAGGTCTTCTCTGCGATCAACGAGCAGCTTCAACTCCCTGGTCGACTCATCGTGCGAAGCTGCGGGAAGGTCGGGTTCGCGCAGCACCGCCCGGGCCACAGCGAGGGCGTCGATCGGGTCTGACTTGCCTCGCTCCCGTGCGGAGGCGCGGGCGTGGGCCATCAGCTTCGGCGGAACCCGGACCACCTCCTGCCCTGAGGCGAGCAGGTCCCGCTCGAGCCGGGCCGACAGGTGCCGGCAATCCTCAATACCCCACAGAAGCTCATCCCCGAACCGGGCTCTCGCCCACCGCAACACCCCGTCGTGACCGACGGTGGTCGCCTTCACGGTCTTCTCGCCGAGCTTGCGGCCGACTTCATCGACCGCGACGAACGTGTGCGTGGCCTTGTGGACATCCGCGCCAAGGACGATCACCATGGAAATCGTCTCCTTCCAACTAATCCGAATGGGACAGGTTGGGCCGGTCGGCGGACAAACCTCAGTCGGGGGCGATGCCACGCTCCTATCAAGTCACGCCGGCCGGTCCATCACACCCGGTGCCGGCAAAACCCATGAACGCCAACCCGGAGGCGACAACGACGCTAAGAGCCAGACACCAAGTGATCAGGATCCAACCACCGCAACGCGGCACTGTCACCCTGACACTGAGCTCGACGCTAT
>NZ_JBNCMA010000025.1:0-1124 GCF_049844955.1 Microbacterium sp. DT81.1
GTCAACTACGCGACCGAGAAAGCCCGCGTCCGCGCCGACGGTGTCGAGGCGGCGGAGCTGATCGCGGCGGTCGAATCCGCCGGGTACTCCGCGGCGGTACCGGCACCTATCGCGCCCGAGCCCACATCGACCGACACCCCTGCGGAAGACCCCGAGCTGGTGTCGTTGCGTCGCCGGCTGCTGATCAGCACCGCGTTGGCTGTGCCGGTCGCGCTGATGTCGATGATCCCGCTGCTGCAGTTCACGTACTGGCAGTGGCTGGCGTTGACGCTGACCGCCCCGGTGGCGGTGTGGGGGGCGTGGCCGTTCCACCGGGCCGCGTTCGTGAACGCCCGTCACGGGGCTGCGACGATGGACACGCTGATCAGCGTCGGGGTGATCGCCGCGTTCGGCTGGTCCCTGTATGCGCTGTTCTTCGGCATGGCCGGGATGCCTGGCATGCACATGACCTTCACCCTGTTCGGCAGCCCCGAAGCGGGCAGCGGCGAGATCTACCTCGAAGTCGCCGCCCTCGTCACGGTGTTCATCCTCGCCGGCCGATACGCGGAAGCCCGCGCCAAGAAGTCCTCGTCTGAGGCGCTCCGCGCGTTGCTGCATCTGGGTGCGAAGGACGCCACCCGCTTGGTCGGCGGCGTGGAACAGTTGGTCCCGGTCTCGCAGCTGATCGTCGGCGACCGGGTGCTGGTGCGCCCCGGGGAGAAGATCCCCTCCGACGGCCTTGTGGTCGATGGGGCATCCGCGATCGACGCGAGCATGCTGACCGGCGAATCCGTCCCGGTCGAGGTGACCACTGGTTCCCGCGTGGTCGGCGCGACCGTGAATGTCGGCGGACGCCTGATCGTGGAGATCACCCGCGTCGGTGCCGACACCGAGCTCGCGCGGATGCAGCGGCTGATGGATGAAGCCCAGACAGGCAAAGCGAAGGTGCAGCGGCTCGCCGACCGGGTCTCGGGTGTGTTCGTCCCGATCGTGATCGTCCTGGCGATCTTGGCGTTCGTGGGGTGGCTGCTGGTCGGCGGGTCACTCGAGGTTGCGTTCACTGCGGCTGTGGCGACTCTGATCATCGCCTGCCCCTGCGCGTTGGGGTTGGCGACACCGACCGCGCTGCTGGTCGGCACCGGCCG
>NZ_JBNCMA010000026.1:0-1097 GCF_049844955.1 Microbacterium sp. DT81.1
CTAGCTGTAGTTCCCTGGGACGTTGTGAACATCTGAGGTAAGCGAAGACCTCCGCGTCAGGATGTGGGTTACCACACTCACTGTCCTGACCACGGAGGTCTTCGTGACTCACGCTAATGCGCCTTTGACGCCGGAGGGGCGTCGTCGTCTTGCTGTTCTCGTCGTCGATCAGCGGTGGTCGTTGCGTCGCGCGGCGGAGCGGTTCCAGTGCTCGCCGGCGACGGCGAAGCGGTGGGCGGACAGGTACCGGGCCGGGTTGCCGTTGACCGATCACAGTTCCCGCCCGCATCGGTCGCCGGCCCAGTTGCCGCGTCGGACGGAGCGGCGGATCGTGGCGTTGCGTTTCACTCGCCGGTGGGGTCCGCATCGGATCGCGTATCACCTGCGATTGCACCGCTCCACCGTCGGCCGCGTCCTGGCGCGTTACCGGATGCCACTGCTGGCCAGCATCGACCAGTCGACGGGACTGCCCGTGCGCAAACCCCAGCCGAAGCGCTACGAGGTCGCCGCGCCCGGTCAGTTGGTGCACGTGGACATCAAGAAGCAGGGCCGGATCCCTGACGGCGGCGGCTGGCGCGTCCACGGTCGGACATCCGCGCAACACCGGAGATCTGGCGTCGCACGGAACCGGGCGGCACGCGCGGGCGCTGCCAGCTCGCGGGGGTTCCGCTACCTGCACCACGCCGTCGACGATCACTCCCGCGTCGCGTACTCGGAGATCCTCGACGACGAACGCAAAGAGACCGCCGCCGGCTTCTGGACCCGCGCCAACGCGTTCTTCGCCGGCATCGGCGTGACCGTGACGGCGGTGATGACAGACAACGGCTCCTGCTACCGATCACACGCGTTCGCGGACGCTCTCGGTGACATCCAGCACAAGTGGACCAAGCCGTATCGCCCGCAAACCAATGGCAAGGTCGAGCGATTCAACCGCACCCTCGCCACCGAATGGGCATACGCAGCCATCTACGACAGCGAGCAGGCTCGAGAAGCGACCTATCAAGACTGGATCCATCACTACAATCACCACAGACCCCACACCGGCATCGGCGGCCAAGCCCCCTCAACCCGCGTTCACAACCTCACGGGGAACTACA
>NZ_JBNCMA010000027.1:0-898 GCF_049844955.1 Microbacterium sp. DT81.1
CGGCGGATTCAAGCGGTCATCGCAACAGCACGTCCCCGATGACTTCGTTGGGGGTTTGGAACTCTAGTCGTTTGCGTGGACGGTCGTTGAGTTCGGCGGCTACCGCGTCCAGGTGAGCTTCGCTGAAGCCGGCGAGCGGCGTGCCTTTCGGGAAGTACTGCCGGAGCAGTCCGTTGGTGTTCTCGTTGATGCCGCGCTGCCAAGGTGAGTGCGGGTCGCAGAAGAACACCTCGATGCCGGTGTCGATGTGGACCTGTTCCCAGTCCCGCATCTCCGGTCCTTGATCCCAGGTGAGGGTGCCGCGCAGCTGAGCGGGGAGCTGCTGGATCTTCCGGGCGAGCGCCGGCGCCACCTGGTCCGGCTTGTATCCGTCCGGGAGCGGCACCAGCATCGTGTAGTTCGAGGACCGCTCCACGAGGGTGCCGATCGCGGACAGGTTCCCCGCTCCGATGATCAAATCGCCTTCCCAATGCCCGGGAATCGCACGGTCTTCGACCTCGGCCGGCCGCTCAACGATGTTGACCATGTTCGGGATCCGGTTCTTGCGCTGCCCAACCTTCCGCGACGGGTGACGCAGTGCCCGACCGGTGCGCAAACACCGGGTCAGCTCCTGCTTCAACGCCCCGCGGGACTGCACGTAGAGCGACTGGTAGATCGTCTCCGCGCTCACTCGCATCTCCGGGTCATCGGGAAAGTCCCGACGCAAACGACCGGCGATCTGCTCCGGCGATCGGCGTTTGGCCAGGTCCTGCTCCACTCTGACACGTAGCCGCAGATTGGTCGCCAGCTTCGCCGGCTTCGGCCTACCCGCCCGTCCCATCGCGGTCACATGCGCCACCGATGCGCGATATCGGCCACGCACCGTGTTGCGGGTCAGCTCCCGCGACACCGTCGACGG
>NZ_JBNCMA010000028.1:0-687 GCF_049844955.1 Microbacterium sp. DT81.1
ACGTTGATGTCAACGCCGTCGCTCTCCCGGCCACCGAGGGTGCCCAGATCCCGCATACCCCTCGCTTGCACCGCCACCGCTGACGCGGACGTTGTCGCCGCCGTAAGCGGCGACACGCCAGCTAGCAAAAACACGGTCACCGCGACCACTCCCGTACTGCGCCGAATGTTCATCGCTGACTCCTCACCGGTGCCGTGTTCAGGGCTTCGGGTGGCGGAATTGTCTCGCTCCGCAAGGTTGTGCACAAGGCCCTATCATCGCTCACCTCCGATACCGCGAGCAGGGGAGCCCCAACGTCTACGCTCACGGAATCCGTGGCTCGAAGGAGCTACGACGGAAGCCAGCTCATCCCCGCCGGTCCGCTTCTGTTCCTGCCACTACCTCCCTCGATAGGGAGCCCCTAGCTTTCGCAGCATCGTTCGGACGTCACGTGCCGAAGAAGGATCACGGCACCTGTCCCGAGTGCTTCACCACCTTCACTGCAGCGGGCACGTGCTCGCGTTTGACGTAGCCAACTCGCACGAAGGGTGATCCATGCGTTGCACGTTGACCTGCGTCGAGATGACCAGACGGATGTCGGCCCGCTGAGCCGCACTCGCTGCCCTGTCGTGCTCAGGCGTCCACGCCGAAGGCACACAGCAACGGGACGCGGGGGATCATCCGGCGCGGGCCGAGCTGCACCGTCGG
>NZ_JBNCMA010000029.1:0-614 GCF_049844955.1 Microbacterium sp. DT81.1
GGCGGGGGCGGGGGGGCGTGTTTCCTGTTTGGACCCGATCCGCTCGCCCGCCTTGGGGGTGCCTACACCCCCCCCCCCCCCCCCCCCCCCCGACCGAGAGGACACCATCATGACCACGAACGAGCGCACCGACCTGGGCCTGACCGATTCCGCCGCCGGCTGCAGCTGCTGCTCCACCGCGTCCGCCATCGACACGCGCGTTGCCGTGTCGACGACCACACAGGATGTTCTGGTGGACGGGATGACCTGCTCGCACTGCGTGATGAGCGTCACCGAGGAGATCACCGCGATTGACGGGGTCGAGAACGTGTCGGTCGATCTGAATGCGGGCGGCTCCTCGCGTGTGACCATCCACAGCGCCACTCCGATCGATGCCACACGCGTGCGCGCCGCGGTGGAGGAGGCGGGGTACGCCCTCGCCGGCAGCCCTTCATGAGTGCGCTCGATGTGGAGCTCGAGATCTCCGGGATGACGTGCGCGTCCTGCGCGACGCGGATCGAACGGAAACTGAACAAGCTCACCGGCGTTGTGGCGACCGTCAACTACGCGACCGAGAAAGCCCGCGTCCGCGCCGACGGTGTCGAGGCGGCGGAGCTGATCGCGGCGGTCGAATC
>NZ_JBNCMA010000030.1:0-599 GCF_049844955.1 Microbacterium sp. DT81.1
CAGATGGTGCCGTCGGTGTCGACGCCGATGATCCCTTCCTCCACCGTCGGATCGGCCGTGATGACCAGCAGGGCGGGCGCGTTCGGCACAGGCGAGAAGGTGGTGCCGCCGTCGCGGCTGACCATCAGCCCGTCTGGGGTGGTGGCGGTGACGATGTCGGCCTGTGTGGTGTTGATGCTGATGTCACGGGCGGTCAGCGGGACAAGATCCGCCCAGGTCTGCCCGGCATCGGTACTCTCCGCCAGGACGGCCCGGTCCGAGGGGAGCCCGAGGAGGATTTCGGGTGCGGCGGGGGTGGTGGCGAGCATATGAAAGTCGGTGACGCCTGCCAACGACACCTGCTCCCAGCCGGCCTCGCTGTAGCGGACCAGGCCCACGTTGGGGGCTGTGAACGTGTGGTCCTGGTTGACCGGGTCAGGGTGGCCGGACGCGAGGATCGTATCCCCCTGGACGGTGAGTCCCATCGCATCGAATGTGGTCTTGCCGACGAGGGAGACCTCATCGGTGGTGAGGTCGACCCGGTAGACACCGGTGTGCGCGCCGACCAGCAGCGCCCCGTCCAGATCGAACGCGACATCGTGGACATGCGGAATGAGGGC
>NZ_JBNCMA010000031.1:0-500 GCF_049844955.1 Microbacterium sp. DT81.1
CCTAGGGTAATTTGGGCTGATCGCCACTGATCCCTTTGGTATTGAAAGGCGCTGGCGGAGGATGAGGGAATGAACATAGAGGTCCTGCACATCGAGGACTGCCCAAGTTGGATCGAAGCCGGGAGCCGCCTCCGCGAAGCGTTGGATGCGACCGGGTTCGGTGAGACGACCATCACGTACCGACTGCTCGGCACCTCCGCGGACGCAGCCCATGTTCCCTTCGCGGGTTCTCCGACCATCACGGTCGACGGCCAGGACTTGTTCCCCAGTGGCGGGAGCACCGTGGACCTCGCGTGCCGGGTCTATCTGACTCCCACCGGGCTGGCGGGACTCCCCACGACCGAGCAGCTCATCGAAGCGATCGACGCACGTGGACACTGACGCGGCCGTCCGATGTTCCTGCTGCGGGCGAACCCTGCCCCCACGCAAAGTCCACGCGCTGCACGGCACCGCCGGATACGTGTGCCGGCGCTGCGGCCTATGGATCGCGCTACGGCTGC
>NZ_JBNCMA010000032.1:0-493 GCF_049844955.1 Microbacterium sp. DT81.1
GGCACCCCGATGGGGGACATGGACGGCATGGACCACGGGGGGATGATGTCCGACACCGACATGCAAGCCCTCGAGGACGCCACCGCGGCCGAGGCATCCCGCCTGTTCCTGGAGCAGATGATCGTCCACCACGAAGGCGCGATCGCGATGGCCCAAGACGAAGTCGACAACGGGCAGAACCCCGACGTGATCACCCTTGCCGAGAACATCATCGCCTCGCAGACAACCGAGATCGCCACCATGGAGGACATCCTCGCGACCCTCTGACCGCAGGGGCCGGCCGCACCCGACGGCCGGCCCGCTGTCTCCGGAGAACGCCACTATGACCACTCACACCCGCACCCTCGCCGTCGCCACCCTCGCCGCGACGCTTACCCTGACCGCTACCGCGTGCACCGCGTCCCCTGACAGCGATGCCTCACCCGCCCTCATTCCGCATGTCCACGATGTCGCGTTCGATCTGGACGGGGCGCTGCTGGTCGGCGCGCACACC
>NZ_JBNCMA010000033.1:0-473 GCF_049844955.1 Microbacterium sp. DT81.1
CGGCCGCGGTTGACGGTGCGGCGGTCTCGGTGTGACTGTTCAGGGAGTGCATCGCGAGCAGCCCGACGATGATCGCGGCAGTGACAGCGATGAGCAGCAGGACCGAGTGGCCCAGCCCGCGTGGGCCGGGGCGCAGACGTTGTGCCAGAGCGATCATCGACATGTCACCTCCCTCGTGTCCAGGGTAGACCGGCTCAGGCCGGCTGCATCGTCCGGTCGGCCCGCGCGGGCGCCGTAACGGCGGGTGCGGGGTGGGGGCGGAAGCTGCGCAGGCGGAGGCTGTTGGTGACCACGAACACCGAGGAGAGCGCCATCGCGGCCGCGGCGACCAGGGGGTTGAGTAGGCCGAGCATTGCGATCGGGATCGCGGCGATGTTGTACGCGAATGCCCAGAAAAGGTTGCCCTTGATGGTGCCCAGGGTGCGGCGGGACAGCCGGATCGCGTCGACCACGACGAGCAGGTCTCCGGAGGC
>NZ_JBNCMA010000034.1:0-395 GCF_049844955.1 Microbacterium sp. DT81.1
CGTCCGGCGACCACGAGCGCGCCGTCGACGACGGCCTGCACACCGAACCCGGCATGGGACAGGAAAGACTCGGCCTGCGGCGGGATGCCGTCGGCAGCGGTCACGATGGCGCGGGCGACCGGGTGCTCCGAGCCCCACTCGGCCGCCGCCGCGGTGGCCAGGAGATCCTCGGCGGTAACGCCGGGTGCCGGTGAGACTGCGGTGACGGTCATCGTGCCGTGAGTGATGGTGCCGGTCTTGTCCAGCACGATGGTGTCGACCTGGCGGGTCTGTTCAAGCACCTGGGGTCCGCGGATCAGGATCCCCAGTTGCGAGCCGCGGCCGGTGCCGACCAGCAGCGCGGTCGGTGTCGCCAACCCCAACGCGCAGGGGCAGGCGATGATCAGAGTCGCCAC
>NZ_JBNCMA010000035.1:0-342 GCF_049844955.1 Microbacterium sp. DT81.1
ATCATCCCCCCGTGGTCCATGCCGTCCATGTCCCCCATCGGGGTGCCCCACTCGTCGAGCCAGGACTCCATCAGCTCGATCTCGGGTCCTTGGGCTGCTTTGATCTGCTCGGCGAGGGTGAGGACGCGTTCGTCGATGCCGTCCTTGGCGAGGATCATGTCGGCCATCTCGACGGCTTGTTCGTGGTGCGGGATCATCATCATCGTGAACTGCATGTCGGCGTTGTTCACGTCGGCGGCCGGGGATGCCGATGCCGATGAGCCCATTCCGGGCATGTTGTCCATCCCGCCACTGCTGGTGGTGCTGGCGCAGCCAGCGAGGGCGAGCAGGGCGGTCAGGGTG
>NZ_JBNCMA010000036.1:0-328 GCF_049844955.1 Microbacterium sp. DT81.1
AGACCGCCGCACCGTCAACCGCGGCCGCGATGCACGAGCACGGCACCGCCAGCGTGGGCGTCACCGACCACGGCACCGCCAGCGTGGGCGTCACCGACCACGGCACCACCCAGCCGGCGACCGACGGGGACTGCGCGGACTGCGGCGGGCACGCCAGCATGCTGGCGATGGCCTGCGTCCTCGCGCTCCTGATCGTCTCGCTGCTGCTCTTCCTTCCGCGCGTGGGCATCACCTGGGGGGCCGCGCTGCGGGCGGGCCCGGCCCTGATCGCCCGTGCCGCTGTCCTTCCTCGACCACCTTCCCTTCTGGTTCTCTGCATCAGTCGCAC
>NZ_JBNCMA010000037.1:0-265 GCF_049844955.1 Microbacterium sp. DT81.1
GACTCCCTCGACTTCCAGGACGACGGTGCGCGTAGTTCCGTTCATTTCTGTTCTCCTGCTCCGTGAAGCCGATGCGGTGTGCTCATGAGGTGGGCTCGGTTCTGATGACGACTCGCCAGGTGGTCCCTGCGTCGGATGTGGTGCGGACTCCGCCCTCGTCGGCGATCGCGACGATCCCCTCCCAGCTGACGGCGATCGCGGACGCGGTGCCGGTGGCGTGCCCGGCGGTCTCCCAGACGGCACCCGGCGTTGTTGCCCCGGTCCA
>NZ_JBNCMA010000038.1:0-254 GCF_049844955.1 Microbacterium sp. DT81.1
TCGGGGACGGACTGCCCGGCGCAGTGGTAGCCGCAGTCGATGATCCACTGCCGCAGCTGTGCTTGTGAGGTGAGCTGCGGGTCGTAGGAGACGTTTGCGGTCTGGGAAACCGGGTTCGCCTCGACATCCGTTACCCCGGGTTGGCGGAGAAGCGTCAATTCGACGATCGACTTCGACGATGCCCAGGAGACTCCCTCGACTTCCAGGACGACGGTGCGCGTAGTTCCGTTCATTTCTGTTCTCCTGCTCCGTGA
>NZ_JBNCMA010000039.1:0-253 GCF_049844955.1 Microbacterium sp. DT81.1
CCGTGACGGGCGTTCACGAACGCGGCCCGGTGGAACGGCCACGCCCCCCACACCGCCACCGGGGCGGTCAGCGTCAAGGCCAGCCACTGCCAGTACGTGAACTGCAGCAGCGGGATCATCGACATCAGCGCGACCGGCACAGCCAACGCGGTACTGATCAGCAGCCGGCGACGCAGCGACACCAGCTCGGGGTCTTCCGCAGGGGTGTCGGTCGATGTGGGCTCGGGCGCGATAGGTGCCGGTACCGCCGCGG
>NZ_JBNCMA010000040.1:0-244 GCF_049844955.1 Microbacterium sp. DT81.1
TGGTGCTGGCGCAGCCAGCGAGGGCGAGCAGGGCGGTCAGGGTGATCGCGGCGGTTGCCGCGGCACGGTTCTTCATTGGTTCTCCTCAGTCGTATGTGAGGCGCACGAGCCGGTGCCCGGGCGCGCGAATGCTGGGCCCACCCGCAACGGGGTCGGCTGACAGCACGCCTCAGGTGCGACTGATGCAGAGAACCAGAAGGGAAGGTGGTCGAGGAAGGACAGCGGCACGGGCGATCAGGGCCGG
>NZ_JBNCMA010000041.1:0-216 GCF_049844955.1 Microbacterium sp. DT81.1
GAGATCTACCTCGAAGTCGCCGCCCTCGTCACGGTGTTCATCCTCGCCGGCCGATACGCGGAAGCCCGCGCCAAGAAATCCTCCTCTGAGGCGCTCCGCGCGTTGCTGCATCTCGGTGCGAAGGACGCCACCCGCTTGATCGGCGGCGTGGAACAGTTGGTCCCGGTCTCGCAGCTGATCGTCGGCGACCGGGTGCTGGTGCGCCCCGGGGAGAAG
>NZ_JBNCMA010000042.1:0-214 GCF_049844955.1 Microbacterium sp. DT81.1
CGGCCGGTGCCGACCAGCAGCGCGGTCGGTGTCGCCAACCCCAACGCGCAGGGGCAGGCGATGATCAGAGTCGCCACGGCCGCAGTGAACGCAACCTCGAGTGACCCGCCGACCAGCAGCCACCCCACGAACGCCAAGATCGCCAGGACGATCACGATCGGGACGAACACACCCGAGACCCGGTCGGCGAGCCGCTGCACCTTCGCTTTGCCTG
>NZ_JBNCMA010000043.1:0-212 GCF_049844955.1 Microbacterium sp. DT81.1
CAGACGCCGGGCTGGGGGACGATTCCGGTGGCATTCGCGCGCGGCGACGGGAACTGGGACATCACCAACGGCGGCGCCCCGAACTTCATCGGGTCCTGGGCGAACACCCCGGGGGTTCGACTGGTGACCGGTGATTTCAACGGGAACGGTCTGACCGACATCGCGCTGGTGCGTCAGACGCCGGGCTGGGGGACGATTCCGGTGGCATTCGC
>NZ_JBNCMA010000044.1:0-205 GCF_049844955.1 Microbacterium sp. DT81.1
GGGTGCGGCCGCGCCGTGGCCGGAATCTGCAGGGCCGGTATCTGTCGTTCGCGGAGCGTGAGGAGATCGCGGTCGGTATCGCGGCGGGCGAGTCGGTGCGGTCGATCGCAGCCCGAATTGGGCGGGCGCCGTCGACGGTGTCGCGGGAGCTGACCCGCAACACGGTGCGTGGCCGATATCGCGCATCGGTGGCGCATGTGACCGC
>NZ_JBNCMA010000045.1:0-201 GCF_049844955.1 Microbacterium sp. DT81.1
CGATTCGCCGGTCGCCGAGCTTGTCGAGGCGTCGTCCTCGTTCTTCGCCCCTTCGACAGGCTCAGGGACCGATTCGCGGGTCGCCGAGCTTGTCGAGGCGTCGTCCTCGTTCTTCGCCCCTTCGACAGGCTCAGGGACCGATTCGCCGGTCGCCGAGCTTGTCGAGGCGTCGTCCTCGTTCTTCGCCCCTTCGACAGGCTC